>NZ_JBNPTT010000003.1:0-910329 GCF_051167795.1 Bradyrhizobium sp. HKCCYLS1011 | reverse complement strand
TTCTTCGCAACAACAAAGTCCTGTGGTTATGGGTCCCGGGTCTGCGCGCGCAAGGGCGCGCTTGCCCGGGACGACAGCGGAGTAACTGCTATCGACCGTTCTTCTTCCGCCACTCTGCAAAATCAGTCGGCGTCTGCGGGTCCGTCGCGGGATAAAGGCCCATGATCGAGCGGCCTCTGGCAACCTCTTCCGCGACGAAATCCTCGAACGCGGTCATCTCGAAGGTCTCGTCGGCGATCTCGTCAGCCAGGTGCGCGGGGATAACGATGACGCCGTCGGAATCGCCGAGAATGACGTCGCCGGGAAACACCGGCGCGTCGCCACAGGCGATCGGGCCGTTGATCTCGATCGCATGGTGCAGCGTGAGGTTGGTCGGTGCGCTCGGCCGCTGATGGAAGGCGGGAATGCCGAGCCTGGCGATCTCGGCGGAGTCGCGGAAACCGCCGTCGGTGACGACACCGGCGACGCCGCGCTGCTGCAGGCGACTCACCAGGATAGCCCCTGCTGACGCTGCCCGCGCGTCCTTGCGACTGTCCATCACCAGCACCGCACCCGGCGGACAATCCTCGACGGCCTTGCGCTGCGGATGGCTGCGATCGCGAAACACGTCGATGGTGTTGAGATCCTCACGCGCCGGGATGTAGCGCAGCGTGAAGGCTTCGCCGACCATGGTCGACTGGTCGGGATTCAAGGGATGGACGTTCTGAATGCACTGGATGCGCAGGCCGCGCTTGAACAGCGCGGTCGCGACGGTCGCGGTGGAGACGGTCTTCAGTTTGTTGCGGGTGACGTCGCTGAGTTTGGTCATGCGGTGCTCGCAGTTCTCCCCTCCCCCTTGCGGGGAGGGGCAGGGGGTGGGGGTCCACATCAATGGTGTCGCTCGGGGTTACCCCCTCCCCGACCCACCCCCGCAAGGGGGAGGGAGCGCACCTTTGTTTCAGTGATCGATTGATTGCCAAATCTCGAGGTTCCGGGTTCAGGCTTCGCCTGCCCCGGAACGACCATCATTAGTAGATCGCCGGCTCGCCGATCGGGGCGCCGAAGCCGGATTCCAGAAAGTCGAAGTCGCAGCCGTCATTGGCCTGCTTGATATGGCGGGCGAACATCCAGCCATAGCCGCGCTCGAAACGCGGCGCCGGCGGCGTCCATGCAGCCCGCCGGCGTGCCAGCTCTTCCGCGGGCACATCCAGATTGATGCTGCGCGCGGCAACGTCGAGCGTGATGAGATCGCCATTCTTCACCAGCGCCAGCGGACCACCGATATGGGATTCCGGCGCCACATGCAGGATGCAGGCGCCGTAACTGGTGCCGCTCATGCGAGCGTCCGACAGCCGCACCATGTCGCGCACGCCCTGCTTCACGAGCTTGGTCGGGATCGGCAGCATGCCCCATTCCGGCATGCCCGGACCGCCTTGGGGCCCGGCATTGCGCAGGATCAGCACGTGATCCGCGGTCACGTCGAGATCGGGATCGTCGACCGCCGTCTTCATCGACGGATAGTCGTCGAACACCAGCGCCGGCCCGGTATGCTTGAGAAAGCGCGGATCGCAGGCGGACGGCTTGATGACGCAGCCGTCGGGCGCAAGATTGCCCTTCAGCACCGCAAGCGCGCCTTCCCGGTAGATCGGGTTCGACGCCGGACGGATGACGTCGTCATTGTAGACCTCGGCATCGGCAATATTCTCACCGACAGTGCGGCCGTTCACGGTGAGACAATCGAGATGGAGATGCTCAGCGATGCGGTTCATCAGGCCGCGCAGGCCGCCCGCGTAGTAGAAATCCTCCATCAGGTAGGTGTCGCCGCTCGGCCGCACATTGGCCAGCACCGGCACCTTGCGGCTGGCCGCTTCGAAATCGTCCAACCCGATATCGGCGCCGGCACGGCGGGCCTGGGCGATGACGTGAATGATGGCATTGGTGGAGCAGCCCATCGCCATCGCCACCGCAATCGCATTCTCGAATGCCGCCCGCGTCTGGATTTTCGCCGGCGTCAGATCGTCCCAGACCATCTCGACGATGCGGCGACCGCACGCCGAGCTCATGCGGATGTGCTCGGCGTCCGCGGCGGGGATCGAGGATGCGCCGGGCAGGGTCATGCCGATCGCCTCAGCAATCGCCGTCATCGTGGACGCCGTGCCCATGGTCATGCAGGTGCCGTGGCTGCGCGCGATGCCGGCCTCCATCGCGTTCCAGTCCGCCTCCGACAACCTGCCGGCGCGCCGCTCATCCCAATATTTCCAGGCGTCCGAGCCGGAGCCCAGCGTCTTGCCCTTCCAATTGCCGCGCAGCATCGGCCCGGCCGGCAGATAGATCGCCGGCAGGTTCATGCTGGTGGCGCCGAGCAGCAGCGCCGGCGTGGTCTTGTCGCAGCCGCCCATCAGCACGACGCCGTCGACCGGATGGCTGCGCAACAGCTCCTCGACATCCATCGCCAGCATGTTGCGATAGAGCATCGTGGTCGGCTTCAGCAGCGATTCCGACAGCGATAATGCCGGCAGCTCGATCGGCAGACCACCGGCCATCGCGACGCCGCGCTTGACGTCGTCGACCCGCGACTTGAAATGCATGTGACATGGCTGCGCGTCGGACCAGGTATTGACGATCGCGATGACAGGCCGGCCCTTCCACTCCTCCTGGGCGTAGCCCATCTGCATCACGCGCGAGCGATGGCCGAAGGAGCGGAGATCGTCGGGCGCGAACCAGCGCGCACTGCGCAGCTCCTCGGGGCGCTTTCGTTGACTGCTCATGCGTTGGACGTCCTTCCCTGCGCGCCGGGGGTTGCTTGACGCTCCCCTTGCAAATGCACTAATGCATTAGTGCGTTTCTGGCAAGCCTGCCTCCCCGGTGCTCTGCGACGGTAGCGAAACCATGGCCCCTCCGATCGCCGTATCACGTCCTGCCGCAGCGCCGAGCGAACGACTCGATCCGAGCCGTCGCGCAGCCCCGCAGGTGTTCGAACGGCTGCGCGGCCTGATCACGACCTTATCGCTGCCGCCGGGCACGCCCCTGTCGCGGGTCGCGCTGGCTGCGGAGTTCGGGCTGAGTTCGACACCGATCCGCGATGCCCTGATGCGGTTGGCCGAGGAAGGCCTGGTCGACGTATTCCCGCAGCACGCGACCCTGGTGAGCCGGATCGACCTCAGCTCGGCCCAGCAGGCGCATTTCCTGAGACAGGCGCTGGAGCTCGAGATCGTGCGGCTGCTCGCACAGTCGCCGAGCGCTGCACTCGCTGAGGCGCTGGACGCGCTGATCGGACGTCAGCGACAATTCGCCAAGGACGGCGACCTCGAAGCCTTCATGGCGTCCGACAACGACTTTCATGCGCGGCTCTACGCGGCCGCGGACAAGCAGGATCTCTGGCTGCTGGTGCGCAGCCGCAGCGGCCACATCGATCGCCTGCGCCGCCTGCACTTGCCTTCGGCAGGCAAGGTGCAGGACATCCTGCGCCACCATCGCCTGATCACCAGATCGATCGCCGACGGCAAGCCGGACGAAGCCCAGGCGCATTTGCGCAGCCATCTTTCGGGGACGCTCGGCGACCTCGGCGCGATCCGCAGGACCTATCCGACCTATCTGGCCGAATGACGGCCGGAGCGAGCGAAGCCATCGGCACACGCAAACGGGTTTCGTGGTGACTTTTCGCTTAATGGGCTTAGGCGAACATGACGCGTTCCGATCGGACAATTGGGCGTGTCCGGATCGGAACCGCTCGCTGCCCTCCGAGCGCGCGCGCCGGAACTCCGTCCGGCGTGAAACCGATGGTTTGCCGGTTTGGCCCCATTAGCCGGGGATCGCTTTGCGCGGCTCGGCTAAATGCTTGCAGCCGGCCGTGAATTGGGCAAAGCTTTGCAACTGCTCGTTGGTGTTGATGCCAGCCGAATCGGGGTTTGAGGCCATGGCAAAGATACTGGTCGTGGACGACGATCCGGTCATTCAACTGACGATCCGTCGCGTCCTGGAGCAGGCCGGACACGCGGTCGTGGTCGCGCAGGACGGCCAAAAAGCATTCTCGAAATTTCGTGCTGAGGATTTCGATCTCCTGGTGCTCGACATTTTCATGCCCGGCATGGACGGGCTGGAAACCATGCGGCTGATCCTGAAGCAGCGTCCGGATGTTCCGATCATCATGACCTCAGGCAGGCCGCAGACGCCAGGCTCGATTCCCGAACCCGATTATCTTACCATGGCCATGAAGCTCGGTGCGGTCTCGGCCCTGCCAAAGCCGTTTAAGCCGGCGACGCTGCTGGCCCTGGTTGCCGACGGTCTTGCCTCCGCCAGCCGTGCCGCTGGCCACTCAAAGCCGGGTCCCGATGCTATTTCGAACTCCTGAGGCCAGAATCAGCTCGCCGACTCTGTCAGCGCCTGAAGCGCCCTACCGCTTCGGCCTCCTTGCAGCTTGGCAGCGAATGACCCTGACCACCCGGCTTGCGGTCGCGATGATCCTGCTGGTGGCCATCGCCGTGTTTGCGGTCGGCTGGTTGGGTTATCGCAGTCTCGAGCAGGCATTGCTGCCGCGCGCGCTGGATCGGGTCGAGGCGCATGCCCGGCTGATGGCCACCGAACTGGAATCCTATGTGGGTGGCGCGCGCAACGATCTGGCGAGCTACCGCGCCGATCCCAGCATCGCGACGCTGATCCGCACCATGATGATTGGCGGGCTCGATCCGCGCGAGGGGCTCTCGGCCCAGTCCTGGCGCGAACGGGTGGCAATGCGCTTCTTTTCCGAGCTGGAAGCCGAGCCGAACTACGCCATGTTCCGCCTGATCGGCCTGGACAACAACCGGCGCGAACTGGTCCGCGTCGACCGGCTCGGGCCGAACAACAGCGTCCGCATCGTGCCCGAGAGCGAGCTGATCGAGCGCGGCGACCGCCCTTATATCGCCGAGACATTGCGCCTCGCGCCCGGGCAGATCCGCATCTCGCCGGTCATTCTGGACGGAAACACGACGGACCCGAAAACCGGCGTTCCCATGCTTTGCGTCGGAACGCCGGTGTTCGCACCGGACGGCAAGCCCTTCGCCATCCTCATGATCGACGTCGACATGCGTCCGATCTTTGCGCAGCTGCGGGCAGCTGCCCGCCCGGGAGCGCAGCTCTATGTGGTCAATGCGCGCGGCGACTATCTCTTCCATCCGGAATCGGAGCGCGAATTTGCCTCCAAACGTGGCGGGTCGACCAAATGGCAGGACGACTTTCCCGCGCTGGCCGCGGCCGTCGGCACGAACCAGGTTTCTGCGCAGATCGTCCGTGACGCTCAGGGCCGGCCGGGAGGCATCGCCTTCGCGCCGGCGATGTTGGCCGGCCAGGAATGGGTGGGCGTCATCGAAACCATCCCCAACACCACCTTCATGAGCCCAGCCGTCACGATCCGCAGGACGGCTCTCGAGGTCGGCCTGATCGCGATGCTGTGCGCGGCCGTGCTGGCCTTCCTGGTGGCGCGCTCCCTGACCCGGCCGATCCACCAGCTGACCGCGGCCGTCGAGGGCGTCGGCCGCGGCGAGCCTGTGAGCATTCCCGTCGCTGCCGGCGGAGAGACCGGCGTGCTGGCGCGCGCCTTCGCCCGCGTGCTCGAGGAGGTCAGGTCAAAGACCGCCGAGCTCGAGCGCGAGGTGCAGGAGCATTACCTGACCGAGGCGGCCCGCGACCACTTCGCCGCGCGCGAGCGCCTCTACAGCGCCGCCGTCGAATCCTCCAGCGATGCGATCATCACCAAATCGCTCGACGGCACCATCACCGGCTGGAATCCGGCGGCCCAGCGCGTGTTCGGCTATACGGCCGAGGAGGCCGTCGGGCGCAATACCGATCTGATCGTGCCGACCGACCGGACCGGTGAGCCCCAGGACATTCTGGCGCGGGTCGGCCGCGACGAGCGCATCCAGCAATACGAAACCATCCGTGTGCGCAAGGACGGCACGCCGATCCAGGTGTCGCTCAGCATCGCGCCGATCAAATCACCGACCGGGCAGACCACCGGCGCCGTCATGATCGCGCGCGACATCACCGAGAGCCGCAAGACCGAGCAGGCGCTGCGCCAGCAGACCGAAGAGCGGCGCCGCATCTTCGAAAGCTCACAGGACCTGATCCTGATTACCGATCGCAAAGGTACGCTGGTTCAGGTCAGCCCAAGCGCGGAAACCATCCTCGGCTACGCTCCGGCGGAGATGATCGGCCGCAGCGGCTCCGAGTTCATCCATCCCGACGACCTGCCGAAGGCCCGCGAGGGAATGCGTGCCTCCCGCCGCGGGCAGCGGCCACGAAGCTCGGACTCCCACTACGTCCACAAGGACGGCCGGATCGTCACCCTGTCATGGACCGCAAGCTGGTCCGAACCGGTGCAGCGCCACTTCTTCATCGGCCGCGACATGACCGAAAGCCGGCTCGCGCAGGAGACCCTGCGCGAGAGTGAGCAGCTGGCCCGCAATATCGTCGAGACCGCGCTCGACGCCTTCGTCCAGATCGATGATAGCGGCAGCATCCTCAACTGGAACTCACAGGCGGAGAAGATCTTCGGCTGGCCGCGCGAGGAAATTCTGGGCAAGGACGTCTTCGAGCTGATCTCCGTCGAGCAGGATCGCGACGAGCTCAAGGCCGCGCTCGGGCGCGTCCTGCTGACCGGTGCAAGCGACGGATTGGGAAGCGGCCAGCGTCATGAGATCATGGTCCGCCGCCGCGACGGCCGCGAATTCAAGGCGGAGCTGAGCGTCACGGCGCTGAAGACCCGTAACGGCTTCGTCTTCAACGGCTTCTTCCGCGACCTCACCGACAAGGTCGCCGCGGAGGAACGGATTCGCCAATCCGAGAAGATGGAGGCGATCGGTCAGCTCACCGGCGGTATTGCGCACGACTTCAACAATATCCTGACCGTCATTACCGGCACCATCGAGATCCTTGCCGGCGCCGTCGCCAAGGAGCCGCAGCTCGCTGCGATCACCAAAATGATCGACGAAGCGGCGGGACGGGGTGCAGCCCTCACCCAGCATCTGCTCGCCTTCGCGCGGCGGCAGCCGCTGCAACCGCGCGAGATCGACATCAATACGCTGATGATCGACACCGCCAAGCTGCTTCGGCCGACGCTGGGCGAGCAGATCGAAATCGAATCAGTGTTCAATGACGAGAGCTGCATCGCCCATGTCGATCCCAACCAGCTCGCCACGGCCGTCATCAATCTGGCGCTCAATGCGCGCGACGCGATGCCGGATGGCGGCAAGTTGATCCTTGAGACCGGCTGGGCCGATCTCGATGAAAACTACACCAGCCTCTACGACGACGTCGGGCCCGGGCGCTATGCGATGATCGCCGTCAGCGACAGCGGCACGGGCATCCCGACGGCCATTATGGACAAGGTCTTCAACCCCTTCTTCACGTCGAAGGGACCCGGAAAGGGGACCGGCCTCGGACTTTCGATGGTCTACGGTTTCGTCAAGCAATCGGCCGGGCATATCAGGATCTACAGCGAGGAAGGTCACGGCACCACGATCAGGATGTATCTGCCGCCAGGCCGCAGCGGCGCGGTGGCTTCCGCTGCGGCCTCGGCCGCCCCGATCGAAGGTGGCGATGAGACGATCCTCGTGGTCGAGGACGACCGTCTGGTGCGCGGCTACGTGCTCGCGCAACTGCATTCGCTGGGCTATGCCACGCTGGAGGCTGCGAATGCGAATGAAGCGCTGGCCATCGCGCGATCGGATGCGCCGTTCGAGCTGCTGTTCACCGACATCATCATGCCCGGGTTCATGAATGGGCGTCAGCTCGCGTCCGCAATCCAGCGCATCCGGCCAGGTCAGAAGGTGCTGTTTACCTCCGGCTACACCGAGAACGCGATTGTCCATCACGGCCGGCTGGAGTCCGGGATCCTGCTGCTCGCCAAACCCTATCGCAAGTCGGAGCTCGCCAGACTGATTCGCACGGCACTTGCCGCGGAGGCGTGAGGCGAGCTTGCTGCGGCGCCACGCAGCGCGGCCGCTCCGGCTGCGGTCAGGATGCGCGTGACGCCGTCATGACAATGCGGATCAAGTCCGCGGCATTTCGGGCGCCGAGCTTCTTCATGATGTTGGCGCGATGGTCCTCGATCGTGCGCGGGCTGATCCCAAGCGAGCGGCCGGCTTCCTTGTTCGAAGCGCCGGCGGTGAATTGCTCCAGCACTTCGCGCTCACGCCGCGTCAGCGGCTCCCGACCAGGAAAATGCAGCGAGCCGATCTTGGGCGTCGCATTCTCCTTTTGCCGGCGCGCAAAGGCGCCGATCGCCTCGTTCAGCCGCGCGACGATCTCGCTGCCGCGAAACGGCTTCTCGATGAAATCGAGCGCGCCGTACTTGATGGCGTTCACCGCCATAGGAATGTCACCTTGCCCGGAAATCATGAAGATCGGTGCCGGATAATCCTCGCCGTGGAGCTCTCTCAGGATGTCGAGCCCGGATTTGCCGGGGATATGCACATCCAGCAGAATGCAGGCCGGCGTCCTCGTTCGCGCCACAGCCAATAATGCGGCTCCGTCCGCAAAACAGATCACGTCATAGCCGCCGGCCGACAAGACCATCGAGAGGGTGTCACGCACGGCAGGGTCGTCATCGACGACGAAAATCTCACCCCGGGAAGTTGTTTGTTCGGCCATGTGCGATCACTCATGCGTCGAGAGCAAAAATAATGGAAGCACGCCTTAGGATACCATAGTCGCTGGACATTTTGAGCACCCCGTATTTGTACGGTTGATGACCTTAACCCACAAGTAGTAGCCGGCGCTCGACAAGCGCTGTGGGGGACCAGCAATGCTGGGAACCGTCGGAGCATCCAACACATTCGCATGAGCATGGTCGAGGCCAAACTCGACTGCGCATGCTCGGATGATCCCAACGAGAACGACACGTTCTTCATCCTTGATGATGTCACGCCGCGATATTTAAAATTGCGCCGCGTTCTCGATGCAGTCAACACCAGTCTCCAAGACGCGTTGCACGATCGCTGAGCAAGGCAGTCCGAAAGGACACCGGGCCTGACTATTCGATCGGATGGGCTGACGCGTCTTCGCAGCTCGAAGCCGCTCGCAGGCGGTTGCTCGCGCGCTGATCGGCTCAAGATGAATCGCCAGGCTCGATTGCGCCCGATGCGGTGCACAAACGACATTTCAACTCTCGCGGAATCCGACAGCGGCGCAAGCAGCATCGTGGGGTTCCAGATTGGATATGCCAAGCCGTCGCGGCCATTCAAACCTCGGCCGGGTTGACGATCGGTGCATGATCTGGATGATGGATATGATTGTCGGGGAGCGGCTTCTTGACAGCCTTGCCGAACAACGACGCGATGTGGCGAACGAGGTCCTGACAAGTTGCCTTGTCGGCGATCTCGTTGTTCACCCCGACCTCGAACGTCCCGCCGATCACGACATGATCATCGCGCGGAAACAGATAGCCACTCTGACCATAAAGATATGTCAGGCCCGGCTGGGGCGGCAGCATTGCAAGTTGTCCCTTGATCGGCGCCATCTTCGTGTCGCTCCAGAGCGTCATGGCCCCAAGTCCGGTGCAGTTGACGATGATGCCCTCGGCCAAGTCGAACACGGCCGACTTGTTGGCGAACGTCTTCTTCACGATATGCACGCCGCGCGCCTGCAAATCCGTTTGCAGCTTCGACAAGAAAGCCGGCGGCTCGATCAGGAGCGTCTGATACACAAAGCCGGAATGCGTGTGCCCCTCGAACGGCAAGCGCGGCAGCGCCGTCGGCGCTGGAATAAGGCCGGGCGCGAGCTTGAGCACGACATCCATATTGTGCGAGCGGGTCGCAGTGTAGTTCGGCCGTTCGTAGACGCCAAAGCCCTTGCCGATACTTTGCTTGAACGTGGTGTAGGCGATCCGGACGATATCGGCGAGCTCACGCTCCTTGCCCTGAAACTCCACCACCGAAACCGCCCATTGACCGCCCGCTTTATGGGACGTCGTTTCCGATGGTGCGCGATCGGCATAGATCGTCACAGGGGCGCCGAGTTCGCCCAGCATGGTTGCCGCGGTCAAGCCCATGACCCCCGCACCAAGCACGGCAATGTGGCTCTGGCCGGAGGCGGCAAGACGCGCCCTGACCAGGTCGCGCACCTTGGCCGCGCAGCCCCAGCTCAAGGTGATGCCGGCGCCGCCATGTCCATAATTGTGGACGATGAATTTGCTCCCGATCGTCTCGGCTTCGAGGCGGTAGCTGCCGTTGCGGTAGGGCCGGACGCCGGCAACGCAAGCGCCCGTCGCGCTGGGATCGAAACTGAAGTCAGGCGTGGGCAGATCGGCCATGGCAATGCATCCTTCCCGATCGCAATCGCGCGAGACGAACCCTCCGATTGAACGAGCTTCCGATTGAAGATGTGTCGCCGGACAGCCAATCCGGTTCACGGATTTCAGACCGCAGAGGTCAGCTTGTCCCCATCGCAGCAAAATGGCGCTGCCGGATCATCCGACAGCGCCATTGGCCTCGCCCGCAAATGCGATGTCTCGTCTTATGCGCCCTTGCGCCGCTCCACCGCCTTGGCCATCGCGGCGGCAAAGGCGCCGCCGCCGGATGGCTTCTCCTCGCGCGTGGTCATGCGCGCCGCCGCAGGCGGCCGCGCGCTGGTGCGCTTCTCGCCCTTGGCCGGCAGCGGATCGGACAGCCGGAGCGTCAACGAGATCCGGTTCCGCGGCACGTCGACGTCCAGCACCTTCACCTTCACGACCTGGCCGGGCTTCACCACCTCCCGCGGATCATTGATGCGCTTTTCGGACATTGCCGAGATGTGGATCAGACCGTCCTGATGCACGCCGATGTCGGCAAAGGCCCCGAACGCCGCGACGTTGGTCACGGTCGCTTCCAGGATCATGCCAGGCTTCAGATCACTGATCTTCTCGACGCCCTCCTGGAAGGTCGCAGTCTTGAATTCCGGACGCGGGTCGCGGCCCGGCTTGTCGAGCTCACGAATGATGTCGGTGACGGTCGGAACACCGAACCGCTCGTCGGCGAACTTGGCCGGATTGAGCGCTTTCAGCGCTTTGCTCTCGCCGATCAGCGCCTTGATGTCGCTCTTGGTCGCCTCCAGGATCTTCTTCACGATCGGATAGGATTCCGGATGCACGCCGGAGGCGTCGAGCGGATTGTCGCCGTCGCGGATGCGCAGGAAGCCCGCGCATTGCTCGAACGCCTTCGGCCCCAGCCGCGGCACTTCCTTCAGCTTGTCGCGGCTTGGGAACGGTCCATTGGCGTCCCGATGGGCGACGATGTTCTGCGCGAGGCTTTCGCCGATGCCGGAGACGCGCGCCAGCAGCGGCGCGGAAGCGGTGTTGAGATCGACGCCGACCGCGTTCACGCAGTCTTCCACCGTGGCATCGAGCGCGCGCGCCAGCTCATACTGGTTGAGGTCGTGCTGATACTGGCCGACACCGATCGAGGCCGGCGGCACCTTGACCAGTTCGCCCAGCGGATCCTGCAGGCGCCGGGCGATCGAGACCGCGCCGCGGATCGAGACGTCGAGATTGGGAAATTCCTTGGCCGCGAATTCGGAGGCCGAGTAGACCGAGGCGCCGGCCTCGGAGACGATCGCCTTGGTCAGCTTGAGGTCCGGCTTCAGCTTGATGAGGTCGGCGACCAGCTTCTCGGTCTCGCGCGAGGCGGTGCCGTTGCCGATGGCGACCAGCTCGATGCGGTGCTTCACGCAGAGCTGCGCCAGCGTGAGCATGCTCTCGTTCCACTGCCGCTGCGGCTCGTGCGGATAGATCGTGGTGTGGTCGACAAACTTGCCGGTGCGGTCAATGACCGCGACCTTGACGCCGGTGCGGAAGCCGGGATCGAGTCCGAGCGTGGCGCGGCCGCCGGCGGGCGCCGCCAGCAGGAGGTCGCGCAGATTGGCCGCGAACACGCGGACAGCTTCCTTCTCGGCCTCCTGCCACAGCCGCATCCTTATATCGAGCGCCAGCGAGGTCTTGATCCGGGTACGCCAGGCCCAGCGGACGGAGTCGGACAGGAACTGATCGGCCGGCCGGCCCTGCCGCGAGACGCCGAACGTGACCGCGATGCGGTTCTCATACAGCGTGGGATCGGTCGTGTCCTCCGGCTCGCCATCGCCGAAATCGAGCTGCAGCACCTCTTCCTTCTCGCCACGCAGCATCGCCAGGATGCGATGCGACGGCAGCTTGGTGTACGGCTCGGAGAATTCGAAATAGTCGGCGAATTTGGCGCCCGCGGTCTTCTTGCCGTGGCGCACCGTCGATTTCACCTGGCCGCGTCCCCACATCTCTTCGCGCAGCGAGCCGACAAGGTCGGCGTGCTCGGCGAAGCGCTCGACCAGGATGGCGCGTGCGCCTTCCAACGCCGCCTTGACGTCCTTGACCGGATTCTCGCCATCCTTGGTGAGGAAGGCCTTGGCCTCGACCTGCGGATCCTTCATCGGATCGCCGATCAACACATCGGCGAGCGGCTCGAGCCCGGCTTCCTTGGCGATCTGCGCCTTGGTGCGCCGCTTCTCCTTGAACGGCAGGTAGATGTCCTCGAGGCGGGCCTTGGTGTCGGCTGTTGCGAGCGCCAGCTCGATCTCCGGCGTCATCTTGCCCTGCGCCTTGATGCTTTCGATGATCGCAGTTCGCCGCGCGTCCATCTCGCGCAAGTAGCGCAGCCGTTCTTCGAGCGTGCGTAGCTGGGTGTCGTCCAGCATGCCGGTCGCTTCCTTGCGGTAGCGGGCGATGAACGGAACGGTCGCGCCTCCGTCAAGGAGGTCGATCGCGGCCTGGACCTGGGCGTCGCGGACGGCGAGCTCGGCGGCAATGATAGACGCAAAATTCGGCACGGTGTTCTTCCGAGATTCGTGACGGGCCTGATTGGATAGGAGTCGCCGCGCGCCAGCGCAAGCATCTCGCGCGCGCTCTGTGGGCAACCGTGACAAAAAAGCGCGATTGCGAATCAGGCAAAATACTGCAGCCGCCGCGCATCTCGTTGCGCGCGCGAAAGAAATCGCGGATTCTGCTGGATGGGGAGCGATTCGTGCTGGCGCAAGCGACGACATATCTCGACGATCTCAATCCGGAGCAGCGACGCGCCGTCGAGCATGGCGGCGTCGGTGCATTGCCGGGCCGTCCGCTCCTGATCATCGCCGGCGCCGGCTCCGGCAAGACCAACACGCTGGCGCATCGTGTCGCGCATCTGCTCGTCAACGGCGCCGATCCGCGACGCATCCTGCTGATGACGTTCTCGCGCCGCGCCGCAGCCGAGATGAGCCGTCGGGTCGAGCGCATCGCACGCAAGGTGCTGGGCGCCAATGCCGAGGCCATCACGGCAGGCCTGACCTGGGCCGGCACCTTCCATGGTCTCGGGGCGCGGCTGTTGCGCGAATACACCGAACGCGTCGGGCTCGATCCTGCCTTCACGATTCATGATCGCGAGGATTCCGCCGACCTGATGAACCTCGTTCGCCATGAGCGCGGGTTGTCGAACACGCAGCGCCGCTTCCCGACCAAGGGAACCTGCCTTGCGATCTACTCCCGCTGCGTCAACGCCGACATGGCGCTCGAACACGCCTTGGCGCGACATTTCCCCTGGTGTGCCGAATGGGCCAATGAGCTCAAGGGGCTGTTTGCCGGCTATGTCGAGACCAAGCAGGCGCAGAACGTGCTCGACTACGACGATCTGCTGCTCTACTGGGCGCAGATGATGGCGGATGCGGCCATTGCCGAAGAGATCGGCAGCCGCTTCGATCATGTGCTGGTCGACGAATATCAAGACACCAATCATCTGCAGTCGCGGATCCTGCTGGCGCTGAAGCCTGACGGCGCGGGGCTCACGGTGGTCGGCGACGACGCCCAGTCCATCTACGCGTTTCGCGCCGCCACCGTGCGCAACATCCTGGATTTTCCCGATCAGTTCAGCCCGCGCGCGGAGATCGTCACGCTGGACCGCAACTATCGTTCGACCCAACCGATCCTCTCCGCCGCCAATGGCGTCATCGGCCTTGCGCGCGAACGCTTCACCAAGAACCTGTGGACCGATCGCGCCGCTTCGCGCAAGCCGCTTCTCGTCACCGTCAGCGACGGGGCCAACCAGGCGCGCTATGTGGTCGAGCAGGTGCTGGCTAGGCGCGAGGAAGGCGTGACGTTGAAACAGCAAGCGGTGCTGTTTCGGACCTCCTCGCACAGCGGACCGCTGGAAGTGGAGCTGGTCAGGCGCAACATTCCATTCGTCAAATTCGGCGGACTGAAGTTCCTCGATGCCGCCCATGTCAAGGACGTGCTGGCGTTCCTGCGCTTCGTCGAAAATCCACGCGATCGCATCGCCGGCTTTCGCGTGCTTCACCTCATTCCGGGCGTAGGGCCGGCCTCGGCGCAGCGCCTGCTTGACGCGATCTCCGACGCGCCGGAGCCGGTTACGGCGCTTTGCCGACAGCCGACGCCGGCGCGCGCCGGCGACGACTGGGGCGCATTTGCGCGGACGATGGAGCAGTTGCTCATGTCGGAATGGCCTTCCGACATCGAGCGGGTCCGGCGATGGTATCAACCCCATCTCGAACGCGTGCACGATGATGCGGAAGTACGCACCGCCGACCTGCTGCAGCTCGAACAGATCGCGAGCGGCTATGCCTCGCGCGAACGCTTTCTGACCGAGCTGACGCTCGATCCTCCGGATGCGACATCGGACCAGTCTGGCGTGCCGCATCTCGACGAGGATTATCTGATCCTCTCGACCATCCACTCGGCCAAGGGCATGGAGTGGAATTCCGTTCATGTGCTGAACGTGGTGGACGGCTGCATGCCGTCCGATCTCGGCGCCGGCACGAGTGCGGAGTTGGAGGAAGAGCGCCGGCTGCTTTATGTCGCGATGACCCGCGCCAAGGACGATCTGCATCTCCTGGTGCCGCAGCGCTTCTTCGTCCACGGCCAGCCGGTGCGCGGGGATCGTCACGTCTACGCCTCGCGCACGCGCTTCATCCCCGAGGCGCTCGTGCCGCTGTTCGAGCGCACCAGCTGGCCGCGCGCACAGGCCGCGTCTCCCGTCGCAAGCCAGGGCCCGCGCATCGACATCGGCGCCCGCATGCGCGAGCGCTGGCGGTAAAGACAACGCGCTCGCTGCGCAATAACGATAAGTGCTGATTGGGCCATCCCGTCAAGCCCAGCCACGACGGTGTAGGAGCGGCGACACCAGCCGAAACGATGCGTTTCGCGGCGTGCCCTTTCCACGACGCCACCGAACGCCTACATCGCGCTGCAGCGGTGGGATCGGCCGTCTTGCGATGAGCGCGGGGCCGTCCCAAAAGTAGAAAGCGTCCGATGACCACACAGCTTGAATTTGGATTGGATACATTCGGCGACGTCACGCGCAAGGAGGACGGAGCCCAGCTGCCGCACGCCCAGGTGATCCGCGACGTCGTCGAGGAAGCCGTGCTCGCCGACGAGCTCGGCATCGACTTCATCGGGCTGGGGGAGCATCACCGTGGCGATTTCGCGATCTCCTCGCCGGAAGTGGCGCTGGCCGCGATTGCTGCGCGAACGCAGCACATCCGTCTCGGTTCTGCCGTGACCGTGTTGAGCTCGGACGATCCGATCCGGGTGTTCCAGCGCTTTGCGACGCTCGATGCGGTCTCCAATGGCCGCGCCGAGGTGATCCTGGGGCGCGGCTCCTTCACCGAATCCTTCCCGCTGTTCGGCTTCGATCTGAAGGACTACGACGAGCTGTTCGAGGAGAAGCTCGATCTGTTCGTGACGCTGCTCGCGCAGGAGCCCGTGACGTGGGAGGGCAAGCTGCGGCCGCCGCTGCGCAATCAGCTGGTTTATCCTCCGGTCGAGCATGGCCGGCTCAAGGCCTGGATCGGCGTCGGCGGCAGCCCTGAATCGGTGGTGCGCGCCGCCCATTATGAGCTGCCACTGATGCTCGCGATCATCGGCGGCGATCCTCAGCGCTTTGCGCCCTATGTCGAGCTCTATCATCGCGCGCTGAAGCAATTCGGTCGCGAGGCCGGGCCGATCGGCGTGCACTCGCCGGGTTACGTCGCCGAGACCGATGCGCAGGCACGCGAGGAGCTGTGGCCGGACTACAAGATCATGCGCGACCGGATCGGCAAGGAGCGCGGCTGGCCGCCGATGGGCCGAGACGAGTTCGTGCAGGAGGCCGACCACGGCTCGCTCTATGTCGGCTCGCCCGAGACCGTCGCGCGCAAGATCGCCACGACCGTAAAGGCGCTCGGGCTGTCGCGCTTCCAGCTGAAATATTCCGCAGGGCCCCTGCCGCATGCGAAGCTGATGCGCAGCATCGAGCTCTATGGCCGCAAGGTGGTGCCGCTGGTGAAGGAGCTGCTCGCCGGTTAGCTCCGCATCGCCCGTGGCCAGATCAGCTCGCGCTGGCCGGCCACGACGCGCCCCAGCTCGGCGGCGGCGCGCGTCAGCACGCCGTCCCAGGCCCGCGGCTTCTCCTGGCGGAACAGCCGCATGGTCGGATACCAGGGGCTGTCCTCGCGATCGCGCAGCCAGCGCCAGTCGAGCGCATAAGGCAGCAGCATCCACACCGGACGGCCCAGCGCGCCGGCGAGATGCGCCGTCGACGTATCGACCGAGATCACGAGATCGAGGGCCGCGACGGCGGCGGCGGTATCGGCGAAATCGCCGAGCGCCGGTGCCAGATCGATGACCGCGCTGCCGAGCTGCGCCAAGACCTGCGCATCCGCGGGTCGCGGCTCTTTCTGCAGGCTGAACAGCTGAATGCCGGGCGTGATCAGGCGCGGCAGCACCGCCTCGGCTGCCAGCGAACGCTGGCCGTCGCCCTTGTGCCGGGGATTGCCGGCCCAGACCACGCCCACCTTCAGCCGCGGCGTCTTGGCAAGCTCCGCCCGCCAGCGCGCGACTTTCACCGGATCAGCCTGCAGATAGGGAATATCGGCCGGAATGGTTTCGAGCGTGGTGGCGAAGATGCGCGGCAGATCCATCAGCGCAAGCTGCAGATCGAAATGCGGCAGCGGCTCGCCACGGGCAACGACGGCGACGCCCGGCATCGGCCGCAACAGCGATGCGATCGCAGGCTGCACCTGCAGCACGATCGAGCCGCCTTTGCCCGCGACCATCGGCAGATAGCGAACAAACTGCAAGGCATCGCCGATGCCATAGTCGGCGAACAGAAGCAGCGTGCGGCCCTCGAGCAGCTCGCCCTGCCACTCCGGCTCGGCGAAGCTCGGCATGCCGTCGGACAGGCTCCTGCACCTGCGGCCCCATTGATGCTCGACGAAGCCGTTCTTGAAGTCGCCGCACATCAGAAGGAAATGCGCGTGGTTGTAACGGGTCAACGCATTGTCCGGCGCAAGCGCAACCGCCTGATGCGACGCTGCGAGCGCCTCGTCGAGATCCCCGGTGTTGCGCAGCGCGACCGCCAGATTGGCGTGACCGCGTGCATAGGCCGCATCGGCGGCAATGGCACGCCGGTGTGCGGCGACGGCCGCCTCGGCATCACCCTGGTTCTCATAGATGATGCCGAGATTGGTGTGCGCCGGCGCGTGATCGGGCTTGAGTGCCAAAGCGCGCTCGCAGGCGACTACGGCCTCTTCGAGCCGCCCGAGACGGCAAAGACAGGCGCCGAGATTGCTCAGCACGACAACGTCGGCGGGATCGAGGATCGAAGCCCGGCGGTAGGTTTCGGCGGCCTCCTCCGCGTGGCCGGCCTCATGGAGGGCATGGGCCAGCAGCGCCACCGCAGCAATATCACCCGGCGCAAGCGCAATCGCGCGGCGGAAATGGACGATCGCATCCTCGAACTGGTCCTGCCTGAACAGTACCGAACCGAGTGCGCTGTGGATCGCGGCGTCATTCGGATCGAGGCCCAATCCGTTCAGATAGGCCGAAACAGCCTCGTCGAACTTGTCCTGCTCGGCCAGCACGCTCCCAAGCGCGACCCAGGCGCCGGGATAGGCCGGATCGCCAAAGAGAACCGCACGATAGGCCTGCTCGGCTTCGGAAAATTTGTG
Source organism: Bradyrhizobium sp. HKCCYLS1011 (assembly GCF_051167795.1). NCBI lineage: Bacteria > Pseudomonadati > Pseudomonadota > Alphaproteobacteria > Hyphomicrobiales > Nitrobacteraceae > Bradyrhizobium > Bradyrhizobium sp. HKCCYLS1011. The sequence continues at coordinate 892,395 of NZ_JBNPTT010000003.1, read as the reverse complement.
CTGGCGCGTCAGCGCGACCGCGAGGTTGAACCGCGTGCGCGTCAGATTCGGCGCAAGCGACAGGGCATGGCGATAGGCGGCCTCGGCCTCCTCGAACCGCGACAGCTCGACCAATGCGCTGCCGAGCTTGGCATGGCGCGTGGCATCATGCGGCCGCAGCGCAGCGGCGCGCGCGAACGCCTTGATCGCACCTTCATGCTCGCCCTTCACGGCCAGCGCATCACCCAGCGTATCCAAGGCCGGGACGTGGTTCGGATCGAGATCGAACACACGCCCGAGCAGCGCCGCCCCCTCCGTCATGCGTCCGGAGGCAAAGGCAATAACCGCGGAGAGATGCAGCGCCGGCAGATAGTCCGGCTGCGAGGTCAGGATGTCATTGCACAGCACCTCGGCCGGCTGCGGACGGCCTGCATTGTAATGCTCCGCCGCCTTCACCAGCATCCGATCGACCGCCACCACACCCATGTTCTCGCTCGTTCTTGCGTCCTTCGTCGGAAGCTTTAACGGTCGGTCGCAGCGTTTCAGGCAAGCGGAAATGGTGAAGCAGGAAGCGTGGCTGCAGCGATTCTGTTAAGGCTTTGTTGAGAGATGATGCTTGCGCAGCGCGTGCAGGGCCGCGGGCCTCACGCACGACAATGGGACTGGACGTTCGCCGATGCCGAAAAGCACGACCGCCGGGAAAGCCGCAGCCACCAGCCGGCGCGGCCGGCCGCGCTCGACGGAGGCCACTGCCGCCATCCTGGAGAGCGCCTATGCGCTGATGGCGGATGCGGGCCTTGCCGCCGCAAGCATCGACGCGATCGCGCGCCGCTCCGAGGTCTCGAAGATGACGATCTACAAATGGTGGCCGTCACGAGAGGCGCTATTGGTCGATGCCTTCCTGCATCGCGCGGCGCAGACGCTGCCGCTGACCGGCCCAGGCGATGCGGCAACGCGGCTTCGGCGGCATGCGGCCGCCTATGCGGAGGCGCTGCGTGGGGAATTCGGCCGCGTCCAGCTCGCCGTCGTGTCCGAATGCATCGCCAACACCGGATCGGCCGAGTTGTTTTTCGCCCGCTATCTGCAGCACCGCCGCAGCGCCATCGTCGACATCATCGCGGAAGGGCAGACAGACGGCAGCATCACCGCCGAGGGCCAGCCAGCGGATCTTTATGACGCGCTCTATGGCACCCTGTTCTACCGCTATGTGTTCGGCATCGCGCCGCTTTCGCCCGCGGCCGCCCGACGGCTGGTCGACACGCTGCTCAGGCCAAGGCCGTGAGCGCGCTAGGCCCGACCGAAACGCGCGCGAAACCAGGCCCGGGTTTCGCGGGTCACGGCGACATAGCCGGCGCCGCGATGGACGATGTCGCCGTCCACGATCCGGTTCAGCCGCGGCAGCGCATGAAACGGCACCGACGGATAGGCGTGGTGCTCGACATGGTAGGGCATGTTCCAGGCGAACCAGTGCATGAACGCGGTCGTGTAGGTGGTGCGCGTGTTCTCGAAGGCGCTGCGCGTCGAATCGCAGCCGGTATGCTCGGCATAGAGATAGGGCCGCAGGAACAACTGGCCGAGCAACAGCGGCAGCACCCAGATCCATAGCAGCAGCGCCGTGTGGAAGGCGGCGGATGCGATCAGCAACAGCGCATAGCCCGCGACATAGCAGCGCGCCTCGCGCACGACCGCTGCGCGCTTGTTCTCAGGCACCCAGGGCACGGTCACCTTTCCGGTCAGCGCGTGACCCAGCATCAGGACCACGCGGCCGGCAAGCTGCCGCAAGCCCGAATAGGCGATCGCAAGCTGGGTCTCGGTGCGCGGCTTCGGCCCGACGATCAGCTCCGGGTCCTTATCAGGGTCCTGGGTGTGGCGGTGATGCTCCCAGTGGAACAGGCAGTAGTAGTCGTAAGGCAGTGCGATGATGAAGCCGGAGACATAGCCGACCAGGATATTGAACGCTCGGCTTTTGAAGGCGGTCTTGTGAGCCGTCTCGTGGACCGCCATGAACAGGAAGGCGACGAGAAAGCCCTGGACCAGAATCAGCGGCAGCGCCCAGACAACGCCAACGCGCGAGGAGACCAGCCAGATCAGGGACCCGGTCACGGCGATCGCCGCATAATGGCTGAGCGTGCGCATTGCGCCCTGCCGATCGGACCGTGTTGAAAGGCCGCGGAGCATCGCCGCGGTCAGCGGCTTCTGCCGGACTGGCGTATCGACAGCGTGCACCAAACTCATGAACCCGCGCTCCTATCAGCTCTGCAAAAGGTTTGAGACCGCCGCGTTGATGAAGGCACGATCTGCGGGAATCCGGACCGGATTGCCGGCACGATGGCCGTGGATCGAAGGGATCGGGCGCAGTTCGGCAGAGCGGGCATTGACCAGCCTGCCGAGCTCGGCCTCGTTGTCCCTGGCATCGAAATAGCGGTCGGTCTGTCCTGGCATCAGCAAGATGCGAGCGCGAATCGCAACAAGCGCCCGGTCGAGGTCGCCGCCGAACGCTGCGCAGCGGCTGATGTCCCCATTCTGCCAGGTTGCGATCTGCGCCAGCAGATTATTGCCGTCCCGATGCGCAAAGGCCGTATCCCAGCTGGCGGCCAGATAATCCTCCAGCGAGCCGAAGCCGGATTCGCGCCATGTCTCATCGCGGTAGAACTCGTAGGACATCGCCCAGCCCGCATAGACGCGCCCCATCGCGCGCAGCCCTGCTGCGGGCTTGCGCGTGAAACGGCCATCCACGAACGCGGGATCGGCGGTGAGCGCTGCCTTCACCGCTTCGAGAAAGACGGCATTGTAAGGCGAGCAGCGCGCACTGCCGCAGACGACGGCGGCGCGCTTCACCATATCAGGGTAGCAGGCCGCCCAGTGATAGGCCTGCATGCCGCCCATCGACCAGCCGTACACCAATGCGATTTTGGCGATGCCGAATTGCTCGACCAGCAACCGGCGCTGCACCGCGACCGCATCGTGGTAGCTGATCAGCGGGAATGGTGCCTCGCCAAGCTGCTCTCGCGAATTGGAGGGCGACGACGATAATCCATTGCCGAACAGGTTCGGGGCGACGATGAAATAGCGGTCTGGATCAAGGGCGCCGCCACGCTCGATCAGCCAGTCGATATCCGAATGCTGCGCGCCGAAGGACGTCGGATAGACGATGACGTTGTCCTTGGCGGAGTTAAGCGCGCCATAAGTCTTGTAGGCCAGGCGCAACGATGGGAACACGCGGCCGGACTGCAGGGCCACGTCGCCCGCTTCGAAGATCTGATAGTCGCCGCTGTCAGCCATGCCTCGAATCCGCCCCTGAACGTCCAGCCCCCGCGGCGTCGCGTCCAGCATCACCATAACTGGACGTATCGTACATTATATCGAGAGGCTGTCACGCCCAAATTCAATTCAACGCTGACCAGGCGATGGGGCGCTCGGCGCGCGGCCGCGGCGCACCAAGACGGCCTGAACATCAGACTTGAAGGGCGGACCGGTCGCGCCGGAGGAACCAGCAGATCGGATCGGTGACATTTAAGAACACATCTTTTAATTGCATTGACATATTTTGACCACCTCGCAACCAAAACGTCTTCCAAGCTTCATCGCGATGATAAATCGCGCGAGCTATGTCGCGAGCTCTCTTCACCACGCCTTGAGGGGAGCTCGAACAATGAAGTTGCACCATCTCGCCTGCGCGATCGCCTTTGGCGGTGCGATGCTAATATCCAGCCAGTCCTACGCCGGCAGCGGCTCATTCAGTACGTTGAGCTACAACATCGCGGGGACGCCGACCGCCTATAACGGTTGGGACAACACGCATACCCAGATCATCAGTTGCTACGTCAAGCCGTTCGATATCGTCAACGTGCAGGAGGACTTCCTCTGGCACGCGACGCTGTACGATACCTGCGACAACCACCCTTATCGGACGCCGACCTCAGGCACGGCCGGGATCGGTGACGGGCTCAATACGATGAGCAGCTTCTGGTTCGATGATCTCGATCGCGTCACCTGGACCAACCGCGCCGATTCCGATGCGCTGACGCCAAAGGGATTTTCGCTGATTCGCGTCCGCCTCGCCGAGGGCACCTATCTCGACGTCTACAATCTGCACGCACAGTCCGGCACCTCCTCGACCGATCTCACCGACAGCGTTTCGGATGTGAATCAGATCGTCAGCTATATCGAGGCCAACTCTGCCGGCAATGCGGTCCTGGTCTATGGGGACACCAATACGCGCTATACTCGTGTCGGCCAGAACATCTGGGAGTTCCTGCACCGCGGCTTCAGCGATGCCTGGATCCAGACTATCCGCGGCGGCAGCGTGCCGGCTGTCGGTAGCGGCGATCTGGTGTGCGGCTCGTCGCAGACCGCGCGGCCGGATTGCGAGATCGTCGACAAGGTGCTGTGGCGCGGCAATGGTTTCCTGAACCTGCAGGCGAAGGCCTATGTCGACCACCAGGACGCCGTCGACAGCTTCGGCACGCAGCTGTCCGACCATCATCCGATCGAGGTGGACTGGAGCTATGCGACGGCAGCCAATCTCGCGCTGAGCGACCAGTTCGGCGGCCCGCATGGCACGAGCTACAATGACAGTTCGGCACTGCCCTCCACACCCGTGGTCAAGCAGCTGACGATCCAGACCGGCAACCGTGTCGATCATGTCGAGATCGCTCTCTCGAACGGCTATGTATTCTCGCATGGTGGCACCGGCGGCACCGCACAAACCCTGACGCTCGGCAGCGGCGAAGTGCTGAGCTCGGTCAATCTCTGCATCGACCAGTATCAGGGCCACACCCGCGTGTTCTCCATCAATTTCGCCACCAGTGCCGGACGCCACCTGTCGGGCGGCACCACGACCGCAAGCTGCACCACCTACACCGCGCCCGCCGGCTGGCAGATCGCAGGCTTCCACGGGCGGTCCGGCGACGAGGTGGACAAGCTCGGCGTGGTCTACGCACCGGTGAACACCGGCGCCGTGCCGGCGCGCCAGCCACAGCGCTTCATCAACCGCAGCTCATCGCTGTGCATGGACGTCAATGGCGGCACCATGGCCGACGGCACTGCGGTCATCCAGTGGTCGTGCAGCGGGGCCGTCAACCAGACCTGGAGCTATGACGACCTGACCGGCATGATTCGCAGCATGGCCGATCCGCATTATTGTCTCGACAACAACGGCACCTATGGCGACGGCGCCCAGCTCATCATCTGGACCTGCACCGGCAACAACAACCAGCGTTTCAAGTATGACGCGTCCACCAGCACCATCGCGGTGCGCAGCTATCCGGCCGAGGTGATCGGCATGAACGGCACCTCGCTCGGCAACCAGCTCCTGACCGCGACCGCTTCCGGCGCAGCCACCCAGACCTGGACGCTCGCGCAGTGATGCGAGCCCACACGGCGCCGCGATCGATTTCGGTTGCGGCGTCGATCTCCGATCAACGGATACAATAGGGGCGTGCCTTCTTAAACGAAGGCTGGCGATCCCGGCATGACTCGAACATGCGACCTACGGTTTAGGAAACCGTTCTGCTGCATTCCAAATCAATAACTTACCTACTTCGTGTTGCAGATCTGTTGCATTGCTTATCTTTGGCGGCTGGTCTCGGCCCGAGTTGTGGCTCTCACCGCTGCTCACCGGCCTCTCACCGCCCGAGCCATTCTCGGACACACCAAAACTGCTGGGGTCCGAACGTCGATTGGCGTCCTAAGTGATTGATCGATCTCAAAAGTGAAGGGTCAATGTTGGGCGCCGATTCACAGGATCTTCTTGAAACGTGAAGATCGACATGACCAATCGCGATGAACGCGGCCGCTTCGGCCCGGAACGACGCGGATACGTCGGCACCCGCAGATCTGCCGACAGGCTTCTTGTAGGGCTGTTTTCCCTCCTCCATGAGCCCCTCACGCGTCAATTCTCCAATCGACCTGGGGACAGACCGCAGTCACGGAAGGGCGCTTCTTAACGACGTCTAGCCAGCGCATCACGTTCGAGTTGGCTGCCAGCGCTTCCCGTCCTTCGGGCGTGTTCCCGAAATAGATCATCACGGGAATGAGGAAGAGATCCGCGATCGATATCGACGGACCGGCGATAAATGCCGACGAAAGGCCACGGTTCAGTTGCGTACAGAAATAATTCATCGCCGGGCGATGTTGCTCGACGATGGCCTCGTCCGCCGTTTGATTTCGCAGGGCCTTGAGGAAGCGTTCGCGGACGGAGAACTCCAGGATGCTGTTGACGCCATAGTCGAGGAATGCCGATATCCATTGGAACATTCTGGCGCGCCCCAACATTTCCGACGGTTGAAGGGCAGGACCTTCGAATCTGGAATCCGCGTAAACTGCAATCGCAAGCGTCTCGAAGATAGTGATCTCATCATGAACAAGGACGGGGACGCGCCGCCAAGGATGGATTTTGGCATAGTCCGGGTCGGCCAAAGCCGGCATGTTCGTTTCGAAGGCGACGCCCTTTTCGGTGAGGACGAGTGCAGCAGTTTGATAGAAGGTGCTGGGAGGAAAGCCGAGCAGTTGGACAGTCTGAGTGCTCATGGCCGCGTCCTTGCTTTGGAGGCATTGCTTCCGCATTTGAATTCAAGTGCATCGTTGATCGAGAACAGCACCAGACCTTCCAAAAATCGCAGAACCGCATCACGGTCGGCCTCGCTTGCGGCTTCGTAGGAACGGGCTGCCGCATCAGCCTCGCCGCCGTGCCGCCTGATCACGGCATCGAGAGTCGGGCTGAGGCCATCATGTCCGTAAGGGGCCGTACTCGATACACCCCACAATGGAGGCGTCTTGAATTTGGTTCGGACTGCGAGATGATCGTTGATCCAAGCATATTCACGGAAGCGATCTCCGAGATCGTGGTAGCGTAGATCGCTGAAGATACCGTCGAACACGTGATATTCGCCCACAGGTTTGTAAATGCTGACACGAGAGAGATTGTTGGACTGGTCCAGTTCGACCGACCATTCGGCGAAGCGTAAATCTAGTGCTGCGGGAACCCGCCAGGAAGGCGTATGACATGATGTACACCCCATTTCCCGCATGAGCATCTCGCCCCGTTGGATCTCCGGTGTGGCTGCGCGCCGTGCCGGACTGGGATGATTGAGCAGAAAATGCTCAATCGCGTCAACATCTGAAGAATTGGGCCCGGTGACGTTGCCTGCCTGCTCAACCGATTGAATCGTGAGCTGGCGACGCCCGCTGACGGAGCGTCCTGCCCATACCTCGCCGGAACTGATGGGTCTGGTCAGAGCATCGGTAAATGGAAGTCCGAAGATCGTTTTCCATACGCCGAGCACGAACATGCGGATGGTCGGGTATTGATGATCGGATGCGGCCCAACCGGGGAAACCATGAAAAAAATCGAATCCAGCGACATCAGGGCTGCCAATATCGCGATGCGCCCCTGTCTCATCCGTCGGCGGCAATGGCTTTCCATCTCTGTCGACAAACCAAACCACGAGGGAAGGATCGACGTCGAGAAGGCCATCGGACCGTTGTGACAGGCTTCCAAAATCGACGACGACGCCAGGCATGGCCTCGATCAGAATTCGTTCGCCGGTCAGGGCGGATTTCGTGATGAATCTGCCGTTCGAGCTGTACTTCGCTATTATCGACGCCCGTATGTATTCGGAGATCGCCTCAAGGTTCCCAACACCGAATAGGTCCGGCGTGTTTCGTCCCAAGCCGCCGTAACCCGGCGAATTTCCACCAGAGCCGGCCGTTCCTCTTGGATGGTTGTGACACGTCGAACAGGAATTTGTCACGTGATCGACGTGCGGATCGTACCGAATGGCGCCAAAGCCTTCACTGCGCGGCCATTCCTTCAGGAACAATTGCCGCCCGCGCTCAAATTTCGTCCACTCGGGAGAATCAAAGCGGCAGGACGGGTCTATGGCGACCGTCTCGGAGGCACCTGCCGCCGTGACGCCTATTGATAGCAACGCTGACATAGTAAGCGCGAGTATCTTCATTTGCGCTCTCCAGACGGGATGTTCGGCGTCCCCCACGCTGATGTGGACGACCGCGGCTTGAACAATGGTCGCATGCCCCCGTCGGACAGCGGTACGCAGCAGAACACATCGACATCAAGGCCACCCACGAACAGAAAGCGCGGTTGGAACACTTCTCGCCCAACACGAACGCTGCCGACCCTGAAATCCTCAGAGGCGACGCCGTCGCCATCGATGTCGGCAGGGGTCTGGAGGGTCGGATATAGCTGAAGCGAACGCAGGAACGCTATGACGGCGTTGCGCTGTTCCTCTGGGAGGCGTTCGAACGCGCGAGCAGCATGATCTGCAGCTCCCCCATGCGCGAGAATGACCTGTTCAAGGGTTTCGAAACGACCGTCGTGACCATAGGGAGCCGTCGTCGCAACGCCCCACAACGGTGCAGTGCGATGCACTGTTTGAATTGTTCCGTCGAACCTGGGCTCGTAGAACGCGGTCCCAATATCCCATTGACGAAAATCGGAAAAAACCCGAACATCCGTCGGCTTTTGCGCCTTGTGCCTGTTCAAAGACAATTCGATACGGGACGTTTTTCCGCTAACACGTGTCAGCGGCTCAACGACAAAGCGCCGACGATCATCCATGACGGTCCATCGATCGATATGACATTGCCCGCATCCAATGGATTTGAACACCTCCTCTCCGCGTGTGCTTTCGGGCGATTCAAGAATGGCCGGGGGCGGCAGATGCAACATATAGAACTCGATCGCATCAAGATCACCGGTAGTGAACATCAGGCGCGTCGTTGAGGGAGGTGCCGACAAGCCAGAGTCGAGGGATGACGGGTCTTCAGCATGGACGGCACCCAGATCGAACTGAAGCGCGCCGAACAGCGATATGTTTGCTCTTCCGCCAATCGAATCGGCAGAAAAGCGATGCCCAACCTGCGTGAGATCGTCCGAGCCGATTCCGATATGCGCGTCTGCGGCCAAGGTGGCAAACTCGCGCACGGTGGCAGCCTCCCCGCCCTCGCTCGTCACGCGGCCGTCAGGCCATGATCTGGTGCCGCGTCCCCATCCGAAGACGTCGACGGCAAAATCAAAGCCCGCGACCCTGCCGTCGTTCAATCCGGCGGCATCGATAGGAAGCCCAGCGGCATCGACGAACCACACTCGGATGCTCGAATTTAGCGCGGGGATCCCGTGCGTGTCAGGTCGGATGTTGCCGAAGTCGATAGGCAGAGAGGTGTCTGTAGGCCGAACCAGCGCCTGGCAGCCGGCGATGGCGTCAGTCTTAGAAATCCAGCCCTTTCTCAATCGGTCACAGGAAGCAAGTATCGTGTCTCGGATTTGCGCCCCGATCGCCTCGACGAGACCAGCGCCAAAAAAATGCGGCGTGTCGCGTCCTCTTGGTCCGGTGGAAGCGATCACAGGTCCGCTGCCTGGCTCAGCGAACGGAACAGCATGGCACATTCCACAAGATGCCGCATGGTCGCGATGCATGCGAGGAGGCTCGGGGCTTCGATCCGACGCGTGCCCGGCAACATAGAGCGGCCCGCCCATTTCCCCCGCCCTAGTCATTGCGCCATCGGCTTCCGTATACACTCGTTGCACGAGATCGCGGCCTCGCCAGTAGAGCGCAAAGGGATCGTTTTCAGCCAAGAATGCAGAAGTCCCTGGCGTCGTAGCCGAACCGTGTCTCAGATGGACGAAAGGATAAGGAATTCCATAGCCGTAAACATCGTTTTCGCCGGCGCTGATCTGTGCCTGGGCGAGGTTCGTCTGATTGGCGATCCCGAGCAGCAAGCCCAGTGCGATCAGGGATGCTCGCATAGCTCCACACTCCGCAGATTCGAAGAGTCCATCTCCGTAGCTTGCACGCTTGGCAATGACCTGACCCAGTCAGCGGCACCAGGAAGCGCGATCGTCGACAATCTTTCCCAGTCGACTGATTTCTGGTGGTAGACCGCAGTGCGCAGACGGAGTTCCGACACATCGCCATCTGCGGACGTCATGACCATGGTAACGGGCGTGTTGACGCCGTCGATGCATCGGCTTGCGGCTACTTCGAGAACCTTGTCTGGAACTCTATTGTCGCGATAATCCGCTAGATTTCGATAGTACGCTCGGCGCAGCAGAAAGCCGGTATCATCGTCGAGCCACAGCACCGTTGCAGGGAAGGCGATGTTCCCGTCGTCGCGGGATAGCGAACCGAGAATCTTATGTATCTTGCGGTTGCCGGAAGCTTGTCGCCCAAGGGACAGATACGTCCATCCATCCTCAGGCAAGCGCCAGCGGAGATCGTCGTATGAGAAATCAGCGCCCAAAAGCCCTTCGAAAAAGCGGGAGGGCTTCAATTGCATGACGGTGCGCGTCCCGGCAGGCAAATAGAGATGAACTTCACCCCGACGGACTTCATCGTTGTATTCCAAAATCCTGTAAGCAAGCCCGGCTAGAGAGGCCGGTTCGAGTAGGGTCACGACCGTCCTAATGGAGTCGACGCCTTGCGAGAATATGCGCACGATCTCGAACCGACGGGATACCAGGTCCCCACGCTTGAGGAGCATTGTCACCCGCTGGATTCCTGCTTCTCCAAGGCTGCGATGATTGAACTTGGATACAAGCTGGAACGCCTCCGTCTCGTCCGGTCCGGCTGCTGCCGCTCGCACGAAAAGGCTACCGACAGCTGCAGTCGCGAGACAAAGGCCGACTCGGGTCAGGCCCCTCATCGCAATCTTCCGTATAGCATGTGAAGGCATGCAGGCGCTGTGACGACTGCCGCAGCGGCCGACGTCAGCAGCCCGCCGATTATCAACACCGCCATCGCCTGGTTTGCAGGAATGCGAGACAATAGCAGAGCAGAGAAGCCAAGGATTGCGGCCATGCTTCCTGCCACTGATGCCGGCATCGCATGGGATTGGCTATAGGCCATCCTTTCACTGAAACCCACCGGGCATGCATCGAACTCCGCAATCAAGTGGGTCACGGAATTTGCTCCGAACCCCACGGCGAGCGGAGCGAAAAGAGCTGTTGCGATACCCAACGAGGCGCCGCAGATCCAGAGGCAGACGTAGATGACGGCAATCGCGATTGCGACGCTCAGGCCGGCAACGACTGCCAGTCGCCACGATCGCATAACGACGAGGACCACGGCTGTGACGAGCATGATTGCATCAATCACGGCGCTGGTACTCGTTCTCACGAGCGAGTCGACGATCTCCAGGCTGCGCCAGATCGGATCACTCAGGACGAGTTTCGTATCGACCCGATCTTCGGGGCGGGGTTGGAGAGAGGCGACGATGGTCCGCAATGCGACGGCATCCGCATCCTTGATTGCCACGACCAGCGGTGCCGCGTCCGCCCTGCGAACTTGGAGTGGACTCATAAACGGCAGCCTCGTGGACGACAAAAGCGACGCCAGTTGATCGGCCTGCGAATCGCCGAGCTTCTCTCTTCCTTCGACCCATGCACTGCGTTGAGAAGCGGCGTCGCGGCCCGCCAACGTCGCAAGCAGATTGACGAGCGCCTCAGCCGGAGACCATACCGACCGAACCTTTGGCAAGCCCCTTACGCGGTCCGCAAGACGTAGCAGCTCCAGGATGGCTGGTGGAGACCAGATTGAGATGCCCTTGAACGCAATCTGTATCTCGGCGATCGAGCCTCCGGCCAGTTGTTGATCAGCGATGTTCGACAGATCGCGGGTTTCACCAGTTGGCAGATTGTGAATCCAACTATCGTTGATTGGTATCGCACTGGCAGCGAGTCGGCCGGCGACGACGAGAATCATTGCGGAGCCAACGATACAAAGCGCTCTTTGCTTTCCGGGCCGGTGGACCAATCGGTCCCCAACGCGATCGCTCAACCTTCTGGCGGTCGCGCGCATGGTGCTGCGCGGAAGCAGCATTAGCATGGCCGGCATTAAGGAGAACGTGGCAACGAAGCTGACGAAGACGGCGACCGATCCGACGCGCGCGAGCGACTCAAGGGCGGGGACGCCGCACCATGAGAGTGAAAGCAGGGCGGCGACGGCAGTCGCCGAGCCGAGGAAGACCGGCTTGGCCGTGTACCGAGCCCCACGAAATATGGCGCTTTTGAAATCAACAGAATCGATCGTTGCCAGGCGCAAGACTCTGTCAATGAAGTACATGTCGTCGACAATGCCGGACGTGAGCAGAATGACAGGCAGCATGACCGACATGATCGTGATCGGCTCGCCGAGCAGTGCCATCACCCCGACGGTGACAATGCCGCTGGCCGTAGACTCTCCGAGGATAGTTCCCGCCAGCAAAGCAGAACCGTAATAGCTATAGAGCACGAGCCAAAGCAGAAGAGCCGTCAATGGTCCAAGCACCAGCAGATCAGTGATAACTGCCGTGCTCAGTTCGGCCCTCGCCGCAGCATCGCCTCCCACCAGAATGTCGTACTCGGCACCTCTGACTTCATTCAAAGAACTCCGAATATTCGCGAGTAGCTCTGGGCTCGGCTCTTGATCGAGCGTGGCGACAATGAGGGTCTCAGTCCGACTTTCATTCAGCAGAGCACGGCGTATGTCTTTCCCAATTCCGTCTAGATGGCGGAGTTGAAGTGGGGTCTCGGCGACAATCGAGTCACCTTGGACCGCGAGTTCGGGCAAGGAGAGGATGGATGTAATCGCGGTCGGCTGAATGCCAACCAGGCGCTCCAATGTCTTGATACTGCCCTCGACGGCTTCATATTTGATTTCGCTATCGTCCTTTGATCGCAGAAGCAGCACCAATTTTTCGGCGCGATCTGGCGCGCGCTGCGAATGGCGCCCTCCCGCAGTCAATACCTGCGATGAAGTATCAATCAGCACGCCGCGTGCCATGAAGCCGCTGCCAGCGAGTACAATCGAAAACACGATGAGCAGGGCCCACGGCCGAAGGCAGGAATGTCCGGCGAGAGCTGCGAGAAAATGAGATCCTTCGAAGGTATCGGAGCAGCCGTCTCTCGTGGGCATTGCCGCGCCTTGCATCTCAGCCAGAAGGAAGGTCTGTCGGTCTCGCGCCCCGCTTCGGCCACCCCCGAGAACGGGGATGGCCTGTCTTGCAACGCAGGGCTACTGCTTTGCTACTTCCTCGCTCAGCCGCTTTTCGGGATCAGCCGCGGGATCAAGCGACATGTGCTCCACCAATTCGCGGAACTTGACTGCGGCATGCTCGAGGGTGCCGACCCTCCGACCGTCCGCGACCAAATCCGTCGGCGTCAGCGTCACGGTTGCCGTGTAGCCGACCGGCGGTATCGTTTCGACGCTGGAGTACATGTAGACCGGTCCGTCCGTCGTGACGTTCAGTCCGAGATTGGACAGGCTTACCAAGATGTTCAGGTTGGCCGCACAGTTGCATGCTCGTGCTGCGAAGGCGAGCGAACAGGATGCCTTTGGGGTGATCGGCGCGAAAGCGGGCGCTTGTTCACCCGGCTTGAGAGGAACAGGCGCGCTTGGATCACGGCCATCAGGCAGTCGTGGCGTCAATTGAATGGCGCCGTCCTTCGGCTCAATCAGGACGTCGACCCCGCCAAAGCCCGGTGCGACGCGCTGCTGCGCGAGTTGGATCATCTGCTCGAGCCGCTGCGCCTGCTTTGGTATGTCGTCGGAGTTCCATGCGCCGACGACGCCGAGGGACGGTTCATTCGAGTTCAATGTGACAAAAACGTCGCCGAAGAGAGGGCTGCGACCCTTCAGAGAAAGTCCCACGAACTCTGTGTCGATTTGGGCCGAACCCCACTGGAGCTTCGTTGCTCCCTTAATGAGCCGCGGCGAGTCGTGTCTTACAGCGATCCAGCCCGTCAGCAGAACCGTGTCCCTGCCGACGCCAGCGATGGTATAGGTCTCCTCCACGATTGCCCGCATGATATCCACGCCCGCGGTCGGAAGGGCGAGCCGCTTGACTGGCAGCGACGCCAGACCAGCGAGATCCTTGTCGGACATCGACTGATATCGCTCGACCAGACTCGAGGTCATGGCCTTTTCGACCTCCTTTCCGACCTGTTCGGACCGGACCGGGAGCGACGTGGCAACGAGGGCGAAGAGGCCGAGAAGCGTCGTCAGATTCTGATTTGTTGACATGCTGCGCATTGCTTTTCTCCGCGTTACTGGCTTGGCGTGACGCTTGGGTCGCCAAAGGACGTGTGTTCGTGGATAATCATCCATTTGTTATCCGAGGTTTTTTCGAGCACCATGGTCCAGCGCCAAGGTCGCGTAACCTGACGGCCGTCTTTCCAAACGACCAAATTGTCACCGGTGGCCGTCCACAGCGAGATAGGGTCCCCAATTCGGAATATTTCATCGTCGTGGCGCCTGACGGAAACGCTCTTGAAGAACGAGAGACCCGTCGCGAGTCCTTTGAAATATTCGCTGCGTGCCTGCGCTCCTACCATGTGTCCCGTTTCATCGTAGAGCACCGGGCCGAAGAACGTTGATTGCGGATCGTTGGAGTAGTACTCGCTCATCTTCGCGACGTCGCGTTTGCTCAAGGCGTCGATCACGCCGTCCACGACGCTCCTAATCGCGACATAATCTGAATTCAGAGCTGCATTGGGTCTTGTCAGCGAAACCGCAAATTCCGAGAATCTGTTGCGCTGTGTCGCCGAAGGCAGTTGCGTGGATAGCTGCTCCAGGCGTGGTATTGGTGCCAGCTTGGAAGGTTGTCCCGAGGCTGGCGGATTCACGAATTCGTCCGCCGCGTAGGCAAGCGAGCCGAACGTGAGCCCGCACGTGAAAACGATTGCGGTGATTCTGGTGAGGACCATCTGTCTGTCTCCAGCTAGTGGAACTTGCAAGGGAGAACGCGGTGGGCGCTGTCAATGCGCAGGATCGAAGACACGTGTCACCAAAGACGTGATCAATTCCTACAATAATATCATCGGTGGCAATCTAAACAGCCTCTGCGAAACCTAGTTCTTCACTCTGGAGTGGCTCACGGCACACTCACGGCAAGTCCATGCGGCCGCCTCGCTCACGATTGAACCCCGTGCCATGGACGATTAAACTCAAGCGTGAGCCAGAGCAGCGCTCTTGGGTCAACAAGCAAAGGGATATCGAATGCCCGATGAGCGCTATGCCGGAGCGGGAACGTTCAAGGACGGCCAAGTTACGCGTCGAGGGGTCCTCAGAAACGTCTCTCTGCTGGCTGCGGCTTCTCCTGCATATGCTATGTTCGCTGCGGCGGCGCTGCCTTCTGAAGGTCAGAGGCTCCAGCACCTCCTGGATCTCATTGCAAACGAGCGATTGCGAAGGCTGCCCGAGCTCGTGACAACGCTCGGGCTCGATAGGACAGCACGTTGGACGAAGGCCAAGTTCGAGCTCAACGATCGATCGGTCGCTGCGAGCGAACAGGATCGACGACGCATTCAGAGTTGGCGAGCACAGATCGGCGAGATCGATCGGAATGCACTCACCGGACAGGACGCGATCAATCACGACGTCATCATGTCCTGGCTTGTGGCCGAAAACGAGGTCAATCGGCAATTCGGTGCCGTGACCGGTCGGCCTTATGCCATCACGCATATGGAAGGTTCTTATCTATCGGTTCCCGAATTACTCATAAGCAAGCATCACCTTGCAGATCAGGAAGACCTCGAGGCCTATTTGAGCCGTCTGGAGATCTTCGCTGTAGCACTTGATCAGGACTCCGAGCGCCTCCGTCACGACTCCGAGTGCGGCCTCTTGCCTCTTGACTTTGTCATCGAGGCCACAATCCGGCAACTGAGCGAGCTTGCAGTCACACCGGGTCCGATGTCGTTTCCTGTGAGATCGCTTGCCGGTCGTGCCGTGGCAGATTCGCATCTGCGCAAGATGACGATGATTTGGGACGATGCGATTGTCCCTGCGGTGAACCGCCAGATCGCGCTCTTATCGAGCTTGAGGCCGCGAGCCAGGCGCGATGCAGGGTTATGGAGCGTGAAGGGCGGGGAGGCACTCTATGCCGCCCTGCTGAGGCTGACGACATCAACGGAAAAAAATAGCGACGAACTTCACACGCTTGCTATTGAGACGTCGCGAAAGATCGAAGATCGTCTCATGCAGGCTTTCCGTAAACAGGGTTTGACGCACGGAACGGTGGGAGAACGTCTGTATCAGATCTTCGACGACCTATCATTCCGCTATCCGAATTCCGACGAAGGCAGGAAGGCTCTAATGACCGACTTGGAGGCGTTGCGCGACAAGATTCGAGAATGGCTTCCGAGTAGATTTAGAAAGCTGCCAAAAGCAGAGGCGCTGATCCGCGCCGCTTCGCAGACGGGGCCTGATGCTTACTACGAAGATGCCAGTCTCGATGGCTCACGCCCGGGTGTTTGCTATTTTGCACTCAATCCTGCGATCTGGCCAAAATGGCGCGTCGCCTCGGTCTTGATCCATGAATCTACGCCTGGCCATCACCTGCAAAGTGCACTCGCGCTGCAGAACCTCGATATTCCATTACTGACGAGGACGTTGTGGTTTGCTGGCTACGGCGAGGGATGGGCGCTCTACGCCGAGCAGTTGGTGGACGAGAGCGGATTCTACGGCGACGATCCGATGAGCGAGATCGGCTACCTCTTTGCCTCACTGCTGCGCGCCTGCCGCCTCGCGGCCGACACCGGCCTGCATTCCAGGCGGTGGACTCGTGATCAAGCCTTGCAATATTTCCGGACGCACCTCGGCATGCCGGATGCGATCGCCGAACAGGAAAGCGACCGCTGCTGCGTGACGCCTGGCCTTGGGTCCAGCTACACGACGGGGAAGGCCGTCATGCTTTCACTGCGAAGGCGGGTTCAAAAAGCGCTTGGTCCGGACTTCGATCTCAGGGCCTTCCATGATGCGGTTCTCTCGAGAGGTCCAATGCCTCTGACGGTGCTTGACCGGGTCATCGGTGAGTTCATTGTCAACAAGGCGTAGGCCCGTCGGGTTTGCCTTGATCTAGGAATGGACAATTGCTCACGACAGCGCGAATGGGTCGAGGATTATGGATCGTCTTGGGAAGTGCATCATGCGATTGCCAAGCGCTCGGGTAGTCACAAGTCACCCGCAAGGTCACTAATCGCTGGTCGCGCGACAGCTCATCCAGAAAGGTCGTTGCAGAGCTATCACTCACAAACAGACGCGAAATGAGCAGACGCATTCGAATTGCGAAATCGATCGATCAGACAGCACAATAGAGAGGGATGTCCTCATCGGCGCCGCTGAGTACGTCTGCAGCCGGTTAGCGCGGACGCGCGCGGTTGGCCGCTGGATACCGCACCGAAAGAGCACGGAAGGCTGGAGCCGAAATTCCTAGAAACTGAGCATCCGCCCCGCTGGACTCATCCTGTCCTGGCGCGAACTTCCTGATTTAGCAATGTGCGTCGCCATATCGGGCTTCCCTCCGCGGGTTCTCCGCGGCAAATTGACTTGCGCTTGGGATACACTAAGGGGGCAGCCGGCAAACTCGGATATGCAGAAAGTCCTTATTCGGCGGCCCCTTTTCGAGGATATTATGAAGATATTATAAAGTGGCAGAGAGGTAGGGATTCCAATAAATGTTCTAGACATCAATAACTTGCAGCCAGCCGTCTCTCCCCGCCAATAGCTGGGAAACTGCGTGGCGCGACTACCTTGCTCGGGATCGCCCTTCGAGATTCCCGTCTGCGTCTATTGTGTCGTGATCCCACCGTGACTGATTGGCCTTTTCTTGGGTATTGGTTGCAATCATACTTATTGATAGACTTCAGATTGTTTCAGGCATGCGCTGTTTTGTGGGGTTGCCATGCTCAATGTTACATTGCTGGGTGGAATTTCCTTTTCGGCCAACGGTACGATCGTAAAACCTGACCTCGGGCCGGCTGGGCGCCTCCTCGCCTGCTATCTGTTTGAGTTTTCCGGACGCGTGCACCGTCGGGAACGTCTTGCTGATCTCTTCTGGGGCGAAATCGACCCTGACAAGGCTCGCTCGGCTTTAAACACCGCAATTTGGCGGATTCGGAAGATGTTGGATCTCGGTGCAGTCGGCAATTCCCGCCGACTCGTCACCATCGGTGAAGACGTCATCCTCGAGAAATCGCAATCGCTCCACATCGACACCCACGCGCTGGAAGCTGCCTCTAGACGGGTTCTGAGGCAGCACCAATCGGGCGCGCTGGCCGAAACGGAAATACAGGAAATCAGCGCCGCCGTCGATGCATATGTAGGCCCCTTTCTCGACGGCTGCGACGACGAGTGGATTCTGCAAGAACGGGAAAGGTTGCATTGTCTTTTCGTCCGCAGCACATTCGAACTGATGCGTACCGCGGCGATCCAGGAGCGATACGAACGCGCCTTGGATTTCGGTCGTCGCATTTTGGCGACAGACCCGTTGCGCGAAAGCGTTCAGCGCGATGTCATGCTGCTGTTCGTCCTCAACGGTCAACGTGTTGAAGCCGTTCGCTCTTATAAGAGGCTCGTAGCCTTGCTGAGAGCCGAGCTCAATATCGCACCTATGCCCGAGACCGAGCGACTATACGGGCAGATTCTTTCGGGTGAATTATTCGCCAATATCCGAGAATACGCTCAAGCTCAGTTCGGCTCACCTAAATCGCTCTCTAACTGAAATACCGGTCTTCACAAAAGGAGACCGTGATTTCATCGAGATCGAAAACTTCATTCGTCGGTATCGGTAATAGACTCAGCGGCGATCTTCTCCCAACCCGAGAGGATTAGTCTGTCTTCGTAAGCACGAGCAGCGCTGATGCCCCGCAATCCTACCGATGTGATTCAATCATTTCGTCTTCGATTTTGGCGGGAGCCGCGCCAGGGAGCGTCGGGCGTATGGCGGGGTGATGTTTGGCATGAACAGCAGAGTCCGGGGGACGAGGCTTTCGCCGTTTCCGATCCTGACGAAGCTTTCGCCCTGGTAAGAAAAAGGCTGTACGGCGTTTTGGACGGTCACGACGCGGGAGAAGGCCAAAAAGAAAGTTCCGTGCCATCTCCTCAGCGCTGCTTGGCAGCGATTTGGCGCCGATTAATGAGCTCGCTGCCATGAGCGCCACTACAGACGACGAACGCATGTCTGCCGGCATGAATTTTCTGACCCATCCGGTGCGGCGAATTTTGAAGCTATCTTTAGCCGACGCGCTATTTGAAACGCGAGGCTTTATGTCGTCTAACGTTGCGTCGCAATCAAAGCTCGAAAGAATCGGCAGGGTATTTATTGGGGGCTTCAATGCGTCCCTGGCCGCCGGCGATTTGGTTGCCGTTTTGCGATACATTGATGGCATACCGTTAGCCGAGCGAGGGTTTGCCGTCGAAGGCGCAACGATGGCCGCTGCGGTCGTGGACGCCCTTCCCTTCAGTCGGTCGATGTTGCCGCAGTGCATCGCTGCGTTCAACTCCGATTTCACCTATCTTGCCCATGTCGGCGCGGGCTGGGCCCTCGCGCGCGTACCTTGGCAGCGCAAGCGGATACTCGCAGCTCTTGACCCAATCCACGGTTGGCTTGCTGTCGACGGATTGGGCTTTCACGATACCTACTTCTATCACCGCAATATCGTCGCCGGTTGGCGACGCAAGCAATCGGGCTATGCGATCCATGTCTATGACCAAGGCGTCGGTCGCGCGCTGTGGTTCGTCTCGGGCGGTTCGGTCGGCGGCGCAATTCGTCTGATTTCGACGTTCGCAGTCGAACGGCAACATGATTTGTGGTCGGGACTAGGTCTGGCGATGGCGTATGCAGGACCGGTTGCCGATGTCGACGCACTCGATGCCCTCAAGGCTGCTGGCAACGATGCAGGCCATTTCGCCCAAGGCGTGGCGTTCGCTTGCGAAGCTCGCGTTCTAGCACGCCATGTACCGGAGCACACCGACCAGGTTGCGAGGGAAGTCTGGAATGAAACGCCTTACGAACTCGCCACGCTCGTGCGCGACTCCAGACATGGCTTGCCGAATGTCGAGACCGATCCGCCCCGATATCAAAGTTGGCGGGACAGGGTCGCGCACGCCTTCGTCCACAGCGCACGGAGGATTCAATGATCGGAATGTTGCGGGACCATGCGGCCAAGGTAGCGACAACTTCCATCGCCTTGGTTCTCTACACTTTGGCAGCCCCTCGAGACATTTCCGCGCAGGACCGGAAGGCGCTGATGGGGGGACTTCACTTCAAGGCCGAATACCTGGTGCCCGCAGACAACGGACAGCCGATGCGCGACATCCGGGAGGTTCACCCGTCGCTTCGACAGATCGACGCTTGGATATCTTCGGTCGGTGCCGGTGTTGCGCTGGCCGACATCGCCGGCTTGGGCCGCCCGGCAGATATCTGCCTGGTCGACCCGCGTAACAATAGTGTTTCGGTGCTGCCGTCACCCGGCACCGGCCAGAGATTTCAGCCTTTCGCGTTGCCGACGCCCGTTCAGGGTTACGATCCGACGACCATCGCCCCGATGGGATGTCTGCCCGCGGACATTAACGAGGATGGTCGGATGGACCTCGTCGTCTATTATTGGGGACGCACCCCGGTCGTATTCTTACGAAACGATGCGCCGGAACTTTCCACCCGAGCTTTCACCGCTCACGAGATAGTCGCCGACCGAGAAGTCTGGAATACCAATGCCGCCATCCTGGCGGATATCGATGGAGACGGTCACCCCGATTTGCTGTTCGGCAACTACTTCCGAGAAGGCGATCGCGTGCTCGATGCTGCGGCGGCCGGCAAAATCGACATGCAGCACTCGATGTCCCGAGCCGACAACAGCGGCAGCAAGCGGCTGCTTCTCTGGCAAGGTGCCGGTCCCGAAACCGTTCGCTATCGGGACGCCAGCGACGCCTTCACGCCCGAGATGAAGCAGGGGTGGACCCTCGCGATGGCCGCGCGCGATCTCGACGGCGATCTGATTAAAGCTGACGAAGAAGAGCTCGGAAAATTTCGCCAATTGCCTGAAATCTATATCGCCAACGATTTCGGGCCCGATCGCCTGCTGCTCAATCGTTCGACGCCGGGCCACCCCAGCTTCATCCTTGTCGAAGGAAGGCGCGGCCTCCCCACGCCGCGCTCCAAAGTGCTCGGGCGGGACTCCTTCAAGGGGATGGGCGTGGATTTCGGAGACGTCGTAGAGGACGGTCGCCCCGCCATCGCCGTGAGCAACATTTCTTCTCCCTATGCGCTGCTCGAGAGTCACTTCCTGTTCGTCAATACCGGCGACACCACCGCGTGGCTTCGCGGCGAGGCGCCTTACAGCGACGAGAGCTACTCGCGAGGAACATGGACCAGCAATTGGGCCTGGGACATCAAGTTCGCCGACGTCTTGAATTCGGGTCATCCGGCGCTGCTGCAAGCGATCGGCTTCGTGCACGGCGATACCAACCGTTGGCCGCAGTTACAGGAACTGGCTATGGGGAACGACGAGTTACTGTCGAACTCCCGGGTTTGGCCTCGCTTCTCTCGCGGCGACGATCTCTCGGGCCAAGACCACGATCGCCTGTTCGTCCCCGACGGGCAGGGCAGATTCCATGATGTATGGCCCTTGCTCGGACTCGACGACGGCACCGTATCGCGCGGCATCGCTACGGGGGACGTGTTCGGCGATGGCCGCCTTGCGGTCGTCATCGCGCGTCAATGGAGTCCCTCCTTGTTTCTGCGCAACGAGACCACCGAAGCCGGGCGAGCGATCTCCATCGATCTACGGGTCCCGGGCGCGGTCGCAGGCACAAGAGCCGCAATCGGCGCGGAAGCCCGTCTGCGATTGCCCGATCGGCGTATTTTGACGTCGTCCGTTGACGGCGGTTCAGGGCACAGCGGGCGGCGCGCGCCCGACATTCACTTCGGACTCGGCCAGGTCCCGGACAACGAGCTTTTCGACCTCGAAATCGTATGGCGAGACGAAACCGGGGCGCGGAGCGAGGTCGTCAGCCTCACGCCGGGGCGCTTCCGGATCGTCCTCGGCTTGAACGATTGTCTGTCCCTTCCGATCGGAAACGAAGCACGGAAAGGAGCTTGCCGTGTCAATCACGTTGACCCGTGAACTGCCCGTCGAATCCCCCGCGGCCTCGACGACCGCGCCGGCTCTGGACCGCTGGTATTCCGAGAAGCGGCTGGGTGGCCTCTCGCGATTTGCGTTCGCAATCACGGTGCTCAACATCCTCGGACACGCATTTCTCGGCTTCGAGCAATCTTGGCTAACGCCTCTTGTCGCGCTGGCGGCGGCCTACGGCACGGAGCTAGTGGGCGAAACCGTCGACGCACGCCTTAATCGTCGCGCAGCGCGCTATGCCGGCTCTTTCACAAATCTGGTGAAGTTTCTGTTGCCGGCCCACATCAGCGGGCTCGCCGTCGGCATGCTTCTATACGCCGCGGAGAACGTCGCTGCCATCGCGTTTGCGGCGTCGACGGCGATGGCATCCAAATACGTGTTCCGCATAGCGGTCGGCATTGATCGCGACACACGCCCGATATTCCGCCACTTCCTAAATCCCTCCAATTTCGGAATCACCGTCACTCTGCTGCTCTTTCCTACGGTCGGTATCGCGCCACCTTATCAGTTTACAGAGAACACCTCCGGCATCGTCGACTGGATATTACCGCTCATTATCGTCTGCACTGGCAGCTACCTCAATATCAAGGCCACGGGACGCATCCCGCTGATCGCGACCTGGGTGCTGGCCTTCGCGGCGCAGGCGGCGGGGCGCTCGATCGTCCATGGCGTGCCAATCGTGGCTGCGTGTCTGCCGATGACCGGTTTCGCATTCATTCTGTTCACCTTCTACATGATCACCGATCCGGCGACGTCGCCATCCCGGACGTCGAGTCAGATCGCATTCGCGATGGCGGTCGCCGCATTCTATGGGCTTCTGATGGAGCTTCATGTCGTGTTCGGGCTCTTTTACGCGCTGACGATCGTAACTGCCGGACGAGGAAGTTGGCTCTTGCTGAATCGCTTGCGGCGAACAGCCGAATGGACAACGCCTCGAGCCGCCGACGGCGTCGCCTTTACCAACTCAAGGTAGACCCGACAGATGTCCCAACAGACTAGAGTCGCAGTTCTTTCGACGTCCTGTCGGTTTCCGGACGCGAACTCGAGCGCGGAACTCTGGACCAATGTGATTCATGGCCGCCGCTCCTTCCGAGCGATTCCGAAGAAGCGCCTTGATACTAGCCGCTACCTCGTCGACATCATCGGCGAAGCGGATTCGATCACGCCTATTCGCGCAGGTCTACTAACCGACTGGCAGGTCGATTGCGATCGCTTTCGAATTCCCAAAATGACGTTCGCGGCGACCGACCACACTCATTGGCTCGCGCTCGAGCTTGCGACCGAAGCGATCGCATCGATAGGTGGCGTCGATCGTCTCGACCGCTCAAAAACGGCGGTGATCGTGGCCAACACGCTGACCGGCGAGTTCAGTCGGACGTCTTTGTTGCGACTTCGCGCTCCCTTTCTCGACGAATTGCTGGCGGCGGCCGTAGATCGCGTGACCATGCCCGCCGAGCTCGGCGACAAACTCCGCGGCGCGTTCGTCGCAGAACTTCGTCGCCGGCTTCCCGACCCCAACGAGGAGAGCCTCGCCGGCGGTCTCGCGAACACCATAGCCGGTCGCATCGCCAACTATTTCGATATGCACGGCGGGGCCTATTCTGTTGACGGTGCTTGCGCGTCGTCGATGGTCGCGCTGGCTGACGCCGCTACGTTGCTCGTAAGCGGGCAAATCGACGCTGCCGTGGTAGCGGCGGTCGATCTCAGTCTCGACCCCTTCGAACTGGTGGGCTTCTCCAGAGCCGGCGCGCTGGCCGTCGATGAAATGCGCGTATTCGACGCGCGTGCGAACGGATTTTGGCCGGGGGAAGGCGGGGCCTGCGCGGTATTGATGCGGGAGCAGGATGCCGCACGGCGCGGATTCGACGTGTTGGCTAATATCCGCGGCTGGGGCCTGTCGACCGACGGTACCGGCGGTCTTACGCGTCCATCGGTCGACGGACAGCAGACGGCCTACCGCCGCGCCTATCAGATGGCGGACGTCGATCCTAACGACGTCGCTTTCGTAGAGGCTCACGGGACCGGCACCGCGGTCGGCGACCCCATCGAGGTGCGTGCCCTCGCCGCGCTTCGGGAAGGGGCGCATCGCTCGCTTCCGATCGGTTCGATCAAGGCCAATATCGGACACACCAAGGCGGCAGCCGGCTTTGCCGGTCTGATCAAAACCATCGAAGCGCTGCGCCATGGATTCGTGCCGCCGCACGTGAGCTGCGATACCGCTCATCCCGTATTCGCCCAAGTCGATCATCGCGTACATCCCAACACCGCATGCGAACCGATCGGAAACGGAAGGTATGCTTTCGCCGGCGTCTCAAGCTTCGGCTTCGGTGGAATCAACGCCCACCTCGTTCTTGAGCACAAGGGAACCGCCGCATCGCGGGGTGTGTCGCCGCGTCCTTCGGTCACCCAGGACGCCGAGCTATTCTTGTTTGCGGGAAATCACATCGACGAAGTCCTCGCCTCGATCGCAGCGATCGAGCTTCGCGCGCCGAGCCTGTCGATGGCGGAATTCGCCGACATGGCCGCCTACGTGGCGTCGAAGGCGAAACAGGGCGTCGTGCGGGCCGCGGTCGTCGCCTCGCAGGGCGAGGAACTGGCTCACCGGCTGGCCCGCATCAAGGCAGCAATCGCGTCGGGTGATAGCCTGAAAGATTATGACGATGGCATCTTTACAGGACAGTCGTCGCGCGCTCCCCGCGTAGGATTCCTATTCCCGGGTCAGGGCGCGCCAAGTCGGCCGGGCGGAGGCGCCTGGCGACGCCGCTTCGCAGAAGATCTGTCCGAATTAACCGGTCGGCTAACACTGATTCCCGGCGACGACCTTTCGGACACACGCGTCGCACAACCCTGCATCGTCGCTGCCTCGCTGGCATCACTTCGCCTGCTCGATCGCCTCGGGTTCTCCGCTTGCGTCAGTGCAGGCCACAGTCTCGGCGAAATCAGTGCGCTTGCCTGGGCAGGGGCGCTCACTCCCGACGCAGCGCTCGGGCTCGCGATCGAGCGCGGATCCATCATGTCAACTTTGGGGATCCCGGGAGGCTCGATGCTCCGCGTCGCGCTGTCATCGCACGACGCGTCGTTGCTTGCGCAAGATACCGGAGCAGTGGTGGCCTGCCGCAATGGCGCCGCCGAAGTCGTCCTGTCGGGGGACGCCGACGCCATCACCGCCGCTGCGGCCCGGTGCCGCGCCCGCGGCATCGACGCCACACGGCTTTCGGTTTCACATGCGTTCCATAGCCCGCATATGGCAACAGCATCGCCAGCCTTCGCTGTAGCGCTAGGTAACACGCAACTCAACGCCCTGACAGATCGCACCGTCGTCTCGACCGTCAGCGGCGCAGCGCTCACGCCGCAGTCTGATATTCGCCGGAGCCTGCTCGACCAGCTCACTCAGCCGGTTCTGTTCGATGCCGCGCTCGAACTTTTGACTGCCAAGACAGACATTCTTGTGGAGGTCGGTCCGGGACATAGTCTGACGCGTTTGGCTCGGACCGCAGGGGCTGAAGCGTATTCCGTCGATGCGTTCGCGGATTCGCTCAAGCCACTTCTCTCGACCGCGGCTGCGCTGTTCGCGGCCGGCGCAGCCATTCGAACCGATTGGTTGTTCGAAGGTCGTCATATCAGGGCGATCGAGCCCTCCGTTATCCCTCGCTTCATCGAAAGTCCATGCGGGTCGTGGAGTGTCGCCGAAACAGCGTCTAGCGCTGCCCCACTACCGGGGCCGAAACTCGCTAAAATCGAGCATCCTGCGGCGGAACTGCCGACGATAGAGCCGCCCCTCGACGATCTGACCGACCGCACGCCGTTGGCGGTCGTATTGTCCGTTCTTGCGCGAGAAACCGGGTTACGAGCGGAGCGGATCGGCGCCGACGATCGCTTTCTGGATACACTTCATCTCAATTCACTAGCAGTCACGCGGGTCGTGGTCGCCGCGTCCAGGATGATGAGGCTGCGCATACCCGCTACGCCTACCGAGTTCGCAAACGCCACGGCTCGGCAAGTCGCGGACGCGCTGGCCGAAATCCAGGCACTTGGCAACGATTCCAGGGAGCAGACGCAGCGTATCGCAGGCGTCCGTCCTTGGGTTCGGGCCTATGCAATGTCGTGGGCTCAAGCTGCCGCACGTTCGAGCGACGATCCAGATGCGTCGTGGTCACGATTGATTCTTAGCGAACCGCGTCAGGGATCGCTTGGCGGTGGGTATGGCAACGCGCTGTCCATCTGGATCGACGGCGAGTTTAGCCCAGAAGCTGCGTCCGACCTGATCGACATAGCGGCCGATGCGGCTCGGCTCCGAGTCCAACATCTTGCGCTGTGCCATCGAGGCGCCCCCATATCCGGCTTTGCACGATCGATCGCTCGTGAGAGACATTTCGAGTCAGTCAGAGTGATCGACTGCGCCAACTTTGGAATGGATGATCTGTGCGTCAACGCGGCGCTTTCTCGCCCGGTGAAAGGCTTCGACGAGGTCCGGCTGACAATTGACGGCCAATTGTTGGAGCCCATTTTCGCTCCGATCGAGCGGTGTCCGGCCCCGGATGCCTCGTGCGGGATCGGCACCGACGATGTCGTGGTCGTAGTGGGTGGAGGCAAAGGCATTGCCGCCGAATGTGCGTTGCAGATCGGGCGCCGTGGCGCCGCCATTATTCTCGTCGGCCGTAGCCCGGCCAGCGACATTCAAGTAGCCGCAACGCTGGAGCGAGCCCATCGGAGCGGACTACGCTGCCACTACGTTTGCGCCGACGTACTGGACTCGCATACGTTTTCTGCCGGTCTCAATCGTGTTCTGGCCGTCACTGGCCCGGCCACGACGCTGGTTTACGCACCGGCAATCAATGAGCCGCGCCGTCTGACCGATCTCGACCAGGAGACGGTGCTTCGTACGCTGGCGCCAAAGACCTCGGGTTTGCAATCGACGCTGCAAACGCTCGGCCCCTCACTTCGTCGCTTGATCACGTTTGGCTCAATTATCGGCCGTATCGGTCTGGAAGGTGAAAGCCACTACGCGCTGGCAAACGCCATGCAGACCGCAGCTTCGGAGGCGTGGGCTGCCGCAGCGCCGGCGCGCACCTCGCTGGCCATCGAATGGAGCGTGTGGGCGGGCGTCGGAATGGGCGAGCGGCTCGGCACCGTCGAACGGCTGTCGGCGCAAGGGGTCGACGCGCTATCCTTGGATGATGCGCTCGCCGCGCTGGACCGCATGATCGCGACGGACTTAAAGGGCACTCTTGCGGTCACCGGTCGGTTTGGTCCGCCGCCCGAACTTTCGCTCGGCTCGACCGAACTGCCGACTCTACGGTTCGTCGACAACCCGCTAGTCGCGTTTCCCGGCACCGAACTCGTGATAGAGACGACGCTGTCCGGCGGACGAGATTTGTATCTCGACGACCACGCTGTCGACGGTCACGCCGTATTGCCGGCGGTGATGGGACTGGAAGCTATGGCTCAGGTGGCCTCGGCACTTGCTCCGATCGGCCCGCGGATCATCGTCTGCGACACCGAGTTCTGCCGCGTATTGCAGGTTCCATCGAACGGCGCGACCCGTATTCGGATCGCGGCGCTGCGTCATGAAAACGCGAGCATCGATTGTATCCTATTCGCCGCAGACGACGACTTTTCTGCACCGTGCATGCGCGCGAGTTTCTCATCCGGCAAGCCCGGTGCAATCCTGGCCACCGATTGCCCAGCGGGCGAAGCCCCGTTTACCGCAGACCCGCTCTATGGACCTCTGTTCTTTCATGGCAGTCGATTTCAACGCCTGAAGCATTTCGAGATTGCGACATCGCGGCGCGTGATCGCCCAAGTGGCGCAGACGCCGACGAGCAGGTGGTTTGGCGCCTATGAGGCAACCACCCTAAAGTTAGGCGATCCGGCAGCTACCGATGCGGCGTTGCATGCACTGCAGGTAGCGGTGCCACACCGGCGGGTGCTGCCGGTCCGCGCCGCGCGAATAGAGATCGACACCGGCGCGTCGCAGATCTCTCGCGTCAGCGCCTTCGAGAAGAGAGCGATTGGACATGTCTACACCTTCGACATTCTGGCCAGCGACTCCGGCGGCCGAGTTGCGCAAAGATGGACCGACATCAGCTTCCGCGCTGTCGATCAGACTGACATCGGCAAGGTTTTAAGCGTCAGCCCCGATCTTATCGCGCCCTATCTGGAACGCGCGGCACGGGAAGCACTCGACGACGACACCATCGCCGTCGCCTTCGTTCTAGACCCGCAAGCCACCCGGGAACAGCGGCGCAACGCGGCTGTTGCACGACTCGGCCTCACCGGAAAGCTTGAACGGCGCAGCGACGGTCGTCCCATTCGTACCGAAGATGAAGGCACCGTCTCGATAGCTCACGTCGCCGATGCGACGCTTGCGATCGCCGCGCGAAGTCAGATTGGATGCGACATCGAAGCGTCTGGAACGGCCTCCGCAGATCTCGAAATGATCCGCCGACATGTCACCTACGAGGCCTGCCGAAAGGTTGGCCGCAAACCGATGCCGCGCGTATTCGGCCCCCAAATAGCTGGTGCTGCCAGCCGCATCGAAGACGTCCAAGTGATAACAATCGAGATCCCGCTTGCCTCGAAGCTTCTTGTCGTGGCGTTCGGTCGTCTAGACCCACTGTCTCGTCCTGCGGTGCAGCGGTTTAATCTGCAACCCAATGAGGTGACCTCGTGAACATCAACGTAACGTCGACCGCCGACGATATGGACGCTCAAGAGAGCCTGAAGCGAGACGTCCGGATTACCCGCAGCGCACCCCATTTCTCTTACCGCCACACCGTGTCGTTCGAGGAAACAAATCTGGTCGGGAATGTCTATTTTACTCGACATCTGTCTTGGCAGGGGCGTTGCCGTGAAATGTTTCTCAAATGCCACGCGCCCGCTGTCCTGGGCGAACTGGCGCAAGACCTGCGCCTCGTCACGCTACGGGTCTCCTGCGAATATTTTGAGGAAGTAACAGCGCTCGACGAGATCGACGTAGTCATGTCGCTGGCGCACATAAGGCAGCACCGCATCGGGCTCGACTTCAACATCTACAAGGCGCAACCAAGCGAACGAATTTGCGTCGCGCACGGTTTCCAAGAGATCGGCTGCATGCGGGCCACTGCCCAAGGGCTGGTACCGGACCGTCCGCCCGCACCGCTGGCCGAGGCGCTGACGTTGTACGGGAGGGTGAGCTGAAGATCGCCGAACGCCCAGACGATCCATGCCAATGAGTGCATTGATACTCGGAACAGTGTCTAAGCTGAATCGCTCTGGAACCGCCTTCCGATTAGCATCTGTTTCTTAAGTTCATGTATCTTAAGACTAGCTTCGAGCCGTCTAAGCTTGGCTTGTGTCTCCCAGCGGAGGGCAAACCGTGTGCGCCGCAACACCCGAAGGGCTTGATCTTTACAGATTCTCGGGCATCGCGCGATCGGCGATCTCACAGCACATCTCCAGGGATTTCGGAGATACCGGCTTTCATAAAGTAACGATCGCCGTATCAAACGCCGAACAGTTTGCTTTTTCCTATACGATCGGCAGGCTCTGGAAACGCCGGGGAAGCGGTTGCCGATCAGCCCTCTGGATCATCTCGCCAAAGGTCATGGCCGGAACTGTTGTAGTAATTGAGGAGCAAGCCGGCATAGAGACGACCAATATATGGTTGCGTCTCCGCACATCAACGAAGGCAATATTCGTAACTGCAGACAGGTTGTACGACTGCGTCCTTGGAACGGACTTTACCTACGCAGATTTCCGGTTTTGGGCAGCATTTGACATGTTTCTTTTGGAAAAGGCGGAGGAAAGTGCGCTCGATGGACATCCAGTAACTCTCGTCTCTGGTAGCGTTTGCACGATTTGCTGCGAAGAACGACCTGTAAAAATGACATTCTGCGCGGAGAGTGGGATTTTGCGTGAGCTTATATGGCCTCACCAGCGAGATCATAATCCGATTCGGGTTTTGCAGGCCGGCGGGCTTCTCAAGATCGACGGCATCTGGACGCCTCAAGTGATCGCGGTTAGCCGACCACGAGATGGCTATAGCTCTCGTATGACATTGCGCGGGACTGCTCATCACCTGGAAATTGACGACAAGCTATTTGATCCAGAAAGAGTCAACTCGGCGCTTTTGGCGGAGTTCACGGATGCGTTGAAGCTCGTGCCAAACATATCTAACTAGGATGTTTCGGAAGATGCGCTCAACTGGCGACGCCTCCAAATATCCGAATTGGTGCCATGCGACGATTCGCGCGACCTATGTCCTGTCCGTAATCGGCGCCGTGATACTGGTTGCGGTCGCGCGCTTGTCCCTAGCAGGATTCCGCACGAACGTGAGCTACTGGGAATGGCTTGGACGTCTCATCACTTATGTGTTCTGTCGTCTCGGTGGCGCATTCACGAAGGTCGGACAGGTTGCCTCCACGCGGTATGATGTCTTGCCGGCGCCTCTGCTCAAGCAAATGCAGATTATTCAGGACCACGTTCCACCATTTGGTAGTGGAATTGCACGTTCGATCATTGCGAACGCGTTCAACAGGCCGATCGAATCTGTCTTCCAATACTTCGACGACACTCCGATAGCGTCAGGAACGGTTGCTCAGATTCACTATGCCATCGGCCACGATGGGCAAGAGCTCGCCGTCAAGGTCCGGCGCCCCGGTATCGAGGAGCTGTTTCGGATAGATGCATACCTGCTACGGAAACTGGCGGCTATCGCCGCAGCAATGCCTTTTTACCGAAGCGCTCCGGTAATCGAGACCGCTTCAGAGATCGGGGACCTGCTTCACGGCCAAACCGACTTTACGACGGAGGCGCGTTGGCAGCGTCTGTTTCGCGATAGTCTGGCGCGAATCCCCGGGCTGATCGTTCCTCGAACCGTGGATGATTTGTGCAGCGGTGAAGTCCTGACGATGGAATTTTTGCCAGGCCTTCATCGATTAGACGACGTCTCGCTACCATCAACGGCGCGGCGACACGCGATGCTAACTACGCTGCGCGCGATTTACGTGCTGATTTTTCGAGAAGGCCTGATTCACTGCGATCTGCATCCGGGCAACATCTATCTAGTTATTTGTGGCGATCCCGTACTCTTGGACTTCGGTTTTTGCGGACAGATGAAAGAACGCGAACGACGTCTCTTTTCAGAGTTTTTCCTATGCATCGCAATGAATGACAGCGAGCGGGCGGCCAAGATCGTTTTAGAGATGGCAGTCGCTCCACCTTCACCTATCTTTGATGAGCAGGCCTTCCGCAGAGAGATCAAAGAGGTCGTGCATGAAGCATCAGGGAAACGAGCACGCAATTTCTTAATCGGAGATTTTGTTCTCAAGCTATTTGGCGTTCAGAGGCGCTGGAGCCTTCGCGCCTCGTCAGGTTTTTCGCAACCACTCCTGAGCCTGTTGGTGTTTGAGGGAATACTCCGAGGGCTATATCCTGACTTAGACTTTCAACGCGAGGCCCTCCCGTTCGTTCTAGCAGACGAATATGAACAGGAGACCGAACCTTTGGCGGCCCCCTGTTCAAATCTCTGACACGCGCTCGCGCCTCGCGTCCAATGTGGCTTACTGCGGATAGCCGCCAGGCGCTGCAATAAGAAAGGGCAGCTTTCAACGCCCGGCGCGCAAAATCGCTTCGGCCAGCAATGTCTTTAGGCGAGCGTTCTCGGCCTCAAGCGCTCGGACCCGCTCATCCTCCGCTCCAACTGCTCTTGCTGCCCGGACAGAAGCGGTTACCGGCGTTACCTGCTGTTGAACCAAATCGCGCCACATGACGCGAGCCTGAAGTATGGTACCTATTGGCTTGTCCGTCCTACTGTCCAACAGATCAACGGCTTTAACACTTTGCGTACTTTCATCTCCGATCGGAGGAACCGTTTGCACCGTCGATTGCAATTGAATCGGCTCGCTTGAGCGGAGAGTTAAACCATGCTGCGGCATCTCGACTTTGACACCTATGGCCGCTGCACATTTTGCATTCGAGACCACGCCATATGACGGCACGCTCTTGTCGAGCGACACGTTTACATCGCCAAAAAGCGGGCTCTTACCTGTCAGGTTCAACTCCGTGAATTGGGCAACAACAGTCGAAGTTTCCCAAGCTACCGCGGTCGCACCGTGACCTAGCAAGGGTACTGTCCGATTTGCAACGAGTTGGCCTTTGAGTTCGACAGTATCTCTCCCGACACCATCTATTTCGTAGGTTTCGTGAATGGTAATGTCGACCGTATCTACGCCTGCCGGAGGGACCGTGCGTGGTGTCACCGCTATAGCCATGAGTTTCTCCTGTCTTTGGCGGCGGTTCGCGGAACGACGGTCGTCCCGCTAAACCTAAGCTGAGGAATCTACCCTAGCTAGACTTGGCACACTTATCCTGGATTACCGTTTTTTGCGTCGTGCCTCAGCGAGCCAGGCTCGACTAATGCGGGATAACCAACCGCCCATCTCAGAGAAGCAACTTCGACCCCGAGTGTCGTTTGCTGAGCAGACTGGGCAAGGCGTAAACGATCGGTGGATCAAGACAACTCATGGGACGCAAATGAAGCACAATCGGTGCAAGCGTCTTGATATTTTGAGGGCTTAGCGCGGTTGAAGCGACGCGAATACGACCTGAATCCGGAAAGAGGGTGTCAAATGGCGTAGCATCGGCCTCAAAACTCGCAGCCAAGACAAACAGCGATTTGGCCTGGACTCCAACGTTCAAATTGAAGCGACCTTGGCCGACAATAACCGCTCCAGCTATTAGCTCGTTGACTGGGATCGCGGAACCGAACAACCCTATAAACGTAATTTCTCCTCTCGCATGAGTAATTGATAAGAAGCCCGGGATCTCTCGGATCGATCCCGTTCTCGGGATAACGCCTTGAAGTTCATTCAAGAACCAACCCATATCCCAGTTCTTTACCTGTGAAACGAGGCAGCGGAAAGAACTCGGGGTTAACCCGACGAGATCGGTGAAAGTGCGCGTAAAAGTGCCGACCGATTCATAGCCAAGCTCGTGGCATATGTTCGCGATAGTTATATCAGATCGGGCAAGAAGCCTTTTTGCTTGGTCTATTCGGTGAGATTGAAGGAACCGAACAGGAGTGGTGCCACTCAAACGCTTGAACGCTCTTAGAAAGTCACGATATCGGAGCGATCGATCGTCACAGAACCGATCTATTTGAACCGCGCTGCTGGGCTCAGATCGAATTGTATCCGCCAGCGACCGAGCGGCTTGATACAGCGGCGACCTGACACGATAGCGGATCCGGTGATCAGTCAAAGAGGACTTATCGAACAAACCGCTTGGACTGTCCTCCGCCTTGAAGGATCCCGAAGCCAGCGTTTGAGGCTTGAGAGCTGAGCGATGCATGGCCCCACCTCTGGAGTCTTGAACAAATAGATCGATATCGAGCCGAAAAAGAGATCGGCGCGGTGAGATCGTCTTCAACGAGAAACCGGTGATCCTGCATCTCAGCGTCGACAAGACGCAGCGCGCTTCCGATCGTCGGCATGGCATTGCGAATAATTTCTTTGTCAGGAGATGTTCCCATCGCAGGCTTCAGAAAGCGCTCGTGGATACAGTGACGCACCAGAAATCCTTCTCCATCTTTGAGATGCGTGCAGATCTCTACGTGGACTTTCCAACAAACGGTCTGGCAACCAGCCCCGCGGCAACATCGCGCTCGGATTTGCGCGCGACATGTTCCATTAGCCCAATCATGGCGAACGGCATCGGCAGCAGGTTCATAGCGAAGTGCCAAGTCACGCGATACCCGACGGCGAATTCCGGGCTGCCCATGACGCTGGAGCCGCCGAACAGCGTGCTGAGTCCAATTGGTTTACCGACAAAATACGCGGTAAGCGTCAGCATCAGATGCTCATAAAGATGGAAGGTCTCGATGTAGAGCGCCCAGCGGATCCATTTGGATCTCACGCAGTAGTATAGGCAACCAAGGCTGGTCAGGAAGATGCTGTTGCCGATAAGATGCAGGACCTCCATTCCCAGCATCATCTGCCGCGATGGGGCCGCGGTAGGAAACATGATAGTCCCCGCCCGACGAACCATTTC
This sequence comes from Bradyrhizobium sp. HKCCYLS1011, assembly GCF_051167795.1. Classification (NCBI taxonomy): domain Bacteria; kingdom Pseudomonadati; phylum Pseudomonadota; class Alphaproteobacteria; order Hyphomicrobiales; family Nitrobacteraceae; genus Bradyrhizobium; species Bradyrhizobium sp. HKCCYLS1011. The sequence goes on along the minus strand of NZ_JBNPTT010000003.1, from coordinate 858,476 downwards.
CGTCAACCAGGGCGACATCCAGGGTGTGTCGCGGCCACAGATGTTCGAGTAGTCTCCAAGGATCCACACCCCGAATTGCATGGCGTGCTCGGCGAAATGACCGACCTGAAATGCGAGTCCTACGCCAGCCACTGCTGCGAGGACCGTAGCCAAGCTCGGCAACTGTTCCGGTGCGGATGTGTGGGATACCTGTTCCAGAGCCATGTCCCGCCAGCCTCCCAGGATTCGGATTTCTTCGAACGACTTATGGGATGGCAGAGGACACCATCGATCTGACCTGAGGATCACGACCAAATCACGAAACGGCACGCGATCGGACGATCGCCAGCTTGACGACCAACTCGTCCGGAAGGCGACGACGCGGAACGAGGCCGGCAGGATAGAAAGCAAACTGTGGGGAGCGTCGGGCCGGTTCGATGACGACAGAGAACGCAGGATCGCGAGGGTGCAGCGCTCGCCTGGGAAACACTCTTACCGGTGTGCCGGGCGTTTTTTGCTGCCGGAGACGTGAGGGACAAGGTCTATCGCCAAGCCATAACCGAGGCTGGCATGGGCTGCATGGCAGCCTTGGATGCGGAACGCTTCCTAGGCGGTGAAGCGGCCTGACCGCCTGAAATAAAAAGGGGCCAGCGGATGGCCCCTTCCCTTCTTTAATCTCGGCCCTACAAGCTCTAACTGTGCCCGCCAAGATCCCACCCCGAGAGTGGCGCGCCCGTCGGTTCCGCCACCGATGCATGTCCCTTTCAGGCGAAAGGTGTTTTCGACGCATCATCGGGACGATTGTCCTCGTAGAGATTACGGACTTGATCACCCGAGAGGTGTCGGCGTTCACGCAGACGATTGGCGACGGCGAGGACGGCGTCGCGGTGCCGGACCATCAGTTCGGTGGCTCGGCGATGCAGGTCCGCTAGGTGCTGTTCAACCTTCCGACGCAGCACGCGGTCCTTCCTAAGTAGATCGGCGACCTCGTTCGGCCCTGCCAGGTAGGAGAGCGTGTCGCCGAGACCGACAGAGGCATGGAGGCAACCCACGAACCGGGTCGCGACCGCGAGATCGCTCTTCAAGTCGCCACCAGCGTTGGACGAGGCGCTCCTAAAGATGGTCTCCTCGGCGGCCCGACCGGACAGGATGGCGACGACCCGGTCCTCGACGTCGGTCTTGATCGGCAGCTCCGCGCCGGCGGCTTCCGCGAAAGTCTCGCCGAGGCTACCGTCGCCGTCGCGGATCACGCAACGCATCACCGTACCCTTCAACGCGAGGGTAGCGACCGCGTGACCGGCTTCGTGGACGCAGGCGCGCCATAGGACGTCCGGCGCGAGACGGCTCTTCGGCAACGCTACCGCGCGCAGATCGGCCGGCGAGAGCATGCCTCCGCGATGCCGGGCCAGGCGACGAGCCTCGCGAACGTGCAGCATGATCTCGGCGCCGGTTGCCCCTTCGATTAACCCGGCGATCTCACTGAGGTCGCGCTCGGCGACGTCGCCGGCGACATGATAACGCAGGATGTTCAGCGTTCCGGCGAAGTCGGGCCTCTTGATCTCGATCGCGCGTTCGAGGCGCCCGGGACGCATCAGCGCCACGTCGAGGTCGGCGATCCGGTTAGTGGCCCCGATGACGATGATGCCGGTCCTCTTGCTCCGATCGACGTCTTTGCCCGTTCCCGCGAGACCGTTGTCTAGGTTAGTCAAGATGTCCCCCAAAATGGGCGTCCAGTAGTCCCTGTTACGGCCCGACATGGTCGCGCGATTCGGAATCGCGTCACATTCATCTAGAAATAGAATAGCGCATTTTGCACTCGCATTAGATGCAAGTGCTCTGGCCTGCGCGAACACCTGACGTTCGGCGCGAATGACATCGTGAAGATACCCGGTCCCGCTAAACCAATCGGCCACCGACGACTCCAACAAGGGAATCCCGCACTCCTTCGCCACCATCCTCACCCAAAGCGACTTGCCGAGGCCGGGCTCCGAAAAGACCACCACGCCACGGTCCAGAGCAGACCACGGAATCCTGTGCGCACGATAATCCTCTACGTCCTTGGCGAGCGCCAATGCCCAGCGTCGCGCCTCTCCGAATTCGACGGCAAGACGCAGATCGGGCAGCATCTCGACTGCGATTTCCGCACCGATCTTGGCGGACGTCGTCGCCAGGCGATCGCGGATCTTTCGAGCGGACGAGCGGGGCCGAAAGGTCGAAAGGATGTCGGGAAAGTCCAGGCCTACGACACTGAGCCCCGAGAAGTCGACGCCGTGAGGCTTGCCGACGAACCGCGCGACGGCATCGCTCACGACCATGCCGGACGACTCGAGCTCGATCGTTAGATCGGCCGCGGCGACCAGCGTGGACGGCAGAATGCCGACATCGGCGGCGACACCGAGAACGGAGCGTTTGGTCAGCTGGACAGCTACCGCGTCCGATCCCTTGTCCGCGCGATGCTGCCGGTCGGAGCCGTCCCGGGAGACAAGCATCCAGGAACGGCCGAAAACCTTCTGGCAATATTCCGCGACCGGTGCGACCCATGCCGGCGTCGGGACCCGGATCACCACCGCGACCGGTTGCTTGCAGTCGCCGAGCTTCCGGCGGACGGACGGCGATGTCGCCGCTTCGAAGGCGGCGGCGGCGAGCGCCATCTGCGCGTTACGCTTGCCATCGCGATCGTCCGCGATCGGCTCGGGCCGGCTCTCGTCAGACTCTTCGAGGTCGTAGTCCGCCTCGGTGACGCGGCTCACATCGTTGGGTTTTTGCATCTTTCGTGGCTCTTAAGTCCCTTCACGAGCCGATTTCGATGATCAGGCCTGGATCGAAATCCGGGACCTCGTCGCCGTAACCATGCGGATTTGAGATCACGCGGGTCGTCCGATTGATCACGTAGTCGGAGCGGGCGTGAACGTGACCGTGAAACCAGAAGTCAACTCGTGGCGTGGGCCCGATTCCTTCCTGCGGGTGGAAGCGCGTATCGTCCGCTCCGTCGTGCCGACCGGAAAGCAGGTCGTCCGCAATCGTCGAGGCGAAGGCGGGCGTCAGGGGATCGTTCTTCCAGACTTCGGGAACGGAGCGGAAGCTAGGCGCGTGGTGCGTGACGATCACGACCGGCACGGTCGCGGCGTGCGGAGCGGCGAGTTCGGTCGCGATGTAGGTCCGCGACGCGGCATGCAGCGCCGCCGCTTCCTGGGGACGAAAGCGTCCCCACGGGCGCTTCCGCCACCCGATCCTCCGGTGGTCGTTCATGCCGTCGCGCGCGGCCGCCATGGCGGCGGCCATGCGGTGGTCGCCGAAGAGTCGGAAGTCGACCCAGCAGGTGGCGCCGATAAACCTCACGCCCCCGACGCCGTTCACGGCGCCGACGAGGGCGGTATCGTTCTCCAACAGGATCACGTTGTGATCCGGCGCGGCGCGACGGGCCTCGTCCAGCTCGTCGAACACGAACCTTCTGTAATACTCGTGATTTCCCATGACGAACACGATCGGGATGTCGATGGGAACGATGCGACGCAACGCCACGAAGGAGTTGCGTGCGCCTTCGCAGACGTCGCCGGGCACGACGACGACGTCGACGCCGGCACCGATCGCGATCGGTTTCGGTGCACGCCAGTCGGCATGCAGATCCGAGAAGAGTTGGGCAAGCATCAGACATCGGCTCCGTGGCCACCGCGCAGGCGGCGGCGCCGGCGCGCGTTGCGGATCCGGCTTTCGCACCAGATGTTATGCAGCATCCAGCTCGTCGACAGGCCGATGCGATCGATCGGATGGAGCGGCGCCTTGTTCAGGAGGTGCGCCATGACGGGCGCCGCGACGGCGTCCTTGAACGCGGCGGCCAGCAGGACCGTCATGGTCAGATCGAGCCTCGCGTTGACCTCCTCGGGCATCCGCATGCCCAAGGCGATCTTGATCGCCGCGGCGGCGTCGCCGCGGACCGCAGCGCGCCACTCTTCGATCGTCGAACTGGTGTGTGCGACGCAGTCCCGCACCTGCTCCTTCAACGCGTCGTTGAACATCTCGGCGGTGTACGACCGCCAAAAGGCAAGGGCGTCCTGCCAGGCCTCGGTCTCGTGGGGGCGATGCGCCTCGGCGCCGTCGTCATCCTTCTCTACGGTCATTTGGCTCCATCGCGCCGCGCTGCGCGGCTCCTTCTAAATTTTTAGGACTTGCTTGCGGTGGTGTCCCATCGGGACACCACCGCCCTTGCATCGCCACGCCGGGCCATGGCATGCCTCACCGGGCCACGCCCCGCCGGGGGACTCGTCAGTCGAGGGACACCTCCTCGATGGTGAACCGGCCGTGCTTCTTGCGCCAGTCGCCCACGCCGACCTGCGAGCCCGCCACGCGGAAGAGGTCCACGACCTGTTCGCGATTGATCACGGTGGCGAGGAACGTCACGCGGACGACGCAGCTCCAATTCGCGAAATAGGGGCGCGTCCGGGGCGTCAGCGAGCGCCGCACGCGCACGAGCTTCCTGAACCTGAAGTTCGGGTTCTTGGCGAGCTTGCCGATATCCTTGGGCCCGTCGTATTCGAGCGGTGCCGGCGCGTCGACGAGAACGGCACCGGCGAGCGTCGCGCCGAAATTCCGGGTCTTGGCCGCATCCTCGAAGCACTTCTCCAGCGCGTCCGCCGGCAGGCACGGTCGGCCTTCGTGCGTCCAAAGCTTGCCGAACCACTCGATGTCGGCGATCCGACGGTGGTCGGCCGTGGTCTTCTTGCGCTTGTTGGTGATCGCGAGGAGCTTCACCGCATCGGGGTCGAGGGGATCCGCCATCCTCGAGTTATTCATCAGAAGAGGGCCGGCGGATTCGAGTTTCAGGGTCAACCGCTCGATGCTCATGCCGCTTCTCCCGCGAACGAGGCGTCGAACAGCGGCGCACGGGCGTGGATGACGACGTCGACGACGGTCGGCGGCTCGAGCTTCGCGAAGAGACGGGCGCGGAGGAAGTTGTGCACATCGTGGTGGCAGTCGCGGCACAGCGCGGTGAGATCGTCCGGGCTCTCGGCGCCGAGGTTCTCATACGTACGGTGGTGGGCCTGCAGCGGGATCTCCGAAGAGGGCGCGTTGCAGAGGCGGCAGCGGAATCCGGCCGAGCGGAGAGCTTCGAATCTGGCGGGGCTCGTAAGCCAGGCGTCGCTCGCGATGTATTGGCGGTGTCTCATCGGGTCTCCTGTCGTCACACCCAAAATGTAACTGATGAAGATCGTCGGCGCAAGCCATCGGTTACTTTTTGTCACCCATAAGGTTAATAGAACGTGCGAGGCGATTCCGCCGACGGCGTCGGTGACGTGAAGTCTGAGCGCGCTCACTGACGACGCCGATGTCGACGGCGTCGGTGGACGGAAGGCGCGCTATCGTGCGCGGGCAGGCGCTGGCTTGGGCGAGAGCAGGTGGCCCCGCTCGTCCAGGTGTTCTGGTCTGACCGCCGACGGCCGGGTTAGTGTTCGTGCGCGAATCGTTTACGGAGTAACCGACCAACGATGACGACCGGCTGAGCGAGAATGGCCAAACAACTCGACATGGCGGAGATCTGGCCCACGCCCGCGCTTTTTCGCGCGGCGCGGGGTCTTCTCGGCATAGGGCAGGAAGATCTCGCCGAAAAGAGCGGCTTCGCCCGGAAGACGATCATACTTATCGAGAGCCACGTCGGCGTCACGATGGACGCCCGGCGCGAGGTGGTGGTGAGGGAATTGGCGGCTTTCCTGGAGAAGGAAGGCATCGAATTCGTACGGCCGCGAGGCAAAGAGGGCGCCGGCGTTCGCTTCGTCGATCAGGAGCGCGAAGAAAAAGTCGTCGCCAAACTGCGCGCCGACCTCGAGCGGCGGAAGGCTGAGCGGGAACGCAAGGCGGCGGAGCGCGGCCGCAAGTCCAGGGTGCGGAAGAAAAAACCGGCCAAACGCTAGTAGAGACAATCCGCCCCGCCCGGGACCGGCGGAGCTCCCTTTGCTGCGTGGATTTCCAAGTCTATGGGAACGCCTCGACGACGAGGTCGGGCAACGGCAGCTCGTCCGGACGAACGAATAGGGCAAGTGCGCGACGAGCGGCCTTGCTAGTCGTCCCGCCGCCCCTCGCTATCGCCGCTCGGGAGGTATCGCTTCAACACGGCGCAGACCTTTCCGACGACGAGCCAATGGTGGCGCCGGTCCGGTCTCGGCTCATTGGCCGCCAGGCCGGTCACGATGTCGACCACTCCGTCCTCGCGGACGACGGCGTAGCTGTCCGCCTCGTTCGGGGTGACGAAGGCCCGGTCGACGAGAATCCGAGCGCTTCGTCCGGATCGGTCCGGACCGGTCGCCAGGATGACGGCGGTATCGCTGCCGCAGTTCATCTGCTCGGAAAGAAACCCGGCCGGGAAGGAGAACAGCCTGCCCGACGTCGTGTGCGGCGGCTTTCTGCTTTGTGCGGCGCGGTACAGCTCGAGGGCGGTTATTTCCGGGACCGAGTCCTGAGGTGGTTCGGGAGACGAGCCTCTGGTTCGGGGATAGGCCTCGGGGTTTGGGGCTGGCGGTGTCTGCGCCGTACCCTCGCGCAGCTTGGCGAAGACGTCGCGGACCGCGGACTCGCGGCGTGAGTGCAGATCCAGCAGCGCATCGAGGTCTGCCTCGACGGCCGCCGGAAGACCCGAGGGCCGGGTGCCGGATATCAGCCAATCGGCGCTGCAGGCGAACGCCTTCGCATAGAAACGGCCGACCTCGGGCGAGATGACGTTCTGGCCCAGCTCGTGCGCGGACAATGTGCTGCGCGGCAGATCCAGTGACTCGGCCGCCACCATGACCGACCCGTATCCCGCCGCCCTTCGCGCCAGCCGGAGCCGCCTGCCGGCTGCCGCGGCGGCCTTCTTGACGCTGTCGCCTTCGTTATCGATGCGAGCGCGGAAGCGCGCCTCACGGACTGGGTCCACCGGCGGTCCTTGCCCCGTCCCCTTCTCGAGCCATACCGGGTCGACCTTGAAGGCCGCGGCGTAGACCTCGATCATCTCCGGGCCTATGAACCCGGTCGCGGTTTCGTGGGCCCGCAGCGTCGGCTCGCTCCAGCCGTGCGCCAGCGCGGCCGCGCGGCCGGACCTGAAGCCGGCGGCAACGCGCGCGGCATGCAGTCGGTTGGCTATTTCAGGGTTGCCTTCGTAAGGCCCGAACATCGGTCGTGTCCTTCGTCTGCGTCGACGCTTAGCAGAGCTCCGGCCGCGCTGAAAACGTCGAGACCGCGGCGCCGACTGCGGCGTCTGGAGGCGGTTCATGACGCCCCCCGCTCGCATAACCGATCGAAAATTTTAGGTCGGTTTTGCGAGAAAGCGTTGCGGCGCAGCGCTTTCTCGCAAAGCTGCTGGTAGTCCGGGAAGTCATCCCCCTATCGAAATCGCGGTTTTGCGGGCGATTTTTCGCGCGTTTCGGCCCGTTTCGCAACGACTCGGGCGCCTCGGCGCCGTTCGCGACGGCCCGCGCCGCACCCAACCCTCCAAAGAAAAATGCGCAAAAGTAGTATCTGGATACTCCTTTTCCGCCCATCGCCGCGACGACGCCGGCCATAACCGGCACCGGCGTGGGCGCGATCCAAAAATGAAAAGGGTCCCGCGAGGGACCCTTGGGATGACGTCTCATGTCGGCGGCCTCCTCTACGGGCCGTTTCGTGTGGATGGTTTGGCCGACGGCGCCGCGGCCGCGGTCGCGCGCGAGAGCCTCGACCAGAGCACGACGCCCTCCTCGAAGTCCGGCGCCGGGTCGACGGCGACGACGACCGCGGCGCCGAGCGACCTCAGGATCGCGAACAGCTTCCACAGATCGATGTCCTTGTAGCCGCCGTGCTGCATGATGTGCTGGAGCTCGGCCCGCGTCATCCCGTTCGCCTCGGCGACCTCCTCGAAGCCGACCTTGCGCTTCAGCCCGAGGTGCAGGATCTGGCCGGCGAGGAACAGCCGCAGCCCTTTGCCGTCCTCGCCGACGGCGGCCGCGCCGGGCTCCGGCTCGGCCAGGTACTGGATCTTCGCGTTCATCTTCGTTCTCCTTCTGCTGGATGGAATCGGGTGACTTTCCGGACCGGCGCCGCGACGGCTACCGCGCGCCCGGCCGCTTCGCTTCCCCGCGCCGCCGGCGGGCAGGCGGACTTTCGCGCCTCGCCGGCGAGGCCGCGCTTGTTGACGCCGAGCCGGACCATGCAGGGCTGCAGCGTGCGTGCTTCGATGGCCACGTCGAACTCGGCGCGCGCCCAGGCCGCGATGGCCGCCCAGGTCTTCGTCGGGTTGGCGATCGCGTGCGCCTTGATCTCGGGCAGGTACGGACCGATGGCCCTGAGTTCGGGCGATGCGCGTCCCGGCGCCTTGACGACGCCCATCGCCTTGATCCTCGCCGACACCTGGTGAGGCGACATGCTGATCCGGTGCTCGGCTTCGAGGCGCCGGCAGATCGTCTCTAGGGACGGTGGGGGATAGACCGAGATCCATGCCCGGACGTCGATCTCGACCTCGAGGGTGAAGGCGACCGTCGGCACCGTCGCCAGCGGGATGCCGCGTGCGCGCAGCGAGGAACGAAGCGCCTCGGTGGTGATGGTGACGCCCTTCTCCACGAGCAGCCCGGCGACGAGGTCCAGATCGGCGACGCCGCCGTCCGGGATCGTCGCGCGGATCTCGTCGAGATGCGGATCGACGACGCTCGGCCGTGCGCGACGGAGCCGGCCCGCGAGCCCCCATTCCTTGAGCTGCCGCCGCAGCTTCCACTCGGGCACGACGAGACCGTGTTCGCTCTCGAGCCAGGCCACCATGTCTTCGCCCGTGGTCGTTCGCGGACCTTCGAGTTTGGCCCGGATGACGGCCTCGAGGGGCTCGAAGGCGGCGAGCGGATTCTTCCTCGCGCGCGGAACGTAGTCGTACAGGATCCTGAAGCTCACGCCGTAATGGGCGTAGACCGCCTTCGGCTCGCGCCCCGAGGCGAGCGCCTCGCGCACGGCCTCCTTGAGCTCGTCGGGGTACGAGGTGCGCGCGCGCTTCGCTTCGGCGAGCGCCTTCTTGGTGGCGGCCGACAGCTCGCGCAGCGGATGGGCGGCGTCGCGCCGCGCGACCGCGCCCTGCCAGCGCAGCATGTCGCGGTCGAGCTTGCCGAGCGGATGATGGGCCTCGATCAGCTTCTTCCTGTTGGACGGGGACGGAATCCGGTCCGGAGGGGTGCGGTGGGCGAAACCGTAGCCGCGCAGGTAGGCGGCCGTGTCCTTGTCGGGGCTCGCGTCGGTCCAGGCGATATAGGCGTGGTGCAGGGCGGTGAGCAGCCGCGCGCCCGCGATGCCGATCCGCTCGCCGACGACGGTGAACTGCTTTCGGATCGACAGCCTGCTCGTCGGGCCGCCGTCGGAATCGACGAAGAGCCGATCGCATGTGGTGATCTTGTCGGCGAGTCTGCGGTAGTTGCGCAGCGCGATCGCGGCGAGCTCGGGCAGCGGCACCGTGCGGGCGGCGACCAGGCCGTCGCCGGGAAGATCGATCCAGTCGCGCAAAGGGCGTTCCGGATCGTAGGTGATTTCGGGGAGCTCCTCGACCGTCGCCCCGGTGCACGCCACGAAGAGCGCCAGCGCGGGGCCGCGCGGAACGAGGTCCTCCGGCGACCGCGGATTCCGGTAGAGCTCGGCTTCGCCAAGATCGAGGACGTCGTCGCGGCCGGCGAGCCCCGCGTCGCGGAGCCCGACCGCGGCCGGGCCGACGTAGCCTCTGTAAGGAGGGTGACGCGCCGCCGGTCGCGCGGACGGCGCGACGGCGGTCGTCATGACGGTGTCGGCGGCGACACTCACGCCGTCGCCCCGTCGGCCTCGCGGAAGGGCTTGACGTAGTGGCGCGGCCGCGGCGACGGCAGTGGATCGAAGTGGCGGAGCCTGCGGAAGGCGAGGAGCTTCGCCGGGTCATCGAACTCCCGCAGCACTTCGGCGAAGTGCCCCTCCTCCTTCCAGTCAGTGTAGTACTCGGCCAGCGTCTTCTCGGTCGTGCCCAACATCAGCGCGGCTCCGGAGCGCGTCTGCCCGCTCTGATAGGCATAGTTAACAGACGTATGCTTAAGGGTGTGAAGCGTGATGCCGCGGAGCCCCACGCTGCGCACCAGGGTCCTGAACTGGCGGTCGATGTGGTTGCGATAGGGCTTGCCGTTGCCGTCGAGCACCAGGTAGCGGACCTTGCCGTCGTCGACGATCCGTCCCGTCGCGCGGTCGATGTGGCCGTCCATGCGGGCCCAGCGGGCGAGCATGCGCGCGAGCGGCGCGTGGATCGGAGAAGGCGGACGCGCCTTGTTGGTGTCCTCCTCCTCGTATCCGCGGCGATGGACGAGGCCACGGCCGTCGCCGTCGCAATCGATGCAGGAGATGTCCGGGCGGAAGCCGTACGTCATCATGATCGAGACTTCGTGGCGGGTGCCGGTCTTGATGATGAACCGGATCAGGCGGCTGAGGTGGTAGTAGGCACGCTTCTTCGCGCCCTTGTGGCGGATCCAGACGGTGCGCACGGTGCCGTCCTCGTCGATCACCGTCTTGGTCTTGAGCCGGCCGGTCTTCTTGTCGATCTCGTAGAGGCAGCCCCACAGCAGGCGCGCGAGCTCCTGCTTGCGCAGCCAGCGCTTGGCCTTCTTGACCTTGCGGCGCTTCGGCACGTGGATGGCCTTCGACCACAGCAGGCCCTTGCGCTCGACGAAGGATTCGACGGCCTTCTTGAGCAGCTTGAGGATGCGCAGCCCCGTCGGCTCCGGATCCTTGGGATCCATGTCCGGATGCGCCGCGTAGTAGGCCATGCGCTCGCCGACGTAGTCGGCGAGGAAATCGATCGAGTGCTGCGAGGTGTAGTCCGCGAGCGCCAGCCGGCCCATCAGCCGCTTGATCGTCGTGTACTGGTGCCTGATGGTGCGCGCCGTGCGCTTCTGCGGCGGCGTGAACGCGATCTTCTCCTTCTGCTCGATGTCGTCGTCGAGGATCTCGGCGATGGTCAGCTCGTCCGGCGCGTGCTCGCCGAGAAGACCGACCATCTGCTTGCGCTTACGGGTGGCCAGCACCGCCTCGGCGCCGGCCTTGTTTTCCTGGCTGCACTTCGTCGAGATCGGTTTGGCGCCGTCGCCCTCGATGTACCAGAAGCGCCTGCCGACGCGCTTCTTGCCGGCCTTCGACATCCAGACCGGGGCGGGGTGGAGCACCAGGTGCAACGCCACGGGCGTCGGCCCCGACTTTCCGAGGCTTGCCAGCGCCTCGGAGTGGTTTCTGATCGTCTGCATTTCCGTGAGGTCCTTGCGGTTGGTTTGTCCTGGGGCCTATCCCCTGGCCACATCGTTCATACTTCTAATAATTTGCTAGTGTCAACATTGACTGAAAGAAGGCCCCGACATCGTTAACGATCACTTAACGGGGCGGCGGAAGCCTGTCGCGCTCGTCCGCGCCTCCTCCGACGTCATGCCGATGCCGCGACGGGGTGCCGCGGCCGCGGACGGTGCCTGGCTCAGCCGAGGAGCCCGTTCGCAGCGGCTCATCTCCGCGATCTGCCGACGCGTCGTCAGTCGCTTCCGGGCGATCATCACGGTCCCGAGCACCCCGGCCTCCGCCGCGGTCCGCAGGCTGCGCGCGGTGAGCGGGCCGCGCGGCCCGCCGGGTCCGCGCGGCCAGTGCAGCGCCGCCGCCTCCTCCAGGGTAAGCAATTCGTCGAGTCCCCATTCAGAAGGACTCGGCCTGAGCTTGACCCGCTCCGGAATCTCTCTGTCGTTCATCGATGCGTCTCCTTCAAATCCTTCGCTTGCGAGTCCTTGGGCCGAGGGCCGCGCCCCTATCGGGTGGCCTCGATCGCCGCTTCGCTATCGGGTCGTCGCGGGCCTTGCGCTGTCTCATTTATCGCTCCTTTATTGGTGACATAATGTAACCGATAAAAATGCGAACGCAAGCGGCCTTCGCCGCGTTGGTTAACGACGGCACGTGGAACGGACGCCGCGATCTTCCGGCTCGGTCGGACAGCGTTGTCGCCGGACCGCGGTGCGCCCGGACCGTCAAACGCCTTCTTGAAGCCCCGAGGTCCGCGGCCTAGATCTCCGACGATCGTCCCGCCAATGATTGTCCGAGCCTCCCCTGTCCGACGAAGACCCGCCCGAAACCAAGAACGTCTGCTTCGCCTGCGTCGGCGACGAATATCTTTCGGCCAAAATCAAGAGGCTCGGCGCTTCGAAGCCCTGCTCCTATTGCGGCGAGAAGCGCCGCGTCATCCCGATCGAGGAGCTCGCCGACCACGTCGAAACGGCGTTCGAGCAGCACTATGAGCGCACGTCTCCCGATCCCGACGATTTCGAGCACATGATGATGAGCGACCGCGAGAGCGGCTACACGTTCCTTCGTCACGGCGATCCGGTCGTCTGGGCCATCGCCGGCGCCGCGGAGATCGACGAGACCATCGCAGCGGACGTGCAGCGGATCCTGGAAGAGCGGCACGCCGACATCGAGATGGCGAAGGCCGGAGAGGAGTGCGAGTTTGCCTCCGAATCCTACTACGAGGCGCAGGACACGAACGACGTGGAGTTGCGCCACGAGTGGCAGTATTTCGAGCATAGCCTGAAGACGCAAAGTCGCTTCTTCAACAAGCATGCCGAAGCCGTGCTCGCCGAGCTATTCGATGGACTCTTGGAGCACGAAACGTTCGATGGGCGGCGCGTGGTCATCGAGCTCGGACCCGGACGGGAGATCGCCTCCTTGTTTCGCACCCGTGTCTTTCAGTCCGAGGGCCCGCTCAAGGAAGCCCTAGAGCGACCCGATAAGGGCCTCGGCCCGCCGCCCGAGGGCGTCGCGACCGGGGGACGGATGAATGCCCGCGGCATTTCGGTCTTCTACGGTGCGCTCGAGGCCGAGATCGCGCTCGCGGAAATCCGGCCGCCCGTCGGCAGCCGGGTCATGCTGGGCAAATTCGAACTCGCGCGCGTCCTGAAGGTGCTGGACGTGGAAGCGCTGCGCTCGGTGCTCGTGAAGGGGAGCGTGTTCGACGGAGGTCACCTTCACAAGCTCGAACGGGCGAAGTTCCTCGGCAGGCTCAGCGAGCGGATCACGAGACCGATCATGCCTGACGACGAGCCCTCCGACTACCTCGTGACCCAGGCGATCGCGGAGTATCTGGCAAGCCGCGTGGGACTGGATGGAATCCTGTACCCTTCCGCTCAGGCGGGCGGCGCGAAGAAGAACGTCGTCCTCTTCCATCATGCCTCACGCGTGAAACCGCTCGAGCTTCCTCCCAACACCGAATTGGAAGCGCGCACCCGCATGACGACTTCGGACGGACAGGAGGCGGACTATTGGGTCTCGGAGGAGGTACCCGAGCCTAAGCCGGCGCCCGTGCCGCAGCGTGACCGCGCGTTCCCGTTCATCGCCCTGGAGCCGAGCGAAACCGAGAGCGCCGGCGACGCCGATTTTCGGGACGTCACCCTGAATCTCGATCTCGAAAGCGTGGAGGTCCATCACGTCGAAGCCGTCTCGTTCCGGACCACGGCCCACAGCGTGCGTCGTCATCGCTGGCAGAAGAGAAGCGAGCCCGACTTCTAGCCCGGCGCACGCGCGCTACAGGCCGTATCGGCTCACGAGCTCGGCGGGGGGCATCAGGGTTATCCCCTTCGCTCGCAAGGCTGCGCGATTGTCGGGATGAAGAAGACTGCTCGGACCGGCGGTCTTGCCGTGATCGATCGTGCAAAACACGTCGTTCCCGCAGGCGAAGTGCGACCCGACGATGAGACCGTCGCACCATTCTCCGATCATTGGACCAACCGCGCCCCTCAGCCTCTTCCGCCCGTCGGGATCGGCATCCCACGCCCGCCGGAAGGCCGAGCGCCACGTCGCTGGTCCCTTCATCGGAGTATCGCCGAACGTCTTCGGATACTTCTCGTCCAACTCCTCGCCGGAGCGCGTCAGTTTCTCCAAGTCCCCAAGCGGACGGCAGAAGTCGAAGAAGCGCTGCTGTCGTTCGGCGCCGGTAAAAATGTCGTCGCCGGCCCACTCGAACCCGTCGAAGAATATCTCCGCACCGATGAGCGGCGCGTGAAGGAGCTTCGCACCGAGCTTCGCGACATCGTCCATTCGCGCGACGGCTCTTGGATCCAGCGAGGGTCGCGATCCGTTCGCGTCGGCCACGGCAAGGTAGGATAGCTTGTCTTCGAAGCTCAGGCACTCGATGAACAGCGTCGCTTCCGACACGAATCCGAGGATCCGGCCGTCCGGTATGGCCTCGCGGACCTTGCGTGCGTCCTCGGGGTCGACCTTGTCGGGCCATCTGTGGGGATCGTGAATGACGTTGCAGACGTTTGTGTCGAACGTCACGCGCGGTGATGCGGTTCTTGACATGGAGCTCTGGGGAATTCGGTTGGCGCCGGCTCCGATTTGGGGTGTCACCCCCGAAAAATGAAGGGGTGCATGGGACAGTGCCGTCGATGGCGCGCCAGGCGCGTTCTCCTCGCACAAGAGGCTCACCATTCCTGAAGTCTGCAGGGCTGACCGAGGCCTCCGAGACTCGACTTTGTTCTTATTTTGTTCTATTCGATCGCGATGAGCGATCGCCCCGCGAGTTGGCGCATGCCGACATCCAAACAAATCGAAAAGCTGGCCGCTTTGGTCGGCAAGAACGTGCCTCGGACGCCTCCCATCGGCCCGAACGACGAACTGCCGCCCGAGTATTGGGATTCCGTTCTCGGGCGAGCCTCGGCCGACGCCAGGACATCCCGCCTTCCCATCGAGGCGATGCGGCTCGCCGAGATACCACATCTGCTCAGAGTTACCTGCCGGCGCTGTAAGCGAACGGTCGAGATCCAGAGGGTAGACTCCATTCGGATGTACGGACCGCAGGCGACCTGGAGACGTGTCGGACAGCGACTTCTCGACGATACCTGCGAGGCGCGCACCGGCCGCCACGAAGAGGACGGCTGCTGGCCCGGCTACGAATCGACGTAATCGCCGCTTTCGAAGGGCCGTCCTCCATGTCCGCGAAACATCACCCTACACCGCTCTCGGGAGGCGACCGCAAGGCTTTGAAGAAGGAACTCGGCAAAGCGCGTGCGAAGACGACGATCCTTTCGGAGCAGTCCGCCGAAGTCCGCGCCAAGGGCGAAGCTCTGATCAGACAGGCCGACCGATTGCTGTCCGAGAGCTGGAACGAAAGGATGTGGGCGGATGGAGAACCGACCGATCCGTCGCCGACCGTCGACCAAGCCATCAACGGCGGCTATCCTTGGCTCGAAATCGCGTGCTCGCGCCGCAGGACCGAGCGCGACGTCGATCTCGCGGCCTTGCCGCATCCACCGACCACGTTCGTCCACGATCTGGCGAGCAGGCTCCGGTGCAGCAAGTGCGCCAAAGCCGGTCGTCGGCCGCCCGCGACGCTGCTGCAGCTCTCGCAGCGGCCTCGGCACCCTTCGTCGGAGACCTGACCGTGTGCAATCTCTACTCGATGACCAAAAACGCCGATGCGATCCGCCGATTGTTCGGAGCGCTCAACAGCCGCGTGGGCAACCTGCCTTCGATGCCCGGCATCTTTCCGGATCAGCCGGCGCCGATCGTCCGCGACGGGACCGATGGTCGCGAGATCGTCATGGTTCGATGGGGCATGCCGTCATCGCAAAGGGCGCAGATGGACGCCACGAAGAAGCGAGCCGAGAGGCTCGAGGCCAAGGGCAAGCCGGTCGATTTCAAGGAATTGCTCCGGTTGGAGCCGGACAGCGGCACCACCAATATCCGCAACGTCGGCAGCGCGCACTGGAAACGGTGGCTCGCGCCGGAGAACCGTTGCCTCGTGCCGTTCACGTCGTTCAGCGAATACGACACGATCGATGGCAAAAAGGTCCCGGTGTGGTTCGCTCCGGACGAGAGCCGCCCGTTGCTGGCCTTCGCCGGTCTCTGGACGAATTGGACGGCCGTGCGCAAGGTCAAGGAAGGCGAAGTGACCGTCGACGTGTACGGCTTCCTGACCTGCGATCCCAATGCCGAGGTGAAGCGTGTCCATCCCAAGGCAATGCCTGTGATCCTGACCTCGGCGGAAGAATACGACACTTGGCTTCGTGCCCCCTGGGACGAAGCTAAGGCGCTGCAACGGCCGCTGTCGGACGGCGCGCTTGAGATCGTGGCGACGGGCGAGAAGGAAGACCCCGGGCCGGCCCGGTAGCGTTCGTTGTGCAAGGAACGGCGGAACACGTGGACAAGACACGCCCCCCACGATTCCGAATCCCTGCCCTGTGCTAACCGGCCGGAACGGGACGGGACGCGAAGGATTCGTCCCGGCAGGAGCCGTCGATGCTGATGTCCAAGGAGAGACGGCCCGCGGTCCGGACGCTGCGCGGCTGGGCTATCTCGGTGCTCGACGAAGCCGGCGCCCTCCGCGAATGCGAAGAGCACGGCTGGATGCTGGATCGCGCCGACCCGCACGCCCGCGACCGCGCCTTCGATCTCGCCCGTCGGGATCCGTCGCCGATGACGTCTCCGGAGGCTGCCGCCGCCGCGATTGCGGAGGCGTTGACGGAGATCGGCGATACGTGCCCGGAATGCCCACCCGACTGTTAGACGCCGGGTCGTTTGCGCCGTCGTTTCGCCCGCTTTTACGTTCAGGAGCCAATGGCCGCCAGTCCGTGCGACACGACGGAATTCCCGTGAGCCGACGATGAATGCACCGCAGAAGCCCAAGCGCCGTCATCATCACGTTTGGCAGCATTACCTCCGTCCATGGACGACGGACGGAGCGCTCTATTGCCTGCAAAACGGCCGCATCTTCCCTACCGGCACGCGGACGGTCGCCGTGCAGAACGATTTCTACAAGCTCCACCCGCTGACGGCCCAGGACGTGGCGTTGCTGAAGCTGTTCATCGGTCAGGGCAGTTCTTACGCCGCCAAGACCCATACCGAATTGCTGAATAGGCTCACGCTGCCCTTCCGGCTTGCCGAACAGATCAAGGATAGCGCGCATCGCGCCCTGATCGACGCCGGGCTGGACGAGTACGCGTCCAACGTTCTCGAAGACTACCACGCCAGTATCGAGGCTTCGTTCATTCCGGCACTCGAAAGAGCCCTGAAGGGAGACATCGGTTTCTACGCGGACGACAAGGAATGCATCGCGTTTCTGAATTACCTCTGCACGCAGTACATGCGTACCCGCGGCATCAAGGAGCGCGTGCTCGAAATGGGTCCTTCCATGGAGCGCATTTGGAACATCTTCATCCACATGTCCTCGACGAACATCGGCGCCTCGCTCTATCGCGAGCGCAAGCAACGCGCGCTGATCATAGTCAATAACCGGACGGATACGCCCTTCATCACCGGCGACCAGCCCGCCATCAACCTGAAGAGCACCCGTCCTGCCCTGACGGACCGACTTTCGATCTTCTATCCGATCTCACCACGCTCCGCGCTGCTGATGGCCGATGTCGACGAGGAACCGATGTTTCCTGCCGACGGGCTCACGCGCGATCAGGCCTCGACGCTCAATCGCATGATCTTTAGCGCTTCTTACACGCAAGCGTTCGCGCGCTCGGCGGAATGCCTCGAGGCGATGGTAGCGGCCTAAGCCGACTTCCGCTGCGGCCTGGCCGTCGGTTTCTTCTCGGCAGCCTCCTTCGCCGGCTTTTTGCCGGCGATCGGCATCAACATCTCTTTCTGGCCGGCCGCAGCCTTCCGAGGCTTCTTGGCGGTCTTCTTCGGCGTCTTGGTCTCGGCCGTGGCACCCCCGACGCTTCGGCGCAGCGCCTCCATCAGGTCGACGACGTTGCTCGCCGCAGGCCGCTCCTTCGGAGTGATCGGCTTGCCCGCTCGCTTTTGATTGATGAGATCGATCAGAGCGGTTTCGTACTGATCCTCGAACTTGTCAGGATCGAAGCGTCCCGCCTTTTGATTGACGATGTGCCTGGCGAGATCGAGCATGTCCTTCGTCACTTTGACGTCCTGGATCTCGTCGAAGTATTCGTCCTGGCTGCGGACTTCGTAGGGGTACCGCAAAAGCGTGCCGACGAGCCCCTTCTCAAGCGGCTCGAGCGCGATGATGTGCTCACGGTTGGTCAACACGACATGGCCGATCGCGACTTTGTTCATCTCGCGGATGGTCTCGCGGATCACCGCGAAGGCGTCGTGCCCGACTTTGCCGTCGGGCCTCAGGTAGTAGGGACGGATCAGATAGCGGGGGTCGATCTCGTCGCGCTCGACGAACTCGTCGATCTCGATGGTGCGCGTGGATTCGAGCGCGAGATCTTCCAGCTCTTCTTTCGTCACCTCGATGAACTGATCCTTTTCGACCTGGTAGCCCTTTACGATATCCTCGTTGGACACCTCCTCGCCGGTGTCGGCGTCGACCTTGGCGTATTTGATCCGGTGGCCGGTCTTTCTGTTGAGCTGGTTGAACGAGATCTTCTCGCTCTCCGAAGTGGCTGGGTAAAGCGCGACTGGGCAGGTGACGAGCGACAGGCGCAGAAAGCCTTTCCAATTCGCGCGCGGGGCCATTACTCCGAACTCCAAAACTGATGGCGGCTCGGATTCAAGACGAACCGAGCGAGCTTGTTCCGACATGCCGCTGTCCGAATTTCATCGCCGAATACCCCGTTGCGCCAGAAGAACCGGCCGTCCGCTCACGATCGACTTGACTCCTCCGGAACAAAGAGAGAACAATAGAAGCTATGCTCGCAGCCCCCGAAGTCTTCGAAAAGGCCGACGACCTTGATGTGGCCGCTGCGGAGGCGATAGCCGCCTGTGGCGGAAATACGGTGGACGCCGTGAAAGCGCTGATCCTCGCGAACAGATTTCTCGAAATGCAACTCGAGGAAATGCGGACGGAGGTATCTGCAGGTTACTCGCGCGGCAGGCACAAGCTGCCACGCGACCGCGATGATGGGTTCGGCTAGACCTCTAACCCGCGTGGCATCGTTGTGCCGGATGGCACCTAAGGAACAAGCCTTTGATTGATCGCCTGGCTTATGAGCGAGGCCTGCAGGCTTGTATTCATCGCGTTCGACGCGACCGGCTTGCCGTCCTTCAGATCAGGCCTTCCCATTGTGATGATGAGCGTGTCCGTGTTCTTCGACGTTCCTGAAAGGAGCGGCGAATTGAGCGGCGCCGAGATGCGCACGAGTTTCCATGACGGCGTTATGCTGCCCGCCGCCGTGATATAGAAATTCACGGTTTCTTGGATCAGGTCGATAGGATCGTAGAGTAGGACAGTCGGTTTCGGGGGCTTCGCTGCCGGCTCCTTGCACATCGTCATGTCATTCAGCATGGCTTGGCCCTTCTCGAGGACCTTATCTCTCGCGTCCGTCAGCGTCTTGTAGTTGGAAATTATCTTGTCGAATTCGTCCGGGCCGGCATTGTCGATGTTGGACTTACTGATCGCGACAGCAGCGGCGCTGGCGACGGCCACTGTTCGGTCGCGCAGCATCTGGTTGTAACATTTCTTCGCGAGGTCGGTGGCCCCCGCGAGGGTGTACAACGGCTCCACGACGTTCTTGATGACCTCTTGCACGTTCTCCGAGATCTTCGGAGCATTCGCGACTGCGTCGGCGACGGCCTGCTTCTTGTCCTCCTTCTCCTTGGCCTGGCCCGCAGGCGTCGTGGACTGGAATTTTATTGTGGGCTGGTTATCGATCTCTCCGAAGAGTCCTTTGAATCTGGGGTCCTTGTTTATCGCCTCGACCGGCGTGAGCTTGATTATTGGGCTGTTCTTAGCTGCGTTCAGCGCTTTTTCGATGTTCGGGACTTCGTTTGCCGGAAGCGGTGGAGACGAACTCGAACCGGGGCCGACCTGCGTGCCCTTCTTCAGGAATCCGGCATCGATCGGAGACAGGGCCCGGTCGATGATCGAGCCGAAATCGAAATCGCTTTCGAGCAAGACGCCGGGTTCGAAATTGCAGCCGTCGTACAGCGAGTAGTAGACGGCGGGCTTGCCCAATTCGTCGCCGGCGTTCGCGAACGAGAGGAAGAACTCGTAATCTTCGCTCCGCACGGCTTGACCGGTAAACGTGCCGCCCACACCCAAGCTGAAGCTGGTGCCTGCCACGGCGAGCGGGTCGGTGACGGCGAGGCCCGGATTTATGGATGCTTGGTCGTCGACGGAAAGGGTCATATGAACCTTGGCGGCCCATTGAGTGAGAAATCCGAACCGTGTGCGATCCTGATTGGCGCGGCTGTAGACGGCCCTCGTGAGATCGCACTTGACCCGCTTTACGACCTGGTCGAAGCGGACGTTCGCAGGTCCGACGTTTTTTGGCACCTGCGTACAAGAACACAAGCAGACAGCCGTGAATACGGCCGCCACGCGCACACCAGTGGCCATTCTAGCCCCCAAAATTCCCCGGCAGATTGAACATTAATTATCGGTCGCTTGCAACGATGGGTTGCTTGTCCTCGTGTGGACGCGCGCGAGCGGGTTCGGTCGGGTGACGCGCCCGCGCTCCGGATCACGCGCCGTAGGAGCCCGGGCGTTTCCGTCTGGCACGAGCGACGGAGGAGGTAACGACCGATTCGGCGAGGATGGTCGGCGCGGTCCGCCTTACTCTAATGTCACCGGCTTGGTCCGGATCGCCGCGTTGAGCTTGGCCGGCTGCCGACGCGGTGGCAATCATCCTATGCCGCGACGAGTAACCAGCGCGACCATCCGGGTACTGCTGGATATGTGCGACTATTTGGTCCTGGTCAGTCGTCGCTTGATCTTCTGATAGGTAGCTGGATCGACATACGCGTTGACGATGTCGAGTACCTCCTGGAGAATCTCCTCCCTCAAACGCGCCTTGAGGGCCGCCAGCTTGTCGTCTTCTTCGAGGAAACGACCCACCAGCATCCGCGCTTGCGTCTCGACGGACTCGACAGATTTGGCGGCATCCTTGAGCAGCACGGATTTTTGAAGATTCGGATTGCCCTCATCTACCGCCGTCGCGTCGAGATCGTCGACGATCTTCAGCGCGGACGCCGCGCGCCGCCTCAATCTCTTCGCCGAGGTCATCAGTTCGACGACCTGATCGTAAGACGACTTGGAGCTCTGGGCGAGGCTGTTGCTGCGCTTCACCAGATCGCCGATATCGCCGACGACTGCTTCGACATCGAGTTGCCCCCGTTGCGAGGCCGCATACGCATCCGATGCCAACGGTGCACAGACCGTCGTTATCAATTCGGACTGGATTTCCAGCCAGGCGCCGGTCTCCTCGAAGCCGTCTCGCCGCGCGTTGGGAATCACGCTCTCGGGATCGATGTATATCTCGCCGACATAGTAGGTACTGAACCTTCCGTAGGATGGCTTCACCTTGGTGAAGAGCTTCTCCGCTATCTCCGTACCGTCGACTTGAATATTGCGCACCCGCATTCGGAGGCCGCGCGTACGCCAGTCGGTTACCGCTGCGGATTCGCTCATCCTGCCGACCCAAGCCCAATAGCGGCTTTCGGCCCCGCTGAAATACTCGATGGACTCTAGCTCCATCGTTCCTTTCGCGTGTTCGTAGGTCTCACCGTACGGCTTGAAGACCTGCTCTGGCTCTCCGTCAGCTGCTACGAAGACGTCGATGGTCTCCAACGCACCACCGAAGTTGGTGCGATATCCTTCCTCGATGGCGGATCTGCGTTTCCAGTCCGGATTGAACTCCACCGGCACCGTCTCGGAGAGATACGCCCTGACTTCGGACGGGTTCGTAAGGACCTCCGGGGCCTTCGACAGTCCCTTGAGGGTGACCTCGAAGAAATGATCTTCGGATTTCGAAGCATCTTCCGTCGGACTCATCTTGATGGACCGCGCCAGCAGCCGCGACAGCTCGACCTCTCCTCCCTCGTCGGGATTCATCGCTTTCAACAGCGTGTCGCAATCGAACGTCAATTTGCTGATCGTGGCCTCGCCTGGAAACGACGTCCGAAATATCAGTTCGTCGCAGTAGGCCATTCCCGCCAAGCGTCCGATGCCCCGAAAGCCGGCGTCGCGCTGCCGATCCTTCTTTGAAGCGCCGATCGACGTGAGGGTCTTCCAGGCCTGGTCCGCGGAGACGCCTATTCCGTTGTCGAGGATGACGATTTCGTCGGCGCGGATCGTGACCGTCACCTTGCCCCTACCGCTGAGAAAGCCCACCCGCTGCGCTGCCCGAATGCCGTCGAAGGAATTCTGCACATATTCGCGCAGGGTGTGACGCGGCTCGCCGTACATGCCGAGCGTCAGGGTCTCCAGGACGAAGGCGCCGATGTGGGGAACGGGCGGCTGCGGCGCGTCGTCCGTCTTCGTAGCTTCCTGTTCACTCACCGTCTGAATCCTCTTCGTCCGCCAGCGCGCTCAGTCCGCCATCACTCGTAGTATCGATCAAGGCAAACCCCGCGTCCGGCATCCAAGCGAATTTCTTCGCGTCTAGTTCGTCGGACAGAAGGTCGGACGGAATGAAGTACTCGTCCGCCACCAACATCCGGATCTCTTTGCCCGAACAGCCCTCGGCGGGTTGCTTCGAAAGTAGGTTGCTCAAGTTGCGTCTGCTCCTCTGCGGCACGCCGCCGACCAAGACAGGTTGGTCGGCGACCCGCACATCGCGGAGGGTCCGGCGGCCGGACCCGCCGTCGATGGCATCCAGCTTGAACTTTACCTTCTGCCTGCCGGAGCCGGGCGTATACGGAAGCTCGGCTGTCGCGTCGTCCAGAAACTCGCGCAGCCGAGAGAACGCGTCCCTATAGTGAACGTCGGCCTCCAGCGACAGTACCGTCGCTCTCAGTTCCAACCGAGGACGCTTGAGCAGTTGCGAGTATTTGTCGAAATACGCCGTCGCGGCAATACCGAGCACGAGCTGGTTCACCGCCCGAGGAGGCAGACGGCTCTTCAACCCTTCGACGATGGCGGGTATCAGAGCTGGAATTTCGCTGCGGCCGCTCAGCGACAGCTCTGCCAGAAGTCGGCCGAATCTGACGGGCGCGAGCGTGCCGGCGGCCAAGGCATCCTGCTTGGATCGGATCAGCGTCTCTTGATCGATCGTGGGTGCTTGCCCGTAGGCGGCAACGTCAGCGGAGACGTCGCTTCCCATGATTTCTCGCAAGCCCAATTCCGCCGCGCTGGTATCCGCCGCCGAAGGCGCTGCTGGTTCGGCAGGCGGGACGGGTGCAGCGGCCGCAGCGCCCGCTGCAGCTTCGGTTTGCGTATCACCGGCCGCGGCTCCTTCCAACGCGCTGCCGGCGAGTTTCGGCAGCAGATCCGGCCGGTGCGCGGCGGCAAGCCAGTTCGCAGTCACGTTCCGTACGCCGGCCTTCCGCGCCGCGTAGTCGACGAGCGATGCGAGGAAGCCGGGTTGAAGTATGTAGACGCGCCCGGTGTTGGACAGCGCCTTGAACTCGTGGACCAAGAGCGGATGGGCGAGGGTTACGTCGAAATTTCGTTCGCGGTTGGGCTTCGTGGCCTTGTCGTCCAGCTTGATCATCGGCGCAGTCGACACCCAGTCGGTCTTCTCGTCCCGCGACACGAAGACGACGTCGACGGGTCCGGTAAGCCCCACTGCGCCGATGTCCGCCAGTATCTCTTCCCATATGATGACGTCGCCGAACCTATTCTCCGGCTTTTTGTCGTGGAAACCCGGAGGAATACGGTGTCCATAACGAAAGCTTCCGACCTCGTCGAGCTTCGCCACGATCGGCGCGATATCGGAGTCCAGAAGGTGTGCGTTGATGAAGTCGATGACCTCTTCCGCGGCGGCACCGAAGCCCGTATCGTCGCCAACGACGTTGGCGAATTCCCTGATCTTGGCGAAAGTCTGCTCGACCTCGCTGACGAACGACGCGCGGCCGGGATAACCTCTGAGGCGACAGATGCTCTCGTCGGCGCGTTCCGAAGCCAGTCTCGTGAACTCGTCGATCTTCTTCTGAGTCTCGCTCACCAGTGTCTTGACGTTCGCACCGACCGTGTTGGCGACGAGATGGTGATGTAGCTCGTGGGCTGCCCACACGGGTACCTTCACCACCCGGCTCCGGCACCACGCCAGGAATTCCTCGCGGGCCGCGGTCCCGAGCCGTATCAGCCACATGAGAAGCGAGGTATCGAGATAGAATCTGGTTCCGGGCGCGTCGACGGCGCCGGTCAGCTCGTCCATGAAGGCGCGATAGTCGCGCACGAAAGGATCAAGTCTCATTCGCAGGCCCCGATGCATGATCGCCGGCCCCGAAGGTCCGGCCAGGGCGCCTGCTCTCCGCGTCGCGCGGCGGCCTCCTCGGCCATCCGATCGCCACGTCCTTGGATTGAAAGTACGGCGAGCATCTTCCCCCGCGCGAAGTCTAGTATGGCCGCCGCCGGAACGCGAGACCGTCTTTCGACGAACTGGCTAGTCAACCAACCTTTTGATTTCCATCACCAGCTTTTCGCGCTGCTCCCGGTTGGTGACGAATTTCGCGATGAGCGTCGCGACCTCGGATACGGCTACGGTCGCGGGCCCCCGCCGCGGGGTCAGGGCGGAAAGCTTCTTCTGCACCTTGGCCAATCGCGTGACCGACCGTTTGCGGTCCTGCTCGTCCTCGATCTTGCCCGCCTTCGCGGTCGCGCGCACCGCAGCGGCTTTGAGCTTGGAGAGCTCGGCGCGCTCGATACGAGGCTTCTGCTGCTTCAGCCGATCCTCAATCTGCCGGGTCAGGTTTTCGACGACCTGAAGCGCCGTTCTCGAAATGGATGCCTGCCGGCAGCGCTGGGAGATCTTCGCGGCGACAGGCCCGACCTGCACCAGCACGTTCGAGTAGTGATGGTTAGCCTCGAAATTGTCGCGACGCGCATTGGGCACGATGCGACGATCGAGCATGTGGATTTCGCCAATCGTCCAGGAGTTGAAGCGCGTCTCCTTGTAGGAGTCTTCGAACAGGTTGGACTCTCCCACCTGCAGGTCTCCGACGCGAGCGCGCAATCCCCGCACACCCAGATTCGCCGGCAGGCTGCGGACATAATCGTGATGGGCCAGCCACCCGATGGCACCCACGTCCCCGTCAACGTCCGCCAGCTCGAAAAACTCGATCTCCTTGACGCGCGAACTCTTGTCGACCGAGTCCGCAAGCAACTCGTCCCTGTGGGGACGCGTGATGACCCGACCGTTGACGCTCAAGTCCAGCCGAGACAGCTTCTGCCTCTTCTTCAATTCCGTGTCGATTTGGGCGCCGAACGAGAAATCGGAGGAGAACGGGACCGGGGCCACCTGGCCGAGATACTCGCCGATGAGATGCTCGTTGAGGAGGAGGTCGCTGCGAAGTCTCGCGACGTCGCTCATCCTGACTTCGAAGAACGAAGGATCAGAGGCAGCGGCGCTCTCCGTCGTGATCGAAACCGCGCCCGCCATGACCATGCGAAGGTCGTCGGCACCGGCGGTGGTTGCGACCAACTCCTTGAGCTTCCTGCAGTCCCAGGTCACCCGTGCGACGCGGTTCGCACCCTTAACCTTGGTGACAAATTCGATCTGACGGCAGTACGCCAACCCGGAGAGGCGCCCGACCCCGCGGAATCCTCTAGCAGCAGTACCCCTCTTGCGCGAGCCGCCGACGGCGAGCAGCACGTCCGCCACCTTGTCCTCAGGAATCCCAACGCCATCGTCCCTGATCGCTACGCTGCGCGCACCATGATCGATGCTTACCGCAACCCGGCCGGCACCGGAATCTCCCGCCCCGCGAGACTGATCGATGGAGTCCGCAGAGTTCTGCACGTACTCGCGATAGATGGACAGCGGAGATACGTACATTCCGCTCGTCAATATCTCGATGACGTCCTTCCCGACCCTGACATCCTCGGGGCTAACGACCCGTTCTTGCGCGTCGGACTTGGCGTTCAGCTTCATACCGCGATCTCCTTGGACCTGCGCCGTGTGGGCGCAGCCTTCGGCACCTCGACGAATTCGACCTCTTCGAGACCTGCATCCTCGACGAACTCGGCCGGCGACAACCGCACGTCGGGCGATGAATCCCTGCGTTCCCGCTGTAGTTTACGGACTTCCAACTCTCGTTCGCGCTCCATGGGCACATAGAAGCGCGCCGCTCGCAGCACATTTCCGGTCAAAGACTCCAGATCATGCTTATACCTGCCCGGCGTACGACCCGACAGGAATGCAACGAGATCAGCCTTCTCGGATACGGACAGCTTGCGCATCGCCGCGTGATATTCGTCGAGCTCGGGACGGCCTTCGTAGAGCTCGAACCAGCGACGATTGAAGATCATATGATGCGGACGCAGCAGGATCGCCTCAAATTGCTCCGCGGTGTCGCCGAAGGCCGCCTTGAAGAACTCCGGCTCACCCGAAACCACACCCTGCGTCGCCTGCAGAACGATCTGGACCGAGCGGAGGATGTACCGATTCCACTTCGCCCCGACATGGGACCGATCTGGCAGATCGGTCGGCTGGTAACGCATCGGGAACGAATAGATCCGGATGCCAAGCTCTTCGTTGAGGCGCACGTTCAGGTGCATCCTCTCGAACAGATCGAGCGGCGTGTCGTGGAAATTGTAGAGCATGTAGTTCGACAAATCGTTCATGCCGAACTCGTGGGAATATCTGATTGCGGTCTCGTACGGCCCCTTCAATCCGAGGTGATCGAAGGCGATGCGCAGCGGACTAAGGCAGATCGAAGACAACTCCCTTAGATACATCCGATCCTTGCAAAGGATCCTGGCATCCACGCCCTGATTGAAGTCCACCCGGCGCTGAACGCCTCTGTCGCCGCGACGCAGCTTGGCGCCCGGCGTGAAGCCGAGATCACGGATTTCCGCGATGATTTCCTTGAATCGAGCCGAGGCCACCACGTTGTTGTCCATCAGCAGCAGATCGCGGCGAGGGCCATAGATGGCATCGACCGCATTGACGAATTCGGTCAACGGCGTCGCATCGCGCTGCGCACCCTCCAATTTCGGAACGCCGCAGAAGTGACATTTTCGGATACAGCCCCGCGAAGCATATGCGAAGTAGGCGTCCTGAACTGGATACTCGTAGTCGATCTGCTCGAGAATCTTGTAGTCGGGGACAAGATCCTCGATTGGGGTGCCGCTCGTGTCTCCGGCGTAGAAGTCGCCGTCGTACTCGTCCAATCCCAGGGCGATGGCCGGTGGCTTGTCGAGCAGACCCTTGATGAAACGAATGCCGCGCCAACGCGGCTCGGAGAGAAACCTGTCGTGCATGAGCGAGGCGGCGATGCCGCCCACGAACACCCTTTGGGTCTGCCCGTGGACCGCATCGACGGCAAAATCTATCGCCTCGGCGATCTTCGCGTATTCAAACGAGAACAGGGTCGTGATGTAGACACGGTCCCAATGACTGAGAAGCACCGAGCGGTCGATGCCCTTGACGAAAACCACCTCGTCACGCTTCCCGCGGGGGCCGTGATACTGAGCGATCTTCATCAAACCAATAGGCGGATACTTGTTCTTGTAGCCAGGCTCGATCAGTAAGATGCGCTTGTTCGGCATTGCCTCTTTCCCCGTCCCGCACGACACTACACGTGCACGGTCGGTTTTGCGATCGCAAAGTTGTGAAATGGGCGGATTTTTCCCCCGGGCCCGCCAACTCGGCCGCTTTTAGCCAGCAAACAGCCGGCTGTCACCAGCGACCTCGCGCCGGACCGAATCAGGCTTCCGGCCAGAGCAGCGCCCGCAGGATCTCGGGCTTTTCAAGCGCGGCATCCGCGGGCAGGATACCGTCGACGTCCTGCTGGACGTACCGGGCGAGCCTCGTCTTCTGCTCCAGGCAGAAGTCCACGAACTCGTCGATTGAGTCCTTGGCCAGGAGCAGGACGATCTCGCAGTCGCGGGTCTGCGAGATGCGGTGGATGCGGTCCTGAGACTGCAGATAGTCCACGAGGTTGAACGTCCGGTCCAGGTAGATGGCGACGTTGGCCTCGGTCAGCGTGAGCCCCTCCCGCGCCGCCGCCGGGTTGGCCACCATGAGCTTCACGTCCGGATCCGTCTTGAACGCCCTGACCGAGGCGTCGCGCTCGGAGGCGGTCAGCGCGCCATGCAGCGACACCGGACGGAACGCGGCATACCGCCGCTCCAGCGAGGCAATGTTGGCGACGAAAGAGGTCCAGACGATGACCTTCCGCGCGGACGGCCGCGATAGGGCTTCATCCAGCAGCGAATCAAGGGCGAGGAACTTGCATGGCTCCTCCTCGTAGGAGCCGTCGAGCATCGAGGGGTCCGAGGCCAATTGAGCGAGGCGAACGAGCCTCGCGAGGATGGCCTCGGCCTGGTGCAGCACCTGCGCTCCGTCGAGCGACTGGACCCATATCGCCAATTCGTTCCGCAGCGTGTCGTACAGTGTGAGCTGTCGCCCGCTCATCGGGAGGCGCAGCCGCGTGACCGTCTTCGTCGGCAATGCGACGGCTGTATCCTTCAGCCTCCGCTTGGACATGCCACCGATGCGTTCGCGCAGATCCTGGAGCCCGGCGTAGCCTCCATTCTCGCTGCGGTAGCGCCCCCTGAACTCCGTCAGGGTCGCGCCGAGCGTCTCGCCATCGTCGAGAAAGTAAAACTGACTCCAGAGATCGTCGGGCGTGTTCGCCACGGGCGTGCCCGACAGGATGTACCGCCGGCGGGCGCTGCCCCGAAGCTGCAGGACGGCCGCCGTGACCTTGGCATCCGGCGTCTTGATGCGATGGCTTTCGTCCAAGACCAGGGCCATAGGCTTGAAGCGCAGGAGCGCCTTCAAGGAGGCGAGTTCCGCGCTCACCGCTTCATAGTTGACGACATAAAAGACGGCACGGAGCTTCGCGAAGGACGTACGTCGCGCCTTCCGTCCGGACCCGAAGACCGCGACGGGCAGATCGCTGAATTTGGCGATCTCCTCCGCCCAGTTCGTCTTGAGGCCGTTCGGGCACACGATCACCGCGCCCGCGAGCTCCCCGCTGCCGACCTGCACCGCGATGGCATCGATCAACTGCTTGCTCTTGCCGAGTCCTTGTTCGTCGAACAGCGCGGCGCGCTCGTTGACACGGAGGAATTCCGCACCCTCGACCTGATGCGGCAGCGGCGGGGGATTCGGTTCACGCCGCACGGCCCGTCTCCGTCAGAAGAACTTCTGGGACGTGGATCCTGATCACGTTGCGGGCCGATATGAGTCCGGCCGACCGCAGAGCCTCGTCGAGCATGGGGGCCGCCTCGCGGGGAACGGCTACGTAGAGCGGACAGAGCGATGCCCCGTCCTTCATCCGCACGGCGCCGAAGGTGCGTAATTGGGAAAGTGTCCTGCGCGACAGGATGTCGCCTGCCGACTTGGCCTCGGCGAACGCGATGAGTCTGCCACCGTCCTTCGCCGCCCATGCGTCAGGCCTGCGGCCGGCGAGCGAGAACGGCGTCGGCAGCGCGTTGAAGGAGCCACCGCGGTCGGCCACGCCGTCGAAGCCGGCCACGACGAAACCGTCGGCCGTCATCCGCCTGACGGCCCACAAGAGCAGCGCCTGATGTTGCCGGCCGGGCATGATCACCTATTCCGTCCGGCGCCAGCCCGCCGCGACGGCTCGCGCGGGGCGAGGCGCTCGATGTTATCGAGCACGTCGGCGACGGTCTGGCGCAACGCCTCCAGGATCTCGATCCTTTCCGGGCTTTGCTTGGCTTCGACGAGCTCGACCACGGACATGTCGGCGAGCCTCGCCCGCGCGCGCTCCATGAGCAGATACATCTCTTGCTCGCGCGGATTGCGCTCCGAAAGATATTCTTCCGCCGCGTCGAAGCCATCGACCTCGAGAAGCCGCAAGGCCTCCTTTGCGTCGAGGATTTTCGGCAGCTTGCGGACCTTCATGCCCGTGTCGACGCGACCGTCGCGCACCCAACCGGCGAAGCGCTGCGGCAGATCCGGCATGGTCTCGCGATGACGCTGGATCCGACCGTTTTTCGAGAATTCGAGAAAGTAGGAGAACTTGCTGCGGTGCTCCGCGTCGGTCGGATCCTGCGCAATTGGGAAGTAGAGACGATCCATGAGATTGGCCGCCTCGATGTGCTGACGCACGTCGTTGGTCGTCATCCGGTAGCGCTCGGCCACCTCCGCCTCGATGAGACCGCTTGTCACCAACGCCCGCATCTGCAGGGCCTTCTCGTAGGGTGCCCAGCCCCGCACCGAGCCGAGGTGGATCTCGTTGAGAAGATCCTGCACCGTGTGTTCGGGCGTACCGTCAGGGATGACCCACGCCGGCATGGTACGGAACGCCGGATTGTCCGGATGCTCTTCCTTGGCTGCACGCAGCGCAACCACGCGCCGGTTTCCCTCGGCGACAGTGCGGTCGTGTCGCAGATAGATCGGCTCCTGCACACCGCCCGAGAGGATGATCGACCGCTTCAGCGCTTCCGTATCCTCCTGGCTAGTGAGGAGAAGCGTGCACGCCGCATCGTCCGGCTCGAGATCGCCGAGCTGACGCATCGAGAATCCAACGCGAGGGTTCGTCGGGTCGAGCAGCACCTCGTCGGGATCGATCTCGACGAGTTCGAGATCCACCTTGGTTCCCTGGATATTCCGCACGTAACGCGCCATTGTGTACTCCGATCAGATTCCGCAAAGATCCACGAATCGTTCAAGCGCCTCGTTCAAACCGCGCACGATGGCTTTGGCGCTTCCGCTGTCGTCCTTCCGCACCCGCTGAATGTCGTCCAACCGCGCGTCTTCAAGGGCTTGCGTCATCTCGATCATCATCTTGAACAACGGCGAACTGAGTTCCGGGCGATCCTGCTTGAGGATCTTCATTGCCGCATCGCGGCCCTGTTTGTTGAAGGCCGCCAGAGCTCGCGGGTTGCTGACGATGTCCTTCAACTCGCGAACGTGCTGTCCCTGGGAGATCTTCTCCGTGCCGACCCATTGGACGAAATCGTCGAGCGCCTCTGGCGAGCGCGTGATCCATTCGCGTAGTTCGGGCTTGTTGAATAGCTCGAGGAAGTAGCTGAATTTCCGCACGGCGCCTGGTACCGGGAAGGCCACCAGGTACTTGTTCTTCATCGCGTCGAAGGCGCGGATGTTGTGGTTCACCGCCGTCTTGGACGTCTTAAGTATTTTTGCGATCTCCTCCTGGACCATTCCGAACTGCGCGTACAGTTGGTAGATGTGACCGGCCTTCTCGAACGCCGACCACTTGTTCTTTCCACCTACGTGAAGCTCGCCGAGCAGAATGGCCACCTGCCGGTCCGAGATGTCGGCAGGGAGGACGCGCGCCGGAATCGTCCGCCACGTCGGATCGTCGGGGAAATTCTCCCGCAGCTTGCGGTACACCACCGTCCTGCAGTTCCCCTCGGCCACGACCATGTTGCTGCGGACGATGATCCGCTCGATCAGCCCACGATTGGACTGGATCGAACGATACAGGTCGTGGACGTCAGAATCGGACCACAGGATGTCGCGAAGCGCCGTCTGCATCGCCTCGCCGTCGCCGTGATGGCCGGCCGCGACCGTGTTCGCGACCCGCGGATTGGTGGGGTCGAGCAGCACGTCGTCAAGCGCGACATCCTGGCCGCGGACCTGAACCTTCATCTTGTCGAGCGTGATCTCCTCGACCTGTTCGACGACGACCTTGGCCGCCGCTTCCGTTGTGCGGCTATGCCTTGCCATTTCTTCCGCTCCTCACGATACCCACGACGTCAGCGACGGCGTCGACTGCGTCTCGCAGATCCTTGACCAGCTTTCGCGCCGGCGCTGATTTCTTC
Organism: Bradyrhizobium sp. HKCCYLS1011; assembly: GCF_051167795.1. Lineage (NCBI taxonomy): Bacteria > Pseudomonadati > Pseudomonadota > Alphaproteobacteria > Hyphomicrobiales > Nitrobacteraceae > Bradyrhizobium > Bradyrhizobium sp. HKCCYLS1011. The sequence goes on along the minus strand of NZ_JBNPTT010000003.1, from coordinate 826,924 downwards.
AGCAGCGCGATGTCGGATTGATCCATCTTGCCCAGCGCCTTGATCAGCGCGTCGACCTGGCGCAGCACCTTAGAGCCCGCCGTGGGGTCGTCGTCGACCAACACCTTCTTCGCGGCCGTGAAGCCGGATTTCCTCAGCTCTGCCTTGGCTTTCTTATTGCCGAAGACCTCGTCCAGCTTGCGGACCTCGATGCCCTTGATCTTGTCTTCGGCGATCAGCTTCGCCACGACCTTGCGGGTGGACGGATCGTTGCGGTGGGGCTCGTTCTTCTTCGCTTTGATGAACTCGAGCGCATGGCTCCACTTCGACTCGAGTATCTCCATGGCGTTGCCGTTCTTCGCGTGAGGAAGAACCTCTTTGACCAGATAGGCGTATGCCTCGAGATATTGCCGGACCTCGCGCTCGCCCATGCGCGTTTCGTCGGCGATCTGCGGAATGCTCCACTTGTAGATTTCCGCCAGGGTGTGGATGTGTTCGGCTTGGGCATAGGCCCGCCAACGCGTCTTGCCCGCGATGTGATAGGCGGCCATCAGCATTGCCATGGCCCTTTCGTCCACGCCGCGCGGCAGCCGCATTACCGGCACCGTCTGCCATTTCTTCTCCGCCTTCGCCCCTTCGTGAAGCGCCGCGACCACCGTCGTTCTGGTGTTTCCCTCGACGACGAGACCGTCGTGACTGATGATGATCGGTTCGTGCAATCCGCCCGCCTTGCGGATGGCCTTGTGCAGGCCGTCGTAGCCCGGCTGGGCCCTTATCAGCGCCGCCAGCGATTTCGGATCCTTCTTGCCGCCGCTCTGCTTGAGCAGAAGACGGATCCGAGGGTTGTCGGGATTGAGTCTGATGGCATCTATACCGACGGTTTCGTGGATGACTTCGACCGGGGTGCCGGCCACCATAAGGCGCGCCATAAGAAGGGTTCCGCTCAGTATCAAATGTTAAATCGATACTGATGGATACTACGCGGACCAAACGCGATTGCAAGCACTGTAAAGGTCGAAATTTCTCCCGTTACGGTAAAATGGTAGGCATTCTGGCCTAGCGAGACTGATTTTCGGTCTTTGATCCGACGACGACGTGCTGACCTCGGCCCCTCGAAAAGCGGCGGCCCCGAGGCGGCCCTCAGTATCGGGCCGAATATCGATCGTATGCCGTAACCCGACGAGAAAGGATTTCGACGTCAAGCCTCCGGTAGACCTCGCGGCGCAGAAATTGGAGTTCAGGGTCGTGCGCCTCGTCGACAATGTCGATGTACCAGGCCCGCGGCCGACCGTCGCTGCCATCACTCCAACGATAGCCACGCCGCTTCAAGCCGTCTCGCAACTCATAAGGTGCACCGGTCGCCCAGACACGCCATCGCGGGGCGCGGGCGGACTCTAGAAGAACCGCCAGCGCGGTGCGCCCGCAGCGCGGGAGGCGGCGAGAAAGGATCTCGATTCCGGCCACGCAATCGTGCACGGCGCGATGGCCGTCGAAGAAAAGCCCATGTCCGGCCGCGAGATGCGCAAGCCTCGAACCTTCGAACCCTTCGTCCCGCCATGGCACTTCGGTCAAGGAACAGGCCCAAGGCAGTTCGGCGAACGTGCTGCAAAACCGCTCGCAGAACCGGCGGTCGAAGGCGGCATTGTGAGCGATCACGACCGCAGCCTGGCTCAGGAAGTTCGAGACCTCTGCCGGGTCGATCGAATGTCCGGCTACCGACTCGTCGGACAGGCCGGTCAGCATCGTTACGCTCGCCGGAATGGGCAGTCCGGGGTCGCGCAAGCCGCTGAAGGCCGGGAAAATTGAACAGACTTCCCCGCCCTCGTCATACTCGAACGGCACCATCGCCAGCTCGATGATCTCGTCGCGCTCCACGTCCAGACCCGTGGTTTCGACGTCGACGAAAACGCCCCGTCGCAGCGCCCCGCCGGAGACCGCCGGTCTCGCGGTCGGCTCGATGCGGCGAAGGACGCGGTACCGGCCAGTCGCCTCGAGCAATTCGACCATCCGCTCCAGATCTTCGATGGGAGCATCGACCAGGTCCTGCGGCGAACCGGAAGAATGATCTCTTCGAATTGGTAGACGTCCGCCCAGTGTCGGGTAGCCCATAAACTGTCCTGATTTGTTCAGTTACATTTTGTCACCGAATGTCGGGGGACGCAAAGCCTTTCTGAAGAAAGCGATAATGAGCGGATCCAACCCGGGTCCGCCGCTTCAGAAAAGTTCGTCACGCCCATCGTTCGCGCCGCCCGCCTCGTGCTCGGCCGATTTTTCGCCCTCGCCGTCGTCGAACCAAGCAGCCGTATCGACGGTCATCACGGTGTCCGTTACCGCCGGGTGATGCTCGAAAGGGCTTTCCGTGTACAGGAACGACACGTCTCCATCAGAAAGGTCGAAGTGCAGCGCGCCTATCGATTCCATATGAAGGTTCCAGCCGATCGTTAGCCCGACGTCGCCGCGCACGTCGCTCGGCCGCTTTCCGTCTTCCGACCTTGCGCAGGCGTCGCGCAAGACAGCGGAACGCTGCTTACCGAACCAATCCTTGTCGGTCCCCACGGACGTCCGAGCGTTACGTCTGTCGCTGCTCGCCTCCCGGCCGAAATCGCACTGGAATTCCATCGCGATCACCTTCGCGGCCGCCGAAGCGACGGATTTCGCGTCTGCCGCCGTGCTGGAACAGGCGGCAAGGAGAAAAGCCGAATACTTAGAACTCGCCATGGCGGCGGTCTCGACGTCGGTGGCTCGCGGGGCGATCGAGGATTCAAGCAACGCCTGGACCGCCAGTCTCGCTCGCGCGGGCTCGACGCCGAGAATTCTCGCGATCTCCGTCGCGAATTCCGGCGTTTCAAATGCAGCTCGCCGCTCGACCGATCGATCCGGACGATCGGCCCCACCGTCGATTGCGTTGCCCTTCAACAAGACCATGCCGCGTTCGGTGGCCGAAAAGTGATCTGAACTCATGCTGCGTTTCCTCGATGTCACTATCCGGCCTGCGCGTTCGGTTGGCCAAACAGCGGGAGCTCGTCGACCGGCTCCTGCTTCGGAAGAGCCTTGCGCCTGACCCTGGTCTTCGGTCGGGTCATCCATTCGCACCAGTTCAAGTGGGCCGCCAACGGCACCGAGTATTCATGGCGAACGATCTGACCGAACCTGTCGGCGGCGAGCGCGGTCGTGTGCCGCTCGACCAAGCCGGCCTCAATGAGACGCGAAAGCGTCTGGGTCGAGCTCTTCGGCGGGGCCCCCGCGGCGATCCGGTCGAACGCGGCCCTCTCCGCTTTCGACATTCCTTCGCAAGGATGCTTCACGTCAGCCTTCATACCCATGATCCCAACCGGTTCGACCGGGCCTATCCGCGAGGAGCCGCGGCGCCGCTCTCGCGCGCTTCGATCCAGGCATGCAGCTTGAGCCTCCTGGCGTAGAGCTTGTTGCCGATCTTGAAGACGGGAAGATCGTGATGTTCGGCCAGGTGATAGACCTCCCTGCGGAGCTGTTCATCCGCGCTGCCGAAGAGAAATTCGGCGATGCGATGCGCGCCGCCGATGAGATCCGCGTCGTCCGAGGTTTTGACGTCCTTCCCCATGTCGGTACGCTCAGGCCTTGAGGCACGCCGCGAGCTTGCGCAACGTGATCTCGGTGCACTGGCCCGTACGCACTGAGTCGAGCTCGCCCCGGCGCCCGTAGATCCACTCTTCCGAGTGAACTCCGTGGACGCCTAAGGTTAGCGAGGCGGAAAACTCCGGAGCACGGATCTCGAAATTGGCGTAGACGCCGAACTTCTTGCCGCGCCCACGCTGCGCCTCGTAGTCGCCGCGCAGCTTATCCTCATCCATGAAGAAGGCTATCGCCGCCGCCAAACCATCGACGACCGAGTGGTCACGATCCAACCCGAGCCTGACCGGCGGAAGGTGGTGCCGGTGATAAAACTCGTGACGAGGAGCCCGTGTCCGACCTTGCGGACGAGACTCGAGCTTCTCGAGCTCGACCAAGGTCGAGGCGCTCTCCTGTATCGCCGGCGAAGCGTAGATGACGCAGTAGAGAGCTGCGGCATCACGGGGCGCCATCTGAGGGGCGGTGATGCCGCGTCCCTTATTCGGAATGACTAGCTCGGCCTCCCGGAGGCTCCTCATGTGACCAACGACGCGAGACAACGGTTCGCCGGTGAGACCCGCCATGCATTCCACCAACTGGCGCGAATTAGCCATGACGCTGCACTTCCGCGAGACAGGCATACATCATCGTTCCACTCACGGAGCGGGGAAGCCGACCTCGGGCAGCGATGCCTCGGCCTTCTTGCGCAGGCCGGTCGGCCTGATCTGGTCCACGATGTCGTCGGCGACGGCGCGGTCGATCTGCGCGAGTTCGCTCAAACGCGAGGCGAACTGCTCGCGGCGCGCCCCGGCCTCGGCTTCGCCGACTTCCATATCCTTCATCGAAGCGACCATGGTGCGTGCGGTCACGACGTGCAGCTCGTGCCAGTTCTGGTAACCGGTCATCTTGGCGAAGATCTCCTCGCAACGACGGAGCCCGATCTCCTTGCCGCGAGCCGCCAAGGCGCGCTTGAGGGACTTCGCCACGGTCCTCGGATGACCAGCACCAACGAAATCAATGCGCACGACAGGCTCCTGAGTGGCCGAAAGGCGTTCGTAAGGATTGAGGTCCGGCGCATCGCCGACGCACCGGCCCATTTGACAAACCACCCTAACTGTGATTTTTACATCTGGCAAGTGCAATTTTCCCATCTGCGAAATGCGCTAATTCCAGCAGGTAGTCGGGTCAAGCGGCGGGTGGCGGCTAACTGTCGGGGATCCGAAGGAGCGATGGACTTCCCAGGCCGCCCTCGAGCCAACCTGTCATCGATGCAGCTAGAGGCAGCGGTCGACGCCCCCGACGTGAACCTGAGTAACCATGGCGAGTATCAGAAAGCGTACGCTGAAGCCGACCAGGAAGGGCCAACGGCGAACCGTCTGGCAGGTCGACTACCGCGATAGCTCCCGCAACCGTAGGCACAAGCAGTTTCGCACCAGGAAGGAAGCGGATGACTGGCTCGTGGAAGCACGAGCGGAGGTCGCCGCAGGCACGCACGTGCCGGCCAGCCAATCCAAGACCTTCCGGGAAGTCGCAAAGGCCTGGATCCAGGACTGCAAGGCGAACGGTCTCGAGCGCTCGACGACCGACGTCTACGAACAGCGTTTCAGGGACTTCAGCGAGCCGCTCTGGGGCGATCGGAAGATCGGACAGCTCAGCACTGCCGACGTCAAGCAGTTCTACGAAGACGTCCTCGACAAGTCGCGGTCGCACGAGACCGTGCGCCGCGTCCGAATCGAGGTCGGCGCCGTGCTTCACTACGCACAGGCGAAGGGCTGGCTCGTCAAGAACGTCATCTCGTTGACGCCCTACAAGCACAAAAAGAAGAAGAAGCGGCCTCCGATGCCCTCCGTGGAGGAGGTGAAGGCGATCATCGAGAAGACGGCAGCAAAGTGGGCCGACTATCTGGCGATGCTGTTCGTGCTCGTGTTCTGCGGCCTGCGGGGATCCGAGCTGCGGGCTCTGTGCTGGACCGACGTCGACTTCAAGAAGGGAACGATCTCGATCACGAAGCGGGCCGACCGGTGGGGACTCGTCGCCCAGCCGAAGTCCGACGCCGGGACACGCGACGTGGTCATGAACGACACGACCGCGAAAGCCCTGAAGGAATGGAAAATGAGGTGCCCCAAAAGCGATTTGGGCCTCGTGTTTCCTACCTCCCGGGGCACCGTACAGAACCACGCAAATCTGATGAATCGATTCCTCAGGCTGGCGCAGATCGAAGCCGGCGTGACGAGGGGGAAGCTGGTCAAAGATAACGGCAAGCAGACCAGCAAGGCGGTCGCCAAATACGGCATGCACGCCTTTAGGCATTTCTGCGCTGCGTTGTGGATCGAGGCCGATTTTTCGCCGAAGCGGATTCAGACGATGATGGGCCACGCCAGCATCGTCCAAACCTTCGACATCTACGGATACTTATTCGAAGCCCGGATGAACGTCGAGAAGGCCCGTGATCGCGCAGAGGCGATCGTGATGGCGAGCTGAGGGAGGGAGAAAAATGACATCAAGCAGTAGAGCAAAAATGCTGAAGAACGGATTAGATGCAAGGCGGCGTCTATTCGAGTCGACGCGCTTTCGCGAGGAGATGGCGGAGCAACTCTCTCTCGATCTCCTTTTGGTCGTCCGCTCGACCGACGCGCTGATCGAGGCCGAGTTGATCCCCTCCGCCTTGTCCACCAACGCAAGATCTCTCGCCGCGGACGGCGCGGCCATATTGCTGGCCATCGGCAGCCAACAGCGGAGCGCTGACGCAATCGCACGGGTTACGGCAAGACTTGGTTGCATGGACTTGCAGGCCGAAACAGGCGGACAGGAGCCTTCACGTGGCGCAGCCGACATCTTTCCGCGGACGAAGTCGATCTCGTTCGGGACCGCTTTGGCCGAACTGCTCCTCAACCTTTGGAAGGCCGCGTATCAATCTTCGACATCCGGCTTCACCGGAGTCGCCGTCAGCATGCTGTGGAACGACGTGCGGGGTAGCGTCCTGTTCGGCGTCATCGAGCAGCCGATGGGGCGACGCAAGAAAGTATACGCCACCGAAGCCTTCCGCATCCCGAGCATCGTGAAAAACGAATGGGATTTCGTGCAACTGCCGACGACCGGCGGCATCAAATACGCGCCGCGCTCAATACTTCGCTTCGGAGCGCTCCTCGACTCATCCGTGGCGAATACCGCGGCTCGTTTCGGGTAACGCCACCGAGGCAATCCCAACCAGCGAGAACACATTCGATGAAGGCCGAAGTCACGATCACAATCGACACAGATGATTTGCAGTCCGTCACCGACACGTACCTGGCAAGCCTTTGGCACGTCGCTCAAGCAAATCCGGCAGATCCGTTCCAAGACCGTGAAGCGGGCAGGCTTGCCGAGTATATCGGACGCGAAATCATAACGCGGTTCTTGCGCCGGACTCCTCCGGAACTCTGGAGCCATAATGGCAGCGCATACGACTTTCACCAGCTTCTCGTCGTGAAGCAGCCCGAGCCGTCGGAATCGTGAGGCGGAGGCTCGGATGAAGACGACTAATTCTCCGTTGTGGATCGAAGCGAACACTGTTGGCACGCGGAACTTCGTGCGCTGATCGAACAGAACTTGAGATTCGCGTCGTCGATAGCCTAGCCATTCCAGCCGGATTGCAAGAGACGACTCGCAGAAAACGCTCCGGGGCGTACCCCGGAGCGCTCGTCGTGACCCGGCAGTCCCGACTTATCCGACGTTGGCGACGAGTTGGCCGCGCGTACCGGATTCGCCATTGGGACCGCGCGGACCGAAGTTGCCGGCGGGGCCGGAGGGGCCGTTTGGGCCGCCGCCGCAGTAGGTCGATCCGTGACCGCCTTGGCCGCCGGGGCCACCCGGGCCGCCAGGGCCGCCGGCACCACCCTCGCCACCGGCGCCTTCGAGTGCGGCGAAGTCGACCTGATCGACCTGGGCCGCGATACGACCTTTGAGGACGAGGATGCCGCCGTTGCCGCCGCGACCTCCACGTGCACCCTGCTCACCGTCCTTGCCGGGCTGGCCGGGGCCGCCGGCACCACCGCCGTGCGCGCAATCGAACAGGTGGTCGGCGGCGTTGGATCCGGGGCTGCCGGGGGCGCCGGCAGGGCCCGCGCGACCGACGCCGCCCGCCTGGCCGTTCTGACCGAAGAGGTCGATCTTCAGGACCCCGTTGTCCACGAGTTTGCCGTTCAGGATCACGCGCCCGCCGGCATTGCCGGCGCGCCCGGTGATCCCCGGCGCCGCAGCCATCGTGTCCATGTCAGGCGACTCGAACGAGACGATCTGGCCTCGCTGCGACAAGATGCGGTGAGCATCGACCTCGAGGATCGCACCGTTGGTGACGATCTTGGCCCCGTTGCGCAGTTCCAGGCGGCTGAGATGAAGCGTGACGTCGGGCGCGGCGCCGGGCCGGCCGATGATCAGCGCTCCGCCATCCAGCACCAGCGCCGGACGGGTCTCGAGCCAGTCGTCGGGCGCCTCGCCGTCGGGCTGGCGCTCGAACACCGCAGACGGCAGTTCGGCGATGTTGACCGATCGTGCCGTGAACGTCAGTTCGCTACCTGCGTTCGCAGGGTTAGCGAAGAAGGCAACCACCGCGGCGGTCGCCAAAGCTCGCATTATCATTGTGCACTCCTCAATTCTGCCACCGGCTTTCGACCCCGGCATTTGAGGGACGGTCCGAATGCTCGACGATCCCGCACGATGAGCGTCGATTTCTTTTTGAATCTGGGCGCCGGAAAGCCGCCGGCGCGCGCCGCACGAAATTAGGACGACGCGATGCGCCAATCCGGGAGAACGGTATGGATAAGGCCCGCACGACCACGTGCGAGCAGTCCCCAGATTCATGGCGTGATCGGTCCAATCGCCGAGCAACCCGGGCGGAGGAAGCCAGACGGTATTAGATTACGGCCCGCAGGTTCGATGACCGGTGCCGGAGCTCGATTTTTTTCTTCGGCGCCGCCGGAAGTCGAGCCGGGCGTGCCGTACCGAGTGAGGGGGCACTCGACCAGTCCAAGGAGGACGACATGTGCAAGTGCAAGGACGAGCGTACCGCATAGCTTCAACTCTGAACGAGAGGATCGCATGCGAGTCCGAATCGTAAAGCTGACTGTCGCCTGCCGTCGCCGATGCGAGGAAGGCGTTGTTGGTTGAACGGACGGACTTTCAGGCTCCGCTCGCGAACCACGGTTTAACAGGTCCTTTCCCGCCGCCGGGCAGCGCAGATACGCGCAACCCCGTCGGCGGTATCGGAGAGACGGTCCGAAATCCCGGTCATCCGGGAAGACTGCGTCGATTTTTTCACGGATGTCCGGGACGTTGCCCATCCTGCCATAGTGGGAGTGGCACCGAGAAGATCGACAAGTTTGAGGCGTCAAAAGGCACCATACCGTAGGAAGCCAAATGTGTTCGAACCTGACTGATGAGAAGCTTCAGTTGATCCAGCTTCGAGCCTTCGTCGCGTTGTCGTCTGACAAGCAACTTGCGTTCGAGGCCGAACTGCAGAACTGGTTCACGAACTTTGTCGAAGCCGACGAAGCCGAGCAGGCAGTCGGCACATTGAGTAGCAAGCTCTTTGGACCGAAATCGGAGAGAAAGAGCGCGCCGATCCAAAAGTCGGCGGGGCAACGACAGAGGGATGCTCGACTGCTCTACGATTGGCTGCTCCGACGGGCGCGCCGGATATTCCGGACGATGAGCAGGGATATCAGGCGGCGGAAAATCCGGAGAAGGCTGCTCTGGGAGTTGCCGGATGACGAAATGAAGCGCGTTCTGTGCGAACTTGAAATACTTTGCCGGAAGGCGGTCGGCGCGGATGAAGCGGGTGAGGTCTTCAGCGAAGCCTTCATCAAGCTCTTCTCCGTGACGCAGAAGACCGCACTCCCGGCATCCGAAATGCCTGCGGATCGTGAAACGAGAAACTGGAAGCGCCGGGCAGATTGGTTGCTCCGAGAAGCTCGCCGTATCAGTTGGCGCCGGCTTCTGATCGACATCTATCGGGCTCGTTGGGGCAGAAAATTCGAACTCGTTCAGCCCGACGAGGAGGCAGATCTGGAGAACGAGGCGTCCCCCGAAATCATCGATTCGGAGGAAGAACGGTCCGGCGAGAAATTGAAGGGGTTGATGGTCGCGGCCAGGGGACATTTCGCCCCCCGGAGCGACGCACTCGCAGTGCTCGATCTTCTGTCGGGAGCGGAGGCGCACCACCTTTCGGAAACGGGCAAGATCGCGTTCGTCGGCGGTCGGTGGCCGATCCAGAAGATCGCCGACCTGCTCAACCGAAATTCGCCGCACCCGCCGTGGACGCAAAGAAGGGTCGATAACGCGAGGCAATCGATCATGAGGTGGATAGCCGGACTGAGATACGCGATGGGCCGGAACTGGGATGAAGCAGTCAAGATCGCCACTCGCGTGGAAAACGACGTTCTTCCGTTGTTGGAGGAACTCGTCGCTGCGGGACGGGACGACGTTCCGCGTTCGAGAGCCGAACTGCGCGGACTGGCGACGACATGGACGGAACACGAGCTTCGATTGACGAGATCGATCGTCGACGCACTGCGCCGCAAGGATCGCCCCGATCTGCAACAATGCGTGAGCGAGGTGACGCTTCGCTTGTCGCTGTCCGGGTCCGCGCTTCGCCTTCTCGAACGCATCGCCGAAGACGGCACTCTGCAGGACAAGTTCGAAGGACGTTGGGAACCGGTCGAAATCGAGGCGATCCTCAATCGCCTCGAGAACGGCTCGTTCTGGACTGCCCGAAAAGTCGACGACGCCAAGAGTCGGCTCCAGGATTGGCTGAAGTCGGTCAAGTCGGTCGACATCGATCTGTCCGACCTGGAAGTTCTTTTCGCTCGCGTGGCAGAGCGACCGAAGGAGTGAAGAAAATGAAGGAAAACAAGCAATCCATCCTGCGCGGGATCCTGTCGCTAGACGCCGAGCAGAACGATGAGCCGGATTTCGTGCCCGGACCGACCCTGAACGAACGCGTCATGGCCGAACTGAAGAAGGCGCATGGGCCCGGTGTTTCCTATTCGCGAGAGCAACGAGTCGAGGCTCGTGCGAAGGCTATCGACGAGATGGCGAAGGAATTGGCGGATTCCGGCAATCGCAGGATGGCCACGGCGACGACGCGCCCGAAGTCGGCGTCGGCCGTCGAGCGGACGGACGCGGCAGGTCCGTCGATAGCCGGATTGTTTGAGCTACTGGGCCGCTCGCTCATGCCTGCGACGCGGTGGGGAGCGGCCGCCGCTACCCTGTTCTCCTGCATCCTTGTCGCATCGCTCGCATATCTTTCGTGGAAGCCAAGCAGCGAATCCCTCACGTCATTGCTGGGCTCGCCTCGATCTAGCGTCGGGCCACGCTCTGCGCAGCCGGTGATTGCCAGCATTCCTCTCTTGCTGCCGGATGACGCGGAAACGATAGAGTTCGTCGGCTATTGGGGAGACTACGTGAAGACCGCCAAGAACAATACCGAAGTGGGAAGCGAGCGCATCAGCCTCACGGTGTCTCCAAAATCGAACTTCGTGAGCGGACACGTCGTCCAGAAGGATGACAAGGGTGAGCATCGGTTTTCCGTATTGGGAGTCAGGGCACAGTCTCCCGACAAACGGCGCGATGAATTCTCTCTGAGCTTTATAGGAGAGCCGAAGGACGACGATACTCGCCCAGAGGCCGAGAAGAATGCCTCGGCCCTGACGACCGGAACCTACGTGTTGAGAAAGTTCGACGACAAATCCTATACAGGAGTCGCGGTGTATTGGGACAAATGCAATCAGGTATGGGTCCAATGTCCGTACGCCTTGGAGCGCGGCACGAAAGCGGATGGCAATCCTGGGAGTTACACGAAGGGTCGCTGGCCGACTCGCTTCGATTTGGGTCAGCTCGAAAACCAGTGTCATGAGGTGATCCAGAAGCTCGTCGATCCGACAGTCGCCGATAGGGGTTCGCCTCCGGAGGATCCTTCAAAGTGCTCCTGACTTGACGATTGCAACAGCCGGGCCGGTCCGATGCCTTGTCGGACCGGCCCGTCTGGTTCACCGACCCAAACTCGCCAACGCGGCATCACCAGCATCGGACAAGGGTTGGGTCCGTTCTCCAGATCCAGTGCAGCGAATTCCTCCAAGATGGCTCGATGAGTTGCCGAATTCTCTCTGGGACGATGCCGCCTTGGGAGACCTCGGTCCCTGACGCGCCTTCCGGTCGATGGCCGGTTACGCCGAGATACGAGCGGGCTCGAACTCCTCGGCCCTGGCGCGGCAGCTAGGAGCCGATGCCGACCTTATTGACGTGCGATGTCCTGCAGCACCGCCGCCGTGGGACGGATTCTATATTTGACGGGGCATTCCGCTTTGCGGTCTTGCTCCGGAATGGCTTGCACCGCGACGAGGCCCGGAGCCGCCAGGTTGGCTTGGGCTGCCATGACCAACATGTCTTCGGCCAGCACGAGAAGGTTGCGAACACCACAGGCCATGTCTTCTACAATCGGTAAGGGGCCATACTCCGGTTTGCCGTCCCTCTCGATGCCCCAGGTCGCCTCTCGGAGTTCGGTCCCCTCCCGAGTGAAATTCTTGATCACCAGCTCGGTCGGCTTCGGATGCTCCACGGCGTTGCGCATGAGCACGAAGGGCTCGACGCACGCCTTGTACTGACGGATGAATCTCGCATTGACGTGCCCCTCCCCGAATTTGTCGACGATAAAGTCCTGGACGGATGGGCGACCTTTCTTGCCCTGGACCCATTCGCTCGCATCTTCGTACTGGGTCCCCCAAAGCAAATTCACCAACTTCAGTAGATCACGAAGATAGTTCTTCGCTTCGTAAAGGAAGTTCTCGCACTCGGCCTTGAGGTTCGGGATCTGAGGGATTTCGACCGACACATCTCCGCGTCGCGGCGGCTTGAATTGGCTCCGGCGTTCGCCGGCCTCCTTCCGGAGCCGCTGCTCGATCTCAGAACATCTTTGCAGGCGAGGGAGGAGCTCCGATACCGACAACTGGACGAACTTCGCTTGGTCCACCGCGGACAGATTGGTGTGATTGAGTATTTCGATCGGCTGCACGGTCAAGCGAGCCACGATCGAATCGGGCGTGCCACGCTCCGACTGCTTCGTTATCTCGAACAGCATGCGATTGTCCCACCGTCGATAAGGCTGGATCACAAGTGCTATCGCGCGGCGCGAAGTCCCGCAATGAGGATGTTGGCTCCGCGACGCGCGGCCGGCCGCCTGGCCGCCTGGGGGCGAAAGGCCGCTCCCCGCGCCTGTGCCACGCCGGGTCGCGGCAAAGCGCTGCGAAAGCGGCGCTCAACGGTCGACTCGATCAAACGTCGAGGCTTTCCCGTTTCATTCACGATCCGCCTCGCGAACGCTTGCTATTTCGTAGAGTTCGTCGAGCCACACCCCGACGGCGCGACGTATCGCGTCCACGGTAGGCACTGACAACTTCACTTCGATCTCGCGCTCGTCCAGATGGATGGGTTGGCTGACATAATGACGACCTACGCTCAAGTGGACACCGCGCAACCCGACGCCGCCCATCACGACCTGAAGCGGCCACCCGTTGCCGTAGTCGTCGGAAAGCCCCACAAAGTTCTCCAGCACCCTGCCAAAGATGTTCCGAACATTGGTGGCGTGGACCAGAACGTCGTCCCGGTGATGCATGAAAATTTCGGTTGTGACGGCCCAGAGCTCGCCATTCTCGAAAAGCTGCGTGAAAGCTCGCGGCTCGGTGGCGGTGCCGTGCGGCTCGTAGGCGATGGCTCCGTAGGCGTTGCGGTCCGCGGCGGCGGCCATGCCGTTCCTTAGCAGCAGGTCGACGCGCCGGTTCAAGACGTCTTCATGCAATCGAGTGAGCTTCAGATCGGCATCTCGGGCCGCGACCGGCATCAGACGCAAGTACATGCCCCGCCGCTGCGCGAAGTGGTAGTCGATCGTATCCGGAGCCGGCGCGTGATTCCGAGCGAGTATTTCTCCCTCCGCGTGGAATACGGCCTTGGTGAAAGTGGAGGGTATCGGCTCGTGGCCAGGCCGCGATGGCCCTGCCATGCTCAGATAAGGCCGCAAGGCCGCAACGAACTGAGCCCTTAGTTTGGCTCGTTCGGACGCGATCTGCGCCTTGGTCGAATCCGGCGCGAGATCGAAGTGGAGCGGCCAGGACTTCTGCCGCAGGTCGAAGGGTAACTCGCCGCCGTCGCCGTAGTGTCGATTCTGGACCATCAGCACCCGCTTGGACGTCAGCGCGCGATGCGCGTGGCCATATTCGATCGCGACATTCGAGTTTATCAGTTTCTTTCCGTCCGGCGTTTGCCCGATCAAGGTAACGTCGGCTACGAAGACGTCCGCACGCTCGATTTTCTCAAAGATCGTGGCGGCAAGATCCGGACTACCTGGAACGCCCTGCCGGTCGGAGTCCAGCGTCATGCTGGCGGCGGCGTCCCGTTCCGCCGGTTCGAGAAGTTCGTGATCGGCTTTCAGATGTTCGATCGCTTCGCGTAGCGCGTCGCGCACGAAATAATGCCCGGTCTGCCTTGGCGAGTCTGACTGCCATGACCAGAAGATTATCATCGGAAGCGAGCCCACCTTGCGACGGGTTTCCCGTCAGAGGACTGTATCTCAGTTAAACGTCACGGAAGATCAAACCGAACGCCGACCGACATCGGCTGATGAATGGCGGGTTATGAAAGCTCTTCCTTGATGCGTACCCACTCACGCTTCAGGAGGCGCCGAGAGACAGTGAACATCTTCGCCTCTGCGCTGGCGAAGTCGGCATCAGTCGAGATCGCATCGATCTTTTCTATTTCGCTGAGCAATTCAACCGTGTCCGGTTCATCGGGATTGAGAAGGATAGCCAGCTTTGTTCTCAAGCCGGCCAATTTGCGCTCATCCTCGCTCGTCGCCGACTGACCGGACGGTATCGTAGAAACGATCGCATGGTGGTCGCACAGCGTATCTATGACCTTATTGATCCATGCCTGCCGGAATTCGGCCTTCTTATGCCGCCCGGAGTTCTCCGAATTCTTGAGTGCGGCATTCGCGGATATCAACGCTGCGGTTGCTTGCTTGCGGCCTACAAAAAACTGAAAGCCCGCGCCGGTCGCGGCTACAGCCGCAGCCGCCCACGCTGCAAGTGCTGAAATCGCGGCTGCCTGCATGTCAAGTTCCCTGCTCTTTCGTTGCAGCTTCCATACGCGCGATCTTCCTATCGAGATACCAGCGCGCCTTCTTTAAATCCTCGAGTTCATCGCCCTTCTTGCCGGCCCGAGACACGTACTTGACTACGTTGCCGAGATAGAAATCGAGGTCCCATGCCTCCACAACCTTGATCGCTTCATAGGGATTGTCTTCTCCGCCATAGTGCGCTGGGTGGTCAACGGCATCGTTCATTCAGAGCTCCGGAACAAAGGGCCGGTTCGATTTTTGAAACCCGCGACGTCGTCGCCGACATTGCCGAGACATGACCTACACCGCGGTCCGGCGTCCGCCAATAGTGAAACGGGCGGCGCCGTGACGTCAGGCGCTTTCGACGTCTGCAGCGTGAGTCCGTCAATCGTCGAACTCGGATGAAATCGGCGGCTCCTTTCCGGGTTTGGGGGCGGGCTCGGGAGCGCTCGTATTCTGCTTCTTGATCCGCATCGCCAAGATGGTCGCGTAGAGGTCGCGCGGAGCGGCTTTGTCGAGATCCTGGAGATCTCGATAATTGGCCAGAAAATCCAGAATGCTCGGCCTCAAGGGGCGCGTTTCCGTCGGCGACCTCGTTTTCAGCTTGCGGTCGAGATCCAGCTTCGTGAGCTCAATGGCATGTTTACGCCATTCGACTTCCCTATCCTGCCGGTCGCGCGCGCCTACGACAAATTTCGTGATCAAGCCCGTTATGACGGCGACGATCACCGCGCCGGTAGCGGTGGTTAGAGCTGTCACGGCCGCCAAGGTGGTCGGCTGCAGCTTGGACAGCTCTTGGAAGAAATCCTGCAAGGCGCTCATCGAGTAGCTCTCAGGCCGACATGGCTCCGCCCGCCTGACCTTCCGTTCTTCCGACGATGAATTTTCTTTCCAGAACGTTTCCGTCCGAGTCCTTGGCGATCACGACCAATTCGGCTCCGCCCACGCCCAGCGGCATGCGCATCTCCTCATGGCAGGGCGGATCGGGACAATCGCTCTCCTGAACGACCTTCCCATTGATTCTGACGGTGATCCGTGTCGTGCCGATGCCACCTAAAATCGTAAATCGAAAATTCCTGCCTTCAACGGGGGGCTTTGCATCCAATTCCATGTCAGAAGCCAATCGTTCAATGAAAGGACGTCGCGAGTACAACTTAGCAGACATTTTCCAAAAGGCAGCAACTTTGGTTTGAAGACCCGCGAATTCAGCGTCCCGAATGCTTGCCCTCGGAGCTTCGTCGCCCGACGCCGTTCGTGGCGACCGATGCAGGTCTTTCAACCTGCAGCTTTATCGGCTTTTGGGGCGAATCCCGACATCTTGGGATTGGCGCGCGGCAACACACGCAAAAGCCCGGTTCGGGGACGGCTCGGGCTCAAGACGACCGGGACGGCCCGGCTCCGACGATCGCGCCCCGATTGATGCTCAGTGCGGGAGGCTCTCGATTTCACGATCGAGGACATGAGGCTCGTGCTAAGGTTGCTTCGCGCCGCCGCATTCCGATTTCCAAGGGCTATTTCCAATGACTCCCGAGATCAGTCGAACCCTCGAAGGGTCCAGAGTACCCAACAAGAAGGTCTTTTTCCTAGGATGTTTCGAGAAGCGACTGACGGTACTTTCACAACAACGGAGGGCCATCAACTTGGTGGACGCCATCTTGGAGTCCGGCCTCGTTCGTCGCCCTAACGGTCGGGTTGCGATTATTGGCGCTGGCGCATCAGGACTGACGGCTGCAGCCGCTTTCGTAGTCGGAGCGCCAGACTTGAAGGAGGTCGCTCTCTTCGAAAAGAGTGATAAATTATTGCATCTTCAACAGGGTAGCGATCGTTACCTGCATCCGCATCTTTACGATTGGCCTGCTGTCGGTTCGCTCGACTTTGACGCGCGTCTACCAATCTTGAATTGGGCTGCCGGCACGGCAGGCGAAGTGGCGTCTCAAATCTTAACCCAGTTCGAGGAGATCAAGTCGAACGCTAAAGGACTCAATGTTCTTACACAACGAGAGGTCGCCTCGGTCGATCCCCAAGGTGACGTCGGCTGCCGACTGTCGGTCGTCGCGGCGCCTAGCGAGAGCGCTGTCGTCTACGATGCCGTGATCATCGCCGTCGGATACGGTTACGAGCGAGAGATCGTGGGTGAGAACAAATCGTATTGGGTCCCCTCGCCGCTGATCGGCGCGCTACAGCCGAAATCCACGCTATTCATATCCGGTAACGGCGATGGAGGTCTGGTCGATTTCACGATGGCAGCATTCAACAGGATGACCCACACGCATATCACGCAGTTCATCACGGGTTATCCCGATCTCGAGAGCACGCGCAAAGCCCTTCTCGATATCGAGAAAGCCGCATGGGCCGCGACAGAAGATCAATTCGACGTCTTCGAGCAATATAGATCATTACCTTTGCCGAATGGTCTGCTGCTGAACGTTTTGGACCTGCTTCGTCCCAACTGCGAAGTTTGGTTACATACCCGCGAGCCGAAGCTGTTCCGGCGCGATACCGCCGTCCTGAACCGCTTTGCCGCTTTCCTCGCCATCATCGCAGACGAGAGAACGAACCGCGGCCTTATCAGGTATCGGCTCGGCAGCGAACCCACGGTGAGCCCGGAGACCATATCGATCGGACAAGAACGTGTAAGTCCAACCCATAGATTTCTCCGCTTCGGCGCCGAGAGCAAAAAGAATATGGAGCCGTTCAAATCGCTGGCGAACGCGGCCCCGCGTCCACCCTCCGCATCTTCGTTTCGACCGGCTACGCCGAAGTTG
Organism: Bradyrhizobium sp. HKCCYLS1011; assembly: GCF_051167795.1. Taxonomy (NCBI): domain Bacteria; kingdom Pseudomonadati; phylum Pseudomonadota; class Alphaproteobacteria; order Hyphomicrobiales; family Nitrobacteraceae; genus Bradyrhizobium; species Bradyrhizobium sp. HKCCYLS1011. The sequence continues at coordinate 809,449 of NZ_JBNPTT010000003.1, read as the reverse complement.
AACAAGTCGGCGACACAGAGATTCGGCTCGAACTCCAGAATCGAGGATGTTCGCATCGTCGTAATCACGACACTTGACCGCGAGTACGAGCTTTTCCTCAAGCACTTCGAAGGCAGCGTCGCTCGCACAATCCACGTCGAAGATACGGCTATCGACATCGTCGAGAACGACGACATCGCCGAACCCATCGGACTGGTTCGCTTGGGAGAAGCAGGCAGTCTCGCGGCAGGCGTCGCGGCGGCCCGGGTGCTCGAGGTATTCGATCCAGGGATGGTCGTTAATATAGGCTTTGCGGCCGGAGTCGATCCGCAGACTCAGCGTCTAGGCGATCTGATCGTTGCCGATAGGATCACCGCCGTTGCGATAGGGGAGAAGGTGGATTCGACCGCGAAGACCGCGAACGTTCGTTCATCGCTGGTGGTCTCGATCGAGGCCAACTGGCACGATTGGCCCCTCGGCGAGACGATCGGAGGCGCAAAGCGAGGAGTTTCTTTCGGAACCATCGTTAGCGTCGACAAGGTGCTTGCTAAGCAAGAGCAGGTGCAAGCGCTTCTTTCTCGAGATCGGAGAACGGTCGGTATCGACATGGAAAGCTATGGAATAGCCGCCGCGCTTTTCGATCGCGAGACACAATTTCTCATGGTTCGCGGGATAGCCGATTTCGCGGACGGAGCTAAGGCGGATATAGCGACTAAGGAAAGCGCGATGGAAGGAGCTGTACGTCTTTTCGGCGAAGCCTTGCGCAGGGATCTACTGCCCCCAAGATCCGGAACCTTAGACAAAGCGTCCGCGCGTGCCCACGACTACACCGTCAAGCTCGACAGAACGGAGGTGTTGAACGGCACAGCCAACACCTACTTCCAGGTATCGACGAACAGAGCTTTGAGCGAGTTCGAATACCGGAATTCCATAATAGAAAAAATTGCGAGCAAGTTCAGCTTGGATAGACTGAGAAGCTTGTGCATCGCCATGAACGTCGATTTCGAGCGGCTCAACGGCAAGACCCGAGGCGAAAAAGCGGCGAGCCTACTCTATCACGTCGAGCACGATCTCGGCGTCTCGGCGAGAGACCTCGACTGGGTCGCGACGCGATTCAGGTCGAGCGATTGAGCGTCGATACCTCGCTCAGGTTTGGGCACCCTGCGTCCTAGTGCGCCATCTCGCTATGCGAACCGACCCCAATAGCACCGCCAGGGCAGTTCACCCGCCTGAGCTTGGAGGCCTCACCCCCTCGGTCAGCGAGCAGGCCCAAGGCAGGTCCACGAAGGCAGCGCGAAGTCGTTTGCAGAACCGGCGGTCGTAGCCAGCGGTTGTGTCCGGACGCAAGTGGCATCATGGGCGCTAGATCGGCCTCCGACGGTTGCCGAACTAAGCGCTGGGCTACTGAATCAAACCGCAAATTCCTCCTGCTCAGCCAGCTCGTTCCAGAAGTCGGCGATCGCTTCAGCGAGCGCTCGGTAATCCCGCTCGGTCGCGAGATACTCGTCTTCATGTTTGGCGGCATTGATGAGGCGGCGCTGAGAGTCGATCGTTTCGAGAACCGCTTCCGCAACGCTCGCGCCGAAAAGCGAGAGCTGCGAGCGCACTCGATCTACGTGCGAGATGGCACCACTCGCGCTCCGAATCTTGGCCTTCCAATCGGGCTTCGGGCCTCCGTTGAGCTGGTGCTGGCCGTCGAAGAAGCTCTTGGTGGCCTTTTCCCATTCATGATACTCGCGCAACCAAGCTCCCTGTATCAGAGACTCGACGACCCATGCTTCCATGGGCTGCTCCAGCGCAGCCATCACGGGATCGCCGGCGAAGCTTGCTCTTGCTCTCGCGGCGTGCTGGCCGATCACCTCGATCGCATGTTCGACGGCCGTTTCCCTGTGGCCGGCGTGAACGAAAAAGTATCCCGCCGTGCCGACAACGATAGGGTAAGGGGGACGCTTAAGTTTCAAATCGTGTCTCCGGACATTGAATCGTCCGCGCCCGAACGGCCCGATCGAAAGGCGAACATGGGAGCGCCTCGTGTTGCATCCGTGTTGCACGGAGCAGATGTCACTCCATGTAACCCCTTGTAATCCCACGTACTGTACGGAGCATACGGAATCGGCCCAAAGACGCCGAAATCGGCGCCGGAACGGAGCGCGTACATCGAAGAAGTGCCCGTCGTTATTGGGTTTCTTGCGTCAGAGCGAGTGGCGATCCCGGGATGACTCGAACATCCGACCTACGGTTTAGGAAACCGCCGCTCTATCCAGCTGAGCTACGGGACCGGATCCGGCACGATGTGCAGGAGCAGCGCCGGCTTCATAGCAGACGAAGGCCCGGATCGGAAGCCTCCGCGTCTGCCCTCACCGGGCCTCTTCCCGCCGCTTCAATGGCCGCCGTGATCCGCCGGACAGCCCGGCAGATCGAACAGTGCCTGCAGGCCGCAGGCCGAGGTCAGCATCTTGTCGGCATCATGGCCGACGCCCTCGACATCCCACAGCAGGTGATTCGGCGTGCCGTGATCGCGCCCCGCCATCGCGGCGGCATAAGCGTGCCCGCGCGCATAGCGGAATGGCCCCTGCGCTTCCGCCATGCAGCTCTTGTCGAGCGCCGGGTGGTTCGGATTGATGTCGCGGGTTCCGAGCAGGTAGATCACCCGACGCGCCGCGTAATGCTGCTCGAGTTCGGCCGGTGTCGCAGCGGCGAGGTATTCGGGGCGCGCCTGCATGCCATATTTCCAATTGTCAAAGCCGGGACAGGACGCGGCGATAGCTGGCTCCGGCCGTTCGGCCGAGAAATAGGCGTAAGAGGAGGGATTGGCGACCACGTAACGGACGGCGATATGGCTGGCCTGCAGCGCCGCCTCGCCGCGCCCCGCGATCGCGTAGCGCTGCACCACCTGGCCCCCGCCGGAATGGCCGGCCACCACGACATCAGTCAGCTTCGGAAACAGGCTTCGATCGGCGAGGCGCGCCAATATGGCATCGAGGGCTTCGAATGAACTCGCCGGCGTCGGCCCGGTGGCGGCATCGCCGCCTTCCCAGCCCTCCAAGGTCCAGCGCAAGGTGTCCTGCGGCAGCTGATGCGCCTCGACGTCGATCTGGCTGAGGAATTGCGGGACGATCATGATGGTCGCCTGACCGGCCGCGCCGGCGGCTGCCTGGGCCGTTTTGGCCGACGCATAATAAACGTCGGCATTGCGCAGCCGGCCATGCAGGACCACGACCGCGCGGGTGATGTCGGGCAGCGGGTGCGACCAGTCGGCCGAGACATAAAGCGGCAAAATGCCACGATCGCCTACCGCCAGCCGGGACTCCGCGACCGCCTTCACCGGCCTCCGGTTCGGCGCCACCTCATCTTCGGCAAAAACCCGTCCGCTCAGAAGGAGACAAAACAGCAGCAGAGCCCCACGCAGCATGGTCATTCCAGCGATCTCCCTCGGCGGCCTCGCCAGATGCGGGGAGCGGCCCGCGCGAGTCAACCCGTGCCGGAACAACGGTCCGGGAACTGACCAGGGCACAGCCGGTTGTCCGGCCGTGGGGGCCGATCACAGCCCCGTTTGGGACCAGCGGTTTCACTATCCGAGCCGGGGCCGATGGTCTAAGAGAGCGGCGCCGGCGCGGAACCGGGCTATCGCCCCGAGATCCCGCCGGACGTGCCTGCGCCCGGTGGCCGATGGATCAGCTCTATCCACCCCGGTCCTGCCTGCCACGACACGCCGCCTGATCATCCAGCCGAGGGAAACAGACACGTCGATGCGCATCCGATCGGTTATTTTCGGCATCCTCGCCTGCTGCCTCGCCGCCGCAGCCAGCCAGGCGCAGGACACCCGCAATCTCCTGGAGTCGAAAGAGTCGCTCTACAACAACATCTATGTGTACGAGCAGACGCCCTATCGCAGCATGACCTTCGGCCACAACCGCCGCATCTACACCGAGAGCGTCTACAACACCCGCGACGAGAAGGATCTGCCGGTCGACTACACGCGCTTCATGACCGCCGCCTTGATGTACGCCAAGGACGTGCATTCGGTTCTGGAGATCGGCTTTGGCGGCGGCCGCACCGCCTGGTATCTGCACCGCTTCCTGCCCGACGTTCCCGTGACCTCGGTCGAGCTCGACCCGACCGTGCTGGAGCTCGCCAAGAAATATTTCGGCATCAAGGAGGAGCCCAATTTCCACGTCGCCAACCGCGACGGCCGGCTGTTCCTGCAGGAATCCAAGGATCGCTACGACATCATCCTGATCGACGCCTATCGCGGCCCGTTCGTGCCGTTCCATCTGTTGACCAAGGAATTCTATCAGCTGGTCAAGGATCACCTCGCCGACGGCGGCGTGGTCGCGCAGAATGTCGAGCCGTCGACCATGCTGTTCGATTCGGCGGTGAAGACGATCAACGCGGTGTTTCCGCAGCTCGACTTCTACCGCGCCGAGGGCAACATCGTGACGGTCGCCTATCTCGGCGATGAGCGAAAGCCGGAGGACCTGGCGGCGCTCGCGCAGGAGCGCGACAAGGCCTATGGCCTGCGCTATCGGCTGGCCGACATGCTGGCGGAACGCCGCCGCATCGACGTCAACGGAGGTGATGTGATCGATGCCAATGCCAAGATCTTGAGCGACGACTTCGCGCCGGTGGAGAATTTGAAGAGCATCGAGCGTCACAACAGGAAACTGCCGTGACCGCTGCTCTCTCCCGCGCGGGCCTGCTTGCGATCTATATTTGCTCCTTCATCGTCGGCAGCGTGCTGATGGGCTTCGAGATGCTCGGCAGCCGCTATCTGTTTCCCTATTTCGGCGGCGGCATCGGCACCTGGGCAAGCCTGATCTCGACCGTGCTCTGCGCCCTCGCCATCGGCTATTTCGCCGGCAGTGCCATCGTCGACCGCCATCCGTCGCCGCGGACCATCGGCACCATGATCTTGATTGCCGCGGCCTATCTCGCGCTGGTGCCGGCGACGGCCGATCCGGTGATGGCCAATATCCTGGACCACATCGGCGACGGCCCCAGCGCGACGCTTTTGGCATCGACCGCCCTGCTGCTGATCCCATTGACTCTGCTTGGCACCTTCTCACCGATCGCGGTCAGCCTGTTGACCCGATCGGCCGCCGAGGCCGGCCGTGTCGCGGGCCTCGTCTATGGCGTCTCGACGATCGGCAATGTCGTCGGCACGCTGTTCACGACGTTCACGCTGATCCCTTTGATCGGTTCGCGCGCGATCACCTATCTCTTCGCGCTGGCACTTGCGGTCTGTGCCGGCATCCTCTTCATCCCATTCGGGAAGCGAGCGTCGTAGCTTGGTCGAGCGAGGTCACGGATGACGGGTTTGTATCGGCATGTCGCGGCCGCAGCGCTCTTGCTCTGCGTGGCACAACCAACCGTGGCGGCGGAACCGGCGACGGAGCTGTGGGACGGACAGCGCGCGCTCGGCTCGATCGCCGATCTCCTGCGCTTCACGCCGCGCTCGATGGGAGCCCCCGGACATCAACAGACGATCGACTACATCAAGTCGGCGATGGCCAAGAGCGCGACCGATGCGGTGCTGACGCAGAGCTTCACCGAGACCGGCGAGGACGGCAAGCCGATCCATCTGACCAACATCATCGCCCGCTTCCAGGTGCAGAACCCGCGACGCATCATCGTCGCCACGCATTACGACAGCATCGTCAAGGCCTATCGCGACCCCAAGACGCCGGATGCGCCGATGCCGGGCGCCAACAACTCGGCCTCCGCCGTTGCGCTGCTGCTGGAGACCGCACGCGTGCTGTCGCTCTCGCCCAAGCCCGACATCGGCATCGACATGATCTTCTTCGACGGCGAGGAAGGACCGAAATCGCTCGGTGCGGGGGATCCGACCTGGCACCCGCTCGGCTCGCCCCATTTCGTCACACATCTGAAGGACTATTACCCGAACCGCAGGCCGGAGGAGATTGTCGATTTCGACATGGTCTGCGACAAGGATCTTGCACTCAAGCCCGACCCGTCGTCGCTTGCCTCGGCGGGACCGGAGGTGCAGAAATTCTGGGCCATCGGCAAGGCGATCGCACCGTCGGCATTCCCGACGACGCCCACTGCTTATCCGATCAGTGACGATCACACCGCGTTTCAGGAGGCCGGCATTCCCGGTTTTCTGGTGATCGATTTCGACTACGAGCCCTATTTCAACACCACGCAAGATACGATCGATCAATGTTCGGCGGCCAGCCTGCAGACGGTCGGCCGCACCTTGCTCAAATATCTCTACACGCCCTAATCTTCGGCATCATCCGTGCGCGAGCGTGCCGCGCGGATCGCCTCCGCGAGCCCGTGCGGATCATTGGTGCCGATCCGGCGCACGTCGTTCGAAGCGAGCCTCAGCTCAACGGCATCGAGGCCGGACACGCTATAGAGCCGGAAGCCCGAGCCAAATCGAAGGCCCAAGCCGTGCCACCAGCCATTGCGGACCACGGCGATTTCCTGGATCGCGATGAGCGGCACCTTGTGACGCCAAAGTCCCGGACCGAAATGCCAGCGCAGCTCGCGCCTGCCCACCTCGACCGTCAGCGACGAGAACAGCACTGCGACAACCGATTCGACGATCAGCAACGTCATGGCCGATGAATGGTGGTCTGCATTCCATAGCAGCAGGGCGCCGAATGTGCCGGACACAAGACAGGTCGCGACACTGAACGTCCCCGGCTGCGTGTGACGATACGGCACGGCCACTTCCCCCAAAGCAGGCCGCGACAGTATAGCGCATCTGCGCCTCGCCTAAGCCGGTGCCGGCACCCGTATCGCTACTGGCTGCATCGCTTCGGCAGGTTTGCGTGCCAGCAACCCTGGCACCAGCGCTTCGGCAGCTTCCGCGCCCGAGATCACGACCGCCTCGACGCCCGCGCCGGCATTGCCGCCGCCGGCAATGACGAGATTGCGCAGCGGCGATTTCGCGCCCCTCAACTGCCCCCGCCCCGACACGCCGTAGATCGCGCCCGAACTGGCCCAGTCATAGCGCGCATAGGTGACGGGGCTGGCATCGGTGCGATAGACGATGTGCTGGGAGAGGCCGGGAATGATGGTCTCGGCAGCCGCGATCATGCTGTCGCCGATCGCCTGCTTGCGCGCCTCGTAGTCTGGTGAGCGCCGCCATTGCTTCCAATCGTCTCCGCCGCTCTGGTCCGGGAACCATGCCTTGGTGTCCTGGTGCGGCACGAGGCTGATCAAGGTCATCGTGGCATGCCCTTGCGGCGCCGCCGAGGGATCGAGCTTGGACATCACGGCAATTCCAACGCCCATCGGCGCATCGAGGTGGGTGGCGGGCGCGATGTCCGGAACGATGTCGAGGCCAAGATGCACGCTGAAGGCGGAGTTCGCAGGCTCAGCTGCAGCAACGCGCGCCTGGAAATCGCGCGGCAAAGCATCGGGCGCGATGAGGTCGAGGAAGGTGTGGCGGAGATCGGCGTTCGAGACCACGGCCTGCGCTCGGATCGTGCTGCCGTCGCCCAGCACGACACCTGAGGCGCGCCCCCGCTCCACAAGAATGCGGCGCACCGGCGATTTCAGCCGGACCTCGCCGCCGCGCGCTTCGATGGCTTCGACCAGCACGTCGGCAAAGTGGCCGGAGCCACCAAGCGGATAGTAGCCGCCCTTGAAATAATAACCGAAGATCGGGACCATCTGCGCGCAGGTCAACCGCTCGGTGCCGTCGCCGAGGTAGCCCGACAGCGCATTGAGATAGCGCACCGCCTGCGGGTCAGACACATGCGCCGACACCAGTTCGTCGAACGGGCGATCCATCCAGCGGAAGGCCTGCGGATGCTTCTTGGGAAAGGCCAGCATCGCCTCAAGAGATTCCGGCATGCCCGGAATGCCGCCGCGGCCCTCGCCGGTCGAATACATGTCTTCGAAGATGGCGTGGAGGATGTCGAACAGCCTGGTCAGGCCGGTTGCGCTGTCGGGAAACGCCTCGCAGAGCAGCCGCACATAGCCGCGCCAGTCCTCCGGCACATCGATCCGCTTGCCCGCCAGATGATAGCTGTGGGTGACACGCTTCCACTGCAGGCGATCGGCGACGCCAAGCCGTTGCAGCAGGCTATCGACGGGGCCGCCGTTCCACACGCCGGAAAAATCGTGCGGCCCGGCGTCGAAGCGATACAGCACAGGCTTGTTGTCGTGATGGGCCTTGCGCAGATAGGTGTGGCAAAAGCCGCCCGCCACGACGTGGTGGTCGAAGACCTTGACCCTGAGGCCGACATCGGCGAGCAGCGCCGCAGCGGTCAGCCCGCCAATGCCCGCTCCGACCACGGCAACATCGCAATCCTGCTCCGGGGTCTTTGTAAAGGCGGTTTCGGCAAAGGCCGGCGCGGGCCAGCGAAACTCTTCGCGTAGAGCACGCAAACGCTGCAGGATGACGCGAATGGCAAGCTGCGGCCCGAAGATCGAGATCAACGCGCCGACGATGACAATCGATGTCGTGATCCACGACGCGACGCCGGCCCAGCGACACACCGCCAGCGCGGCAAACAACACCCCCCACAATCCACTCATGGCGGCATTGACGAGACGGAACTGCGGCGTCAGTGCATTTTCCGGATAGGCCAAGCGCGAATAATCGGCAGTCCAGGGCCGACCGACGATCAGGGAGACGAAGCTGATAGCAGCGAGACCCGCGAAGGAAAGCCACGGCGCGTTCGCGGCCATCCACTCCGGCGCCACATCGGCACCGATTGCCAGGAGCACGAACAAAGCGAGGCTGCCGAGTTCCAGGACGACAAGCTCGTGGCGCATAGCGCGCCAGATGTTGAAAGCAAGCGAGAGCGTCAGGCCGGCCCAAGCCGCCCAATCCAAATGATGCGCGGCGAGCAATGCCCAGAATGCTGCAAATGGAAGCAGCGCAAGCTTGACGGTGAGGAATATCTTCATCTTCCGCCTCCGATCACGGCCGGCCGATTATCTTTCCATTGTCAAGATAAACTTATAGCCAAACCTGTGATCCGTCAATTCAATCTTTACATCGTCAAAATTAACGCGATTCTACCTGAGGGAGACAAACGGATCGTGGCATGATGCGCGACATGGCTTTTGCGCCACATCAAGGGTCATAAATCGGGTTTTCGCGCGAGATGAACAATCTGAATGTGTCGTCTTCATCACAACGCCAGAATGAGCCGCAAAGAAAGCCATAAAAAGCGCAGCATTGCGGTGACACATCGCCGCAAATTGGCGACAATTCGTCGTCATTTCACAGGATAGCCGCTAAGGATTGTCGTTCGTGTTCGCATCCCGCTTACCAGTTCTGCTTGTTGTCGCTGCGTCCGGATTGGCGACTTTGCAATCTGAACGTGCATACGCGCAATGGTGGAGCCGGGCGCCGGCTGACTTTGAAGAATGCGCCGATCTCGCCGAAAAATCCGCCACCAAGGAAGAGAAGACGGCAGCGCTTGCACAGTGCAACGCCAAATTTGCGGGCCGCCGCAAGCCGGGAGGCGGCTACACATATTATGATTTCATGCAGGACCGCGCCTTCGATATTGCCGGTCCCAATCCGACGCCGGAAGAGCAGAAATATATCGACCAGCAATATTCGCTCTATCTGGAAAACCACCGGCACGACAATGTCGCCACGGCTGTGATGGCGCGGTCGCGGCCGCAGGATTTGCAGCAGGCGTCGCTGCGCGATCTCCCGGCGCGGGCGGCAATCGAACCGGAGCATGCCGCGATCGAGCCGATGCGGGCCGGGGTCGACCCCAAGCGGGTGCCGCTTCCGATGCAGAGGCCGAGCAAACCGCCGGCAACCGCCGACGCGCGCATGGGTGGCAAGGCGGCGCCCTGTGTCAAGGAACCCGGCAAGGACTCCCTGTCCTGCAGCTTCCAGCTGCTGTCGGACAAGTTGAGTGACCTGAAGAAGTTTCTCACAGGACAAAGCCCCCCGCCCGCTCAGGGATCCAAGGCCAAACGGGCTGAGAAGTAGGGCTGAACCGAACCCGCGGAGCGCATGCGGGCGCCAATCTTACTCGGCACCGCGATCGGGCTTGTGATGGCGATGAGCGCGCAGGTGGTGACGGTGCGGAACGGGCGCGACCGTCACATCGGGCGATCCGGCGTGCTGCGCCGCCCTTTGCTCCTGCAGCCGCGCATCATAGCCCGGAGATGGCACCACTGTCGGGGGCGCCGCATCGGCAGACGTCATCATGCTGCAGGCCGCGATCGCGGCCACAGCGGAGCCGGCTAAAGCCCTGACAATGCGCATCCTCATCTCCTCCCGCGCGCCACGTCGTCGTCAGGCGCCGTCTGTATGAGTTGAGCCCCCCAGCCGGGCGTTTTCAAGGACAGCCGCGTTTTCGGGACCGACGGCCAATGCGACGCAAGGGCGCCCGGCCGAGGCTCGCACAGGGTTCAACAATGCTCGGCGGGGTGACTTGTAACCGTCATCACCGATCACTACGCTTATTGTCGGGGCACGTAGGGAGGCATGATATGGGCTTGCTCGACATCCTCAATGGCATGCAGAACGGGCCGAACGGGCCGTCGCATCCGAGCACGGAAAGGAACGGCGGCATGTCGCCGCTGACAATGGCGATCCTTGGGCTGCTCGCCTGGAAAGCGGTGAGGCATTTTTCGCCAGGAGCGCAGCCGAACGCCGCGCCAGCTCCGACGCCGCCGCAGACCCCCGCCCCGGCGCCGAGCGGCACCCCGTCCGGGGGAGGCCTCGGCAGTATTTTGGCCGGCGGCCTCGGCGGCCTGCTCGCAGGCGGTGCGGCCGGCAATGTCCTGTCCGGCGGGCTCGGCGATCTCATGAAACAGCTCCAGCAGAGCGGACAGGGCGATGCGGCCAACAGCTGGGTCGGCAAGGGGCCGAACCAGGCGATCTCGCCGAACGATCTCGCCAATGCGTTGGGAGCCGATCAACTCGACCAGCTCACGACGCAAAGCGGCATGTCGCGCGACGATCTGCTCAACGGGCTCAGCCAATATCTGCCGAAGGTGGTCGATCATCTCACGCCGGAGGGGCGGCTGCCGACCGAAAACGAGGTGTCAGGGCGGATCTAGCGAGATCGAGTGAACCTGTTCAGGGAGGACGCGGGTCCATGATATATGTCATCATCGTCGGGTTCATCGCCGGGATGATCGCGCGATTTCTATCGCCCGGCCCGAACAACCCATCTGGCTTCATCCTGACCACCGTGCTCGGCATTCTCGGCGCGTTCCTCGCCACCGCCATCGGACAGGCGATCGGGCATTATGGTCCCGATCAGGGCGCCGGCTTCATCACCGCGACGATCGGCGCCGTGGTCGTCCTGTTCATCTGGAACAGACTGGTCGCAAGCGGGATGATCCGGGATTTCAACCGCTGACGTTCTTGCCGTCATTCCCGGGCAGCGCGCAGCGCTGAGCCCGGAACCTCGAGATTCCGGGTCGATGCTCCGGACAAAAAAGCCCAGCTACCTTGTCGCGACGCATCGCCCCGGAATGACAGCCTAACTAACTGATCAGATGCATGCCTGCATCCATGCGCACGACCTCGCCGGTCATGTGGCCGGAGGCGGGGCTCGCCAGGAACGCAACCAGCTGCGCGATGTCCTCCGCCGTTGATGCGACCTTGAGCGGCACCCGCGCCACCACGGTGTCGCGCACCTGTTTCGCCTGCGCTTCGCCACGGCCCTTGGTGAACCAGGGCGTGTCGATATAGCCGGGGCAGACGGTATTGACGCGGATTGCAGGCGCAAGCGCGCGGGACAGCGACAGAGTCATGGTGTTGAGCGCGCCCTTGCTCGCCGCATAGGCGATCGACGAGCCGATGCCGCTGATGCCGGCGACCGAGGAGACATTGACCACCGCAGCGGGGCGCCCCGATGCTTTCGCGGATGCCTCCAGCAATGAGCGCGCGGCGCGCACCATCTGATACGGGCCGATCGTGTTGACCGCATAGATGCGCTGGAAGTCCTCAGCCGAGAGGCCGTCGAGCTGATCATGCGGCACATGCTTGGTGGTGCCCGCATTGTTGACCAGCGCATCCAGCCTGCCCCAGGGCGTGGCCGCGGCGACAATCTTTTTGCAATCCTCGTCGCGCGAGACATCGCCCTGCACCACCACGACCTCGGCGCCCTGCTTGCGGCAGAGCTCCGCCGTTGCTTCCGCCTCGCTCTTGCTGTTGGAGTAGTTGATGGCGATGCGAGCGCCGGCCTTGGCCAGAAGCAGCGCGGTGGCGGCTCCCAGTCCAGACGCCGAGCCCGTCACGATCGCGCACAGACCATCCTGCGCCATGCCGCATCCTCCCTTGTTGATCTCAGGTCCTTCTTAGCCAACTTCTTCGGGGCTGCAAATTCAGATGATCTCCGCCCTGCGGAAATAGCTTTTGCCCATGCCATTACCGGACATCGCCCTGCTGGCCGCGATGCTTGTCAGGACGCGGGGTTTTCCCCATCATGGCGCTAAACAAGCGGCGCCGCCTGCGCGCTGCAAAGGGCGAGGAACGCTGTGGCGGAAGGTGATCACCAGGCAGAGAATATCGTCGTCGCGACGGCCGAGAAGATCTTCTCCGATCTCGCGGACCCGCAAACCATCAATCACGACAAGGACGACCGCTGGCAGGCGCCGCTCTGGGAGGCGCTGAGCGATGCCGGCCTGCCACTTGCGCTGGTACCTGAACATCTCGGCGGCGCCGGCGTCGACGCTGCTGACGGTTTTGGCGTCCTCGCCGCGGCCGGGCGCTTTGCGTTGTCCGTGCCGCTCGCCGAGACGATGCTCGCCGGCTGGCTGCTTGCGCAAGCCGGGATCGCGCCGCCCGAGGGCGAGATGACGGTCGCGCCGGTGCGCCCGCAAGACGCGATCACCTTGCATGCTGATGGCACCTTGTCCGGCCGAGCCCGCGGCGTGCCGTTTGCAAAGGCGTCCCGGCATATCGCGGTGCTCGTAAGCGGCACGTCCGGCCTATCGGTCGCGCTGGTCCCGACGGACAGGCCGCGGATCGATACCGGCCTCAACCTCGCCTTCGATGGCAGCGACAGCGTCGTTTTCGACAGGGTCGAGCCGGCCCGCATCGCTGCCGTACCGGTCGGCTTCGACCAGACCTCGCTGATGCTCATGGGCGGCGTCGTGCGCAGCCTCCAGATTGCGGGCGCGTTGGACTCCCTGCTCGCGATTACCGTCAAATATGCCAGCGATCGCATCGCCTTCGAGAAGCCGATCGCGAAATTTCAGGCCGTGCAGCACAATCTCGCAAAGCTCGCCGGCGAATCCGCGGCGGCCCTGGCAGCGGCAACGTCGGCCGCCGACGCCCTGGCCAACGCCACCGCATTCGACGACGCGGTCTTCCTCGAAGCGACCTCGGCCAAGATCCGCTGCGGCGAAGCCGCCGAAAAGGGCGCGGCCATTGCGCACCAGGTGCATGGCGCGATCGGCTTCACCACCGAGCATATCCTGCACCGTCATTCACTGCGCGCACTCGCCTGGCGTGACGATTTCGGTTCGGAAAGTTTCTGGGCGGTCGAGCTCGGCAAGCGCATCGCTGCACGCGGCGCCGATGAACTCTGGCCACTGGTCGCCTCGCGCTGATCACTCGAAACGAGAGAGGAATTGCTCATGACCGCGCTCCGTTTCGATCCGATCCGTTTGCCACCCGAGTGCGAAGAACTGCGCAAGGAGGTGCGCGCCTTCCTTGCGGAGGAGATCGCCGCCGGCAGGTTCAACCCGTTCAAGCCGCTGCGCGAGGATGCCGATGCGCGCGAGTTCTCCCGCAGGGTCGGTGCGCGCGGCTGGATCGGCATGACCTGGCCGAAACGGTATGGCGGCCACGAGCGCTCGTTCCTGGAACGTTATGTCGTAACCGAGGAGATGCGCGTCGCCAACGCGCCGACGCGGCGCTTCTTCGTCGCCGACCGCCAGAGCGGGCCGATCCTGCTGCGCTACGCACCCGAGCACATCAAGCAGGATATCCTGCCGCGCATCTGCCGCGGCGAACTATGCTTTGCGATCGGAATGAGCGAGCCGAACTCCGGCTCCGATTTGTTCGCGGCCAAGACGCGCGCAACCAAGACCGATGGCGGCTGGCTGATCAACGGCTCCAAGATCTGGACCACATCGGCGCACATGGCCGACTACATGATCGCGATCTTCCGTACCTCGGCGCCAACCAAGGAGAACCGTCGTCACGGCCTGACGCAGTTCTTGGTCGACATGAAGATGCCGGGAATCAAGGTGAATCCGATTCCGCAGATCACGGGCCAGAAGGAGTTCAACGAGGTCGTCTTCACCGATGCCTTCGTGCCCGACGATCACCAGCTCGGCGAAATCGACGGCGCCTGGAAACAGGCGACGTCGGAGCTCGCCTATGAGCGCTCCGGCCCCGAGCGCTTCCTGGAAACCTACTACGTGTTGACCGAACTCGTGCGCGCCGTCGGCAACGATCCGGACACCCGCAGCGCCGAAGGCATCGGCCGCCTGGTCGCGCAGCTGCATACGATGCGGCGGATGTCGGTCTCGGTCGCCGGCATGCTGCAGGCCGGCAAGGAGCCGGTGGTGGAGGCCTCGATCGTCAAGGACATCGGCACGGTGTGGGAGCAGCAATTGCCGCACCGGGTGCGCGAGCTCGCGGCATTCGTCGATGAGGACGCAGGAAATCGCGAGACGCTGGAAGCTCAATTGTCGTTCGCGATCCGCACCGCGCCGAAGCTGACGATCCAGGGCGGCACCACGGAGGTGCTCCGCGGCATCATCGCACGCGGCCTGGGCTTACGGTGAGTGAACGACACCGTGCTTACGATTGTTCGAGTACCGGCGAAGAGCTCGCGAGTTGCGAGCCAGCGCTCAGGCGGCGTACTCAGTCCACCCTCTCCCCTTGTGGGAGAGGGTGCCGGAGATGCGAAGCATCGAAGGCGGGTGAGGGGTTTCCATCCGCACGGATGACAATCGAGAGAACCCCTCACCCGTCTCGCCGCCGCGTTCCGCGTCGGCGATCCACCCTCTCCCACAAGGGGAGAGGGTAACGGCGCAAGTGGCGCGACCGTGACCTATCAGGAGACCACAGACATGACCCACTTCACTGACATCGGCGTCGAGATCCACGGCCATGTCGGCCTGATCGAGATCAGGCGGCCGCCGCTCAACTTCTTCGACATTTCGCTGATCAACCAGATCGCGGATGCGCTCGAGGCATTCGATCGCGACATCGAGATCCGCGCCTCGGTGCTGGCAGCCCAGGGCAAGGCATTCTGCGCCGGCGCCAATTTCAACGATCCGGCGCGGCAGGCGCAGGAGGCCGGCGACAGCAGAGGCGACCCGGCTGACAGCCTGGGTCCGATCAACCATCTCTACATTCAGGCGGTGCGCATCTTCCGCTGCAAGAAGCCGACCGTCGCCGCCGTGCACGGCGCTGCAATCGGCGGCGGCCTCGGGCTCGCGGTGGCGGCGGATTTTCGCATCACCTGTCCCGAAGCGCGGTTTTCGGCCAACTTCACCAAGCTCGGCTTTCATCCTGGTTTCGGGCTCACCGTGACGTTGCCGGAGCTGATCGGCAAGAACAATGCGGAATTGATGTTCTACACCAGCCGACGCGTCACCGGCGAGCAGGCGTATCGCTGGGGTCTCGCCAATGAATGCGTGCCGCAAAACGAGGTGCGACCCACCGCAATGAGGCTCGCAGCAGAGATCGCCGAATGCGCGCCGCTCGGCCTGCTCTCGACCCGCGCCACCCTGCGCGCAGGCCTCGCCGACCGCGTGATGGCCGCAACCAATCACGAGCTCGCCGAACAGAGCCGGCTGCGCGCCACCGAGGATTTCAAGGAAGGTGTCAAGGCGACCGAGGAACGCCGGCCTGCGAATTTCAAGGGACGATGATTGCTTGGGGCGCCATCGCCGCCGGGCATTACGAGTAACTGATCAGCGGCTCACGTCGTGAGCGCGAATGCGACCCCAGCGATCAGGAAGCTGCCTCCTGAGACCGCGTAGCCGCGGGCGCGCGCTGACACGCAGACCTGCGCGACATCGGTGACGCGAAACGTCAGCCCGCTCATGATCTCAGCCACACCGGCCACGAAGCGGATGCGGCAATTGGGCAATTCCAGAATCGGCGCCTGATCGGCATCGATCGTCGGCGCGATCTCGAGGATCTTGCCCCAATGCGCGGCCAGCTCCGCCGGATCGGGGCTCTGCAGCTCAATCTCAGTCAACGCCTGCGTCACGTCCTTGCGGATCGCCCGCTGCCAATCCGGCCCTGCCGGCGGATAAGGGCCAAGGACGTCGTCGCTGCCCGTGGTGTGGTTGAGCTCGATGAAAGCGGCGCGGCAGTCGCGCGGATGCAGCTGCACGCCGTGATAGGGCGGATGATCGATCACATTCGCCGTGCGCACGCCGAGGGCATTGGCGCGCGCCCCGCGCGCATCCGGATCGTCGCAAGCGAAAATCGCCATGTAGCCACCACGGCCGTCGGTCTTCTCCAGGAAGCGCCCCGCCGCCGTACCTTCACGGGTCGGTGCCACCACCTCCAGCAGGATCGTATCGACCGGCAGCAGCGCATTCTCCAGGCCGTATTTGTCGACATGCGGATCGCGATAGCAGACTTCGAGCCCCATGATCGCAGCGATGTCGGAGACCACAGGCTCGAGCTGCGGCGCGACCAGGCAGATCTGGCGGAGATGCAGATGGCCGCTCATGATCAACTCCTTCACCAACGGCATGGACCTCAAGCGCATCCGCGGACACAAGACCTCATCCCGAGGAGCATGCGCAAGCGACGCGTCTCGAAGCATGGGCGCCAGGTCAACTACGTCCCCTGAAACACCGGCGCGCGCTTTTCGACAAAGGCCTTTGCCGCCTCCATGTGATCGGCGGTCTCGCTGCAGCGGGAATGATGCATCGCCTCCGCATCGAAGCAGGCCTCGAGCGACAGCGCCTCGGCATTGTTGATGTTGCGCTTGATGTAGCCGAGCGTCACGGTCGGCCCGTGCGCCAAAGACATCGCGAGCTCACGTGCGGCGGCCTCGACCTCTGCGTCCGGCACCACCTTCGTCACCATCCCGAGTGCGTAAGCTTCCTGCGCGCTCAGCAGCGGCGAGGTCAGATACAACTCGCGCGCCTTGGCGCTGCCGAGCAGCTGGGTCAAAAAATAGGTGCCGCCGAAATCGCCCGACAATCCGACCTTGGCAAAGGCGGTGGTGATCTTGGCGGATTCGCCGGCGACACGGAGATCGCAGGCGAGCGCGATCGACAGTCCGGCGCCTGCGGCGGCGCCATCGATCTGCGCCACCACCGGCTTCGGCACCTGGTGCAGCAGCCGCGACACCTCCATCCGGTCACGCAGCGTCGCGACCTTGGTCTCGAAGGGCGGGGGCATCTTGCCTTCGGCCATCGCCTTGACGTCGCCGCCGACGCAGAAGGTGCCGCCCGCGCCCTTGATCAGCACCGCACGAACCTCGGGGTCATCGACGGCGCGGCGTGCTGCTGCAACGAGCCCAGTCGTCATCGCCGTGTTCAGCGCATTGCGCCGCTCGGGACGGTTCATCGTGATCGTGAGCAGGCCGGATTCGAGGTGCTGCAGGACGGTGTCGTTGGTGATCATGGGAGAAGCCTTGTCTTGCGGACTGCGCCTTTTTCGTCATTCCGGGGCGACGCGTTAGCGTCGAACCCGGAATCTCGAGATGACGGACTCAGATCGAGGTTCCGGGTTCGATGCTTCGCATCGCCCCGGAACGACTGTGCTTAATGCTTCACCAGCGGGCAACGTGACATCTCAAGCGGCTGGAATGCCTCGTTGCCCGGCACGGTCGCGAGCAGCTTGTAGTCGTCGGAGCGTCCCTTCGATTCGGACGGCTTCTTGACCTCGAACAGATACATGTCGTGCACCATGCGGCCGTCCTCGCGGATCCGACCATTCTTGGCGAACATGTCGTTGATCGGGGTCGCCCTCATCACCTTCATGACGGCGTCGGGATCAGTGGTGCCGGCGGTCTTCACCGCATTCAAATAATGCGTTACTGAGGAGTACACGCCGGCCTGCGCCGAGGTCGGCACGCGCTTGGTGCGCGCCATGAATCGCTTGGTGAAGGCGCGGGTCTCGTCATTGAGGTCCCAATAGAACGCCTCCGCTAGCAACAGCCCCTGCGCGGTCTCGAGCCCGACGCTGTCGATGTCGGAGACGAAAGCGAGCAGTGGCGACAGCCTCTGGCCGCTCTTGGTGAGGCCGAATTCGGCCGCCTGTTTGATCGCATTGATGGTGTCGCCGCCAGCGTTCGCGAGCCCGATCACCTTGGCCTTGGAGGCCTGCGCCTGCAGCAGGAAGGAGGAGAAATCCGACGTATTGAGCGGATGGCGCACGCTGCCGAGCACCTTGCCGCCGGACTTCACGACCACATTGGTCGTGTCCTTCTCCAGGTCCTGGCCGAAGGCATAGTCAGCCGTGAGGAAGAACCAGGTGTCGAGGCCCGACCTCACCGCGGCAAGCCCGGTCGTGTTGGCCTGCGCGTAGGTGTCGAACACGTAGTGAACCGTGTAGGGACCGCAGGCCTCGTTGGAGAGGCGCACCGAGCCCGGACCGTTGAAGATGATGATCTTGTTGCGGGCCTTGGCGATCTCGCCGGCCGCGAGCGCGGTGGCCGACGCCGCGACGTCGTAGATCATCTCGACGCCCTGATTGTCGATCATGTCACGGGCAATGTTGGCGGCAAGGTCGGCCTTGTTGAGATGGTCGGCCGCAAGCACCTCGATCTTGCGCCCCAGCACCTCGCCGCCAAAATCCTCCACCGCCATCTTGGCTGCGGTCTCGGAGCCGGGCCCGGTGATGTCGGCATAGAGGCTCGACATGTCGAGGATGCCGCCGATCTTCAGCGGTGGCTGGCTCTGCGCCACCGCGCCGCCCGATGTCAGCGTCAGGATGGCTGCGAGCGCAACCAGTGGCACCAACGCGCCGGACAACGTTGCGCGGGACAATATGCGCGTCATTGAAATGACCTCCCTGATGGAGCCGCCGTCATTGCAGCGGTCCTTATTGTTTGGTCGCATCATGCCGCAGCGCCTGCCGAGCAGCAAGGGCAGCGCCGAAGCGCGCGCAAATCACCGTGTCGTGCCGTTTTTCCGTTCGATGGAATGGATGAAGTGTGTGATGATGATTGCATTCGAATCTCTTGGCGGCTGCAGACATGCCGAGCACGCAACGCGTGTTAGATATACTTATTACAACCATTCTCGCTGTCGCTGCGCCGACGGCAGTTGGTGCAGCGCCTTGCGCGTTCGCAGAACAGGGTGACGGCCGCGCGACCGAGGTCGTGGACGGTCGCAGCTTCCGTCTCGCCGACGGTCGCGAGATCAGGTTGGTCGGCATCGAGCCTGCGAGCGTGGATGGTGGGACCACACCAGCCAATGCATTGGCTGAGCTGGTGCGTGGCCGTGACGTCGTCTTGCGCGGGACCGATGACGCGCCCGACCGCTACGGGCGACAAAGCGCCTTCGTGTTCTTTGCGGATTCCGATGTGCTGGTGCAGCACGAGCTTCTCGCGCGGGGTGAAGCACTCCTGGCCGCCGACGTCACCGACAAGGATTGCGCGGCGACTCTCGCTGCGGCAGAATCCGAGGCGCGTTCCGCCCGTCGTGGAATCTGGTCGAGCACGACGGTCATAAAAAGCGCAGAAAGTCCAGCCGATATTTTGACTGGGATTGGGCGATTTACTGTTGTCGAAGGGAAGGTGTTGTCCGTACGACAGGCGGGCACAACAACCTATCTCAACTTCGCACGTAACTGGACACGGGGCTTCGCTGTGACTATTTCAAGGCGTGTGCTGCCGGCCTTCGAAGCGGCCGGGCTCACCATGAAATCATTGGAACAACGACGGATTCGGGTGCGTGGCTGGGTGGAGGCGCGTCCCGGATCGAATTCGGGGCCGCGAATCGATGTGGCCAAGGTGGCCCAAATCGAAATCTTGAGCAGCAACTGACGTAAGGTACGCGAGTAGCCAGGTGAACGGGTTTGCGAAACGGCACGGAACAGCGATGAGCGGTGGCCTTCGGGTCGCGTCCGCTTTGCTGTGTCTCGGCTTCGCCCTTGCCGGCTGCAGCGACATGGGCAAGCTGCAGCAAGCGACAGCGCCGACACCCACGCCGCGACCGAAGCCGGCCATAGTCCAGGCCACGCCCGCAAGCGATCGCGAGCACGAAAGGATACTTGCAACCTACGGCGGTGCATACGACGACCCGCAGCTCGAAGCGCTGATCGGCAAGATCGTCGACCGGCTGGTGGCCGCGTCCGATCGCCCGGACCAGGGCTACAAGGTGACGATTCTCAACTCGGGCGCCGTCAACGCCTTCGCCTTGCCGACGGGCCAGCTCTACGTGACGCGCGGCCTGATCGCGCTTGCCAATGACACCTCGGAGCTCTCCTCGGTGCTCAGCCACGAGATGGCGCATGTGCTGGCCCGGCACGCGGCGATCCGCGAGGATCAGGCGCGCCAGGTCGCTGTGGTGGCGCGGGTGGGCTCCGACGACCCGGATCTGACTGCGCTTGCATTGGCCAAGACCAAGCTGACGATGGCGAGCTTCTCGCGTGCCCAGGAGTTCGAGGCCGACGGTATCGGCGTCGGGATTTCGGCGAAGGCGCATTTCGATCCCTACGGCGCGGCGCGGTTTCTCAACTCGATGGAGCGCAATGCGGAGCTGAAGGCGGGAAAGGCCGGGCTTGATCCGCGGGCCCAGGACTTCCTGTCCTCGCATCCGGCCACGCCGGAGCGGGTGCAGAACGCGGCGGCCGCTGCCAAGCAATATGCCTCCGCCGAGCCCAAGGAGCACGACCGCGAGACCTATCTGTCGGCGATCGACAACATCGTCTATGGCGAAGACCCGAGCGAGGGCTTCGTGCGCGGACGGCGCTTCCTGCACCCGAAGCTCGGCTTCACCTTCCAGGCCCCGGAGAACTTCACGCTCGACAACACCGCGCAGGCGGTGATTGGCGTGCGCGAAGGCGGCGCCCAGGCGATGCGCTTCGACGTGGTCCGGGTGCCGGCCGAGCAGACGCTGGGGGACTATCTGAACTCGGGCTGGATGGAGAATGTCGACAAGTCCTCCACCGAGGAGCTCACGATCAACGGTTTCCCGGCGGCTTCGACCACGGCGAGCGGCGATCCCTGGCAGTTCAAGGTCTACGCGCTACGCGTGGGAAGCGACGTCTATCGCTTCATCTTCGCCATGCGCCAGAAGACCACGGAGAGCGAGCGCAACGCGCGCGAGACCGTCAACTCGTTCCGCCGGCTGAGCCTGGATGAGATCCAGTCGGCACGGCCGTTGCGCATCAAGGTCATCACGGTGCAGCCGGGCGACACCGTGGAGTCGCTGGCGGCGCACCGCATGGCCGGTCTCGACCATCCGGTCGAGCGTTTCCGTGTGCTCAACGGGCTCGATGCCCATACCCAGGTCAAGGTGCGCGACCGCGTGAAGATCGTGATGGAGTGACGCGAAGGACAAGGCCAATGGAGCAACCAGACACTCCCGTCATTGCCATGGCATGGTACCGGCCGGAGGAATGGGCTGATCTCAGGCGCCTTTGCCCCGACCTCGATGACACCTATGAGGAATGGCTCGCCCAAGCGGAAGCTGCGATCGAGGAGCTCGGCGGTTCGCTCAACATGCAGATCGTAAAGACTCTCTTGACCGCTGACGAACTCCGACGATGGAAACGGGCCACCGGACGCGAGGTCACCGGAAAAATTCGTAGCCAGCTCGCGGTAAAGGCGGCCAAACGCCAATCGCCCTAGTCCTTGATCGCTGTTAGCGTGGCGGACGTGCTGTGGCTTCGCCAACCTGCCTACGGCATCGGAATAGCGGACACGCAAGAGTTCTGCGCCGACTTCCGGGCCTGCACTATGTCGGGTGTGCTTTGGTGGGCCGGCTATTGCCCACACCAGTTGAGCGCATTCCCAAACAAAAAGCCCGGCCGCTGGGGCCGGGCTTTCGTATTCAAACGAACGAATGAGCGTTACGCCGCCTCGTCGGCGACCGCAGTGTCATCGCCGTCGATATCATCGATATCGCCCTCGGCGTCGGCCTCGCCCTCGGCAGCCGCATCGGCCTCGGTCTTGGCGCCGCGGCGCGGGCTCTTGGCGAGCTGGCCCTCGATCTCCTTGACCGCTTCGGTCTCGGTCGAATGCTGCACCACCGCGATCTCGCGCGACAGCCGGTCGAGCGCCGCTTCATAGAGCTGGCGTTCGCTGTAGGACTGCTCGGGCTGCGACTCCGAACGATAGAGATCGCGAACGACTTCGGCGATCGCGACGATGTCGCCGGAATTGATCTTCGCTTCATACTCCTGGGCGCGGCGCGACCACATCGTGCGCTTGACGCGCGCGCGGCCCTTCAAGGTCTCCAGCGCCCTCTTGACCAGCGCCGGATCCGACAGCTTGCGCATGCCGACATTGGCGACCTTGGCGGTCGGAACGCGCAGGGTCATCTTGTCCTTGATGAAATTGATGACGAAGAGTTCGAGCTTGGCGCCCGCAATTTCCTGCTCCTCGATCGCCAGGATCTGGCCGACGCCATGCGCTGGATAGACCACGAATTCGTTGGTCTTGAAGCCCTGGCGCTGGGTCGGCAGCTTCTTCTCCTCGACGCGCGGCGCCGCAGCAGGGGCCGCAGGCGCAGCGGCCGGCTTGACTGCCGCGGTCTTTGCCGGGGCAGGCGCAGCGGCGGCCTTAGGGGCAGCAGCGGGCTTCGGAGCAGCAGCAGGCTTGGCAGCAACTTTCGCGGCAGACGTCTTCACGGCAGCGGTATTTACGGAAGAGGCCTTGGCAGCAGTAGCTTTCGCGGCAGTCTTGGCAGTCTTGTCAGGCATTGCGCTTCTTTTGTTCTTCGAGGATTTGGCAGCCGAAGCCTTTGCGGCAGCCCGAACTTCCCTTGCAGGAGCCCGAACACGGCCTTTGGGAACGCTGCGGCTGGCCGCGGCGGGCTTTTTGGTACTCTTGGAAGCACTCTTTTTACGCGTTTTCTGTGACACAGCCTGCGCGCGGAACTGCCACGCCCCTGTTTGATGTTGCGGGAACCTAAAAGGGCGGCCAAGAATACGCATGGCCGGGTTCGGCTTGAGAATGTGCCATATATAGCACATTTCCCGCAAATATCAATGATTTAGAGGTGGGGATGGCGGTATTGTGACGGTTCCACGTGGTTAGGGTTAAGTGGCGAGGCGCCCGGCCCAGACAATTGCACCGTTCGGCCGTCGCGATCCTGTGTTACATCGTTGTTTCCGCGTAATGATTTCGTAACCATTCACCCGCCCCGCAACGGGTGCCAGCTGCGACATCCACGGTCAAGAGCAGGCGGGGCTAATCCCCAGCCCCCGGGTTCGACGAAAAATATTTTTCGAACTTGCCGTCCTCGCCATCGTGCTCCTTGGCGTCGGCGGGCGGGTCCTTTTTCTGGGTGATGTTGGGCCACGCCTTGGCATATTCGGCGTTCACCTCCAGCCACTTTTCCAGCCCCGGCTCGGTGTCCGGCTTGATGGCGTCAGCCGGGCATTCGGGTTCGCAGACGCCGCAATCGATGCATTCGTCGGGATGAATGACCAGCATGTTCTCGCCCTCGTAGAAGCAGTCTACCGGGCAGACCTCAACGCAATCGGTATACTTGCATTTGATGCAGGCTTCAGTGACGACGTAAGTCATCCAACGCTCCGGAACGGTCTAAAAATCGGCTGGCCTGCACTAGCGCAGGACGTGATGTGCCGCAAGTGAACGGGACGAAGAACTGAATAGCGCCTATCGTCCGGTCAACCTGACTGCTGTGCGAGCGGAGCTCTGACCTCGGGTCCGATCTCCGGTATGCAGGTCGCCGGCCATATCGGCCTCACGAGCTACCTTCCAGATCGACATAGAGCACGCGCGCGGACGCCGCGTCGCCACGCCGCTCGGCAAAGGCCACCACCTTCAACACGCGGACGCTGCGGTCGAGCGCGATGGTAAGTACGTCGCCCGGCTTGACGCCGTGCCCTGGCGAGGTCTCGCGAACGCCGTTGACGCGGACGTGGCCGGATATCACCAGCGCCGCCGCGCTCGAGCGGGCCTTCACCACGCGCGCATGCCACAACCATTTGTCGAGCCGCTGGCGCTGTGACGGAGTTTCCGACGTCGGCGTTGTCCTCCTCGCGAGCGCGCCGGGAACGGTACGCGTCAATCCTTCCGATTGTTCGCCGTGAGCTGCTCTTTCAGCGCGGCGAGCTTGGCAAAGGGCGAGTTCGGATCGATCGGCCGGTCGCGATCGCGCGAGCCGGAGCTCGAGGCGTAAGGTCGCAGCGCCGGGCCACTGTCACGCTTGTCGCGACCGCCCTTGCCGAAGTCGCGGCCCTCACGGCCGCCCCGTCCCTCGCGGTCGCCGCCGAACTTGCCGCCCTTGCGGTCGCGATCCCGGCCCTTGGCCTCTTGATCGCGGCGCGGACCGCGGTCCTCGCGCGCCTGGGCGCCTTCGCCCTGCGGCTGTTGAGCTCCTGCCCCCTCGCGCGGCGGGCCCTTGCGAAAGTCCTTGCCGAACTCCTTCACCCGATCGCGGCGGCCGTGACCTTGCCCATGGCCGCCATGGCGGTGACGCTCACCCCGTGGCTCGCCCTCGGCCGGGGTCGCCGCACCCGCGCCTTGCTCGCCGGCAGCCTGCTGGGGGCGGTCCTGATGCGGGCGATGATGCCGATGGCGCTGATGTTCGTGCCGCGGGCGGCGCTCCTCGGAGCGGCCGCCAGGACGCCAGACCTCGACCAGCTGCGGCTCAGCGGCAGCGGACGCAGCCGCCGCCACAATATCTGCCTCTGCGCTGGCGGCTTCCGTGCTCGCAGCTTCCGTTTCAGCCGGCACGGCCTCGGGCAGCTCGGCCTGGGCCGCATCCGCGGGCTCCGGTGCGACGGCGACGGCCTCCGCCACGGGCGGCTCCGACGCCGGGGCCGGCTCTTCTGCAGGCCGCGGCGCGAATTCGATGGTCGGCAAGGACGCGGCGGTTGCGACCGGCGGCGCCTCTTCGATGGTCTCGACCGTCTCCGGCACGGCTGCGACCTGTTCGACCACCGGCGTTACCGCAGCTTCTGCCACCGTTGGCACAGCCTCGACCGGGGCTTCGGCAGGGGTCTCAATGGGGGTCTCAATGCCCGCCTCAGACGTGGTCTCCAGCGAGGCCTCGGCGGGCACGGCGTCAGGTGCCTCGGCCGGCGCGGCCTCAGCGGCCGTGTCTTCAGCGACTGCGGCTTCAGCGACTGCGGCTTCAGCGGCCGCGTCTTGGGATTGGGCTTGGGCTGGCGCCTCCACCGGCTTCGGCGGCAACGGCGGACGCTTCTCCATGCGGTAGCCGAGCGCACGCAGGATCGACGCGAAATCCTCGCCGGCCGAGCCGGTGAGCGAGGTCATCGCCTGGGTCACGACGAAGCCGCGGCCGTCGAACGCGCCGGCCGGCTTCTCGCCGGGAGCGTTCTCACGCCAGGCCAGCGCCGGGCGAATCAGGTCGGCCAGGCGTTCGAGGATGTCGACGCGCACGGCGCGCTCGCCGCATTGGCGATAGCCGAGCACGCGATAGGCATCCCGCGGCAGGGTCTTGTCGACCGGAAACGAGGTGCGGCCCGAGCTCGCCAGATGCTGCGCGCCCGTCAGCGCGGACATGTCGACATTGCCCTGCTTCTCGGCCCACAGCAGCGCCGCGAGCGCGCGCGCGGCGGGCTTGAGCAGCGCCGGGACGTAGATGTGGTAGGCGCCGAAGCGGACGCCGTATTTGCGCAAGGTGGCGCGCGAGGGCTGATCGAGATCCTTCATCTCGTTGGCGATCTTCGCCCGCTCGATCACGCCGAGCGCCTCGACCAGCTGGAAGGCGATGCCCCGCGCAATGCCGGTGATGTCCTCGGCCTTGGACAGTTCGAACAGCGGCCCGAGCAGCTTTTCGATATGGGTCTTCAGCCACAGGTCGAGCCGGGCCTGGACCTTGTCGCGCGCCGCCCCCGTGAGCCGCTCGTCGGCGATGATCCGCAGCCGCGGATGCAAGGCGTCCTCGGTCGCAACGAGCTTGGCGACCGCATCGCCGGTCCAGCGGATGGTGCCATCGGCGGTGAGCACGAAATGCTCGTCCGGCGCGTTGGACAGTTTTTCGGCACGCGCCTCGATCTCGCCGGCCAGGGCTTTCTGGGCCGCGGCCTGCAGGGCCTTGGCCTCGGAGCCGGCCTCGGCGGCGTCGGGCGCGAAGGTGAATCCATCCAGCCGGCCGATCGCGTGCCCTTCGACGATCACTTCGCCAGTCTTGCCGATTTCCGTATTCAAAACACTGTTCTCCCGCAGGCGCCGCATCAATACACTGGTACGACGATCAACGAAACGCTCCGTGAGCCGTTCATGCAGGGCGTCTGACAATTTATTTTCAACGTCGCGGGTAATCCCCTGCCAATGATCGGGATCGGCCAGCCAATCCGGCCGGTTGGCGACGAAGGTCCAGGTGCGAATTTGTGCAATCCGCCCGGACAGCGTGTCGATATCGCCGTCGATGCGATCAGCCTGATCGACCTGCGCAGCATACCAGGCATCCGGAATGCGCCCTTTCTGCATCAGGAAGCCGAACACCGTGGTCACAAGCTCGGCATGCGCGGCCGGCGACAGCTTCCGGTAATCCGGGATCTGGCAGGCCTCCCATAGCCGTTCGACCGCGGCAGGACCATGCGCCATATCGCGTACCTCGGCGTCGCGTGCGGCATGATCGAGCACGCGCAAATCTTCGGCAATCGGCGCCCGGGTCAGGGCCTCATGCGCAGGCGGCAGCGCCAGCGACACCTGCAGGGCGCTGACGCTTGCGAAATCCAGCCGCGCATTGCGCCATTGCAGCATCTTCACGGAATCGAAGGTGTGGTTCTGCAGCGCATTGACGAGCTCGGGCTCGAACGGGGCACAACGTCCGGTGGTGCCAAAGGTGCCGTTGCGCGTGGCGCGCCCGGCTCTCCCTGCGATCTGGGCAAATTCCGCCGGGGTCAGCCGCCGGAACTGATAACCATCATATTTGCGGTCGGAGGCGAAGGCGACGTGATCCACATCGAGATTGAGGCCCATGCCGATCGCGTCGGTGGCGACCAGGTAGTCGACATCGCCGTTCTGGAACATCGCCACCTGCGCGTTGCGCGTGCGCGGAGATAACGATCCCAGCACCACCGCCGCGCCGCCATGCTGCCGGCGGATCAGTTCGGCGATCGCGTAGACCTCGTCAGCCGAGAAGGCGACGATCGCGGTCCGCCGCGGCTGCCGCGTGATCTTGCGGTCGCCGGCGAATTCGAGCTGCGACAGCCGCGGTCGCGTCACCAGCGATGCGCCCGGCAACAGCCGCTCGATGATCGGCCGCATCGTCGCCGCGCCCAGCAACAACGTCTCGTCGCGACCGCGGCGGTTGAGAATGCGGTCGGTGAAGACGTGGCCGCGCTCGAGATCGGCGGCGATCTGGACCTCGTCGACCGCGAGGAACGAGACGTCGAGGTCGCGCGGCATGGCCTCGACGGTCGAGACCCAGTAGCGCGGATTTTTCGGCTTGATCTTCTCTTCGCCGGTGATCAGCGCCACCAGTTCGGTGCCGACGCGATCGACGATCTTGTTGTAGACCTCGCGCGCGAGCAGGCGCAGCGGCAAACCGATGATGCCGCTGGAATGCGCGAGCATGCGCTCGATCGCAAGATGAGTCTTGCCGGTGTTGGTCGGACCAAGCACGGCGGTGACGCCGGAGCCGGCAGCACGATCAGGCGTGCGCTCGAAGGGCGAGGCAGCCGAAGAGGACGAGAAAGCCATTCGTTAATTTAAGTCTTTGCCGGCGAGAGGCGCGTGCGAGCCGTGACGCGCGATGGAACCACATTTTGAAGCTGTTTCAGGAGGTCGCGACCTCGCTCATCTGTCTCACTTTGCAACGCATATAGTGCCGCGCCTTAAGCTTCGGAACGCCTTGAGAACGAATCACGCCCGAATCGGTGACTCCTGTGTCTTTCCGGCTTCGTTCACGCAACATCTCGCGCCTGACGCCAGGGAGTGCACTAGATCAAGTTTTACGGACGATCACAAGCAACCGTTTTGCGACGGATTCGGCGCAGGCGACGCGGGCGCTAAGTCGAATCAGATTCGAGCCGGAGTCAAACGGATTCATGCGCTGACCTGCCTCGTCATTCCGGGGCCGCGCGCGTCAGCGCGACCTCGGAAACCAGATGTGGAGAGCGAACAGCGGCTGCGGGCTCGCCAGCCCTACTGCGTCTTCGCCACGTGCGGCGGAGTCGCCTGCGTCACGAAGCTGGTCGCCTGCAGCACGCCGGTTCCGAACGGGGTCGGGATCACCAGCTTGAACGGCACCAGGACGCGCGTGCCGGCGATCGGCACGAAATAGATCTCGAGGTTGCGCGCGTTCGCCAGATACTTGATCACGGGCCTGTCCGGAATATAGCCGGCCACAGGCGTGAAATAGATGGCGCAGACCAAGGCCGGCCCGCGATAGCCCTTATCGGCCTTCACGTTCTCCATGCGCTTGAAATCGAGCTTGAGCTCGTAGCGCATGCGGCCATCGAACACCGGCGCGCCGGCGTGGCAGGCTTCCGGGGTGAGCAGCTCGCCATTGCCGGGAACGCGCAACAGCGACGCCGTCATCGGATCGTAGACGCCGTGCTTATGCGCCTCGGTCACCGGGATCCGGTCGGGATCCACCGGCGGCGTCGGATCGATGCCGAACTCCTTCACATTGCCGTT
This sequence comes from Bradyrhizobium sp. HKCCYLS1011, assembly GCF_051167795.1. Taxonomy (NCBI): domain Bacteria; kingdom Pseudomonadati; phylum Pseudomonadota; class Alphaproteobacteria; order Hyphomicrobiales; family Nitrobacteraceae; genus Bradyrhizobium; species Bradyrhizobium sp. HKCCYLS1011. Next base: position 780,815 of record NZ_JBNPTT010000003.1, on the reverse strand, counting down.
GGCAAGCGTGATGTGGATCTGCTCGGACTTCTTGCCGGCTGTCGTCGAGGCCTGGTAGCTCTGGCCGACCAGCGCGCCGTTGACGATACGCCCCTGGGCGGAGCCCTGCCCCGAGCCTTGCGAAAAGCTCTTCAGGAGCCCCGCGGTGCCGCCTTGCGCGGCCGCACCGTATTGGTCGTCGCCGATCTCGATGGCCCAGGTGCCCTTGCCGATCGGAATGCCGGCGAGTGTCGCCTCATATTCGGCATCGAGCCGGCCCTGGGCATCGGCTCGCGGGACCGCGGTGAGCAGCGCCACGGTCAGCGCAAGCATCCCAGCTGCGCGAAGCGCAAACCGGGAGCCAAGGGCGCGGCCACAGGCGGGCGCGACGTTCGGGTGGGCTATGCTATGAGTCACGTCTAAGGGCCGATCCTGCCAAAACCGCCTGTGCGCGCAATTGCGCGATCGCCTTGTTACTTAAGTCAAAAAAACTGCGGTACAACGCAACTGGTCCATCAATGGCGGCTTTTCCCGCGCTTTGAGCCTTGCTCGGCTCGGAAAGCGCCCGCTGGGGCCGAGCCGGCCCGGTCATCGCCAGCCGGCGGTGCCGCGTGGTCCGGTCGAAGGCGCCGAAGGTCGCCCGACGGTCGCGGCACCGGAGTATCCTGGCGCTCCGATTGCGCCGTTTATATGATGGCGAGCGGATAGCTATGGCCTTGATCCGGCAAGGCCTTTTCGGGTCAGAAGCGCGCCCGGGCAACCGGTCAGCCTGCCCTGCACCCCGTTCCCGCTGCCGCCTGCGGGACCGGACGAGCGCCGCTCGCCCCAAAGCGGCGGGAGGTCAGCCGGCGCCCCCGCATGCGCCGGCAGAGGCGGCCTTCAAAAACTTGACGTATTCGCCCATGCCCCCTATACGTCCGCGTCTCCCAGAGAGAACTGGACGAGTTTTGGACCCCCGCGCCGCCCGCCTGATGCGGCCTATGGGTGCGGGGATGGAAGAGGATTTGCAACAATGTCGCGGCGCTGTGAACTGACGGCCAAGGGCCCCCAGGTCGGCCACAAGGTGAGCCACTCCAACATCAAGACCAAGCGGCGCTTCCTGCCGAACCTGTGCAACGTGACCTTCATCTCGGATGCACTCGGCCGCAACGTGCGCCTGCGCGTCTCGACCAACGCGATCAAGAGCGTCGATCACAATGGCGGCCTCGACGCCTATCTGCTCAAGGCCAACGCGGCCGCGCTGTCGCCGCGCGCGCTGGAGCTGAAGCGCCAGATCGAGAAGAAGGCCGCCGAGGCTCCCGCCGCCAAGGCGAGCTGAGAAAGCGAGCTGAGGACGGCACTCGCTGCTTTGTGGCCAGCGAGGCCGCTCGCTCGGGGCAATACATAAAGGCCGGGTCGAGCGACCCGGCTTTTTTGTTTGGGATGGGCTACACATCCGTTACCAGCAGCTGGACCCGCGAATTTAGAACTGCACATTCAAGACTAACAACCACGAGACGAAACGCGAGAAAATGCGATGACGTCTACGATAGTGATGCCTTACACGCGTATCGCCGCTTGGAGCGTCCGGGGCGGGATCAGCCTTCCGACGCATTTCGAAGCAGGAGAACTGTACCGATCCGATCGGTGCTCATTTATACTTACGAATACGCCCGATACATATCTAGAGAAAGCCGATATTGGCTCGTCAATCGCGGCTATTGCGCTAAACACCATCTTCTGCAGAGACGGGAAGGACTTCGACGAGGCGCTGACGAAGTCCATGAATGAGATTCGTTCGATGCGCCAAGAAACTATCCGATCAAATCCAGTGTTGATTGCGGAAGGATATGGAGAAGCCCGCGTTTCGATCGATAAATCAGCAACAACGGATAGATTTATTGTAGCCCTCGATGGGGTCGACAAAGCAGCGCTCAAACAAAAACACGCGGACGAATTTGAGAGCATGAGATTGGCGCTTAGCCTTGAGGGTAAAGCGCCAGCGAATTTCGTTCAAGTAGCAGACCAAGTGTATTTCAGGCATCCTAGTGGGCGCGACGTCTACAGCTTTTCCGTATCGATGAATGGCCGCGTTTATCTATCTAAAAGCCTCTCAACCGAAGGTGTGACGGATATTCAGTCGAGGTTTCTCGCTCTTCAAGTCGACAAGAGTTTGAGCGCTGTCAAGCGCCTCTCTTCGCGAATGACTGAACACGAGAGGGATCCACTTCGAGCCTTCTTGTTCGGATGGTCGGCGCTAGAAATCTTAATAGCCAAATGCTTTTCGAGATATGAGCAGCAGTTTATGTCACCCTTAGCCGACGGCCCACAGACAGTGTTGAGAGGGAAGTTTCTTTTTCGGGTGCGAGATGTCATGAAGGACAAGTACCGGTTATCCGACAAATTCCATTGCGTAAGTTCTATACTATTTGCTCACTCATCTGAAGATGACGTAAGGGCAGATGTTGAGCAGTTTCAGAAAATAAAGAAGATGCGTGACACGATGCTTCACGGCGAAGAATACGACGAAAATGGACTTCCTATAGAGGAATTGGCTTCGCTGCTGCAAAAATACACAACTGCGTATTTAGATGCGAAACCATAGCCCCAGTCGCTCTGGTTCGAATTTCGGGTTCTAGACCTATCGGGTATATGCTCTTTTTTTCACGTCGGAGCTTGGCCGATTTTCTAGACCGACCCCTCCGCACTGGTGACCGCTGCGTCTCCCAAGATCTTAGCTACTGCGGAGTATCCGCCGCTTCCGCGCGCAACAATCTGATTAAAGCGGCTCTTGTACTTTTCACAGCGCGAGAGTTCCGCGAGCATAGGTGAATCGCTAACGGCCCCAGTTCGGCAATTCCTGCCTGCTGGAAGAAGTGTCACAAAACCCTATCTCCCAAAGCGTCACAGGATGGTCTACACTCGCCAAGGTCGAGCCTGGGAGAGTTGCAATCGCAATGAAGAATATCGTCATCTGCTGCGACGGCACCGGTAACGAGATCAGCGAAAACATCTCCAACGTGCTGAAGCTCTACCGCTGCCTGCGCAAGACCGACAAGACCACGCCGCATCAGGCGGTGTTCTATGATCCCGGCGTCGGCACGCTATCGCAACCAGACACCTGGAACCGCATCAAGGCCAATTTCAACATGGTGCTGGGGCTGGCGACGGGTTACGGGCTCGATGACAACGTGATCGCAGCCTACTCCTTCCTGGTTCACCATTACCAAGACGGCGACCGGATCTTCCTGTTCGGCTTTTCCCGCGGCGCCTACACCGTACGCGTGCTGGCCGGATTAATTCACAAGATCGGGCTGATCTCGCCGGACCAGGTCAATCTCGCAGGATCAGGCCTGATCGCCTACAAGAAATATTCCTCCGACAATCCGAAGGCCGGACGCGGCGTCACGCTGCGCGCCGAGATTGCCGACGAGGACGGTCCGCTTCCGGAAAGCCGCAACGACCAGGCCGCGCAATTTGCCCGCATCCTGTCGACGCGGGCTCCCTCGATCCATTTCATCGGCGTATGGGATACGGTCGCGAGCGTGATCGTGCCGCGTCCGGATCGCCTTTACTGGCCGAGCCTCGAGGAGCTGGCCTTCACGATCCAGAATCCGAGCGTGAGGATCTTCCGGCAGGCGATCGCGATGGACGAGCAGCGCTGCATGTTCCGCCTGAAGAAGTGGGACGAGCCGCAGACCTTCAAGCCGGTGCGCTTCAACGACGTCAATGCGACCCCGCAGGATGCCAAGCAGGTGTGGTTCGCCGGCGTGCATTGCGACGTCGGCGGCGGTTATCCGGAGAAAGAGTCCGCGCTGTCGAAATATCCGCTGTTGTGGATGATCGACGAGGCGATCGAGGCGGGGCTTTGCGTCAACCCGCGCACCGTCAACCAGCTCGCGTGGGGCGTGCAGCGCAAGGGCAGCCCGTTCTCCTATGTCGCGCCTGAGATTCGCGGGCAGCTGCACAATTCGATGACGCCGCCCTGGCGGCTGCTCGAATTCATTCCGAAGAAGGACAAGTACAAGGAATGGCCGGCCCGCAAATCGCATTTCGGCTTCTACATTCCCGATTGCGAGCCGCGCTTCATTCCCGATGGCGCATTCATCCACGAGAGCGCCTTGATGCGGATCGCCGAGATACCGGAGTATCGGCCCGTCAACCTGCCTGCGTCCTATGAGCGCATACCGCTGCCGGTGAAGGGCGACGCGTAGGAGATCATCGGCGCGTCAGCCTCAAGTGTCGTCCCGGCGAACGCCGGGACCCATACGCCGCGGCGGCTGCGAGTTCGCGATGCCGGTGCCATATCGCGCTTCGATAACTAATAGCGGCGCCTATGGGTCCCTGCTTTCGCAGGGACGACAGCGGGGTGTAGGGTGCGGCCAGCGCCTCAATCTCTAATCTCTCGACTGCCCTCACGCCGCGCGGTGCTTACGCCCCGGCACCGCAGCGAGCAGCTCGCACATATGGCCGCGCGCAAGCATCACCATCGGTCACACCATCGTCAGATGGATAATCCCGTCCTCGACCTCACCCCGCGCGAACCGTTCACGCGCCATCTTCTCATAGATCGTGCGGCGTTTGTGCAGGTAGCTCAGCGCCTCATTGCGGGTACGGAATTCGGTCTTGAGCTGGCAGACTAGCCGAACCGATCCGATCGCCAGCGCAAAGGTGACGATCCGCTTCTCGTTCCAAGTGTCCGGCTCGACGACCTGGACACCGCGTGCAGGGTGCTTGACCATCTCGGCTTTCCTCCCACAGCGGCTTTCATCTCAGTTTGTATAAGGCGGAACGCTAACGGACGATCCGCCTCTTGCGTTTCTTTTTCAGTGCGGCCTCAGGATCGGCCTGCGTTTTGGCCTGCTCGGCCTCCTTGGCCAGGCGCAGGGCACGAAGGCGTTCCATGTTCTTGCGGACGTCGACGGCACGCTGATTGAACTCGGCCATCGCCTTGGCGCCCTCTTCGGACGCGATGCGCTGCCGTTCAGCCCGCGCGAGACTTTCGGGAGACGGTTCAGACGCTTTCTTGCGGACCATCTTCCCACCCTATCGGTGACGCGCGAACGATGTGTGACGCGCAACAGCCCGCTCGATCCAACGGATCGAACGGGCGGGCGGCACCATTTCAATACATCAGTGAAATGGCGCAAGCAGCTCAGGCGAGCGACAGATTTTCCGCGCTCACTTTGCCACGCATCTTGTCAGTCTTGAGTTCAAAAGAGACCTTTTGACCCTCCGCGAGACCGGAGAGACCGGCCCGCTCGACGGCGCTGATATGCACGAACACATCCGCTCCGCCGTCCTGGGGCTGAATAAAGCCAAAGCCTTTTTGGCCGTTGAACCACTTCACCGTACCTTGCGGCATTGCTTCTTTCTCCAAAGCATTCTTCGCGTGACCATCACGCGAACTCATTCAACTGAGCGATGTCTTTGGGAAATAGCCTGCGGGGCACATTCAAAAAGGCACAGCGGCTAATCGAACACATCGAAGGTAGAGGTTCTGGAAATAAATACAAGCCAACGGGCAGAATTGTTTTCGTGTGGGAGGGTGGTGTGACCCTCATGAAGGCGCGTGTGCGCGCCCCCGATCCGTCCAGAAATTGCTGGCAATCCCCCGTTGGCATCCCTATCTTTGGGAGACCCGCGGTATCGGCGAGGCCGCCGCCGGCTGAGAGACAATCGTGCTCCCGCCTTCCATCAAGGAGAGCACGGTGGTTCATTTCAATCAGACCAACGTTGAACTGACACGCGTTTCGTCGAGTCGCGTCTGCGACAGCGCGATACTCATGCCGCAGAACGACAACTTCGTCGATGACGGCCCCTGCCCTGTCTGCCGCGGCGATGCCGGAGCTGACCGGCCAAGCGTGGAATATCATGGACGTCAGTTGCGGCGCCGTTGGGTGTGCCTTGCTTGCGGCCATCAATGGACGACCAATCCCCAGGGCTGACGCGCAAACGCCGGCGCGCCGCACGATGCGCGGCTGCAATCGACCGCCTATCAGCGCAGCCCGCCAAACCAAAGGAATGAATTCGTGCAAGTCTTTGTTCGCGACAATGATGTTGATCAGGCTCTACGGATTCTGAAGAGGAAGCTGCAACGCGAAGGCGTGTTCCGCGACATGAAGCGACGGAGGTTCTACGAGAAGCCGTCGGAGCGTGCGGTCAGGGAAAGAGCCGATGCGGTGCGGCGCAAGCGCAAACTGGCCCGCAAACAGGCAATTCGCGAAGGACTGCTGCCCGCTCCGCCGGCAAAGAAGCCCGCGCCGAAGCGACCCCCGCGGATCGGATAGGACCGGCCAGGAACGGACTGCCGCGAGCGGCCGGCGTTCGCGCAGCCAGCTCGGCGTTGCAGCCGGACGCAGCGATCAGCGGCGTTCGCCCTTTTCTTTCCCCGCCTTCGCTGGCTCCGTCCCGGCGTTCGCTTCACGAGCCAGGCGTTCTGCCTTGAGCCGCTCCCGGTTGTCGTAAAAGGCGCGCTGCTTCTCTTCATACTCTGTGCTGGCCGCCGCTCGCGGCTTGAACAGCTTTTCGGCTTCGAGCACAGCCTTGGTTTGGCTTCGCTTTAACATATGGAGTTTCCTTTGTTTGAGTAAGTGGAGGCTGCCTGCAATCCAGCCGCGGGACGCCGCTCGCCGGACCCGCGCAGGCGAGGCCTGCCTGCACACGCCGAAATGAGGCCCTCGGCGAAGGTCATTCGGCGAGGTCATTCGCCCCGCGACGTCATCGCGGTCAGACGGATTGATGGGTAAGACAGATGATCCAGGTTGAAACGCTCGCAATCGACGGCGCTCGCGCCTGTCGGAAAGTCCCGCTCTGATGAGTTGGGCTGACGGATCGCGCGATTTGCCGTTCCTATAGCATACAACGCCCGAACACGCGACTTGTTTCAAGCTGCAGGCTGCGGCGTTTGAACCTAGCGCCTTACGCCGCCTGGTGCTTGCGCCCCGGTACGGCCGCGAGCAGCTCGCGCGTATAGGCGTGCTCCGGATTGGCGAACAGCGCTGCCGTCGGCTTCATCTCGACGATCGCGCCCTTCTGCATTACCGCGATGCGGTCGCAGATCTGGGCGGCAACGCGCAGATCATGCGTGATGAACAGCATCGACAGCCCAAGCCGTGCCTTCAGATCCTCGAGCAGCCGCAACACTTGCGCCTGCACGGAGACGTCGAGCGCGGAGACCGCTTCGTCGGCCACGATGATCTCGGGCTCCAGTGCCAGCGCGCGCGCAATGCCGATGCGCTGGCGCTGGCCGCCGGAAAATTCATGCGGATAGCGCTCGATCGCGCCAGTATCGAGCCCGACCATGCCGAGCAGCTCCTGGGCCCGGCGTAGCGCGGTAACCAGCGGCGTGCCGCGCGCGACCATACCGTCGGCGATGATGCGGCCGACCTTGCGGCGCGGATTGAGGGAAGCAAACGGATCCTGGAAGATCATCTGGATGCGATGGCGCTGCTCGCGCAGCGCGGCGCCTTCGAGCACGGTCAGATCGATATCGCCGATCCGGACCGTACCGCGGTCGGCCTCGATCAGCCGCATTACCAACCGCGCGACCGATGATTTGCCCGAGCCGGATTCACCGACCAACCCGAGCGTCTCACCCTTGTGGATCGTGAAGTTGACCTCGTTGGCCGCCCGTGTCTGTCGCGCTGCACTGAACCAGCCGGTCGGCGTCACATAGGTCTTGTCGAGGCCGATCACCTCGACCGCCTTCGGTGCGGCTTCGAGCGAAGCGCGCGGCGGCGGATCGAACGACGGAACGGCGGCGAGCAGCGCGCGGGTGTAGTCGGCTTGCGGCTGCGCGAACACCGCCTCGGCCGCGCCCTCCTCCACCACCCTGCCATGGCGCAGCACCACGACCTGATCGGCGATATCGGCGACGACGCCGAAATCATGAGTGATGAACATCACCGCCATGCTGTGGCTCTGCTGCAGGTTCCTGATCAGCTTCAGGATCTGCGCCTGGGTGGTGACGTCGAGCGCCGTGGTCGGCTCGTCCGCGACCAGCACGGCGGGCTCGAGCGCGAGCGCCATCGCGATCATCGCACGCTGGCGCTGGCCGCCGGAGAGCTGATGCGGATAGGCGCGGATAATGCGTTCCGGATCGGGCAAGCCGACCTCGCGCACCAACGCCAGCGCCTTGGCGCGACGCTCGCCTGGCTTCAGCAAGCCATGCGCTTCGAACACCTCCGCGAGCTGGTCGCCAATCCGCATCAACGGATTGAGCGCGGTCATCGGCTCCTGGAACACCATGGCGATGCGGCGGCCGCGCAGATCGCGCCAGCCATCTTCGTCCACTTTGAGCAGATCGCGGCCCTCGAACAGGATCTCGCCGCTGTCGACCCGCACGGTGTCAGGCAACAGGCCCATCAGCGCATGCGCGCACATCGATTTGCCCGAGCCGGATTCGCCGACCACGCAGACGATCTTGCCGGCCTCGAGGTTGAACGAGACGCCATCGACGGCATGCACACGCTCGGCGCCCTTCGGCAGCGCGATCCGCAGATTTTTGATCGCAACGACGGGATCGGCCATCATTCATCGTCCTTCGCGCGACAGGCGCGGGTTGAGCGCATCGTTCAGCCCTTCGCCGATCAGGTTGAGGCCGAGTACCGAAAGCAGAATCGCGAGCCCCGGAAACACGGTGATCCACCAGGCCTGACGGATCACGGTGCGGCCGGCGCCGACCATGTAGCCCCAGGAGATCAGGTTGGGATCGCCGAGGCCGAGAAAGGACAGCGAGGATTCCAGCAGGATCGCGGTCGCGACCATCAGCGAGGCCAGCACGATCACCGGCGACAGCGCATTCGGCAGGATCTCGCGCCAGATGATCCAGCTGCTGCTCTGGCCGGTGACAATGGCGGCTTGGACATATTCGCGGGTGCGCAAGGAGAGCACCTCGCCGCGCACCAGGCGGGCGACCGGCGGCCAGCTGACGATACCGATCGCGGCGACGATCGAATAGATCGAGGGCTGCAGGATCGCGACCAGCACGATCGCAAGCGCAAAGCTCGGGATGGTCTGGAAGAACTCGGTGAAGCGCATCAAGGCGTCGTCGATCCGACCACCGAAATAGCCGGCGACGGCGCCGAGCGGCACGCCGACGATCAGCGCAACCAGCGTGGAGACCAGCCCGACCAGGAGCGAGACCCGCGCGCCGAAGATGAGGCCGGCAAGCACGTCGCGGCCCAGCGCGTCGGTGCCGAGCGGAACCGTCGAGACCGTGAACGGCGCCAGGAACGGACGCTGCACCATGCGCCACGGAGAGTTGGGGAAGTAGAAGGGGCCAATGATTGCGACCAGGATCGCAAGCGCCAATATCACCAGCCCGATCATTCCGCTCGGGCTGCGCAGCATGGTTTTCCAGAACTGCCTCATGCCGAGAACTCGATACGCGGATCGACCAGGCGATAGACGAGGTCGGTGACGAGATTGAAGATCAGCACCATTGCCGAGCTGACCACGAACACCCCGAGCAGCAGGTTGTAGTCGCGCTGGATCAGCGCGTCGTACATCAGCCGGCCGATGCCCGGCCAGGCGAACACGGTCTCGGTCAGCACGGCGCCGCCCACCAATGTGCCGGCGTGCACGCCGGCCAGCGTCACCACGGGGAGCAGCGCGTTGCGCAGGACGTGGCGGCGCAGGATCACGGAATCGCGCAGGCCCTTGGCGCGCGCGGTCTTGACGAAATCGAGCCGCTTGACCTCCAGCATCGAGGCACGGGTCATGCGGGTGTAAGTTGCCATGAAGAACAGGCCGAGCGTGGCGGCGGGCATGACCAGGTGGGCGCCGACATCGAGCGCGTGACGGAAGCCGGTATAGTTGGCACCGACAGTCTCGTAGCCGAAGCTCGGCAGCCAATCGACCCAGACCGAGAAGAGGAGGATCGCGATCAGCGCGATCCAGAACAATGGCGTGGCATAGAAGATCAGCGCCAGCACCGTGATCGCAGTGTCCATGACAGTGCCGGCGAAGCGCGCAGCGAGCGCGCCCAACAGGATGCCGAGCGCAAGCGAGATGACGAAGGCGCTGAGCGTCAACAGCAATGTCGCCGGCAGGCGCTCGGCGATCAGCTTCGACACCGGCGCCTGCTGACGGAAGGAGAAGCCGAGATCGAAGCTGGCGATGCCCTTGACGTAGATGAGAAGCTGCTCCGGCAATGGCCGGTCAAGCCCGAACTTCTGCCGCAACTGCTCGACGAAGACCTTGTCGGAGGCGCCCGCTTCGCCCGCCATCACGACCGCGGGATCGCCGGGCGCGAGGCGGATGAGGAAGAAGTTCAACACGACGATCGCGAGCAGGACGATGACGCCCTTCACGATTCTTTGCGCGATGAAGGAGAGCATTGAAGGCCCGTGATGATCAGCTCGAATTGCCGGTGACAAGACGGCGCGCGGAGCTCAAGCCCGCGCGCCACATCGCCGCGTTACTTATCGAGCCAAGCGTCGCGGAAACCGTCATTGACGCCGATGCCGGTGGTGATCAGATCCTTCACCTTGCACTTGGTGATGGTCGGGAACTGCAGCTCGAGCAGCCAGGCGACCGGCACATCCTCGACCAGGATCTTCTGCACCTTGTCGTAGATCTCCTTGCGCTTGGCGTCGGGCGTCGCCACCGCGCCGTCGGCGAACAACTGGTCCACTTCCGGGTTGGAGTAGCCCTCGACATTGTTGAACAGCTGGCCCTTGGCGATCGCGCTGGTCAGATAGTTGCGGGACACGCCGAGCGCAGGATCGCCGTATTGATAGAGATAGGTGAAGGCGATGTCGTAGTCCCAGTCCATGATCTTCTGGTTGCCGCCGGGCACGTCGGTGGCGATGGTCTCGATGTTCATACCGACGTCCTGCAGGTTCTGCTTGACCGCCTCGCCCCAGCGCTGCCAGGTCTCGCCATAGGCCAGCGGCAGCATCCGGATCTTCTCGCCCTTGTAGCCTGCTTCTTTCAGCAGCGCCTTGGCCTTGGCCGGGTCGTAATCGTATTTCGGAACATCATCAGTGTAGAACTTGATCGTGGAGGCCGACGGGCCGGTCGCGACCTTGCCGAGCCCGTTCCAGATCACGTCCTTGGCGAAGTTGCGGTCGATCGCATACATGATCGCCTGCCGCACCTTCTTGTTGGCGAGGATCGGATTGCGGTGGTTCAGCCACAGCCAGGCCAGCGGGCTGAAGAATTCCCAGCCCGCGCCGGTCACGCAGGCGCCGGGCAGCTTGGAGACGCGGGGCACATCGAAATTCTCGATCGAGCCGCCCGGCAGCACGTCGACCTTGCCGGTCTCGAATGCAACCGCGCGTGCCGCCGCGTCAGGAATGATCTGCCAGTAGATCGCGTCGAGATAGGGCTTGCCCTTTTCGTGGTAGTTCGGGTTCTTCACGAGCTCAATGAATGAGCCCTTCTGCCATTCCTTGAACATGAAGGGGCCGGTGCCGACCGGCGCATTGTTATACGGATTGGTGTTCCAGTCCGTGCCCTCGTAGAGATGCTTCGGCACCATCGGCATCGAGCCGACCTCGAAAATGCCGATGAACGGGCCAAACGGCTGCTTCAGCGTGAACACGACGGTGAGATCATCGGGTGCCTCGACCTTCTCGACAACAGTCAGATTGTTGCGGGCGCGTGCGTGCGTCTTCTTCAGCATCTCGATCGAGAACAGAACGTCCGCCGAGGTAAAGGGCTTGCCGTCATGCCAGGTGACGCCAGGCTTCAGTTTGAACGTGTAGACCTTGGCGTCGGGGCTGATGGTCCAGCTTTCCGCGAGACCGGGCAGCGGCTCGAGCTTGGGGCTGTAGCGGAGCAGGCCTTCGAAGATGTTGCCCGAGACCATCTGGGTCGGACCATTCTGAACCATCGCCAGCATCAGGCCGGGCGGCTCCGGCTGGATCACCGCGTTGATCACCCCGCCAACCTTCGGCTCCTCGGCCCGGCCGTCCACAGGCCAGGCCGCCGCGGCCAGACCGCAGCCGAGAAGAACGCCCAACAACACCCGCTTCAACATCATGCAACCTTCCGAAAACGTCCCAGTCGGCCGCCATGCATTCCGTGCGCCAATGCGCCGAAGTGAAGCCGCCTCCCGCTGTGACAATTGCTCGCGCGGCGCGCCGGCCGTTGGAGCGCCGGCGGGCTTTGCGTGTTGATGGAGTTCGAATCGGCACAGAGCAATGCGTTGGAAGCATCGCGCTGCCAGCATCCATGCGCGGTTCGCGCAGGCTCCTCTCCGGTCAAGCTCTCGGAGGCAGGCTCACACGGCCTGAACAAGCGCGGCAAGATGAAAGTCGCGACAGCGAACGCTCAAAAATTGAACAACGTCAATTACATCTCATCGACACGTTGAACGCGCATCGCCGATAATGACGTTACCTTGACGCGATCACTGCCGCACCCGCGCGATCGTGCCGGCCACGATCTGCATGGCGACGCCGGTCAGCCAGCCCAGCATGATCAACCAAGTCCAGGCAATGTGGGGATCCTCACGCAGGATGATGATGCCGACCGAGACGAAGGCGGTCAGCGTCGCGAGAAAGGTGCCGACCGCACTGAGGAACTCCGGCGCATCGATCCTTTTCGCCGCCGGCGTGCCTTCCTCGTGCGGATGGAATGGCCGCGGCGGCGTATCGATACCGAGATAGAAGCCGACGGCGCCGGACAGCATCATCAGCAGCAAAAACCCCTGGTTCGTCAGCCAAGGAACGCTGGAGCCGACATGGGCCCCGACGAACACGCCGCAGGCTGCGCCGGCCAAAGAGAGACCGGAGCGTTCCAGCACATGCGCGAATTTACGGACACGAAACCGCATCGATCCACCTGCGCCAAATTGACCGGCGCCCCCGGGGCGCCGGTCCAGCCGAATTATTAATCTTAGGCGGCCTTGTTCAGGTCCGCATTGAGATGGCGCAAACCCGGCATGACCTCGTGTTTCAGCAACTCCAGCGAATGGCGCCAGGCCTCCGGCTTGTGCTTGTAGTCGAACCCGAACACCAGGAGGGTCCCGAAGCCGCCGACCTCGTGCCAGATCTGTTCGATCTTCTCGGTGGCGGTCGCCGGCGAGCCGATGACCCAGTTGCGGCGGGCGCAATAGTCCACGGTGACATCGGTATCCGGCACCTCGGGCGCGTGCTTCAGATAGTCCTTGAAGCCGAAATGCCCGAGCAGCGGCAGGAAGTACTCGCTCATCATCCGGCCCATCATGTCGCCGGTCGACAGCCGCCAGGCTTCCTCATCGGTGTCGGCGACGAAGACCTCACGCACCAGCCGCCAGTCGCGACGATTTGGCTTGCGTCCGGTCTTGGCCGCGCCGGCCTCGACCGAATCCCAATGCGACGACACGTAGGCCGGGTTGAGATTGAGGCTCATCGGAATGAAGCCGCGTTCGCCGGCAAGCTTCAGGGTGTCGGAGTTCTTCGACAGCCCGGCGACCCCGATCGGCGGATGCGGCGCCTGCACCGGCTTGATGTGCGGCTTGAGGAAGTCGAACATCACTTCAGGCTTGGTAACCGTCCAATACTTGCCCTTATGCGTGAACGGCGCCGGCTCGGTCCAGAGCTTGAGGATGATCTCGAGCGCCTCGCGCGTCATCTCGCGGTTCTGACCGCTCATGCCGTCAACGTTGAACATCGCCCAGTCGCTCGGAAGTCCGGATGCGGCGACGCCGAAATTGAGCCGCCCATCGGAGAGATGATCGAGCATCGCGACACGGTTGGCGAGCTCGGCGGGATGATGATAGGGCAACAGGAAGCCGCCGGGCCCGAGCCGGATATTCTTGGTCTCGCGGAAGGCCTGCGCCAGAATCAGATCGGGCGCGGGATGCGGTTCCCAGGGTGCGGTGTGGTGCTCGCCGATCCAGGCTTCCTGATAGCCGAGCTCGTCGAGCCAGCGCAGCACCGTGAGGTCCCACTCCTGGCCCTCCTTCAATCCGCACTCCGGCGGATGCGAGGGCATGGTGAAATATCCGATTTCCATTGGCGCTTTCCTCTCGCTTTGTTGCGGCGCATCTTCGCGGATGCGCTCATCGTCACGCGAGACGAAACACGACCATGCGAGCCGGCATCGCCGCACGTGGCCTGCGAAGTCTAGCACGTCGCAGCACGCCGACAATCATCGGCTGTGTCGCGGGCGGAATGATGAAACTCGAAGCTACGGTACATATCTACGCGACGCGCTTCAGCCGCTTCCCGGCGACAAGAGCCTCGTCCAATACGGCTGGTATTCGGGCAGCTTCGCAGCCGACCAGATAGCCGAGTGCGATCGCCTTTTCGCTGGCCGCATTTACGCCGGCGACATCATGCAACCAGCCGGCATGGACGCGCATGTCATTGAGGTCGCCAAGCGCGCTCTGCATCCTCTTCAGCGCGGCATTGAACCGCCGCGCGCGCCGGCCACCGCCGACGACATCGCGAAGCTCGGCAAAGAACTCGCGCGCATAACGCAGCTTCTTGACTGCGATGCGAAGCTTGTGGCGCTGCACGGCATCCAGTCGTTCCAGCCTGCCGATCCGCTTGACGATCTCGCGGGTGCGGCGCTTCAGCTCGCGCGCGGCAACGTCTGCAATCGGTCGCTGCCGCAACGCTTGGCGGAGTGGATCGGAAGCGTTCCGCCAGTCGCCGTCGAGCAGCCACGCCGTCACGTCGAGAAGCAGATGGCGGAATCGTTCGCTTTCCACCGCGGCGCGGGCGCGCGCGAAGCCTTTCCGCCGGTCGTTGGCCACATCCTCCTCCAACAGTGCGAATTCCGGCTGATCTTGATGAGCTGACCGAAACGGCGTCACGGTCTTGGTAAGGAACACATCGCGATCGCGCGCCGGCCCAAGCTGCTCGGTCAGCCATTTGAGCTCGCCCTTGATCCGGCGCACCTCCGCGCCGCGCACCATGTCCTTGAACAGCGACAGCGCTGCGCGCAGCCGGCGCAGGCCGATCCGCATCTGGTGGACACCTTCGGGATCTTCCCGCCGCACGGACGCTTCATTGGCGCCGACCTGACGCAGGCATTCGAGGCCAATTTGGGCGAAGGCAGCGGCGGTGCTGGCTTCAGCCAGCGGAATGTGACCGGCCTTGACCGGTGCATCGGCATCGCCGTCCAATAGCGCATAGCCGCGCTCCGCCTTGGTCCGGGGCGCATAGGTGAGCTCGATCTCGCGGGCCAGTTCCCGCAGCAGCGTTACGGCGTCGCGCCGATTGCCGCGCTTCAATTCGATCTCGATCTCGGCGATCGGGGCGCATTGATCGTTTGGGGTGCGGACTTCGCCGGTATCGAATGCCAATTCGAATTCGCTCTCGCCGATCCGAACCGGCATCGTCACACGATCGACGTTCGTTTCGAAAATCGGCTGCAATCGCTTGCAAAGCTTGCCGGTCAGCATCCGCCCAAGAGCAGTATCCTCGGCGAGATCGAGGCGCGGCTTGTCGCCTTCGATCTCTTGCTCCCATTCGTTGCGCCCCAGCGCCGTACCTGCGGCCGATTTGATGGTCTGCAAATGGCGGGACCCGGTGTTGCGGACACGAAGGCTCACGCCGTGATCACGCAGCGCACATTTCGGCGTGTCAAAATAGATCGATTGCAATTTGGCTTGCGTCGCCGCTCCGGCAGCGATCTCCTTCAGCCATGATAGTGATGCGGCGTTGCGGATCGCGGCAGCGGGGGCGGCAAGTTTCAGTTCGATTTCGGTGCCCATGGGTTCCCCGTCATCGGAGTGTCACACCTGCTCCGATAAGGGAATGGCCCGCAACTCGTTCCGTTTCTGGAGCCGAGTTGATGAGAGTTCGCGCGGGGACGCTCCGCAGACATCGCCGACATGGTCGATGGAAGCATGGCAGAGTCCTGCCGTCGGCTACTTCTGGCCTGTGATCGAGGACGGAACGCGATTGGCCGGCTTGGACGACTGTAGCCGCTGCACGAGATCCCTCGGCAGAGTGACGACGGCGGCTTGCGGCGAGGCGGGCGCAGCGACCGGCTCATTGCCCTGGGTAGCTGCTCCATTGGAGGAACTAATAGGCGCGTCACTCATCAATTTGGCCGGAGCGCGCGTTTGCGCGGGCACGATTCGCGTCACCACATGCTCCCGGAGCAGTTCGCTGCCTTCAGGGAACCACATCGAACTCGGCTCCGCCTTGTTGGCACGTTCGGCAAATGCCCGGCTCAAGCCCAATTTTTGCAGCCGTTCTTCCTCGGCTGCGACGCTCCGACTGCGCTCGGCAGCGGTGATGCCGCGATAGGTCGGCTGATGAAAACCAAGCTTTGCGCTCGACAGGATGGCGCGATCCTTGCCGCCCAGGAAGACGATGGTACAAGCGGACAAGCATTGCTTCTCGACCAGGGTGGACAATCCGTGCGCCTTGATGAGGTCGGACATTTTTTGTGCCTCGCGAATACGGCCGCCGACGGAATCGAGCCGCACCGTTTTCAGCTCCGGCATTGCGCTCAGGAAATCTTCCAGCTCCTTCGCAACACCGAACTTGATGCCGCCGGAGAACTCCAGCATCTCGCCATAAGCGAGAACCTTGAACTGATGCGGACCGAGCGAACGGTCGCCCGCGACGATCTCGGCGACACCCGCGATCTGCGGCAAGCCTTGCATGAAGAACTGCAAAAGCGTGCTGGCAGCCCCCAGCGCCACCATGACCTTGGCGACTAGACCCCATCGGCCCTTGCCGGCAGCGCGATAGCGCGTGGCCGACCGCCAGATGCCGACGAGCTGCCAAAGCGTGAGCAACGCCACGCAAAGCCAGATCGCGCTCATCCATAGCAAGGCCGGGACGGGCTCCGCATCGAACTGTTCATGCACGATCAGGCCCGCGATGACCGCGATCGTCGCACCGGCGATCACGCCGACCAGTCCACCGTTGACCCAATAGGACAACGGCAGCGACAGCTCTCCACGCCAGTGGCGCGCGATGTAGCTGCGCTTCCCCTGATCCGCCGGGGGTGGAAGCGGAGGCGGACTCGCGGCGGAAATAGGCGTCCCCTCTGGCGGAGCCGTCTGGCCGGCGTCGCCGAACAGCACAGCAGGACCAGCCTCGGCGAAACGATCCATAGCCGGCGCCGTGGAAAAGGAGGCCGATTCGAGTTGGATCGTCGACCGCTCCGCGCGGATCACGCTGGTCCCCGCGAAGCGATCGTACCAGGTATCGCTTCGGACATAGACCTGCCGCCACGCTGCCAAGCCTACGATCAGGGCCGGACCATAGGAGGCGAGCGTTATCGCAATGAGAACGTTCTCTGGAAGCGCGGTCACAGGAAAGAACGACAGGATCACGGGCCAGATGATCAGCGGGCCCAGGATCGCAAGCAGAAACAAATAACGCCGTCTCACCTCACTGGCGGACGGCACAGATCCGTCATCGGCCCGCACCAGACGCGTGCGGCAAATCCTGCGACCGGGCGTGCCCTGTCGATCGTCGAGCGCAAAGCGCCAAACCAGCAGCAGCGGCAGCAGCAGAATGCCCAGCGACAGGCCCACGATGGGGACGCCATCCGCATCGAGCATACTGTCGATGTGAATCTCCTTCGTGATCGCTCCATCTCTGGTCACGCGCTGCACGCGCAACGTGCGGGCCGACAGCAGACCGAGCACGCTATTCTGGCAATCGATGATCACGTTGGCATTGAAATCGGCCGGGATCGCCACGCCGGCGGGGAGCGAATCGAGCTTGCTGCAATTGATTGCGTAGATGCCGTCGGCAAATTGAATGCGGCCATGGGTCAGCGGAAACAGGACCAGCGCGCAGAGCTGGAGAATGACTGCAATGATCATGACGTCGATCAGCAGCGCGGCCAGCCGGCGCCAGACGCCGGCGCGCTTGAAGTTGCTGCTGAGACTTGGGTCCGTCACAAAACCGCTCGGCAAACATCGCTGGCAATGCCCGCCGCGGGGCCGGCAGACCACCTGTATGCTGCCCGGAATTGATTGCCGTTACAAGGTGTCACAACCGGATCGCGCGCGGAAGGTTAAAGGCTTTTCCCGCGCGCGTCGCTCTCTTGCCGGCTTTGCGACGGTCGCGTATTAGCGCGCACCAAATGTCGTCTTGCCGAACAACTCCTTCTGCGTCGACGGCTGCGAACGCCAATATTGTGGCGGCGCGCTGACCTGACCGCCGAGTTCGGCGCCCGCGTGCCAGCCCCAGCGCGGGTCGTAGAGCATGCCGCGCGCGAGCGCGACCATGTCCGCCTTGCCCGAGGCCACGATCTCCTCCGCCTGCCTGGCTTCCGTGATCAGGCCGACCGTGATGGTGGGAAGGCCGGTTGCATGCTTCACGGCCTGAGCAAACGGCACCTGGTAGCCGGGGCCAAGCGCGATCTTTTGCAGCGGTGAGACGCCGCCGGACGACATGTCGATCCAGTCGGCGCCGCGGCGCTTGAGCTCTTGGGCGAAGGCGATGGTCTGCTCGAGGTCCCAGCCGCCGCCGACCCAATCCGTCGCGGAGACCCGCACGCCGACCGGCTTGTCGGCCGGGAACGCCGCACGGACTGCCTCGAACACCTCGAGCGGATAGCGCATGCGGTTCTCGATGCTGCCGCCATATTGATCGGTGCGGTGGTTCGAGAGCGGCGACAGGAATTGATGCAGCAGATAGCCGTGCGCGCCGTGCAGCTCGAGCGCATCGATGCCGAGCCTGTGGGCGCGCCGGGCCGCATCGACGAAGGCATCGCGAATGCGCGTGAGCCCCGCTGCATCAAGCGCCGCCGGCGGGGCTTCACCCTCCTTGTGTGAGATGGCCGATGGAGCAACCGTCTGCCAGCCGCCTTGCGCGAGCGGGATCTGCTGGCCGCCCTCCCAGGGGCGATAGCTCGACCCCTTGCGGCCGGCATGCGCGAGCTGCATCGCCACGGCGGTCTTTGAATGTTTGCGGACCGAGACGAGGATCGGCTTCAGCGCGGACTCGGTCGCATCGTCCCACAGGCCGAGGCAGCCCGGCGTGATGCGTCCGATCGGCTCGACATGCGTCGCCTCGATGCAGAACATCGCCGCGCCTGACAGCGCCAGCATGTTGATGTGAGTGAAATGCCAGTCGTTGGCCGCGCCGTTGTCGGCGGAATATTGACACATCGGCGAGACCATGATGCGGTTGGCAAGTTCGAGACCGCGCAGCTTGATCGGAGAAAACAGGGCGCTCATGCGGGAGGGTTTCCGGGCTGGACGAGGGACAGTGCTAAGTAGCGTGCGGTTCGATCTTCCTCAACTGCACGACCATCTCTGGACGCGAGTAGCTTCGATCACTTCGAGGTTAGAAGGGCGCACCCTGCCACCAAGGACGCCGCTGTCGTCCCCGCGAACGCAGGGACCTATAACCACAGGATTGAGTTGTCCCGCTCTGGACGTGCCAGGTGCCTGTTTCCAACATCACGCGGTATGGGTCCCGGGTCGCGCTCACTTCGTTCGCTTGCCCGGGACGACATGGGCGTCATTCCACCAGCGTGAATTGCAGCAGCAGCGTGCGCTGGATGATCGAGAAATTGTCATCGGAAATCATGGTCAGCACCGTGTCGCCCTCCGGCGTGACGTGCGCATCGATGCCTTCCATATTGTCGATCTCCTGGCCGAGATCCACCGCGAAGATGGTGGGGCCGTCGACCAGCGCGCCCGGCGCAATGTCGGCGAGCCGCAGGCGGCGGATACGGATGCCGACGCCTGAGAACAGCGAGAATTTGCGCTCCAGCACCAAGAGATCGCCTGATGGCAGCAACACGGCGTCACTGACGTCGAAGTCCTCGGTGCGCCGGACGCTGAACTGCCCGGGCGTCGGACCACCAACCAGGAACGAGATCAGATTGCCGTTCGCGTCCAGCCCGCGCTCCGAGATCGCGATCAGGGTGCCGGCAAGTGGCAGATCTTTCGGCACGAAGACGAGCGCCTCGAGACCCTTATTGTTCGGCAGCCGTTTCGCCGCCGGAGGCAGCGGCACGATCTCGCTGCGCGCGCGGGTAAAGCCCTTCGAAAAGTCGTAGCGCAGCACCTGGTTGACGCGTTCGAGCCCGATATAGACCTGATCGCCGTCCATCGCGATGGATTCGGAATCGTACCAGCCGCGATCGAGGATCGGCCGCCCGTCGGGGCCAAGTAGCGGCGCGGCCTCGACCTCGGCGAGACCCACCATCTGTCGGCCCGAATACACGATGCGGCCGGTGAACCAGCTGCCCTGGTCGCTGATGGCGATGAAGCGCTCGCCTTTGGTATCAAGCCGGATGCCTGACAATCCGCCGAAGCCGGGGAATGACGACGTCAGCACCAGCCCACTGCGGTACTCCAGCGAACCGAAGCGCAGCCGCGAGCGGTCGCGCAGGTCGAAGGTCGGCAGCGGCCGTGCTCTCACCTCGATCGCGACCGGGCTGCTGACCGAATGCGCGTCGTGGACGGTTCGATTGGCCGCCGGGGTAAATGCCGCCTGAGCCTGTGCCAGCCGAGGGTGTGCGAGCGTGGCAAGTCCCGCGAGCGCCAGCTCCAGGAAACGTCTCCGATCGGAGACCGTGTATCGCGACATCGCTGCCAGGGCCCCCTTCCCCGACCCTCGCCGTCACGGCGAGGGAGCGCTGCCCAGCTTGATCACGCTCACGAATGCAGCCGGCGCTTCGGCACGTGTGCGGGCTGCGGCGCCGCGTGCGTCTCGGTGAAGAGTTCGGCCAACTTCTCGGTGATCGCCCCGCCCAGCTCCTCGGCATCCACGATGGTGACCGCGCGACGGTAATAGCGCGTGACGTCATGGCCGATGCCGATCGCGATCAGTTCGACCGGCGAGCGCGTCTCGATCTCCTCGATGATGTGCCGCAGATGACGCTCCAGATAGTTGCCGGGATTGACCGACAGCGTGGAGTCGTCGACCGGCGCGCCGTCGGAGATCATCATCAGGATCTTGCGCTGCTCGGCACGTCCGAGCAGGCGCTTATGCGCCCAGTCGAGCGCCTCGCCGTCGATGTTCTCCTTCAACAGGCCCTCGCGCATCATCAGGCCGAGGTTCTTGCGCGCCCGGCGCCACGGTGCATCAGCGGCCTTGTAGATGATATGGCGGAGGTCGTTGAGCCGGCCGGGATTGGCGGGCTTGCCGGCCGCAAGCCAAGCCTCGCGCGACTGCCCGCCCTTCCAGGCCCGCGTCGTGAAGCCGAGAATCTCGACCTTGACGCCGCAGCGCTCCAACGTGCGCGCCAGGATGTCGGCGCAGGTCGCGGCCACCGTGATCGGGCGTCCGCGCATCGAGCCGGAATTGTCGAGCAGCAGGGTCACGACGGTATCGCGGAAGGTGGCCTCCTTCTCGCGCATGAAGGACAGCGGCTGATAGGGATCGATGACCACGCGCGACAGCCGCGCCGGATCGAGGATTCCCTCCTCGAGATCGAACTCCCAGGCACGGTTTTGTTGCGCCATCAGCCGGCGCTGCAGTCGGTTGGCGAGCCGTGCCACAATGCCCTGCAGATGCGCGAGCTGCTTGTCGAGATAGGAGCGCAGCCGCTCCAGCTCATCGTGATCGCAGAGATCTTCTGCTGCGATGACCTCGTCGAACTTCGGCGCGAAAGCATGATATTCCGGACCGCGCGGCTCATTGGCGCCGCCACGGTTCGGCCGCGTCGCTTCGCCCGGCGTCTCGTCATCGCCAAGCTCGCCCTCGTCAAGGGTGTCGCTGGCCGAGGCCTGCGCCGCCTCCATCGCACTTTCCGACATCTCGTCCGACGTCGTCTGCGCCTGGTCGGCGCTCATCTCCTGCGCGGCATCGGAATCGGGCGAGCCTTCCGCGCCGGATTGCTCGTTGTCACCGTCGCGATTGTCGTCGTCGTTCTCGTCCTCTTCGGAATCGGCACTGCGCTCGTCACCGAGTTCGAGTGCCGACAAGAGGTCATGAACCATGTCGCCGAATTTGGCCTGGTCCTCGGTGAAGCGGCCCAACTGGTCGAGGCGGTTCCCGATCTTGTCCTCGAGAATTGGACGCCAGAGATCGACCAGCTTGCGCGCGGCAGTCGGCGGGGCCATTCCGGTCAGCCGCTCGCGGACCAGCATGGCCAGAGCATCCGACAACGGCGCGTCGGCGCGATCGGTGATCTCATCGTATTTGCCGCGATGGAAGTGATCGTCGAGCATCGCGGTGAGGTTCTTCGCGACGCCGGACATGCGCCGCGCACCGATCGCCTCGACGCGCGCCTGCTCGACCGCCTCGAACACGCCGCGCGCCTGCGGATTGGCGGGGATCAGCTTGCGGTGGATCTTTGGATCATGACAGGCGAGCTTCAATGCGATGGAATCGGCGTGGCCACGCACGATCGCCGCATCGCGCTTGGTCATCTTGCGCGCGGGCTCCGGCAGCCGCGCCTTGCCGGGCGCCAGGCCCGGCCGCTCGGCCGCGAAGGAGACTTCAAGCTCCGGCGCCTTGGCGATCGCGCGCAGGCAGGCCGTGACCGAGCGTTTGAACGGCTCAGTCGGCGCTTCCTTGGCTCCGTTGCGGAATTTGCTGTTGGATGTGGTCATCGCTGCTCAGTTTGTCGTCCCCGCCTTGT
Organism: Bradyrhizobium sp. HKCCYLS1011; assembly: GCF_051167795.1. Lineage (NCBI taxonomy): Bacteria > Pseudomonadati > Pseudomonadota > Alphaproteobacteria > Hyphomicrobiales > Nitrobacteraceae > Bradyrhizobium > Bradyrhizobium sp. HKCCYLS1011. The sequence goes on along the minus strand of NZ_JBNPTT010000003.1, from coordinate 758,396 downwards.
GCGCGATTGCGCGCTGGAGCGGGTACCCATAACCACCGGCGGCTAATATGGTTGGAGCAACTAGCCGCCTCGCTTGATCGAAACATTCCGCGGTATGGGTCCCGGGTCGGGCTTCGCTTGCCCGGGACGACACCGACGTTAGCTCAACGCCACATTGACTGCGGACTCCGGCAGCTCCGCGTTGAAGCAGCGCTGGTAGAACTCCGCGACCAGCGGGCGCTCCAGCTCGTCGCATTTGTTCAGGAAGGTGACGCGGAAGGCAAAGCCGATATCGCCGAAGATCTCGGAATTCTCCGCCCAGGTGATCACGGTCCGCGGGCTCATCACCGTCGACAGATCGCCATTGGCAAAAGCGTTGCGCGTGAGATCGGCGAGCCGGACCATCTTGTTGACGATGTCGCGGCCCTGCTGGTTCTGATAGTGGCGCGCCTTGGCCAGCACGATTTCCACTTCCTCGTCATGGGCCAGGTAGTTGAGCGTGGTGACGATCGACCAACGGTCCATCTGGCCCTGGTTGATCTGCTGGGTGCCGTGATAGAGGCCCGAGGTATCGCCCAGACCGATGGTGTTGGCGGTCGCGAACAGGCGAAACGCGGGATGCGGCTTGATGACCTTGTTCTGATCGAGCAGCGTCAGCCGGCCCGAGACCTCGAGCACGCGCTGGATCACGAACATCACGTCCGGACGGCCGGCGTCATATTCATCGAACACCAGCGCCACGTTGTGCTGCAGCGCCCATGGCAGAATGCCGTCGCGGAATTCGGTGACCTGCTTGCCGTCCTTGACGACGATCGCGTCTTTGCCAACCAGATCGATGCGGCTGATATGGCTATCCAGGTTGACGCGCACGCAGGGCCAGTTCAAGCGGGCCGCGACCTGCTCGATATGGGTCGACTTGCCGGTGCCGTGATAGCCGGTGACCATGACGCGGCGGTTCTTGGCGAAACCGGCGAGGATCGCCAGCGTGGTGGCGCGATCGAAACGGTAGTCGGTGTCGACCTCCGGAACATGCGGGTCGGTTTGGGAAAAGGCCGGCACCTCAAGGTCGCTGTCGATCCCGAACACCTGACGAACCGACACTTTCATGTCGGGCAAACCGGTGATCTCCTGCGCATTGGTCGTAGCGGCGGTCGTCATTCGTCCTCCGAGGTCCCGGGCGTTTTCCGAAACCAGATTTTGTCTGTGGCTGCGGTTTGTGGCTTCGCAACAGCCTAGCAGAGAGCGCTGGCGGGCAGAAGCCTAAGGGTTAATCAAAGTTCCGTTGGGATATCATCGAGATAGGCGCGAGACGCGATTTTTGAAAGGCTGCTCTGCGAATCATTGCCACCTTTTTCCCCTGCCCATCCCTGCTGCGATGCGGCGTGGCACTTTCCCCGGAGGTTCCTAGTTATGAGGCATCGTTATCAGCCCAGCCAGGATTTGCGTGGCCCACCTGCTTGATCCCCTCATCGCCTTCGTCTCCGAACATTCGGGACTGGCCTATCTCACCATCTTCCTGGCTGCCCTGCTGGAAGCCATCCCAATCGCGGGCTCGGTCGTCCCGGGCACGACCATCATCCTCGCGTTGAGTGCGCTGATCGCCGGCGGCGAACTCAAGCTGGAATGGGTGCTGGCCGCAGCGATCATGGGCGCTGTGCTGGGCGACGGCTCAGCCTTCTGGGTCGGCCACCGCAGCCAGCGGGAAATCCTGACCGCTTGGCCGTTCTCGAATTACCCCCGCCTGGTGGCCCAGAGCGAAGCTTTCTTCCATCGTTTCGGGACGCTGGCGATCTTCTTTGCCCGGTTCGTGGCCCCGATCCGCGCCGTGGTGCCGATCACGGCCGGAGCGCTCGACATCCCGCCGGTCCGCTTCTATGCCGTGAACGTCCCGGCCATTGTGCTCTGGGCCTGTGCGCATGTGCTGCCGGGCGTGTTCGCCGTGCAGCTCCTGCATCGCTATGCCGGCATCCCGCATCACAGCCACATCGCCAAGCCGATCTGGATCCTGGCCGTGGTGATCGGCACGATCCTGGTCTGGCTGGTGCTTCGGTTGCTGCGGAAGCGCCGCGAAGGACAATTCGTAGCGCAGGCGAGCGAGTAGTGGTGCCTCAGAGCGAATCGAGGATGGCACCGCGCCCGGGCGACGGACCGACATAGCGGGCGCGGGGACGGATCAGCCGGCCGTGCTGCAGCTGCTCGCAGGCGTGGGCAATCCAGCCGACCGAACGGGCCATCGCGAACAGGGCCAATTCGCTGCCCGCAGGCAGCCGCAGGCTGTGCACCAGCACGGCCAGAGCGTAGTCGATATTGACAAATTCACCGGTCGCCTCCGCGATCCGCTCCGGCACTTCGCGGGTGAATTTGCGCGGCGCTCCGGCACGATTGAGGGCATCAAGCAAGGAGATCGCGCGGGGATCGCCGCGCTTGTAAATGCCGTGGCCGAAGCCAGCAAACCGCTCCCCGAGCGCCACCCTCTCCCGGATCAGTGGCGCGACGTCCCGATCGATCAGCGCCTTGACCAGCTGCGACGCAAGAACGCCGGCGCCGCCATGCTTGGGGCCTTTCAAGGCCGCCAGGCCAGCAATGGTCGCGTCATAGAGGTTCAACCCGGTCGATGCCGCGCAGCGCACGGTGAAGGTGGAAGCGTTGAGCTCGTGATCGGCGAGCAGCACCAGCGCGCGGCGGATCAGGTCGGGCGCATGCTTGTGCTCGACGGCCCAGGCGTTCGCGACCTGCAGGTGCAAGGGCTGAGCTGAAGCTGCCGTGTTGAGCATGGTGGCGACGAGAAGCCGAACGATGCGTGCGCCCACCAGCGCCCGTCCCCCGGCTGCGCGGTTGAATGCGCCGGGATCGGCGCTGGCGGCCAGCGCCAAAACCGCGATAGCCCGATCCAGCGGCGCGGCACGCCGTGCAGCGTCGGCGATGACGGTCATCGCTTCAGAGACGACCGGACAATTGTCCGAAGCAAACGGATCGATCGCGGTCACGTCCCACAACAACGTCGCTGCGTGCTCGAGCGTGTCCTTCTCGGCCAGTTCGACGCAATTGACCCCGCGATAAATCGGGCCGGCTTCGGTGATGGTCGAGACGGCCGAGTCCAGCACGGGTAGATCGGCATCGAAGCTGCGGAAACCTCTCGGCTCCGGCGCAGGCGCCCGACGCTCCTTCAGGGCGCGGACGTCCTCGGCCCGATAGCGATGGCTGCGCGAATCCGGCGACGGCTCGGAGCGAATGAAGCCGCGGCTGACATACGCGTAGAGGGTCGCGGGCGAGATCGCCAGTTCGGCAGCCGCCTCTCGCGCCGAGAGATAAAGACCCGATGAATTTTTCATATTGATTTGTATAATCAAGATTGATCAATGCGTCCAGCTGATCAACCTTCCGAAAGCGACATCCCATCGGAAGGAGATCCCGTCATGAATATCCAGCTCGGCAGAACCCCAATTGGCCTGGACGGCATTCCAGCGGCCGAGACCGCGCTGAGCCACGTCGACGGCGAGCACGGAGAGCTCATCATCGCCGGTGAACGCGTGGCCGACCTGGCGGCCGCGGCGAGCTTCGAGGCGGTGACAGCGCGGCTGTGGAGCGCGGCAAGCGGCCAGCCGGTGGACGAGGTCGAGGTCCGTCAACAGCTCGGCGTCGCCCGCGAACGCGCCTTTGCGCGGATCCCCGAATTGCTGGCGGCCTCACCTGGCATGAGCATCATCGACGGCTTCCGCGCCGCGGTCGCGGCGCTGCGGGCCGAGGACGGGCTGGCGCATGAGGCCACAATTGTCGGCGCTTGTGCCGTGATCGCCGGGGCCTTGGTTCAGCGTGCGAACGGGGCTCCGCCGATCGCACCGGATCCCACGGCAAGTCATGCTGCCGATACGCTGCGCATGTTACGGGTCGGCGCGCCCGAGCGGCGCGAGGTCGCTGCGCTCGATACTTATCTGGTGACGGTTTGCGACCACGGCATGAACGCCTCGACCTTTGCCGCGCGTGTGGTGGCCTCGACCCAGGCCGACCTGTTCGCCGCCGTCACCGCCGGTTATTGCGCGCTGACCGGGCCGCTGCATGGCGGCGCGCCGGAGCCCGTGCTCGAAATGCTCACCGCGATCGGCACGCGCGAGCGCATCAAGCCCTGGGTGGATGACGCATTGGCGCGTGGCGCGCGGCTGATGGGATTTGGCCATCGCATCTACCGCGTGCGCGATCCGCGCGCTGACGTGTTGAAGGCGGCGATCGAACGGCTCGCCGACGCAGGCACGGCTCTTCCCTTCGCGAGCGCGGTTGAGGCCTATTGCCGCGAGGCGCTGCGGCGAAAAAATCCCGACCGCGTGCTGGATACCAATGTCGAGTTCTTCACGGCGATCCTGCTGGATGCGCTGAAGATTCCGCGTCAAGCCTTCACGCCGATTTTCGCTGTCGCCCGCAGCGCCGGCTGGACCGCGCATGCGCGCGAGCAGCAACGCACCGGCCGACTGATCCGGCCAAGCTCGGCCTATATCGGACCAACACCTGATGCGCCCAAGGCGTGAATTAACGTCGCATCCTGCACCGCGTGCGGCCGCGTTGCGGCCCACGCAAGGCGTATCAAGCGCGGATCAGGTCCGCACTACCGTCTTCAAATAATTGTAAGCCTTGATGATCTCGATCAGGCGATCCTCGGTCGAACGGTCGCCGCCATTGGCATCGGGATGGTGCTGCTTCACCAGCGCCTTGTACTTGCCCTTGACCTCTTCGAGCGTAGCATCGGGGCCCAGCCCCATCACCTGCAGCGCCTTGCGTTCGGCGTTGAAGACCTTGCGGGTCTCAGGCTTCGGTGCGGCTTGCGGCCCCGGGCGCCAGCTGGCGCGGCCATTGATCTCGGAGAACACGCTGAACGGATCGGCGGCGCCCTCGAGATCGCCATCGACATTGCCGCGCTTGCCCGCGGTGTTGGCGCCCATCTTCCAGGTGGGACGGTGGCCAGTCAGCGCATCCTTCTGATAGCGCGCCACCGCCTCCGCATTCATGCCTGAGAAGAAATTATAGGACTGGTTGTATTCGCGCACGTGATCGAGACAGAAGTGCCAATATTCGCGCGCATTCTCTCGCCCCTTGGGCGCGCGATGCGTGCCCTTGTTATGGCAGTCAGGCCACTGGCAAGGCGTGGCCTCCTCGCGCACCTGAGGCTGCCGCGAAGCCGCCTTCTTGGGCTTGATGCGGATGGAGTCGAAGAATTTGGATGAATCGATCGGCATGACGGACTTTGACTACGCAACGCGAAAAGCTTCAAGTCTTGACATTGCGAATACCTCAGAGGGGGCCGGCGGATTGACGAAAAATAATTTGATGCGTATTGCCGGACACCATGAGCATGAGAGACGCTATCACAAAGAAGTTGCGCGAAGCTTTCTCGCCGGAAAGCCTCGAGGTGCAGGACGAATCTTATCTGCATGAAGGCCACGCCGGCCACGCGCCGGGCGGGGAGACGCATTTCCGAGTCTATATCGTGTCGCAGGCCTTTGCCGGCAAGAGCAGGATCGAGCGTCACCGCCTGATCAATGCGGCATTGGCTTCGGAACTCGCAGGCTCAGTGCACGCGCTCGCGCTGCACGCCAAGGCCCCCGGCGAAGCCTGATTATCGCATAGAATTTCGTTCGCGTACATATGCATCACATCCAGCGCATCTGGCTCAGCTGACGCACAGATCAAAACGCCGTGCCGGCGCGCCTGGGCCTTGCGTCTTCCACCTCGCCACGCGGCACCGGCACGATCCGGAGCGCGGTGATACGGTTGCGCTCCCGCCGCAGCACACGGAAGCGAAAGCCGTGAAAGGTAAAACTCTGGCCGCGCTCCGGGATTGAACGGGCCTCGTGAATGACAAGACCCGCGACCGTGGTGGCCTCTTCGTCGGGCAGATCCCAATCCATCGCGCGGTTGAGATCGCGGATCGGAACCGAGCCGTCGACCACTACCGAGCCGTCGGGCTGAACCCGAACGCCGGCAACCTGGACATCCTGCTCGTCGGAAATATCACCAACGATTTCCTCCAGAATGTCTTCCAACGTGACGATGCCTTCAACTTCGCCATATTCGTCCACGACGAGGGCGAAGTGAGTTTTGCGGCGACGGAACGCCTTGAGCTGCTCGGAGACGGAGCGCATTTCCGGAACGAACCAGGGCGGCAGCGCCAGCGATGCGACGTCGGTCCGCGACATGTCACCTTCGGAGGCGCGGATCGCGCGCAACAGGTCCTTCGCATGCAGCACGCCGATGATGTTCTCCGGCGTGCCGCGCCAGAGCGGGATACGGGTATATTCCGAGGCCAGCACCTCGCGCACCAGTTCCTCCGGCGGTAGATCGGCGTTGACCATCACCATTTCGGTGCGGTGAACCATGACCTCGGAGACTTGGAGTTCACGAAGATCCAAGAGCCCGCCGAACATATCGCGGTCCTGCTTCTCGACCTTGCCCTCGTGATGCAACAGATCGACCGCACCGCGCAAACGTTCGGTCGGCGATAGGATCGGCTGGTTGGCGCCGACCTTGAAGCCGATCAGCCGCATCAACACGCGCACAACCGCTTCGATCACCGCGAGCAGCGGCCCAAGCACGAACACGGTGGTCCGCATCGGCCGCGCCACCGCGAGCGACACCCGATCCGGCGCGTTGATCGCGATCGTCTTCGGCAGCACCTCGGCAAAGATCACCACCAGCGCGGTCATGACGCCGGTGGCGTAGAGCACGCCGACTTCGCCGAACCAGGACGTGAACAGCCCGGTGGCCAGCGCCGACGCGCCGATATTGGCGATGTTGTTGCCGAGCAGCAGCGCGCCGATCAGGCGCTCGCGCATCTCGAACAGGCTCGAGACCACATCGGCATCGCGATTGCCCTGCTTCGACAGCCGCAGCATGCTGGCGCGGGAGGCGCCGGTGAGCGCCGTCTCACTCAGCGCAAAGAATGCTGATGTCGCGAGCAGGATGATGACGATCGAAAGCGTGATCCAGTCCATGATGCCGATGTCGCTTTGCATATGGGCCGCCCCTGCCGTTTCGCTGCCGATGCTCAACACGGCAGCATCCGGTCAGGCGCGGCGCTGAAGCTTGGCCTGCAAGAAGTCACGAACCCTCGACGGGTCGACATCCCTGGCGATCACGGCCCGGCCGATCGCCTCGAGCAGAATGAAGGTGAGCTTGCCGCGCTTGACCTTCTTGTCCTGGGCCATCAGGGCCATCAGGCTGTCGGCATCGCCAATCCCTTCCTGGGCGAAGCCGGCGATATCCTGCAGATGGGTCGGCAGGCCGACCGCAGCAAGGTGATGCTCGATCCGTTCGACGTCGCTTGCCGGCAGCATACCGAGCTCAGCGGAGAATTGCGCCGCCAGCGCCATGCCGACCGCTACGCCTTCGCCGTGGAACAGCCGGTCGGAAAAGCCGGTCGCAGCTTCCAGCGCGTGGCCAAAGGTGTGACCGAGATTGAGCAGTGCGCGATCGCCGGTCTCGCGCTCATCACGCGCGACAATGGCGGCCTTGGCGCGGCAGGAGGTGGCGACGGCGTGCTCGCGCGCCGACCCGCCCTTGACGATGTCGGCGTGGTTGGCCTCGAGCCAGGTGAAGAAGCCGGCATCACCGAGCAGGCCATATTTCGCGACTTCGGCGTAACCGGCGCGGAACTGGCGCGGCAACAGCGTGTCGAGCACCGCGGTGTCTGCAATCACCAGGACCGGCTGGTGGAAAGCGCCGAGCAGGTTCTTGCCTTGCGGCGAGTTGATGCCGGTCTTGCCGCCAACCGATGAGTCAACCTGGGCCAGGAGTGAGGTCGGCACCTGCACGAAATCGACGCCGCGCCGCAGGATCGCCGCGGCGAAGCCGGCGAGATCCCCCACCACGCCGCCGCCGAGCGCGATCACGAGATCGTTGCGCTCGATCCTGGCCGCGATCAGCGCCTCGCTGACCTTCGCAAGCCCGGCATAGGTCTTCGACCCCTCGCCCTCCTCGACCACGATTCTCGTCGTCGGAATGCCGGCTTGCGCCAGCGCCGCCTCGGCCGGTTCGAGCCAGTGGGTCGCGACGGTGCGATCAGTGACGATGGCGGTGCGGACGCCGGGCCGCAACGCTGCGATCCGCTCGCCGAGCGAGGCCAGCACGCCTCGACCGATGACGATGTCATAGGCGCGCTCGCCGAGCGCGACATCGACGGTGATAGGATCGACGGCCTTCAACGGAGCAGTCATCGCAGCCCACCCATGGCTTGGGTAACATCCGTCGGAGCGTCATCGGCCTCCGTCGCGTCGCCCTCTGCTGCTTCGGGCGCACCACAAAGGCGCGCATAAAGCGCGTCGATGCACTCATCCACGATCTTGTCGTGCGGCACGTCGCGCGACCAGATCGTCACATCGGCATGCTGGTAGACCGGCTCGCGCTCGGTCAGCAGCCGGGTGACGGTGCCGGCGGGATCGGCAGTCTGCAGCAGCGGCCGATCGGCCCGGCGCCTGACACGGCGCATGATCACGTCGGCATCCGCCTTGAGCCAGACCGAGACCGCCTTATCCTGAATGCGGCGGCGCGTCTCCTCGCGCATGAAGGCCCCACCGCCGGTCGCCAGCACGCCGGGCCCGTTTTCCAGCAGCCGCGCGATCACCCGCGCCTCACCGTTGCGGAAATAGTCCTCACCACTGGATTCGAAGATCTCCGGTATGGTCATGCCGGCGGCGGCCTCGATCTCATTGTCGGCATCGACGAAAGGCAGTTTGAGCCGGGCCGCGAGCCGGCGCCCGACCGTCGACTTGCCGGCACCCATCATGCCCACCAGCACGACAAGCCGCCTGCCCAGGGCCGCTGTGATCGCGGCCTCCGGAGCGGGAGGGCTGGCTGCTGGTTCAGGCGTGTCGGTCATCAATTCCGCTATTATCCCACCGGCTTGCTGCATTCAAAGGCGCCTGTTCCAGGCAGCTATACTCCGTGGACGCCCCGCCTTGCCAGATACACTTGCAAGCCGCCGGCGAACATGGTGGATGTCCCGCGTCCTTCGCTGCCTTGCTGGCCGAGATGCCCAGTCTTTTCCGATTTCTGACCGTGGTCGCCATCATCGTGGGCGTCGTCTACGGCGCGATCTACGCGCTGGCGAACTTCGTCAACCCGAAGCCGCGCGAAATGACGGTGACCATCCCGCCGGACAAGTTCCAGAAAAAATAGCGCGCGTCGCACTGCTGGCCGAAAAGCCACACCGTTTTGATTAAGTTTTTTACTGTTCTCTTTTGAACAAACAGCGCCGCGATCTCGGCCAACTTCGCTTCCAGGCCTCCAGGGCCGGGATGATCGTCCTGCGGCGCACCGATTCGGACTTCGACGAGACGCGGACACCAGATGCGGGCCAAGGCCTCGAATGCCACTCTGACCACCCTGTTCCTGGACATGCTGGCTGCGGAACAAGGCGCGGGCGAGAACACGCTCGACGCCTACCGCCGCGATCTCACTGACCTTGCCGTCTTCCTCAGCCGCAAGAGCTCCAGCTTTGCAGCGGCGGATACCCAGGTGCTGCGGGACTATCTGGCCGACCTCGACACCAGGGGCTTCAAATCCTCTAGCGTGGCACGCAGGCTGTCGGCGATGCGGCATCTGTTCCGCTTCCTGCTCAACGAACGCATCCGAACCGACGACCCTGCCGCGATCCTCGCGGGGCCCAAGCGCGGCCGGCCGCTGCCGAAGGTGCTGTCGATCGCCGACGTCGACCGCATGCTGACCCGGGCCAAGGAGCTCACTTTGGTGGCGGATGCCTCGCCGACCGCACGATTGCGGGCGATGCGGCTCTATTGCCTGCTCGAAGTGCTCTATGCCACCGGCTTGCGCGTCTCCGAGCTGGTCACGCTGCCGCGCACCGCCGCCCGCCACGACGCCCGCATGATCGTGGTGCGCGGCAAGGGCAACAAGGAGCGGCTGGTGCCGCTGAACCAAGCCTCGCGGCAGGCGATGGCGGACTATCTCGCCGCGATGGATGCGCTCAAGCCCGAGAAGAAGGCCAGCGTCGCCGCCTCGAAATGGCTGTTTCCTTCGTTCGGCGAGAGCGGGCACCTGACCCGCCAGCACTTTGCCCGCGACCTCAAGGATCTCGCAGTGGCCGCCGGCCTGCCGGCCCGGCTGGTCTCGCCGCACGTGCTGCGCCACGCCTTCGCCAGCCACCTGCTGCACAACGGCGCCGACCTGCGCATCGTGCAGACCCTGCTCGGCCACACCGATATCTCCACCACCCAGATCTACACCCATGTGGTGGAGGAGCGGCTGAAGAGCCTGGTGCGCGACCTGCACCCGCTGGCGGAGAAATAGCAGGCCGAGAAATAGCAGGCCCGGACGGAACCAAATCCGGCCCTCCCAGCCTTGACTTCGCAGCCATTCGACCCGAAAGAGCGCCATCCTGTCCGCGGGCGCGGCACAAGCTGCGCGCGCGGATCCCGAGCGATTCACTAAGCCGTTGAAGATATTTGTCTTCCAAGGCCGAGCCAAACCCGCCACGTTGCCTCACCCAGCGTCCCCATAAGCGATTCCATGCCGGACCCCATGCGCAGCTATCTTGATTTCGAAAAGCCCGTTGCCGAGCTCGATTCCAAGGTCGACGAATTGCGCTTGCTCGCGGCCTCCGGCACCGACATCGCCGAGGAGGTGACGCGGATCGAGGAGAAGGCCGGCCAAGCCCTGGCCGAGCTCTACGCCAATCTGACGCCCTGGCAGAAGACGTTGGTGGCGCGGCACCCGCAGCGGCCGCATTTCACCGATTTCGTCAACGGCCTGATCACCGAATTCACCCCGCTCGCCGGCGACCGCAAATTCGGCGAGGACGCCGCCCTGCTCGGCGGCTTCGGCCGCTTCCGTGGCGAGCCGATCTGCGTGATGGGCCAGGAGAAGGGTGCCTCGACCGAATCCCGGCTCAAGCACAATTTCGGCATGGCGCGCCCCGAAGGCTACCGCAAGGCCGTCCGGCTGATGGAGATGGCCGAGCGATTCGGCCTTCCCGTGCTGTCGCTGGTCGATTCCGCGGGCGCCTATCCCGGCATCGGCGCCGAGGAGCGCGGCCAGGCCGAGGCGATCGCCCGCTCGACCGATTTCTGCCTCGCGCTCGGCGTGCCCAATGTCTCGATCATCACCGGCGAAGGCATGTCGGGCGGCGCCATCGCGCTGACCACGGCCAACCGCGTGTTGATGCTGGAGCACGCAATCTACAGCGTGATCTCCCCCGAAGCTGCCTCCTCGATCCTGTGGCGCGACGGCACCAAGGCCCAGGAAGCCGCCAACAGCATGAAGATCACCGCCCAGGACATGCTCCGTTTCGGCGTGGTCGACTCCATCCTCAAAGAGCCGGTCGGCGGCGCCCATCGCGATCCCACCGCGATGATCGCGGCAACGGGTGAAGCGATCGTCCAGGCGTTCGACGAGCTGAAGGGGCTGGACGCCGACGCCATCCGCAAGCGGCGCCGGCAGAAATTCCTCGAGATCGGCCGCAAGCTCGGTTGAGGCGCTCCTTTTCTCCCTCCTCGCACCCGTCGGCTCGCGAATTTGTGAGCGAAAGCAGCCCTTTGGCCGCATTTCAGCCTGGACGCGGGTGTTCCCTGTTTAGATGTTGTTGACCACGCTGGCCGCGTGGCCGAGCGTCGGGAGGTGAGCGGGTTGCGGCCCAAAGGGCCAAAGGCTACAGTTTTAATCAAGGTTGAGGCATGCGCAGGGCTTGATCGGCGACAATTCCTTGTCTGCCGCTCCGGCCTTAAGGTGAGACGATTGGGGTTTTGCGACATGCCGTCGTGCCGGGGAGCTTTGCATTGATCAACCGCGCGTTTGTCCGGGTCCTGATGACCTCGGCGGCGTTGGCCGCTGGTGCGCTTTTGGCTGGCTGCAACAGCGATCAGGTGTCGCTTGCAAACAATGCCAAGGCCAACCAGCCAGTGCCGCCCAAACTGGTGGCCTCGATCGGCGAGAAGGACATGGATCTGCAGTCGCCGATCCTGATTCGCCTGTTCAAGCAGGAGGCCGAACTCGAGGTCTGGAAGCAGGACCGCTCCGGCAAGTTCGCGCTGCTCAAGACCTATCCGATCTGCCGCTGGTCGGGCGATCTCGGACCCAAGGTGCGCGAGGGCGATCGCCAGGCGCCGGAGGGCTTCTACTCGATCTCGCCGGGGCAGATGAACCCGCAATCGGCCTACTACCTCTCCTTCAACACTGGCTATCCCAACGCCTATGACAAATCGCTCGGCCATACCGGCTCGGAGCTGATGGTGCATGGCGACTGCTCCTCGCGCGGCTGCTACGCGATGACCGACGAGCAGATCGCCGAGATCTATTCGCTCGGCCGCGAGTCCTTCTTCGGTGGCCAACGCGCCTTCCAGTTCCAGGCCTATCCGTTCCGGATGACGGCGGTGAACATGGCCAAGCACCGCAACAATCCGAACATGCCGTTCTGGCGCATGATCAAGGAAGGCTACGACCATTTCGAGGTGACGCGTCAGGAGCCGAAGGTCGATTTCTGCGAGCACAAATACGTGTTCGACGCCTCGAGGCCGCCGGGCGCGACGCGTGATCCCGTGTTCGACGCCTCGGCGAAATGCCCGGCCTATGTGGTGGCCGACGACGTCGCGAACGCCGTGCGCGAGAAGCAGCAGGCGGACGAGGCGGAGTATGCCAAGCTCGTCGCCAAGGGCACGCCGGTCGCCAAGCTCAACACCGGCATCGACGGCGGCATGAACAGCGTGTTCGCCTCGCGCGTGCCGGGCGCCTCGACCGGCCTGTCCGAACCTGGCGAAGCGCCGGGTCTGTCGTTCTCGCAGTTCTCGGCGATGCCCGGCACCATCCCCGGTCACGTCAATCCTCCGCGTGCGCCGAACGCCGATGAGACCGCAGTTGCGGCTGCTCCTGAGCCGGCCTCGGTTGCTTCGACGACGCCGCGCGTCGCCGCCGTCAGCGCGCCGGAGAAGTCGAGCCTGCTGTCCAACTTGCGCAAGATCGGCTCGAGCGGCGCCGTGGCGGCCAACGCCACTGCTGCGACCTCGAAGCCTGTCGAGAGCAAGCCGGCAGCGCCAAAGGCCGTTGCCGCCAAGCCGGCCGAGACCCGGCCGAACAACACCAGGCAGGCCGCAGCACGTCCGCCGTTCAAGCCCGATGCTCCAGCAACGACCGCGACCACGGCACCGAGCCAGCCGCAGACCAACACGCTGGTCGCAGGCGCCTCGCCGGTGCTGCAGTCGAACTCGTTCGACAGCCGCTTCTCGGCGTTCAAGTAAATCGCGACCCACGCTCCGCGCGGGACGTTCTGCGATTTAGTTGTCAAACAAGCGCACCCCTGTCAGCCCCCGGCTTGACCGGGGGACCCAGTATCCCAGAGATTGCAGTCGTCCCCCGATAAGCCTCGGCTTACTGGATGCCCCGCCGGAGCCTGTCGTCGGGCTCGCCGGAGGCGAGACCCGATGGCGGGGCATGACAGTGAGTATGGGGACTCCGTCATTGCGAGCAAAGCGACCTGTCCGCCAGAGCCCGAAGGGCGACGGCGGAAGCAATCCGGTGCCTCATGTCGATTCTGGATTGCTTCGGCGCGTCGCGCCTCACAATGACGCGCGTGATGTCGTCCGATTTACAATTCAAACAGCGATCAGGACGTGAGCCGGCGTTCTCGCGGCGCGTTTTGCGTCCGAGCTATCCATTCAGTTCACCCTCTTCTGGAAGAGGGCGCAGGGAAGGCCGGACCTCGACTGAGGCCCGTGGCCCGCCTGCGGAAAAAATGCAGGCGGCAGGTACCGCGGGTCCAGCCGGACGACCCGGCCTTCCCTGCGCGATGGTTTTAACGTTTATACGCGCTCTCCTCGGGGACCGGCGTTGTTGCCCCCGTGTCGCGACAACGCGCGAGGCGCGTTGCGCTCGGCGCCAGCACCGGGGCGCCAGGACCACACGATTTCACGTCCGCATCGGCGTTGTTCGCCCGCAGCTGCTCGCCGCTGCAACACCGTCGCGTCCACCGCATCCCACACCCAACGCTCGTGACGATCGCGAAGCGCCCCTCTCATCGGGCGGGGACGCAGCGAGACAACCATATATTTCTGAAAAAGCGAAGCGCGATATTTTTCCCGAGCCGGCTTGACCACCCAAATCAGTTTGATGCGGCAAACAAAATTGGTTTTTCCGCGCGGGCGGTTCTTGCGCTCTTGCTGACCGCAAGCGTGGCGCAAAGGTCGGTCGGACCTGCGCGATCGGATTTGGCCTCCACCTACTGCACGATATGAGGTGTTCCGACCGCCTTCGCGACCTCCTCGCTGCTCAGCCCATGAATATCGCTGGGCGCGAACTCGACCTGAACGATGATGCGATCCTTGCGCTGCTTTCCGCTGCCCAAGGCAGGAACGGACTCGCCCTTCCGGATCGGGCTGACGACGACATTGAATGCGCCGGTATAAGGGTTGGCCGGGTCGGCAAAGTCCTGGATGTTCTTTGCAATGTCGGCCTCCAGGAGGGGAGCCAGGTTGATTCTTGCAAGTCCCTCTTGTGACAGAACGACCGGGAAATCGATCTTGTGGTGCATGGTCTGACTCAGGGGCCGCGCCTCCTTGCGCGGGTCATCCAATTGGTAGAACAGCCCCAATCCCGCCAGAGGGAGGATGTGAATATCGACTCCCGAGATTTGCAGATCCCCGCAATTGCTGACGTACAAATAAACGGCAGGCTTCTCCGGCGCTGTGATGCGGACATTCTTGTCCCTGACGTCGACGCAGACCTCGGGATTCAAATTGCCGAGCGCAATGTCATTCGCTCTCTTCGCCTCCAGGAGCGCAGCATTCGCCGTCGCTGTCGCGTGCTCAGCTTCCTTGAACTGCAAATATGTGAATGTTGCCGCGCCCAAACTCACCGCGATGGCGACTAGGCTCAAGAAAATGTCGAGATGGTCTCTGTTCAATGGCATGTCTCGCCCCGTGATCCCAGCACGTTTCGAAAGATCGAAGCTCAATCTGTCACGATCACTGCAATCAATGCGGCGGCCGTTGCGCAGCTCGCCGATCCAATAAGCAATCCGCAAAACGTCCGTAGTAAGAGCCGAACTCCCCGGCTCAGCCGCAGGATACACCTGCCAACCGACAAACCACCATGCTAGACTAGCGAGAACGGTCACAACGTCAGTGAATCACCCACATGTTTGAGCGGACCTATCGGCAGCGTCTCGAGGCTGATCTGGCGCGCTGGGAAACTGATGGCGTGATCACGCCGGCGGCGGGCGTTGCGATCCGCAGCGCGCTGCCGCCGCTTGCGCCGGGCGCCAACATTCCGGTCGTTGTCGGCATCGTTGGCGGGCTGCTGATCGCAGCCGCGTTTCTCGCGTTCGTGGCCGCACATTGGAGCGAGATCGCACGGCTGTTGCGCTGCGCCATCCTGGCTGCGGGCCTCATCGCCGCCTATGGACTTGGCGCCTGGTTCGCCCGCACGGGTCGGGTGGTGCTCGCTGATCTCTGCGCCAGTGTCGGCGCGATCATCTTCGGCGCTGGCATCGCGCTGGTCGGCCAGATGTATCACCTCGGTTCGGATTTCGCCGGCGGCATGCTGCTGTGGGCGATCGGCGCGCTCGGCGCGGCCGTGCTCACAGGCTCGCGCGGCGCGCTGGCGGTGGCCCTGGCAGCGGCTTGCATCTGGAGCGACATGCGTATGGTCGAGGGTGACGGCATGCCGCACGTCCCCTTCGTCGCGTTCTGGCTCGTTGCCGCCGGCCTCGCCATCTCCTGGAATTCGCGCGCCGCTGCACATCTCGTCGCGCTCGCCGCGCTGAACTGGTGGATCACGGTCGCACTCCAGGCTGGCGTGCATGATCAACTCGCCGTGCTCGCGGACGGCGCCGGCTTGCTGCTCGGCGGCGGGCTGACGCTGGCCGCGCTCCGCTCGCCCCGGCTGTCGGAGTTCGGTGCTGTACTATCTTCCTATGGAGGCTTCATGCTGGCCGCGGCGGCGGTCCTGGGCAGCGCGGCATTCGACTCCTCCGTTCTCCTTTACCTGCCGTCAGGTCATCCCGCCTGGGCACTCAGCTGCGGAGCAGGCGGCATGCTGCTGGCATTCGTCGCTGCCGCGGTCATGCGGGACTCCGGCGTGGCCTTGGCCGGACTGGCCATCGCCCTCGCGCTGTTCGCGCCTGAGCAAGGCGTGGCGCAGCAAGACCGCCAGCCATGGTTCGCCTATGCGCTCGAGCTCGGCGCCATGCTCTGCCTGGTCATCTCCGGCATGATCGATTCGGCCCGGCCGCGCATCGTCGCTGGCTGGCTCGGCGTCGCCGGCGTCATCGCCGCAATCACCTGGGCGGTCAAAGGCTCGCTCTTGGAACGCTCGATGTTTCTCGCCGTGGCCGGCGTGGTCGCGATCGTGCTGGCGCTTGTTCTCAACGCATTGCTGGCGAGGGATGCGCGATGATCTCTGCAGCCACGCTTGCACAACGCCTGGGGCGTATTCCGAAAACTCTTCTGTTCGGCTTGGCCGCGCTGATCCAGCTGGCGCTGCTGGCGGTGATGGTGGTCGACCGCATCGAGATCCTGCGCGACGGCAAGGAAGTGACATTGCAGACCCGACCGGTCGACCCGCGCGACCTCCTGCGCGGCGACTACGTGTCACTCGGCTACGACATCTCGCAGCTGCCGGCCGGCGCACTCAAGGATCAGCCGTCGCACGGGCAACATCCGGTCGTGTTCGTGAAGCTCGCCCCCAATCAGGACGGCGTCTACGAAGCGGTCTCGGTGCACACCGATCCGGTCCCGGTGCAAGGGGCCGAGGTGCTGATCCGCGGTCATGTCATCTATGGCGCGAGCTGCGGACCGAAGCGGGATTCGTTCTGCGACTCTTTGCGCCTTCGCTACGATATCGAGAATTATTTCGTGCCGCAGGGCGAAGGCAAGGCGCTCGAACAGCTGCGCAATCAGCGCAAGCTGATGGTGGTGGCGGCCGTGCTGCCCTCGGGCCGCGCCGCCATCAAGCGGCTCCTGGTCGACGGCACGCCGGCCTATGAGGAGCCGTGGTTCTAGCGGCCAAGTCTCTACAGACCGCGCGTCTGGGTCAAGATTTCTGACCAGGCAAGCCAAGCCAACCGCGATCCCGCGGCGGATTGACGGACGACTTATCATGTAATATCAAAAGTTACATGAGAGCCAACAGCCAGTTGTCCGGCGTGCTGCATGTCCTGCTCCACATGGCGGAGCAGGACGGCCCGGCCACATCGGAGATGCTGGCGCTGATGATGCAGACCAATCCCGTGGTGATCCGGCGGATCATGGCGGGCCTGCGGGAGCGCGGCTATGTGCGCTCTGAGAAGGGTCATGGCGGCGGTTGGACGCTCGCCCGGGACCTCGCCAGCATCACCTTGCGCGACATCTACGACTCGCTGGGCAGCCCATCGCTGTTCGCCCTCGGCAACCGGACCGAAAACCCGGATTGCCTGGTCGAGCAGGCGGTCAATGCCGCGCTCGACACCACGTTTCGGGAGGCGGAGGCCTTGCTGCTGTCCCGCCTCGGCGACGTGACGCTCGCCGCCTTGAGCGCCGATTTCCACAACCGCCTGCAACGCCACAAGCGCTCCCGCAAAGGACAGACCCGCCATGGCTGAGATCACAGATGGCACGCAGGTGTTTCTGCGCGCGTTCTCCGATCCGGAGATCGTTGCGCGCTACACCGACGGACCGCGCCGCTTCGTGCCCGGTCTCGACGGACTTCACCGCATGACCGCGGTCGTGCTTGGCGAGCAGGCGCCTGCGCATGCCAAGGTGCTCGTGCTGGGCGCCGGCGGCGGACTTGAGCTTTCCGCCCTGGCCGATGCGCATCCGTCCTGGAGCCTTGTCGGCGTCGATCCGTCGGCGCAGATGTTGCGGCTGGCCGAGCAGACGCTCGGCTCCCGCATGGGTCGCGTCGAACTGATCGAAGGCTATATCGACGACGCGCCCGCCGGTCCCTTCGACGCGGCGACCTGCCTGCTGACGCTACACTTCCTCTCGGCGCCCGAGCGATTGAGGACGGTGCGCGCGATCCATCAGCGGCTTCGGCCCGGCGCGCCGTTCGTGGCCGCACACAGCTGCCTGCCGCAGGAGCCGGCTCAGCGCGCGCTCTGGCTGGATCGTTATGCCGCGTACGCCGTCGCCTCAGGTGTCGATGCCGAGCAGGCGAAAACGATGCGCAAAACGGTCGAGGCCGGCGTCAACATGCTCAGCCCCGAGCAGGACGAAGCCATTCTGCGCGACGGCGGCTTCCAGGACGCCAGCCGTTTCTTCGCGGCCTTCACCTGGCAAGGCTGGATCGGCCACGCCTGAACAGCAAACGCCCGCCGCAGCCTGTCGCTTCCCCACTGAAACGTGTCTTTGTGTTGAACGGCGCGCACGACACAAAGGACACGTCGCGGCTGTGCAAGGAGACCAAACCGTCCATGAACTGGCTTCATCCGCTGTCCTATCTGTTCGCGGGCGCATTCCTCACCAATGCGATTCCGCATCTCACCAGTGGCGTGATGGGCCGCCCGTTCCAGACGCCATGGGCGAAACCGCGCGGGCCCGGACAATCCTCCTCCATCGAGAACTTGCTGTGGGGCTTCTTCAATCTCGTGATCGGCTATCTGCTGATTTGTCGGGTCGGCGATTTCGACCTCAGAGCCAATCAAGACGTGATCCCGCTTGGGCTCGGCGCACTACTGATGGGGCTTGGCCTGGCGTGGCGGTTCGGCCAGTTCAATGGCGGCAGGCTGAGCTGAGAAGCGGCAGGATTCCGCAGCCAAACTCGCGTAGCATCGGGGCCGACGATGAGAGGCCCCATGCAATCCGAGGCGAAATCCGAGGCAACATCGAGAGATTGCGGCGATTGCACGCTGTGCTGCAAGGTGATGGCGATCGAAGCGCTGGGCAAGCCAGCCAATGCGTGGTGTGCGCATTGCCAGCCGAAGCGCGGCTGTTCGATCTACGCCGACCGCCCTAACGAATGCCGGGCATTCCGCTGCCTGTGGCTGTTGAACGAACTACTCGACGATCAATGGAAGCCAGCCAAGGCGAAGTTCGTGCTGACGACCTCGGACGACGGCATCGAGGTGCGCTGCGATCCCGGCTTTCCGGACGCGTGGCGCAAGGCGCCGTATCAGAGCGAGATCCGCGAATGGGCCATGTCAGGCGAAGAGCATGACGTCACCGTCCTCATCATCAACGGTCCGCGCATCATCCTGGTCACACGCGAGCGTGACTTCGATCTCGGCGATGTCGGCCCCGACCAGCGCATCGTGCGCGAGCTCGACGGCACGCGCGTCGTCAATGCGACGGTCGTGAGGGCAAGCGAGTTAGCTAAGGCAAGCGACCTGGATCAAGAGTAAGCGCTGTTCACTGCGGCAGCCGGACGATCGCGGCAATGGGGCCGCCACCTGGCGGTCCCTGATGCTCGGCGCCGCCGGATACATAAACCGCGCTGGTCCCTGCCAGCCCGCTGATCAGGCCGCCGACGGCGGCGCGGGCATGCCGCGTGGCGCTGATGTCGGTATCCTCCAGCATCGTGTGCCGGACGCCGCGCACCAAGCCGTTGGGCGAGGCCTCGGCCTTGGCAAAGATGTTGACGAGCTGGCGGCCGTCGTTCGTTACGCCGCCGATCGACAGGCCGACGCTGCCCAAGACCTCGATCACCGCAGCAGCGTCGATCGCATCCTGCATCACCGCGTGGCCGATCTTAAACGCACTCGCCGACGTCTCCGAATTGCCAAGCACGATCACGACGTTATGCATGAGCTCGATGCCGGCCGAGGTCGAGGCCACCTGCGAAAACAGGTCGAAGCGGCGCATCACGTGCGCGTCGTCGATCTCGCCTTCGATCTCGCCGAGCGCCGCGGCCACGCCGAGGGCCGAGGCGCCGCGCGAATACGCCATCGACGCATAGGCGCTGCTGGTGACGGTCGTGTTGCCACGGCTCAGCGCGGCCGCGACGCGCTCGCTGGTCAGCAGCGGGCATTTGATCTGGACGAAATGAACATCGCGCGGATCGGAGATCCCGGCCTCGATCATGGCCCTGGCAACGGCGTTCGCCGTCTCCTGGATCTGCGCGCCGCGTCCGAGCTCTTCTGGGAGGAAGTCGCGGGTCTGCGCGATCCCGATGCTCAGACGCTTGCCGGAGATCTCGGACGGCGGCCGATCGCCGACATCATGCCGGGTAAAGACCGTGATGTGCGGGCTGAGCACGCCTTCCGTGCCGCCGGACATGACGAAGGCAATGCGCTGCTCGACGCCATCGGGCGACAGACCGAGATGCGGCGCCAGCGCCGCGCATAAAGCGGAGACGGCATATTCCCGGGTGAAATCGTTGACGCCGCCATTGCCCTCGGTCTTGCCGAGAACGGCAACGATCTTCGTCGGATCGATCGCGCCGGAGTCGATCCGGCTCATGAGGCCGGAGACGTCACCCGGGCCATGGGTCGCAATGCGAATGATTTCGACTGCTGTTGTCCGCATGCCGCCCCCTCCAGGTCTGCTCACGCGCGTTGGCCGTGCAAGACCCAAGCCAGCGAAGATCGCAGTTTGAAACGGATGCTCAACCTTTAAGAGTCAGCGCAGGCTCATCGGCTGAACGACGGCCGGCGGCGACAACGCCGCCGCCTGTGCGCGGTAGGTCAAGAGATCATGGTCGAGCGAGGACAGCACGCAGAGCGCCAGGCTCGCCCACACCGCGGCGCTGAAATAGAGCGACATCCAGGCGATCTCGTCCTTCCAGTGATCGAAATCATGGGTGACGATCCAGCGCGTGGCGGCGTCACGCAGGCCGTCTAGCGGATGCAGCAGCTTGGTGCCGTTGGCGCGCCCGATGCGCCAGCGGTTGAGATACATCGGCACGTCGATGACGATCAGGAAGCCGAGATAGAACGCGATGCCGACAAGGCCGGTGATCAGGAGCCAGCGCAGCGGCCCCTCGAAGTCCGGCAGCAACCGGCTGAGCCCGATCCCGACCAGCAGGAAGGTGACGGCCCACAGCGAGTTCTCGATCGCATTGCCGAGGAAGTTGGTGGTCAGGACCGCATACCAGGAGCAGATCTCGGCGACGATGATCAGCGGCACGATGATGCGCGCGATATTCACCGCGGTCGGCGCATCCGCGATGGTGCCGAGCTGGCCGAGGATAATCGCCCATTGCGCGGCGAAGCAGATTTCCGCGATGGTCGCGACCGAACGTCCGACGAACACGCTCGACAACCAACTGTCGACCAGGCAGATCCGCTGCACGTCGGCACGCGGCAGCACCGAGCGGAAGGCGCAGCCGAACACATAGGCCGCGCAGAGCATCAACATCGAGGACGTTTCCGAGCCGGCGGCTGCGGCCGTCACAGGCTGGCCGGAGAGCTGACGGTACAGCAGGATCCAGAACGCGATATTGGCGATGCTGACCAGGGTCAAAAGCCCCCACCACCACGCCACCGGATTCGACACCGCCTGCCGCCGCACGCCCATGCTACGCTCCACGTCTTTCGTCAAACTGACATGTCAACGTATTAATACTGTCATAATTGACCCGTCGGCCAGTACAAAAAGGCGTGTGCGGCCCCGGCAACCGGATACGTGCGTCGAAGGTTCCGGAGCTGCGATCCTGCGGCCGCTAGCGGACCGACCGGCAGGAACTTCTCCTACTGCGGACGGTTCTTGAGGCGCCGGGCGGATCGCCCTAACATCACTGCCATATCGAGGAGCCGCGGCATGGTCGGCGCCGGCGAACTGCAGCGCGCACCGCTGCTCACCTTCACGGTTATCATCCTCACCCTCATGGGCGCGGTGCTCGCCGCCGGCGGCGTATGGCTATTGGCGCTCGGCGGCTCGCTCTACTACGTCATTGCCGGCGCTGCGCTGCTGCTCACAGCCTGGCAGCTGTGGCAGCGGCGCGCCGAAGCGCTGTGGGTCTATGCCGCGCTGCTGCTCGGCACGATGGCCTGGGCGATCTGGGAAGTCGGCCT
The DNA here is from genome assembly GCF_051167795.1 of Bradyrhizobium sp. HKCCYLS1011. Classification (NCBI taxonomy): domain Bacteria; kingdom Pseudomonadati; phylum Pseudomonadota; class Alphaproteobacteria; order Hyphomicrobiales; family Nitrobacteraceae; genus Bradyrhizobium; species Bradyrhizobium sp. HKCCYLS1011. The sequence continues at coordinate 736,504 of NZ_JBNPTT010000003.1, read as the reverse complement.
GGATTTCTGGTCACTGGCGCCGCGCGGCGATGTGCTGGCGCCGCTCGGCATCTGGCTGCTCCTGCCCTTCATCACCGCCCATCTTGCGGGAAACATGCCGGCGGCGCGCTGGGGCCTCGTCGCCGTGCTGGTGCTGGCCGCGATCGTGCTCGGCGTGGCGCTGCGCGGCGATCGCTTCGGGCTGAACGGCACGTTGGCGCAAGCAGCAGGCGCCGCAGGCACGGATACAACGGCCGCACAGGCGCAATCGGACTGGACCGCCTATGGCGCCACCAATTTCGGCACCCGCTATTCCAGCCTCAATCAGATCACCAAGGAGAATGTGAAGGACCTCAAGCTCGCCTGGGAATTCCAGACCGGCGATCACAAGGGCCCCGATGATCCCGACGAGTTCACCAATGAGGTGACGCCGCTGAAGGTCGGCGACCTGCTCTACACCTGCTCGCCGCACCAGATCGTGTTCGCGCTGGACGCGGCCAGCGGCAAGCTGCGCTGGAAGTTCGATCCCAAGATCGAGCATCACAAGAATTTCCAGCACATGACCTGTCGCGGCGTCGCCTATCACGAAACCAAGCCGGGCGCTGTCGACAGCACCGGCGCGGCTGCACCTGCGGAGTGCCCCAAGCGCATCTTCCTGCCGACCGATGACGGCCGGCTGTTCGCGCTCGATGCCGAGACCGGCAAGCCCTGTGAGGGATTTGGCGATCACGGCCAGATCGACCTCAAGGCTGGCAACGAGATCACGACGCTCGGATTCTACGAGGGCACCTCGCCGCCTGTGGTCACCGACAAGGTGCTGATCATGGCGGGCGCCGTGATCGACAACTACTCGGACAAGGTGCCTTCAGGCGCGATCCGCGGCTTCGATATCTACTCGGGCAAGCTGATCTGGGCGTTCGATCCCGGCAATCCCGACCCCAATGAGATGCCGTCGGCAACGCATCATTTCACCATGGGCTCGCCGAACTCCTGGAGCGTCGCAGCGGCCGACGAAAAGCTCGGTCTCGTCTACGAGCCGCTCGGCTCGAGCTCGCCGGACATCTGGGCCGGCAACCGCACGGCGGACAACGAACGCTATGATTCGGCGCTGGTCGCACTCGACATCAACACCGGCAAGCTGCGCTGGTCCTACCAGAACGTGCACCACGATCTCTGGGACATGGACATGCCGTCGCAGCCGAGCCTGATCGACGTGCCGACCAAGGACGGCGTGGTCCCGGCGATCTACGTGCCGGCCAAGACCGGCAACATCTTCGTGCTCGACCGCCGCGACGGCCACCTGCTGGTGCCCGCGCCGGAGACGCCGGTGCCGCAGGGCGCGGCGCCCGGCGACCGCACCGCGCCGACGCAGCCATTCTCCGACCTCAGCTTCCGCCCGCGCCAGATCCTCACCGGCGCGCAGATGTGGGGCGCCACGATGTTCGACCAGCTGGCCTGCCGCATCAAGTTCAAGCGGCTGCGCTATGAAGGCCCGTTCACGCCGCCGTCCGAGCAGGGCACGCTGGTGTATCCCGGCGATTTCGGCATGTTCGAATGGGGCGGCATCGCCGTCGATCCCGTCAGGCAGATCGCGATCGCCAATCCACAATCGATCCCGTTCGTCTCGCGCCTGGTGCCGCGCGGCAGCGACAATCCGGCCGCACCCAATGCGGCGCATCCGCCCGGCACCGAGCTCGGCGTGCAGCCGATGTATGGCACGCCCTATGGCGTCGATCTCGGCATCTTCCTGTCACCGCTCGGCATCCCCTGCATGGCGCCGCCCTGGGGCAGCCTCGCCGCGATCGACCTGAAGATCAACCAGATCGTCTGGCAGCACCGCGTCGGCACCATCCGCGACAAGGCGCCGGTGCCGCTGCCGTTCAAAATGGGCGTGCCGATGCTGGGGGGCCCGATGGTCACCGCCGGCGGCGTGGCCTTCCTCAGCAGCACGATGGACTATTACATCCGCGCCTTCGACGTGAATGATGGACGGCTGCTGTGGCAGGACCGGCTGCCGGCCGGCGGACAATCGACGCCGATGACCTATGAGGCGGGCGGCCGGCAATATGTGGTTACGGTCGACGGCGGCCATGGCTCGTTCGGCACCAAGCTCGGCGATTACGTCCGCGCCTATGCGCTGCCAGGTAACGTCGCGAGCCGGTGAGCCAACTCCCTCTCCCCGCTTGCGGGGTCGCGACGAGCTTCGCTCGCGCTGAGAGGGTCGGGGTGAGGGGGAGTCTCCGCGCACCGAACTCGTGGTGAGTCCCCCTCACCCGGATTGCATCTTGCGATGCAATCCGACCTCTCCCCACACGCGGGGAGAGGTTTGAGCCGGCCTAATGCGACGGCGTCGGCGCGGGCACCGCGGTGCGGTTAGCGAACACGTTGACCGGCTGGTAGGAAAACACGTCGCGACTCCTCGGATCGACGGTCACCTTCAGCCAGCGAACGTCGTTGTTGCCGTTGGCCTGGTTGTCGCCGAAGGTCTCGACGCGGGTGAAGTTCTCCAGACGGCGGCCCTGCGAATCCAGCAACGGCTGATCGATCCGGAAGTAGTGCGAATCGCCGTGGACATAGGCCACCGGCTTGCGGAACGCGATCACCTCGTCGCGCAGCGCGGTCAGGAAGCTGGCGAAGCCGTCCGGCTGGCCGTCGGTCTCGGCGAGCGTCTTCGGGTCGCGCAGCGGCGCCCGCGTCGTATCGGAGAGGTCCCAGCCCGGATCGGCCTGCGAGATGAACATCACGGCCACCGCGTTGCGCTGCTTGGCTTCTGCGAAGGTCTGCTTCATCCAGGTGATGACCGCGGCATTGCGGGCGTTGAACTCGGCCGGATCCGGATTGGTGTCGCAGAGATTGTTGCAGGAGCCCTGGATGTTCAGCGTCGCATAGGTGACGCGGCCGACATGCCAGCGGCGGTTCTCGACGCAGCCGGTCATGTTGCCGGAGGCGTCGAGGCAGAGCTTGTCGGTCTGCACCTCCTGGCGCATGCGGTGCTTGCCGAGCGTGAACGGCGTCGAGAAGAACACCTTGCGCTCATAGTCGAGCCGGTCGCGCGAGTTGAAGCCGCCGTTGGAGGCGCGGTCGCAATCAACCCAGTCGTTGTCGCCAGGCGTGAAGATCGCCGGCGCCTCCAGGCTGTTGAAATTGGCCAGCGCCTGCGCATAGAGGCCGGCGTCACACAGCGAGCCGGAGCCCTGCTTCAGGTCGCCGTCATGCGCGGTGAACTTCAGCCGATGCGCGTTCATGTCGGCGATCAGGTTCGGCACGCCGACGGTCGCCTGCAAGGTCGAATACGGCAGGTCGCCCCACAGGCCGATCTGATAGGTCTCATCGTCGTCGAAGTCGAAGACGTCGAAATCATGCGCGACGGCCGGCAGCGAGGCGGCCATCGACAGCACCGGCACAGCGAACAACAACAGCTGGCGCAGGCGCGATCGGACGCGCGACCACGCCGACGAATCGTTTGGACTCGTTGACATCAAAATTCCCCCAATACGGAAAATGACCGCCCTCTCAACGGCGGCGCGCCACCATGTTCGGCGTCCTTAACCGGCGCGTGACGGGCGTTTAACAATGAACTGAAAAGCGGATGTCAGGACGAAGAGCGGCCTCGAAAGCGCATCAATTTACCGCTCGAACGAGCGGTTTCGATGATGGCCGACACGAGCGCCACGATGCGGCAGCCGCGATCAGCCGCGCGGCTAAGGCGCGAGGTAACGCACCAGGTCCGGGCTGTGACGGATCTCGTCCGCGGGACCCTGTAGCGCGACGCGGCCCCGATCGAGCACATAGGCGTAGTCGGCGACGCGCAGCGCGAGTTCGAGATGCTGCTCGACCACGATGACGGCGATCTCCTTGGCGAGATCGATCAAGCGTTCGGTGATCTCCTCGATCACGCCGATCCACACGCCCTCGGTCGGCTCATCCAGCAGCAACAGCCTGGGCTCACCGAGCATGGCGCGGCCGATCGCCAGCATCTTGCGCTCGCCCCCTGACAAGGTGCCGGCCGGCTGATCGAGCCGCTGCGCCAGCTTCGGGAAGATCGACAGCACGCGATCGACGGCGGAGACGTTCTTGTTGATCAGCGAGCCGACGGCGAGATTGTCGCGCACCGACAGCCGCGCGAACACCGAATGTTCCTGCGGCACATAGCCGATGCCACCGCGCACGCGGCTCTCGGTCGGGCTACGACCGATGTCACGGCCGTCGAACATCAGGTCGCCCTTCCAGACCGGAAGCTCGCCGACGATGGTCTTCATCAGCGTGGTCTTGCCGGCGCCGTTGCGTCCCAGCACGGCGACGCCGCCGCGCCAGGGGATTCCGAGATTGACGTCGAACAGCACCTGGCTGCGGTTGTAGCCGGTGTCGAGATGGCGGATGTCGAGGAAGCTTTGTTCAGGCACGGCGCAAATAGATCTCCTGCACGCTCCGGCTCGCCTGGATCTCGGCCACCGTGCCGGTCTCCAGCACCGCGCCCTGGTCGAGCACGGTGAGGCGGTCGCAGATATCGCGGATGAAATCGAGATCGTGCTCGACGATGACGAGCGAGCAATGCGCCTTGATCGGCGCCAGCAATTCGCCGGTGACGCGGCGCTCCTCCAGGCTCATGCCGCCCGTCGGCTCGTCCAGCAGCAGCAGCCGCGGCTTGGCGGCAAGCGCCATCGCGATCTCCAGCCATTGCTGCTGACCGTGCGACAGTGCCGAGGCTGGATCATGGGCGCGTTCGGCGAGGCGAAACTGCTGCAGCATGGTCATGACCTGGTCGTGCAGCGCGCCGCGCGTCCGCGACAGCACGAGATCGAGCAGCGACGCCTGCGCCTGCAGGGCCAGCAGGATATTGTCGTAGAGCGAGAGCGCCGGCAGCACACTGGTGATCTGGAATTTCAGGCTCATCCCGGCGCGTGCGCGCTCGGCCGGCGACAGCGCGGTGATATCGGCACCCGCGAAGCGCACGCTGCCTTGCGTCGGCGTCTCGGCCCCGGCGACGCATTTCATCAGGGTGCTCTTGCCCGAACCGTTCGGACCGATCAGGCCGTGAAACTCGTTCTCGCCGACGGTAAGCGCAGCGCCGTTGAGCGCGGTGAGCTTGCCGAAGATCTTGACGATGCCCGAGGCCTCAAGAAGCGCCATGACCGACCTTTTCATGGCTGCTTTTCCTGGACCTGACGCCGAAGCTGCCGACGCGCTCGCGCTCCGACAGGACGAAGCTGATAAGGCCCAGCGGACGGAACAGGATGACGAGCAACAGCAGCACACCAAGAATGATCGGCCAGATATCGCGGTAATTGTCGGACAGCCAGAAGCTGACGCCTTCGATGATGACGGTGCCGATGACAGCACCGATCAGGGTGCCGGAGCCGCCGAACAGCACATAGAGCACGACCTGGGTCGAGATCACCACGCCGACCATGTTGGGCCAGACGAAACCTTCGTGCACGGCGTAGAGGCTGCCGGCCAGCCCGGCAATGGCGCCGCCGATTGCGAACACGATCGCTTTCAGATGCTGCGTCTTGTAGCCGAAGAAGGCGATGCGGGTCTCGTTCTCACGCAGGCCCGCAAGCGCCAGCCCGAACTGCGAACGCACCAGGAAGCGACAGAGCAGATAGACGAGAACGAGCAGCGCCAGCGCAAAATAATAGAAGACCGGCCCTTCCTCGAATTCGTAACTCCCCAGTGTCATCGGCGGGATCGAAGGAATGCCGTTCTGGCCGCCGAGATAGTACCAGCCGCGCGCCAGGCGATCAGCGGCATAGGAGCCGGTCAAGGTGCCCAGCGCCACAAAAATCATGCTGGTCGGATGCCGCCCCAGCAGCAGGAAGCCGCCCAGCAGCAGCGCGAAGGCCAGTCCGATCAGCACGCCGGCCGGCAGCAGCAGCAGGACCGCCGAGATGTTGAGATCGCGCCCGAGCAGCGCCACGCCATAGCCGGCGGCGCCGAAGAACAGCGCCTGGCCGAAGCTCATGATCCCGGCATAGCCCCAGACCAGGTCGAAGGAGAGCGCAAACAGCGCCAGGATGGTCACGCGGGTGGCGAATACCGTGAGATAGTCGGGCAAGGCCAGCGGCAGCGCTGCCGCAAGCGCCAGCAGGACAAGCTCGACGATCGGCAGGACATTCCACCGTGGCGCGGTGCTGCCTGCTGCTGTCGGCGCGAGGCCGGCCACTCCAGTTTCAGCCATCGTTTTGATGGTTCCTCTGCTCATCCAAAGCATGCACGGATCGTCTCGATCTTGCGAGTCCGCCACCTCGCCCCGCCTGCGGGGAGAGGTCGATCGCGAAGCGATCGGGTGATGGGGGCTCTCCACTAGCTCGGTCCTTGTGGAGACTCCCCCTCACCCCAACCCTCTCCCCGCACGCGGGGAGAGGGAGCGCACCGACATCTGCGCGATGGCTCGCCGATAGGCCCTGAGAGTTGTGGACGTCCTTGCTCATCCGCAGCACGCGACGAGAGCTCCGCGACATCGCAGCATCACGCATCAGCATTCCTTGGGATCGACGAGGCCTTCGCTGCGGGCGACGATCTCGTAATTGCCGCCCTTGGCGATGGCGGTGTACATCTTCATCTTGCAGTGGCGCTTGCCCGGCACCATCTCGGCCGGCCCACCCGGCCCTTCCGCGATCTTGGCGTGATCGAGCGCGGCCGCGACCGAATCACGATCAACCTTGCCGGCTTCCTTCACCGCCGCCGCCCACAGCATCAGGCCGCGATAGGTGCCGGTGGCCGCCGAGCCCGCCGCGAACAGGAAGTTGCCCGGATAGTCCTTCTCATAGGCGGCCTGGATCTTGGCGGAGACCGGATCGTCCTTGGTCAGCACCTTGAAGTAGTCGAGGCAGCTCGCCAGCCCTTCGATCTCGTTGGCCTGGTTGATGTTGAGCGTGTTCTCATCATAGTAGACGCAGGCAAGTCGCCCGCCGTTCTTCTGAAACCCGGCTTCATAGAGCTGCTTAAAGAACGGACCGACGCCGGGCGGAATGACGGTGTTGAAGACCACGTCGACCTTGTTGGAGACGATGCGGTTGACGGTCGCGGAAAAGTCGACCTGATCGAGCGGATAATATTCCTCGAACACCACCTCGCCGCCGCTCGCCTCGATCACCTTGCGCGCATATTCATTGAGCACGTGCGGCCAGACATAGTTGGCCGACGGCAGCGCGAACTTCTTGCCGCCGTTCTTGATCAGCCACGGAATGAACTCGTCGCACTGCTGCGCCGGGGTCGGCCCGGTGCAGAACAGATAGGGCGTGCACTCCTTGCCTTCGTAGAGCTGCGGATAGATGTAGAGCGTCTTGCCGCGCGCGACGATCGGGTCCTTGATCGCGTTGCGCATCGACGAGGTGATGCCGCCGAGCACCATGTCGACCTTGTCGCGCTGGATCAGCTTGCGGACGTTGCCGACCGCAACTGATTCGTTCGACGCGGTATCTTCGATGAAGAGCTCGATGGGCCGGCCCAAGAGGCCGCCGGCATCGTTGAGCTGCTTCACCACCATCTTGGCGGTGTTGGCGTCGGCGTTGCCGGCGTAGCCGATCGGGCCGGTCAGGTCGGTGGCGATGCCGACCTTGATCGGACCTTCGGCCGCATTGGCCCAATCGGGCCTGATCACCCAGCTGCCGACACCGGTCGCGACCGCGCCCGTGGTGAAGGCGAGCCCGGACAGAAAGCGCCGGCGTGACAGATCTGCGCGAAACTCAGACATGCAACTAAATCCCCTTGCCAGATAGCAGGCCCTGCGGCCGGAATTTGATGAAGACGATGGCGAGCACGAAGACGAGAACGTCGGCGATGACGGGCGCCATCACCCAGGGCAGCGCCGCGCTCATGGTGCCGATCACGGCCGCGCCCGCGACCGGTCCCATGAAGGAGCCGACGCCGCCGACCATGACCGCGACGAAGCCCTGGATGAGAAAGCGGATGCCGAGATCGGCGAACAGGCTGAACACCGGCACGACCAGTGCGCCGGCAAGGCCGGCGAGCGCAGCGCCAAACGCAAACGTCGCGCCATAGATCTTGGCGGTCGAGATGCCGGAGGCCCGCGCCAGCGCCGGGTTCTCCAACGTTGCGCGCACCCGCAGGCCGAAACTGGTGCGCGACAGCAGCAGGTAACAGCCGATCATGACGGCGACGGTGACCACGATGATCACGAACCGCCAGGCCGAGATGTGCACGCTGCCGAATTCGATCGAGCCGCCGATCGGCTCCGGCACCGAGAGATAAAGCCCACCGATCAGGCCCCGCACGATCTCCCGGATGATCAGGCTCAGCGCGTAGGTGCCGAGCATGGCCACGATCGGCGCGGCGTAGAAGCGCCGGATGATCAGCGCCTCCAGGATGAAGCCGAGGCCACCGACCAGGAACGGCGCCGCCGCCATCCCGATCCAGACTGGTATGCCGCGCGAGTAGGCGAGATAAGCGACGTAGGCGCCGAGCAGCACGAACTCGCCCTGGGCGAAGTTGAAGATGCCCATCATGCTGGCGATGATGCCAAGGCCCAGCACCACCAGCACGATGATCGCGGCGAAGCTCAGAATCTCGAAGCCGGCAACGAACGAACTAGCCATGCCTTGCGGTCCATCCCGGCTGCAATGGGCTGCTCCCTCACATCTTCTTCCAGTCGCCGGCCTGTTCGAAGGCATGCGCGGCGCGATAGATCGTGGTCTCTGCAAAATGCTTGCCGACCAGCATCAGGCCGACCGGCAGCCCATCGACCATGCCGCAGGGCAGCGACATCGCCGGATGATGGGTGATGTCGAACGGCGCGGTGTTGGTGATCATCTCGAGCGCGCGCGCGACATAGTCCTCGCGGCTCGCGGTCGGCTCCGGCAGCGGCGTCGCCTTCATCGGCGTGGTCGGCAGGAGCAGCAGATCGTATTTGGATAAGGCACGATCATAGGCGGCGGTCAGCCGGCGCGAGATGTTCTGTGCCTTGCCATAGAAGCGCGGCCCGTAGATGTTGTTGATGTAGGTACCGAACAGCAGGAACAGTTTGGTGGTTTCCGACAGCGCGTCGGCCTGGCGGCGCCAGCCGCGGTGGAAATCCATCAGCGACGTGGAGTAGAGGTCCGGGCGGCTCAAGCCGTAGCCATCGCCATGCATCATGGTCTGGGTCATGCCCTCGACGCCGATCGGGGTCCAGATCGCCGGCCCCATCAGATGCATCGGGATCGAGATCTCCTCGACGGCAGCCCCCAAGCTGGCGAGGCGCTTGGCCGCTTCCTTCACGCTCTCACTGACAGCCCCTTCCGCGCCGGGCTGTTCAAAGCCCTCCTTCAAGATGGCGATCTTCATGCCCTTGACGCCGGCACCGAGCGCTTTGGTGTAGTCCTCAACCTTCGGCGCCTTGATGCGCGGGTCATAGCCGTCGTCGCCCGCGATCACTTCCAGCAGCAACGCATTGTCCTCGACCGTCGCCGTCATGGGCCCGGTGTGGTCGACGAAGATCTCGATCGGCATGATGCCGGTGTAAGGCACGAGGCCCCAGGTGGGCTTCATGCCGTAGATGCCGCAGAACGAGGCCGGCATGCGGATCGATCCGCCCTGGTCGCCGCCGATCGCCATGTCGACCTCGCCGAGCGACACCACGACGCCGCTGCCGGACGACGAGCCACCGGCTGAATAGCCCATCTTGTGCGGGTTGTGCACCGGGCCGGTCGCGCCGGTGTGGCTGCCGCCCGACATGCAGAAGGATTCGCAATGCACCTTGCCGGCGATCTCGGCGCCCGCGTCCAGCATGCGCGTGACGATCGTGGCGTCGAAATCGGGCGTGTAGCCCTCCAGCGTCGCCGAGCCGTTCATCATGGGCACGCCGGCGAGCATGATGTTGTCCTTCAGCGCGACGGTCTTGCCCTTGAGCTTGCCGGACGCGGCACCTTTGACGGTCGCCTTGCGATACCAGGCGTTGCGCGGATTTTCCGCCGGCGACGGACGATAGCCGGGCGTGCGCGGATATTTCACCTCCGGCACCTCGTCCGGCAGCGCCGCCACCAGATTGTAGGCCTCGACCGATCCCTGCATCAGGCCGCGGAACGAGGCGACGTCCTCGTCGGTCAGCGACAGGCCACATTGCGCGGCAACCTCGTGAAGCTGACTGGGGGTTGGAAGCACGACCGACATGGCGCTCTCCTGATGCTGTTTCGTTGCGCGATACGTTTCTTGCGCATCACCAGGCTCCGCCAGCCCGTTGACACGGCGGCATTACTAGAACTCGAAATATTTTCCTTTTCAAGAATTATTTTGGACTGCGGCCCGCATGAGATCATCCGTCAGCAGGATGGACGGACTCAGAACGTCCTGATGACGCTGAAGTCGAGTCCGTCCGCCTCGCACAAATAGATCGGCATGTCGGCACGGCCGTTGCGGATCGTCACGGCCCCGCGTGCGCCGGCATAAACGAGGTTGCCGCCGGCCGCCTCCAGCGACCGCAGCGCCAGCGATCCGGCGCGCTCAGCGGCCGCCTGCAGGAAGCGGATTCCTTCATAGTTCGATTGCCCGACCGAGCCCACCGGCGGCGCATGGGCGCCGAACATGTCGGTGTAGCGGCTCATGAAATCGTCGTTGGCCTTCGAGCCCACGCTGTTGAAATAGCCGGAGGCGCAGAACAGGTTCTCGGTGTTATCGGCGCCGATGCCGAGCAGCACCGTCTCGTCCATCGCACCGGCGAGCCGCAGCGTGGTGGCGGCGAGGCCGGCTTCCGCAAATGCACGATTGAAGGTGATGCTGTCGGTGCCGATCAGGGAGATCAGCACGACATCGGGCCGCGCCGCGCGAATCCGCGCCAGATGGGCTTCGTGATGGTCCTCGCCGACGGGCACGAACTCCTCGCCCACCACCTGGCCGCCCGCCTCGGCGATATAGGTCTTGATGGATCGGTGCGACTGCCAGGGCCAGACATAGTCGCTGCCGATCAAATACCAGCGCAGCGCCTTTTTGGTCTCGGCGAGCCAATGGATCGCGGGGCGGGTCTGGCTGCGCGGGACCTCGCCGATCGCCATCACGCCGGGCGTGCGCTCGCCGCCTTCATAGACCGGCGTGTAGATATAAGGCACGCGGCCACGTGTGATCTTGCGCAGCGCCACCCTGACTGCGCTGATATGCGAGCCCATGATGATGTCGACTTCGTCGAACTCGACCGCATCGCGCGCGCGTTGCACGACATCCTCGATCGCGCCGCCGGAATCGTACATCGCAAGCTCGAGCTCGCGGCCGAGAATGCCGCCGCGCGCATTGATCTCGGCCACGGCGAGCAGCGCGCTGTTGGTCGACGACGGGCCCCAGATTCCCGGCGAGCCGGAGAAGGTGAGGAAGTTGCCGATGCGCAGCTTGTTGCGGGCGCCGTGAGGCTTGAGCCGGTCGCGATCCAACGGCGACAGGAAGGGCGCGCGGGGCTGCGCAGGCGATCCCCTGAACAAGAGATGCGGCGGGACATTGACCTGAGCTGAGACAGGGACTGTCGAAAGCACACCCACTCCTTAGCCGTCATGCTTGGGCCGGCATCATCGCCGACAGTCGAACGCCGTCAAATTGAGCACCCGCTGGATAAATATCCTATTGGAAAATATTGAAACTTCAAGAATCAGCATGCATATAGAAACGGCAACGACTGCCGGACATTCATTCAATCCCGACCCCAGAAGTACCACCGTGGCCAAACCGCCCAGCCCTGACGCCCCTCTCACCGACCATCTCGCCTATCTGCTCGCCCAGGCCAGCCGGGAGATCAACCGGCAGCTCGAGACGCGCCTGAGCACCGAGGGCGTGCCGGTGGAGCAATGGCGCATCCTCAAGGTGCTGTCCGACGGCGAGGGGCACTCGATGGGCGAGCTTGCGGACGCCGTGCTGCTCAACCATCCGACGCTCACCAAGATGGTCGACCGCATGGTGTCGGACTCGCTGGTCTACCGCCGGCAGGATGCGGAGGATCGCCGCAAGGTCCTGATGTTCATCTCCGACCGCGGCAACGCGCTGTGCAAACGGCTCAATTCGCTGGCGGTGAGCCAGGAGGCGCACATCCTGGAAAACTACGGCGGCAAGGCCACCGGCGAGCTGAAGCGGCTGCTCGAGAACCTCATCGACGCCGCGAGCTGAGTGTTAGAGCCGATATATTGACCACCACACCGGTGTCGTCCCGGTGCACACCGGGACCCATGCGCCGCAGCCGTTTGTGGCACGCCGTCAGTGGCAGTCATCGCAACACGGGCGGCGGTGGTTCTGGGTCCCGGCTCAAGGCCGGGACGACACCGACTGTAAATCCTCCGCTGCCGCAAATCATGCCACCGCCCGAACAGGTGATGGACGCAAGACAAATCCTCGATCATTGTTGACGTTACCGATCGCGCCGAACGGGCCAAAGAGCCCGCGCGCGGCCGGCGGCCGACCTGCAAGCCACAGGTCCGGCCGCGGAAGAACACGTCAATGGGAGGATCAAGGCCATGACGGGCGTCCACCTGCTCGATCGCGTGATCGGCAGCGACTATCCGAGCTTCACCACCGCAGCGGAGATCCGCGCGTTCGAACAGGTGCCTTACACCGAGCGTATTGCAGCGCAAAGCACGTATGATGCGGTCCGGCTTGGCGCCGCCGTCGATCCCGATGCGCCGGCGATCCAGTTTCTCCCCAATGCCGATCCGGCGGACACCCCGCTCGTCATCACCTATCGCGACTTGATCGGGCGCGTGACGCAAGCCGCCAACATGTTTCACGCGCTCGGCGTCGGCCCCAACGACGTGATCAGCTTCATGCTGCCGTTGCTGCCCGAGGCCTTCATCACGCTGTTCGGCGCCGAGGCGGCCGGTATCGCCAACCCCGTCAACCCCCTGCTCGAGCCGCACCAGATCGCGGAGATCCTCGATGCCGCGCGCACCAAGGTGCTGGTCGCGCTCGGGCCTCTGCCCGGCACCGATATCTGGCAGAAGGTCGAGAAGGTGCGCGGCAGCCTGCCGCACCTCAAGGCCATCGTACAGGTGCATGGCGGCGGCGATCCCGCCAATGGCATCTACGCCTTCAACGACCTGATCACGCCGCAGCCGGCCGATCATCTGGTCAGCGGCCGCCAGATCTCAGCTGACGACACCGCCGCCTATTTCCACACCGGCGGCACCACCGGCACGCCGAAGCTGGTGCGCCACAGCCACGGCAATCAGGTCTATCAGGCCTGGGGTGTGAACCTGCTGTTGAAAGCCAAGCCCGGCGCCACGCTGTTGTTCGGCATGCCGCTGTTCCATGTCGGGGGATCGCTGACCCAGACGCTGCCGACCCTCAGCGCAGGTGGCTGCCTGGTGGTACTGTCGCCGTCCGGATGGCGTAATCCGGCCGCCGTCCGCAACATCTGGGGGCTGGTCGAACGCTTCAGGACCGAGACGCTGTCGAGCGTGCCGACCGTGCTGGCCGCGACCTTGGCGATCCCGCAAGGCAACGCCGATGTCTCCAGCCTGCGCTATGCCGCCGGCGGCGGCTCGGCCATCCCCGTCGCCGTCGGCCAGGCCATCCAGGACAAGCTGAAGCTGCCGGTCGTCGAGGTCTACGGTATGACCGAGACCTCCAGCATCCATACCATGGCCTATCCGGACCAGCCGATCCGGCTCGGCTCGGTCGGGCTACCGCTGCCTTACGCGCGGGTGCGCATCGTCAAGCTCGACGCCAATGGTGCCTACGAGCGCGACTGCGCGCCGGACGAGATCGGCGTTGTCATCATGGCCGGGCCTGGCGTGTTCTCGGGCTATCTCGACGACGCCCATAACAAGGGCGCCTTCATCGACGGCCATTGGGTGAACTCCGGCGATCTCGGCCGGCTCGATCATGACGGCTTTCTCTGGATCACCGGCCGCGCCAAGGACCTGGTGATCCGCGGCGGCCACAACATCGATCCGGCGCCGATCGAGGAGATCCTGTTTCAGCATCCGGCGGTCGGCTTCGCCGCCGTGGTTGGACAGCCGGATTCTTACGCCGGGGAGCTGCCGGTCGGCTATGTGCAGCTCAAGCCGGGCACGTCCGTGCAGCCGGGCGAGCTGGAGGACTGGGTGCGCACGCGTACACCGGAGCGCGCCGCCGTGCCGGTGCAGATCATCCCGGTCGACCCGATGCCGCTGACCGGTGTCGGCAAGGTGTTCAAGCCGCAGCTGCGCTGGGACGCCGCCACGCGCGTCTTCACAGGCGTGCTGTCGCAGCTCGCCGATCGCGGCATCGACTGCAGCGTGAAGGTCGGTCCGCACGGCAGCCACGGCAGCCTCGCCACCGTGATCTTGCGCAACGTGCCGACAGAAGCCCGCGAGGCGGTCGAAAACGAGGTGCACACGCTGCTCGCGCCGTTCGTGCTGAGGCATGAGGTGGTACATGCCTGAATGCGCGGGGTCGTGATGAGGACTGCCTAGCGATCGCGGAATGACGCCGGCCTCGCGCCGGCTCGGGGCAGCATGGCGGCCGGCGGCTCACGCCGGCGCAGGCGTCCCGCCCCTTGTCTCGGGCGGCCGCCTGAACTAGGCCTATGGTCCAAAGGACCGGCGCCAATGCCGGCCATGCAAACGGGGGAAGCTTGATGCGGCGCCATGCCGCCTCGCGAGATCGCAACGCATCCAGCCCTCCCCCAGAACCTCTTTCGAGCCTGCGCGACGGACCATGCCCATGACCGAGACCCCTGTGATCATCGCCGGCGGCGGCATCGGCGGCCTTGCGACCGCGCTGACCCTGCAGCAGATCGGGGTGCCCTGCGTCGTCTATGAAGGCGTGCGCGAGATGCGCCCGCTCGGCGTCGGCATCAACCTGCAGCCCAACGCGGTGCGCGAGCTCTACGAGCTCGGCATCTCGGCCGATGATCTCGACCGGGTCGGCCTGCCCGCCAAGGAGTGGGCGCTGGTCGGGCTGAACGGCAACGACATCTATTCCGAGCCGCGCGGGCTCTCGGCCGGCTACAGCTGGCCGCAATATGCCGTGCATCGCGGCCATTTCCACCTGCTGCTCTACCGGACGCTGATCGAGCGCGCCGGGCGTGACTCGGTCCGACTCGGCAGCCGCGTCCACGCCTATGTGAAGAACGCGGACGGCACGGTCACCGCGTTGATCGAGCATGCCGACGGCTCGACCTCCAAGGCGCGCGGCCGGCTCCTGATCGGCGCCGACGGCATCCACTCCGCTGTCAGGGCCGAGATGCATCCGACCCAGCCGCCGATCCATTGGGGCGGCGCGGTGATGTGGCGCGGCGTCACGCGCGCCAAGCCGATCCGCACCGGCGCCTCCTTCGTCGGGCTCGGCACGCACCGGCATCGCGTCGTGATCTACCCGATCTCCCATCCCGATCCGAAGACGGGGCTGGCGCTGATCAACTGGATTGCCGAAGTCACGATGGACAATACGGAAGGGTGGAAGCAGACCGGCTGGTTCAGGCAGGTGCCGGTCAGCGACTTTGCCCATCATTTCGAGGGCTGGACCTATGACTGGCTCGACGTGCCTGCGCTGATCGCCGGCGCCGAGAGCGCCTATGAGAACCCGATGATCGATCGCGATCCGATCCCGACCTGGGTGGACGGCCCGGTGGCGCTGCTCGGCGATGCCGCGCACGCGATGTATCCGACCGGATCGAACGGCGCCAGCCAGGCCATTGTCGATGCGCGCGTGCTGGGGGCAGCCATGCTCGATCACGGCGTCACGCCGGCAGCGCTCGCGGCTTACGACGAGAAGCTGTGCGGCCCGATCTCGCAGGTGATCCTGCGCAACCGCGGCGCCGGCCCGTTCGGGCTTTTGAACATGGTCGACGAGCGCTGCGGCGGCACGTTCACCAATATCGACGACGTGATCCCGCCGGCCGAGCGCGACGCCTTCATGGCCGGCTATAAGAAAGCCGCGGGCTTCGCCATCGAGCAGCTCAACACCGCGCCGCGCACGATAGCCGAGGGGGCGCGGGTGAGGACGGTAGACGCGATTTAAGCGGCGCTGCCGACGATCGGGCTGACGCCCGATGCGGGTCTACATCACATCGAGGCTCTGATGCTCCGACGCGCGAGCAAGCGACTTGCCTCAGAGAGAATGTCACTTCCAAATAGCGTCGAGCCACCGTGCGAAGTCAATTTTCTCGTCTCCTGCTAGCCATCGTGTATTTGATCCTGTTGGATCACGGTGCATTTGCTGCCGATTGCACGGATAGGCCCGCGATGTCGCGACGGGTCGGCTCAATGATCATGGCCGGCTTCTTCGGTACCAAGCCGTCCGATCCTGGATTTCAGCAAATTCTGGCAGATCTGGAAGACGGCCTGATCGGGGGCGTTATCATCCTGGGCCGCAACGTCGGAACGCGAGAAGACCTCGAGCAAATGATTGAGCGAATCCGCTCCTGCAAATGCGCGACGCCTCCCTTTATCGCCGTCGACGACGAAGGCGGCACTGTCGAACGCCTCGGGAAGAACATCGGATTGCAGGAGACCCCCTCAGCAGCAACCGTCGCCGAAGGCTCCGTCCGGTCGGCGCGCAAGGCCTACGCATCACTAGCCGAGAAGCTGTCGTCGCTGCACTTCAACACCAATCTCGCGCCGGTGGTCGACGTCAACAGGAACCCGGCGAATCCCATCATTGGGCAGCGACAACGCAGCTTTGGAAGCGACGCCGACACGGTCGCAAAATACGCCGCGGCCTTCGTCAAGGAGCATAGAAAGCGGAAAATCATTACAGTGCTCAAGCATTTTCCCGGCCATGGATCGTCGACGGCCGATAGTCATGCTGGCATTGCCGATGTGACGGCCAGCTGGTCGCCGGAGGAATTGAAGCCGTTCAAGCGGCTCATAAGGTCGGGGTTGGCCGACGCCGTCATGGTCGGCCACCTCGCGAATTTCAACAGATGGGGAAACGTCGCCACCCAAAGCGGGGCCCATGCGATCGACCGCATGCTCAGGAAAGAGCTCCGTTACGACGGCGTGGTCATGACGGACGACCTGGCCATGAAGGCCATTCTCGATGGAAAGCAGGCGTCCGCCGCTGCGGTCGCGGCGATCAATGCGGGCGCCGACCTCATGATCATCACCCGGCTGAGCGAGGAGGATGAGACGTCCGACGTCGGCCGCGAGATCAACCGAACGCTCACCTCTGCGGCTTGCTCAGGCGAGATCAAGCCAGAGGTGATCCAGCGATCGGCTGCGCGCATCAGTCAATTGAAGTCGCACTGGAGCGAGCACCATCGCCGCAAGGGCAGAAGGGGGATGTCAGCCCTGTACAAAACCTTGCAAACAGCCGACATCCCCTTGCTGCCAAATGAGGATCGAAGCACACAGGGCTAATTGAGCCTGATCACTTGCTTCGCTTCAGTCGTCGCTGTCCTCAGACAATGCACGGCGCCGGTCAACGGCGTCACTCATTTCGCGCAGGACAAAAACCGAGAGGGCCGCCATGCGCTGCCTCTGTTCTTGGCTCAGCGTATTATAGAGCGGCTGCCACGCCTCGGCGAGCTTATCCAGATCGGCTGATCGCTGAGCCAAGGCTTGCGAGCGTCGTTGCAGGAAGGCGATGGGATCACGCTTGCGCATGGCTTCCATCCGGCTTTCGTCGTTCCGTACACCCACGGTCTCCTGGATCTTTGCAATACGGGCTCTCCGATCCTCGGCGTTGGATCGAATAGCGCTTTCGACAGCCGGCCAGAATTTCTCCTGCTCAGGTGTCAGCTGCAACGCAGCCTTGACCAGATCAACCCTCATGTCGGTGAGTGTATTCCGGTCGGCTGCGTTCAGCCGTTCCGGAGTCGCGGGAGAAGGAGTCTGCGAGGATTGCGCGTTGGCAATCGAGGAGGCCGTAAGGAAGAATGCAGTTCCGATCACGACTGTCTTCAACATCGGTAATCTCCAGGGTTGATTGCCCCCGGGGCACCGAAAGCTCGCGCGGTCGGACGCTGCTTGACCTAAGTCAAAGGAATCGACAGCCCCGCAAATGTGAACACAGGGCCATCAATCCGATCGCAAGCAGCAAGTGTTACCGATCCTGCATGGCATACCGGCGCGTCCCGCCGACAGCCATGTCCGGCACGAATTGCGAGTGAGCGACCTTCGAGGCAGCGAGCCTGCCCGTAGTGCCGCTGAGCGCCAGCAAGCACCACGATAATATTCGCTTCAAATGCACAAGCGAGCGATGAGCTCACGAGAGCATTGAAAGCCTTCGCTACGCGTAGCGGCCATGGCAGTGCTTGTACTTCTTGCCGGAGCCGCAGGGACAATCCTCGTTGCGGCCGACCTTGCCCCAGCTCGCGGGGTTCTGCGGGTCGCGTGCCTCGGCGACGGCGGCATTGGCCGCGGGCGCCAGCGAGACGTTGGCGAAGGCCATTTCGTCCTCGCCGGTCGAGGGATCGGCGTGATGCACCTGCATCGGCGGCAGCATCTGCTGCTGCTCCTCCGGCGGCACGATCTCGACCCGCATCAGCTGTGCCGTGACCGCCTCGCGCAAATGAGCGACCATGGTCTCGAACAGCGTGAAGGCCTCCGACTTGTACTCCTGCAGTGGATCGCGCTGGCCATAGCCGCGCAAGCCGATCACCTGGCGCAGATGGTCGAGCATGATCAGATGCTCGCGCCACAGGTGATCCAGTGTCTGCAACAGGATCGTCTTCTCGACGTAACGCATCACGTCGGGACCCCATTGCGCGACCTTGGCCGCCATCCGCTCGTCGACATGCTTCTCGATGCGGTTGAGCAGCTCCTCGTCGGCGATGCCCTCTTCCTTGGCCCATTCGTCGACCGGCAGATCGACGTCGAGCACGCGCTTCAGTTCTTCCTTCAGCCCGGCGACATCCCACTGCTCGGCATAGACATGCTCGGGCACGTGCTTGGCGACGATATCGTCGATGAAGGCGTGGCGCATGTCAGCGACCGTCTCTGCGACGCTGTCGTCCTTCATCAGTTCGACGCGCTGCTCGAAGATCACCTTGCGCTGGTCGTTCTGGACGTTGTCGAACTTGAGCAGGTTCTTGCGGATGTCGAAGTTGCGCGCCTCGACCTTCTGCTGCGCCTTCTCCAACGCCTTGTTGATCCAGGGATGGATGATCGCCTCGCCCTCTTTGAGGCCGAGCCGGGTCAGCATGCTGTCGAGCCGATCGGAGCCGAAGATCCGCATCAGATCGTCTTCCAGCGACAGGAAGAATTTCGAACGGCCGGGATCGCCCTGACGGCCGGAGCGGCCGCGCAGCTGATTGTCGATGCGGCGGGATTCATGGCGCTCGGAGCCGATGATGTAGAGGCCACCGGGCTTCTGCACGGTCTTGGCGGCCTTCGAGCCCTTGGCCGGCTCGACCTCGACGGTTTCCTCGGCCTTCAGCACGATCTCGCGGAAGCGCTCGACGTCGGCCTTGATCTGCTCGATCTTCTTGGCCTTCTCGGCCTCGTCGGTGATCCCTGCGGTCTCCTGCTGGATCCGCATGTCGAGCGAGCCGCCGAGCTTGATGTCGGTACCGCGTCCCGCCATGTTGGTCGCAATCGTGATCGCGCCGGGCACGCCGGCCTCGGCCACGATGTAGGCTTCCTGCTCGTGGAAGCGCGCGTTCAGGACCGCGAAGAGCTTGGCCGGCTTGCCGGCGCGCGCCGCGGCATAGAGCTTGTCGAGCGCACGTTCGCTGCCGAAATCGATCTGCTTGTAGCCGTGCTGCTTCAGGTAAGCCGCCAGGACTTCCGATTTTTCGATCGAGGCCGTGCCGACCAACACCGGCTGCAGCCGTGAATTGGCCCGCTCGATCTCGGCCAGGATCGCGGCGTATTTCTCCTGCTGGGTGCGGTAGACCTCGTCGTCCTCGTCGAGGCGCGCCACCGGCAGGTTGGTCGGGATCTCCACCACTTCGAGCTTGTAGATGTCGAACAGCTCGTCGGCCTCGGTCGCAGCCGTGCCGGTCATGCCGGCAAGCTTCTCATACATGCGGAAGTAGTTCTGGAAGGTGATCGAGGCGAGCGTCTGGTTCTCCGGCTGGACCGGCTGATGCTCCTTGGCTTCGAGCGCCTGGTGCAGGCCTTCCGAATAGCGGCGACCCGGCATCATGCGTCCGGTGAACTCATCGATGATGACGACCTCGCCGTCGCGAACGATGTAGTCCTTGTCGCGGGTGAACAGCGTGTGGGCGCGCAGCGCCTGGTTGATGTGATGGACGACGGAGACGTTCTCGACGTCGTAGAGCGACTCGCCCTTCAGCAGGCCGGCATCGCGCAGCAAGGTCTCGATCTTCTCCATGCCGGCTTCGGTCAGCGTGACCGTGCGCTGCTTCTCGTCGACTTCATAGTCGGACTTGTCGAGCCGCGGCACGAAGGTGTCGATGGTGTTGTAGAAGTCCGAGCGGTCGTCGAGCGGACCGGAGATGATCAACGGCGTGCGCGCTTCGTCGATGAGGATGGAGTCCACCTCGTCGACGATCGCGAAGTAGTGCCCGCGCTGGACCATGTCCTCCAGGCGGTACTTCATGTTGTCGCGCAGATAGTCGAAGCCGTATTCGTTGTTGGTGCCGTAGGTGATATCGCAGGCATAGGCGGCCTTGCGCTCGGCATCGTCGAGCCCGTGGACGATGACGCCCGTGGTGAGCCCCAGGAAGCCGTAGATCTGGCTCATCCAGCCGGCGTCGCGGCGGGCGAGGTAATCGTTGACGGTCACGACATGCACGCCCTTGCCGGCGAGCGCGTTGAGATAGACCGCGAGGGTCGCAACCAGGGTCTTGCCTTCGCCGGTCTTCATCTCGGCGATGTCGCCCTCATGCAGCACCATGCCGCCGATCAGCTGCACATCGAAGTGGCGCTGGCCGAGGGTGCGCTTGGCGGCCTCGCGCACGGTGGCAAAGGCAGGAACCAGGAGGTCGTCGAGCGTCTTGCCGTCGGCGAGTGCTTTCCGGAACTCGTCGGTCCGGGCCCTCAGGGCCTCGTCCGACAGCGCCGCCACTTCCGGCTCGAGCGCGTTGATCGCGCTGACACGCGCCTGGTAACCCTTGACCCGTCGGTCATTGGCGGAGCCGAAAAACTTGCGGGCGAGCGCGCCGATCATGCGAAAATCCTGCCTATGTGGGTCTGCGTTGCAGCCGTTAGAGGGTCTATCCGGTTCGCCATGATCCCACGATGACGCACCGCAGCACCAGCAACCGGCTCAAGCTTGGGAGCTGGGCGCGACCGCCGGGTGAGTGGGATGTGAGCCAACCAAGGTTCAACGGCCAAAAACGCAGTAAAATAAGCGCTATCGCCCTTGAAGCGATGGGGCAGAGATATGGCCGGGGGGCATGCTTGTCAACGGCGCGCCGTGCCTACCAAATCGGCCTTAACCTGTCGCTAATTTCACGAAATTGACAGACTTTTCGCGTTGCCAAGGCGGCCCGATTGGGCGAGTGTCCGGCCGCCTTGAGGTCCCTCTCGAGCCTCACTTCAAGAAGGATTTTCCATGACCACCTCGTTCCCGGTTACGAAAACCGGCCTGCGCTTCGGCCTCGCAACCGCGCTGGCCGGCAGTCTCGCATTGACCCTGATTGCGGGTCCCGTGCGCGCCGCCGAAGATCCCAATCCAGTGCTCGCCAAGGTGAACGGCACCGAAATCCGCAAGAGCGACGTGGCGCTCGCCGAAGAGGAGCTGGGGCCGAGCCTCGCGCAGATGGATCCGGCGAGCCGCGACGACAACGTGCTGTCGTTCCTGATCGACATGAAGCTCGTCGCCAAGGCGGCCGAGGACAAGAAGATCGGCGACAGCGAGGATTTCAAGAAGCGCCTCGCCTTCACCCGCAACCGTCTGCTGATGGACAGCCTGCTCGCCAGCGAGGGCAAGTCCGCGACCACCGACGACGCGATGAAGAAGGTCTATGAGGAGGCCTCCAAGCAGATCGGCGGCGAGCAGGAAGTGCATGCCCGCCACATCCTGGTCGAGACCGAAGACGAGGCCAAGGCCGTGAAGGTCGAGCTCGACAAGGGCGCCGACTTTGCCGAACTGGCCAAGAAGAAATCCAAGGACCCCGGCGCCTCCGATGGCGGCGACCTCGGCTTCTTCACCAAGGAACAGATGGTGCCGGAATTCGCCAACGTTGCCTTCACGCTGGAGCCGGGCAAGATCTCCGACCCGGTGAAGACCCAGTTCGGCTGGCACGTCATCAAGGTCGAAGAGAAGCGCAACCGGAAGCCGCCGGAGTTCGACCAGGTCAAGAGCCAGATCGAGACCTATGTGACCCGCAAGGCGCAGGCCGACTACGTCGCCAAGCTGCGTGCCGACGCCAAGATCGAGCGTACCGCCGATGCCGGCAAGCCGGCGGATGCGGCCAAGCCGACCGAGGCCAAGAAGTAGGCCCGCTTGCGCTGAGACGCGACATCAGTCCGTCATGAACATGTGCCCCGGCGCGTAGCCGGGGCCGCTACCACCCGGACGTCACCATCCGCCAGCTGTCCGAGATCGCTGACCGCGCCAAGCCACGGCCGAACAACCGCCTCCACATCGCCGGCCTCGGCTTTCACGGGCAGCCGGGGAATGAAAAGCGGGCGATCGACCGGACCACCGCCGCAGGCTGGCTGTGGCCGCACCAGAACGGCGCCCCGTTTCAAGAATCCGAAGTTCATTTCAGTCTGCAGTCATCGCCTGAAGCGAACCGTTCCGGCTGCGCGACAGGCGCCCGGTTTTCCGGACCTCAATGGTTGACAAGGACAGCAGCGCTTGCGGGCCGCGCGCGTGACAGCGCGTAAGACGGGCAGTCACGTAAGAAGAGAACAATCGCGATCATTGCGACCTGCGAAAGCCCCAGACAGATCACGCCAACCGCAAAGGTCGTATCATTTCTGAGTGTCTGAGTGAGGCGCCGATGCACGGCCCGCATCGTCCCAGCTAACACACAGCGCTCCTTTACAACCGAAGAATGAGCCCGTTAAACACGCTTTCTAAGCAGAACAAAAGATGGCGAAAATGGCCGGGGAAACTCCAACCAATTCAGATGCAGCATTGGCGAAGCGTCACAGGCAGTCGGCGATCATTGCCCGTCTGACCGTGGCCAGCTTCGTCGCGATGCGCAGCGGTTACCCGCGCAAGCACATCGGAGCCGTGTTCGAGGAACTCCTGGTGGCGCTGGCGATCCGCATCGCCGACGATCTGGGCGCGACGCCGTCGACCGCGTCCGGCCTTTCGAAACGTCTCGGCCTGCCGCGCTCCAACGTCCGTCGCTGCCTTGATGCGCTGATCAGCGAGGGCGTCATCCGAAAGGAGGAGGACGGCTACAGGGGCGAGCTCGACTGGCTGGTTTCACGCGTCGATGCAGACTATTTCCTGAAAATTCGCGATGCGATCATCACCGCCGCCGATGAGCTGAAGGGGCTGGAGTTGCCCGCCTGACACCGCTGTTGACGGCATGATTAGTGGCGGTCGCGTTGCGGTCTGAGTTGAGGTCCCCGCGCCCGCGAGCCATCTTATTGCACTCGGCTGCATGGGGCGGTGTTGCCTGATCACCGGCCCGCCCTCGATCATGCCAGAGATCGCTAGGCGGACATCGCCCCCCGGTGATGGTTGGGGACGGCCCACGAAGGTGGATGTTGTCGCGCGCGCCCTCTCCCACAGCAACAATTGAAGTGATACAGAGCGGTTCCCGCCAAACCTGCCGCCGGAAGCTCTCATGTCCTCAGCTGTATCTCCGCTCGCCCCGACCGACGTCCCCGACATGCCGGCCATCGCGGGTGTGACGCTCGCCACCGCCGCCGCCGGCATCCGCTACAAGAATCGCACCGACGTGCTGCTGGCGCTGCTCGACCCCGGCACCACCGTCGCCGGCGTGTTTACCCTGTCGAAATGCCCCTCCGCGCCGGTGGAGTGGTGCCGCGCCAAGCTCAAGGGCGGCAAGGCCCGCGCGCTGGTCGTCAATTCCGGCAATGCCAATGCCTTCACCGGCAAGACCGGCAAGCAGTCGACGGCGCAGACCGCGCAGATCGCCGCCAAGGCCGTGGGCTGCAAGCAGGACGAGATTTTTCTGGCCTCGACCGGGGTCATCGGCGAGCCGCTCGATGCCACCAAGTTCGACGGCGTGCTGCAGGGCCTGACCGGCACCGCCGCACCAGAGGACTGGATGGGTGCGGCGCGCGCCATCATGACCACCGACACCTTCCCGAAAGTTGCGACCGCGACCGTGAAGCTCGGCAAGGCCAAGGTGACGATCAACGGCATGGCCAAGGGCGCCGGCATGATCGCGCCTGACATGGCGACCATGCTGTCCTTCATCTTCACCGATGCGCCGATCACAGCGCCCGCGCTGCAGGCGCTGCTCAAGGCTGGCGTCGAGGACACCTTCAACGCAGTGACGATCGACGGCGACACCTCGACCTCCGATACCCTGCTCGCCTTTGCCACTGGTGCGGCCGCAGCTAACGGCGCACCGAAGATCAGCCGCGCCAGTGACCCCCGATTGAAGGCTTTCGTCAAAGCCTTCAACAAGGTGCTCGCCGACCTGGCCGAGCAGGTCGCCCGCGACGGCGAAGGCGCGCGCAAGCTGGTCGAGATCATCGTCGAGGGCGCCAAGACCAAGCAGTCAGCGCGCAGGATCGCGATGTCGATCGCCAATTCGCCGCTGGTGAAGACGGCGATCGCCGGCGAGGACGCCAATTGGGGCCGCGTGGTGATGGCGGTCGGCAAGGCCGGCGAACCGGCCGATCGCGACAAGCTGGCGATCTCCTTCAACGGCATCCGCGTCGCCTCCAAGGGCGCGCGCGATCCGTCCTATGACGAGACGGAAGTCTCGGAAGCGATGAAGGCGCCGAAGATCCAGATCAAGGTGGGCCTCGGGCTCGGCAAGGGCCGCGACCGCGTGCTGACCTGCGATCTCACCAAGGAGTATGTTGCGATCAACGGCGATTACCGGTCGTAAGGCTAGAGGCGCTCTGAGACCTGGACGTGCATCTCGATGGTGTTCGTCCGGGGCTTGTTGAGCGTGTCGAGGCCATCACGGGCGAACACGAAGCTGTCTTCGCCGACATAGCCGGGGCGGGAAATGTAGACGACCCGCCGGCCCTCGATCGAGACCCTGCCGTGGGCCGGCTGCTGCAGCACGCGGGGACCGAAGGTGGGCCCTGCTGTGATCAACGAGACCACGCCGCAGCGCTTGCCGCTGGCGACGAACATATTCCCCTGCACCGTCTGGTTCGCCAGGGTCCTGTATTTTGGCACGACGCAGACGGCAGCTGACGCCTGGCTGCCGAGCGCAGCCAATAGAACGCATGACAATCCGATCGCCCTGATCACGCCGCCCCCCATTTCCGTTCTCGGTCCGCGCACCTCAGTCCGCGCGCACGAGTGTATTAGACCTCAGGTGGAACATCAGATCAATGCCTCCACGAAGTTGCTCGGCCCGAACAATGGCCTCAACCGCTGATACGCGCGTCGGCAACTGCCTTCTTGAACAACGCATTCATCGCGTCCGAGATGCCCTGGGTCGGCGAGACCTCGAAATAGAATCCATCCGAGGCGCAGGCCTGCATGTTCTGCGCGATCTCGCTGTTGGGCGAGGGACCGAACGGTCCCTTGTTGAAGGGGTCGATCCAGGCCATGTACCAGCTGTTGGTCGGCAGCTGCAGATAGGTGGTGTAGAGCACCGCGATCTTGATGCCGCGATCCTTCAAGGCCTTGCACAGCGCGGGATTGATCGGCGACTGGCAGCGCGGCGAAATGTTGCCGAAGGTCGCATTCTTCATCGTCTTCAGGCAACCGGTGTTGCTCTCGTCGGCAACGCCGTCGGAGACGAAGAACAGGTATTTCAGCGGCGAGCCCGTGGTGCCGTCGCCCGGGTTCGCGATCTGGCCGTTGATCGCGGGAAAGACGGTGCTGAACTGAGTATCCTTGTCGGCGGTGTAGGCGTCGTTGTTGCCGTAGACCCCCATCAGGTCGATGCTGCCGGCCGCCGTCTTGGCATTCGACAGGCTCGCCGACAGATTGAACAGCGCCCGCAGCCCGATCGTCTTCGAGGACGCGCCGAAATCGTAGATCGCCATCCGGAACTGGTCCTGATAGACCTCGGTCTGCGCCGCCGTATCCATCAGCTGCTGGGTGGCGCTGCGCAATACGTCGATCCGGGTGGTCACGCCGAGCGTCTTGGCGAGATTGTAATAGTTGTTGGCGTTGTTGTAGTCGTGACAGGCGAAGGCGCATTTGTCCGACGTGTTGCTCACCATCTTGGTGACATCGGCCGGAGTTGCCGCCACACCCATTGACGGCGAATTGTCCAGCAGCAGGTAGAAGTCGACATATTTCGGCATCGTCGCCGTGGCGGTCGAGGAGCCGTTCATGGTCAACGACCTGATCCCGACCACATTCATGAACATGGTCGGCACGGTCGCCGTATACGACACCGTGGCCGTGACGATCGCCCCCTTCTTCTGCACCAAAGGCGTCAGGCTGGTCAGCGTGTAGCCGCCGCTGCCGGCGATATTGCCGTTGAAGATATTCTGGGCATCCGTGTTGCCCACATCGATCGTGCCATCTGCGCTCATCCCGCCCGCGGCGATGAAGGCGGGCGAGGTCCGGGCCACGGCGCCGACCGATGCGGCATCGACGGCGGCTTGCAGCTTGGCCCGGATCTGGTTGGCGCGGCTGTAGTCGACGCCGCAGCCAACGGCCGAGATCAGCGGCACACAGACGATGGCGAAGGTGACCGCAATATTCGCCCTGGTATCGCGGCGAAAGCGGGCGATCAGATTGGATAAAGCGCTCATGGGACAATGCCTCGGGACAATGCCTGGCGGACATGCGTCGGTGACAGGAAGCCCCGCAGAAATGCACGGAAATAAATTAAACTTGGCTTATTCCGATCGTAGAAATAAGACCCTGTGGTCCGGCCCAAGAACGGTAATCCATGCAGCGCGACTGCAGCTTTCCCAGCTCGAATCACAGGCATTTCGACGATGACCGACCTCAAGCTCACCCTCGTGGTCGCCTGCGCGCTGATCGATGCCGACAAGCGCGTGCTGCTGGCGCAGCGGCCGCCCGGCAAGACGCTTGCAGGCCTCTGGGAGTTTCCGGGCGGAAAGATCGAACCCGGCGAGCGGCCGGAAGCCACATTGATCCGTGAGCTGCATGAGGAGCTCGGCATCAGCGTGAGCGAGCCCTGCCTCGCGCCACTGACCTTTGCAAGCTATGCCTATGAGACCTTTCATCTGCTGATGCCGCTCTATATCTGCCGGCGCTGGGACGGACAGGTCGCGGCGCGCGAGGGCCAGCAGCTTGCCTGGGTGCGGGCGAGCAAATTGCGCGACTATCCGATGCCGCCGGCCGACATTCCGCTGATTCCGCACCTGCTCGATCTGTTGCTGTGAGGCGAACGTCGGCGGCCCGTTGGGTCGTCATGCCCGGGCTTGACCCGGGCGTCCATCATTCTTCAAAAGGACTTCTCGAAGACGCTGGATCGCCGGGTCAAGCCCGGCGATGACGACGGTGGCTCACATGTCATCGCGTGCGCTTTGGGCCCGCTTCACCGCGTCCTCCAGGCTCGCCTTCGCCGAGCCTGGCTTCAGCGGGGTCTGCTGGCTCTCATGCGGCGCCCAGCCGGAGATCCAGATGATATCGAAGGTGGCGCGGATGCGGCCGTCCGGATCGGCGAAGCGCTCGGCATAGATCTCGGCCATCCGCAGCAGCGTGGTGCGCCGGGTCGGCGTGCGGCGGCGCTCGATCAGGCTGTTGGTGGCGCCCATGCGCCTGAGGTCCTGCATCAGACCGAACGCGTTACGATAGCGCACCACCACGCGATCGACATCGGTGACCGGCAGCGCAAACCCCGCACGCTGCAGCAGGCTGCCGATATCGCGCAAATCGGCAAACGGCGCGACCCTGGGCGACACCCCGCCCTCGCATTCGGCTTCCGCCGCGGCGAAGCTCTGCCGCAACTCGATCAGGCTGTCACCGCCGATCATCGCGGCCAGCAACAGACCGTCCGGCCGCAGGGCGCGACGAATCTGCGCCAGCACGCCGGGCAGGTCGTTGACGAATTGAAAGGCGAGCGCCGACAGTGCGAGATCGAGCGAATTCGGCGCAAGCCCGAGCTCCTCGCGCGCCGTGTCGGGCGCAGCCAGCGCAGTGAAGTTGGCGAATCCCTCGACAAACGGCGCCCGCAGGCCGCCCGGCGTCCAGATGTCGGCCACGGCGGTGAAACGGCGGTTCACCGCCAGCAGGCGGTCGGCCATGTCCTCGACGACCCGCTCCATCAGAAATGTCTCCGGCGCGCCCGCAACGCGCCGCTGGCGCGCGGCGAGCAGCGCGCGGTCGAAAAGGATGGGCGCCGAACTGGAGCTGGTCATCATGTCCCGTGGTTACGCCGATTGCAGCAGCTTCCGCAATCCGGCGCTTGAGCCCCTGCAGCCGTAGCGGTACCGTCAACGCATGGACGCCGTCACCGCTCCTATCCGTTTCGCCAGGCCGAAGCTGCGGGCCGCCTTAGCTGCCGTTCGCGGCACTTGCGCCAATGTGGCGAAGCTTGCGCTCGATATCGCCTTGCCGACGCTTTGCATCTGCTGTCGCGAGCCGGTCGATGGCGAGGGCGTCTGCGCCGCCTGCTGGGGCAAATTGTCGTTCATCGAACGCCCCTATTGCCCCAAGCTCGGCATTCCCTTTGTCTATGACCCCGGCCCCGAGCTGCTCTCAATGGAGGCCATCGCGAGCCCGCCGGCCTATGCCCGGGCGCGAGCTGCCGTCCGCTATGACGACGTCGCCCGCATCCTGGTCCATGCGCTGAAATATCAGGATCGCACCGACCTCGCGCCGATCATGGGGCGCTGGATGGCGCGCGCCGGACGCGACCTGCTTGACGGCGCCGATGCGGTGGTGCCGGTGCCGCTGCACTGGCGCCGCGGGTTCGGCCGCCGGTACAACCAGTCCGGGGCGCTCGGGCGATCAGTCGCGCGGCAAAGCGGCGTCAGGCTGAGGAGCGATCTCTTGCGCCGGGTGCGCGCGACCGAGCAGCAGGTCGGGCTCTCGCGCAGCCAGCGCGCCAGCAATGTGCAGGGCGCCTTCCAGGTATCGCCGGAGCGCTTGGCTGACGTGCAGGGACGGCGGATCGTGCTGGTCGACGATGTCCTGACCACCGGTGCGACAGTCGATGCCTGCGCACGGGCGCTGCTCAGGGCCAAGGCGGCCGAGGTCAGCGTGCTGGTCTTCGCCCGGGTTGTCGATGCACCGCGACCTCCCATATAATCTTGCGCTTTGGAACGAAAGAATCGAGCGCGAGATGACCGCTGCCATTGAAATCTACACCCGTCCGGGCTGCGGCTATTGTTCCGCGGCCAAATCGCTGTTGACCCGCAAGAAGGCCGCATTCACCGAATACGACGCGGGCAAGGACCCCTCGTTCCGGCAGCAGATGTATGATCGGGTCGGACCCGGCTCGACCTTTCCGCAGATCTTCATCGGCGAGGAGCATATCGGCGGCTGCGACGATCTTTACGCGCTCGACCGCGAGGGCAGGCTCGACGCCATGCTGGCAGGGGAGAAGGCGACATCATGAGCACGGATCGCAGCTTCACGGCCGCCCTGGTGCAGATGCGCACCGGGCTTCTGCCGGAGCCGAGTCTCGCGCAGGGCACCCGCCTGATCCGGGAAGCGGCCGCGCAAGGCGCGCAATATGTGCAAACGCCCGAGGTGAGCAACATGATGCAGCTCAACCGGACGGCGCTGTTCGAACATCTCAAGTTCGAGGCTGCGGATCCGTCGCTGAAGGCATATCGCGCGCTGGCCAAGGAGCTGAAGATCCACCTTCACATCGGCTCGCTGGCATTGCGCTTTTCCGATGAGAAGGCGGTCAACCGCTCCTTCCTGATCGGGCCGGAGGGCGACATCCTCGCCAGCTACGACAAGATCCATATGTTCGATATCGATCTGCCGGGCGGCGAGAGCTACCGGGAATCGTCGAACTATCAACCCGGCGAGACCGCCGTCATTTCCGACCTGCCCTGGGGCCGGATCGGACTCACCATCTGCTATGACTTGCGGTTTCCGGCGCTCTATCGCGCGCTGGCCGAAAGCGGCGCGTCGTTCATCTCGGTCCCGTCCGCCTTCACCCGCAAGACCGGCGAGGCGCATTGGCACACGCTGCTGCGGGCCCGCGCCATCGAGACCGGCTGCTTCGTCTTTGCGGCCGCCCAATGTGGCCTGCACGAGAACAAGCGCGAGACCTTCGGTCATTCGCTGATCGTCGATCCCTGGGGCGAGGTGCTCGCTGAAGGCGGCGTCGAGCCGGGCGTGGTCCTGGCGCGCATCGATCCGTCGCGGGTGGAGACGGCGCGCAAGGCGATCCCCTCGCTGCAGCACGGCCGCCGCTTCAGCGTCGCCGATCCCAAGGCCGGCCCCGATCATCTGCACCTGGTCCGGGGATCGGCATGATCCGCTACGCCCTGCGCTGCGAACACGACCACACCTTCGAAAGCTGGTTTCAGAGTTCGTCGGCCTACGAGACGCAGGTCAAGAAGAACCTGGTCGAATGCCCGGCCTGCGGCTCGACCAAGGTCGAGAAGGCGATCATGGCGCCAAGGATCGTCAAAGGCAGCGTCAGCAAGAAGGGCCGCGAGGCCAATCTTCCCGCTCCCGCCCCGGCTCCGGCGGCCGAGATCATCCCACCCGGACAACCGACCTCGCTGATGATGGCGCAGGAGCGCGAGCTGCGCGCCAAGCTGAAGGAGCTGCGCGACCACATCGTCAAGAACGCCGATGATGTCGGCCAACAATTCCCGACCGAAGCGCGCAAGATGCATTATGGCGAGACCGAACACCGCCCGATCTATGGCGAGGCCTCGCCGCAGGAAGCCCGCGAGCTGATCGAGGAAGGCATCGAGGTCGCGCCGCTGCCCGTGCTGCCGGAAGATCGGAATTGAAGGGCGGCGCCCCGTCGCAATGACCGCGGAAGGCGCAGATATCAGGAACGCCTGTTACACCGCGATCAAGAGCGCCACGCCGGCGACGATCAGCAGGATGCCAAACAGCTCGCGCAGCGAGATCGGCTGCTTGAACGAGTAGTACGACACGGCCTGCGCGAACAGCACCTCGATCAGCGCCAGCGTGCGCACATTGGCGGCCGCTGTCAATGCAAAGGCCAGAAACCAGAATTGCGAGGCGAACGCGCCGGTGAAGCCGGCCAGCATCGACGGCCGCCACAGCACGATGATCCCGCGCAGCACCTTCGGCGCGCGCACCAACAGATAAATGCTCAGGATCAGCGTCTGGACGAACAGACCCCACACCAGCGTGTAGGACGCCGAAGTCACGAAGGAGACGCCTTCGACGGTGATGATGGCGCCGCGAAAGCCGACCGCCGAGAGCGCAAAGGAGGCAGCCGCGACCAGGCCGATGATCGTGGGCTTCCATTCGGCGAAGCGCCGCTCGCCGCCCGGGCGCAGCGCGGTGATCACCACGCCCACCGTGGCGATCAGGATCGCGACCAGCTTCGTCGGAGACAGCGGATCGCCCAGGAACACGAAACCGAAGATCGCGGTCTGGATCGCCTCGGTCTTGAGATAGGCCGTCGTGACCACGAACGACCGATCGGTCATGGCGAGCAGCATCAGGCCGGTGCCGAGGATCTGCGTGAGCGCGCCCAACAGCAGCCAAGGCCCGAATGCGAGCGGCGGCCACGGCAGGCGGTCGCCGGTGGTCAGCAGCACGGCGGCCAGAAACAGCAGCGAGAACGGAAAGCCGAACAGGAAACGGATATTGGTGGCGCCCCAGGTGCCGAGCTTCGCCGTCAGCGACCGCTGCATGGCATTGCGCGCAACCTGACCGGCGGCCGCAATCAGCGTGAAGGGAATCCAGAGCGTGGCGAGAGAGGGCATGGAACAGAAGCTGGCAACGGGAAGACTGCCTCACCGTGCCGGGCGCGTGCCGCGGGGTCAACAGGCCCACCGCATGTCAGGATTGCAGGTAGCGCCAATGGCAATTGCGACTTCGAATTTGATCAGCGAAACTCGTCGCAAAGTCGGTGTCGTCCCTGCGAACGCAGGGACCCATAACCACCGGCTTCAGTGATCTCCGACAATCCATCCGCGTGATGGTCCGGCCATGTATTACGTCTATATTCTCGCGAGCGGCCGACATGGCTCCTTGTATATCGGCGTAACCAATTCGCTTCAGAAACGGCTTGAACAGCACCGCAGCGGCCAAGGCTCGCATTTCGTGCATAAGTATGGAGTCTTTCGGCTGGTCTATGTCGAAACATACGATCTCGCCGAAGAGGCGATTAACCGCGAGAAACAACTCAAGCGCTGGAAGCGCGACTGGAAAATCGAACTGATCGAGCGCGACAATCTCGAATGGCGAGATCTCAGCGACTTAATCTCCTAATGCGCCTCGAACTCCGCCCTGTGGTTATGGGTCCCTGCGTTCGCAGGGACGACACCACTTACGTGGCTGCGAACATACTCAAGCTAACGATGAAAGCGAGATTGAGGACCCACCATCACACCATCTGCTCGGCGACCATCATGTAGTTGACGTCCATGTCGGACGACAGGCTCCAGCGGTCGGCGAAGGGGCTGTAGACGACGCCGCTCTGCTCGGTGACGACGAGGCGGTTGTCCAGGAGGTGTTTGGTGAGTTCGTCCGGGGTAACGAACTTGTTCCACTGATGGGTCCCGCGCGGCAGCCAGCGCAGCACGTATTCGGCGCCGACGATCGCCAGCGCAAAGCTCTTCCAGTTGCGGTTCAAGGTCGAGACCACCATCATGCCGCCCGGCTTGAGCACCGCGGCACAGCGTCCGAGAAAGCCGCTGACATCGGCGACGTGCTCGACCACCTCCATTGCCAGCACGATGTCGAACCGCTCGCGCGGATCCATTTCCTCGATCGTGGTGCAGCGATAGTCGATCGACAGATGGCCTTTCTCGGCATGCAGTTTCGCGGCCGCGATGTTGCTCGCGGAGGGATCGACGCCGACCACCTGGGCGCCGAGCCGCGTGAACGGCTCGCACAACAGGCCCGCGCCGCAGCCGATGTCGAGCATGCGCAGCCCCGACAGGCAGTTGAGGCTCTTGGCGTTGCGCGCGAACTTCCGGCAGGCGGCGTCCCGGATATAGGCAAGCCGCAACGGATTGATCTTGTGCAGGGGCGCCATCTTGCCCTTGGGGTCCCACCAGGTCTCCGACAGTTTGGAGAACTTCGCGATCTCGGCCGGATCCACCGACGAGGTCGAGGCGGACGGATTGGAGGAGGTGTCCTGCGGCATAGCCATGCTCAAAACCTCTCCCCGTTACCGTGCGGTGATCGCGTTGCGGAACGCCAGCGGCGCGGCAATGGTCGCTATGGTTTCCCTGCCCTCGCCGACCCCCATGATGGTGACGTCGCCATAGTTGAGGATGCGTCCCATGATGGTCTGGTTGACGTCGACGCTTTCCACCTTGTCCAGCGCGATCTCGAAGGTCCGTCGCTGAATGAAGCCCGTCTTGTGCACGACGCGCTTATTGGTCACGTCGGTCTCGGTGGTCAGGCGATGGAACCAGGCCCTGACGGTCCAATACAGTGCGGCGACCGCAATCACGGCCGCGGCGGCAAGGCATATCATCTGAAGATTGTAGACGGCGGTGAGTTGAGACAGGATGAGAAGCGCGAACACCACGATCCAGGCACCGATTGCGGGTAGATAAAACATCCAATGCGCGTTGGTCGAATACAGCACCTTCTCGCCAGGCTGCAAAATCTCGTCGATATAACGCCCCATTACCCTCGCCTCTACCTCACCACTGGCCCCGGCGGAACAGCCAAAAAGCCTCGATCCAGGAACCTGCTTGCCCCCGGCCGCGCCGCTCTGTATACGCGCCTTTCGGCTGGCGCGCCTGAAGTTTCGCGCCGGCCTACCACCTTATTCTCCCTGAGGGAAATGAGCGCGCCGTCATGAGTCGCCTCGTGCTGAAATTCGGCGGCACGTCCGTCGCCAATATCGACCGTATCCGCAATGTCGCGCGCCATGTGAAGCGCGAGGTCGACGCCGGCCACGAAGTTGCTGTGGTCGTCTCCGCGATGGCCGGCAAGACCAACGAGCTGGTCGCGTGGTGCACCGAGGCATCGCCGATGCATGATGCGCGTGAATATGACGCCGTGGTGGCGTCGGGCGAGCAGGTCACCTCCGGCCTGCTGGCGATCGTGCTGCAGGGCATGGGTATCCAGGCCCGCTCGTGGCAGGGCTGGCAGATCCCGATCAGGACCAGCGACGCCCATGCCTCCGCCCGCATCATGGAGATCGACGGCTCCGAGTTGATCCAGCGGTTCAAGGACCGCAAGGAGGTCGCGGTCATCGCCGGCTTCCAGGGCGTCAACCCTGAGACCAATCGAATCACCACCCTCGGCCGCGGCGGCTCCGACACCTCAGCGGTGGCGATCGCGGCCGCCATCAAGGCCGACCGCTGCGACATCTACACCGACGTCGATGGCGTCTATACCACCGACCCGCGCGTCGTTCCAAAGGCGAAGCGGCTCGACAAGATAGCCTTCGAGGACATGCTGGAACTGGCCTCGCAGGGCGCCAAGGTGTTGCAGGTGAGGTCGGTGGAACTCGGCATGGTGCACAACATGCCAATCTTCGTCCGTTCCAGCTTCGATAAGCCCGAGGACATCGATCCCCATGCCAACCAGCCGCCGGGCACGCTGATCTGCAGCGAGGAGCAAATCATGGAAAATCACGTGGTCACCGGCATCGCCTTCTCCAAGGACGAGGCCCAGATCTCGGTGCGTCAGATCGAGGACAAGCCTGGCATCGCTGCCTCTATCTTCGGCCCGCTTGCCGACGCCAACATCAATGTCGACATGATCGTGCAGAACGTGTCCGAGGACGGCAAGACAACCGACCTCACCTTCACGGTGCCGGCCACCGACTATAAGCGGGCGCGCGAAACGATCTCCGCGGCCAAGGACAAGATCGGCTATCAGCGCCTCGATACCGCCACCGACGTCGCCAAGGTATCGGTGATCGGGAGCGGGATGCGCAGCCATGCCGGCGTGGCCGCGCAGGCTTTTGCCGCCCTGGCGGGCCGCAACATCAACATTCGCGCCATTACAACCTCCGAGATCAAGTTCTCCGTCCTGATCGACGCCGCCTATACCGAGCTTGCGGTCCGCACGCTGCATACGCTCTACGGGCTGGATCAGGTCTAGAAGAAATTTCCCCTGTCACGCCATGTCCCGCTTTGCAACAAGGCGGGACATGGAAACGTGTTGCAAGCGGTCCGAAAGCCGTTGATGCTGGCAGGCGTTTTGCTTGGCAAAACAAGCTCCAATTCGCTATACGGCCACGCAGAACAAGCGCTGCAATTGCGCCCCCGGCGAGGGCTGTCCCGATTCGGGCGGCGGATGAAGCCTACGACGGCGTCGCATCACGAAAGCTGTTGTATTTCGGAAGCTTAGTACCAGATTCCGGCTGACCACCGGACTGGTCCCAGGAAGGGGGATTGTGCCACATGCGAAGCACGTCGGGAGGCCCCCGCGTCTTACTGAGACGGCTTCGCGAGACCATGGCGGAGCAGGTCTCGGCACAGGAGCGCCTGGACAAGATCGTGGTGCTGATCGCGGCCAACATGGTGGCCGAGGTCTGCTCGGTCTACGTGCTGCGCGTCGACAACACGCTCGAACTGTACGCCACCGAAGGTCTGAACCGCGACGCCGTGCACATGACCGTGCTGAGCGCGCATGAGGGCCTGGTCGGCCTCGTCGCCAGCGAGGCCACGCCGCTCAACCTGAGCGATGCACAGAGCCATCCGGCGTTCTCCTACCGCCCGGAGACCGGCGAAGAAATCTACCACTCCTTCCTCGGCGTGCCGATCCTGCGCGCCGGCAACACGCTCGGCGTCCTGGTGGTGCAGAACCGCGCCAAGCGCACCTATGTCGAGGAAGAGGTCGAGGCGCTGCAGACCACCGCGATGGTGCTCGCCGAGATGATCGCCTCCGGCGAGCTTGCCGCGCTGGCGCAGCCCGGCGCCGAGCCCGCCGTCCGCCATTCGATTCACAAGTCCGGCACCGTGCTGTCCGACGGCATCGCGCTCGGCCATGTGGTGCTGCATGAGCCGCGCGTGGTGGTGAACAACTACATCGCCGAGGACCTGCCGAAGGAGATCAAGCGGCTGGATGCGGCGCTCGTCATGCTGCGCGCCGACCTCGACCGCATGCTGGAGCGCGGCGATGTCGCCGACAGCGGCGAGCACCGCGACGTGCTCGAAGCCTACCGCATGTTCGCCAACGACCAGGGCTGGTCGCACAAGCTGCATGAAGCCGTGGCCACGGGCCTGACGGCCGAGGCCGCAGTCGAACGCGTGCAGTCCGACACCCGCGCCCGCATGCTGCGCTCGACCGATCCCTATTTGCGCGAGCGCCTGCACGATCTGGAGGATCTCGGTTACCGGCTCTTGCGCCAACTGGTCGGCCGCGACCACGCACCCTCGCGGGAGCAGATGCCTGACAACGCCATCCTGATCGCGCGTGCAATGGGTCCGGCCGCACTGCTCGATTACGATCGCAAACGGCTGCGCGGCCTGGTGCTGGAGGAAGGCACCGCTAATTCG
The DNA here is from genome assembly GCF_051167795.1 of Bradyrhizobium sp. HKCCYLS1011. NCBI lineage: Bacteria > Pseudomonadati > Pseudomonadota > Alphaproteobacteria > Hyphomicrobiales > Nitrobacteraceae > Bradyrhizobium > Bradyrhizobium sp. HKCCYLS1011. The sequence goes on along the minus strand of NZ_JBNPTT010000003.1, from coordinate 700,082 downwards.
CACGTCGCCATCGTGGCACGCGCGCTCGGCATTCCCGCCGTCGGCGAGGTGCCGAACGCGCCCGGCATCGCCGATCCCGGTGACGCGATCATCGTCGACGGCACCTCCGGCTCGATCTATGTGCGCCCCTCCAACGAGATCGAAGCCGCCTATGCCGAGCGGGTGCGCTTCCGCGCCCGCCGCCAGGCGCAATATCTCGAGCTGCGCAACAAGCCCTGCGTCACCAAGGACGGCCAGCCAGTCGAATTGATGATCAATGCCGGCCTGGTGATCGACCTGCCGCATATCGACGACACCGGCAGCGCCGGCATCGGCCTGTTCCGGACCGAGCTGCAGTTCATGGTCTCGGCCAATCTGCCGCGCTCGAGCGATCAGCTCGCACTCTACCGCACCGTGCTCGATGCCGCCGGCCAGAAGCCGGTCACCTTCCGCACGCTCGATATTGGCGGCGACAAAGCGCTTCCCTATATGGAGACCGTGATCGAGGAAAATCCCGCGCTCGGCTGGCGCGCGATCCGCCTCGGGCTCGATCGTCCTGGCCTCCTGCGGGGCCAGATTCGGGCCTTGTTGCGCGCCGGCGGCGGCCGCGCGCTGCGCATCATGTTCCCGATGATCTCGGAGGTCCCGGAGTTCGACGCCGCCAAGGCCATCGTTGAGCGCGAGCTGACCTATTTGCGCCAGCACGGCCATACGCTGCCCGAGCGCATCGACGTCGGCACCATGCTCGAAGTCCCCGCGCTGCTCTATCAGCTCGATGAGCTACTCACCAAGGTCGACTTCATCTCGGTGGGCTCCAACGACCTGTTCCAGTTCCTGTTCGCAGTCGACCGCGGCAATGCCAAGGTCTCCGAACGTTTTGATACGCTGTCTGCTCCGATCCTGCGGGCGCTGCGCGACATCGTGCGCAAATCGCAGATCGCCAAGAAGTCGGTTTCGCTGTGCGGCGAAATGGCGTCGAAGCCGATCGGCGCGTTGGCGCTGATTGCGCTCGGCTACCGCTCGCTGTCGTTGTCGGCGACCGGGCACGGCCCCGTGAAGGCAATGATCCTCGAGCTCGACGCCCGCAAGGCCGAGGCGATGATGGATAGGCTGCTCGCCGCTCCCGCCGGCAGCATGTCGATCCGGCAGAAGCTGACCGAGTTCGCCGAGGCCGAAGGCCTGGCTTTGTAGCGGCGCTCGTCAGCGCTTCCGCGTCATTGCCCCGAATCCATTTGTTCCTGAGACAAGAAGAATCATGTCGTCGCTGCCCGAAGCCAAACTGGACGTCCTGCTGGCACATCACGCTTCTCTCGAAGCGGAGCTGCTGGGTCAGGTCAATTCCGACAAATACGTCCAGATCACCCGCGAACTCGCCGAACTCAATCCCGTGATCGATGCGGTGAAGGCCTACCGTGCCGCGGTCAAGGAGCTCGCCGACGCCGAGACGCTGATCGCCGATCCCGCGACCGACGCCGAGATGCGGACGATGGCGGAAGCCGAGCGGGAGGAGCTGGTCGAACGCCGCGCCGAGCTCGAGCAGAAGATCCGCCTGGCGCTGTTGCCGAAGGACGCGATGGACGACCGCAACGTGGTGCTGGAAATCCGCGCCGGCACCGGTGGCGACGAGGCCTCGCTGTTCGCCGGCGACCTGTTCCGGATGTATGAGCGTTTCGCTTCGCTGCAGGGCTGGAAGGTCGAGGTGATCTCGGCCTCCGAAGGCACCGTCGGCGGCTACAAGGAAATCATCGCGGAGGTGCAGGGCCGCGGCGCGTTCGCGAAACTGAAATTCGAATCGGGCGTGCATCGGGTGCAGCGCGTGCCCGACACCGAGACGCAGGGGCGCATCCACACCTCCGCGGCCACGGTCGCGGTGCTGCCCGAGGTCGAGGATGTCGACGTCGACATCAAGACCGAGGATCTGCGCATCGAGACCATGCGCGCGCAAGGCGCCGGCGGCCAGCACGTCAACAAGACGGAGTCGGCGATCCGTATCACCCATCTTCCGACCGGCATCGTGGTGATGATGCAGGACAGCCGCTCGCAGCATAAGAACCGCGCCTCGGCGATGAACATCCTGCGCTCGCGCATCTACGATGCCGAACGGCAGAAGGTGGACGCCGCGCGCTCGGCCGACCGCAAGGAGAAGGTCGGCTCCGGCGACCGCTCCGAGCGGATCCGCACCTACAACTTCCCGCAAGGGCGCGTCACCGACCACCGCATCAACCTGACGCTCTACAAGCTGCCGCAGGTCATTGCCGGCGAAGCGCTGGGCGAGCTGATCGACGCGCTCACCACCGAACACCAGGCCGCACAGCTCGCGGCGCAGGGAGCAGCGGCGTGACCCCGTTCCCCGCATCGTTTGATGTGGTGCGGAGATGTCGCAACGTTTCCAGTGTCGTCCCGGCGAACGCCGGGACCCATAACCACAGGCGATTGTGGTTCGCACGGCGATGGAGCGGCGTCCTCGCTTCCCCTCTGCTGACGGTGGTTATGGGTCCCCGCTTTCGCGGGGACGACACCGAGAACGTCTCGACAGTCCAGGCCCTCTCGTGAGTGGCGTGGCCCCCTCCGTCACCATCGATTCCGCCCGTCGTGGGCTAGCAACACGTTTCGCGGCCGGAGGCGTCGATTCGCCGGAGCTCGACGCGCGCATCCTGGTCAGCGCAGCGCTGGAGCTCGATCTCACTGGGCTGATCACACAAGGCGCGCGTACCCTCACCTCGGAGCAGGCCGCGCAGATCGCGGCGCTTGCCGAGCGCAGGCTCGCGGGCGAGCCGGTCGCGCGTATCCTGGGTTGGAAGGAGTTTTGGGGACTGCCGCTCACGCTCTCAGCCGAAACGCTGGTGCCGCGGCCCGACACCGAGACGGTGGTCGAGCTCGCGCTGGAGCATTTGTCTGCCAGCGGCGATCTGAAGCGAAGGTTGCGCCTCGCCGATCTCGGCACCGGCTCCGGCGCGATTCTGCTCGCGCTGTTGTCGGAGCTGCCGAATGCGTTCGGCGTTGGGACCGACATCAGCCTGGACGCGCTGCTGACGGCACGGACCAACGCGATCCGCCTCGATCTCGCCAGCGGCGCCGGCTTCGTCGCCTGCTCCTATGCCTCGGCGCTGGCAGGTGCATTCGATTTGATCGTATCGAACCCGCCTTACATCCGCGGGCCTGAGATTGCCGATTTGGCGTTCGAGGTGCGTGAGCACGATCCGCACCGGGCACTCGATGGCGGGCCCGATGGGCTCGATGCCTATCGTGCGCTGATCCCGCAAGCCGCAGATCTGCTCCGACCGGGAGGCGCGCTGGTCGTCGAGGTCGGCCGCGGCCAAAGCGATGATGTTGAAAGCTTGATGACAAAGGCCGGCTTGCTTGCAGATTTTACCACCACAAGGTCCGATCTGGCCGGAATTCCCCGCGCGGTGATGGGTCGAAAAAAGCCCTGAGAAGGCGGAATTAACCAGTAAAAACCTCTTGGAATATCGCCGCGGAGCGACTACGTTCCGCTCAAAGCATCGGCGCAGGCCCCCGTAGAGCGGTCCCGGATGGGACGACCGCCACGGATCCACGAAAGCGAGCCGCGCCGGGCGATAGGTTCCAAGACGCAGGTCGGACGAGCGCAATAGCCGGAAATGAGGCTATGTGGCTCGCGACTGCAGAGCGAACGAAAGCCTGATTTTGCGCTTGACGTCTTACACAAAGGAAACTGGGTCTGTCGCAGCAACAGCTGCCTTGGCAGGCTGAAAACGTGGTTCGCCGGCATAGCCGCTGGCGGGTGGGGAACGCGTGTTGAACGCGCTTTGTCGAGACATCGGTCGAGATGATCGTCCGTCGAAGATTCGGCTGTCGATCGCAGCTATCGATCACGTCGACACAGGTCAGATTGCAGCGCAGGACCGCGGCTGGCACGTGCGGCCCGGCGAGGTTGTATTGGCGTAAATATCACAATTCGCAGTGGCATTTCAGTGCTTCTAACACAGGGTTGGAATAAAGGCAGGACATGAGAAACGGTCAAAACAACAAGCGGATGCGCAACCGGAATAACAACAATAATAACCGGCGCGGCCAGAACCCGCTGACCCGTGTGTTCGAATCCAACGGGCCAGACATCAAGATCCGCGGCACTGCCTCCCACGTGGCGGAAAAATACGTCCAGCTTGCCCGCGATGCCCGCTCGTCGGGCGACCCCGTTGCGGCCGAGAACTACTATCAGCACGCCGAACATTATTTCCGCCTGATCGCCGCCGCCCAGGAGCAGCTCCGCCAGAACCAGCCGCAGCCGCGTCACACCGACGATCTGACGGTGGACGATCTCGACGACGAGGGCGATGGCTTCTCGAGCTTCGGCCAGGAACCGGGCTTCGTTCCGGCCCCGCAGCCGCAACCTTTCATGCGCGACCGCGACGGCGGCCAGCGCGATCGGGAGCAGCGCGACAACCAGCCCTATCAGCGCGACCAGCAGCCGCGGGAGCAGCGCGAGCCGCGCGAGCATCGTGAACCCAGAGAGCCACGCGACCAGCGTGAGCCGAGGGAACATCGCGAACCTAGAGAGCATCGGGAGCATCGCGAGCCGAGGGAGCATCGCGAACCCCGCGAGCCGCGAGAGTTTCGCGAGCGCCCGCAGCCGCAATATCAGCCCCAGCCGCAACCGCAGCCCGTGGTCGCCGATAGTAGCGTCGACCGCCTGCCGTCCTTCATCACCGGCCCGCAGCCGCAGATCTCGAACGCGCCGGCCGGCTTCGAAGGTGGCGGCGAGCGCTATCCCCGGCGGCGCCGCCGCCCGCACGCCCCGCGCTCGGCTGAAGCTGCGGCCGCGCCGGCACCTGCGCCGAGCGAAGATTTCAACTCGGGCGAATAGGTCCGCACGGACGTTTCCTCAGCATTCTTGGGCGGGTGGATCCGATGATCCGCCCGCCTTTTTGTTGCCTGCGCGCCCGCTCGAGAGCCGGCCCCGGCATCCGTGTCAGCACCCAGTCACAGTCCGTGTGCTACCGCAGAGCGCATGAAATACACGCTGCTCGCGATCGCGATTCTCGCCGAGGTTCTGGCCACCACCGCCTTGAAACAGTCGGAAGGCTTCAGCCGGCCGCTCTGGACCGCGCTGACCCTGGCCGGCTATGCGATCGCATTCTACTGCCTGTCACTGAGCCTCAAGAGCATCCCAACCGGCATCGCCTATGCCATCTGGTCGGGGGTCGGGATCATCCTGATCTCGCTCTTTGCCTGGGTATCCCATGGGCAGAGGCTGGATGCGCCGGCCATGATCGGCATGGGCTTCATCATCACCGGTGTGGCGGTGATGAACCTGTTCTCCAACGCGACCGCTCAATAGCCGAGCGATAGCCCGGAAGACCCGCGCGGGCGCGGAGCCGCTGTCCTCAGCCGTTGCGGCCGCTGGCCGGCGCCGAGGGCACCAGCACCGGCTCGAGCCTTGGGATCAGCCGGATGCGCTGCCGGCGCGCGGGGATGACCCGGTAGACCTGCTTGGTGGCCTCGATGATCAGCACGCCGGCAAAGGGCAGTGACAGTGCCGCGCCGACCCGCTCCCAGGCCAAGGCCGAACGCAGAAGCCAGCCCCCGCTCACCGGCGGCATGAACAGCGCCTCGCTCCAGCCGGTCGGCGTGAACCAGGTCTGCCGCAAGAGCTCCGTGATCTGCGAGCGCGAATAGGGCCGGCCGTGACCGAACGGGGTGCTGTCGGTGCGCGTCCAAACGCCGCGGCGGTTCGGGATCACCATGATCATGCGCCCGGATGGCGCCATCACCCGCCACACCTCGCGCAGCAGCCCGGCAGGATCGTCCGACATTTCCAGCGCGTGCACGAGCAGGATACGATCGACCGCCGCATCCGGCAGCGGCAGCGCATATTCATCCACCAGGGAGGCCAGCGTCGGCCGCGCAGTGGGCCATTTTAGGACGCCTTGCGCCGCAGGCATGAAGGCGATGCAGCGCTCGGAATCCTCGCGGAACAGACCGAGATAGGGCGTCGGATAGCCGATGCCGAGCACGCGCTGGCCTTTAGCGCTTGGCCACCGCGACCTGATGCCGCGATTGATCAAACGCCGCGCCACGATGCCGAGGTGCTGCGAATAGAAGTTGCGGAGATCGATGACATCCATGGTTTCAATGTAGCACGGCGCGGACGCTATTCGCCCAGCCAAGATTGCGTTGCGTCGGCAGCGCTGACGCCATATCTCTCGCCAATATCTCTCGTGAGGCGTTTGGCACCTGACCATAACGCCGCGCCCAACCCGCCGATGGAGACAACATGGCCGCCGACATCAGCGTCTTTACCTGCCTGTCCGACAATTTCGGCTATCTGATCCACGACCCCGCGACCGGCGCCACCGTATCGATCGACGCGCCGGAGGCGGCGCCGATCATCCGGGAATTGAACGCCAAAGGCTGGCGGCTCACCGACATCCTGATCACCCATCACCATCACGACCATGTCGGCGGTGTCGCCGAGCTCAAGCAGGCCTATGGCTGCCGCGTGGTCGCGCCGCACGACAAGACGGCCAAGATCGCCAATGTCGATCAGCGCGTCGTCCATGGTGACGTGGTCAAGATCGGCGAGCTGCTGGCGCGCGTCCTGGAGACGCCCGGCCACACGCTGGACCATGTGTCCTACGTGTTCGATGCGGAGAAGGCGCTGTTCGCCGCCGACACGCTGTTCTCGATCGGCTGCGGGCGGGTGTTCGAGGGCACCTATCCGATGATGTGGGACTCGCTGTTGAAGCTGCGCGCCCTCCCAGACGACTTCAAGCTTTATTGCGGCCACGAATATACCGCCTCGAATGTCAAATTCGCGCTCACCGTCGACTCCGACAACGAGGCGCTCAAGGCGCGCGCCGAGGAGGTCACCCGGCTTCGCGCCGCCAACCGGCCGACCATTCCAGCGCTGCTCGGCGAGGAGAAAAAGGCCAACGTGTTCCTGCGTGCCGACGATCCCGCGGTCGCGATCAAGCTGCGCATGAAAGGCGCAAGCGCGGAGGAAGTGTTCGGCGAGCTGCGCGAACGCAAGAACAAATCCTAACGAGCCGGCCGCGATCATGAGCACGCTGACAGCCGCCGAAATCATCGCCCAGCTCGGGCTCAAGCCCCATCCCGAAGGCGGGCACTATCACCAGACGTTTCGCGACGCCAAGGTCGATGCGAGCGGACGCGCGGCCTCGACCTTGATCTATTTTCTGCTGGCCCGTGGCGAGCGCTCACATTGGCATCGGGTCGATGCCGCCGAGGTCTGGCACTTCTATGCGGGCAGTCCCTTGACCCTGCGCATTGCCGAGGACGGACGCGAGCCGCAGGCGATTCGGCTGGGCAGCGATCTGCTCGCCGGTGAGCGGCCGCAAGCCGTGGTGCCGGCGCATGCCTGGCAGTCCGCCGAATCGACCGGCGACTGGACCCTGGTCGGCTGCTCGGTTGCACCCGGATTCGAATTTTCGGGCTTCGAACTGGCGCCGCCAGGCTGGACGCCGCCCGGCTGACTGAAGCGACGAATGCGTCTCCGGACGATGCTCCGCATCGCCGGGAGAACCATGAGGCCTGCGCTCCATTCGGACCCATACGTAGCGTTCGGATCACGCGCCCGTTGCGCGCTTCTGCGTCGATGTCTCGGACACGCGTCGACGTTCCTCGGCCAGGAAGCCGGCGACGGCGTCCGCAGGCATCGGTTTGGCGAAGTAATAGCCCTGAACGAAATCACAACCCAACCGACGCAGGCTCTCGAGTTGCGCTTCGGTCTCCACGCCTTCGCCGATGCAGGCGATCTCCATGTCGGCGCACAGGCCGGTCAGCGACTTGACGATCTTATGGCTGATTGGATTGCTGTTGATATCGGCGACGAAGCTGCGGTCGACCTTGAGCTTGTCGAGCGGCAGCCGGTGGACGTGGCTGAGCGACGAATAGCCGGTGCCGAAATCGTCCAGGGAGATGCCGCAACCGATCGCCTTGAGCGTCGCGATCGAATGCTCGGCGCGGGAGAAATCATAGGTCACCGCGGTTTCGGTGATCTCGAACTCGATACGGCCGGCCGCAACGCCGCTCGCTTCGATCGCGGAGATCAGGTGCAGGATGCCGTCCGGCGAGCAGATGTCGTGAGCCGAGAGGTTGAAGGAGATGCGGATCTCCTCCGGCCAGGTCGCGGCCGCGGCCAGTGCCTTGACCAGCAGGACACGAGTTAAGGCGCGAATGACTCCGGTGCGTTCGGCTGCAGGAATGAAGTCGCCCGGCGACACCAGCCCGAGCTTCGGGCTCTGCCAGCGCGCCAGCACCTCGAAACCTCTCGTCCGCTCGCTTTTGACGTCGATGATCGGCTGGAATGCCAACTGCATCTCCGTTTCGAAATCCGCCGTCCGCAGCATGTGCTCGATCACGCAGCGGCTGCGGATTTCGGCTTCGAGCTCGCTGGAGAAGATGACCGCGCCGCCGCGCGCGTGGCGCTTGGCGTGATAAAGCGCATAGTCGGCGCATTCATAGAGCGGTTCGGCGGCGGTGGCCGAGCGCGGATAGAGCGCGAAGCCCATCGAGCAGGACAGACCGGTATGGGCTGTATCCAGCTGGTACGGCAGCTTGATGCGATCGGTGATCTGGCGGCCCAGCGCGAGCAGATCCTCATCGGTGGGATTGTCGCCGACCACCAGGCCAAACTCATCGCCACCGAGGCGGGCGAGATGAACCCGCGGACCGCAGCCGTCGCAGACCTCGCCGAGACGGCGCGCCGCCTCGATCAGGACGCGATCACCGACGGTGTGACCATAGGTATCGTTGATCGGCTTGAAGCCGTCGAGATCGATGATGCCGACCGCGAGCCTCGTGCCGTCGCGCTCGGCATCGGCAAAGAAGCGGGTGAGTTCGGAGAAAAAGCGCCGGCGATTGGGCAGGTCAGTCAGGGAGTCCAGATTGGCGAGCCGGAAGTTCTCATCCGAAAGAGCCTGCGTCGCGGCCTGCTCTGCGAGCAGTGACTTGCGGCTGGCAACAAGGTCGGCGAAATCGCGGTAGTAGATGAACAGCACCGTGACCATTGCGCCTGAGACCAGAAGCTGGTTCACCGCGATCGCCTGCAACGCGTGTTCACGCGTAGCCATGAAGTAGATGACGAAGGGAACGATCACGACCAGCGTCACGATCAGCGCGGCCGAGCGCAGGTGCATCAGGCAGAAGATGATGCCGATGACGGTGACCGCCATGTAGAATGCGACCTGGCCTTTGGCGAACGGATCGCCATAGGGAAACAGCGCGAACGACCAGACGACGAACAAGGCGCCGATCGGACCGGCAATCCGGTTGGTCACGCGCAGATTGCGCAGGATCTCCGCATCGTCGAGCACGACATTGCGCTGGCGCAGCCACCAGATCGTCCGAATGCCCGTCAACGACGTCAGCAGCGCGGGCGTGCTGATGGTCAGCCACGCCGGCGCCAGCGGCAGGAATGTGTAGGCAACCGCGATGCTGTTCGTGATCAGGATGAAATAAAGCAGCGGCACCTGCTTGGAGAAAGCCAGGAACTGCGCGCGCGTGAGCTCGGGATTGTCAGCGGGCACGCGAAATAACTCTCGCGCGCGAGCCAGGTCGCGTCTCAGGTCCCGCATATGCCGCCCCGTATCAACACCATTGAGGCCACTAACTTGCTGACCGCAGGTAAAAGCGGGGTTAGGTGTGTTGCGCCCGAAAACCACCGAACGGTTGTAAACTACCACTGCAGGCCCGGCTGGGGCGTTCCGGTTAAGTCGCCGTCAACGATGTTGGCAGGAGTGCCACGCCGCGCGGGCCATACGGCCCGCAGGCTGCTCAGCGGACTTGCCGGCGGATGCGCAACATGTCCTTTGCGGCGACCAGCCCGCCGCCGGCGATCAGGAGTGCGGCAAGCGCGATATTCGCGCTCGGCCGGGCAAAGCCCGCCAGGATCAGGAACGCCGTCGACAGCAAAGGCGTGGCGTAGGACGCCGCACCGAGCACGCGGATATCGCCGCGCTTCATGCCGATGTCCCAGGCGTAGAACGCGGCTCCCACTGGCCCGACTCCGAGTCCGATGACGGCCAGCCATTGCGTCAACGTCTCCGGCCAAACGGTGGCTTCGACCGCAAGATGCATGATCGCGGCAAGCGCCGCAGTCGCCAGGCAGAAACCGGCCACCGCGTCGGTCGGCACCCCCTTGAGCCGGCGCGACAGCACCGAATAGGTCGCCCACACGAAGGCCGCGATGAAGGCGGCGAGCAGCCCCGGCACCTGGCCGGCCGCAAAGCTCGCGCCATTGCCGACGAACAGGAGCACGGTGCCGGCAAGACCGAGCGCAGCGCCGATGATGTGATGCGGCGCCAGCCGCTCGCCTGGTAGGAACGCCGAGAACAGCACGATCAGCAGCGGCCAGAGATAATTCAGAAGACCGGCTTCGGCCGGCGGTGCAAAGCGCAGCGCCAGGAAATACAGCGCGTGATAACCGAACAGGCCACCGACGCCGACGATCCAGGCGACCGCCGGCTGGCGCAAGGCTTTCATCGCCCCCGGCCGACCGATCCAGGTCAGGGTGCCGACCACGCCGCCGATGGCAAAGGTCATGGCGGCGAGCTGGAACGCAGGAATGACCCCGGTCGCCACCGTCATCACCGCAAGCAGCGACCACATCAGAATCGCGGTAAGGCCGATCAGGGTCGCAGTACGGGGGGACATGAGGCCGTCATTGCGAGAGAAGCGAAGCAATCCATGCCGCTTCAATAGCGAAGTTGCATGGCTTCGTCGCTACTGCTTCTCGCAATGACGATCACGATTCACACCATGTACTGACCGCCATTGATGGTCAGCGTCGAGCCGGTGATGGCACCGGCGTCATCGGCGGCCAGGAACACGACGGCACGCGCGATCTCCTCGGGCTCGCCGAGCCGGCCGACCGGGATCAGCGGCAGGATCGACTTCTCCAGCACGTCCTTCGGCACCGCTTGCACCATCTCGGTGTTGATATAGCCGGGGCAGATCGCGTTCACGGTGATGCCGGCTTTCGCCGTCTCCAGCGCGAGCGCCTTGGTGAAGCCGATATCGCCGGCCTTCGCCGCCGAATAGTTCACCTGGCCGAACTGGCCCTTCTGGCCGTTGATCGAGGAGATGTTGATGATGCGGCCGAACTTGCGCGCGCGCATGCCCTCGATCACGGGCCGCGTCATGTTGAACAGCGAGCCGAGATTGGTGTTGATCACGGCGCTCCATTGCTCGAGCGACATCTTGTGAAACGCGGTGTCGCGGGTGATGCCGGCATTGTTGACCAAGATCTCGATCGGCCCGAGATCGGCCTCGACCTTCTTGATGCCGTCGGTGCAGGCCTCGAACGAGCTGACGTCCCATTTGTAGACGGGAATCTCGGTCTCGCCCTTGAATTTTTCGGCGGCCGCATCGTTGCCACCATAATTGGCGGCGACTTTGTATCCGGCGGCCTTCAGCGCTTTTGCAATTGACGCTCCGATGCCCCGCGTTCCACCCGTTACCAACGCAACCCGTGCCATGTCGCATCCTTCCCTTGGTCGTTTACTCGGCTCGTTCCTTTGGCTCGCTCAAGCGTCACAATCTTAAGATGTATCGCCGTCGGCCGCTTGTCGCACATGATCGATCGGCAGGACCTCACAACCATCTCGCGCAGCACCGTTATCTAATCACGGATTATGCGACCTGTTTGACGGACATCAAGAACAAAACGCCCGGCGATGTCGCCGGGCGTTTTTCTTTAGTTCAGCTGCGTGCAGGTGCGAAGATTATAGCATTCGCAATCGCTGCCGCGTTTTTAGTCGCGTGCAATGCACATCGCGATGCCCATACCGCCGCCGATGCACAATGTCGCAAGGCCTTTCTTCGCGTCGCGCTTCTGCATTTCATGCAGCAACGTCACCAGCACGCGCGCACCGGAAGCGCCGATCGGATGTCCGATCGCGATCGCACCGCCGTTCACATTGACCTTGGCCGGATCCCAGCCGAGATCCTTGTTGACCGCGCAAGCCTGTGCCGCAAAGGCCTCGTTGGCTTCGATCAGGTCGAGGTCGGCAATATTCCAGCCCGCCTTCTTCAGCGCGGTGCGCGACGCCGGGATCGGGCCCGTGCCCATGATCTTCGGATCGACGCCGGCCTGGCCCCAGGAGACGATGCGAGCGATCGGCGTCCTGCCTTCCTTCGCGGCCTGCTTGGCGGTCATCAACACCACGGCGGCGGCGCCGTCATTGATGCCGGAGGCGTTGCCGGCCGTGACGGTGCCGTCCTTCTCGAAGGCGGGGCGCAGCTTGCCCATCGCATCCAGCGTGGCGCCGTGGCGCGGATATTCATCGGCATCGACCACGACATCGCCCTTGCGGCTCTTGATTGTCACCGGCACGATCTCGTCCTTGAACCGGCCGGCCTTCTGCGCGGCCTCGGCCTTGTTCTGCGAGGCGACTGCAAACTCGTCCTGCTGCGCGCGGGTGATCTGATATTGCTTTGCGACGTTCTCGGCGGTGTTGCCCATGTGATAGCCATTGAAGGCATCCCACAGGCCGTCCTTGATCATGGTGTCGACGAGCTCGAGCGAGCCCATCTTGACGCCGCCGCGCAGATGCTGCGCGTGGGTTGCCATGCTCATCGACTCCTGGCCGCCGGCAACCACGATCTCCGAATCACCGTTGATCAGCGCCTGGTAGCCCAGCGCCACCGTGCGCAGGCCGGAGCCGCATAGCTGGTTGACGCCCCAGGCCGGGCTCTCCACCGGAATGCCGGCGCCGATCGAGGCCTGGCGGGCGGGGTTCTGGCCTTGGGCGGCAGTCAGGATCTGACCCATGATGACTTCGGAGACGCGGCCGGGCTCGACGCCGGCGCGCTCCAGCGCGGCCTTGATCGCGATCGCGCCGAGCTCATGGGCCGGCAGATTGGCGAACGCGCCGTTGAAGCTTCCCACCGGGGTGCGGGCGGCGCTGACGATGACGACATCGTCTGACATGGGCATCTCCTGAGTTTTGCTTTGGGGGACGGGAGTCTTTGAAACTTAAAAGAAATTCGAACCGTGGGGCGCTGCAGCGTGCCGGTGGGGACGACGGCAAGCCCCGGATTGGCGGATGCGCAATCTCTAGATCGCATCCTGTTAACCTCGTTGAGGCATGTCAATGAGCGAGAGCTCCGTTTCCTGCTGCGGCGCATTCAAATTGGCGCGGCTGTCCGTTTCATAAGCACAATTTCTGCTTTGGAATTAACCGTCTCGCACAAAACCGTAGCCGAACTCGCCCGAAAGTGATTACCCTATCGCAATTGCGTAGCTCGTCCCCTGCGGTGCCCCCGCGGGGTTTTCCCGCCCTCGGTATGAATGTGTGAGCTTCCATGGCGAAATCCGACCAACCCACCACAATCAAGAAATATGCGAACCGGCGGCTCTATAATACCGGGACGAGTACCTATGTGACCCTGGAAGACCTCGCCGCGATGGTTAAGGAGGGCGAGGATTTCCTGGTTTACGACGCCAAGACCGGCGACGACATCACCCGCTCGGTGCTCGCCCAGATCATCTTCGAGCAGGAGAACAAGGCCGGCCAGAACCTGTTGCCCACCACCTTCCTGCGCCAGCTGATCCGGTTCTACGGCGACAGCATGCAGATGGTGGTGCCGAAATATCTCGAGCAGTCGATCGATACGCTGACCAAGGAACAGGAGAAGTTCCGCAAGCAGATCGCCGAGACCTTGAGCGGTACGCCGTTCGCGCCGCTTGAGGAGCAGGTCCGCCGCAACATGGAGCTGTTTCAGCAGACCTTCTCGATGTTCAAGCCGTTCGTGCCTGCACGCACCGAGGATAAGGCTGCAGAGCCCACGCCCACCGACGACAATATCGACGACCTGCGCCGTCAGATGAAGGAGATGCAGGAGCGGCTCGACCGCATGTCGAAGGAGCCGAAGCAGGAGGGGTAGGCCCCTCGTTTCCCTGTCGTCTTGCTCCCCTGTCGTCCCGGGCAAGCGCGAAGCGCGCCGGCCCGGGACCCACACCGTGCGATCCCTGAAACAGGCACGCGGCCGGTACCGCCCGCAACCAGCCTATCCTGCTATGGATGCCGGATCGCGCTCGGTGCGGGCGATGTTTAGCATTGCCGCGAGCTCGCTCGTCCGGGGTGAATGGGAGTTTGCGGCGGCCACACCATCGCCGCGACATCGGCTTCGGCTTTCTATCCCGCCACGGGCAAGGCTTGTTCGGCCGCCGTTCGCCAGGGACGTGCGGTCGCCGCGAGTCCGATCACCCGACCCTGGATGTAGTCGCAGCCCCATTCGCGCAAGAGCGCGGCCGATTCCTCGTCCTGCACCCATTCCGCGACCGTCTTGATCTGCAGCCGCCGCGCCAGATCGATCAGCGTCTGCACGAAGGCGCGATCATCTGCGGAGCGCGCCAGGTTCTGCACGAAAGCGCCGTCGATCTTGACGATGTCGACGCCGAGCTTGCGCAGGTTGCGGAACGAGGTGTAGCCGGCGCCGAAATCGTCGATCGCGATCCGGCTGCCGAGATCCTTGAGCCGCGAGACGAAGCCGCGGAGATCGTCGAGATCCTGGATTTCCAAGGTCTCGGTGATCTCGACGATCAGCCGCTCGGCGACGCCTTGATGCGCCCGCATCAGGAATTCGATCGACGCCCACCAGTCCGGATCCATCGTGGTTTCCGGCGAGATATTGAGGCTGAGCCGCACCCCGGGTGCGGCTGCGAGCTCGGCGACGACGAGCTCCAGCACGCGATGATCGACCAGACGAATCAGCCCGAGCCGCTCGGCCACCGGCACGATGTCGGGCGCCAGCAGCACCCGTCCGTCGTGCTGCTGCATCCGCACCAGACATTCGTAGAAGGCCGGCGCGCGCGAGCTGGCCTCGACCACCGGCTCGAAGGCGGTCACGATCCGCCGCTCGTTGAGCGCGGTGACGATCTCGTCGGTGACGCGGATATTGACCTTGCGCTGCGCGTCGCGCTCGACATTGGGCCGCCAAACCGCAAACGAGCCGACCCGGCGTCGCTTGGCGCCATCCAGGGTCTCATGGGCGCGGTTGATGGCCTCCTCGGTCGTGCGCGCGTGACGTGGCACGCTGACGGAGCCGATGGTCACGGTGACGGCGACCGGCCCGGATCTGGTCGGCACCACGTCGTCGCGCACCGCGGCCAGGAAGCGCTCGGCCGCGACCGTCATATCGTCGGTCGTGCAGTTCTTCAGGATCAGCCCGAACTTGTTGCCGGAGAAGCGCCCAAGGACGTCGCCGCCGCGCAGCCGCGCGCGAATCCGCTGTGCGACCTCCAGGATCACGCCGTCGGCGACGTCGAAGCCGAAGGCATCATTGATGCGCGCCAGATGATCGATGCCGACCAGCATGAAGGCACAGGAGAAGCGGAAACGCTGGGCCTCCTCGATCGCCGCAGCGAGGGCACCGATCAGATGGCTGCGGTTGAGCTCCCCGGTCAGCGGATCATGCTGGGATGATCTGAGCAGTTGCTCGTCGCGGGCGTGGCGCTCGTTGTTGATACAGACGAGACCTTGCGCGCGGGCCGGCCGACCATCGGCGTCGGCGAACCAGCAGCCGGTCTCCTCGACCCAGAGCAGCGGCGCGCCGGTGTGGGCCCGCACCCCATATTCGATGCGGTAAGGTGCGCCGACTGCGCCGTGCAGCGGCGGTGATTGCAACAGCACCTCGGAGCGAATCGCCTGCTGCGGCTCGATCAGCTTGGCAAAGTCGGCGCCACGCGAGAGCTGCGACAGCGGGATGTCGGGAAACACCGCGCCGACATGGTCGCTCCAGACGATCGTGTCGGTGGCAATATCCCAGACGAAGGCGGCCTGGCCGAGGGACGCCAGAATCATCGAGGTCTGCGGCAATTCGGCTGTCAAGATCGCCTCGTTTCGGGACACGGCCGGTTTCGATCGCGGCCGCAACAGTTGCAGATGACCGGCACGCGGCCGCCTGTAGCGGCACCGGCGTCGCGAATCAGCCTACGCACTTCTGGTTAATGAGAGCATTTTGTTGCGACAGGCCATTTGCAAGGGGATGCGCTCCAGGCGTAAACCAACACGGAACATCGGGGAACGGCCGCCGCGCAAACGGCATTTCTCTTGCGATGTCCTGGGGAGGAAAGGATCCGGCGTTCCAAAATAAGACAAGCAGAGCCGGATTTGGTTGGACGATGTTAACAATTGACCGGAATGAAACGTCCGCGCCGGACGCCGCCTCGACGGAGAGCGTCGCGCTGGTCCCGCTCGTCCACGCAGCCGGTCGCGCATCCGCGACGCACCGCTCGGTGCGCCCCGATCCCACCTTTCTGGCTCACCTGATCGCCACGGCCGAGCAACTGCCGCAAACGCGCAATCTCCGCCGCGCAGCGCCGGCCGACGCACTCTCGGCCTATGCGGCTCATCTGCAGACGGACCATCGAGTCGGGCGAACCCGACAGGTGATCTAGGGGAAAGTCATCTCAGAAAGGCTAGTCGTCTGACGCGAGTGCGTCGCGGCGCACTTACGGCTTCGGCGCGTCAGGAGTCCGCTCCGGCTCATGCGGCTCCGGCTCGTGCGGCGAGGCGGGCTCGGCAGACTCAGTCGGCAGGGCGTGGTCGCCCGCTTTCGGCGGCGGCTCGGTTGCCGCGGACACGGCAACGCGCGGGTCCGGAGGATCCAGCAGCACGGACTCGGCGACGGCTGCCGCCGCTGGTACGGCAGGGGTCGCGGGTGTGACAGGGGTCGCAGGTGTGGGGGTCGCTGGCGCCGGTGCGGGCTCGCTGGAAGCAGCCGGCACATGCTCGGCGGGCGCGACGTCAGGATCGGCATGCTCCGCTGCCGGCAACTCGGGCTCCGCGGCGGGCGGCTCGGGCTCCGGCGCAGGTTCAACCCGCGGCGCAGGTTCGATCCGCGGTGCTGACGTTGCCGACGCAGCAACGGCGACCATCCCGCGGCGACGCTTGTTGCGCAGGCCGATGCCTGCGAAAAAATCCACCGTGGCGAGCAGGGCCAGCAGGAAGAAGGTTGAGTTGGCGAATTTGGGCCACATCACGAATTCGGCCACGGCGCCGGCCGCGACCAGGAACGACAGCAGATGGTCGGTCAGATATTTGCCGTTCGGTCGGGCGGCCTTGATGACCTCGAGCCACAGCAGCAGCACGCCGAGCGCAAGCAGGATGTCGCCGAGCGACACCGTCCACATCTCGCCCGAGACCAGCCGCACCTGCACGAGCGTCTCGTTGAAGCCGACCGCCGGCATCAAGAAGGCGATCATGTTGTAGATCGCCAGCGGGATCAGCAGCAGCGGAAAGCCGACCATGGACATCGGTGACGCCTTCAACCGCGCAAGGATTGCACCACTGCGCACCTTCTAAGAGCCGAGGACGAGAAACACGAGGACGAGAACAAAGGAGTGCGGCGCGTTCATCATGCGCGACGGTCCCGGCGAATGGGCTCGCACGGGACCGCTCTCAACCCCATCGATGGCCGCGCCGCGACAGGCATCCGCCTGCCGCACGCTGACGGCCGATCAGGCGTCCTTTTTCTTCAGGACCTGGCGGCCCTTATACATGCCGGTCTTGAGGTCCAGGTGGTGCGGACGACGCAGCTCGCCGGAATCCTTGTCCTCGACATAGGTCGGCTTCTTGATCGCATCAGCCGAGCGACGCATGCCACGTCGCGAGGGCGACGTTTTTCTTCTGGGGACGGCCATATCCGTATCCTCTAGGGGTAATCTTTTATGGCATCAGCAGGACATCGTCGCTCAGCGACGGCCGCAAGCAATCGCCGGCGGGCCCGGATGCCGATCAAGGCCGCGCTTATAGAGGATGAGGTCCCTTAATGCTAGCGCCGTTTGCGGCAATTTCGGCCAAAATTCGCGTATCGCGACTACCGGCCCTCGCCCCAACAGGTCTGAAGCGCAGGGGACTGAGCTCGCGCCACATAGGTTATGGCCAGCCGGCGGACGCCGGGTCCCGGATTCCGCGCGCTGCGTTTGACGGGATTGGGCAGGATCGACGCGAGCAGGGCCGCCTCACGGGCGCCGAGGATGGCGGCGGACCGTCCAAAAGCATAGTTTGCCCCGGCTTCGGCCCCGAACTGGCCTGACGGGCCGAGCTCGGCGACATTCAGGTACAGTTCCAGGATCCGCCGTTTTGGCAGCACCGCATCGATCCAGAGAGCGAGCGGCAGTTCCAGCGCCTTGCGGACGAAGCTGCGGCCCGGCCACAGGAACAGATTCTTGGCGAGCTGCTGGGTGATGGTCGAGCCGCCGCGCGAAACCTCGCCCTCCTCCGCATCGTCCATCACCTCGCGCAGCGCGCCCCAGTCGACCCCATGGTGGCTGCAGAACTTGGCATCTTCCGCCGCGACCACCGCGCGCGGCAAATAGGGCGACATCGCCGAAAGATCGATCCAGCGCCGCTCGACCGGCCTGCCGGTCACCGAGCGCCACAGCATCAGGGCCGAAACCGGGTGCCCCACCGCATAGAACGGCGTGAGCCCGTAGGGCACGAGCAGCACCAGCAGGATGATCACAAAGAGGGTTCGGAGCGGGCGCAAATTGAGGGCTTCGCGGAAATGGTTAAGGCATGATCAACGATGGTCCTGCGCGATTATCCGATATCTCCATGAAATTTCCTGCCTTTTTCGCGCCGACGCGGCCAAGCGCCGCGCAATTGACGTAGCCTGCGTCATCAACGATTGTCCGGCGAATTTTTTGCCGCGAATGAATCCCCTTTGGAGCCCTTCTTGATGACCGCGACGGCCGTGACCGACTTCACCCAACGCCTGGACAAGACCGCCGAGGACACCGAGGCCCTGCTGGGCGACCTGCTGTCGGACAAGGCGATGCCGGACGAGATCGCGCGGCCGAAGCGGCTGATCGAGTCGATGCGCTATTCCAGCCTGAACGGCGGCAAGCGGCTCCGTCCATTCCTGGTGGTCGAGAGCGCCGCGATTTTCGGCGTGCCACCCAAGGGCGCGCTGCTGGCGGGCGCGGCGCTGGAATGCATCCATTGCTACTCCCTGATCCATGACGACCTGCCGGCGATGGACAATTCCGACCTCCGCCGCGGCCGCCCCACCCTGCACAAGGTCTATGACGACGCGACCGCCATTCTCGCCGGCGACGCGCTCCTGACCATTGCGTTCGACATCATCACCCGCGACGAGATCCATCCCGACGCCGGCGTTCGTCTGGCGCTGACCCGGGCGCTCGCTCGCTGCGCCGGCATCGGCGGCATGGCCGGCGGTCAGATCCTCGACCTCGCCGGCGAAGGCCGCTTCGGCGACCGCGAGCCGGTCGATGTCGCCCGCGTGCAGCAGATGAAGACCGGCGCGCTGCTGCGCTTCGGCTGCATCGCCGGCGCCATTCTCGGCCAAGCCTCGGCGAAGGAATACCAAGCGCTCGACGATTTCGGCCGCGCGCTCGGCGAGGCCTTCCAGATCGCGGACGACCTGCTGGACGTCGAGAGCGACGCGGCGACGCTCGGCAAGCCGGCCGGCGCCGACGCCGAGCTCGGCAAGACCACCTTCGTCACCCAACTCGGAATCGAGGGTGCCAAGCAGCGCGTTCGGGACCTGCTTGCGCGCGGCGATGCGGCGCTCTCGATGTTCGGCTCCAAGGCAGATGTACTGCGCGCCACCGCCCGCTTCGTGGCCGAGCGCAAGAACTAGAGCGTGCCCGTCCGGCCGGAGCACACCGAAGACGCCGCGCTCGCCCGTTTCGCCCGGCTGCCGATGGCGTTGCGCGTGGTCTATGCGCGGCCGCGCACCTTCATCGCGCTCGGCATCGCGATCCTGTCGTTCTTCGTGCTGCCGGCGGCGTGGCGACCGGTCACGCGCCTTCTGCTCTGCTGGGACGTGTTCGCGACGCTGTATCTGTCGCTGGTCATCATCATGATGCTGCGGTGCCAGCACCAGCACATCCGCCGCAACGCCATCAAGCAGGACGACGGCCGCTTCGTGATCCTGATGGTGACCGCGCTCGGTGCCTTCGCCAGCATTGCGGCGATCGTGTTCGAGCTCGGCGCCTCGAAGCGCGGCGCCTTCGAGCTCGCTTTCGCCACGATCACGGTGAGCCTGTCCTGGGCGATCGTGCACACCACCTTCGCCCTGCACTACGCCCATGATTATTATCGCACGCTCAAGCCCGGCGGCCTGCAATTTCCGAGCGGCGACACCAAGGACGAACATGCCGATTATTGGGACTTCGTCTACTTCTCCTTCGTGATCGGCATGACCGCCCAGGTGTCCGACGTCGGCATCACCGACAAGGTGATCCGCCGCACGGCGACCGTGCACGGCATCATCTCCTTCGTCTACAACACGGCCCTGGTCGCGCTGATGGTCAACATCGCCGCAAGCGCGATCTCAAGTTGAGCACCGCTGCTATTAAGACCTTCCTTTGCAGCCGCTCGGAGCCACTCCGCTTAGGTCTGGCAGGGTTATCCCTTTTCGGAAAAATTCGCCCGGCGATCTTAGTCGCGACCGTCCTTCGAGACGCTCGCCTCCGGCGAGTTCCTCAGGACGAGGGCAGAGTTCGCGGCGAACCTCCGACCCTCATGGTGAGGAGCGCCGCTTGCGGCGCGTCCCCGGACGATGCGTCGCATCGCCGGGAGAACCATGAGGCCCCGTCCAGTCCGGACTAATCAATCACACACTTCCACGCTGGCGTTCTGGGCAGGGCCGCCGCCTCCGCGATAGTCGAGATGGCAACCGCGCCGCACCGGACGGCACAGATAAGCATCGCAATAGATCTGGCCTGACACGAGGGCCGGCTTCTCCGCCCGAAGCTGCGGCCTGACCTCATCCGGAAGCGGCCGGCTATCAACGGTCGCTGGCATCCCCAGCCGCCGCTCCGAGGATCGCCGCTTGCGGGCCGACGGTTCGTCGTCACTGCGGTCGCGACCGGCGATCGGCTTCCTGGGCGGACCTTTTTTCGTAGGCGCCAAATCAGCGTCTGCCGGCTCCGTCCCCACCGTCTCCAGCGCCGCCTGCAGCGGAGTCGCCAAATCCTCCTGCCGAGTGCGTTCGGCTTCCGCCGCCTGCTGGCGTGCGATCTCCGCGACCTGCTCGGCCGCGACCCGCGCCTGCTCCGCCGCCTTGGCCTCGGCCTGCGCCTTTGCTTCGGCCTGAGCCAGCACCTCCTTGGCCGCGCCTTGGGCGGCAAGACGGGCGCGCTCGGCTTCCGCCGCCCGTGCCTGCTCGGCCAGCGCGGCGCGATTCTCGTCCGCCGTCAGCTTGTCGAGCTGCAGCCGGGCAAGGCTCGCATAGAAGCCATCCGGATATTGCGTCAGGAAAGCCTCGAACGCCCCCTTGTTGCCGATCTGCAGCGCCAGCTCATAGTCCCGCCGGGCGTCCGCCCGCGGATTGGCTGTGGCCGGCGGCTGCGCCGCGACACGCGCTGCCGGCACCAGCGGAACGTCCTCGCCGCCGAGCGAGCCGTAGACGAACGGCTCCTGGCGGTTGCCGGTCGCCTTCAACACATCGTCGCGCACGAAGCCGAAGGCCTTGCGGATGTCGAGGCCTGGCGTGGTGAGACGCCGCGACAATGAGATCGTGAATGGGCTGTTCCTGCCGCTGCCGTCCTGTGCTGTCGATCCCGCCTTTGCGGAATAGGCAATCAAGGTATTCGGGCTGGAGGGCTCGACCTTGGCCAGGCCGAGGCCGAGGCCGCGCGTGGCCGTGGTTCGCTCCATGGCCTTGGCGAAGGGATTGTCGCGGCAGGCATCGAGGATGACCAGCCGCAGCTTCTTGGCCGGCTCGATCGCGACCAGAATGCGATCGAGCGACAGCGTCTCGTCATAGACGTCGGTGTCACGCTCCAGCCGCGCATCGACGGGGATCAGGTAGTTGGCGCCTTCCGACTCCATGCCGTGCCCGGCGTAATAGACCACCGCGATATCTGCATCGCGCGCGACGTCGGCGAAGTCGCGCAGCGCCCGCCGTGTCTGCTGCGCCGACAGATCGCGGCGGAAGTCGACGACGTCGAAACCGGCATCCTTGAAGGTCCGGGTCATGACCGCGCCGTCATTGACTGGGTTCGCCAGCGGCGGAACGTTCTGATAGGCCGAGTTCCCGATAATCAATGCCACCCGCTTGCCGGCAAATGCCGGCTGGCATAGCAGGAGTAGCGTCGCCGCGAGCAGCAGGCGTGGAAACTGAAGCGATTGCGGCCAAGACATCGTGACAGGCCCGTGGTTTGGGAGGCTGGGTTTCGGAGACTTAGTGTACAAAACGTGGTGTAGAAGACTTGAGGAGAAGACTTGCGCGTTCGTGCTCCGACCAAAACCAGCATTCTTTGTCGCCGCGGATGTGACCTTGGTGCGGCTTGCCAATCACATTTTTGCGGTGAAAATGCGCTATCGTTCGTTCCGTAGCGAAGGGAGAGAGCTATGAGCGCCGATCGGTCCAGTGTCGAAGCCGTGGTTCAGGGCTATTTCGACGCACTCTATGAGGGCGATGCCGACAAGCTCGGCGCGATTTTCCATCCCACGGCCGATCTGCGCTGGATCGAGAACGGGGAATTGAAGGTCCTGACCGTGCCCGACTGGCAGGCCTGGGTACGCAAGCGGCCCTCAGCAAAATCGGAGGGCAAGGCGCGGGACGACTTCATCGTCACGATCGACCACTCGGACCAGAACACCGCCTTCATCAAGGTCCGCTGCCAGCTGCCGCCACGCTATTTCACCGATTACCTGGTGGCGATGAAGCTCAAGGACGGCTGGCAGATCGTGTCCAAATCCTACCGCTACGATTTGCGGGACTGAGTGTTGCGGCGAGCGACGCCAGAACGTTAGGGCGGCATGGAAGACGATTTTCAGCTGTTTCTGATCCTGCTCACGGTGCTGGCGGGAACCGCACTGCTCGCGCGTCGCGCCGGGATTGCCCCGGCGATCCTGCTGATGCTGGCCGGCATCGCACTCGCCTTCGTGCCGACCATACCCGCCTTCGCCCTGCCGCCGGAGCTGGTCCTGCTGGTGGTGCTGCCGCCGCTGATCTATTCGGCCAGCGTCGCCATGAGCTGGCGCGAGTTCAAGCTCAGCCTGCGCCCGATCGTGCTGCTCGCGGTCGGCTGCGTCATCTTCACCGCCTGCGCAGTCGCAGCTGCAACTCACTTTCTGATCGGCCTGCCCTGGAGCGTCGGCTTCCTGCTTGGCGCCATCGTCGCGCCGCCCGATGTGGTGGCGCCGCTTGCGATCGCCCGCCGGCTGCAGCTGCCGCGCCGGATCCTGGTGGTGCTGGAAGGCGAAGGCCTTGCCAATGACGCCACCGCCTTGATCCTCTATCGCTTTGCCGTCGCCGCGATCGCCACCGGCACGTTCTCGCTGCCGGTCGCCACCGGCGAGTTCGCACTCATCGTCGTGGGCGAGGTCGCCTTCGGCATCGGCGTCGGCTGGCTGATGCTGCGCGCCCGCTATTATGCCTGCGACCCGCAGATCGAGATCACGCTGTCAGTGCTCACGCCCTATCTCGCTTTTTGGATTCCCGAACATGTCGGTGGCTCCGGCGTGATCGCGACGGTGGCTTGCGGCCTCTATATGAGCTGGAACGGGCCGCTCCTGATCCGGTCGGCGACGCGGCTCCAGGGCATCTTCTTCTGGGACCTCGTCATCTACCTGATCGAGGGCATGCTGTTCCTGCTCACCGGCTTCCAGATGCGGCTACTCTATGAGAAGTCCAAGGCGTTCCCGCTGCACGACATTCTGCTGGTTACGGCGCTGGTCGTCGTGATCATCATCCTCGCGCGCTTCGCCTGGATATTCCCGGCCACCTATCTGCCGCGCTGGCTCTCGAAAAGCCTGCGCGCACGTGATCCGTCGCCGCCCTGGCAATGGGTGTTCATCCTCGGCTTCACCGGCGTGCGCGGCACCGTGTCGCTGGCGGCGGCGCTGGCGCTGCCCCTGACGCTCTCGACCGGCGATGCCTTTCCTTATCGTGACCTCATCCTGTTCGTCTCCTTCGGCGTGATCTTCTTCACGCTGGTCGGGCTCGGGCTGACGCTGCCGCGCGTGGTTAAATGGCTCGGCGTGACGAGCGCGGGGCGCGCCGAACATGCCGCCGAGCACGAGCAGGAGATAGAAGCCCGACGCGAGGCGCTCGACACCGCGCTGCGCTCGCTGGAGACGATGACCAGTGATCGCGAACTGTCCGAGGAGGTGGTGCGGCTATTGCGCGCCCGCCATGAGGTGCGCTTCAACCAGCTGCCGCAGGCGCTCGATCCCGATCAGCAGGATGCGTCCGCGCTCGGCATCGAGCTGACCCGCGAGTTGATCGCGGTCGAGCGCCGGTTCATCCACGTCATGCTGCGCGATGGCAGGATCACCGACGAGACGCGGCGGCGCATCGAGCGCGACCTCGATCTGGAGGAAGCCAGCCTGGCCAACCGCGAATATGGCGAGCTGCCGTTGTGAACATGCCCGGGACATCTGGCGCGAAGACTGCGCTTCGCGCTTTTGCCCGGGCATGACGACGTCAATGTTGAAATGACCGAACGCTAGCCCGCTGCGCCCTGGTCCTCCAGGATCGGGCCGAACAGCTCCCAGCGTTCGCCGTTGAACCTCATCATCTGCAGCTGCTTGTTGACACGATAGTCGGTCGGCGAGGTGTTGAGCTCCATGCCCGGCAGCGACAGATCGCCTACTACGTGCTTCAACGACGCCGCCTGCTTCATCACGTTCTCGCGGGTCAGATTGTCGCCGCACATCTGCAGCACCGTCACCAGGAGCTGCGCGGTCGAGTAGCCGTAGATGTTGAAGTTGGAGTTCTTGTCGCCTTCCGGATAATACTTCGCCATGAAGTCGAAATAGCGCTTCATGCCGGCATCATCCTTCCAAGCCGGATCGAGCGGGTCCTTGCCGTAATTCACGGAGATGACCCCCTTGGAGGCCTCCAGCCCCGCGGGCTTCATCACCGCGCCGACCGAGGTGGCGTTGATGTCGACGATGTGGACCGGCTTCCAGTCGAGCTCGGCGATCTTCTTGATCGCCTGTGCGGCCTGCTTCGGGGTCGAGGCCGAGAAAAACAGGTCGGCGCCGGAGGCCTTCAGCTTCAGGATCTGGGAGTCGATGGTCGGATCGGAGACCTCGTAGGACGCCTCTGCCACGATCATGCTCGCCGCCTTGTCGCCAAGGCCGGCCTTGATGCCGTTCAGATAGTCCTTGCCGAGATCGTCGTTCTGATAGAGCACGCCAATCTTGGCGTTGGGATGTTCCTTGAGGATGTACTGGCCGTAGATGCGGCCCTCGGTGAAGTAGTTGGGGTTATATCCCATCGTCCAGGGGAAGTTCTTCGGGTCGGTGAAACGGGTGGCCCCGGTGGCGGCAAACAGCTGCGGCACCTTCTTGCCATTGAGATATTTCTGTACGGCGGCATTTGAGGGCGTGCCGATGATCTGGAACGTCAACAGCACCTCGTCGTCCTCGACCAGCTTGCGCACCTGCTCGACCGCCTTTGGCGGAGAATAGGCGTCGTCATACTGGATCAGCTTGATCTTGCGGCCGTTGATACCGCCCTGCTCGTTGATCATGTTGAAATAGGCGGCCTGGGTCTTGCCGATCGAGGCATAGGCCGAGGCGGGGCCGGAGAACGGCACGGTCTGGCCGACCTTGATCTCGGTATCGGAGGCGCCGGGATCGTATTTCTTCTGGGCGTAAGCTGATGTGACCGAGAGCGCGGCCGCAAGCGCAGCCACCCCGGCGAGACGAATCATGCCATCTCTCATGGGCTGTGTTCCTCCTGGATGTTTTCGCGCGATGGTCTTGATTGTTTTGGACGCCATCGCTGCCGGCGATTGTGGAGGAAGCCATGGCGCCATGCAAGACGAGGCGGCCGGCCAGCGATTACGGATTTCGGGTCGACGCCGTGGCTCGGAGCCGACATAGAGCGTTAAGAATGCATCAACCGGGACCGGTGAAACCGACAATGCCCGAACGCAGCCACCTGACGCAAAAGCCGCCCACCACTTTCAGCCTGGACCGGCTGTCCACGCCGATCGGCGCAGCGCTGCTGGTCACCGACGACGATGGCGTGCTGCGCGCCCTCGACTGGGAAGATTATGCGCCGCGGATGCTGGATCTGCTTCGGCGCAACTATGGCGCAGTGGTCCTGAAGGACGGACAGGCGCCCGCGGCAATGAAGGCGGCGCTATCGGCCTATTTCAACGGCGATCTCGACCGGCTGGCCGAGGTCGCATGGCGCGTGGCAGGAACGGAGTTCCAGCGCAAGGTGTGGTCGGCGTTGCCGGGAATTCCTGCGGGCCAGACCATGAGCTATGGCGCGATGGCGGCCCAATTGCAGGCGCCCAAAGCGATGCGTGCGGTCGGTCACGCCAATGGCGCCAATCCGATCAGCGTCGTGCTGCCCTGCCACCGCCTGATCGGCGCCGACGGCGGGTTGGTGAAATATGGCGGCGGCTTGATGCGCAAGCGCTGGCTGCTGCGGCACGAGGGCGTGGAGGTTTAGGCGTCAGCTTTCTCGGCTGTCATTCCGGGGCGCGCGGAACGCGCGAGCCCCGGAATGACGAGTAGAGATAGCTGAGGACCTCATTGACTACGCCGCTGGCTGTGCGGCGGCTTCGTCGGCCGACAACAGATGCAGCAGCGTGCTCTTGATCGCGGCCTGCCGCGTGGGCGCGCTGATCTGCGCGCCCAGGAGATCGGTGACGTAGAACACGTCGCGGGCGCGCTCGCCGAAGGTCGCGACGTGGGCGGAGGTGATGTTGAGGTTGAGCTTGGAGATCGCGGTAGTCAGCTCATACAACAGGCCCGGACGGTCGAGGCCCGAGACCTCGATCACGGTATAGAGCTCCGACCATTGATTGTTGATGGTCACCTCCGGCTCGACCGAGAACGCCTTGTGCTGCTTGCCGCGCGTGGTCCGTCGCGCCACGGCGTCCGGCAGCTTGAGCTTGCCTTCCAGCACCTGCTCGATGGTCTCGCCGATCCGCGTGGCGCGCCGCGCCTCGTCCTCGTCGCGCTCATATTCCCGGGAGATCGCGATGGTGTCGAGCGCGCGGCCGTCGGTCGTGGTGTAGATCTGCGCATCGACGATGTTGGCACCGGCGGAGGCGCAGGCGCCCGCGATGATCGACAACAGCCAGGGATGGTCCATCGCGAAGATCGTCAGCTCGGTGACGCCGCGCGCCGGATCGAACCCGACATTGATTGCGAGCTTGTGGCCCGCGTGCTCGCTCGCGCGCACGAAGCGGGCGTGGCGGATCTTGCGCGGCAGCTCGACCTTGAGCCAATAGGCCGGATAGTGACGAGCGATATAGGCGCCGAGCTCGGCTTCCGGCCAGTCGGTCATGGCCATGCGGAACTCGGCCTGCGCCGCGGCCAGCCGCTTGGCGCGGTTCACCTCCGAGAAGCCGCCGGTGAGCACCGGCTCGGTCTCGTAATACAGCGTGCGCAACAGCTGCGCCTTCCAGCCGTTCCAGACGCCCGGACCGACGCCGCGGATATCGGCGGTGGTCAGGATGGTCAAAAGCTTCATCTGCTCGACCGACTGCACGACGGCCGCAAAATTCTCGATGGTCCGGCGATCGGAGAGGTCGCGCGACTGCGCCACCGTGGACATCGTCAGATGCTCCTCGATCAGCCATGCGACGAGCTCGGTGTCGGCATTGCTGAAGCCGAGCCGCGGACACAACCGCCGTGCCACCTTGGCGCCGGCGATCGAATGATCCTCAGGCCGGCCCTTGGCGACGTCATGCAGCAGCACCGCGATGTAGATCACCGGCCGGTGCTCGGGCCTGATCTTGCGCATCAGATCGGAAGCGAGCACGAACTCGTCGCTGCCGCCACGCTCGATCTCCTGCAAGAATCCGATGCAGCGGATCAGATGCTCGTCGACCGTGTAGTGATGATACATGTTGAACTGCATCATCGAGACGATACGGCCGAAGGCGCGGATGAAATGGCCGAGCACGCCGGTCTCGTTCATCCGCCGCAGCACCACCTCGGCCTCGTTGGAGGTCAGGATCTCCATGAACAGCCGGTTGGCTTCCGGATCTTCGCGCAAGCCCGTGTTGATCAGGCTGAGCGAGCGCGTCACCGCCCGCATCGCGTCCGGATGGAAGGCGAGATTGTTCTTCTGCGCCAGCCGGAAGATGCGGATCAGGTTGACCGGATCGTGCTTGAAGACATCGGGTGCGGCGAGGTTGATACGGTTGTTGTCGACGATGAAATCATCGCTCTCGGGCACCCGGCGCCAGGTCGAGCCGGTCGTCAGCCGCGAGATCATCCGGCTCAACACCGGCGCGGGCTTGGCCTGCTGGTCCTCCAGCTTGGCGCACAGGATCGCGGTGAGGTTACCGACCTCCTTGGCGACCAGGAAGTAGTGCTTCATGAAGCGCTCGACATCCTGCATGCCGGGATGGCTGGTGTAGCCGAGCCGCACCGCGATCTCGCGCTGCAGGTCGAAGGACAGCCGCTCCTCGGGGCGGCCGCTCAGGAAATGCAGGTTGCAGCGCACCGACCATAGGAAATCGGAGCAGCGGCGGAAGGTGCGAAATTCATGCGCGTCGAACACCCCGCGCTCGAGCAGCTCGTCGGTCTCGCGCACGCGATAGACGTATTTCGCGATCCAGAACAGCGTGTGCAGGTCGCGCAGCCCGCCCTTGCCATCCTTGACATTGGGCTCGACCAGATAGCGCGACTGGCCGCCGCGCCGATGCCGCTCCTCGCGCTCGGCGAGCTTGGCGGTCACGAACTCGGCCGCAGTGCCCTGCACGACCTCCTTGTCGAAACGCGCGACCAGCTCGTCATAGAGCGGACGGTCGCCGGCGAGATAGCGCGTCTCCAGGATCGCGGTGCGGATGGTCATATCGCCGCGCGCCTGCCGGATCGATTCGTCGACCGAACGGGTGGCGTGGCCGACCTTCAGCCCCATGTCCCAGAGGCAGTAGAGAATGGCTTCGGCGACCTGCTCGCCCCAGGCGGTCTGCTTGTAGGGAAGGATGAACAGCAGATCGATGTCGGACTCCGGCGCCATCAGGCCGCGGCCATAGCCACCGGTTGCGACCACCGCCATGCGCTCCGCGCCGCTCGGCACGTCGGAGCGGTAGAGATGCCCGGTGGCGGCGGCGTAGAGGATGCGGATGATCTCGTCCTGGATGAAGCAGAGCCGCTCGGCGCAGCGTCGGCCGTGGCGATCCCTCAACAGCTGCGCCTGGGCCGCCGCGCGCGCCTTGACCAGCTCGGCCTTGAGGAATTGTGCCACCGCCGAGCGGAACATGTCCTCGCGCCCGGAATGCTGCTTGGCCAGCGCCTCGACCGCCGCTGCGATAGCGGCACTGTCGAAGTCCACGTCGTCCCTGAGGTGATCTGTCGCAACGGTGTCCATGGACCATCCGGATATCGAACACAGCCTGTGCTGTCACGAGCCAATATAAGGTTGTCCTGCCCGGGTCGGGAGGGCGTGCCGTTCTCACTCAAAGGCTGACTTTGTCGGCGACGCCGATTATACCGGCTGAAACGATTTTTGGGAGGATACAGCATGGATGCGACCGAGCTGCGCGCGCTACAGGCGCCGTTCAAGGAACGCTACAAGTCCGATCCGTCGGCGGCCGTCATCACACTGAAGGCCAAGGGCTCGGTGGGCGGTGAAGGCCTGACCTGCAAGGTCGAGACCGGCCGCGCGCTCGCCGTGGCCGGCCTGCATCCGGGAACGGGCGGCTCCGGCCTCGAGCTCTGCTCCGGCGACATGCTGCTGGAAGCGCTGGTCGCCTGCGCCGGCGTCACGCTGAAATCGGTGGCGACCGCGGTCGAGGTGCCGCTCAAGAGCGGGCAGGTGATCGCCGAAGGCGACCTCGACTTCCGCGGCACGCTCGGCGTCGACAAGGAGGCGCCGGTCGGCTTCCAGGAGATCCGGCTGCGCTTCGAGGTCGAGACCGACGCGCCTCAAGATAAGCTCGATCTGCTGCTGAAGCTGACCGAGCGCTATTGCGTGGTCTATCAGACCATCAAGAACGGCCCGAAAGTGTCGGTGAGCCTGAAGCGGGTGTGATGCGATCGTCGTCCCTGCGAAAGCAGGGACCCATAGCCACAGGCCTTGCTTGTGGCGATGACTAGGTACTGCAATCTACTTACACAACAAGCGCCTGTGGTTATGGGTCCCGGGTCGGCGCTCGCATGCGCTCGCTTGCCCGGGACGACAGATGAACATGCCCCTCGATCTCTCCTTCATCCTCATCCTTGTCTTACGCATGGGCATCGCCGCCGCCTTCGTGGTCTCGGCGTCCATGATCGCCGAGCGGTCAGGTCCCGTCATCGGCGCGCTGGTCGCCACCTTGCCGATCTCGGCAGGGCCGACCTACGTGTTCCTCGCGCTCGATCACGACGCCGGCTTCATCGCCGAGGGCGCGCTGACCAGCCTGCCGATCAATGCCGCCACCATCTTCCTCAGCCTGATCTATGCGGTGCTGGCGCAGCGGCAGACTGTACTCATCAGCACGGCCTGCGCCGTGGCCGTCTGGCTCGGGCTCGCGGCGCTGATCCGCAGTGTGCCATGGTCACTGGCTACGGGGCTGATCGCCAACGCCATCACCTTTGCCATCTGCCTGCCGCTCCTCGCGCGCTATCGCCACGCCAGGATGCCGCTGATCACCCGCCGTTGGTACGACGTGCCGCTGCGGGCCTCGCTGGTCGCGGCACTCGTTGCGATCGTGACTTCGGTGTCGGGCTGGGCGGGACCGGCGATCTCCGGCATGCTCGCGCTATTTCCGATCGTCTTCACCTCGATGATGCTGATCCTGCAGCCGCGCATCGGCGGTCCCGCGACCGCCGCCGTGATCGCCAACGGCGCCTGGGGCCTGATCGGCTTCGGCATTGCGGTGGCCGTGCTGCATCTCGGTGCCCTGCATCTCGGCGCGCCGGCGGGCCTGAGCCTCGCGCTGGCGACGTGTGTCGGGTGGAATCTCGGCTTGTGGTGGGTCGGGCGAAGGAAGAAGGCCGCGAAGTAGCTGTCATTCCGGGGCGGCTCGCAGAGCCGAACCCGGAATCCATCGGGCGATTTGGACTGCCGTGAGATAGATTCCGGGCTCGCTCGTTCCACGCGTCCCGGAATGACGGCGACTACGATTTCGGCAACTTCGCCTTCAGCGCATAGAGCGCGTCCATCGCTTCGCGCGGGGTCATCTCGTCCGGATTGAGCGCCTTGACCGCACCGATCAGCTCTTCCGCCTCTTGCGACATCGTGGGCTCGACGCTCGCGCGCGAGGGCACGGCGAACAGCGGGAGATCGTCGACCAAAGCACGCGCGCTCTGGCCACGGTCCTGCGCCTCCAGCTTCGCCAGCACCGATTTGGCGCGACTGATCACTGCGGGCGGCAGGCCGGCGAGCTTGGCCACCTGGATGCCGTAGGAGCGGTCGGCCGAGCCCGGCAGCACCTCGTGCAGGAACACCACATTGCCCTGCCATTCCTTGACCCGAACTGTCGCGTTGAACATGCGCGGCAGCTTGGCGGAGAGCGCGGTCAGCTCGTGATAATGCGTGGCGAACAGCGTGCGGCAGCGGTTGGTCTCGTGCAGATGCTCGATCGCGGCCCAGGCGATCGAGAGCCCGTCGAAGGTCGCCGTCCCGCGACCGATCTCATCGAGGATGACGAGCGCGCGCTCGCCGGCTTGATTCAGGATTGCCGCGGTCTCGACCATCTCGACCATGAAGGTCGAACGTCCCCGCGCGAGATCGTCGGCGGCGCCGACGCGCGAGAACAGCCGGTCGACGATGCCGATCCGCGCGCGTGAGGCCGGCACAAACGCGCCGATCTGGGCCAACAGCGCAATCAGCGCGTTCTGGCGCAGGAAGGTGGATTTGCCGGCCATGTTCGGTCCGGTGAGCAGCCAGAGCTGGCCGCTCTTTTGTCCCGGCGCTGGTGACAAGTCGCAGGAATTGGCGATGAACGGCTGGCCGTCGCGCTTCAAGGCCTGCTCGACCACCGGATGGCGGCCGCCTTCGATGGCAAAGCCGAGCGAGGTGTCGACCTCGGGCCGCACATAATTGTCATCGACCGCGAGCTTGGCGAGCGAAGTCGCGACGTCGAGCAGCGCAAAGCCATGCGCGGCATCGCGCAAGTTTTCGCCGGCTTCGAGCGCGGCCGTACAGAGCCGATCGAAGATTTCGAGTTCGAGATTGAGCGCACGCTCGCCGGCATTGGCAATCTTGGCTTCGATCTCACCGAGCTCGGACGTCGTGAAGCGCACCTGGCCCGCCAGCGTCTGGCGATGAATGAAGGTCGCATTCAACGGCGCGGTCATCAGCTTGTCGCCGTGCTGCGCAGTGACTTCGACGAAATAGCCGAGCACATTGTTGTGCCGGATCTTGAGCGCCTTCACGCCGGTCTGGTCGGCATAGCGCGCCTGCATCGAGGCGACAACCAGGCGCGAGGCATCGCGCAGATTACGCGCCTCATCGAGCGCAGGCTCGTAAGCCGCGCGGACGAAGCCGCCGTCGCGCTTGATCAGCGGCAGCTGATCGTCGAGGGCGCGGGCGAATTCGGCCGCGAGGTCACGCGACGGCCGCGCCAGCGCGGCCATCACAGCCGCGATCTCCTGCGGCGGCTGCTCCAGGACAGCCAGCCGGTCGAGCACCTGATCAGCGGCCAGGATGCCATCGCGAAGGGCTGCAAGATCGCGGGGGCCGCCGCGGCCGACCGACAGCCGCGCCAGCGCCCGTGACATGTCGGGCGCGCCGCGCAGGATGCTCCTGACATCCTCGCGCGCGGCGCTGTCGGCAACGAAGGCGGCGACCGCATCCAGCCGGCGCGCGATCTGTGCGGCGTCGGTGAGCGGCGCCGCCAGCCGCTGCGCCAAGAGTCGCGAGCCGGCCGAGGCGACCGTGCAGTCGATGGCATCGAGCAGCGAACCCCGGCGTTCGCCGGCCAGCGTGCGGGTCAATTCCAGATTAGCGCGGGTGGCGGGATCGATCGCCATTGTCGCACCGGTCGCTTCGCGCGACGGCGGCGCCAGCGGCGGACGTTTTCCCACCTGGGTGCGATCGACATAGGTGACGCAAGCGGCGGCGGCCGTGCCTTCCAGCCGCGACAGCGCCGCCAGCCCATCCATGGTGGCGACCGCGAAGTAATCGCACAGTCTGCGCTCGGCGGTGGCGCTGTCGAACACGTCGCGGGTCAGCGGCGTCACCGCGGCGAGCTCGCGGAGGATCGGCTCGAACGCATTGTCGGAATAGAGCGCGTCGCTGACGATCACCTCGTTCGGATTGATCCGCGCGAGCGTCGCCGCAAGCTCCGCGAACGCGCATTCCGTGACGATGAACTCGGCGGTCGAGATGTCGATCCAGGCGAGCCCCAACCGGTCACCGCCGGACGAGCCGCGAGCGCGCGCAATCGCAAGCAGATAATTGTTGGCGCGCGCATCGAGCAGATTGTCTTCGGTGAGCGTCCCCGGCGTGACCACGCGGACCACGCCGCGCTTGACCACGCTCTTGTTGCCGCGCGCGCGGGCGGTGGCCGGGTCTTCCATCTGCTCGCAGACGGCGACGCGGATTCCTTGCGCGATCAGCCGGTGCAGATAATCCTCGGAACGCTCGACCGGCACGCCGCACATCGGGATGTCGACGCCCTGGTGCTTGCCGCGCTTGGTCAGCACGATGCCCAGCGCCTTCGAGGCGACCTCCGCATCCTCGAAGAACAGTTCGTAAAAGTCGCCCATCCGATAGAACAGCATCAGGCCGGGATGCGCCGCCTTGATGTCGAGGTACTGCTCCATCATCGGCGTGAGTTTGGCCGGCGCCTCTGGCGCGGGCGTCGCATCGGGCATGTCGGGCGCGGAGATCGGCTGCTGGATCGTCATGGCGCGGAAATTACCCCAACTCGACGGCACGCTCCTACCGCTTTGCGGGCCCTGTCCCGGTTTTCCACGTCTGGCATCCGTTCCAAGATGCGGCGGTCTCGAGGCCCGCGCGGTCCAACCTCTCCCGCTTACGGAGGAGGCCGCATCGCATTGGAGATGCGATGCGGGTGGGGGAAGTGCCTCCATTCGCACCGTTCGGGCGGGTTGCCCCCACCCCGACCCTTCCCCGCAGGCGGGGGGAGGGAGCGCACCGCCCCAGCGGCGAGTGGAGAGCACGCACACTGCAAATCGCCGCGCATACCCTCCCGCGCTCCCGTCATTTGACCTGGTTCCGGCACACTCCTAAAACCGCCCTCAAATCCGACCAGAAACACGCGACTTCAGGGAGAGAGCGATGCGAGACGTCTATATCTGCGATGCGGTACGGACCCCGATCGGCCGCTTCGGCGGCTCGCTCGCGAAAGTGCGTGCGGACGATCTTGCGGCCACGCCGATCAAGGCGCTGATCGCGAAACATCCCAATCTCGACTGGTCCGCCGTCGATGAAGTGTTCTTCGGCTGCGCCAACCAGGCCGGCGAGGACAACCGTAACGTCGCGCGCATGGCGGTGCTGCTGGCGGGCTTGCCCGACTCTACTCCCGGCCAGACCTTGAACCGCCTCTGCGCTTCCGGCCTCGATGCGGTCGGCGCCGCGGGCCGCGCAATCCGCGCCGGTGAGATCGACCTCGCGATCGCGGGCGGCGTGGAGTCGATGACGCGCGCGCCGTTCGTGCAGGGCAAGGCGACCGAAGCGTTCTCACGCTCGGCCGAGATCTTCGACACCACGATCGGCTGGCGCTTCATCAACCCGCTGATGAAGAGCCAATATGGCGTCGATTCGATGCCGGAGACCGGCGAGAACGTCGCAGAGGAATTCCAGGTCTCGCGCGCCGATCAGGACGCGTTCGCGATCCGCTCACAGCAGCGTGCCGGCAAGGCGATCGCGTCGGGCTATTTCGCCGAAGAGATCACACCGGTCACCGTGCCCGGCGGCAAGGCCGGCCCCGTCATCGTCGACAAGGACGAGCATCCGCGTCCCGACACCACGCTGGAAGGTCTCGCCAAGCTGAAGCCGATCGTGCGCAATCCCGGCACGGTGACGGCTGGCAACGCGTCCGGCGTGAATGACGGCGCCGCGGCGATGATCCTCGCCTCTGAAGCCGCCGTGAAGAAACACGGCCTGACCCCGCGCGCAAAGGTGCTGGGGCTGGCATCAGCCGCCGTGCCGCCGCGCATCATGGGCATCGGCCCGGTGCCGGCGACGCGCAAGCTGATGGAGCGGCTGGGGCTGAAGATCACCGATTTCGACCTGATCGAGCTGAACGAGGCGTTCGCCAGCCAGGGCATCGCCTGCCTGCGCCAGCTCGGCGTCGCCGATGATGCCGATTTCGTCAATCCGCATGGCGGCGCGATCGCGCTCGGGCATCCCCTGGGCATGAGCGGCGCGCGACTGGCGCTGACCGCCGTGCACGGGCTCGAGACGCGCGGCGGCAAGCGCGCGCTCGCCACCATGTGCGTCGGCGTCGGCCAGGGCGTGGCGCTGGCAATCGAGAAGCTGCAGTAATGCCAACCTCACCGTCATTCCGGGGCGCACCGCGAGGTGCGAACCCGGAATCTCGAGATGAGTCCAACATTGTCGAGGTTCGCGGTGCGCAATTGCGCACCTGAGGGTTCGGCTCTTCCAGCCGCCCAGGAACGACGGAGGGGAAGATCATGACCATCTCCCGCGAGCAGGACGTGACGCCGGCCGTGCTGGCCGTGATGGAACGAACGACAAACCCGCGGCTGCGCGAGATCATGATCGCGCTGATCAAACATCTGCACGACTTCGTCCGCGATGTCAGACTGACCGAGGCCGAATTCCGCGAGGCTGCCGCCCTCATCGCCGAGCTCGGCCAGCGCACCAACGACACCCACAATGAGGTGGTGCTGATGGCGGGCTCGCTCGGCGTCTCGTCGCTGGTCTGCCTGCTCAACAATGGCGACCACGGCAACACCGAGACCTCACAGTCCCTGCTCGGCCCGTTCTGGCGGTTGAATTCACCTCGGATGGAGAATGAAAGCTCGATCGTGCGCTCCGCCACGCTCGGGCCGGCGCTGTTCGTGCACGGGCGCGTGCTCGATCCCGATGGCGCGCCGGTGGCCGGCGCCGAGGTCGACGTCTGGCACGCCTCGCCGGTCGGGCTGTACGAGAACCAGGACCCCGATCAGGCCGACATGAACCTGCGCGGCAAGTTCACGACCGATGCCGACGGCCGCTTCTGGTTTCGCTCGGTGATGATGGTGGGCTATCCGATCCCGACCAATGGGGTGGTCGGCCGGTTGTTACAGGCGCAGGGCCGGCATCCTTATCGCCCCGCGCATCTGCATGCGCTGATCGTGAAGCCCGGCTTCAAGGTCCTGATCTCGCAGGTCTACGACCCGAACGACCCGCATATCGACAGCGACGTCCAGTTCGGCGTGACCAAGGCGCTGCTCGGCGATTTCATCCGCCACGATGAGCCGCATCCGGCCGCGCGCGACGTGGTCGCGCCCTGGTACTCGCTCGACCACGTCTACCGCATGGAGGCCGGCGAGACGGTGCTGCCACGCGCGCCGATCAAGTAGCAGGCCCTTTTCATCACGAGGTGCATAGCCGCAGGCCTGGTCGTGAGCTATCATCCGGCACGCAACCACAGGACGCGCGCCGCATGACCGCAACGCCTTTGCCTCCGGCCGTCGATCCTGCTCACCTGACCGAGGCATTGCGTGCATCGGGCGTCCTCGGGGCGGGCTCCGTACGCCAGGTGACCGTGCTGAGCGCGCGCGACATCATCGTATCGCGCATCATACGGCTGCGGCTCAGCTATGACGGCCCAGCGCCCGACGCACCTGAGACGCTGATCCTGAAAGTCGCGCAGGAGAATTTTGCGAAAACCCTGTGGCAAGCCGGCCACCAGGAGGTCGCCTTCTATCGCAACGTCGCGCCGCGCATGCCGAAGCACCTGGCGCCACGCTGCTTCGATTCGCTCTGGAACAGCGACACTCATGCCTGGCATCTGCTACTTGAGGACTTGTCCGAGACGCACGAGCTTGCGACCGAATGGCCCCTCCCGCCGAGCTTGGAGCAGGCGGCATCCATCGTCGAAGCCTTGTCGCGGCTGCACGCGGCGTGGTGGGACCATGAGAGTCTTGGCCAGTCGATTGGCACCTTCGCGGACATCACGGCGATGGACCAGGTCATGGCGGAGTTCGCCGGCCATTTCGAGCGCTTTGCCGCGCTGCTCGGTGATCGCCTGACTGCGGAACGGCGTGACATCTATTATCGCTTTATCAAAGCTTCACCACGGCTCCTGCAGCGCTACCATTCGCGGCGTAACGTCACCATCGCGCATGGCGACGCACATATCTGGAACTTTCTTGTTCCGAGGCACGGAGTGAACGATCGTGTCCGCGTGTTCGATTTCGATCAATGGCGGATCAATGTGGGCGCGAACGATCTGGCCTATATGATCGCCCTGCAACTTTATCCCGAGCGTCGGCGTGACATCGAAGGGGAGCTTCTGGATCGTTATCATGGGACGTTGGTGAGCCACGGCGTGAACGGTTATAGCCGCGCTGCGCTCAGCGATGACTATCGCCGCGGCGTGCTCTGGCAGATCACCAAACCGGTGTGGCAATGGACCGCGAAGATTCCGCCGGTGATCTGGTGGAATAATCTGGAGCGGATCTTCCTCGCGGTCGACGATCTCGGCTGCCGCGAATTGCTGGACTGAGGCGACCCGGAACAAGCTCGGCAGCAACGTGATCGATTTCGAGCTGGCCAAGCAGCGCATCGCGGCGATGCCGGCAAGGTTGTCGAAGCCCGGGAGGAAGCCAAAGGCGAGGCAAAGGCGAACCTTCTCAAGGCCGATGTCATCAACGACAAGCCGCTGCCGGCGGTGACGCCGCAGGCGTGAGTTCTGGTCCGGCCAGGACAGTGTGGGGCTTCCCGCCCTCCCCTCACTCATGGGGAGGGTGACAGCATCTTCTTCTGTCGCGCTCGATGGGAAAGATCCCGGGGGCTGGGGGCGGCGCTGGAGGTACCACCGCCCCCATCCGGCACATCATGGCGGGGCGTCCATGAGGCACTGCCTCCACGTGCAACTTAAACGCGGAGGACCGGGTTACCCATATGATAGCCCGAAACGTGAGCATGGTTGACCGGAAAACCATCACGCCCGGTCACCTTTTCGCTACCTTGAGAGCTACTCCATGACAGCGTGATCGGCCGGCGCGGCCTGCGCGCGCAGCGCGGTCCGGGTCGAGCCGATCATGATCGCGAGCGGGATCGACACCAGGATGAACACCATCACCAGCTGGTAGTCGTGGGAGAAGGCCAGGATCTGCGCTTGCACCATCACCATCGCGTCCGCCATGGCGCGACCGGCATCGGTCGACAGGTTGATCATGCCGGCGACGTTCGGCATCTGGAGCGCGTGATTGAACGGGTTGA
The DNA here is from genome assembly GCF_051167795.1 of Bradyrhizobium sp. HKCCYLS1011. NCBI lineage: Bacteria > Pseudomonadati > Pseudomonadota > Alphaproteobacteria > Hyphomicrobiales > Nitrobacteraceae > Bradyrhizobium > Bradyrhizobium sp. HKCCYLS1011. The sequence continues at coordinate 661,841 of NZ_JBNPTT010000003.1, read as the reverse complement.
TGTGCTCGACCAGGATCGCATGATTGCGGCGGGTGCCCTCGGTCAGCTGCGCGATCGCAATCGAAATCCCGATCGAGCTCGCGACATTGCGCACCAGGGTCAGCATCGAGGTGCCGTCGGTGCGCAACTGCCCCGGCAGCGTCATGAACGCCACCGTCGACAGCGGCACGAACACCAGCCCGAAGCCGAAGCCCTGCATGATGCTGATGGTGACGATCTCGGGCACGCCGGTCTGGTCGGTCCATGCCGTCATCTGGAACAGCGACAGCGCGGTCAGGCCGAGGCCGACCACGATCAGCGTCCGCGCCTCGATATAGCGCAAGAGCCGCCCGACCAGCATCATCGCCACGAAGGTGCCGCAGCCCCGGCTCGCCAGCAGCACGCCGGCGGTGATGATGGGATAGCCGATGACGTTCTGCAGGTAGGGCGAGGACAGCGCCATGGTCGAGAACAGCACCAGGCCCATCACCGTCATGAACACGCAGCCGCCGACGAAATTCTTGTCCTTGAACAGCGCGAACTGGATGAAGGGGCGCTGCGTAGTCAGCGAATGCGCCAGGAAATAATAGAAGCCGATCCCGGCGATGATGAACTCGATGATGATCTCGTTGCTCTCGAGCCACCCCTGGTCCTCGCCGCGATCAAGCGCGATCTGCAATGAGCCGATACCGACCGCGAGCGCGAGGAAGCCGAACCAGTCGAATGTCAGCTCGGTGTTCGGCTTGGTCTCGTCCATGAACGCCATCAGGCCGAGCACGGTGACCAGACCGAACGGCAGATTGACGAAGAACACCCAGTGCCAGGAATACGTCTCGGTCAGCCAGGCCCCGAGCGACGGACCCATGATCGGGCCCATCATCACGCCCATGCCCCAGATCGACATCGCTTTGGCGCGTTCATGCAGCGCGTAGGAATCGAGCAGGACCGCCTGCGACAGCGGGACCAGCGAGGCGCCGAACACGCCCTGCAGCAGGCGGAACAGCACCATCTGGTTGATGTCCTGCGCCAGCCCGCACAGCACCGAGGCCACGGTGAAGCCGGCCGAGCAGACGATGAAGGTGCGCTTGCGGCCGAAGCGGTTGGCGATCCAGCCGACCGGCGCGGTCATGATCGCCGCCGCCACGATGTAGGACGTCAGCACCCAGTTGATCTGGTCCTGCGACGCCGACAGCGTGCCCTGCATGTAGGGCAGCGCCACATTAGCGATGGTGGTGTCGAGCGCCTGCATGATCGTCGCCGTCATGGCGCAAATCGTCACCATGTTGCGGCGAAAGCCGGGGACGGCCGAGGGTGAGGGCGCAGCCGTGCTCATCACCCTACTCCGCCGTCTCCGCGGCGTGGGCCGCGCCGAACAGCCCGGCCAGCGAACGCTGATGGCCGGTGTCGATCGCGACGTTGACGCTCATGCCGGCCTTCAGCTTCGCGACATATTTGTCGTTCTTGTCGAAATAGATCCGCACAGGCACGCGCTGCACGACCTTCACGAAATTGCCGGTCGCGTTCTGCGGCGGCAGGATCGCGAACTGTGCGCCGGTGCCGGGTGAGAGCGAACCGACAGTGCCCTTGAACGCGTGGTTCGGGAAGGCGTCGACATCGAGCTCGACCGGCTGGCCGACCGCGACGAAAGTGAAATCGCTTTCCTTCGGATTGGCATCGACCCAGGGATTGGCGACGTCGATCACCGAGAACACCGGCGTGCCGGCCGCGACGAAACGGCCAAGCTGGATCTGGTCGACCTGGGTGGCGATGCCGGCCATCGGCGCCCGCATCACGGTGTGATCGAGATTGCGCTGGGCGATGCCGAGCGCCGCCTTGGCCTGGTAATAGGGCGGGAATTGTTCGATCGGCAGATCGGGGTTGCCGAGCAGCTGGGTCTTGGCGGTGGACAATTGCTGCTGAACGAAGGCGTATTCCGCCCGGGCCGTGACCAGGGCCGACGAGGCATTGTCGAGATCGAGCTGCGAGCCGAAGCTGTTCCTGGCCAAAGCCGACTTGCGCTCGACGTCCTTCTGCTTCAGATCGATGGTCTGCTGCATCAGATCGGCCATCTGCTGATAGATTTTGATGTTGGCGAGCAGATTGTTGTAGCTGGTGCGGGCTTGCTCGAGCGTGGATTTGGCCTGATCAAGGGCGAGCTGGAACGGCTCGGGATCGATCTCGAACAGCTCGTCGCCCTGGCTGACCTGCTGGCCTTCCTTGACGATGATCTTGACGATCTTGCCGGAGATGTCGGGCGTGATCAGCACCTTCTGGGCGCCGACATAGGCGTCGTCGGTGGTCACATAGCGGCCGCCATGCAGATAGAACTCCAGGCCGCCGACCGCGGCGAGGACCGGCAGCACGACCAGCAGCAGCACGCGGCGATAGCGCTTGAACATGCCGCCTTTCGGCCGCGCCGCCGCAGCAGTCGCGCCGTCGGGGCTCGCCTTTTTCTGTTCGGTGGCAATCTTCAAAGCGGGTTCAGCCATAATGCTGCTCCTTTCGCTGCGTGTCGCAAAGCGACTGCAGGGCGTTTCTTACGTTTTCTTTGATGGCTTCGAGCTGGTTCATCAGCCGCTGCGTGTCAGCGCCGCTGATGCCGGCGAGCGCGGTTTCGGTCAGCTCCAGTTTGAGCTCGGCGAGCTTGGCGAGCAGCGGGCGTGCGGCCTTCTGGAGATAAAGCCGGTTGACGCGCCGGTCATTGTCGTCGCCGCGGCGCTCGATCAGGCCGGCGTCGGCGAGCTTGTCGATCAGCCGCGTCAGCGTGATCGGCTGCATCTCCATCTGCTCGGCGAGCTCCGACTGCTTCATGCCCTCGTTGCGCTCGACCCTGGCGAGCACGGCCCATTGCGCGCGGGTCATGCCGAAGCGCGCCGCTTCCTTGTCGGCATAGACGCGCACCAAGCGCTGCAGCTCGCCGAGGGCAAACAGGAAATTCACGTCCGCGGGATCTCGGGCCATATCCGTTCATTTCTCAATCCGCGCAATTCTGGCTCGGCGGACAATGGCAGCAGGCTTTGGAACCAAGCTTGGGAACTAAGCTTGCCTCAAATAAGCTTCGCTATAATAAGCAAGCTTATGAATTTTTCATGGCTTTTTTCACGCAATCCCTATCCGACCGGCGCGCATGGCTGGCGACGGCGCCGCTTTGGCGATGGCGGGAGAGAAATGGTAGGTTGCTGCCTGATGACCGTTGCCAGACCCGCATTCCCCGACCCCGACCATGATCACGGCCGCTGCACCGCGGATGCGCTTGACCATGCCGAGCGCGTGTGCGCGCAGCGCAGCCAGAAATTCACCCCGCTTCGCCGCCAGGTGCTCCAGGCGCTCTTGTCCACGCATCGGCCGCTCGGGGCCTATGAGATCATCGAGGAACTCGCCAAGAGCGCAGCCCGCCCGGCACCGATCACGATCTATCGGGCGCTCGAGTTCCTGATGACCAACGGCCTGGTCCACCGGATCGAGAGCCGCAACGCCTATCTCGCCTGCGCGCAGGATCACGACTCGACCACGCTGGTCGCGTTCCTGATCTGCGAGCGCTGCGGCGCGGTCGGCGAAGTTCCAGCGGCCCCGATCGCGGAAGGCCTCAAAGCCGCCGCCGCGACCTCCGGCTTCACTCCGAAGCTCTCGGTGGTGGAGATCACCGGCACCTGCGCACATTGCAGGGAAGCAGCGTGACGTAGACAACAATCAGAGAAAACAAGAAGACCACCAAGCTCGCAGGGAGCAAATGTCCTCGAACTCCACTCTCACCTCGGCAGCCCGGCCGCTCGGCCCGGGCGCCATCGCCATCATCCTCGTGCTGTGCCTGTCCTGGGCATTCAACCAGATCGCGGTCAAGCTGGCGCTGCCGGAAATCCCGCCGATGCTGCAGGCGACCTTGCGCTCGGCCGGCGCGCTGCCGGTGTTGCTGCTGATCGCGTGGGCGCGCGGCGTCAGGATGTTCGAGCGTGACGGCACGCTGATCGCGGGCCTGGTCGCCGGCACCATGTTCGGCATCGAGTTCGTGCTGATCTATGGCGGCCTGCTTTTGACCTCCGCCTCGCGCGCGGTCGTCTTCCTCTACACCGCGCCGTTTTTCGTCGCGCTCGGCTCCTACCGCTTCCTTGGCGAGCGGCTCGGCGCCACCCAATGGGCAGGCCTGGGGCTGAGCTTTGCCGGCGTCGCGCTGGCGATCGGGCTTCCGCAGGCCAATGTCGACAGCCGCGTGCTGCTCGGCGACCTCATGGTGGTGGGCGGCGGCCTGTTGTGGGGTGCAACGACCGTGATGGCCAAAGGCACCAGGCTGCGCTTTGCGCCGCCGGAAAAGGCCCTGGCATACCAGGTGGCGATGTCGATCCCGATCCTGGGCGCGGCAGCCCTGCTTTCCGGAGAGCGGCTGGCCCAGGTTCCCAGCCCGTTCGTGCTGTCCTTGATGGCCTATCAGGCGATCTGGGTGGTCGGGACCACCTTCACGTTGTGGTTTGCGCTGGTGAAGACCTATTCGGCCAGCAAATTGTCGGCATTTACCTTCATCACCCCTTTATTCGGGGTCGTGGCCAGCTATTTCATCCTGCATGACGCCCTGACGCTGGCCTTTGGCGGCGCCGCCCTGCTTGTGATTGCAGGCCTTTTTCTGGTCAATCGCCCGGCCAGGGCCGTTCCGGTCACGACAGACGCATTGCTGAATGTCACCAAAACCTGATATCCGAGACCTCATGAACAAGCCCGAAATCCTGTCTCAGAACGACATCGCCGGCCCCGCTCCCCGGCATCAGACCACCCAAGTCATGGTCGGCAACGTCGCCGTCGGCGGTGGTGCGCCGATCGTGGTGCAGTCGATGACCAATACCGATACCGCCGATGTCGACTCGACGGTGGCCCAGGTCGCAGCGCTGGCGCGCGCCGGGTCCGAGATGGTCCGTATCACCGTGGACCGCGAGGAGGCCGCCGCCGCGGTCCCGCACATCCGCGACGCTCTCGACAAGCGTGGCATCACCACACCGCTGATCGGCGATTTCCACTATATCGGCCACAAGCTGCTGACCGAGTACCCGGCCTGCGCCGAGGCGCTCGCCAAGTACCGCATCAATCCGGGCAATGTCGGCTTCAAAGACAAGCGCGACACCCAGTTCTCCTCGATCATCGAGATCGCCAACAAGAACAACAAGCCGGTGCGCATCGGCGCCAATTGGGGGTCGCTCGACCAGGAGCTGCTCTCCAAGCTGATGGACGAGAATGCGGCCTCGGCCACTCCGCGCGATGCGCGTGCGGTGACGCGCGAGGCGATGGTGCAGTCGGCGCTGCTGTCCGCCGCGCGGGCGCAAGAGCTCGGCATGCCGAAGGACCGCATCATCCTCTCCGCCAAGGTCTCGGCGGTGCAGGACCTGATCGCGGTCTACCAGGATCTTGCGGCGCGCTCGGATTACGCCATCCATCTCGGCCTGACCGAGGCCGGCATGGGCTCCAAGGGCATCGTTGCCTCCTCGGCCGCGCTCGGCATCCTCCTGCAGCAGGGCATTGGCGACACCATCCGGATCTCGCTGACGCCGGAGCCCGGCGGCGACCGCACCCTCGAGGTGCAGGTCGCGCAGGAATTGCTGCAGACCATGGGCTTCCGCACCTTCGTGCCGCTGGTGGCGGCGTGCCCGGGCTGCGGCCGCACCACCTCGACCGTGTTCCAGGAGCTGGCGCGCTCGATCCAGGATTTCATCCGCGACGAGATGCCGGCCTGGAAGACCAAATATCCGGGCGTCGAGGAACTCAACGTTGCGGTCATGGGCTGCATCGTCAACGGCCCCGGCGAATCCAAGCATGCCAATATCGGCATCTCGCTGCCCGGCACCGGCGAGGCCCCGGCCGCGCCGGTGTTCGTCGACGGCAAGAAGTTCCGCACCCTGCGCGGCCCCACCATTGCAGCCGACTTCAAGGCGCTGGTGATCGACTACATCGACCAGCGCTATGGTGCCGGCGCCAAGGCACCCGAGGCGGTGACCGCGGCGGAATAGGCCAGCGGTCTCGCGGCAAATTCGATGTCGTCCCCGCGAACGCGGGGACCCATACTCCGCGGCCATCATATTGGACCGTGCTGTCGCTCCAGCGCTCGCAACAGAACCTGCGGTGTTTATGGGTCCCGGCTCAAGGGCCGGGACGACAGCGGAATGAGTTGCGCCAGCGCCCGTCCATCCACCGCGGCCGTGCGAGGAGCGCCAGCGACGAAGCAATCCAGCATTCCAGAGGCGTCGCGTACAATCGAGAAGCCGCGGCGTACTGGATCACCCGCTTTCGCGGGTGATGACGACTGAGAGCATTGCACTCCCCTTCCCCTTCGCTACCATGCCCTCAATCAACGATTGAGGGAGAACGCGCATGAGCTCGCTCGCCGGCCGAGAGGGACCGCGCTACAAACATCGCGCAGACGACAGCGCGCCCTACGAGACCATCGGCGTCGACAAGCTTACGCCGATCATCGGCGCGGAGATCTCCGGCGTCGATATTGGCAAGCTCATGTCAGACGAATCGCGCGCCAACCGCCAGATGGACGAGATCCACCGCGCGCTGGCCGAGAACCTCGTGATCTTCTTCCGCGATCAGCGCATCACGCCGGAACAGCATCTCGCCTTCGGCCGCCGCTTCGGCGAGCTGCATATCCACCCCGCCGCACCGCATGAGGGCGACGATCCCGCGTTGATGCGCATCTACGCCGATCAGAATTCGCCCCGCGCCAATGGCGAGGGCTGGCACTCCGACGTCTCCTGCGACCTCGAGCCGCCGATGGGCTCGATCCTGCACATCCGGCAATGCCCGCCGCATGGCGGCGACACGCTGTTCGCCTCGATGTATGCCGCCTATGAGGCGCTGTCGGAGCGGATGAAGACCTATCTCGACGGGCTCACCGCCTTCCATGACGGCGAGAGCGTCTATCGCGGCCTCTATGCCAACTACGGCGTCGCCGACCGGCCGGCCTACCCGAGCGCCGAGCATCCGGTGGTGCGCACCCACCCCATGACGGGCCGTAAGGCGCTCTATGTCAACCGCGGCTTCACGCGCCACATCATCGGCATCCCGCGCGACGAGAGCGACGCGATCCTGAGCTATCTCTATCAGCACGCTGAGAACCCGCTGTTCCAGTGCCGCTTCCGCTGGACCGAGAACGCGATCGCGTTCTGGGACAACCGCTGCACCCAGCATCGCGCCATGTGGGACTACTGGCCGCATACCCGCGCCGGCACGCGCGTGACGGTGAAGGGTGAAAAGCCGGCGTAAGAGCGAGACAGCACGTCAGATGCGACCAGGTGTGTGTGCGGACAGAGCTACTACACTTCGGCTGTCATCGCCCGGCTCGACCGGGCGATCCAGTACGCCGAGGCCTCTCGTCGATCATCCGGCGCCTCGGAATACTGGATCACCCGCTTTGATGACGAAGTCAGTTTGTCTTGCGGTTCAGTTTCCTGGCACTACCCTGTCCTCGATCTATCAGAGGCGCACGAGCCGAATATCCCGTTCAAAGGTGCAACCATGAACCTCGACGTCCGCGAGATGGCACTCGACGAGACCGGCATCGTCATCGACTACTTCCACTCGTCCACGCCAGAGCATCTCGAGATGATGGGCGTCGACCCGACGCGGATGCCGAGCCGGGCCATCTGGGCCGGGCGTTTCAAGGAGCTCTATGCGCAGCCGATTGCGGAGCGGACCAACTTCCTGGTGCTATGGCAGCTCGACGGCAACCCGGTCGGCTTCTCCAGCTGCGACAAGATCGTATTCGGCAATCGCGCCAACATGCATCTGCACGTCACCGAGCCCGAGTTGCGGCAGCAGGGCATCGGTGCCGAATGCGTTCGCCGCAGCGTCGACATCTATTTCCGCACATTCGAACTCAAGCAATTGTTCTGCGAGCCGAACGCGTTCAACGTCGGTCCGAACCGAACCTTGCAGAAAGCCGGGTTCAGATATCTCAAGACCTACAAGACCGTGCCGGGCTATCTCAACTACCACCAGGCGGTGACGCGCTGGGTGATCGAGCGCTAAAACAGGCTTACGCAAGCAATCCTTGATTGCTTGCGTAATGGATATTCGCTCAGATTGATTTCGCGTGACGACGTTATCGGTGTCGGCTACGGTCTCCTGACATCAGTGACCTGCTCACGCGTGACGGAGACGACCGTGGCGCCTTTTTCCAAGCTGTTGGGCGTTTCGGCGCACTGTGTATCAGCAGCCTTTGCTCTATCGACGCTGATTGTCGCTCCGTCCGCGCACGCCGAGGACACGACGCCGCATCCGGGCGAAGCGCTCTATCAGCAGCATTGCGCCTCCTGTCACGAGGGCGGAGCCGTGGCGCGCGCGCCGGAAACCGCAAGCCTGCGGCAGCTTCCGCCGGAGCGGGTGCGCTTCGCGCTCACCTTCGGCCTGATGAACCAGCAGGGGCGCGATCTGACGCAGAGCCAGATCGGCGACGTCGTGCGCTATCTCTCCGCCACCGCTGTGGCCGCAGCGCCGCCGCTTCCAGATTCATCCTGCCATGACCCCGGACCTTTGCAGCGCGATGCCAACGTGCCGCGCTGGAACGGCTGGGGCGCGGACATCCGGCAACATCGCTTCCAAGCGGCCGACATGGCGCAGCTCGCGCCTGATGACGTGCCGCGATTGAAACTCCACTGGGCGTTCGGCTTCCCAAACGATACCCGCGCCTCTGCGCAGCCGACGGTATGGGGCGGGCGCATCTTCGTCGGCAGCGCCGGCGGCAAGGTCTATGCGCTGGATGCCAAGACCGGATGCCAGCGCTGGATGTTCGACGCCGGCTTCGGCGTGCGCAGCGCGATCACGATCGGCGAGGACGACCGCGGCGCAACCGCTTATTTCGGCGACCAGCGTGGCGAGGCCTATGCGCTCGATGCCGAGACCGGCAAGCTGATCTGGAAGACCAGGATCGAGCCGCATGCCGGCGCCGTCATCACGGGAGCGCCGACGCTGGCCGACGGCGTGCTCTATGTTCCGGTCTCCTCGCTCGAAGAGGTGATGGCGGCCGATCCGCGTTACCCCTGCTGCAGCTTTCGCGGCCTGATCGCAGCCCTCGACGCGCACAGCGGCGAGGTGCGGTGGCGCGGCTATGTCGCGCCACCCGCGCAATCGGTCGGCACCAATTCGATCGGGACGCCGCTGTTTGGACCCTCAGGCGGCGCGATCTGGTCGGCGCCATCGGTCGATGGCGCGCGTCAGCGCATCTATGCGACCACCGGCGATAGCTATTCCGAACCGCCGTCGGCGACGTCGGACGCCTTCGTCGCATTCGATCTCGCAAGCGGCCAGCTCGCGTGGTCACGGCAGATGACCGAGGGTGACGCCTACAACGTGGCGTGCACCGCGCGTTTCACCAACAACTGCCCGAAGACCAAGGGACCCGATTTCGATTTTGGTTCGTCGCCGATGCTCGTTGACCTGGCCGATGGCAAGCGAGCCCTGATCGCCGGCCAGAAGTCAGGCATGGTGCATGCGCTCGATCCCGATCACGACGGCGCCATTCTCTGGCAGCGCCGGATCGGACGCGGCAGCACGCTTGGCGGGGTGCAGTGGGGCGCCGCCACGGACGGGACCAACATCTATGTTGCGCTCTCCGATGTCGGCATCAAGCCCGTGCCCGCGGGCACCGCAGGCGCACAGAAATCCGTGTTCGGCAACACGCTGAAGCTCGATCCGGCGCAGGGCGGCGGTCTCTACGCTCTGAACCCGGCAACCGGCGAGATCGTCTGGCACACACCGCATCCCGGCTGCGACGAGCGGCCGGGCTGCAGTCCGGCCCAATCGGCGGCCGTCACCGCGATCCCAGGCGTCGTGTTCTCCGGCGGGCTCGACGGGCATCTGCGCGCTTATGCGGCGACCACCGGCGCAATCATCTGGGATGTCGACACGGTCAAGGACTACACCACGGTGAACGGCGCCGCTGCCCATGGTGGTTCGCTCGATGGCCCTGGCCCGGTCGTCGCCGGCGGCATGCTCTATGTCAATTCCGGCTACGCCAACTACGGCACCATGCCGGGCAATGTGCTGCTGGCGTTTTCGGTCGATGGACAGTGAGGCTGCGGCGCGCTCCCGCACGAAGCAAATTGCGAGCGAGGACGCTTGCTCCACTCTCATGGCTGTCTGACAATCGAGGGTGACATGAGCTCCCGCCGCAAACTCACTGTCGTCCCGGCCTTGAGCCGGGACCCATATTCCAGAGGCCCTGGTCATCGGCGAGCCGCCGAGCCACCGTTCGCAACCACAACGTCCTGCGGTTATGGATCCCCGCGTTCGCGGGGATGACGACTGAGGCTTTGGCGCGAGCAGCGCCTCATTCGCCGGCAAGCCTACTCCGGAATCTCCCCGAACGTTTCGCCGATCGGCAGCACAGCGTGGCGGATCAGGCGCGAGTCTTCCACCGCGGCCTGGCGATGTTTCACTGCCTCGCGATAGACCGGATCGCGGATCATCTCGACGAAGGCGTCAACGGACGGATACTCCGCGATGAAGCAGTGATCCCAATATTCCTCGCGCGGGCCGATCAGCATCAGCTCGAACCGGCCCTGCCAGACGATGCGGCCGCCGAGCCGCTTGAACACCGGGCCGCTCTCGCGACCATAGGCGGCATAGGCCTCCGCGCCGCTCGCCTTGCGGCCGTCCGGGTACGCAGCTTCCTTGCGCAGCCGCACCAGGTTCAGCATGTGGATCGGGCCAGCGCGATCGCGCGCGCGAAATTCGGCAAAGACCTCCTTGGTCGGATCGATGTAACCCATCGGCGTTCCCTCGTTAACTTGGCCTTAACCATAACAGCGCGTGCATGTCGTGAAAGACCTAATTGCGCGTTAACCTCTTGCTAACCGGCCCTTAAACTCCGGCCATTAGCGTAATCACGGACGGTTGCGGGCGTATTGGCGTATGGCGGGACGGAACAAGAGCGGCGGGCGCAAGGAGCCGCTATTCGGCCTCGCGGCGGCCATGCACGACCTCCGTCTCGATGCCAAGGATCGCATACCCGCAGGCGAGGACGCGCCGAAGAAGGCGACCGCGAAGCGCAAGCCTGTCGTCGAGGAGGATGACGACGAGCCGCCACCGCGGGAGCCCAAGTCTCCGCCGAAGCCGCGCCCTGCCAAAGGCAACAAGTGCATGAGCAGATCGCGTGTCGGTTTGTCATTCGGGCGGATGCTCTACTGGGCACTGGTCTGCGGCCTGTGGGGCGTGATCGCGCTGGTCGGCGTCGTGGTCTGGGCCGGCGCGCACCTGCCGCCGATCCAATCGCTGGAGATCCCCAAGCGGCCACCGACCATCGAGATCACGGGCCTCGACGGTAGCGTGCTCGCGCAGCGCGGCGAGATGGCCGGTGCCAACGTCGCGCTCAAGGAGCTGCCGGCCTATCTGCCGAAGGCCTTCATCGCCATCGAAGACCGCCGCTTCTATCAGCATTTCGGCATCGACCCGATCGGCATCGCGCGCGCGGTGGTCGCCAACGTCCTGCATCGCGGCGTCTCGCAGGGCGGCTCGACCCTGACGCAACAGCTCGCCAAGAACCTGTTCCTGACCCAGGAGCGGACCCTGGCGCGCAAGCTGCAGGAGGCCGAACTCGCGCTGTGGCTGGAGCGCAAGCACTCCAAGAACGAGATTCTCGAGCTGTACCTGAATCGCGTTTATTTCGGCTCGGGCGCCTACGGCGTCGAAGCCGCCGCGCAACGCTATTTCGGCAAATCCGCGCGACACGTCACGCTCGGCGAGGCGGCGATGCTGGCAGGCCTGGTCAAATCGCCGTCGCGACTGGCGCCGAACCGCAACCCGGAAGGCGCCGAGAAGCGCGCCGAGACCGTGCTTGCGGCGATGGCGGACGCCGGCTTCATCACCGACGCCCAGGCGAAGGCCCAGATCGCGCATCCCTCGGTCACGGTGAAGCCGGCCGGCGCCGGCACGATCAACTACGTCGCCGACTGGATCGGCGAGGTGCTCGATGACCTCGTCGGCCAGATCGATCAGTCGATTGTGGTCGAAACCACCATCGATCCGAAGCTGCAGGCCACGGCCGAAGCCACTGTGATCGACGAGCTCGCCGCCAAGAGCGTGAAGTTCAATGTCAGCCAGGGCGCGCTGGTGGCGATGACGCCCGACGGCGCCGTGCGCGCCATGGTCGGCGGCCGGAACTATTCCGACAGCCAATATAATCGCGCCGTCACCGCCAAGCGCCAGCCCGGCTCGGCGTTCAAGCCGTTCGTCTATCTCACCGCGATCGAGCAGGGCCTGACCCCGGACACCGTCCGCCAGGATGCGCCGCTGGACCTGAAGGGCTGGAAGCCAGAAAACTACACCCGCGAATATTTCGGCTCCGTGACGCTGACGCAGGCGCTGGCGATGTCGCTGAACACGGTCGCGGTGCGCGTCGGCCTTGAGGTCGGGCCGAAGAACGTGGTGCGCACCGCGCACCGCCTCGGCATTGCTTCCAGGCTCGATCCCAACCCGTCGATCGCGCTCGGCACGTCCGAAGTCTCGATGCTCGAACTGGTCGGCGCCTATGCGCCGTTCGCCAATGGCGGCCTCAGCGTGGCCCCGCATGTCGTCACCCGGATCAAGACGCATGAGGGCAAGCTGCTCTATCTCCGCCAGGCCGATCCGCCCACCCAGGTGATCGAGCCGCGCAACGTCGCGATGATGAACCAGATGATGCAGGAGACCTTGATTTCCGGCACGGCGCGTAAGGCCGATATCCCGGGCTGGGTCGCAGCCGGCAAGACCGGCACCAGCCAGGATTTCCGCGACGCCTGGTTCATCGGCTACACCGCCCGGCTCGTCACCGGGGTCTGGCTCGGCAACGACGACAATTCTCCGACCAAGAAAGCAACCGGCGGCGGCTTGCCGGTCGAGGTGTGGACGCGTTTCATGCGCGCGGCGCATCAGGGCGTGCCGGTGGCGGCGCTGCCGAACACCCAAGGCTCCGGCCTGGTGCCGACGCTCGCGCAGATCACCTCACAGATCACGGCCCCGACCGCGCCTGCACCGGCGCCGGCGGCCAATTACGGCGGCAGCCGATCAGTCACCCCGACGCGCACGGCGGCGCGACCCGAAGCCGCCGCAGGCCTCGACGGCTGGCTGGTCGATCGGTTGTTCGGAGGACAGCGCTGAGAATGGCAGCGTAGCGCGATCAGGCCGCAGGCACAGAGCCGGCCTTGCGCGGCGTCAGGGCGTCGGACGGCTTGGACGACGGCGCCGCGAGCGCGCGGCCGATCTGCTTGAGCATCAGGCTGGCGCGACTGGCACTGTGTTCGAGCAGCCAACGCCCGAAACCGGTCGCGGGCAGCGGCCGCGCGTAGAGGAAGCCCTGCAGCGCGTCGCATCCGAGCTCATCCAGCAGATGGCGCTGCCCCTCGGTCTCGACGCCTTCGGCCACGACAGCGAGATTCATGCTCTGCCCGACCCGGACCACCGCGGTCACGATGGCGCGGGTGCCCGGATTGTCCTCGACATCGCGCATGAAGCTGCGATCGATCTTCAATTCGCTGATCGGCAGCTGTGCCAGCCGGCTGAGGCTCGAATAGCCGGTGCCGAAATCGTCCAGCGACAGCCCGACCCCCAGATTGCGCAGCTCGTTCATGGTCGCCACCACGGTGGCGCGCTCGTTCAAGAACACGCCCTCGGTGATCTCGAGCATCAGCCGCTTCGGCGGCAGGCCGAATTCGTTCAGGATCTGCGCCACGCGCGCGGCCAGATTGACGTTCTGGAAGTTGATCGGCGACAGATTGACCGAGACGCTCGGAATATCGAGCCCGGCCCGTTGCCATGCGGCCATCTGCCGGCAGGCTTCGCGCATCGACCACAGCCCGATCTGCTCGATCAGCCCGCATTCCTCGGCGAGCGGGATGAATTTCGCCGGCGATACGTCGCCGAGGACCTCGTCGTGCCAGCGCGCCAGCGCTTCCACACCGTGAATGGCCCCGTCCCGGCTCCGGATCTGCGGCTGGTAGTACAGCTTCAGCGCCTCGTTGGCGACCGCGTCGCGCAGCGCCGTGCTGTGCATCAAGCGCTGCTCGGCGATCTTGTCGAGATCGGCGCTGAAAAAGCGGTAGGTGGCGCGCCCGGCGCTCTTGGCCTTGTACATCGCGGCATCGGACTGCTTGATCAGCGTGTCGATGTCGGAGGCGTTGTCCGGGTAAAGGCTGAGCCCCATGCTCGCCGACATCGGCACCTGCCGGCTGCCGATCGTGAGCGGCACCGCCAGCGCCGCGGTGATGCGGGCGGCCATCAGGGAGGCCTCGATCGAATCCCGGTTCGGCAGCAGCACCAGGAACTCGTCGCCGCCGAGCCGCCCCAGCATGTCGCCGGGCCGCAGCTGCCCGCGCAGCCGCTTGGCGAAGGCGATCAGGAACTCGTCGCCGGCGGCGTGGCCGAGCGTGTCGTTGACGTCCTTGAAATTATCGGCGTCGAGATAGGCGACGGCAACATGCCCGCCCTCGGGACAGGCCTCGAGCGCCGTCGCGATCAGGGAGCGGATATGGGCCCGGTTCGGCAGGCCGGTCAGCATGTCGTAATAGGCCATGCGCGCGACCGCGGACATCGCCTCCTGCCGCTCGATCGCGAGCGCCCCGAGATGGACGCAGGCCTCCACGATCTGCTCATGCCATCGGCTCGGGCCGCGGCATTCCCGGAAGTAGAAGGCAAAGGTTCCGATGACCCGCCCGTCCTTGCCCTTGATCGGCGTCGACCAGCAGGCGCGCAAGCCCGCCGCCAGCGGACCCGCTTTATAAGGCTGCCAGCGCGGGTCGGCGTCGATATCCTCTGCCAGGACCGGCTCGCGGAGATAGGCTGCGGTCCCGCAGGATCCGACCTCAGGCCCGATCGGGATGCCGTCCAGCGCCGCAGAATAGTCCGCCGGCAGGCTGGGACCGCCGAGCGGATGGACCATCCCGTCCGCATCGACATGGAGGATCGAGCAGACGACGTCGGGTGCAAGCTCCTCCACGCGCCGGCAGAGCCGGTCGCAGATCTCGGCGATCGGGACGTTGTCGGCCAGTGCTGTCGTGATCAGCTGCTGCAGCGAGCGCAGCTGCTTGCTTTCGCTGATGTCGCTCAGCAGGCCGACCAGATATTTGACGGCGCCTCGCCGGTTCCGGTGCGCCTTGACATACGCGGTGACCCAGATCTCGCGGCCGCTCTTGTCGTAGACGAGGACCTCCTCCTCGCCGCCGCGGTCTTGCGCCAGCCAGAGCTTCAGCTTTTCGATCGCGTTGCGGTCGGTGCAGGGACCGACCATCAGCTCGTCGGCCCGGCGTCCGATCGCCTCTCCAGGCTGGTAGCCGAACATCTCCGCAAAGGCGGCGTTGGTGTAGATGATCTTCAGCTCGTGATCGGTCACCACCATCGCCCGGTTGGTCCGATCGGCGACGGAATGGAGCAGCGCGAGCCGGTCGCGCCGCTCGACTTCGGCCGTGACGTCCCGCGCAAACAGCGCGAGCCAGATCGTACCGTCGAGATTGAGCCGCGACAGCGTCAGACTGACGCAGATGCAGCTGCCGTCAGCCGGTCGGAGCTTGATCTCGACCGGCCGCGGCGAGCTCTCGCTGCGATCGGGCAGCGCATGATCTGCGCCGGCAGGGGCCCTGAAGATGGCATGATCGCGCGGGATGCCGAGACGGCTGACATCGGAACCGACGAGCGCGGCGCCGTCGGCACGGAACAGGCGCTCAGCAGCGGCGTTGGCGTGATGAACGCACAAATCCGAATCGAGAATGACCACAGCTTCGCTGGAGTGTTCGAGCGCGGCCAACAACACGTCGGCGGGTTCGGCCATGGGCTACTCGTCGGGGCGCATCAGGTTCCTGCGGAAACGCAGCTGCGCTGGGTTGGAGTCACGCCTCGTCACCTGGGCAAGGACCCATAAGTTCTGACAAGCTTCCTCTTACAACCGGTTAAAAACGGCGCCGCTTGTGATCGCGATCATGCTTAAAGGAATGCTACCCGCCCCGGGGCGGTGGCGCAGCTGCGCCGATGAAGACGCACCAAAAGAAAAGGTCCGGCAAAAGAAGAAAAGGTCCGGACCAGCCGGACCTTGTCATGTCTCAATCGTCGATCCCGTAGCGGTGGAGATCGTTGCCACAGGTGTCGAGCCATTTCTTGGCGCGCTCGACCGAGCCGCAGATCCGGCCGCAGACTTTCCAGAACCGCGGCGAGTGGTTCATCTCGACCAAATGCGCAACCTCATGCGCAGCGAGATAGTCGAGCACGAAGGGCGGCGCCAGGATCAGGCGCCAGGAGAAGGACAGCGAGCCGGCCGACGTACACGAGCCCCAGCGGCTCGACTGGTCGCGGATCGACAGCCGCTTCACCTTGACACCGAGCTGGTCGGCATAGGATTCGGCGGCCTTCTGCAGATCGCGCCGAGCCTCCCGCTTGAGGAAGTCATGCACGCGGCGTTCGATATGCTCGAGGCCTCCGGCAACGCAGAGCACCTTCTCGCCGCTGTCGCGCGTCTCGGTCCACACCGTGCCGCGCTCGCCAGCGCGATGCGCGATCCGGTGCGGCACGCCGCGCAGCGGCACGACCGTTCCAGGCAAGAACGGTGCGGCCTTCGGCAAACGACCGAGGCGTGCGGCAATCCACGCACCGTGACGCTGCGCGAAGTCCTTGGCTTCAGCGATCGTGCCGCGCGGCGGCATCGTGAGGATCGCTTCGCGGTCGGAAGGATGGATTCGCAACGTGTAACGGCGCGCCCTGCGGTGGCGGCGCAATCTGATCGAGTAGATTTGCGAGCCATGCTTGACGAGAAGACGCGAAGGTTCGGCGGGCCGCCGATAAAGGAGGGCGCGAGTGGCCATATCTGTCAGTCCGGGGAGTAAGAGTTCGCCCGGATTCTGCCATATCCGCCGCCAGGGAAATCGTTCGGCGCAAAAACAAATCATTTGCCCAACATACAGCGGTCCAGCGCCCGACGAACACCAGACCTTGGGCCTCGAAAGCAACTTTTTGAATGAATCTTTAATCAAAAGCATTGCTCAAGGAGTGACGCCATATTCACCCCTTGAGTCACTCATGGAATCCGGTTTCCCGGGGCAAATCAACGCCTTACCCAAACTCGGATTCGAGCAGGGACGCAGCACTCCAAGCGGCTATTCAGCAGCGAGCGCGAGCAGTGCTTTCGGATCTGCAGCCGACATCATGAAATCCGAGATGCGCGGCACGATTTCCGACTTGAATCGCGAACCGTTGAACACGCCGTAATGTCCGACACCGGGCTGCACGTAGTGAACACGGCGATGCGCCGGGATCGAGGTGCAGAGTCTGTGTGTCGCTTCGGTCTGTCCGAGACCGGAAATGTCGTCTTTCTCCCCTTCCACCGTCATCAAAGCCACGCGCGTGATCTTGGATGGGTCGACCGGATTGCCGCGATGGGTCATTTCCCCCTTCGGCAGGGCGTGCTTGATGAACACCGTCTCGACTGTCTGCAAATAATATTCCGCAGCCAGATCCATCACCGCGAGATATTCGTCGTAAAAGTCGCGGTGCTTGTCGACCTGATCGCCGTCGCCCTTCACCAGATTGGCGAACAGCGCCTTGTGCGCATCGACATGGCGATCGAGGTTCATGCTGATGAACCCGTTGAGCTGCAGGAAGCCCGGATAGACGTCGCGCATCACGCCGGGATGCGGGAACGGCACCTTGGTGATGACGTGATTGCGGAACCAGTCGATGCCGCGCTGAACGGCGAGCTGGTTGACCGCGGTCGGATTGCGGCGCGTGTCGATCGGTCCGCCCATCAAGGTCATCGACAGCGGCACGAACGGGTCGCGCTCGGCTTCCATGACCGAGATGGCCGCCAGCACCGGCACGGCCGGCTGGCACACCGCCACGACGTGCATGTTCGTCCCGAGCACGTGAAGCATCTCGATGACGTAATCGATGTAGTCGTCAAGATCGAAGCGGCCTTCCGCGAGCGGCACCATGCGCGCATCGGCCCAATCGGTGATATAGACCTCGTGCGTCGGCAGAAACGCCTCGACCGTTCCGCGCAACAGGGTCGCGTAATGGCCGGACATCGGCGCTACGATCAGAAGCCGCGGCTGCGGAGCGCGCAGGGGCCGGGTCAGCTTGCGGTCGAAATAGAGCAGCCGGCAGAACGGCTTTTCCCAGACATTGTGGATCTCGACCGGGGTTCTGACACCGTTGACCTCGGTCTCGTCGAGCCCCCATTCAGGCTTTCCATAACGGCGCGTGGTGCGCTCGAACAGTTCGCAGGCCGCCGCGATCGACTTGCCGGCCTGTGTGTGGGTCCACGGATTGAGCGGATTTTGAAACAGGATCTTGGTGGCGTCCGTGACCGCCCGCGCCGGATTGAGCGAGGCGTGCGCCATTTCGTACATCCAGTACATCGGAGTCGTCAGGACGGGACTGCCTTCCGACGCCAGGGGCGGTGCGCCGCCAAACTCACCTATCGGCATGCTTTTTCGAACCTCTCTGCAACGCAATATATAGTGCCGAATGCGTAATAAAGCGTCAATCCGCTGTTGCACTAGCTAACGCATTCAAGAGCCAAAACTCACCGGAAATTCACGGGGAAATGTGGATTATTCCCCGCTGCTCAACAGCGCCCCGGCGCGCCGGGCGCTCCGCAAAAGAGCAATGAATGCTGCAAATGACGCCAATAGCAGGGCGGCATTGAGCGCCAGCGCGGTGAGCATCAGGTCGACACGGAAAACCTGGTTGATCAGAAGCGCACGCATCCCTTCGAATACATAGGTGGGCGGCAAGGTCCAGGACACCGATTGCAGCCATCCGGGCAGCACGCTGACCGGATAGTAGACGCAAGCCAGTGGCATCAACGCGAACATCAAGGTCCAGACAATGCTCTCGGCGCCGAGACCATTGCGCAGCACCAGGCCCGACACGAAGATGCCGACTGCCCACGAGGTGAAGATCAGGTTACAGAAGAAGGCGATCAGCGGCAGGCCAAGGCTGTAGAAATTGAACTGGAAGAACGCGATGGCGAGCAGCGTCATCGGGATCACGCCGATCGCCAGCCGGATCACGCTCATGACCATCAGCGCGAGCAGGAACTCGATCGGCTTCAAGGGACTCATCATCAGGTTGCCGAGATTGCGCGACCACATCTCCTCCAAAAACGAGATGGAGAAGCCGAGCTGGCCTCGAAACAGGATGTCCCAGAGGATCACCGCGCCGATCAAGGTGCCGCCGGCGCGGGCAAAGAAGCCGGCATTGCTGGCGATATAGGTCTGCAGGAATCCCCAGGTGATGATCTGCAATGTCGGCCAGTAGATCAGCTCCAGCAGCCGCGGCCAGGACGACAGCAAGAGATACCAGTAGCGCAGGATCATCGCGCCGATCCGGTGCGGCGCGATGGCTAGGGAGAAATCGTTCATGGCACGGCCTCCCGATCGCGGCCGCGCGCGACGTCGAGGAACACCTCTTCGAGCGTGCTCCGGTTGTATCGCGCCATGATCTGCGCCGGGCTGTCGTCATCCTCGATGCGGCCGCGCTTCATGATGATGACGCGGTCGCAGAGCCGCTCCACCTCAAGCATGTTGTGGGAGGCGAGCAGGATGGTCGCGCCGCGCCGTCGGCGATAGCGCTCGAGATGGCCGCGCACCCAGTCGGCGGTATCGGGATCGAGCGAGGCCGTCGGCTCGTCCAACAGCAGGAGCTCGGGATCGTTGATCAGGGCCTTGGCCAGCGCAACGCGCGTCTTCTGCCCCGCCGACAGCTTGCCCGAGGCGTGATCGAGGAAATCGTTAAGGTCAAGGTCGGACGCCAGCTGCGCGATACGGTCTTTGAGGCCTCCGACGGCATAAAGGCGCCCGAAGATCGTGAGATTTTGTCGCACCGTCAGCCGCATCGGCATATCGACATAGGGGCTTTCGAAATTCATCCGCCCCAGTACCTCATCGCTCTGCTCCGGCATCGGATGTCCAAGCACCTCGACTTGCCCTGAGGTCGGCAGCACCAGCCCCATGATCGTGGCAATCGTCGTGGTCTTGCCCGCACCATTGCCGCCGAGCAGGCCGGTGATGCTGCCGTGGCCGATGCGAAACGAGATGTCGTCGACCGCGCGGGTCGCTTTGTAGATCTTTGTCAGATGCGTGACCGCGATAGCCGCCGAGACATGCGGCCCCTGCGCGGCCGCGCGGGGCAAGGCTGCGTCATCATGTGTCATGGGCCTCGTTCATTGGGCCATTGCGCTGCGAAGCGCAACAGGCGAAGCAGGTGAACGGGCCGATTTGTCGCCGCCCCCAGGCGACACTAAGTTGCTGGTCATGACCGACACGCTGATCACCGACACGCCGGACACCGAGCTTCGCGACCCGCGGCGGCGGGTCCGACTCGACACCATTCTGCGGCTGCGCTGGCTCGCCGCACTGGGGCAATTGACGGCGATCTTCGTGGTCGTCCAGGGCCTGGAATTCGACCTGCCGGTGGTGCCGTGCCTTGCCGTTATCAGCGTTTCGGCGCTGGTCAATCTCGCGCTGCAGATCGCGTTCAACCCGATGCAGCTGCTGGAACCGCGCCATGCCGGCGGCCTGCTCGCGCTGAACATCGTCGAGCTCGCAACATTGCTCTATCTGACCGGCGGGCTGGATAACCCATTCTCGTTCATGTTCCTGGTGCCGGTGCTCATATCGGCCACCGCGCTGCCGGTCCGGCTCACCGTGATGCTCGGGCTGCTCGCGGTCGCCTGCGCCACCCTGCTGCTGTTCTTCCATATGCCGTTGCCCTGGGATGGCGAAGAGCCGCTGGATTTCCCGCCGATCTATATCTTCGGCGTCTGGCTCTCGATTGCGCTCGCGATCGGCGTCACCAGCCTCTATTCGTTTCAGGTCACAGAGGAGGCGCGCAAGCTTTCGGACGCGCTCGCGGCCACCGAGCTCGTGCTGGCGCGCGAGCAGCACCTGACCCAGCTCGACGGACTTGCGGCGGCTGCGGCACATGAGCTCGGCACGCCGCTTGCCACCATCGTCTTGATCTCGCGCGAGCTCGAGCGGGCGCTGCAGGACAACGGACAGGTGTCAGGTGACATCAAGACGTTGCGCGAGCAGGCGCAGCGCTGCCGCGACATTCTCGGCAAGATCACTCAGCTCTCATCAACCGGCTCGATGTTCGACCGCATGAAGCTCTCGACCCTGATCGAGGAGACGGTGGCGCCGCACCGGGATTTCGGCGTCGATATCAAGGTGCGCATCGCTCTCGCCGCGGCCAAGGAGCCGGTCGGGACGCGCAATCCCGCGATCCTCTATGGCGTCGGCAACATCCTGGAAAACGCAGTGGACTTCGCCCGCGATGCGGTCGAGGTCAATGCCTGGTGGAACAATGAGACGGTGGAGATCGCGATCTCCGACGACGGTCCGGGCTTCGCACCCGACATCCTGAAGCGGATCGGTGAACCCTATCTGTCGCGGCGCCGCGGAAACGACGACTCCCAAGGAGGCGGCCTGGGCCTGGGCGTCTTCATCGCCCGGACGCTGCTCGAACGCACCGGCGCCAAGGTCTCGTTTACCAATCGGCCATTTCCCGACCACGGCGCGGTCGTGCAGATCGTCTGGCCGCGGCAACGCTTCGAGGCGGTCGAGGAAAGCGAGACCGGCGACCGGCACGGCGCCGACCTGACCGGAAGTAGTTGATACCACACACGAAAATGACGCGGCGTCACGCCGCACCACCTGCCGTCTTGGCAGATGACGGCCATAACGCCATATGTGAGGTATGATAGCTTCCTACAACCGAGCCTCCTGAGGATGACCGTGAGTGCCATCGCCGAACTCGCCAATCAGCCCGATCGTTCGCTGCTGATCGTGGAAGATGACAAGCCGTTCCTGGAGCGGCTCGCGCGGGCGATGGAGACCCGCGGCTTCGTCGTGACGTCATGCGAGAGCGTCGCTGACGGCATCTCGCAGATCGGCAAATCTGCCCCGGCGTTTGCGGTGGTCGATCTCAGGCTCGGCGACGGCAACGGCCTTGACGTTGTCTCGGCTTTGAAACGCACGCGCCCCGATGCACGCGCCATTGTCCTGACCGGCTACGGCAATATCGCGACAGCCGTGACCGCGGTGAAGATGGGCGCGGTGGATTATCTCGCCAAGCCTGCCGATGCGGATGACGTCGTTGCAGCGTTGCTCTCCACGGGCGGTGAGAAATCGGAGCTGCCGCAGAACCCGATGTCGGCCGACCGTGTGCGCTGGGAGCACATCCAGCGCATCTATGAGATGTGCAACCGTAACGTCTCAGAAACCGCGCGGCGGCTCAACATGCATCGCCGCACCCTGCAGCGGATCCTCGCCAAGCGGGCGCCCAAGTAGACGCACCGATTTTCTGCGCAGCCGCCGAAAACAGCGGGACAGAGTTCGCCCGCAGCGCAGACTAGAACTCCTGGTGCCCTTGCGGATCGATCAGACGGCTCATGCGCTGCGCCGCGGCGAGCGCGAAGCGCACCGTCATCAGCTTGCGCGTCGGCGCCGGCAATTTGTGCAGCGGCGCCTCGCACTGCAGATGGGCGCCATAGGCATCGGCGACGATCAGTCCGGTCTCCGCAGGGAAGATCTCGCAGGGCAGATCCTGCGTGAACGCGAACAACAGCCGGTCGCAATGCAGCCGATAGTCCTCCCATTTATGGTCGGCGCGCAGATCCTCGACCGACGACTTGATCTCGACGATCCAGATCTCGCCGCGCTCGTTCAACGCCACCAGATCGGCGCGCCGGCCTGACGGCAACGGCAATTCGCTGACCGTGGCGAAGCCGAGCGAGCGCAACAGCCGCGATGTGCCGCGCGCGACCGCGAGCGCGGTCTCGGACTGACGCCCATCAATGGGAACGAGGCTGATTTTGGCGGCGGCGGATTCCATTCGCTCAGCATACCCGATTCCGCGGTTCACCCAAGCGCCCTCTCATCCTCACGGAACCGGGAACTCGCGTGCCGCCTTCTGCTTAACAAGCGGCCGCAATCAGCGGCCGTGCGGGAGGCAGCCGTTCATGATCGACGATCTCTGGTACAAGAACGGCATCTTCTACTGCCTCGCGGTCGGCACCTATATGGACGCCAATGGCGACGGGATCGGCGACTTCGTCGGCCTGACCCGCCGGCTCGATTATCTCCACGGGCTCGGCGTCACCGCGATCTGGCTGATGCCGTTCCAGCCGTCGCCGCAGCGCGACGGCGGCTACGACATCGCCGACTATTACGGCGTCGATCCGCGCTATGGCACGCTCGGCGATTTCGTCGAATTCGCCCATGGCTGCAAGCAGCGCGGCATCCGTATCATCATCGATCTCGTCGTCAACCACACCTCCGACCAGCATCCATGGTTTTTGGAGGCGCGGCGCTCCAAGGATTCGCCGTATCGCGACTGGTATGTGTGGTCGGACAAGAAGCCGGCCAACGCCAATACCGGCATGGTGTTTCCCGGCGTGCAGAAATCGACCTGGACGCGCGATAAGGAAGCCGGCGCCTGGTACTTCCACCGCTTCTATGACTTCCAGCCCGATCTCAACACCTCCAATCCGCATATGCAGACCGAGATTCTCAAGATCATGGGGTTCTGGATCCAGCTCGGCGTCTCCGGCTTTCGCATGGATGCGGTGCCCTTCGTGATCGCGACCAAGGGCGCAAGCGTGAAGAAGTCGGTCGAGCAATACGACATGCTGCGCGCGTTTCGCGAATTTCTGCAATGGCGGGAGGGCGACGCGATCATCCTGGCCGAAGCGAACGTGCTGCCGCAGACCGATCTGGAGTATTTCGGCGCCGACGGTGACCGCATGCACATGATGTTCAACTTCCACGTCAACCAGCATCTGTTCTATGCGCTGGCCGCCTCCGATACGCGGCCGCTGGCGAAGGCGCTTGTCGCCACCAAGCCGCGCCCTGCGTCCGCGCAATGGGGCCTGTTCCTGCGCAATCATGACGAGCTGGATCTCGGACGGCTGACCGAGGCGCAGCGCGAGGCGGTGTTCAAGGCGTTCGGGCCGGACAAGGACATGCAGCTCTATAACCGCGGCATCCGACGGCGGCTGGCGCCGATGCTGGGCGGCGACCGGCGGCGGCTCGAGCTCGCCTACAGCCTGATGTTCACGCTGCCCGGCACGCCGGTGATCCGCTATGGCGACGAGCTCGGGATGGGCGACAATCTCGCGCTGCCCGAGCGCGAATGCGCGCGCACGCCGATGCAATGGTCGGCCGAGCCGCATGGCGGCTTCACCAAGAGCGACAAGGCGGCCTCGCCGGTGCTCGACCAAGGTCCGTATGGTTATGAGCATGTCAACGCCGCCAAGCAGCGGCGCGATCCGAATTCGATGCTGAACTGGACCGAGCGCATCATCCGCATGCGCAAGGAGGTGCCGGAGGTCGGCTGGGGCGATTTCGAAGTGATCGAGACCCGCGACCCGGCGGTGCTGATCATCCGCTACGACTGGCGCAACAATTCTGTGCTGTTCGTACACAATCTCGATGAGAAGCCGCGCGAGATCGCGTTTGCGACCGGGCTGGCTGACGACAGCGGCAAGCTGCTGATCAACCTGCTCGCCGAAGATCACAGCCGCGCCGACAAGCGCGGCCGCCATACGCTGGTGCTGGAGCCTTACGGCTATCGCTGGTACCGGGTCGGTGGGCTCGACTATCTGCTCCGCCGCAGCGACGTGGATACCGAAAGATCAGCGAAGCGCACGCGAAAGGCAGCGCATCCGAGGTAATGCGGCCCACGCTGCTGCTACGAATTGGGTGTCGTCCCTGCGAACGCCGGGACCCATAGCCACCGGCGATTGTGGCTCGAACGCGGTATTGGCTGCATACGACTTTCTTGCATCACGCGGTATGGGTCCCGGCGTTCGCCGGGACGACAGCCATTATGTGGTTGCAGCCGGCCGCCCGATCACGACGCCCTCATTGCCGCGCAGATCGAGCGTGCCGTGAATGGCCTCGCCGTCGCGGTCGAGATGGGTCGAGAGCAGGATCTGTCCCTCCAGGCCGCTGCCTTCGGTCGCGAGCGACACCGGATCGTCGCCCAGATTGAGCGCGATGGTCAGGATCTCGCCCTCCCCGTCGCGGCGATAGAGCAGGAGATCGCCTTCGGCCGCGACCGGCCGGTAGTGGCCTGTCACCAGCGCGGCGTGGCGCTTCCGCAAGCGGATCAGCGCGCGATAGAGATTGAGGATCGAGCGCTTATCGGCGGTCAGGTTGACCACGTTCTCGTGCATGAAATCATGGGCCACCGGCAGCCAGGGCGCCGCGGTGGAAAAGCCGGCATTTGGCGTCGCATTCCACTGCATCGGCGTGCGGCATCCGTCGCGGCCGACGCCGATGCCGGGCACGTTCTTCTCGAACGGATCGCGCACCTGGTCCGGTGCGATGGCGACCTGCCACATGCCGATCTCGTCGCCGCAATAGAGCGTCGGCGTGCCGCGCAGGGTCAGCAGCAGCATGGCGGCCACCCGCGCCTGCTCAGCCCCGACCCGGCTTGCCACCCGCGGCCGATCGTGGTTGCCGAGCACCCAGTTCGGCCAGGCGCCGGGCGGCAGCGCAGTCTCATATTCGGCGATGATCCTCTCGATGTCGCGCGCGTGCCAGGGCGCAGAGAGCAGCGCGAAGTTGAACGGCAGGTGCGCGCCGGAGAGATCCTTGCCGTAATAGGCCATCAGCCGCTCGATCGGCAGATAGATTTCGCCGATCAGCACGCGATCGCCGAACGCGTCCAGCACCTTCCGCATCTCCGCGATGACCTGGTGCACCTCGGGCTGATCGGTCGAATGACGCGGCAGGATCCGTTCGTGCGGTGGCCGCCCTTCGATGTAGCCGGGGTTGGCAGGATTGTCGCGGAACTCGGCGTCCTTGATCAGGTGCCAGATCACATCGACGCGAAAGCCGTCGACGCCCTTGCGCAGCCAGAACCGCATCACGTCGTAGACCGCGGCGCGCACGGCCGGATTGCGCCAGTTGAGATCCGGCTGCTGGGCGAGAAAGGCGTGATAGTAGTATTGACCGGTTGCCTGGTCATATTGCCAGGCGCTGCCGCCGAATTCGGACAGCCAGTTGTTGGGCGGCCCACCGTCCGGCTTCGGATCGCGCCAGATGTACCAATCGCGCCGGGGATTGTCGCGCGAGCGGCGCGCCTCGACGAACCAGGGATGCTGGTCGGAGGTGTGGTTCGGCACCAGGTCCAGGATCACCTTCAACCCGCTCTCATGAGCGGCTCGAACCAGCGCATCGAAATCCTCCATCGTGCCGAACAGAGGATCGATGCCGGTGTAGTCGGAAATGTCGTAGCCGAAATCGGCCATCGGCGAGGTGAAGATCGGCGACAGCCAGATCGCGTCGACGCCAAGCGTCAAAATATAAGGCAGCCGGTGGACGATGCCGGCGAGGTCGCCAACGCCGTCGCCGTCACTGTCCTGGAACGACCGCGGATAGATCTGATAGAAAATACCCTGGCGCCACCACGCCCCGCTCTCGACCATCGCATCATCCTGCTCGCTGATGTGGCGCTCCAACGCCGGAACAGCCGGCAAGTTCAGAGCGGCCCGCCCGGTGGTTCGGAGGCGGCGGCATCAAGAGGGCGGTATCGGGCGTCTTTTCGCTTGGCGCAGTGCGAAAAATGGGCATGCTTGGGAGCATGAGCCAGAAAACCGAGAACGAAACCGAGAACAAAGCCAAGGCCGGCGCTGTGATCGTGCCGGTCACGCCGTTCGAGCAGAACTGCACCATCCTCTGGTGCGAGGCCACCAAGAAGGCAGTCGTGATCGACCCCGGCGGCGACGTGCCGGTGATCCGCGACGCGATCGCCAAGGCCGGCGTCACGGTCGAGAAGATCTGGCTGACACATGGTCACATCGACCATGTCGGCGGCGCCGCCGAGCTGCGCGAGGCCTTGAACGTGCCGATCGAGGGACCGCATCTCGCCGACAAGTTCCTGCTCGACAACGTGGTGTCGAGCGGGGCGCGCTTCGGCATCACCGGGGTGCGCGACTTCACGCCGGACCGCTGGCTCGACGAGGGTGAACGGGTCGAGATCGGCGAGCTGACCTTCGACATCCTGCATTGCCCCGGCCATTCGCCGGGCAGTGTGGTCTTCTTCAATAAGGAGATGCACTTCGCGCTGGTCGGCGACGTGCTGTTCAACGGCTCGGTCGGCCGCACCGACCTGCCCGGCGGCAGCCATGCCGCGCTGATCAGGTCGATCAAGGAGAAGCTGTTGCCGCTCGGCGACGAGGTCGGCTTCATCTGCGGCCACGGCGCAGGCTCTAGCTTCGGCCAGGAGCGGATGACCAATCCATTCCTCACCGGCGAATTCTAGCCCGCCAGCTGACAGCTATTTCTTCAAGCCGGCTGCGTGCAGCGCGCGCTCGATCACAGCGGTCACATCGATCTGTGCCCGCCGCGGCTTCTGCTGCGGCGGCTTCGGTGCCATCCTGGCAACCGGCTCCGCGGGCTTTGCTGCGACAGGCCGCACCTCTACCGGCTTAATAGTGGCAGGCTTGGCATCGAGAGGCTTGAGATTGGCCGGCTTGGCATCGGCGGGTTTGGTCTCGACCGCCGTCACAGTGTCTAGCTTCGGCTCCGTGGCCTTGGGCCACAGGATCTTGGTCAGGCTCGGAAGCGCCGACGAAATCGGCGAGACCTGGGGAATGAGCTTGGCGCTCGGCGATTCCGGCGCGATCTTCTGCGGCCTGATCCAGTCGGTCACGCCGAAGAATTTCGCGATGTGGTAGGAGGACGAGATCCCGACCTCGAGCAGGAACGGCCCCTGCTTGCCATAGCGCTTGTCGTTGGCGGCAAGCCCGAGCGGTGCGCCATGCGCCATGTCGGTGATGGTGAAGGACTCCACCACTGTCTCGCCGTCGGCATTCCACCACTGCTGATGCGGGTAGCCGTCGACCTTGGCATCCGCCATCGGCGCCAGCGGCAGCCGGTGCAGGTCGAGCCACTGCTTGACGATCTCGTCGGCGTTGTGAGGATGCACGGTGTGGTCGGCCGTGCCGTGCCACACCGACAGTTTAGGCCAGGGCCCGCGATGGCGTGAATTGCCGCGCACCAGCTTGCCCAGCTCGCTCGCCGAACGCGTCTGCGGCATGCGCATCTGAAGGATCGCGTCGCGCACATTGCGGGCGACGCCGAACGGCAGGCCGGCAATCACTGCACCCGCCGCGAACAGCTCGGGGTGGTTCGCCAGCATCGCCATGGTCATGGCGCCGCCGGCCGACAGGCCGGTGATGAAGATGCGCCTGGGGTCGATCGCACAATCGGCGACCATGCGCGCGATCATCTGCCTGATCGAGCCAACCTCGCCGTGATCCCGCACGATATCCTCGGGATCGAACCAGTTGAAGCAGCGTTGCGGATTATTAGCCCGCTGCTGCTCAGGCAGCAGCAGCGCAAAGCCGTAATGCTTGGCAAGCGTCGACCAGCCTGCGCCCAGATCGAACTCGGCCGCGCTCTGCCCGCAGCCATGAAGCACCACGACGAGCGGCAGCAGCGCTTGGCGCTGCGCCGGCACATAGGCAAACATCTTCAGCCGGCCCGGATTGGAGCCGAAGCGATCGATCTCGATCAGCGGACTGGCTGGCGTCGGCCGAGGCTGGCGTTGGAAGTCCCCGAATCCGGTAATGCCGTGCAGCTCTCGCAGCCGTCGCAGATATTCTACATTTTCAGCAAGAGACACCGGCAACTCCTTGCAGCGGCGGAATCAACCCACCATCACCCACATAGTTGCCGCGACGCAAAATAAAAAGCTGGTAGATTCTCGGTCTCCGGCAATTCTGTTGCGAATTTTTCGCTTGCTGCGATCTAAATGTCACGAACGAGGCCATTTGCATACAAACGGGCGCAAATCAGCTCCTGAACACCGCGTCGACGCGGCGCGCGACGTGGACCGCTGACCGATATGTGAACTCAAGTGCTGCGCTCGTGAGCATCACGCCACAATGATTGCTGCGTGAGGCGCGATCATGGATCACGCTTCGCTCATATCGCCTTGAGCTTGCGGTAGGCGAACCAGACCATCTTCAAGAGCAGCCAGCCGTCGCGGAAGCGGGAGATCTGGGTCTCGCCGAAGGTGCGCGCCTTGTAGTGGATCGGGGTCTCGATGATCTTCAGGTTCTGTTTTGCGGCACCGAAGATCAGGTCGAAATCGCCGAACGGATCGAAATCGCCGAAATAGCTGCGCTCGCGCGCCAGCACTTCGTAGTCCTTGCGCAAGAGAACCTTGGTGCCGCACAGCGTATCGGTGAGACGGGTGTTGACCAGGAAGCTGAACAGATAGGCGAAGCAGCGGTTGGCGATGAAGTTGAGCGGCCGCATCGCCTCGTCTTCCATCGGATAGACCAGCCGCGTGCCGTTGACGAACTCCGCCTTCCCGCTCTCGATGATGGCGTGATACTTCGGCAAGGTCTCCGGCGGCATGGTGAGGTCGGCATCCAGGATCATCAGCACATCGCCGCTCGCCGCCGCAAAACCCTTGCGCACCGCGTCGCCCTTGCCCTTGCCGTCCTGCTTGAAGACCTTGATGTCCCACTGATCCTTGTAGGCCTCGCGGACGCGCTCGCACTCCGCAAAGGTATCGTCGCTGGAATTGCCTTCGACGAACAGGATCTCCTGATGCGCGCCGAAGCGTGGCATCCGCCGGATGGCGCTCTCGATGTTGCCGCGCTCGTTGCGGCAGGGGATGACGATGCTGGCGGAGAGCTTGCGCTCCGGGAATTGCCGTACCGGCCGCACCACCAGATAGGTCCGCAGGCACAGGGCACGAATTCCCGGCAAGGGCGCGACATAGCTGTTGATGACCGGCCCGATCCCCAGCCAGCGCTGCGGCAGCAACTGCCGTTGCTCATGACGAATGACCTCGTAATCGGCGAGATCCATCAGATTGAGAAAGTCGGCGGTCGCGATGTAGTTGATCTTGGGCTGCTTGCGCCTGAGATTGACCGCCTCCGCGGCCCTGAGGACCGGCTCCCAGAGATGGGAATAGTAGGAAATGATGATCCGCGTCGACGGCGCACACAGCTTCTGGATCAGCCGCATCGTGCCGTCGATATCCTCGAACATGCCGATGGTGTCGGCGATCACGATGTAGTCGAATGGTCCTTCGATCGCATCGAGCGTCGCCGGATCCTCGACGTCGCCGAGCACAAAACCGAGATGCGGATAGCGCGAATTGGCGGTGGCGATGGTCTGCGCACCGAAATCGATGCCGACGCCATACGATGGCTTGAGCGCCGCGAGCAGATCGCCGCGGCCGCAACCGAGCTCGAGAACCCGCTTGCCCGGCGGGATCAGAAACTGCATGAACTTCAAGTCGTCAGCATGATAGGCCGCGTTGAATTCGCGCCAGCGGTCGAGCTCCTCGACGTTGCTTTCATAGTGATCGAGCAGATCGCGCTTGCGCCTGCTGGACAATTGCAGCGTCGCATTGGCGTCGGACGGCCTCAGATACATGCTTGCCTCAGGCGAACAGGACGATATTCCACTTTGTGGACCGGCCATCGTTACAGGTCGGGCGGGTAGCGGGTCAATCGGCCCACGCCGCCGCTTTCGCGCCACGATGTCACTCGAAAGACATCTCCAGGGTGCAATCGCACCTCACGTTTCAAAATGCTTCCGGCGACGAGTTCGGTTGCGGATCGAAGGCGGCACTCGCGCGATCCGCGCGTCGGCGGCAGCCCGCCTTGCACCAGGAGCAATTGCTCAACGCGGGTGCACCACATAGCCTCTTCGGTCGACAACGACAAATTCCGTTTGGGAGAAAACATCATGGCGCGTCTCAAGTTTGGAGCATTCCTCGCCCCGCATCATCCGATCGGCGAGCACCCGATGCTGCAATTTCGCCGCGATCTTGATCTCGTCGCCCAGCTCGACGCGCTTGGCTATGACGAGTTCTGGTGCGGCGAGCATCACTCGTCGGGCTGGGAGACGATCGCCTCGCCCGAGATGTTCCTGGCGGCGGCCGGCGAGCGCACCAAGCGCATCAGGCTTGGCACCGGCGTCATCTCGCTGCCTTACCATCATCCGTTCAATGTCGCCCAGCGCATGGTGCAGCTCGACCACATGACCGGCGGGCGCGCCATTTTCGGCTCCGGCCCCGGCGCGCTGGCCTCCGACGCGCACACGCTCGGCATCGACCCGATGACGCAGCGCGACCGCCAGGACGAGGCGATCGGCATCATCCGACGCCTGTTCAACGGCGAACGCGTCACCGCCAAGAGCGACTGGTTCACCATGAACGATGCGGCCCTGCAGATCCTGCCGCTGCAGGAGGAGATGCCGTTCGTGGTGGCGTCGCAGATCTCGCCCTCGGGCATGACGCTCGCCGGCAAATACGGCATTGGCATCATCTCGCTCGGCTCGATGTCGACGCAAGGCTTGATGGCGCTGCCGCAGCAATGGCAATTCGCCGAGGATGCCGCGAAGCAGCACGGCACGACCGTGAGCCGCGCCGATTGGCGGGTGCTGTTGTCCTGGCACATCGCCGAGACGCGCGAACAGGCGCGCCGCGAGGCCGGCGCCGGCCTGATGCGCTGGCACAACGAGTATATTGTCGGCACGCTGATGCGACCGGGCCTGAAGCCGTTCTCATCGCCCGACGAAGCCGTCGACAAGACCGCGTTCGTCGAGGGCGCGGCGTCGACGATCGGCACACCCGACGATCTCGTCAAGACGATCAAGACCCTGATGCAGGTCTCCGGCGGCGTCGGCCACATCATCGGCTTCGTCCACGACTGGGCCAACCCGGAAAACACCCGCCGCAGCTGGGACATGGTCGCCCGCTACGTCGTGCCGGAGATCAACGGCTACATCGACGGCCTGCGCCGCTCACAGAAATTCGTGATCGAGAACCGCGAGATTTTCGAGCGCGCGGGACAGGCCGTGATGGCCAAGATCATGGACAACGAAAAGGCCGCGGCCGCGCTGGCGCAGACCGGGCCCGGCCGAGTCGCAATCCCCGCAGTGAATGCACCGGATTTGCAGGAGGCGGCAAAGCGGAAGGTGTGAGCTTTGGAGTCGCGAGACTCCCCCCAATCCCGATCGGCCAGCGCCCGGCATTCCCCGTACCCTCTGCCTGAGAGGGCAGGTCTTCTAGCAAAGCCCGGACGCGTATCGCGCCGCGGGATCGCGAAGGCTTGAGTTGCAGCAGGCTTGTGGTGACAATGAGCTGCAGAGAAGATTGCAGCCGTGGACCCCCACGGTTCAATGGACGCCACGACATCCCGCCCCGTCCCGACCAATGGAGCCCCCGTATGTCGATGCAGAATGTCGCCTCTCCCGCGCTGAAGCTGACCGCGCCCAGGCGGAATTCGCTCACCCATATTCCCGGCGACGAGGGCTGGCCGATCATCGGCAAGACGCTGCAGATCCTGGCCGATCCCAAGGGCCATGTCGAAGCCAACGCCGAAAAATACGGGCTGGTCTATCGCAGCCATGTGCTGGGCGAGACCACCATCGTGCTGCTCGGGCCGGAGGCCAACGAGCTGGTGCTGTTCGACCAGGCCAGGCTGTTCTCGTCGGCGCATGGCTGGGAGCCGGTGCTTGGGCTGCTGTTTCCGCGCGGGCTGATGCTGATGGATTTCGACGAGCATCGCCTGCACCGCAAGGCGCTCTCGGTCGCGTTCAAGGCCGGGCCAATGAAATCCTATCTCGCAGGGCTCGACCGCGGCATCGCCGCGCGCGTTGCGCAGTGGAAGGCAAAGCCCGGCGAGATGCTGTTCTATCCCGCGATCAAGCAGCTGACCCTCGACCTCGCGGCCACCGCCTTTCTCGGCACCGAGCTCGGGCCGGAGGTCGAGACCATCAACCGCGCCTTCATCGACATGGTGGCCGCCGCGGTCACCCCGATCCGCAGGCCGCTGCCGGGCACGCAGATGGCGCGTGGTGTGCGGGGACGCAAGCGTGTCGTGGCCTATTTCTCCGAGCAGGTGCCGCTCCGCCGCGCGAAGGGTGATGGCGAGGACCTGTTCTCGCAGCTCTGCCGCGCCACCGACGATGATGGCGCGCTGCTGTCGACGCAGGCCATCGTCGATCACATGAGCTTCCTGATGATGGCCGCACACGACACGCTGACCTCGTCCTTCACGTCCTTTGTCGCGCAGCTGGCGGCGAATCCGGACTGGCAGCAGAAGTTGCGCGCGGAGGTCTTGAGCCTCGGCCTTGCGCCTGGCGAGCCGATGGATACGAGCCACCTCGAGAAGATGAAGCTGACCGAGATGGCGTTCCAGGAGACCTTGCGCCTGATGCCGCCGGTGCCGTCGCTGCCGCGGCGAGCGGTTCGGGACTTCACCTTCAGGGGCTATGCGATTCCGGCCGGCACCGGCGTCGGCGTCAATCCGATGTTCACGCACCACATGAAGGACGTTTGGCCCGAGCCAGACCGCTTCGATCCCCTGCGCTTCACCGACGAAGCGCAGCGAAGCCGCCACCGCTTCGCCTGGGTGCCGTTCGGCGGCGGCGCGCATATGTGCCTCGGCCTGCACTTCGCCTACATGCAGGCGAAATGCTTCGCGCGGCATTTTCTCGCAAACGTCGAGGTCTCGTTCGGATCGGGCTATCGGCCGAGCTGGCAGGTCTGGCCGATCCCGAAACCGCGCGACGGGCTCAAGGTGACGCTGAAGGCACTATGAGCTTGGCACGTTGGCCCGTCGGCGCATCGCGCGCCGGGCAAGCGCGCGCCCTCACTCCACCGCCTGCCCCAGGAGCTTGCGCATCGTCTCATAGCCTTGCTGCTGCTGGCTCCAGTTGCGGCCGCCAGTGATGGCGCCGTCGATGACGAGATCATGGCCGTTGATGAAGCTCGACTCGTCGCTGGCGAGAAACACCGCGGCGTAGGCGATGTCATCGGGCGAGCCGGCGCGCGGGATCGGCTGCGCAGTCGCATAGGCGTTGCGGATCGTCTCCGGCGTTTTTTCGGCGGCCTCCGTCGACAGGCCCAAGGCCTTGCCGAAGATGCCGGTCGCGATCAGACCCGGCGAGATCGAGTTGACGCGGATGCCGGACTCGCCGAGCTCCATCGCCACGCACTTGGTCAGATGAATGACGGCGGCCTTGGCCGTGCCGTAGACCAGCGAGGTCGAAAAGCCGGCAAGCCGGCCGGCAATGCTGCCATTGTTGATGATGCTGCCGGAGCCCTGCTTCTTCATATGAGGCGCGGCATATTTCATACCAAGCATCACGCCGCGCAACAGCACCGCCATGGCGGCATCGAACCGGCTGGCATCCAGCCCTTCGATGCCGCCGGTCTGCGCCGGACCTCCGGCATTGTTGAACAGGCAGTCCAGCCTGCCGAATCTTTCGACCGCGAGATCGATCAATCCGCGGACCTCGTCGTCAATGGCGACGTCGGTCTGGCGGAAGAGACAATTCGCGCCCAACCTCTTCGCCAGCGCTTCGCCCTCGGCCACGCGGCGTCCGGCCACGACGACCTTGGCGCCCTCGGCCACGAAGACTTCCGCTGTGCGCAAGCCGATGCCGCTGGTCGCTCCGGTGATCACCGCAACCTTGCCGTCGAGTCGTCCCATGTCCTGCTCCCTTGTTATTCGTTGCATCATATTCATGGCATCGTGATCAGCGCACGACCCCGGTTCCGCGTTGGAACCATGTCGCAGTGTAGCGCATGACAAGATGAACGGGAGGCCTATCCACGATACTGTCGTAGTTCTGCCCTTTCCGCCTTAATTTGGATGCGGGGCTCAGGCTGATGGATGCGATGAGGCGATTCGTCGACGAGTTCCGGCTCACTTGGCGGGGCGAGCTGCAGCCGTCGCCGGCCATGAGCGCGAGTTTCGCCACGGTCTGCCTGTTGGTGGCGACGCTGGTGCGCTGGGGATTGTCCCACATCCGCCCCGACATCTTCTTCACGCCCTATTTTCCTGCAGTGGTCGTCGCCGCCGCGTTCGGCGGCCCGCGCTACGGAATTGCAACCACGATCGCAGGCGGCGCACTCGGCATGCTGCTCGAATTTGGTGCCGGCCCATCCGATATCGCGAAGCTCGTGCTGTTGGCCCTCTATGTGGTTGCCTGCGGCCTGGTGATCTGGGGCATCGACCACTATCGCACGATCGCGGCCAAGCAGCGCGAAATCGCCAAGCGCCTGATCGAGGAGGAGCGATATCGGAAGCTTGTCGTCGACGAGCTGCAGCATCGGCTGAAGAACAAGACCTCGACCATTCACGCCGTTCTGCACCAGGTGCTGCATGAGCAGCCGGAGGTGTGGGCGACGATCGATCACCGCATTCGCGCGCTCGCTGTCGCCGATGACCTGATCGCCAAGGTCGACGGTCGCGGCTGCGACCTGAAGGACCTCTTGATCTCCGAACTCGGCCCTTACGGGCACGTGCGCTTCGTGCTCAACGGCGGCGCGTTGTTCCTGCCTGCCAAGCTTGCCGTCAGCCTTGCCCTCATCTTCCATGAGCTTGCCACCAATGCCGCGAAATACGGCGCGTTCGCGTCGCCGTGCGGCTTGCTGCAGGTGACCTGGACGACGCAGAATGAGCGCCTCAGTCTCACCTGGGACGAGACCGAAGGGCCACCGATCGAACACGTCGGCAAGCCCGGCTTCGGGACCAAGCTTTTGAAGGCGGCGCTGTCGGCATTCGACGGATCGACCGAAACCACCTTTCTCAGGACCGGCATTCACTGCACCATGCAGTGTCATGTTCCGCCGAGCTGATCTCGCCGTGTACATTCTGCGGTCGTATTGACGCTCCATTAATGATGACGCACCTGCATCCGTCGCCAATCGGTGTACCCCGCCCGATCGTTTCCGTGTTTCTACGTAGCTCTTAACTAAAATGAAGCGGGAACTGCGCACAATCGGCGCATGTACGGCAGCGATCGTTTCAACTCTTTTTCCGGCGCAGCTGAGAGCACAGTCACGGCCGAGGCCGAGCTGAGCCTGCTGCGCGGCGTTCTGACCATGCTTCCGACCGGCGTCACCGTTCAGGATGAGCATGGCCGCTTCGTGCTGGTGAACGACGCAGCAGCCGCGCAGCTTGGCCTGACTGCGGAAGACTCAGCCGCGGCGGCGGCGCGCCAGATCGAGCAGCGCGAGGCGACCTGCCGCGAAATCTTAAGATCGGGCAAGGCCGTGGTAACCGAAGAACCGGTTGCGACCGAGCGCGGCCGGCAGACGCTGTTGACGGCGCACCGTCCAGTGCGGATCGGCGAGCGCGACCTGCTGCTCTCGAGCTCCGCCGACATCAGCGAGCAGAAGGATTTTGAAGACCAGCTGTTCCGCTCGGCCTATTACGACGAGCTGACAGGATTGCCGATGCGGCGCGTGATCGAGCATCGCGCCACCAATCTGGTCAGATTGGGCGGTGCCGCAGGCCGGTTCGCGCTGGCGTTTCTCGACCTCGACAATTTCAAATACATCAACGACTATTACGGCCACGCCACGGGCGATGCGCTGCTCATCGAGCTTGCCAAACGGATCGGTCGCGACCTGCGCGAGAGCGACTTGTTGTCGCGGATCAGCGGCGATGAATTTCTCCTGTTGCTGCATCCGATCGAGCGTGCCGAGGAGGTCGCCGAGTTCCTGCAGGCCACGCTGCATCGGCTCAGCGCGCCGTTCTTCATCGACAGCGCCGAGGTTTTCGCCTCGGCCTCGATCGGCGTCAGCCTTTATCCCGAGCACGGCGCGAGCTACGAGGTGCTGCGCCAGAACGCCGACCTCGCGATGTACCGGGTGAAGAACGCCGGCAAGGGCGCGCTGGCGTTCTTCAACAGCGGCATGGAGCACGAGGCGCTCGCGCGCATGAAGGTCGAGCAATCCTTGCGGCTCGCCATCCTCGAAAAGCGGTTCTGCTGCGCCTTCCAGGCCAAGGTCGACATCCGCACCGAGGAGATCAAGGGCATCGAGGCGCTGGTGCGGCTGCGCGACAATGAGGGCGTGATCCAGGCGCCCGGCGACTTCGTCAACCTGGCTGTCGAACTCGGGCTGATCGACGAGTTGACGCATCTGGTGCTGGCCGAGATCGTCAAATCCATCGACCTGATCAACGAGGCATTCGGTCCACAAGCAACCATCAGCATCAATGTCGCGGCCAAGCAGGCCGCCAATGTCGATTTCATGCGGCCCTTCGTCCGCGCCATCGAGGCGACCGGCTTCCCCCGGCGCTTCATGATCGAGGTCACCGAAGACGCCTTCGTCGCCCGTAGCCATTTCCAGGATCAGATCCTGCCGATGCTGCGCGAGATCGGGGTCAGCATCTCGATCGACGATTTCGGCATCGGCTATTCGTCGCTATCAGCGCTTGCCGACATCACCGCCGACGAGATCAAGATCGATCGCTCCTTCATTACGGACATTCACAAGCGACCGCGCAGCCAGGGCATCCTCCGCGCGATCGAATCCTTGAGCGAAGCGCTCGGCATGACCGTGATCGCGGAAGGCATCGAATCGTTCGAGGAACTGGCTTATTTGCAGGCTGCCACCCGCATCCGCTACGCCCAGGGCTATTATTTCTCGCGGCCGATCTTCCTCGAGGAGCTGAAGCCGGCGATCCCGCTTGCGAGCGAGGCGCGCGTCAGCCTGGCCAGCCGCCCGGTGCAGGAAAACCGGCCGGTTCATATTCGCGGCAACCGCTATCGGCGTTAGCCGCCCCATGCTCACCTTCCTATCATCTTGCGACGAACTCTCATGCTGATGTCAGCGCCGGAACACGAGCCGAAGGGATGAGAGCCGGCCGCGCTTGTGGCGCGGAAAGCGCCTTGACCTCGGCCAAGCCGCCACACTATCAGTTTCTCCCATAAACGCCCGAAAAGCGTGGGAGGATAGCTCGTGCGAAAGTCTGATTTTCTTAAGGTCATTGTTTCGGGATTGACAGTCGCGCTGCTCGCAGCATCGGCTCATGCCGACGACCTCAAGGTCGCGCTGATCTACGGTAAGACTGGACCGCTGGAGGCCTATGCCAAGCAGACCGAGACCGGCTTGCGCATGGGGTTCGAGTACGCCACCAAGGGCAGCATGACGGTCGACGGTCGCAAGATTGTCATCATCACCAAGGACGACCAGGGCAAACCGGACCTCTCCAAGGCGGCGCTCGCCGAAGCCTATCAGGACGACGGCGCTGACATTGCCATCGGCACCACGTCGTCGGCTGCGGCGCTCGCCGACCTGCCGGTCGCAGAGGAAAACAAAAAGATCCTGATCGTCGAGCCGGCGGTGGCCGACCAGATCACCGGCGAGAAGTGGAACCGCTATATTTTCCGTACCGGGCGCAACTCCTCGCAGGATGCGATCTCGAACGCGGTCGCGATCGGCAAGCCGGGCGTGACGGTGGCGACCTTGGCGCAGGATTACGCCTTCGGCCGCGACGGCGTCGCCGCGTTCAAGGAAGCGCTGGCGAAAACCGGCGCGACCCTCGGGGCTGAAGAATATGTGCCGACCACGACCACCGACTTCACCGCCGTCGGCCAGCGCCTGTTCGACGCGCTGAAGGACAAGCCGGGCAAGAAGATCATCTGGGTGATCTGGGCCGGAGCCGGCGATCCGCTGACCAAGCTGCAGGATATGGACCCGAAGCGCTACGGCATCGAGCTATCCACCGGCGGCAACATCCTGCCCGCGCTGGCCGCCTATAAGCGGCTGCCCGGCATGGAGGGAGCCACCTACTATTACTATGACATTCCGAAGAACCCGGTGAATGACTGGCTGGTGTCCGAGCACCAGAAGCGCTTCAACGCGCCGCCTGACTTCTTCACGGCCGGCGGCTTCTCCGCGGCGATGGCGGTGGTCACCGCGGTGACCAAGGCGAAATCGACCGACACCGAGAAGCTGATCGCGGCGATGGAAGGCATGGAGTTCGATACGCCGAAGGGCAAGATGATCTTCCGGAAAGAGGATCACCAGGCGCTGCAGAGCATGTATCACTTCCGCGTCAAGGTCGATCCGAACCTCGCCTGGGCCGTCAACGAGCCAGTGCGCGAGATCAAGATCGAGGACATGCAGATCCCGATCCGCAACAAGCGGTGACGGTGATACGAATACTGCCTCTTCCCCCTCTCCCCGTTCTTACGGGGAGAGGGTTGGGGTGAGGGGCAGCCGCACAATCAGTGCAACTTGATAGGCCTGTACCCCCTCACCCGGATTGCATCTTACGATGCAATCCGACCTCTCCCCGCAAGCGGGGAGAGGTTAAACCGAGCAAGTTGCATCGGCGCGCGAACATCCCATGAGTCTCACGCTCGAAACCAGAGATCTCACCATCCGCTTTGGCGGCCATGTCGCGGTCAATGGCGTCAGTTGCAGCTTCCGCCCGGGCGAACTGACTGCGATCGTCGGTCCGAATGGCGCCGGTAAGACCACCTATTTCAACCTGATCTCAGGCCAGCTTCGCGCGACGTCGGGCAGCATCCTGTTCGACGGCACCGACATCACCGGCCACTCGGCGCCGTTGCGCACCCGCGCCGGGCTAGGCCGCGCTTTCCAGCTCACCAATCTGTTTCCGAAT
The DNA here is from genome assembly GCF_051167795.1 of Bradyrhizobium sp. HKCCYLS1011. Classification (NCBI taxonomy): domain Bacteria; kingdom Pseudomonadati; phylum Pseudomonadota; class Alphaproteobacteria; order Hyphomicrobiales; family Nitrobacteraceae; genus Bradyrhizobium; species Bradyrhizobium sp. HKCCYLS1011. The sequence continues at coordinate 622,450 of NZ_JBNPTT010000003.1, read as the reverse complement.
TTGAGCGTGGAAGAGAATGTCCGCCTCGCCGTGCAGGCCGAGCGCGGCGTGCATTACGACCTGCTCCGGCCCTGGATGGCGCGCCGAGATCTGATCGCCCGTGCTGATGCGATCCTCGAGCAAGTTGCACTCGGCAATCGACGCCAGGTCGCGGCGACCGCGCTCTCCCATGGCGACCAGCGCAAGCTCGAGGTAGCGCTGATGATGGCCCTGGAGCCTAAGGTCTTCATGTTCGACGAGCCAACCGCCGGCATGAGCATCGACGAGGTTCCCGTCGTGCTCGACCTGATCGCAAAGCTCAAGCAGGACACCAGCAAAATCATCCTCCTGGTCGAGCACAAGATGGACGTGGTGCGCTCGCTCGCCGACCGCATCATAGTGCTGCACAACGGCCGCCTCGTCGCGGATGGGAAACCGGCCGAGGTGATCGCCTCGCCGATCGTGCAGGAAGCCTATCTCGGCATTGCGCCCGGGCGGAGCGCGGCATGAGCGCGCTCCTGACCCTCTCCGGCGTCCACACCTATATCGGCCGCTATCATATCCTGCAGGGCGTCGAGTTCGACATTCCTGAAGGGCAGACCACGATGCTGCTCGGACGCAACGGCGCCGGCAAGACCACGACCTTGCGCACCATCATGGGCCTGTGGCAGGCGCGGAGCGGCACCATCACGCTGGCCGGCGCACGCATCGAGCAGCTTGCCACCCCCGACATCGCGCGCGCCGGCGTCGGCTACGTGCCGGAGAGCATGGCCGTGTTCTCCGATCTGACGGTGAAGGAGAACCTGATTCTTGCCGCACGCAACGGTCCGCTCGACGACGCCCAGCTGGCCTGGATCTTCGGCTTCTTCCCAGCGCTGAAGAAATTCTGGCTGTCGCGCGCGGGCTCGCTCTCCGGCGGGCAGAAGCAGATGCTCTCGATCGCCCGCGCCATCGTCGAGCCGCGCAAATTGTTGCTGATCGACGAGCCGACCAAGGGTCTGGCGCCTGCCATCGTCATGGCACTGATCGAATGCCTGAAGGAGATCAAGCGCCGCGGCGCCACCATTCTCCTGGTCGAGCAAAATTTCCATGCCGCGCGCGAGCTCGGCGACCAGGTGCTGGTGATGGACAACGGCACCATCGTGCATCGCGGCGAAATGGCGACGCTTGCCGCCGACGTGCCGCTGCAGGAACATCTCCTCGGCCTCAGCCTGGAGGCGCATCAATGACCGAGATCGCTGCAACCGACACTTTGCCGAAGCCGAAGCGGGACATCGCGCCCGTGCTGCTGCCGATCGCGCTCGCGCTGGTGATGATCCCCCTCATTGGCTCGGTCAGCTCCTGGGTGACCTTGACGGTCGCGAGTCTCGCGATGGGCATGATGATCTTCATCATGGCCTCCGGCCTCACGCTCGTGTTCGGCCTGATGGACGTGCTCAATTTCGGCCACGGCGCGTTCATCGCGGTCGGCGCCTACATCGCGACGCTGGTGCTGCTGCCGCTCGCAAGCTTTGCCCAGGCCGACTCGCTGCTGACCAACCTTGTCGTGCTGGTGCCGGCCGCACTGCTGGCAATGGCGGTGACCGCCGCGCTCGGACTTGTGGTCGAGCGCGTGCTGGTGCTGCCGGTCTATGGCCAGCATCTGAAGCAGATCCTGATGACGACAGGCGGACTGATCGTCGCCGAGCAGACGCTGTACGCGCTGTTCGGGCCGCAGATCATTCCGACGCCGCTGCCGGCGAGCCTGCGCGGCTCCTTCATCATCGGCGACATCGCCATCGCCAAATATCGCCTGCTGGCGATGCTGGTCGGGCTCGTGATCTTCGTCGCAATCGAGCTGGTGCTCAACCGCACCAAGATCGGGCTTTTGATCCGCGCCGGCGTCGAGAACCGCGAGATGGTGGAATCGCTGGGCTATCGCATCCGCCGCCTGTTCCTCGGCGTCTTCATGACCGGCTCGGCGCTCGCCGGTCTCGGCGGCGTGATGTGGGGACTTTATCGCGAGCAGGTGCATGCCTCGATCGGCGACGAGCTCACGGTGCTGGTGTTCATCGTCGTGATCATCGGCGGGCTCGGCTCGATTACCGGCTGCTTCATCGGCGCGATCCTGGTCGCCATGGTCGCCAATTACGGCGGCTTCCTGGTGCCGAAGCTTGCACTCGTCTCCAACATCCTGCTGATGGTCGCCGTCCTGATGTGGCGGCCGCGCGGCCTCTATGCGGTGACCAGCCGATGATGATCCTTTCCGGCGATCCGCCACGCAGCCGCGTGCTGTCCGCCCTGCTCGTCATCATCATGCTGGCCCTGCTGGCGACGCCCTTCATTTTTCCGGGCGCCAAGGCGATGAATGTGGCGGCGAAGATCTGCATCTTCGCGGCCCTGGTCGCCTCCTACGACCTCCTGCTCGGCTATACCGGCTCGGTGTCGTTCGCGCATACGATGTTCTACGGCATCGGCTCCTATGCGATCGCGATCGCGCTCTATGCGCTGGGGCCGAACTGGGCGGCGGTTGCCGCCGGCGTCGCCGCCGGCCTGCCGCTCGCACTTCTGCTCGCGCTCGCGATCGGCCTGTTCTCGCTGCGGGTCGAAGCGATCTTCTTCGCCATGATCACGCTCGCCGTCGCCTCCGCCTTCCTGGTGCTGGCCTCGCAGCTGTCATGGCTCACCGGCGGCGAGGACGGCCGCAGCTTCCAGCTGCCCGAGCTGTTGCGCCCGGGCACGGTGTTCATCCCGAAGGACTGGTTCGGGATCGTCATCAACGGCCGGATCCTTACCTATTACATCGTCTTCGCGGCCAGCGCGCTGATGATCCTGGCCCTCTTGCGCGTGGTCAATTCGCCGTTCGGCCGCGTGCTGCAGGCGATCCGCGAGAACCGCTTTCGCGCCGAGGCGCTGGGCTACCGCACCGTTTTCCATCTCACCTATGCCAACTGCATTGCGGCTGTCATCGCCGCACTCGCCGGCATGCTGAACGCGCTGTGGCTGCGCTATGCCGGGCCCGACACCTCGCTCAGCTTCTCGATCATGCTCGACATTCTCCTGATGGTCGTGATCGGCGGCATGGGCACGATCTATGGCGCCATCATCGGCGCCGCGATCTTTCTCCTCGCAGAGAACTATCTGCAGGCGTTGATGGGCGCGGCGTCGGCCGCCGCGGCAGAGGCCGGGGTGCCGCTGTTGCCGGGCCTGCTGCATCCCGACCGCTGGCTGCTGTGGCTCGGCCTGTTGTTCATCGCCAGCGTCTATTTCTTCCCGACCGGCGTGGTCGGCCGCCTGCGCAACAAGCCGCGCCCGGCAAGCGGCCATTAGCCGATCGGCGGCGACGCACCTCGCACTCCTGGCTTTGCCGCGGCGAACACGGTCTCCGGCCGATGGAACCGCGAGATCCGCGTCCCTTTTTCTGCACAGCGCTTAACAGCTGGGTAACCGCCTTTCCTAACCTTCGCGCCATCTGTCCCGCGTATTTATTGGGCAAGCGGAAGAGAAAAGCGCGGACATCAATCTGCATGCCTCCCGGCCTCGACCTGTCCGGGCCCATCGCGGCCCCCTCGGATTCCAGCGACCTGCCGCGTCAGCGAGACCCGGTGCTCTGGCTGATCATCTGCGGCTGCCTGCTGATCGGCGCCATCATGATCGGCACCATCATGATGGCCAACGGCTTCCGCGCCCGCGCGTTGGACAATGGCGCGCGCGAGCTCGAAAACACCGTGCTGCTGCTGACGCGGCATTTCGACCAGCAGTTCAAGGATGCCGAGACCGTGGTGCGCGACGTCATCCGCCGCATGCACCCGTCCGACATCGCCACGCCCGAGGCATTCCGCGCCCGGATGTCGGGCAGCGCGATCCGCGAGCTGCTGCAGTCCGAAGGGAACGGGCTGTCCTACATGGGCGATCTGACCGTGGTCGATGCCGATGGCAACATCATCAACTGGTCAGGCCCGGCACCGTTGCCGTCGGTCAACCTGTCGGAGCGCAACTATTTCAAGACGCTCAAGACCAATCCGCCGCCCGACCAGGTCGTGATCGAGGCGCTGCGGAGCTATGTGACGGGGCGCTGGAGCGTGCTGGTGGCGCATCGGCTCAACGGCGCGAATGGCGTTTTCCTCGGCCTCGTATCCCGCCGCATCGATCCTGAGACCTACGAGAGCTACCTGCAGTCGATGGCGCTTGGCCGTGGCGCGGCGATCACCCTGCTTCACGACGACGGCACGCTACTGGTCCGCCACCCCCACATCGACGGCGTGGTGGGACGCAAGATCCCCGACTCGCAATTGCTCGCGCCCGTGCTCGAGCACGGCCGGCATACGACACAGATGATCAGCCCGATCGACAATATCGAACGGCTCGGCGCCGGTGCGCGAATCGCCGGGCTGCCGCTGGTCATGATCGCAACCAGACCCGTCGTCGACGTGCTGGCGGATTGGCGCTCGCAGGCCGTGCTGCTGGCCGCCGCTGCGGCATTGACCGCCTGCGTGATTGCGGCGATGTTCGCGCTGATCATCCGTCAGATCGGCCGCCACAACAGCGAGGCCAAGCGCCGGCTGGAGCGGGAGAAGCAGCGCGTCGATACAGCGCTCAACAACATGACCCAGGGTCTCGTGCTGTGGGACGCCGAGGCACGGCTCGTGATGCATAACCAGCGTCTCCTCGATCTGCTGAACATGTCTGAGACCGATCTGCCACTCGGCATCGAGTTCCGCGCGCTGGTTGAGCTCGCCACGCAACGCGGCCTGTTGAAGCTCGACGTCGATCAATTCTGCCCCCAGGTCATGCAAAACATCGGCGGCGGCAGCACGGCCCAGACCGTGCTGGAAACAACCGACGGCCACTTCTATCACGTGATCGACAAGCCCTTGGCGCGCGGCGGATGGGTCACCACCATCGAGGACATCAGCGAACATCGCAGGCTGGAGCAGGAGCGCGACCGCAATCACGCCTTCCTGCGCGAGATCATCGACCACATCCCGTCGCAGATCACGGTGAAGGACGTTCGCGATCGCCGCTATGTGCTGATCAACCGCGTCGCCGAGCAGCACTTCCTGCGCACGCGCGACGGCATCATCGGCAAGACGGTGTTCGACCTGTTCCCCGAAACCGCGGCGGAACAGGTGACGATCGACGACGATCGCGCGCTCGCGCGCTCGGATGGCCTGTTCATCGATGAACATCCCACGCAAAGCCTGGCATTGGGCCTGCGCTACGTCACCTCGCGCCGCATCGCGATCCGCGACGCGGCGAACGCACCGCGCTACCTGATCCATGTGGTCGAGGACGTCACCGAGCGCCGCCAGGCCGACGAGACCATCGCACATCTGGCGCATTTCGACGCGCTGACCGACCTGCCGAACCGCGTCCTGTTCCAGGAGCGGATCGAGCAGGAGCTTGAGCAGGCCCGGCGGGGCGAGCCGTTTGCGCTGCTCTATATCGATATCGACGAATTCAAAGGCATCAACGACTCGCTCGGCCATCACGTCGGCGACGAGCTCTTGAAGACGGTTGCCGAACGGATCACGAGCTGTGTCGCTTCCGGCGACCTAGTGGCACGGCTCGGCGGCGACGAATTCGCGGTGCTGCTGACCACGATCGAGGACCGCGACGATGTCCTGGCCGTGGTCAGGCGGATCTACGAGGCCGTCCGACGGCCGGCGCACTGCCTTGGCCATCAACTGTCGACCGATGCCAGCATCGGCATTGCGCTCGCACCACGTGACGGCACCGACCGCGATCAACTGACCAAGAACGCGGATCTCGCGATGTACGCGGCCAAGGCCGGCGGACGGCGCACCTTCCGCTTCTTCGAGCCGGCCATGGACGAAAGCGCACGTGCGAAATTGCAGCTGGAGCAGGACCTGCGCCGGGCGCTCGCCGAAAACCAGTTCGAACTGCACTATCAGCCATTGGTAGACCTCAGCGACAACAGGATGACCGGTTGCGAGGCGCTGCTGCGCTGGCGTCATCCGCAGCGCGGCATGGTTTCCCCGCTCGACTTCATCCCGCTCGCCGAGGATACCGGGCTGATCGACGAAATCGGCGACTGGGTGCTGCGCACCGCGTGTGCGGAGGCCGCCAGCTGGCCCTCCGATATCCGCATCGCCGTCAACGTCTCGCCGGTGCAGCTGAAATCGCAGAGCCTCGCGCTGCGCGTCACCGGCGCGCTCGCGGCCTCAGGACTCGCGGCCCATCGGCTCGAGATCGAGATCACTGAGGCCGTGCTGATCCGCGACGACGAAACCGCGCTTGAAATCCTGCATCAGTTGCGCACGATCGGCGTGCGCATTGCGCTCGACGATTTCGGCACCGGCTATTCATCGCTGAGCTATCTCAAGCGGTTCCCGTTCGACAAGATCAAGATCGACCGCTGCTTCGTCAACGATCTCGGTGTCGGCGGCTCCTCGGCCATCGTGCAGGCGGTGGTCGGCATCGCCGCGGCCAGCAACATGACGACGACCGCGGAGGGCGTGGAGACCGGCCAGCAGCAGGCGCTGTTGCGCCAGCTCGGCTGCACCGAGATGCAGGGTTTTCTGTTCAGCGCGCCCAGGCCGTCGGCCGAGCTCCGCAAGCTGTTCGAACCGCAGGACGACATCAGGGCGGTGGGCTGAGACCCCGCCGGCCCCGGCTTCCGGGACCTGCGCGAATCCCGCAACGATCGCCGCGGCCGGTTGCCGCCTAGGCTCAGGCCCTGCGCCGGGCTATAATGCGGGCCGTCCGTCCAGGTCAGTGCGCCCCATCAGTCAGGTGATCCATGCAGCCCATGTCCCTTCTCCTGAACCTCCTGTGGATCCTGTGCGGTGGCGCCTATATGGCGTTCGGCTGGCTGATCGCGGCCGTGGTGATGGCGATCACCATCATCGGCCTGCCCTGGGCCCGTGCCGCCTTCAACATTGCCATCTATACCCTGCTGCCATTCGGCTCCCGCGCCGTGCGGCGCAGCGAATTGACCGGTGAGGAAGACGTCGGCACCGGTCCTCTGGGACTGATCGGCAACATCATCTGGTTCGTGCTGGCGGGCTGGTGGCTGGCGCTGGGCCATCTGATCACCGCGGTGGTGCTGGCGATCACCATCATCGGCATCCCGTTCGCGTGGGCCCATCTGAAGCTTGCCGGCATCGCGCTGTGGCCGATCGGCAAGACCATCGTGCCGGCGTAACGGACAAGCGGTCTGCCGCTGCCGCCGGAGCTAGCCCGCGCCCGCTGGAGGCAGGCCCGGAGCGACGGAACACCCCGCGCGGACCGATATCCAACGCGCCTTTTGGGGCAAACCCGGCTGGTCAGGCCGCCCGCCAAGCCCGTTGCCGATCCCGCGCCAATCAGCTAAAGGGACGGCTGCTGCACCCGTAGCTCAGCTGGATAGAGCGTTGCCCTCCGAAGGCAAAGGTCACACGTTCGAATCGTGTCGGGTGCGCCATATTTCCGTCCCGATACATGCCGTGCCTTCGCTCATCGCCGGGCCCTGAGCTCCGGACCGGGTTTCCCGCATTTCACTGTCTCGTTTCGGCAGGGTCCGACATTCGCAATGATTTGCGGAGCGTAATCAGGGTGAGGTCATCTCGCAGCGGCACGCCGACACTCGGGTCATCGTAAGGGAAAGGTTCGATGTCTCCGGTTCGTTCATAGCCTCGTCGTTCATACCAGGCGATCAGGCTGTCACGGACGTCGATGACGGAAATCTTGACGGAACGTGCGCCACGTTCAGCCAGGAACGCTTCGGCGGCCCTCATGATCGATTTGCCAAGGCTGCCGGTCTGAAAGGCCGGACCGACCGCCAGCATCGACAGGTACCATTGGTGGTCTTCCATTGGGCGAACCGCGACGCATCCTTGGATCCGTTTAGAGGCCTGATCTCGCGCGAGCAGGACCGTCGCCTGTCCATTTTCGATCATCTCAGCGACAACGGCTCGGTTGACGCGAGGCCCCTCTATCAGATCGGCTTCCGTCGTCCATCCACCGGACGAGGCGCCGCGATAGGCCTGATTGACGAGATCAACGATGCTGTCGGCATCGTCGTGAGCCGCAATTGTCAGTCGCATCTCATTTCCTTGACCAAGATTTCGAGAGAACGTGCCGTCCAGGGCACCATACAGCGAGGGCGGTGCACGAGCCAGGAGCGGCGGTCCGCACTGAGCGCGCCGGCCATGACACCGCTGCCCCGCCGAATAGGCTAACCCGAAGACACGTTGCTATTCACGGGCCACCATCATCCGTTCCGCGATTTCTGACATAGCGGCATGGCGAGGCAGGAGTTGCCCATCTTCATCGGCTGTGGTGCGCCAGCCATTCAACAGATTGCGCGTCGGGAAGAGCGCGTGACATCAAAGTCATCGACAAACAGCCTGGAGCACGGACTCGGCGGTCGCCCTGTCCGCGGCACTATCACGTATGGCTATGGCCATCATCGCTGCTGCGTTATTACTCGTGGGCCTTTCGAGGGGAATGATCCCCGGAGCACGGGCAAGCTCCCGGGGTTGGGTCCGATACGGCCGCCGAAGCTGCTGCTCGACAGCCGACAAATAGTCGGCGTCTTTGCGCACCGGCTTACTGATAAATCCCCGAGATCCTGCGAGGCTTGGGCCCCCCTCCGCTAACGACAGGGGCGTCGTCGACCGTTGAGAGCCGTGTAGGTCCCAGACGCCGGATCGTACGAGCGGAATTGCATGCAACCGGGCGGGCCGATGAGCGGGACGCTCTCCGTTTGCTTGGACGCCTTCTGCTCTGAACCAGAGGGTTTGGTCGCGGCGGTAGCCTGGTCGTCTGATTGGGAAGGGACGTCCTTTTTGGACGGTTCTGCGGATTCGTTATGGGCGACCTTGAGACCCTCCAGGTCTTTTTCGAGGCGATCTAAACGTGCCGCAAGCGCGTCAACCTGTTCCCTCAATACGTCTCTTCCGCCGTCTTCTCCTGAGGAACGGCTGGCGTGTCCTGCATTTTCCTGTGCCGCTGGCGCCGGCTCGGGCTTTGGCTGCGAGGTTAGTGAGGTCACTGGTGGCCGGTCGTTCCCGGGCGACTTGTTTGCCCACACGAACCAGCCAGCTGCGAGGGCGCCAAAAAGGATGACCAACAGCCACGCTATGATTTGCCGCCCCCGCGCGGCCCCGTTCGGCGCAGCAACGGGATCTGCCGGGTCTGCTTGCGGGGACTGAGCAACAGGATCTGCCGGCTCCGCTTGCGGGGTGGCATCGGTCGCAATCTTGGCGGTCGTTGCTCTGGTTTTCTCGAGCTCCAAGGCGAGAGCGTTCAGGTGCTCCCCCACGCGGATGAACACGTCGCGTTTCCCATCAGGAGCGAGACGGCCCAACATTAGGCACTCTGCCGCATCCGAGCGGATCTTGTCCAACTGCGCTTGAAGGCCCGTCATGGAACCTCAACTCGAACTGTACGTATGGAATTGTAGCATCTCACTGTACTGAAACCCAACCTACTGGATTGATTTGAGTTCGTTCCTCAGAACCTCGGAGCACATTCTCCAGCGCCGCAAGTGCTTGGTCAGGTCGAAAAATCCCTGACGACATTCTGGACCGGTGCGCTTCGAACGTTAGATGAACGCGAGCGCCCCTCGAGCAGCCGGCGCAGGGATGCGGGCGAACGCGACCTTATCAGTCGGCTAGCGGCGGACAGCGACAATTGCGAGATGTTCGCCGGAGTCGCCCTTTTTGGACTTCGGTCCCCATGTGGGTTTATCTGGCCGGCCGGATGTGTCCCCATTCAGATAGCCGTCTTGATGTTTCCATCGCGCAATCGCCTACGGCTTCTTGACCCAGCTAGGCTCCTCAAACGGAGGCGACCTGAGTGCGCTGGACTCGCGGCGAAGACGGCGGAATGCCTCCGGCTGGCCGCTTGGCGGATACGGCTACTCGCCCGAGGCAGACATGGGCTTGCTGAAAGCCGAGAATCGCCGCTTACCCGAAGCGGAAAATAGTAGGGTTAGAAAAAGCCGGAGCTCAGATCTATCCCATAGGTCAGCGCCAGCATCAATACGAACAATATAGCGGCGCAGCACAGCACCAGATGTCTGAGCAGATCGTGTTTTGTACCATAAGACGACTCAGAAAACGCTCGCGATAGAACTCTGACCATACTCGTCATCTACGACCTTTACCTCACGCGTCCTGACGTAGGTCAAGATGAGAAGCAGAAAGGTTCATCTCAGCATGGGCGTTGCTGTATCGGCGGTTTCTTCCGGAGTAGTGATCTAACGCTTAGTTGTCCCAATATCGCTCGTCGCAGTTGCATTGGGACAGGAGGGCGCCCCTTCCGGCTTTGGGATCAGGTATTTGTTGCACTAACTTAGGTCGTCTCCAGAAGCGCCGGCATTCTGCGGTAGACGCCGGATGCGATCAACTTCGGTGCAGCCCCGGTGCACCGAACCAATTTCCGGCTGTACGCCCGTACTGTCTACCATGAGTTGAGCTAACTGCCCGAGCGCAGTGCGACAACGATACCGGGAATGGCTACTTTGCGAGCGTATTCGTGCACCTCACGCCGTAGCACTTCCACGCTCAACCCGCTGGCCGCGGCGGTCCGCGCGACATACGCGGCGCCATGCCGGAAGCAGCCGCCTTGCGCAAGGCCGTTCAGCGTTCCGATCGCAACCGCGTCTTCATCATCGTCATTCGGAAACACCGTGAAGACGAATACACCGCCGGGGCGCAGGCACTGCCGCGCGGCGGCGAAAACGGCATTCAATTCGCCGAAATGGACCAGCGTCGCCGCGCTCGCGATCACGTCGCAGCTGCTGGGGTGCCGGGCCATGTAGTTCAGCAGGTCGCCGCAGTGCAGATCATCATAGCAGTTCTTCTCCCGGGCTTGCGCCAGCATTGCATCCGACATGTCGATGCCGATCAGGCGCTGCGCGCGCGGCCGCAGCAGCTCGCCGACGAGGCCGGTCCCGCAACCCGCATCAATGACCGTGCCGAGTGAATGCGGGTTGCACTCCGTCACGACTGCCGCCACAAGCTGGTGTCCGCGATAGCTGTTGTCGACTGCCGCGCCCTTGTCCCACCCGTCCGCACGCGAATTGTAGAGGTGCACGATCTGCTGGTCCGTGGCGCGCGCCGGCAAGGCGCCCCCGACTGCGGCGAGTAGCATCGCGATCTCGTCCCTGTCCTGCGGATGCGCGGCGAGATGTCGCTCGAAGCATAGCCTTGCGCCGTCCTGACAGCCGACGCGGGCCAGCAGGATGCCGAAGGTCTTGTGCGGGAAGCCGGGCGCGGTGTCGGCTTGGGCGAGCACCTGCGCGTGCTGGTAGGCCTCGGCGATCCTGCCCTGCTCGACCAGCGCAAGGCCAAGATTGATCCGGGCGCCGAAATGGAGTGGATCGATCTGCAGCGCCCGCAGATATTGCTGTTCGGCCTCGGCATGTTCGGCGAGTTGCCCGAGGCTGAAAGCGAGCGTGGAGTGTGCATCGGCGCTTGACGGATCAAGCGCTGCGGCCCGCCGATGGAATGGTAACGCCTCGGAAAAGCGATTGAGCTCGGACAACGCCATAGCGAGATTATACGCGACCACGGCAACGTTCGGATTGATTTGGAACGCGAGAGAGAAATGCCCGACTGCTTCGGCCGTGCGCCCGGTATGGCGCAGGACGTGGCCGAGATTGTTGTGCGCCTCGTAGCACTGTGGATCGAGTGCGATCGCCTCCCGGTTCATCTCTTCCGCACGCTTCATGCGGCCCGCGCGCATATGGGCGTCCGCAACGCAGACCAGACTGAGCGGATCCTTCCGTTTCGCCAAGGCCCGGCGATGGTTGCGGTTCATGCGGTCGCTCCCCAAGCGTCGGGACTGTGACCGAACAGGGTTAACAAATGACAAACCCGTCGTAGCGCGGCGGCCTCCAGCACTGTGGTTCCACGGTACGTGAGGCGCACGCAATGATCCCTTATTGCAATGCGGGTCATTGCGAGACCCCGAACGAAATGCGTCCGCCGGTGCCATCGACGCTCACCTGCTACGCGCCGTCTGCGCGTACCCTGGTCTCGACGGCGGTCAGCAGCACGCGCCAATGCTCGGCCAGCCGCCGCTGGAACAGCATGAGATCGAAGCCGTGGCGCGCGACGTGGTCCTTCGGGATGCCGTCCCAGCCGCGATGCTCGACCGTCACGCGCGTCTGCGCACCGACCGCCTCGAAGCGCACCTCAAGCTGCGTCGACTGGCCGGGCGCGAACGTCGCCTGCCGCCAGGTGAGCGCGAGCCTTTCGCCCGGCTTCCAAACCGTGATGCGACCGACTTCGAATTCTTTTCCATTCGCGAGCATCGCCACCAGCCGCCCGCCTTCGCCAGGTTCGAAACGAAGCTGGCCGTCGCCGCGCGGCGTCAGCGCAAACAACGGGTTCGGGCGCCACCATTCGGCGATTTGCTCGGTGAAGAGCTCGAATGCACGCAGCGGCGTCGCATCGACCCGGATCGATACGATCACCGCGGCGCTCATTTGCGCTGTCTTTCGACATGCGCCTTGAAGCTCGACAGCTGCGCCGACCACATGGCTTCGGTCTGAGCGAGCCAACGCTTCAACTCCGCCATCGCGCCATCCTTCAGCGCATAGATGCGAACGCGCGCATCGAACTCCGGATGCGTCTCCTCGACCAGGCCGCTTCGCTTCAGCTCGCGCAAATGCCGGCTCATGGCGGGCGCCGGCAGGCCGAGCGCGTCGGCGAGTTCGCCAGCGCGATGCGGTCGGCGGCGCAACAATTCGATCGTCTGCCGCCGATGCGGATCGGCGAGCGCCGCCAGGGTCTTGTCGATGCGCGCGGTCAATCGAGCCGCTTCTTGGTGATGAGACCGCTCGCGCGATCCCACTCGTCGGGCGTCATTTTGGTCTTGGTGACACCGAACGTCCAGATATGGCCTTCCGGGTCGCGGGCGCGATAGGTGCGATCGCCGTAGAATTGAGTGTCGGGTTCCTGGAGGATCTCCGCGCCCGCCTGGCGAGCACGCTCGCAATGCGCATCGATGTCCTCGCCTTCCGCAAGCTGCACATGGACGGTCTGCGTGTTGTTGCCACCGATCGATTTCGGGCTCTTGTGATCGGCACTCCATTCGTTGCCGACCATGAGCACGGAATGCCCGAAGGTCATCTCGGAATGGGCGAGGTTGCCGTCCGCATCGAGAATGACGAACAGGGGCTCGAAGCCAAAAGCCGCCTCAAGCCAACGAAAGGCTCCCTTGGCATCCTGATAGCAGACTGCGCTTGTCAGGCCTTTAGGCCGATAGGGATCACTCATTCTGGTCTCCTCGATAGATCAGTCATGCAGTTTCTGAGTTTTAGAATATTTGGCGAATTTTACAATTAAATTTCAACGCGTCGGGGATCGCGCAGCAGCAATCGCTAGGGTCGGTAGACCAAACACCGGAGCATCGCGTGCGGCTCCACGCTATCGGGAACAACGGATTCGGGGGGCTGCGCGCGGTGTCGACTGCCGGGTCACGGCTGCATCGCAAACATTGGAGCTCATTTTCGCTGGCCGTGGCGCGGCTCGTTCGAATTCGAGCTGCCTGCATTCCAGCTGGGAGGAGAGCCCGCCAGAGGGTACTGGCGGGCCTTGCTGCTCAGCGGGTACGGTTCGTGTTCGCGCCGGTTGTCTGCCCCGGTGCATATCCGGACGCACCGTGGTGGCCGGCTTTCGAACCCTTCGCTTGCATCTCGCGTCCCGGTGCGTAGCCCGAAGCGCCCGAATAGCCCTTCTTGGAGCCTTTCACCTGCATTTCATGCCCAGGCGTCTTGGACGCGCTCGCGGCGCTCGCAGCCTGCGTCGCGGAAAGCAGAGCGACGGCGGACAAAGCGATGATCACTTTCTTCATGGCAGTCCTCCTCCTGTTGCCCCGCTGACCAACCGATTGAAAAAGCTGGCGTTCCATGAACATCGGTTCATCGGAGGCGGCATCGGCTCACGGTGCCGAGCGCGAAGCAGCGCCGAGTGGCAGGTGCACTGCACTGTCCGTTCTCAGCTTGCGAATGCGAAATACGCGTCGTCCATGCGGATTGGAGCTGCCGGCAATCCGACGGCCGCACAGAAATCGATCGGGATGGCCGTTCACTTCCGCGACACATGGGTGCACTATCACCCAATTGCACCTTGAGGTTATTGGGAGCGAAACATGTCCTACGGTTTCACGACACGATTTGCGCGATACGCTTTGAGCTTCAGTGTCTGCCTGCTCGCTGTCTGCGGCGCGTCCCAGGCAGCGCGCGCTGCAGACGCCGAAGCGGTGACGATCGATACCACCTTCATCGTCAAGACCCCGCCGGTGCGGCTCGACCGGCCGGCGCGGCAGGCGCGCGCCAGCGTCATCCTGCTGACGGGCGGCAACGGCCTGCTCAGCCTCGATTCGACCGGCACCATCATCGATTCCACCGGCAATTTCCTGATCCGCTCCGCTGATCTGTTCTTGCGCGACGGCCTCAACGTGATGATGGCCGATGCCACGCCCGCCCACCCGGCGGGCCTCACCCAGGCCAACCGCCTGAGCGCGGCGCATGCCGCCGAACTGCAGGGCTTCATCAACGCCGCCATCACGCGCTGGGGCAAGCCGGTCTGGGTCGTCGGCACCAGCAATGGCAGCATTTCAGCGGTGACTGCGGCGGGCTTCCAGCCGGTCTTATCGGGCCTCACCGGCGTGGTCCTGACATCGTCAGTCACCCAGCTGGCGCCGGCCAATCAGCCGACTTTCAACCTCTATGCCTCGCGCATCACGGTGCCGACGCTGGTCGTCTGGCATGAGAATGACCACTGCACCATCAGCCCGCCGGCCGGCTCAGCGGCATTGTTTGCACTCATCCCGGCCGCGCGCAAGGAAAGCCGCAGCTTCACCCACGGTCACTCGGTAGCCACCGATCCCTGCGGCGCGTTCTCGGAGCACGGCTATGCCGGCATCGAAGAGCCCGTGGTCGAGCGCATTGCCGACTTCATTCGCGGAGACCATGACGATTGGGCGCACCGGTAATGGGCGTCATAGGTCATCGCGCCGAAGTACGCGGCTCCGGCGCGGACATGCTGTTCAGGATGCGGAGGGCTTCAGTGGCGCGCTGATCCGGCACGAACAGATGATCGTGGTAGAAGGCCGAGACCGCATTGACGCTGATGCCGGCCTCGGCCAGTCGCGCCGTGATCGCTGCGAGAAAACCCACCGCGTTCAGCGACGAATGGATCGTCAACGTGATCAGCCGTGACGCAAATTGAGAGCTGAGCCCCGCTCTCTCCGCCTGTTCGCGCCGCATCACCAGCGTTGTTCCTTCCTGTTCGCGGAACATCAGCAGCGGATTGATCGCAGCCGGGATTTCCTGGCCAGGCGCGATCGTGCAGAAGACGAAAACGCCCTCCTGCATCTCCGGCTTCATGTCCCGCAGGAGCGCCTTGAGATCCCGTTCACCAGCCACAGCCACTCCTTTCAGGACTTCCGACCCCACCTGATGCAGACTTGCCGCTTTGAGCCACCCGTGGCTGGACGCGGCGATCGCGAGCACGAATTGGAGGCTCCAAGGCGCACGTCCCTTCACGCGCGCCGCACGCCGAAGTGATGCGTCTCAAGATTCTCTCAAGGAAAGCTCCAAGCGTCCAGTGCGGGCGCACGGCATACTACGCGTGGATTTGAACCACGGTAGTCAGCGTAAGCATGTTGAACATTTCTTATCGGATGCCGAGACGGCTTTTTGCAGGTCATGGTTCGATCGCATCATTGGTGCGCCGGCTGTTGAAGGCAGTCAACAGCCTGATTGCTGCGGGCATTGCGCAACGCGAATACGAACTCAATCTGATCATCCTCGAAGGGCTTTCAGACCGTGAGCTGTCGGACATGGGGCTCACACGAAGCCAGATTCCGGGCGGCTTGAAAGACGCTGCCAGGGACCGCGCACGTCTCCAGAGGGAGCGTTTGGGGATGTAAGCCCCGCTCGACATCGCGCCTGACGGCGCCCTCTCATCGAGAGACCATTGGGCTCCGGCCGTCAAACGCAGCCGCAGCGACCGATCGCGCGTACGGCGCTGGCATCCATCGCCCGAAGGGCCGCTCGCGTGCCTTCGACCGACGCGGCGAGGAGAACGGGTCCTCGATTGCATCGAAATGCGAAACAGTCCGTCAAAGGAAAGCTGGATTATCCCGCCGGCGCAACCGGCCTATCTAAATGACACAGCGGAGCCATCTGCTGCCGCCTGCGAGACACCACACTGACATCCATCCCGCGAGTTGTCCGATGTCAAAGCTCATCGCCATCGTCGCATCCGTGAAGGCGGTTGCTTTTCTTGCTGCCATCGGCGTCGCCCGGGGAGAGATGCTCCCCGTCATTCTGATCTCGGCCCTGTTCAATCTCACCCAGATCGGACGCGGGCCGGCGGGTCTGATTCCGGCACGGGAGACTTTGGTGGTTCGCCGAGGACTGAGCGATCAGTCCGACTGAGACGGCACATCGATCATGACGTTTCGACGCTCCTGGCTTCTCGGGCGAAGGGATCGGCTGCGCGGGCAGCCTGACTGATCCCGATACCACTCCTAATAGATGCCACTCCTATTATGTCTCAGATGCCCAAGCCACGTCGGTCCTTGGAGCGCCTGCGGCCGGCGGTCGCAGCCAAGCTATCCACGGTGCGCCAACACCGTTGAATGCTCCTGCAACTAACAGGCGCTTGTGCGCACCATGGAAATTTGAATGATTAGGTTCCCGGGGATCCGATCGGACCGCGACGAGAGGCGTGCCGATTGGTGGCTTTGGGGACTTCCGGACATGTTGACGCTCAGCCCGCATGGCGAATGCCTGCTGTGGAGGCCGGAATTGATCTGGCTGAACGCCGTCTCCGACCTCCTGACGTCCACGGCCTTCTTCGCCATTGCCTTCGTACTGGCCTTCTTCGTTTGGCGCCGCCGTGACATTCAGTTCAGCGCCATCTTCTGGGCCTTCGCGGTCTTCGTCACGGTGTGCGGCATCGCGCGCCTGCTCGAGGTCTACACCATCTGGGTGCCGGCCTACGACCTCGAAGCTGCGACCAAGGGCTTCCTCGCTTTCATGTCGGTCGGAATCGCCGCAGCGCTGATGTTGCTGCTGCCGCGCATCCTGGTGCTGCCGTCGCGCGCCCAGCTGCGGAAGGCCTATGCGCAGCTCGAGGAGGAGATGCAGCAGCGTCGCACCGCCGAAGCCATGATCCGACGCTTCCAGGAGATCGAAGCGACCGAGGCCCAGGTGCGCCAGGCGCAGAAGATGGAAGCGGTCGGCCAGCTCACCGGCGGCGTGGCGCACGACTTCAACAACATCCTGACGGTGATCACCGGCACCATCGAGATCCTCGCCGAGGCCGTAAAGGACCGTCCGCATCTCCTGCAGATCACCAACCTGATCAGCTCCGCCGCCGCACGCGGCGCCGATCTCACCCGTCATCTGCTGGCGTTCGCCCGCCGCCAGCCGCTGCAACCGCGCAGCGTCGACATCAACGGTCTCGTCGTCGATACCGCGCGCCTGTTGCGGCGGACGCTGGGCGAGCAGATCGAAATCGAGTCGATGCTGGCGGATGATATCCTGCCGGCGATGATCGATCCGAGCCAGCTCTCGACCGCGCTTCTCAATCTCGCCTTCAACGCGCGCGACGCGATGCCTGGTGGCGGCAAGCTGACCTTGGAGACCAGGAACGTCGTGCTCGACGACGACTACGTCCGCATGAATCCGGAAGTCGCGCCCGGCAGCTACGTCATGATCGCGGTGAGCGACACCGGTGAAGGCATCCCTGCGAACCTGCTCGACAAGGTGTTCGAACCCTTCTTCACCACCAAGGATGTCGGCAAGGGCGTGGGCCTTGGCCTGAGCATGGTCTACGGCTTCGTCAAGCAGTCCAACGGCCACGTCAAGATCTACAGCGAGCCGGGACATGGCACCACGGTCAAGCTGTACCTGCCGCAAGCCAGCGCCGATGTCACCGAGCTGGCCGCGGGCCCCGCGATCACGACCATCGCGCACGGCGACGAAACGGTCCTGATCGTCGAGGACGATGCACTGGTCCGCGACTACGTCGTGGCTCAGATCAAGCGGCTCGGCTACACCACGCTCGCGGCGAGCAAGGCCGACGAGGCTTTGGCCTTGATCGACGGCCCTGTCCGCATCGACCTGCTGTTCACCGACATCATCATGCCCGGAGGCATGAATGGCCGTCAGCTCGCGATCGAAGCGCTGAAGCGACGTCCCGGGCTGAAGGTTCTCTACACGTCCGGCTATACCGAGAACGCGATCGTCCATCATGGCCGGCTCGATGCCGGCGTGCTACTGCTGACCAAGCCCTATGTCAGTGCCGATCTCGCCCGCATGCTCCGGATGGCGCTCGCGTCCTGACCGCTTTCAACGCGGCGCCGCCCGAATGCGGCAGGACATGCTCGGCAGCAGCGTCCTTACTGCTCGGCGCCCCATGGCCAGTGCCAGTTGCGCCATCCCCATCTGCGCGGACCGACCGAATCCAGGCTGGCTTTCTGCTTCTCATCAAGCCCGTCATAGAAGGCCTGAAACGCCGGGCGTACCACCTTAATGGCCTGCAGCATGGTCTCGAGTCGTTTCTCGGCGAGATCCAACCGTTCCGTGGGCTTGAGCGGGATCGCCGTCGGACAGTCCTTGGTAATGAGGTCGGCAGCCTTCGCGGACGCGCTCTTCAGCTCCTCGAGCGCCGCCTTCTGCGCCTCATTGGGCTTGACGGCCTCCTCGATCTCCTTGAGCCGCCATTCGGCGAAGCCGGCCATGCGCGGATTGCAGAAGAACCCGAACCCGCCGTGCCCCATCATGCCCGGCCCCATCATCATCCCGGGGCCCCATCCCGGACCGGACGGCCCCGGCTGAGCCGGCGCCGGACCAGCAACAATGATCGTCAGCGCCAACGTGCTGACGGCGAGACTGAGAACCCTGCCTGCGTGCCGCATCGAAACTCCTCCTGAACGCGAGATCGAGATCGCGTCTGCTGCCTTGTGGAGGTAATACTCGCCCGACTTGGACTGATCGACGTTGATCGACCTCAAACCCGGCGGCGTCTCGGATGCCGGTACAGGCTCAGTCCGAGGTGCCTACTTCCGTCTGTCCAGCATCGGCATCAGGATCGTCAGTCGAAAGTCCGGCCAGCCCGCGAACGACATCGACACCTGCTGATAATGGAGCAGGCCGTCGGCCGGATGTTTGAACGTGCGCTCGCCGCCTTCGCGCGCCAACACAGTGTGCGCGGCCCAGCAGCGCGCGAAATCGGGACTTGCCGCATTGAGGTCATCGACGAGGCTTCGCACCGCGATATCGTCGACATGGCTGGTCGTGGCGGCCCGAAACTCGGCGACGACGCGCTGCGCCCGCATCGCCCAATCGAGGATGAGCGAGCGCGCCTCCGGCCGCAGGAAGATGTAGCGCAGCAAATTGAGCTCGCCGCCGGCGTCGAGCCAGCCCGCAAACAGCCGAGCCGCCTTGGCATTCCAGCGGCGGGCCGTCCAGCTGCGGTCGAGGACGTAGGACGGGCCATCGATCAGATCGACGCAGTCAAGCATTGTCTCGGGCGGATCATCGCCGGCGTCGGCGCGATCCGGATCGCGCTTGCCCGAGAGCTCGAACAGATAATGTCGCTCTGCCCGCGACAGGCGCAATCCGCGCGCCAAGCGGTCGAGCGTCGCCGGCGAAACGGACACCTCGCGGCCCTGCTCGATCCAGGTGTACCAGGTCGCGCTCAATCCGCAGAGCTGCGCCAGTTCCTCGCGTCGGAGGCCGGACGTGCGCCGGCGTCCGCCAACGAGGCCGTGAGCGGCTGGATCCTGGCGCTCTCGCAGCGAGCGCAGGAATGCTCCCAGGGAGAGAGCCTGGCTTTCGGGGACCTGTCCCTTCATGGTGCAGGAGATACTAGGATAGGCAGCAATATTAAACCGGCATTCGTTCAATGATACGCTCAGTGATCCCGGAGGGAAGGGAGGATCGGCATGGGCAAGCAATTTACGAAGATCGAACCGGAACACAGGTCTTTCATCGAACGGCAGAAGATCTTCTTCGTCGCAAGCGCCCCGTCGACCGGGCGCATCAACGTCTCGCCCAAGGGGCTGTCCTCGCTTCGCGTGCTCGGCGACAACGACGTCGCGTATCTCGATTGCACCGGCAGCGGCAGCGAGACCCGCGCCCACTTGACGGCCTCCGACGACAAGCGGCTGACCATCATGTTCTGCGCCTTCGAAGGCCCTCCGGTCATCCTGCGCCTGTACGGCCAGGGTCAGTCGCTGATGCGCGGGACAGAGGCTTATGACGCGCTGCTCCCGCATTTCGAGGAGATGCCGGGCGCGCGGCAGATCGTGCGTCTTGCCGTGGAGCTCGTGCAGACATCGTGCGGCATGGGCGTGCCGCTGTTCGACTACAAGGAGGAACGCGGCAGCCTGGTTCGCTACTGGACGGCGCAGGGGCTCGACAATCTGCGCAAATATTGGGGGCTGAAAAACGCAAAAAGCATCGATGGTCTGCCGACCGGCTTTGCCCCGGACAGCATGGCCGGGATGCGCTGACGCCGCTCGGACTTGTATGATGCCCGCAAGAGGTGATGCCAGCCAGTCGAAGACGGCCGAGAGCGATCTCCGCGCCAGCCTGCTCGCCATGCTCGGCTTCGTGCTCGTCGCCACCGCCCAGGTCACCAACATGATCCTGGCCCGTGGACTGGCTGGCGCGGTGCCGCCGTTCACGCTGGCATTCTTTCGCTGGACCATCATTGCAGCGGGCCTTGCGCCATTGGCGATCGCCGAGGTCCGCAGCGGGCGTCTGCCGCTGCGAGGCAACGTACTGCCGATCCTGGCCGCCGGCTTCCTCGGCATGTTCCTGTGCGGGGGTCCGGTCTACATCGCCGGCATCACCACGACGGCGATCAATATCGCCCTGATCATGTCGCTGTCGCCCATCGTCGTACTGCTGCTCTCACGGATCTTCGGCCTGGAGCGGATCGGCGGGCTGCAACTCCTCGGCATGGCTCTGGCCCTGCTTGGTGCGCTGCTGGTCGTATCGAAAGGGCATCTTCGCACCTTCGTCGAGCTGCGCACGGCATCCGGCGATCTGCTGGTGGTCGTGGCCATGCTCGGCTGGTCGGGCTACACGCTTGTGCAGTCAAGGGTCGCCACCAGCGCGACGCTTCTGGCCCGCATCGCGGCCTTTGCCGCCGCCGGTGCATTGTTCACGCTTCCCATCGCAATCGCGGAGATCTGGCGTGCACCTCAATCCGCGTTCACCTCGCGGGCGCTTGGCGCCTATCTCTTCGCCGGCCTCGTGCCCGGCCTATTCGCCTATGCCGGGTTTGCCTATCTCGGCACCCGCTTCGGCTCGGTGCGGGCCTCCATCGTGCTCTATCTCGGCCCGATCGCCGGCGCGCTCTTATCGTGGGCCATCCTCGGCGAGCCGCCGACGCTGATCCACCTCATCGGCGGCACCCTCATTCTCGGCGGCGTGTGGGCAAGCCTGAAGAAATGAGTTTGGCTCGCCTCGGGCGCAGCAGCTCCGCGAGACCGCACCAGTATGCATCACCTGGACTCATCAAGACCGCGCGAGGGTGGAATTAAAGGTTGCGATGGCCGGCCCGATCCGGTCGATTGAGGCGAGACGGACGGAGCGTTCGCCTCGTCCCGATCGTCGTCCGAACCAACCGCGAGAGGTCAAGCCGATGGACGGTGCAGAGCTTCTGGTCGCTGCCTTGCAGAACGAGGGCGTCACACGGATTTTCGGCGTGCCCGGCGAGGAAAACCTCGATGTGGTCGAGGCGCTCAGGCGCTCCCCCATCGAGCTGGTGCTGACCCGGCACGAGCAGGCCGCGGCCTTCATGGCCGCCACCCATGGCCGGCTCACCGGCAAACCTGGCGTCTGCCTCGCGACGCTCGGCCCGGGCGCGCTCAACTTCACCACCGGCGCCGCCTATGCGCTGCTTGGCGCGATGCCGATGGTGATGATCACGGGACAGAAGGGCATCCTGAGCCGCAAGCAGGCGCGGTTTCAGGTGGTCGACATGGTCTCGACCATGACGCCGCTGACCAAGATGGCGCGCCAGATCGTCAGCCCGGCGACCATTCCCTCGATCGTGCGCGATGCCTTTCGCGTCGCGCAGCAGGAACGGCCGGGACCGGTGCATCTGGAATTGCCGGAGGACATCGCCGGAGCCGAGACCGCGGACATGGCGCCGATTCCGCCGCACCCGATCGACATGCCGGTTGCCCAGCCTGCCGCACTCGATCGCGCGGCCGAGCTGATCAAAGGCGCGCAACGGCCGCTTGTCATGCTCGGCGCCGCCGCCAGCCGGCCGCGTCTTGCCGCGGCGCTGGCGGACTTCGTCCGCCGCCTGCAGATTCCGTTCTTCAACACCCAGATGGGCAAGGGCTCGGTCGCCGGCGGCTCCGGACTCTATATGGGCACCGCCGCGCTCTCGGAGCGGGACTACGTCCACGACGCCGTCGACCGGGCCGACCTGATCATCGCTATCGGTCACGACACCGTCGAGAAGCCGCCGTTCCTGATGGGTCCCGGCGGGCCGACGGTGCTCCATGTCGGTTATCTTCCGGCCACCGTCGAGGAAGTGTTCTTCCCGCACGCCGAGCTCGTCGGCGATGTCGGTCCGAGCCTGACACTCCTTGCCGATCGCCTGGAGGGCAAGCTGCCGAACGCCGGTGCGCTGCTGTCCCTGCGCGCGGAGATCCTGCGTCGCATCGAGGATCGCGCTGAGGAGAGCCGCTACCCGCTGACGCCGCAGCGGATCGTGCATGACGTGCGCCAGGTGATCCCGGAAGACGGCATCGTCTGCCTCGACAACGGCATGTACAAGATCTGGTTCGCCCGCAACTACCGGACCCGGGTTGCCAATACGTTGCTGCTCGACAATGCGCTTGCGACCATGGGCGCCGGGCTGCCGTCGGCGATCATGGCCGCGTGCCTGCATCCGGAGCGGCGGGTGATGGCGGTATGCGGCGATGGCGGCTTCATGATGAACTCGCAGGAGCTGGAGACCGCGGTCCGGCTCGGCGTGAACCTCGTCGTGCTGATTTTGCAGGATAATGCCTACGGCATGATCCGCTGGAAGCAGGGCGTCGACGGCTTTCCCGATTTCGGCATGACCTTCGGCAATCCGGATTTCGTCGCTTACGCGCAGGCCTACGGTGCGAAGGGCAGCCGCGTCGAGACCGCCGACGGCTTGGCTCCTGCACTCGAAGCCGCCTTCGCAGCCGGCGGCGTGCATCTCGTGTCCGTTCCGGTGGACTATTCGGAAAACATGCGCGTGCTGGTGCATGAGCTGCAGGCGCATGCACCGGGATCCAAAACGTGAGCGCATGATCCCGCTACAAGCGCCCTACTCCGCCGCGGCGGCGCCGAGCTCGCCGGCGCGGTCGAACACCACCTTGCCGTTGAGCAGCGTGAGATCACAGCGCACATCATGCTCCAGCCTGCCGGGCTCACACGTAAAGACATCATCGCTGAGCACCGCGATGTCAGCGGCCTGCCCCGGCACCAGCCGGCCGACGTCAGATTCCGCAAACTGGGTGTAGGCGCCGCAATAGGTGTAGGCATGCAGCGCCTCGACCATGCTCAGCACCTGATCCGGCCCCAGCACCGTATGCCGGTTCGACATCCGCGTCGTCATCGTGAACAGGTTCTTGAACGGATCAGTGGTGGACACCGGCGCATCCGAGCTCGCCGCCGGATGCAGGCCGGCGTCGAGCCATTTGCGCATCGGATAGGCCGCGGCGGTCCTGATGTCGCCGACATTGCGCAAGTAAAGATCGCCGAACTCATACATGAAGATCGGCTGCGGCACCGGTTCGATGCCGGCTTTCGCCATGCGCGCGATCTGGCCGTCAGAGAGGAAACCGCAATGCTCGATGCGGTGGCGTCGACCTTCGATCGGCTGGTCTTTGGTGCCGGCCTCCTCGATGCCGCTCAGCACCTGCTCGATCGCGGCATCGCCGATCGCATGGATCGCGAGCTGGTAGCCTTGCGCATGATAATGCGAGAGGTACTGATGCATCTCCTTGTCCGAGAAGCAGAAGATGCCGCGATTGTCCGGCTCGCCAACCAGATAGGGCTCGCTCATCGCCGCC
Organism: Bradyrhizobium sp. HKCCYLS1011; assembly: GCF_051167795.1. Lineage (NCBI taxonomy): Bacteria > Pseudomonadati > Pseudomonadota > Alphaproteobacteria > Hyphomicrobiales > Nitrobacteraceae > Bradyrhizobium > Bradyrhizobium sp. HKCCYLS1011. The sequence goes on along the minus strand of NZ_JBNPTT010000003.1, from coordinate 598,441 downwards.
GTGAGGCCGCCGGCGCTGCCGTCGCCGAACACCTTCATCGCGCCATAGCGCAACAGGCCGGTGCGGCGGCCGAAGCGGTAGCCGCCCTCATAGGCCTTGTCGGCGATGCCATCGGGATTGCCATAGAGGCAGGCCCAGACCTTGATCGGCAATTCATCCGCGGCGGCCAAGGCTTCGTAGGCCGCGATCTCCTCCATGCCGGCGGACATGCCGACCGCCGCATCCATCACGCTGGTGAACCCCTGCGACAGCATGAAGCGGCTGGCGCGATCGATCGCCGCCTTCAGCTCGGCACGCGTCGGCTTCGGCGCGACATCGACGATCAGCCGCATCGCGCGCTCGGCGAGCAGTCCAGTGAGCTGGTTGTCGCGCCGCTCGATCAGGCCGCCGTCCGGATTCGGCGTGTTGTGGCCGATGCCGGCCTCGCGCAGAGCCAGCGTGTTCGCAATCGCGACGTGCCCGCAGGTGCGCTTGATGTAGACCGGATTATTGGGCGCGACCCGGTCGAGCTCGGCGGCGGTCGGATGGCGCTTTTCGGCAAGCTCATTGTGATCGTAGCCGCGGCCGAGGATCCATTCGCCGGGCGCCGCGGTCTTTGCCTTGTCCGCGATCCGGCGCAGGATCTCGCTCACGCTCCGCGCCCCGGCTTCGGGACGCAGATTGATCTCGGCCATGTAGAGCCCATAGGGCAACAGATGCATATGCGCATCGTTCAACCCGGGCACCGCGAGGCGGCCACCGAGATCGATCGTGCGCGTGGCGCCACCTCTGAGGCCTTCGATATCGGAGGCCTTGCCGGTCGCGAGCACGCGTCCGCCACCGATGGCGAGTGCCTCGGCAAAGCCGTCGTGCAGGCCGCAAAAGATGCGGCCATTGGTCAAAATGAGATCTGCCTTGTCCATCGCGTTTGCGCCCTCGGCTGCCGACGGTGCGCAGGTCAGCGGGACCGCGCCTCGATGTCAATCACGCTTGTCGCATGGGGCAATGCCATACTGCGAGGTGAAGACGTTCTGCGCAATCTGACTGCAGCATGCGCACGATCTGCGCGGCTTCGGCCGCGCATCTGCTCAAGCCGCCGGCAACCGCTCCCGAAAGAACCCGACGACGCGCGCCACGGCATCCGCCGACGCAGGATCGTTCTCGGCAAAATCGAACCCGTGAGGCTTGCCGGGATAGGTGACGAGCTCGGCCGGGGCGCCGACGGTCTTGGCGAGGCGAACCAGCGCCTCTCCTCGCGCGATCGAGACATTGCGATCGGCGTCGCCATGCAGCTCGAGCAACGGCGGCAGATGCTTCACGCTCGTCGCGATCTGGTCGGGCATGCCACCGTAGAGCACGGCGAGCGCAGCAACACGGTCATCGCGCGCGGCCGTCGCGGCAGCGACGAATCCACCAAGCGAGAATCCGAGCAGACCAAGCCGGCCGGAACTATCGGCGCGCGCCAGCACCGCGGAAGCGACCGCCGAGACCCGTTCGGCCCAGGCACCAAACCGCGCGTCCTCATGCGCGAGGCGAGCTTCCCGCGTGCTGGTCGGCGCCATTGCCTGGTCGTCGACCGGGCTGTAGTAGCGCACCAGATAGGCGTCGATGCCCGCTGCCGTCAGGGCGTCGGCATAGCGTTCGTAGGCACGTTGCCTCAATTCGACACCCCGCGCACCGTGCAGAACCAGGACGCTCGGCCGTTTCGCCGTGCCGTTTGCGGCATAGTGGGCCGAAACGATTGCACCCTCGGCGGACTCTACGCGGAATTGGTCGGCAGGCTCGGCGTGCAGGGATTGCGCGGTGGCAAGAATGGCAAGACCGCCGCCCAACACGGTCCTGCGCGTGATCATCGTGGCAATCGATTGAGATCGGAAATCCGAGGTCGACACCATAACGAGTCCCCGCGCGCAAGCCCTCTGCGGCAAAAGGGACCGGCGAAGGCGGACTGTCAAGTCCGCATCGCGATCGTCGGGTGCGCGATGCGCAACTGCTGCGGCTTACGCGGCCGCAGCCATCTCCCAGCGCGGCGCATGATAGGCCGGACGCGGAGCGGCGCGTTCGCTTGCGGCATTGCGGGCAGCGAAATAGCCCTCGAGCTCGACCACCGCGCGGTTTTCCCATTCCTCCGCCTGCTCCAGCAGTGACCAGCGCTGATGCGGACGGAAGGCGGCGGTCTGCCGATACAAGGATGCGATGGTGCGATAACGACGCACGTTTTCCAGGACGGCTTCCCCATTCATCGTCATGCTCAATCTCCCCACTCTGTCCCCCTCAGGACAGGCTGACGGTGCACCAGCGCGATTTTCGAAATCGTTAGCGCCCCGGACCAGCCGATGCGATGGTTGGCGAACCGTTGCCGGCGCGCGTGCAGGCGGCACGGCCGGGATGCACACGCGCCCGGTCTGGCGCCCCTGCAGGATTAAGCTTTCCGAAACCCTGTTCAACGATGGGCCGAAAGCTGTCTCCTTTCGGCTACGCTCCGGTGGCGGTGACCGCGGCGCGGAAACGCCAGATCGTCAGGGTCAGAAACAGCGCGCCGATGCCGGCGATCGCGATGAAATGCGGCCACACCACGTCGAACCCTGCGCCGCGATAGAGGATCGCTTGCGCGACCGATACGAAGTGGGTCGAGGGCGAAGCTTTCATGATCGTGGACAGCCATTGCGGCTGAGCTTCGACCGGCGTGGCACCGCCCGACAGCATGTTCATGGGCACCGCGACCAGGATGTAGAGCAGCCCGAGCTGCGGCATCGAGCGTGCGATGGTGCCGAGAAACAGGCCGACCGCGGTGCCGAAGAACAGGTAAAGCACGACGCCGACCATGAACAACGGAATCGAGCCCGCGATCGGCACGCCAAGGACGAGCTGCACCACCAGATAAAGCGCGATCACGACAGCAGCCGCAATGACCAGCCCATTGGCCCAGATCTTGGACATCGCGATCTCGAATGGTGAGAGCGGCATGACGAGAAGATGCTCCATCGTGCCATGTTCGCGCTCGCGCACCAGCGCCGCGCCCGCCAGGATGATCGCGAGCATGGTGACGCTGCTGATGATGCCCATCACGCTCTCGAACCAGGACGTCGTCACGTTCGGGTTGAACGCGATCCGCGTCACCAGATTGACCGGCGACAAGGGCGTGGTCTGCGCCCGCGCCAGGAACCAGTCGATCTCAGTATCGATGATCTGCAGGATGTAGCCCGAGCCAAGACCCGCCTGCACCATTGCAGTGGCGTCCACATTGACCTGCAGAGCCGGCCGATGACCGGCCAGGACGTCGCGCTCGAAGTTCGGCGGAATGTCGAGCACGAAGGTGAATCTGCCGCTGTTCATCACCGGCTCGATCTGAGCTTGCGTGATGTGCACCGGCGGCTGGAAGTAGGGCAGCAGGAACGCGCCGATGATGCGGCGCGACAGTTCGGAACTGTCCTCGTCGACCACGGCGATCGAGGCGTGATAGAGCTCCTGCGAATTGCTCTGCGCCTGGCTGATCACCGCGACGGTAAACGAATAGATCACCAGCCCGATCAGCACGACGTCGCCGAACAGGCTGCGCAATTCCTTGGTCCCGAGCCAGAAGATGTTGGACAGCGAGCGCATGACCCCTCACTGCTCCTGCTTCGGCAACAGAACGAGACTGAGCGTCGTCAGCACGGGAATGAACGCGAGCAGCATCAGGACGTATGGCCCGAGATCGGCAAAGCCGAGACCTTTGGTAAAGGTGCCGACGGTGATTGGACGGAAATAGGTCATCGGAAAGCCCATGCCGATCAGCTGGGCGAAGCCCGACAGCGACGACACGGGGACCATCATGCCGGAAAACTGCGTCGCCGGCAGCACCGTCAGAATCGCGGTGCCGAACAGCGCCGCGATCTGGGTGCGGCAGAAGGTCGAGATCAGCATGCCATACCCGGTGGTCGTGAAGACATAGACCACCGTGCCCAGGAGCAGCGGCAACATGCTGCCCTTGAAGGACACGCGAAACAGCCACAGCGCCATCACGAACATGACCGCGAAATTGACCAGGGCGACCGCGACATAGGGCAGTTGCTTGCCGAGCAGGAATTCGAGCCGGGTCACGGGCGTGACATAGAGATTGGTGATGGAGCCGAGCTCCTTCTCCCGGACCACAGCCAGCGCCATCAGGATCGCCGGAAACAGCGCCAGCATCAGCGCGATCGTGGTCGGCACCATCGCGTAGATGCTGTCGAACGACTGATTGTACTTGAAGCGGATCGCGATGTCGGCTGCCGAGGCCGCGGAAGCCTGCGTGGTCTTCACGGCGGGGTCGGACAAATAGAGGATATGCGTTCCCTCGAGATAGCCGCGGATGGTCTCGGCGCGGAACGGCATCGAACCATCGATCCAGGCGGAGACGAAAGCGGGACGGCCGCGCTTGATGTCCATACCGAAATTCGGCGGGATCTCGATCGAGGCCTTGATGTCGCCGTTCTTCATCCGCCGCTCCAGATCCGCGTAATCAGCAAGCGGCGGTCTTTCCGTGAAATAGCGCGACCCGCGCAGCTCGGCGAGGTAGGCACGGCTCTCCGGCGTCTGGTCGTGGTCGAGCGCCGCAAAGGTCAGGTTATTGACGTCGGTCGAGATGCCGAAGCCGATCACGATCATCAGGAATGCGGTGCCGAACAGCGCAAACAGCAGCCGGATCGGATCGCGGATGAGCTCGAGCCCCTCACGGATCGTGTAGGCGAGCAGACGCCGCGAGCTGAACAGCGCGCGCTGGCCATCCTCGTCTGCTCTCGGCAGAGCGGCCCGGTTCGGATCGGCCTGCGTCAGCGTCACCGGTGCGCCGTCGTCGACACCGGCGTCCTGCTCCAGAAAAGCGATGAAGGCCTGTTCGAGCGATCGCGCATTCTTGGCCTTGATCAGTCCGTCCGGCGTATCGGTCGCGAGCACGCGCCCGTCATGCATCAACGACAGGCGGTCGCAGCGCGCGGCCTCGTTCATGAAGTGGGTGGAGACAAAGATCGTCATGCCGTCGTTGCGGGAGAGCTCGATCAGCAGCCGCCAGAACTGATTGCGCGCGACAGGGTCGACGCCCGACGTGGGCTCGTCGAGGATCAACAGATCGGGCTTGTGAACGATCGCAACCGCAAGCGAAAGCCGCTGGCGGATGCCGAGCGGCAGGTCGGAGGCGAGGCCATCGATATGATCGGCGAGATCACAGCGCTCGACCAGCTCGGCGATGCGCTTGTCGGCCTGATCGGGCGGCAGGTGAAAAAGCCTGGCGTGCAACACGAGATTTTGCCGCACGGTCAGCTCGCCATAGAGCGAGAAGGATTGCGACATGTAGCCGACGCGGCGGCGGGATTCGTAATTGCCGGCCTCCATGGTGCGACCGAAGATCAGCGCTTCGCCGTCGCTCGGCGGCAGGAGACCGGTGAGCATCTTCATGGTGGTGGTCTTGCCGCAACCATTGGAGCCGACGAAGCCGAAGATCTCGCCCTTGCGGATCGAGAAACTGACGCGATCCACGGCGGTGAAATCGCCGAACTGGCGGGTCAGCTCACGCGCGATGATCACCGGCTCGTGGCTGCCATCGAGCACGGTGCGTGCCGGCATCTCCGCCTGATCCTGGTCCGCAGCCAGCGGCAACAGCGCGACGAACGCATCCTCGATCGAGGTGGCGCCGGTCTGCACTCTGAGCTCGGCCGGCGAGCCGGTGGCGAGAATGCGACCATCATTCATGGCGATCAGCCAATCGAAGCGCTCGGCCTCCTCCATATAGGCCGTCGCGACGACGACGCTCATCTTGCCCGCGCTACGCGCGCGCAGCCGGTCGATAAGGTCCCAGAATTGGCGTCGCGACAGCGGATCGACCCCGGTGGTCGGTTCATCGAGAATCAGCAGATCGGGGTCGTGGATCAGCGAGCAGCACAGGCCGAGCTTCTGCTTCATGCCGCCGGACAACTTCTTCGCCGGACGGTCTGCAAAATCCGCCAGTCCCGTGCTCTCGAGAAGCTCGGCGATGCGCCATTCGCGCTCGTCCCTGGATTGGCCGAACAGGCGAGCAAAGAACTCGATATTTTCGCGGACGCTGAGGTCGGGATAGAGATTCTTGCCGAGCCCCTGCGGCATGTAGGCGATGCGCGGGCAAACCCTGGATCGCGCCCGACGATCCGCCATGTCGGCGCCAAGCACCATGACCTGCCCGTCCTGAATTGCGCGGGCGCCGGCCAAAATCGACAGCAGCGACGATTTGCCGACCCCGTCGGGGCCGATCAATCCGACGACGCAACCGGACGGCAATTCGATCGAGATATCGGCGAGGGCGGTGACGTCGCGATAGCGCTGCGTAACATTCCTGATCACCGCGACCGGAGGCGCGGCATCGCTCATGGCGACACTTGCAGGCTGGCGGGCCAGGTGACGTCCGGTTTCCAACGGACATAGGCGACGCCGGGAAGCCCGCTTCTCACGGCATCTGCATGTGCAGCCAATGGCTCCGGGTCGACGCGGACGCGGATGCGGAACATCAGCTTGTCGCGTTCGCTCTGGGTCTCCACCGTCTTCGGCGTGAATTGCGCCTCGCTTGCGACGAAGGAGACCTGGGCGGGAATAGGACGATCAGGATAAGCGTCGAGCACGATGCGGGCCTCGGTGCCGACCTTGATCTTGCCGACCTGCTCGGTCGGCAGAAAGATGTCCATATAGACGTAGCCGATGTCGAGCATGGTGAAGACCTTGCCGCCTGCAGCCAGCACCTCGCCGATATTGGCGAGCCGATACTGGATGCGGCCGGCTTTCGGCGCCACCAGCGAATTGTCGGCGATCTGCACCAGGTAGAGCGCCACATCATGGCGGGCCGCTTCCAGCGCGCGCTCGGCTTCCGACACTTTGGCCGTTGCGCCAGCAAAACCTGCAGTCGCGGCATCAAGGATCTGCTGACGCTGGTCGGCCGTCTCCTTCGTCGTCCAGCCGTTCTGCAGCAGCGCCCGCGTGCGTTGCATCTCCTGCTCCGCCAGCGTCTTCTGGGTCTGCGATTGCGTGAGGCTGGCGCGCGCCTGGTCGACCACGTGTTGCGCCTGCTGCTCCTGCGCCTCGGCTTTCGACAGCGACTGTTGCAGCTCTTTGGTGTCCATCCGCGCCACGACCTGCGCCGGCGTCACCATATCGCCGATGTCGGCGAGCAGCTCGGAGACACGCCCGGCATATTTGGTGGCAATGTCGATCTCATCGGCCTCGATGCGGCCATTGCCGAAGCTGATGCCGACTGGCAACGGCGGATGCGTGTGCTGCCACCAGAGATAGCCGCCACCGCCGGCGGCACCGAGGGCGACCAGCAGCAGCAGAAACGGCCATGCGCGCCGCTTCCGACGGACGACATGCGCGGGTACAGGCAGCACCTCGGTTCCCGCTGGCACAGCCGGATGCAGCTGGGGCGCGGTCGCGACCGGAGGACCGGAACGCTGAATTTCCTGTTGATCCATGCACCACGCCTCTGCATTTCAGAACACTTAAGGTCGTGTGCCACAGGCGGAGGTAAACCCGTTGACGCAGCTCAAACAGGGCGGCCGGGCATTCGCCGGCACGGGATCAAGTTTTGGTTATGTCGTCCAAGGCGGCGCGCACGCGCGTGACCACACGCGCGTAATCGCGGCTTGCATCCTGCCGGAACAGCCGCACGCTTGGATACCAGGGGCTGTCGTCGCGGTTCAAAAGCCAGCGATAATCCGGCGTAAACGGCAGCATGATCCAGGTCGGCTTACCGAGGGCGCCCGAAAGATGGGCAACGCTGGTGTCGACGGTGATGACGAGATCGAGGCAGGAGATCAGCGCCGCGGTGTCGACAAAGTCGCCGACCTCGGCGGTCGGATCGAGGATGTCCCCTCGCGTCGCCAGAAATGTTCTGTCCGCCGGACGTGGCTCCTTCTGCAGGCTGATGAATTGCGCATCCGCATCCCACAGCGGCGCCAGCGCGGACAGTGGCATGGAGCGGTTGTGGTCGTTGAGATGGGCAGGGTTGCCGCACCACACCAGGCCGACGCGCAGCCGGTCGCGCGATCCGAGCCGGTCGCGCCAGATCTGCACGCGGTCATCCGACGGCAAACGCAGATAGGACGGCGCGGACGGAATGGTCTCGAGCCGCGTCGCGAAAGCAAGCGGCAGGCTCGACAGCGGACAATGATAGTCAACCGCAGGCACCGCATCGCGGCCACGCGCGAGACATTGTGCCACGCCGGCGACACCCGCGAGCAGCGGCTGCAGCACGGCATCGACCTCCAGCAGCACGCGCGCACCTTGCTCGGCGACCATGGTCGCGTAGCGGCAGAACTGGATGGTATCGCCGAGACCCTCGTCGCTGTGGAGCAGGATGGTCTTGCCGGCGAGCGGCGCATCCGCGAGCCACAACGGGGCGTCGAACGTGCGATCGACGAAACCGACCGCGCGGCACTTGCGGCCCCATTCGCGTGCCGCCCAGCCGTGCGTGAAATCGCCGACCAAGAGGCGGAACAGCGCCGCGTTCCAATGCGCGTCGGCCAGATCCGGCTTCAGCGCGATCGCGCGCTCAAAGCTCGCAAACGCCTCCTCGAAGCGATGCAATTCCGCCAGCGATGTGCCGCGATGGTTGTGAAAATCCGCAAAATCCGGCCTGATGGCGATAGCCTTGTCGAACACCGCCACCGCTTCATCGTAGCGGCCAAGATTCTGCAGCACGCAGCCGAAGCTGTTGGCGATGTCAGGATCGTGCGGCGCCAGCGCATGGGCGCGCTTGCCGGCCTCGAACGCCTCCTCGTAGCGCCGCAATCGCCGCAGCGAGATGGTCTTGAGGCAAAGCACGCCGGGTTGATCCGCCTTCAGCCGCAGCGACCGGTCGAACCGGGCGATCGCCTCCTCGTAACGCTCGGTATTGAAGTAGATCAGCCCCGCATTGTTGGCGGCCTCGAGATCATCAGGCTTGAACTTCAGCGCCTCGTCGAAGCTCAGTGCCGCCTCAAGCTGGCGCTCCTGCGCCTTCAACAGCTCGCCAAGCCGGAACCAGATCTCGGCGCGATCCGGCACAAGCTGCAACGCGCGGTCATAAGCCTGCGCGGCTTCATCGAGCCGGCCCTGCTGGTGCAACACCCCGGCAAGAGCATCCCAGCTCTCCGGCACATCCGGCTTGAGCTGCAGCGCGCGGTCAAAGCATTTGACGGCTTCGTCCAACCGCCCACGCTCGCGCAGCACCTGACCGAGATTGATGAAATAGTCGGCGACGGTCGGATTTTGAGTGATGGCGCGGGCAAACCATTCGATCGCAAGCTCATGGCGTGCGAGCGCGGCGCAGACCAGCCCCATTGCATTGAGCGCGTCGGCATGGCCGGCATCCACGGTCAGCGCACGACGGCAGGCCTGCTCGGCCTCCACCACCTGCCCCGCCCGCAGCATGCGAAGGGCGGCGGCACACAACGCCTCCGCCGTATCGGGGCGCGGGGCACCGGCGGGCTTGGCGAACTTGCCGGGCGGACGGCGCTGCTGGCGGCTCATCGACGGGTCTCTGCGGCTCCTGCACGCAGCAGTAGATGATTCCCCGATGCCCGGGAAGATTGTGCCGCATGCGACCGCAAGCGATAGAGCCGCAGCACAGCTCCGATGTCACAGGCTCGGTGCTGGCGCCAGCGGCAGCGCCTCGAGTCCGCCGAAGCGGCGCTCGCGGCCATGGAAGGAGGCCAGCGCCTGCGTCAGATCCTGCGCATCGAAGTCGGGCCACATCCGCGCCGTGAAATGCAGCTCGGCATAGGCGCCCTCCCAGAGCAGGAAATCGGAGAGCCGCTGCTCGCCGGAGGTGCGGATGATGAGGTCGACGTCGCGCAGGCCGACCTCGCCGGTGACCAGATCCGAGAAGCCTTCTCGGCTGAGATTGCCGAGCTCGCGGGCCTTCAGTGCGGCGTTGAGGATGGCGTCGCGTGCGGAATAATCCACCGCAATGCGCAGATGCAGCGTCTCGCCGTTTGCGGTCGCGGCTTCCGCCCGCGCGATCGCCGCCGCGATGCCGTCAGGCAAGCGATCCCGGCGCCCGATCACCGTCAGCCGCACACCGTTGCGCGCGAGCGCCTCGACCTCGTTGGCGAGATAGATCCGCAACAACGTCATCAGCCCCGCGACCTCGGCGCGCGGGCGGCGCCAATTGTCGCTGGAAAAAGCATAGAGGGTCAGCGTTCCCACGCCCTGCTCCGGAGCCGCCTCCACCACGCGACGGATCGCCTCCACCCCGGCCTCGTGCCCGCGCAGTCGCGACAGGCCGCGCCGGGTCGCCCAGCGGCCGTTGCCGTCCATGATGATGCCGACATGGAGCTTCTCGCTCGCATTCGGTTGAGGTTTGGACTGGAAACGACTTTGCATCATAAAGCTCCTGGTCAAAAAAATAGCATCAAGCCCGGCTCGGCACGGCGCCGAGATGCGGCAGGTGGACGTGCTCCTTGCCCGCAGCATGCGCGGCGTCGCGCACCAGACGTTCGAGCACGGCGAGATAGTCGAGAAAGCGGCGGCGGCCGATCTTGGTGAGGCGGCAGGTGGTGTGCGGACGGTTGCCCTCATACCCTTTTGTCACTTCGACCAGGCCTGCCTCCTGCAGCACCTGCAGATGCCGCGAGAGGTTGCCGTCGGTGAGCCCGCAAAGCTGCTTCAAGTCGGCAAAGGCCAGTCCCTTCGGATGGGCGATCAGCGAGGTGAGCAGCCCGAGCCGCGCCTTTTCGTGGATCACGCGATCGAGGCCGTCATAGGAAAACGGCGCGCTGTTGTCAGTCTTCGACATCGGACTCTCCGGACGCAAAATACAGGATTGCCGCCATCAGCGCCTGACCGACCGCAAAGGGCAGGCCCATGGTCCAGGGCGACAGCGTGTGGGTTGCGCTGGCAAACACGAGCACGGCAAATCCGGCGAGAAAATACCAGGCTCCCGCCAGCGCCACCGTGCGCGGCAATGAGCGGACCGAGGCGAATACGCCGAGCGAGGTCAACACCTGCCAAAGCCCGGGCAGCGTCCACAACGATTCCGGCGCGAACTTCCACAACAAGACCGCGAGCAATACGCCGGCAATGCCGGCCGGCAGAAACTGTTCGACCGCCTGGTGGATCATCGCATCGGCAAGGCCGGAATGATGGCGGCGCGAGCGCGCCCGCATCTCGACCCAGATCATTGTCAAAGAGACCAAGGCCGCGGCGGCCCAGCCCAACAGGAAGGTCAGCGGCTGGCCGGTCGGATCTTCGAGCCAAGCGTGCTGCAACAGCACGGTGACCAGCGCCACCGCCGACGTCGCCGCCATGGTCGCGGGACCATAACCGCGAAAGGCCGTTCCGGCAGCGAGCTGGCTGCGAATCGCGATGATGTCGGCGAGCGCCTTGTCGAGATCCTGCATCTCATACCCCGAACGAGCCGAACCGGATCAACTCGAACTTTGCGATACAAAGTATATCGGCTCGCAAAGCGAATGCAAGGCCGTTCGAATACCGCCCGGCCGGAGCCAGCGCCCCGGAGGGCTCAGTAATGGCGCGCTCAGTAGTATTGACGCTCACGATGGTAACGACGGCGCGGCGCAGGGAACGGCTCATCGATGTAGACCGGCAGGCCCTGGCGAGCGCGCGCAAACGCGACCACTGGATTGATGCCGCAGGAGACCAAACGGCCAGAGGCGCTGGCCTGGCACTGCGCATAGGTCTGGTAGGAGCAGTCGCCGGGATAGCCGACGCCACGGCCCTGCACACACCAGGGATATTCATAGGCCGCGGCCGGCGTCGAGCCGACCCCGCCCATCAAGCCCGCCCCAACCAAAGTCGCGGCCATCAATACGATCCGACGCATGGTTCCTGCCTCCTCCGTTGCCGGTGTCTTACAGCACAGTCCCATGGTTAAAAAACGACATTCTCGCGCCGCCCTATTCCACCTTCAGCCCAGCAAACTCGACCACCTTTTTCCACTTCTCGGTCTCCGCCGCCACCATCGCGCCGAACGCCTCCGGCGACTGGATCAGCGGCTCGCCACCGAGCTCGACCAAGCTCTTCCTGATCCCCGGTTCGGCCAGGATGGTGTTGACCTGCTTGTTGAGCAATTCGACGATCTCTTTCGGCGTGTTCTTCGGCGCGCCAACCCCGAACAGCGCACTCGCCTCATAGCCCGGCACGGTCTCGGCAATCGCCTGCACGTCCGGCAGCTGCGGTGAACGCTCCGCGGTCGTCACGCCAAGCGCCCGCAGCGAACCGGCGCGGATGTGCTGGATGATCGAGGGCATGTTGTCGAACATGATCTGCACCTGGCCGCCGAGCATATCGGTGATCGCCGGCGCCGCGCCGCGATACGGCACGTGCTGCATCTTGGTGCCGGTCATCGCCATGAACATCTCGCCCGACAGGTGCACCGAGGTGCCGTTGCCCGAGGAGGCCATGTTCACCTTGCCCGGATTGGCCTTCAGATAGGCGATGAATTCGGCCACATTGTTGGCCGGCACGTCCTTGTTGACCGTCATGACATTCGGCACCCGGTTGAACGAGGCGATCGGCGCGATGTCGCGGACGAAGTTGAACTTGAGATTGGCGTAAAGCGTGGTGTTGATGTAGTTCGCGGGATTGACCAGGAGAATCGTGTAGCCGTCGGGGGCGGCGTTCACCACCGCCTCGGTGCCGATATTGTTGCCGGCGCCCGGCTTGTTCTCGACCACGAATTGCTGGCCCATGCTTTCCGACAGGCGCTGCCCGATCAGCCGCGCCAGGATATCGGTGGCACCGCCTGGCGGATAGCCGACCACGAAGCGGATCGGGCGGGTCGGATAATCGAGCGCGGAGGCGCTGCGGATGAACGCGGTGGCCGGAACAGCGGAAGCGATCAGGCCAATCGCGCGGCGACGTGAGATCATGCGTTTCCCCGAATCTTATCGTTATCGTTGATGCCGAGAGGCCTGCCGTTATAACAGGCGCCGGCGGCTCCGACGAGTTCTGCAGCTTTATGAAAAGGGATAAGCGATGCCGGTCAAGGTCCACGCGCTCGATCACCTCGTCATCAATGTCAGCGACGTTGCCCGCACCACGGAATGGTACCAAAAGATCCTGGGCATGGAGGTCGTCGTGTTCGATCCCGGCCAGGGCAAGGCGAAACGCACCTCGCTCGTGTTCGGCAACCAGAAGATCAACGTGCGACCGAAGGACGCGGACAAGGTCGACTGGTTCACCGCCGACCATGAGATGGCCGGCAGCGACGACCTCTGCTTTCTCACCACCAGCACGCCGGACGAGGTGGTGGCGCATCTTGCAGCCAATGGCGTTGCCATCGAGGAAGGCCCGGTTGCCAAGCAAGGCGCGCGGGGAACTTTGCGCTCGGTCTATTGCCGCGATCCCGACGGCAGCCTGATCGAAATATCGTCGTATGCAGAGTGAAGGCTGACGTGCCCACCGGCCGCAGCCGGTTGTCCACCCCGGCTTGAAGCAAACGTCGTGCGGGATAGGTCGCGCGCCAGCGAACCGCGCTCCGTTGCGCCCTTCTCGGTTTGACAAGCAACGCCGGAAAGTCCGACAAATCCAACAACGAAGATCGACGTAGCGCGACGCCTGGCTCCGCGCCATCGATCGATAACATTGGGGAGGAGCAGATGCGTCATCGTGGTCTTGGAGTGTGCGTTGCGGGATTGCTGCTCTTATCCACCGGCGCCGCATTGGCCGAAACGGCTAATACCGTTCTGTTCAACGGCAAGGTGTTGACCGTCGACAAGGATTTCACGGTCCAGGAGGCGATCGCGATCGGCCATGGACGCGTGCTCGCGACCGGCAACTCGACGGCGATGAAGGCGCTGGCCGACGCCCATACGCGCGTCATCGACCTCGGCGGCCGTACCGTCATTCCCGGGCTGACCGACGGCCACATCCACGGGGTGCGCGCGGCGCTGACGTTCGGCACCGAAGTGAACTGGATCGGCGTGCCAACGCTGAAAGAGGCGCTGGACAAGATCCGCGCCGCGGCCACAACGAAACCTCCGGGTTCGTGGATCGTGGTGGCCGGCGGCTGGACCGAGGAGCAGTTCGCGGAGAAGCGCAGGCCTACGCCTCAGGACATCGCGGCGGCCGCGCCGGACAACCCGGTCTACATCCAGCACCTCTATGATTGGCTGCTGCTGTCGCCGAAAGCCATGGAGGTGCTCAACATCCGCGACGATGCGGATGTCGCCCCTGGGGGCAAGCTCGAGCGCGATAGCAACGGCAGGCCCACCGGCGCGATCGTCGCGGGCGGCGCTGCGCTCGGCAAGATCTTCGATCGCCTGCCAAAGCCAACCCTCGCGCAACAGGTCGAAGGCTCGCAGGACTTCTTCCGCGAGATGAATTCACTCGGGATCACCGGCATCGTCGACGGCGGCGGCGTCAGCATGTATCCCGCCAACTACCAAGCCCTGTTCAAGCTGTGGCGCGACAAGAAGCTCACCGTCCGCGTGGCCTATCATCTCTGCGCGCCGAAGCCGGGCTCGGAGCTTGCCGACCTGCAGAACCTGACGCAGCTGCTGCCGCAGGGCTTCGGTGATGACATGCTGCATTTCAACGGTCCCGGCGAGATCCTGATCTGGGCCGACTGGACCGACGGCGACATCACGGCCGACGGCAAGGCCAGGCTCGCCGAACTGCTGCGCCGGGCGGCCTCGAAAGGCTACACCATCCAGCTGCATTGGAATCCGGACCGCACCGTGCACGATCTGCTCGACGTGATCGAGGACATCAACAAGGACACTCCGGTCCGGAACCTGCGCTGGACCGTGCTGCATCTCTACAATGCGTCAGAGGAAAATCTGAAGCGCATGCTGGGGCTCGGCCTGATCTGGGGCGTGCAGGACGGGCTCTATTTCGGCGGCGAGCGGCTGCAGCAGGAGGTCGGAGCCGAGCGGGCGCGCGAGATGCCGCGGATCGCCACCGCGCTGAAGCTCGGGCTGACGGTCGCCGCCGGCACCGACGCGCATCGGGTGTCGTCCTATAATCCGTTCGTGTCGCTGCAATGGTATCTCGACGGCACCACCATCGGCGGCACCCAGACCCGCGGCGAGGCGGAAGCACCGAGCCGACCGCAGGCGCTCACCATGTACACCCGCAACTCCGCCTTCATGGCCAATGACGACGACAAGCGCGGCACCCTGGAGGCGGGAAAATATGCCGACCTCGCCGTGCTCTCGGCCGATTATCTGACGGTGCCGGTCAAGGAGATCGGCAACATCCGCTCGCTGCTGACCATGGTCGGCGGCGACGTGGTCTACGCGGCGGCGCCGTTCAAGGAGATCGAGGTCAGGGCCGGCCGATGACGCGCCGACTCAATGCGCGCCCATTGCCACGGGGCGGAAGGCCTGCAGCAGCTGCTGGTCCAGCTTCGCGCCCATGTTCTCCATGATGGAGAAGGCACGGGCCGGCGGGAACGGCGCGCGATAGGCCCGATTCTCGGTCAGCGCAGCGTAGATGTCGACGATCGTGGTGAGCCGCACGATGTCGCTGATCTGCTCGCTGCGCAGCGCGTTCGGATAGCCGGTGCCGTCGAGGAATTCGTGGTGATGCAGGATGACGTCGAGCATTTCCGGCGGGAAGCCGCCCTGCTCGGCCAGCGCCTCATAGCCGCGGCGCGGATGCTGGCGCAGGACCGCGATGTCTTCTGCCGTCAGCTTGCCCTGTTTGTCGAGCACCGCGACCGGAATGAAGGCCTTGCCGACGTCGTGCAGCAGCGCGGCGCGGGTCAGGCGGCGCTGGTCGTCATCGCGCATCCCAAGATGCAGCGCAAAGCCGACCGCAAATCCGGTGACGAACAAGCAGTGGCGATAGGTGTCGTTGTGATGGCAGCCGACGACGGTGAGCCATTCGCGCAGCGAGGAGTGCTTGATCGCCTTCAGGATCTTGCCCTCGGCCGCGATGACATCGTCCATCGACAGCGGCACGCCGGCCGGCAGCTTCTCGAAGATCTTGACCATGACCTCGTGCGCAGCTTCGACGCCGCGGTTGAGCAGCTTGCCGCGATCGGTCTCGTCATAGCCGTCATTGCTCGGAAAGGCGCCGCGAATCCGCTGCAGTACATCTCCCGGGCTGAACGGGCGCGCAATGGTGTCGGTCGCGCCGAGCGCCCAGGCCTGCATGGTGGCGTGGTGCAGGGCTTCCTGCAGCACGAACAGCCGCGGCATGTCGCTGTAAGCACGTGAGGACAGCTTCCTGCGCACCCGCTGCACGCTTTCCGGCGAGCGGAGATTGATATCGACGATCACGCCGGAGAAGCGGCCTTCCGGATCTTCCGGGATCTCGGTGGTCGGCATCGTGTCGACGTCGCCGACCGAGCGCAGGATGCGGGCGAGTTCGCTGCTCTGGTCGCCGCGATCCGACGCCAGCAACAGATGGCGCTTGGTAGCGGATGCGGTCTTCTTGGCTACTGCAGTCATACGTGCTCGCCCCCGGGCCGTTTTGGTGCCGATCGAATTTACCCCGTCGCGCGTTCCCTGCCGCTTAACCGGTTTGTTCAAACTGTCTGCATCGGGGTAACCGCAGACCTAATCAGATCGCGCGATTTACCCGCGCTGCAGACAATATGAATCAAATTGAATCGAAGGGGGACCGAGGAGGATCCCTCATCGCGGTATTCGCCGCCTCGGCTGTCATCGCCGACACTCGCATGCAAGCGCACACGCAGGCAACAAAGACCGCGTTGGCCGCGCGCCGGCGCGACCGTGGTCACCGCATCGGCTACGGCACGGTCCTTCGACGACGTCCGCGCGACGCAAGGCATGCGAGCGGGCCACATCCGCTCGCCAACTTATGATGTTCCTCGATCAGCAGGATCGCGCTAAACTGCGCAACAAGCCGACGGAACATTCTGAAACACCAAATCTGAGATCAGACGTCATGAGCTGCCGCTGGATGACACGGATGGCGCGTGCTGGTTGCGCGCTTCTGATCGCAACCTTCATTGCGCCAGCGGGCATTGGCCTGCGGCCGGCGACCGCGCAGCAGATCGCCCCTGATGGCGTGCACCGGCTGCCGTTCACGGCAACACTCTCCAACACCACCCCGCTTGCCTTCGGCATGGACGCCGGCGAGACCTCGCGTGCCCTCGGCCAGCCGCTGACTTATGTGAAGGGATCTGCCGGCAACGAGATCTATCTGGTGCTGCGCGATCTCGGCGGCAGCGGCCTGGTCCCTCACCATCATCGCCTGTTCCTCAAGTTCCGCCGGGGCCACCTGACCGGCTGGAAAGAGGATTATGGCGAGAACTGGATGTGGCAGTAGCCACGCCGGACCTTAGGTCCGGATCAGCTCATCCTCGCACATCAACCAAGGAATGACCGTGGGACAGGACATCAGACTGACCGCTTCCGACGATTTTGAATTCGGCGCCTACCGCGCCGATCCTGCCGGCAAGCCGAAGGGCGCGCTGGTCGTGATCCAGGAGATTTTTGGCGTCAATCACCACATCCGCCATGTCTGCGACCGATTGGCGGCCGAGGGCTATGTCGCGGTAGCGCCCTCGATCTTCGACCGCACCGAGCCCGGCTTCACATCGGGATATTCACCTGAGGAAATCGCAGTCGCGCGCAAATTCGTCGCCAATCCGGATTGGCAGGCGATGTTGCGCGATACCCAGGCTGCGATCGACGCTGTCCAGGCTGTCGGCCCGGTCGGCATCGTCGGCTTCTGTCTCGGCGGCAGCATCGCCTATGTGGCGGCGACAAGGCTGTCGGGCCTCAAGGCGGCGGTCGGCTATTACGGCGGCGCCATCGTGCGCTTTGCCGACGAAACGCCGAAAGTGCCGGTGCAATTGCATTTCGGCGAGAAGGACGCCGGCATTCCCTTGAGCGATGTCGAGACCATCAAGGCCAAGCGGCCGGAGCTCGAGATCTTCATCTATCCGGGCGCGCAGCACGGCTTCAGCTGCGATGAACGCGCCAGCTACGACAAGACCAGCGCCGATCTCGCCTGGCCGCGCGCGATGACGTTCTTTGCGCAGCATCTCAAATAGCAAACGCCGTCATTCCGGGCGCGCGGAACGCGCGAGCCCGGAATCCATAACCACGAACTGAAATAATTGGAACGCGGCAACCAGACGGGTCAGCACAGCTCGCTAGCGTGATGGATTCCGGGCCCACGCCCTTCAGGCGTGTCCCGGAATGACTCGTGCAGAGATCAGAACCAGCGCTCTCCGACCTGAAGGGTGTCGCCTGGCCGCATTGGCGTGCCGAGCGGCACCTCGTAGCGTGCAGCGCCTGCGGCATCGGTGTGCGTCAGCGTCACCACGTCGCGGCGGGCTCGCGGCGAGAAGCCACCGGCGATGGCGATCGCGCTCTCGACGGTCATGTTCGGTACGTAGGGATATTGGCCGGGCGCCTGCACCTCGCCGAGAATGAAGAACGGCCGGTAGGCTTCGATCTCCACCGCCACCGACGGCTCGCGGATATAGCCGTTGCGCAAGCGGGCGGTGATCTCGGCTGCGAGCCCGGCCGGGGTGCGGCCGCGGGCCGGGACGGCGCCGATCAGGGGCATGGTGATCGATCCCGCCGCGTCGATCGCATAGGTGTTGGTCAGGCCTTCCTGGCCGTAGACCACGACGCGCAGCTTGTCGCCGGCGTCGAGATGATAGGCGGACTCAGAGCGCCGCGCCGGCGCTGCATAGGCAACCGGGGTGGGGGCTGCGGCAAACGATTCGCGCAGTGCCGCGATCGCGCCCCCGCTCTGCCCGGTGGCGGCAACCGGGCTTGAGACAGGCGGCCGACCATAGGCCATCGCATCGAGATCGCTGACGGGCTGGCCGACGGCAACGGGGGAGACCGTCTGCATGCAGCCCGAAACAAGCGATGCGGCGAGGATGGCAATGACCGGCAGGAAGAACGCGCGCACTCGACTTATCCTTCGAACGGATATGGCCCTAGTGATGCGCGGTTAAGGTTAATAAAGCGTTGGCGCAGAGCCGCGCTGCATCGTTCCTGCGCATCATCCGAGCAGGTCGAAGCAGCCGCCGCTATCCCTCAGCTCTCATCGAGGGCAGCGCGATCGCACCTGGCTGAAGCGACGAAAGCGGGCGCATTCGGTGGCCAATTGGGTCGCTCGTCATGCACGGGCTTGTCCCGCACATCCACGTCTTCATTTCCGAACGACATGGATGGCCAGGGACAAGTGTTCAGCCCGGCCATGACGACGCGGAGGGGGTCTGCGCCGAGCTCCGCTCCCTCCACGCGCGGTTATCCTCCGTGGAGGGGGACGAAGCTGGTGAACGCGGGTCGAGCTGAGCTTTATTCTCAGCCTACGCGCTGACGCCGCCCCGATCGGCCGGACGAAGCCGGCGGGCGAGCCTTCAGTCGCGGGAATAGCCGATCAGCGGCTTGCGCGGCCGGAACAGCAGCATCAGGATGATCCCGAGCAGGCCGAGGACCGCAAAGACCGGCTGGTCGAGCACCCCCTTCACGATCCAATCCCACAGGAACGGCGCCTTCGCCTCGATCCAGGCATGAAAGGCGGCCTGGCTGGACTGATGGACATCGTTCCAGAACTGGCCGAACTGGGTGAATTGGAGGGTCTGATCGGCGACCCAGCGGGCGCCGTCATAGACCATGAAGATGAATCCGCCCGCCAAGAGCAACAGCCCCACCAGTCGGAAGAAACCGCGGATCATGCCTCACCTGCCCTCTGTGGCGCCGAACAAGAGCTGCAAGGCCATAGCGGGGGCCATCAGGAAATTCAACCTGGCCAGGGGCTTACCAGGCGCCCCGGCCCGGCCGTTCCAGCCGGATCGGCGCCGCGAGGCCGTTGACGCTCGAAAAGCCTGCCTTTATAAGGGCGCGAAATGGCGGTGGGCGCAATCCCGCCGCCGCTGTTCTTTGAGCAGCGCCGCGCTACCGAGCTCTGCCGCTCCGGTCATGGCATTCTCAGAGAGGCGTCCGAACAACCCATCGCGTCGATCAGGCTGCAAGCCGCGGCCAGCGCGCGTTACGTAAGATCGCGGCGACTGCGCGCCGCCGAAGGATATTTGAGAGCATGGCCAACACGACTTCAGCCAAGAAGGCGACGCGCAAGATTGCCCGCCGCACCATCGTCAACAAATCGCGCCGCACCCAGATGCGCGGCGCCGTTCGCACCGTCGAAGAAGCGATCAAGAAGGGCGACCGCGACGCCGCGTTGCAGGCGATGGAGCGCGCCGAGCCGCAGCTGATGCGCGCGGCCCAGCGCAACATCATTCACAAGAACAGCGCGAGCCGCAAAGTGTCGCGCCTCGCACATCAGATCGCGAAGCTCGCGAAGTGAACTGATCGCGTCATACTGATTATCTATCATGCATCGAAAGCCCGGCCTCGCGCCGGGCTTTTGTTTTCGAACACGCATGACGCACCAGCGTACGCCAGCATCGCGCTCTATCATTTGTTTCATCCGTAGTTCTGGCGTGCACGTTCCGTAGTTCTACCAGGTGACAAATTCGCCTCACCTGCAACGCAGAAACGCCATCGTCACCTGCACAACACTGTCAAGTGAGCGAGCTGCCGGGTTTTGATCGCGGACGGGCGCGCAACGGCGCGAACGGGCCTGCAGGCGGGAGTTACCCGAAAAAATAATCGCAAAAAGCTTCGGCTTGAAAACGACTTACCCACATAGCGCGACCAAGTGTTTGGAAAAGCCGGTCACCCATCGGCCAACGTAAATATTTTATGAAAATTTTTTGGGCGGCCGCCGTGATTTGTCACATCCGAGATTCCTCGCGCTGATTCAAGAACATGCTTTCGCGGGGTGCAACGTGGCGCTGCGGCGCGTTCTAGGACTCGTTGCAGTGCGCCGATCAAATGGATTGCCTGAACCGGAGCATTGTGTATTTCTTAGATCGCTCGCGGCGCCCACGATCTGTAAGACCAGCGCGGTTTTAGAAACGGGGCGGACGTGCAAATCGGCGGCGGTGTGCGCGTTGGCGACGCTTTCCAAGCGATTGTCGGTTCGGGACTCATAGTAATATGGGTAACGTTGGAGCTATGTCTAAATTTCTCGGGCGGGGCATTCGTGCCTCGTGGTTTGAACAAGAGAAATACGGTATAGAGCCAACCCGGCAGGAGCTTCGATAGCAACGCTTTGCGAGCGGGACAGTTGTACGGGATGTAGTGGCGTAGCGGCTGAATCTGGGGTTCAGGCGCGGCTGCATTTGGGACATGTGCGAGATGACAACTTGCCGTGAGCAATCACGGTGAGGCGGGGAGGTTGCATGCTTTACGGACACATCGCGGTTTCACATCACCAACCAGTTCCGGACCACGCCCTCTTAGCGATCGACATCGCCTTTACCGCCCTGGGCCCTCCCCCCAAGCCTCGCTAGGCACCATCGCCTCACCAGGCAACATCGTCGAACGCGTGCTGACTTCGCGTCAGCTTCATTCCATCCAGCATTGATCTGATCACAGGCATTCGTGCCGACGGCGGAGCTATGCCTGGAATCTGCGTCCGGCCCGTTCGTGGCGCCTTGGCAGCCAAGCTGCACGGCCGTTCACGGCATCCATCACTCACTTTCGAAAAGTTACGCGACAATGACAAATTCGGAACAGGAACGCTGGTCTCGCGTCAAAGGTCGGCTGCGGTCGACGGTCGGCGAGGACGTCTACACGAGCTGGTTTGCGCGGATGGATCTCGAAAGCGTCCAGGACGAGAGCGTCCATCTGTCGGTTCCCACGCGCTTTCTGAAGAGCTGGATTCAGGCGCACTATGCCGAGCGGGTGCTGACGTGCTGGCAGGCCGAAATGCCGGAGGTGCACCGGATCGATCTGTCCGTGCGCTCGGCGATGCGCGCCGCCACGCCGGTCATCAAGGATGCGCCGGCTCCCGTCGAGATGCGCCGGGCCGAACGCAGCGACAACCGTCCGGCGCTCGAGATGCGCCCGGCCACAGTCCCGCCGGCTGCTGCGAGTCATGACGCGCTCGGCGGCTCGCCACTCGACCCGCGGCTCACCTTTGCAGGCTTCGTGGTCGGCCGCTCGAACACGCTGGCGCATGCTGCGGCCCGCCAGGTCGCGGAAGGACGCCGCGGCGATCCCGTGATGTTCAATCCGCTCTACATCCATGCGGGCGTCGGCCTCGGCAAGACGCATCTGCTGCAGGCCGTGACCTGGGCTGGCAACGCCAATCCCGAGCGCAAGGTACTCTATCTCACGGCGGAAAAGTTCATGTACGGCTTCGTCGCGGCGCTGAAGAGCCAGACCGCGCTCGCCTTCAAAGAAGCGCTGCGCGGCATCGACGTGCTCGTCATCGACGACCTGCAATTCCTGCAGGGCAAGTCGACCCAGGCCGAGTTCTGCCACACGCTGAACGCGCTGATCGATGCCGGCCGCCAGGTCGTCATCGCTGCCGATCGCCCGCCCTCCGATCTCGAAAGCCTCGACGATCGCGTCCGCTCGCGGCTCGCCGGCGGGCTCGTGGTGGAGATGGGTGCCCTCGGCGAAGATCTGCGGCTCGGCATTCTCAAGTCGCGTGTTGCCGCTGCGCGTGCGCATCACGCCAGCTTCGATGTCCCCGAGCCGGTACTCGACTATCTTGCCCGCGCCATCACTCATAACGGCCGCGACCTCGAAGGCGCGATCAATCGCCTACTCGCCCATTCCAAGCTGAACAACCAGCCGGTGACCTTGGATATGGCCGAGCGCGAGGTGCGCGACCTGATCCGGCCGCAGGAGCCGAAGCGGATCAAGATCGAGGACATCCAGCGCGTGGTGGCGCGGCAGTACAATGTCAGCCGCTCCGACCTGCTGTCCTCCCGTCGCACCGCCAACGTGGTGCGGCCGCGCCAGGTGGCGATGTATCTGGCCAAGACGCTGACCTTGCGCTCGCTGCCGGAGATCGGCCGGCGCTTCGGCGGCCGCGACCACACCACCGTGCTGCACGCCGTGCGCAAGATCGAGGCGCTGGTCGGCAAGGACACCACGCTGTCCGAAGAGGTGGAATCCCTGAAGCGCCAGCTGCAGGAATAGGCCCGCTACCTCGCCCCGGGGGCGGACAGAAGGTCCGGCCCCTCGGCGTTTTCATGCTCCCGTCTCAAACGTGCGCCGACGGCCCGGAAAGGGCCGCCGAAAGATGGGAAATGGCCGTCCCATCCCTTGCGCTTCCGCCCCATCCGCGCCACTTTACGCTCCCCCCGTGGCCCCGAACTGACCCGAGGTTCTGGTCGGGCGCGGGTGTCATCGGCCGCGGCGCTGACCCAAAAGCCCCGCCGGCACTCCCAAGACATGCTCTGTGGAACGGGCGGGTATTGCTATGAAGGTTACCGTCGAACGCGCGCAACTCCTGAAGTCGCTAGGCCACGTCCACCGCGTGGTCGAACGGCGGAACACCATTCCGATCCTGGGCAATGTGCTGGTCCGCGCCGAGAATGCGCAGCTCTCGCTGAAAGCCACCGACCTCGACCTCGAAGTGACGGAAACGCTGGCCGCTGAAACCGCGACCGCGGGCTCGACCACGGTACCGGCGCATATGTTCTATGACATCGTCCGCAAACTGCCGGACGGCTCGCAGATCGTGCTGGAAAGCGACGGTGAGCGCGCGGTGCTGGCGATCCGCGCCGGCCGCTCCCGCTTCACCCTGCAGACCCTGCCCGAAAGCGATTTCCCCGACCTTGCCGCCGGCGAGATGACGCACTCCTTCGTGCTGACCGCCAAGGACATCAAGGGCCTGATCGACCGCACGCAATTTGCGATCTCGACCGAGGAGACGCGCTATTATCTCAACGGCATCTACCTGCATGCCGCCGGCAGCGCCAAACAACCCGTCCTGCGAGGCGTAGCGACCGACGGTCACCGGCTGGCCCAGGTCGACCTGCCGCAGCCTAGCGGCGCGGCCGACATGCCCGGCGTGATCGTGCCGCGCAAGACCGTCGGCGAGGTGCAGCGGCTGATCGAGGACAACGAGGCGGAGATCCGGATCGAACTGTCGCAGGGCAAGATCCGCTTCACCATCGGCCAGGTGGTGCTGACCTCGAAGCTGATCGACGGCACTTTCCCCGATTACGGCCGCGTCATTCCCCAGAACAACGACAAGGAGCTCATCGTCGACAAGGCCGATTTCGCCGCCGCCGTCGACCGCGTCTCCACCATCTCATCGGAACGCGGCCGCGCCGTGAAGCTGGCGCTGTCGGGCGGCAAGCTGGTGCTCTCGGTGACCAACCCGGATTCCGGCAGCGCCACCGAAGAGCTCGAGGTCGAATACGCCTCCGACGCGCTCGATATCGGCTTCAACTCGCGCTATTTGCTCGACATCGCCGCCCAGATCGAGGGTGAGGTCGCGGTGCTGCGCCTCGCCGATCCGGGATCGCCGACCCTGATCCAGGACCGCGACAACAAGAGCGCGCTCTACGTGCTGATGCCGATGCGGGTGTGAGAACCCATCGGTATATGATGGGTCAGGAGAATTCGCTCGTCATGGCCGGGCTTGAGCCGGCCATCCATCCAAACAGATGACCTACTGGGTGTACATCCTCGCAAGCCACCCTGGTGGAACGCCCTACGTAGGCGTGACGAACGATCTCGTACGGCGCGTCTACGAGCATCGCGAAGGTCTCGCAGAAAGCTTCACCAGGCGTTACGGCATCAAGCGGCTGGTCTATTTCGAGCCACACGACACGATCGCAGCAGCGCTTCAGCGCGAGAAGAACATCAAGCACTGGTCTCGTGAATGGAAGATCGACCTGATCGCCGCGAGCAATCCCGATTGGCGTGACTTATATGATGAAATTGTCCGTTGACGCGGACGATGGATTGCCGGGTCAAGCCCGGCAATGACAGAGTTTCGGATCCCCTCGCGCCGTCGCCCCAGATGACCCCCTCCCGCATCAACCGTCTCGCGCTGACGCATTTCCGGAGCTACCGCTCCGCGAGCGTCGAGGCGCGCGCCGATATGATCGCGCTGGTCGGCCCGAACGGCGCCGGCAAGACCAATTGCCTGGAGGCAATCTCGTTCTTTGCGCCCGGCCGCGGCCTGCGCCGCGCGACGCTGGAGGACGTTGCCGACAACCAGGGCGACGGCTCCTGGGCGGTCTCGGCGGAGGTGGAAGGCGCATTCGGGCTCACCACCTTCGGCACCGGCATCGAGCCGCCACGAACCGATACGACGACCAGCCGGCGTTGCCGGATCGATCGGGAACCAGTGTCGTCGGCAAGCGCCTTTGGCGACCACATCCGCATGGTCTGGCTGACGCCGGCGATGGACGGCCTGTTCACCGGCGCGGCCTCGGAGCGGCGACGCTTCTTCGACCGGCTGGTGCTGGCCATCGACAGCGAGCATTCGAGCCGCGTCTCGGCGCTGGAGCGGTCGTTGCGCTCGCGCAACCGGCTGCTGGAGGTGCGCAATTTCGACGATCATTGGTGTGAGGCGATCGAGCGCGAGACCGCCGAGCTTGCGGTCGCCGTCGCGGCGAGCCGGGGCCAGACCGCCGTCAAGCTCGCCGCCATGCTGCGCGCCCGTGGGCAGGCCTCCGCCTTCCCGTCGGCCGAGATCGCGCTCGACGGCTGGATGGAAAACGCGCTGCTCGCCGAGCCTGCGCTGGCAGTCGAGGATCGCTACCGCGCGATCCTGCGCGACAACCGCGTGCGCGACGCTGCCGCCGGCCGCACCCTCGACGGCCCGCATCTGACCGATCTCCACGTCGTCTATGCGCCCAAGAACATGCCGGCGCGCGATGCCTCCACCGGCGAGCAGAAGGCGCTCTTGATCGGCCTCATTCTCGCGCATGCCACGCTGGTGGCGGAAACCACCGGGATCGTCCCCTTGCTCCTGCTCGACGAGATCGTCGCGCATCTTGATCCAGGTCGGCGCGCGGCGCTGTTCGCCGAGCTCGGCAAATTGGGCGCCCAAGTGTGGCTGACCGGCGCGGATCCTGCGGCCTTCGTCGAGCTCGGCGCCACGGGCGAAATTTTTGACGTCGAAGGCGGCCGCATCAACCGGCGCGCTGCCTGACCCTCCCGGATTCCAGGACCTGGATTCCAGGACCTGATTCTAAGCTTGGCGGAGCGCTTCGAAGTGCAAAAAATCCGTCGTTTGGCGAAGGTAAAATGGGTGCTCGAATCGCGCCTTCGCAACGCCTAAAACCGGCCCTCGCGCACCTTGAAAAACCGTTAAAAAAAGCTATTTCTTCAATATCTTACACGTCACCACTTTGCGCTAGGCGCGCATCGTCTTTCGTGGCACAAATAGCATCTGCAGCATCCTGTCGCGCGCGCCGCACTTTCGGGATATCTCAAAGGCCTCACATGACTGAACCCGCCCGGCAATCGATCGCCGAAAACGAGCCTGCCATTGCGAGCGCGTATGGCGCGGAATCGATCCGGGTGCTGAAGGGCCTGGACGCCGTGCGCAAGCGTCCCGGCATGTATATCGGCGACACCGATGACGGGTCCGGCCTGCACCACATGGTCTATGAGGTGGTCGACAACGCGATCGACGAGGCGCTGGCCGGCTATGCCAGCGCGGTCGAGGTGGTGCTCAATCCCGACAATTCCGTCACCGTACGCGACGACGGTCGCGGCATTCCGGTCGACATCCACAAGGGCGAAGGCGTCTCCGCGGCCGAAGTCATCATGACCCAGCTGCATGCGGGCGGAAAGTTCGACCAGAACTCCTACAAGGTCTCCGGCGGCCTGCACGGCGTCGGCGTCTCCGTGGTCAACGCGCTGTCGAGCAAGCTGCAGCTGCGGATCTGGCGCGAGGACAAGGAGCACTATATCGAGTTCGCCCATGGCGACGCCGTGGCTCCGCTGGCGGTGGTTGGCGAAGCCAAGGGCAAACGCGGCACCGAAGTGACGTTCCTGGCCTCGACCGAAACCTTCAAGATCATCGAATACGACTACGCGACGCTCGAGCATCGCCTGCGCGAGCTCGCCTTCCTGAATTCCGGCGTTCACATCGTGCTCTCCGACATGCGCCACGCGGTCGAGAAGCGCGAGGAGATGCACTATTCCGGCGGCGTCGAGGAGTTCGTCAAATATCTCGACCGCAACAAGAAGGCGATCGTTCCCGCGCCGATCATGGTGCGCTCCGAGGCCAACGGCATCACGGTCGAAGCCGCGCTGTGGTGGAACGACAGCTATCATGAGAACGTGCTGTGCTTCACCAATAACATTCCGCAGCGGGACGGCGGCACCCATCTCGCCGGCTTCCGCGGCGCGCTGACGCGCCAAGTCAACGGCTATGCCGAGGCTAATGCGAAGAAGGAAAAGATCGCGCTGACCGGCGACGACTGCCGCGAGGGCCTGACCGCGGTGCTGTCGGTGAAGGTGCCGGACCCGAAATTCTCGTCCCAGACCAAGGACAAGCTGGTCTCGTCCGAGGTGCGCCCCGTGGTCGAGAACGTGCTCAACGAGGCGCTCTCGGCCTGGTTCGAGGAGCACCCGTCCGAGGCCAAGGTGATCGTCGGCAAGGTGATCCAGGCCGCCGCGGCGCGCGAGGCCGCCCGCAAGGCCCGCGAGCTCACCCGCAAGAGCCCGCTGGCGATCTCTTCGCTGCCGGGCAAGCTCGCCGACTGCCAGGAGAAGGACCCGGCCAAGTCCGAGCTGTTCATCGTCGAGGGTGACTCGGCAGGCGGCAGCGCCAAGCAGGGCCGCAACCGCGAGTTCCAGGCGGTGCTGCCGCTGCGCGGCAAGATCCTCAATGTCGAGCGCGTGCGGCCGGACAAGATGCTCTCCAGCGAGCAGATCGGCACCCTGATCACTGCGCTCGGCACCGGCATCAGCGACGATTTCTCGGCCGAGAAGCTGCGCTACCACAAGATCATCGTGATGACCGACGCCGACGTCGACGGCGCTCATATCCGCACTTTGCTGCTCACCTTCTTCTATCGGCAGATGCGCGAGATCATCGACCGCGGTCATCTCTATATCGCCCAGCCGCCGCTCTATAAGGTGACGCGCGGCAAGTCCGAGCAATATCTGAAGGACGACCGGGCGCTGGAAGACTATCTGATCGGCATCGGTCTCGGCGATTGCGTGTTCAAGACGGCGTCCGGCGATGATCGCAGCGGCCGCGATCTGCTGTCTCTGGTGGAGGAGGCGCGGGTCATCCGCCACGTGCTGCGCAATCTGCACAGCCGCTACGACCGCAAGGCGGTCGAGCAGGCCGCGATCGCGGGCGTGTTGCGCCATGAGATCGTGCGCAATCCGGAAACGGCGGAGGCCGCGGCCGATTACATCGCCAAGCGGCTGGATGCCCTTGCCGACGAGGTCGAGCGCGGCTGGGTCGGGCACTTCACCGAAGGCCAGGGCTTCCTGTTCGAGCGCACGGTGCGCGGCGTGAAGGACGTCGCCGTGATCGACGACGCCCTGCTCACCTCCGTCGACGCCCGCAAGCTCGATGACTACGCGGCCCGGCTGCAGGAGGCCTATGCGCGACCCGGCCTGCTCCGCCGCGGCGACACCGAGACCGTGATCCACGGTCCGGTCGACCTGTTCGAGGCTGTCACCGATGCCGGCCGCAAGGGCATCACCCTGCAGCGCTACAAAGGTCTCGGCGAGATGAATCCGGAGCAGCTGTGGGAGACCACGCTCGACACCGAGGCGCGCTCGCTGCTGCAGGTGAAGATCAAGGAGGTCGACGAGGCCGACGACATCTTCACCAAGCTGATGGGCGACGTGGTCGAACCCCGCCGCGAATTCATCCAGGACAATTCGCTCTCCGCCAACGTCGACGTGTAAGCCATCGGCGCCGCAGCATCGCCGCGGAGACTGATCCGCGCGCGCAATTTGCCGATGACCCTGCCTGTCGCCCGATCCGTATCTGCGCTATAATTGATCGGGCCTGCGGTGCAGGGCCACGGGCCATGCGCGGCCGTCCTGCACACCGGCAAGCTCCCGGGCGTCTGCCGGTGGAGGTCGCCGATCATGAACACGCGTTCGAGCGAGCTGGCGGTCGAGGGTGAGCTACCCCCTCTCGTGGCGCATGTCGGTGGCGAGAGCGGCGCGCGCTCCGCGCTCAAGGCCGGCGCCAAGGAGCGCAATGGCGGGATCGACGCGCTTCGCGCGGCGGTTACGCTGCTCGTCGTGTTGCATCACACCGCGATCACCTATGGCGCCATTGGCGGCTGGTACTACAAGGAAATCGCGCCCTCCGACACGCCGGGCAGCCTGCTGCTCGTTCTGTTCTGCACCGTGAACCAGGCCTGGTTCATGGGCCTGTTCTTTCTGTTGGCGGGTTACTACACGCCGCCCTCTTTCCGGCGCCATGGCGCCGCCGGCTTCGTTCGCGAGCGCCTGATCCGGCTCGGCATTCCGCTTGCGGTGTATTTCTTCGTGCTGTCGCCCCTCACCAAGGCCCTGGCGCAAACCGCAAACGGGCGCTCCTTCCCTCGTGTGTTCGAATACGTCTGGGCGCATGGACAGCTCGAGCCCGGCCCGTTGTGGTTCGCCCAAGCCCTGCTCATCTTCGCTCTGGCCTGGCTGTTGTGGCAGTGGGTGCGTCCGCCGGCGCTAGCGATGGAGACGCGCGCGTTTCCGTCCAATAAGATGCTGCTGGCGGCTGCGCTGTTCACAGGTGTCGCGGCGTTCCTGCTGCGCCTGGTCTGGCCGGTCGGCGTCAATGTCGCCTTTCTGCAGCTCGGCTATTTCGCGTCCTACATCGTCCTGTTCGCCGCCGGCTGCGCCGAGGCTGACGGCCGCTGGCTTGAGCACATCCCCGATGCCCAAAGGAAAACATGGCTGCGAATGGCCCGGATCGCGCTTCCGATCTTTCCCCTGGCCGGATACGTCGCGCTCAGATTTCACCTGTTGACCGGACCCGCTGAGGGCGGCCTGAACCCGCAGGCGGTGCTTTATGCGTTCTGGGAGCCGTTCGTGGCCTGGGGATTCATCCTCGGGCTGCTGGCGCTGTTCCAGAGGCGCTTTGCGCAATTGAGCGGCCCATGGAAACACCTGGCCCGCCGCGCCTACCTCATCTACATCATCCATCCTCCGATCCTGGTCGGCGTCGCCCTGGCCTGGCGCGATATCGCAGCCCCTGCCCTCGTCAAATTCGTGGTCACCGGCACCATTACCTGCGCGCTTTGTTACCTCGTCGCGGGCGTTCTGCTGCGCGCACCGCCGGTCGCGCGCGTCGTGTAATCGACACGCAGGCCGCCTCGCCTGTTCGCCGGAATCGGCGCGATCCCCCGTTTAACGCCTATCGAATCGGAGGCGTTCATGGGGCAGGCCGCGCTGGATCAGCTGCTGCTGCAGGCGGCCGGGCACTACAATGCCGGCCGGTCGCAGCCCGCGAGCGCGCTGTGCGCCGACATCCTTGCCGCGGATCCCGGCCATCTGCCGACACTCCATCTTGCCGCCGTGATCGCCTTCGCCGCAGGCCGCATGGACGACGGCCGCGCGCTGCTCGCCCGCGTCTTCCAACGCGATCCGAACCACGTGCCGGCGCTGGCGACGCTCGGCGATGCGCTGGCCGTCAAGGGCGAGCATGAGGCTGCGACCACCGTATTTCGCCGTGCGGTGACCCTGCGGCCACGCGACGCGGCGCTTCACGCCAAGCTCGGCGTGGCGCTCTCCGAATGCGCCCGCTTTGCCGAAGCGGACGCCGTCTACCGCCGCGCGCTTGAGCTCGATCCGACCCTGGTTCAGGCGCGCTTCAATCTCGCGACCGCGCTTGCCGCGCAGCGGCGCTTCACCGAGGCCGAGCAAACATACCGCGCGGTGATCGCGCGTGATCCGTCCCACCAGGGCGCCCTGATCAATCTCGGCAACCTGCTCGCTGATCAGAACAACCCGGAAGCCGCCGTGGCTGCCTATCGCCAAGCCCTGAACGACAGCGATGAACGCGCGCTCTCGGCCAGTGATGTCGCCGCCCTGACCAATCTCGCCTCCTGTCTGTGCGAGCTCGGCCGGCTCGACCAGGCGAAAGCGAGTTGCGAGCGTGCCTTGGCGCAGGACGCGAACTACGCGCCTGCTCATACCAATCTCGGCATCATCCTCGACGCACAAGGCCGGTTCGAGGACGCGGTCGCCGCCCATCGCGGCGCGATCGCGGCAGACCCCAATTATGCGAAGGGTCATGCCAATCTTGCGGTCGCGCTGCGCATCACCGGCGCACTCGAGGAGGGACGCATGGCGTCACAGCGCGCCGTGGCGCTCGACCCCGATGATCCCGAGATCCGCTTCAACCATGCCCATGTCCTGCTGATGAACGGCGAGCTGGCCCGCGGCTTTGACGAGCTGCGCTGGGGTCGCAAATGCAAGGGCTGGTCGGACGGCTACCCGGCCTTTGCTGAGCCGGAATGGAGCGGCGAACCGCTCGCTGGCCGGACGCTGCTGCTCTATGCCGAGGCCGGGCTGGGCGACACCCTGCAGTTCGTGCGCTACCTGCCGATGCTGCGCGACAAAGGCGGAGAGATCGTGCTGCAGGTACAGCCTGCGCTGGTGCCGCTATTGCCCGCCAATACGGACGTCACGGTGATTGCCCGCAGCGAGCCATTGCCGCGCTTCGATCTGCACCTGCCGCTGATCGGCCTGCCCAGAGTGTTCGGCACCACGCTCGACACCATCCCGGCCGATATCCCCTATCTGCATCCGGATGTAACCAAGCTGGCGCACTGGCAGCGCATCCTCGGCAATGAGCCGTCGCTGAAGATCGGCGTGGTGTGGGCCGGCAATCCCCGTCACAAGGGAGACCGGCTGCGGTCATTGGCAGCCGAGCAGCTGCTGCCGCACCTTCTGGTGCCGGGCGTCAAGCTCTACAGCCTGCAGAAGGATCTGCGCGCAACGGACGCTCCAGCCGTGACGGCGACCGGCGCGACCATGATCGATCTGGCGCCGCAGCTCGATGATTTTTCCGATACGGCCGCGGCGGTGGCGGCTCTCGACCTCGTCATCACCGTCGATACTTCGGTGGCGCATCTGGCCGGCGCGCTCGGCCGCCCGGTCTGGCTGCTGCTGCCTTATGCGCTCGATTGGCGCTGGCTGCGCGATCGCGAAGAGACGCCCTGGTATCCGACCATGCGCCTGTTCCGGCAGCGCAGACCGCTGGCCTGGGACGATGTCATCGCCCGTGCATCTACGGAACTCGCTCGCGTGGCTTGCGGTGAGCGCGAATTGCTGTCGCCGCCATCCAGACGCGCGTCAATCGTGGTCCCGAAAAGCAGCGAGATCATCGCGCTCAGCGACGATTTTTCGCAACCGAAGACCCGGGAATTTTTCTGAAGCTCCGCCGTTCTCAGCGAGCGTCGATTCTGTTACTGAACTTGACGAGCGACTGATCGGCCGGTTTCGGCCCCTCCGACGGCGCAATGCATGCCGCCGGCTCGGCGCGAACAGCCCATGCTCACTCCGTCGCTCGTTCGAAGCAGACGACGGCCATCGACCACGCGCTTCGAACATGGATCTCACCCGCATGGCGCCCATCCAATACATCGTCGAGGGTGGACACCGGCTGAAGGGCGCCATCGAGCCGTCCGGCAACAAGAACGCGGCGCTGCCGATCATTGCCGCGGCCCTGCTGACCGAGCACCCGGTCACGCTGGACAACGTGCCGCGCATCCGTGACACCGAGACGCTGGTCGAGCTGATCCGCTCGGTCGGGGCCGCGGCCGAATGGCGCGGCCGCAATCGGCTGGCGATCCATGCCAAGGAGATCCGCGCGGCCGATCTCGACCCGGATCTGTGCGCGCGCATCCGTGCCTCGATCCTGCTTGCCGGTCCCCTGCTCGCGCGCTGTGGCCAGGTGGCGCTACCGCCACCGGGCGGCGACGTCATCGGGCGGCGCCGGCTCGACACCCATTTCCTGGCCTTCGAGCAGCTCGGCGCCTCCGTGACCGCGACCGACCGCATCGAACTGCGCGTCTCGCAACTGAGGGGCGCCGACGTTTTCCTGGACGAGCCGAGCGTCACGGCGACCGAGAACGCGCTGGTCACCGCGGTCGCCGCGCAGGGCACGACCTATCTGCGCAATGCGGCCTCCGAGCCGCACGTGCAGGATCTCGCGCATTTCCTGGTCGCGCTTGGTGCCAATATCGATGGCATCGGCACCAATACGATGACGATCCACGGCGCCAGCACGCTGGGACAGGCGAGCTACGCCATCCAGCCCGACCATATCGAGGTCGGTTCGCTGATCGGGCTGGCCGCGGTGACCCGCTCGCCGCTGCGCATCGTGCGCGCCGGCGTCGACCATTTGCGCTCGATCCGGATGGGCTTCGAGCGGCTCGGCATCGTCTGCGAGGTCGCCGGCGACGACCTGATCGTGCCATCCGACCAGACGCTCAAGATCAAAGACGATTTCGGTGGCCATGTGCCGAAGCTCGAGGACCAGCCCTGGCCGGCGTTTCCCGCCGACCTGATGTCGATCGCGATCGTCACCGCCACGCAATGCGACGGCGTGGTCCTGATGTTCGAGAAGATGTTCGAGTCGCGGATGTTCTTCGTCGACAAGCTGATCTCGATGGGCGCCCGCATCGTGCTGTGCGATCCGCATCGCGCCGTCGTCGCGGGGCCGAGCAAGCTGCGCGGCGCCTCGATGGTCTCGCCGGACATTCGCGCCGGCATGGCGATGCTGCTCGCCGCCGTCTGCGCCGAGGGCACGAGCACGATCAACAATGCCGACCAGATCGAGCGCGGCTATGAGCGCATCGACGAGCGGCTCAACGCGCTCGGCGCCAGGATCACCCGCGTGCCGGAGCGGGCACGGTAGACGTCGCCGGATCGCTGATGGTCGCTCCAGCGTCATTGCGACCGCAGCGACACAATCTAGACGTCCGTTTCTAAAGTCTCGGTCCTATCGATACAGCCCCAGCTGTCATCGTCCGCGAAGGCGGACGATCCAGTACGCCGTGACGTCTCTGTTCGATCTCTTCTGCCGCGGAATACTGGATGCTCCGCCTCCGCGGAGCATGACACTGTTGGAGATGGCGAGAGCTAAATCCACTCGACAGCCGATTTCATGGAAACGATGTTCTAGAATCCCACTGCGGAGACAGCCTGGATCGCTTCGCGCGCAATGACGAACTCATGGAGCACCCATCAAACTCGTCATGGCGCCGCGCGAAGATCGGACGATGTGTCGCAGTCCGTATGAATTTGCCCTCTCCCCTTGCGGGAGAGGGCGTGTAGGAATGAGCCGCGAACGCGGTCGGGTGAGGGGTATGCCTCCACACGGGTTGTTGCCGAGAGATACCCCTCACCCGACCGCGTGCGCGGATGGGCCGGCGATGCCCTCTCCCGCAAGGGGAGAGCGCGCCGTATCGCATCGCGCAGAGCGCCGGATGACCATCACATGTGAGGCTCACTGCACATGACCATCAGCGAGATCACTCCCGATGTCGACCGTGCCCGATGGCTAGCCGGCGCAGAGTTCGCCGACGCCTTTCGCATCACGATTGCCGGGGCCGCCATCGATGCCCGCACGGCCGCAGAGCGCATGCTCGGCCACCCGCCGCCCTGGATCGACGTCCTTGTGAAGCTGCGCAATGTGCTGGTCAGGCCCTTCGGCCTGAAGACGTCAGGTGCGGACCCGCGGAGCTCGCGTCCGATGATCGGGATCTTTCCGATCATCGACCAAACGCGGGAACGGCTGGTGCTTGGCTTTGACGACCTGCATCTGGATTTTCGGGTCGTCATCGATGTCGCGTCCCGTAGCACGGCCTCCCAGGTAACAGCGACCACCTTGGTGCAGACGCATAATCTGTTGGGCCGGTGCTATCTCGCGATCATCCTGCCGTTCCACCGACTTGTCGTCCGTACGATGCTGCGCCAGGTGGCGTAGGCTCATATTTGCGCCGGCGGCCTGCGCGGAAACACTCAATTCCACAGTCTGATCAACCGCGTGGATCAAACGAGACTTCGCGCCGGAATTTTCGACTTGCAGAAATTCCGAAAATCAGAAATATTGTGCCGGTCCTGCCCTCATGAGAGGGGCGCTTCGCGATCGTCACGAACGTTGAGGGCGGGATGCGGTGGACGTGGTGGCCTGCAGCGGGATCATCCTGCGGACGAACAGGCGACTACGTACGGTCAAGTCGCGCGGTCCTGATACTCCGACGCTAGTATCAAGTTCGCGACGAGGTTCGCCTCGCGCGGATGACGGTGGCCAGAAAGCCCGGCGCACCGGGGAGAACGCGAAGCAGCCGTTAAAGCCATCGCGCAGGGAATGCCGGGATCATCCGGCTGGACCTGTGGTTCCTGCCCCGTGCACTTCTTCACGCACGGGGGCCATGGGTATCAGTCGATACCCGGCATTCCCTGCGCCCTCTTCCTTCCGGGAGGGTCATGCTGATGCAAAACTCGAACGCGAGAGGCGTGGCGAGAACGCGGACTGGTGTCCGACGTCACGTGGTGAGATGCACCCGCGCGCTGGAACGACATGCTCCCGCGATGCACGGCGCGACCAAAAACTGCTATGATGACGATCATGACCTCCTCTGCCGGGACCAACCACGCGCCGCCAGCCGCGGCGCCGCACAGCTCTCTTGCGCATGAACTCTGGGAGACGATCCGTCTCGCCGCGCCGATGGCGCTGACGCAGCTGTCGCAGATCGCGATGATGTCGACCGACCTCGCTTTCATCGGCCGGCTCGGCGGGGAAGCGGTTGCGGCTGCGGCATTGTCCGGCACGATCTACTTCGTCAGTTTCACATTCGGCATGGGCCTGATGTCCGCGGTAGCACCGCTCGCTGCACAGGCTTTCGGTGCCGCGGAATCAGCGTTGGTGCGCCGGTCACTCGGCGCGGGCTTGTGGGCTGGGCTGCTGGTTGCGCTGCCGATCATGGTGATCTCGTTGAACGGAGAAGTCATCCTGATTGCGCTCGGCCAGGCCCGGGGCGTGGCACATCTGGCGCAGGACTATCTGCTTGGACTGGCCTGGGGCGTCGCGCCGGCGCTGTGGTTCCTGGCCCTGCGCAGCTTCATGGGCGCCGTCAACCGGCCGGAGCCGGTGCTCTGGATCACGCTGGCCGCGATTCCCGTCAATGCGCTGCTTGTCTACCCGCTGCTGTTCGGCCATTGGGGCCTGCCGCGGCTCGGACTGACAGGCGCTGGCCTCGCCACCTCGCTCGTCAACCTCGCAACATTCGCCATCGCGCTGTGGTTTGCGATCCGCAAGCCGCCGTTCCGCGACTATCACGTCCTGACGCGGCTGGTGCGCATCGACTGGCGACTGATGCGACAGCTCGTCGTCATCGGAGCGCCGATCTCACTCGCCTTCCTGCTCGAATACGGCCTGTTCTCCGCCGCCTCGCTGCTGATGGGGCTCATCAGCACGACCGCGCTCGCCGCCCACCAGATCGCGCTTCAGGTCACGGCGATCCTGTACATGATCCCGTTCGGCATCAGCATGGCCGCCACCGTGCGGGTCGGCCATGCGGTGGGGCGCAACGATGTCGGTGGCATCAGGCGCGCCGGCGCGATGGCGATGCTGCTCGGCTTGGGTCTCGCCGCCCTGCTCACGCTTATCGTCGTCGTTGCGCGGCTTTCGATCGTGCATCTGTTCCTTGGTGCAGGCATTGCCGACGCCGAGACGACCGGCGCCTTGGCCGCCACGCTGCTGCTGATTGGCGCGAGCTTCTTCATCACCGATGCGTTGCAGACCATCGTGGTCGGCGCGCTCCGCGGCATCAAGGACACCCGGGTGCCGCTGCTGTTCGCCATCCTGGGCTATTGGGTGGTCGGCTTCCCGGCCTGCTACCTGCTCGGCTTTCACACGCCGCTCAGCGCGGCCGGCATCTGGATCGGACTGTCCATCGGCACCGCCCTATATGCGAGCCTGCTGATCCTGCGCTTTGTGAAGCTGAGCGGTTAGATGTCACGCACCGGCCGTATCGGTCGACTCCTCGGTGCGTGCCGGCTCCTTCTTCGCCCGCGGCGGGGTATCCGACCACTCGGCCACGACACGCTCGAGATCGACCAGGTTCTGCCGCATCTGATCGAGCGAGAAGCCGAGCGCAAAGAAACGCTCGGCGGCGTCTGCCGGCAGGCCGCGCGTCAGGCCCTCGCTGCGCAGCAGCGCGACCTGCTCGGCATAGGTATTGACGGCAACATGCACAGGCCAGATCGCCGGCGGGTGAGTGCCGGCCCGCAAGGCAGCGGCACAGCCGCGCAGATAGGAGGCGATCGCCTCGCTGACCTTGGCGACCGGACCGGCGAGCCGTGCCTGCAGCTCGGATGGCAGCGGCACCACGCTGGCGCGGCCGATCATCACCACATCATGGCGCAGCCGCAGGATGGTGCGCAGCAGCGGCCCGGTGTCGGCGCCCGACGACAGCCGCGCCGAGCGCTCGCGTTCGGCCTCCGCGCCGGTGGCGTTGAGCTCCACCAGCGCGGCACCGATGCCATCCTGGATCCGATGCAGCGCGTCATTGTCGCGGCCACGCGACAGGCCGGCCAACAGCTCGGTCAATGCGGCCGCGATCAGCTCCATCAGCCGTCCGGCAGCGCTGCGGATCTGCACATGGGCGCGCGACGGCAGCACCAGGAACGACACCGCGAGTCCCGTGAAGGCGCCCACCGCCACCTCGAAGACGCGATCAACCGCCGAGCCCACCGGATCGAGATGGCCCATGGTGGGCACCAGCAGCACGATGACGGCGGTGACTGTGGCCGCATTCAGGCTCGGATTGAGCGCCGCAATGAAGGCAAGCGGTGCGACCGCCAGCACGAGCAGCGCCAACAGCTGCAGCTCGCCGGAATGCGGAATGAAGACGCCGATCGCGCCGCCATAGAGTGCGCCGCCGATGGTGCCGAACATGTAGTCGCGCGTCGCCTTCAGCGATCGTCCGACGCTGCCTTGCGTCACGATCAGCGAGGTCAGCACCGCCCACAGCGGCAGCATCAGATGCAGGGCGCTCGCGATCGCGAAGGCCGCCGTCGCGGCAACCGTGCCGCGGATGGCGAGTGCCAGCTGAGCTTTCCTGGCGCGCAACCGGCCGAACAACATGGAGAGAGCCATCATGCTTTCCGCTTGAGACAACAGACCGGCGCCAACGCAGATTCGGCATGGCAGCCTCTCGCCACGCCGAAGCCGCTTGAACTGGTGAATCGCCACGCCTACCCTGCCGGCAACACGAGGAAACACGATGGCCCAGGAAACCGCAACACTTGCCGGCTATGTCGCTGCGCTGAATTACGACGATATTCCTCCGGAGGTCCTGGACCGCGCCAAGGTCCTGACGCTCGATTTCCTCGGCAGTGCGATCCGAGCCCGGCGCGAGGCGGAATCGACGCCCTCCGTGCTCCAGATGCTTGCCGCATTGAAGCTGGACGCCACGGGCGAAGCCACCGTGTTCGGCGATTCCAGGACCTGGACACCGGCGGTCGCTGCGCTTCTGAACGGCACCATGGGCCATTCGCTCGATTTCGACGACACCCATGCAGATTCCTCGCTGCATCCGAGCGCGCCAGTGGTGCCGGCTGCGTTCGCCGTCGGCGAAATGGTCGGCGCCTCGGGCCGCGACGTGCTGACCGCGATCGTTGCCGGATACGAAGTCTGCTGCCGTCTCGGCAACGCGCTCGATCCGACCTCGCATTATGCTCGCGGCTTCCATCCCACTGCGACCGCCGGCACCTACGGCGCCGCCGCGGCCGCGGCGAAATTGTTCGGGCTCTCCGAGCAGCAGATCATCTCAGCCTTCGGCGTCTCCGGCAGCCAGGCCGCGGGCTCGCTGCAGTTCCTGGTCAATGGCGCCTGGAACAAGCGCTACCAGGTCGGCGCCAGCGCGATGAACGGCGTGATCGCGGCCACGCTCGCGAAGAACAATTTCGTCGGCGCGATCGAGTCGGTCGAGGGCAAACATGGCCTGCTGGTCGGCTATACCGACACGCCGCATCCCGAGAAGGCGGTCGCGGCGCTCGGCGCGGGCTATGAGACGATGAAGATCGGCGTCAAGCCGTATCCGAGCTGCCGCTACACCCATGCCGCGATCGATGCGCTGATCGCGCTCCGGCGCGAGCACAATCTGACGCCTGATCAGGTCAAGCGGGTCGAGATCGGCCTGCATCGCAACGGCATCACCCTGACCGGCGATGCCGCCACCAAGCGGCATCCGAGCTCGATCGTCGGCGGCCAGTTCTCGATGTTCTTCACCGGCGCGCTGGCGCTCGACCAGGGCCGCTTCGGCTGGGACGACTACAATCGCCTCGGTGATCCCGCGATCAACGCGCTCGCCGACAAGTTCGATGTGGTGCAGGACGACCGGCTGGAGATCGGCCGCAGCCATCCGTTCGGCGCGCGCGTGGCGATCACCACCGAACATGGCGTGCACGAGCGTCTGCATGGCGATCCCTCGGGCGAGCCGACCTCGTTCCCATCCGCGCAGGCGATGAGCGAGAAGTTCCTGACGCTGGCACGGCCCGTGCTCGACGGCCGCGCGCAGAAATTTGCCGACGCGATCCTGTCGCTGGAGCGGTTCGATCGCGTGGCGCAGGTGACGGAGCTGGGAAGGCAGTAATTGACCTCACTCTCGTCCCGCCACCTTCGTGTCCTTGGTCGCCGCGACGACATCGCGCACCAGCTCCGAGACGCCGTCAACATCGAGCGGCCAGTTCACGGTGCGGCCGAAGCGTGCGATCACCAGATGCTCCGATGGGATGACGATCACATATTGCCCGAGCGTGCCCTTGGCCAAGAACGCATCGCGCGGCCAGCCATGTGCGATGCGATGACGCGCGCCAAAACTGTCGTCGCGATTGGTCCAGAAGCCCGCACCGATGCCGACGAAGGCATTCGGCGTCGGCGTCGCCGAATAGTCGACCCAGCCCTCGGGCAGGATGCGCCGGCCACCAACTACGCCGTCATTGAGATAGAGCAGGCCGAAGCGCGCCCAGTCGCGCGCCGATGCGAGCATCTGGCTGGATCCTTCCGGCGTCCCGGCCGCATCGAATTCGAGCGTCACGTGGTGCATGCCGAGCGGATCGAACAGCTCGTGATGTGCAAAGCGCAGCACGTCGGCCGGCGTGCCGCCGCTGGCGTTCCGAAGGAGCTGCGACAGGATCAAATAGTTGCCGTCGTGATAGTTCCAGGCCGTGCCCGGCGCGGTTTCCAGCGGCATCGTTTCCGCAAACGCCGCCATGTCACTCTCCGCGAACTTCATGCGGTTGATCGGCTCCAGCGCCGACAACAGCGTGGCCTGCAGCGAGCTGCCGAGCGCCAGACCAGCCGTGTGACGCAGCAGCTGATCGACGGTGATGAGGCGGCGCGGATCGTTGGCATCCTGCCATGCGGCCACCGGCGCCGGCGCATGCAGCGCAAGCTTGCCTTGGCGCACCAGCACGCCGATCAGAGCCGATATCACCGATTTGGTGGCGGAGAAGCCGAGCAGCCGCGTATCGATGCCGACGCCCTCGGCATAGCGCTCGGCAATGATGCGGCCGTCCTTGACCACGACGATCGCGTGGGTGCGCTTGAACGGCGGCTCTGCGGGTTCGGCGAAGGCGCGATCGACCGCGGCCGCAAGCGCCGGGGTTGTCGGAACAACAACGGATGGTGGCCCGATCTCCGGCAACAGCGCCGGCTGCGGCGCCTCGGTGGCGGGCGGCGAGAGATCGACGCCATCGCGGTGATCGAGATGACAGCCGAGGCCATCACGATAGACCGCGTGGCTGCGCCCCATGCCGAGCAGGGTCACGGTGACGTCCTTCGCAGTCGCGTCGATTTTGGTCTCCATTGCCCAGGTGATCAGCCCGGTGCCGGGCATCGCGTCCGTGGTCTCGGTGAACACCCGTTGCGGGTCGAGGCCGGAGACGAAGGTCTCCGCGCACACGACGCTGGCGACGAAGCCGGTGGCGACCTTGGGCACGTCGCGGGCACGGGCTGCGCCAAAGACGACGGCGCTGAGGACGATGGCGGATGCAGCAACGAGGAACAGGCGGCGCTTGGTCATGGAGGTCTCCGGCATGGGTTGAACCGCGCCGAGAGAAGCCGGACACGGCGAGGCCCGCTCGCCGCAGTCGAAATCGAGCTGGCCAAAACCCTCAAGGCGCCAGCCGATTCTGGAATCTGCTCATGATTTCAATGACCGGCCGATCAGGCCGCCGAAACCTTCAGCCGCCGGTATTCGGTCGGCGTCAGGCCCGTCACGGCCTTGAAGGCACGATTGAACGGGCCGAGCGACTGGAAGCCGGCATCCAGCGCGATGGTCGTCACCGGCACATCGGCCTGCGCCGGATCGGCGAGCGCCGCCTTGGCCTCCTCGATCCGGTGATTGTTCAGGAAGGCGTTGAAGTTGCGGTAGCCGAGCCGCTGGTTGATCAGCCGCCGCAGCCGGTATTCCGGGATGGCGAGCCGGGTCGCCAGCGTCCCGATCGTGACATTCTCCTGGCGATAGATGCGCTCATCGGCCATCAGCCGCATCAGCGCGTCGACCAGCTTGCGCTCGGCGAGATTCGGGATCGCGGCTTCCGCCACCGCGGCCGACGGCGCTTCCGGCGCGAACACGTCGCCCGCCCTGACCTGGAGCAACATCAGCGCGAAGGCAGCAACCACGATCAGAAACATCCCCGCGTTGACCACATTGGCAAGCTCCGACGGACCGCTGCCGGCGGCAGCGATCTGCAGCAGCGCGTTGACGCCGCCGTAGGCCACCGCCGCGATCATGACAAAGGCGCGAACCCGCCGCCGCCCTTCGACGAGGTCAGCCGACCAGGTGCGGATGGTCTGCGCCAGCGTGAGAGCGACGAAGCCGAGCGCCAGCAGATTGTTCGCGACGATGACGAGCCGCGCGTGACCGGCAGGAACCAGCACGAGACAGCTGATCAGGCTGAAGCCGAAGGTCGCAAGCCAGATCAGGAGATGCGGCCAGCGCAGCGCAAAACCATCATCGAACAGCGCTCGGCAGAATAGCCAGAGGACCACGATGTCAGCTGTCGCCAGCGCGATCAACGGCTTGAAGGGGAGCGACGGCGCCGCCGCGGTGCCGATGTCGAGGGTCGCTGCATGCGCGGCCGATCCCAGCGCCAGGGCGATCGCGAGCCGTCCGACCACCTGCCTGCCGAGATCGCGCCACAGTGACACGGCGACCACTGCGAGCAGCGCAATCGCTGCGGCGCGGAGCGCAAGATCGAGGCTTTCGAGCGGCATCAATGCGTGTCCATTTTTCAGCCGTGGAACTCTAGGTCAGGGCGTCCATCCATTCAAATCGCCGCTATGCCGCCGCGACGCGATGCCCTGCCGGTGGCCATGTAAAGCTGCTAAGCTCACCCCATCATATCTCAGGAGGATTCCATGAGCTGGCAACCATCGAACGATCCCGTGCTCGGCGATCCCCTCAGCTGCGATGCGCTGGAGCTCGTGATCGTGCCACGCACCCGCGATCTCGGTGACGGCTTTGCCGTGCGCCGCGCGCTGCCGCATGGCCAGCGGCAAATGGTCGGGCCGTTCATCTTCTTCGATCATTTCGGCCCGGTGCAGTTCCTGTCCGGCAAGGGCATGGATGTGCGACCGCATCCGCATATCGGGCTTGCCACCGTCACCTATCTGTTCGACGGCGCGATCATGCATCGCGACAGCGAGGGCAACATCCAGGAAATCCAGCCCGGCGCAATGAACCTGATGACCGCCGGCCGCGGCATCGCCCATTCCGAGCGCACCCCGGACCTGCAGCGGCAGAACGGCCAGAACATGCTGGGACTCCAGAGCTGGATCGCGCTGCCCGTGGAGGCCGAGGAGATCGCACCGAACTTCCAGCACTATGCCGCCGATGCCCTGCCTACCGTGCAGGACACCGGCTTCGCCGCGCGCGTGATCGCGGGCAAGGCGTTTGGCAAGAGCTCGCCGGTGTCGATGGTGTCGCCCTGGTTCTATGTCGAGGTGACAGCGCAGGCCGGCACCAGCGTGCCGCTCGATCCCGATCATGAGGAGCGCGCGATCTATCTGGTCGACGGCGAGATCGAGATCGCGCGCGAGCGCTACGCGGGACCGCGGCTGCTGATCTTCCGTCCCGGCGACGCCATCACGGTGCGCACGATCACGCCGGCCCGGATGATGTTCTTAGGCGGGGATGCGCTGGAGGGCCCGCGCCACATCTGGTGGAATTTCGTCTCCTCGAGCAAGGAGCGGATCGAACAGGCCAAGCAGGACTGGAAAACTGGCCGCTTCGCGCCCGTGCCGCAGGAGCACGAGTTCATTCCACTGCCGGAATAGGCTAAAGGGAGCACAGCGCTCCCCGACCGAAAGCTACGTATGATGACCACGCTTCTCGCCAGCAATCTGCCGCTTCCCAAGCTCGGACGTGGCAAGGTCCGCGATATCTATGCCGTCGGCGAGGACCGCGTGCTGCTGCTCACCACCGACCGCATCTCGGCCTTCGACGTCGTCATGGCCGAGACCATTCCGATGAAGGGCGCGGTGCTGACCCAGATCTCTGCCTTCTGGTTCAATGAGCTCGAAGGCGTGGTGCCGCATCACATGATCACCGCCGACACCGACCAGATCATCGCCGAGGTGCCGGCGCTGAAAGACCACCGGGACGAGATCCGGGGCCGCGCCATGCTGTGCAAGCGCACCACCGTGTTCCCGATCGAATGCGTGATTCGCGGCTATCTCTCGGGCTCGGCCTGGAAGGAATATGCGACCCAAGGCACGCTCGCCGGCGAGAAGCTCGCCTCGGGCCTGGTCGAGAGTGAGATGCTCGAACCCGCGATCTTCAGCCCGG
Organism: Bradyrhizobium sp. HKCCYLS1011; assembly: GCF_051167795.1. NCBI lineage: Bacteria > Pseudomonadati > Pseudomonadota > Alphaproteobacteria > Hyphomicrobiales > Nitrobacteraceae > Bradyrhizobium > Bradyrhizobium sp. HKCCYLS1011. The sequence goes on along the minus strand of NZ_JBNPTT010000003.1, from coordinate 554,919 downwards.
CCACCAAGGCCGAGACCGGTCATGACGAGAACATCACCATCGCGCGGATGCGCGAGGTGGTCGGCGACGACGTTGCTTATCAGCTCGAAAGCATGACGCGGGCGGTCTATACGCTGGGCGAAAAACTCGCCCGCGACCAGGGCATCATCATCGCGGACACCAAGTTCGAGTTCGGTCGCGACCGGGACGGCCGCATCATCCTGATCGACGAGGTCATGACGCCGGATTCCTCGCGCTTCTGGGCGGTCGACGCCTATCAGCCGGGCCAGCCGCAACCGAGCTTCGACAAGCAGCCGCTGCGCGACTATCTCGATGCCGAACGCCGCGCCGGCCGCTGGAACGGCGAGGCACCTCCGCCGCCCCTGCCGCAAAGCGTGGTCGACGCGACCAGCAAGCGCTATCTCGAAGCCTACCGGCGGGTCACCGGCAGGGAGCTTGCGATCTGAGCCGGCGAGCGGCGCTTCCCAAAGCTTCTGGTCTGATCTCCCAGGCCAATCTGCATTTGTCATAAAACTGCAATTTGTGCGTCATCTTTCGGTCGCTACCACTGCGGCCGGGGTTGTTGAGGGCATTTTCAGCATGACGAGTTTATCGGTCGACGCCAATCCGGCGCCGCGGCGGGGATTTGACGACGTGTTCGGCGGGTTGGCCGCCAGTGTTCTGACCATCACCTACGGCCTCTCCTACGCGCTCCTGATCTTCGCCGGCCCGCTGGCGCCCTATCTTGGCCAGGGACTCGGCATCACCTTCATCGTCTCGGCGGCGGTGGCGATCGTCCTGGCGCTCGGCAGCTCATTGCCGTTTGCGATCGGCGCGCCCGAGAGCTCGACGGCCGCCGTGACTGCGATCCTGGCTTCGTCGCTCGTCGACCGTATCGTCGCAGTCGATCCGAGCGCACCCGTGTTCGCACCTGTTGTCATCACTTTCGGCCTGACCAGCATCGCCACCGGCGCCATTCTCTGCGGCTGCGGCATGACCCGACTCGGGCGCGCGATCCGCTATGTGCCCTATCCCGTGGTCGGCGGTTTCCTCGGTGCCACCGGCGCTTTGATCGTGTTCGGCGCCATCAGGGTGATCACCGGCCAGCGGTTGCAACTGGCATCGCTCGGCTTGTTCGCCAATCCGCAGACCGGCTATGAGCTTGCGGCCGCCTGCGCCATGGCCCTCCTGCTCTATTCGACCTGGCACCGCTCGCGCAATCCGTTCGCGCTTCCGGTCATCCTAATCGCGGCCACCCTGGCCGCGCACGTCGCGTTCTGGCTTGCCGGCATCTCGCCGATGGACGCGCAGGCGCTGGGTTGGACCTTCCAGCCGCCCCCGCACGTCTCGCTGGTCTGGAGCTGGAACCTGCATGATCTCGGCCAGTACCCGTGGCGAACCTTGCCCGACATGTCCGGCGACCTGATCGCGGTCACCTTCGTCACTGCGGCAAGCACGCTGTTCAATACGGCTGGGATCGAGGTCGCGACCCATCGCGAGGCCGAGATCGAGCGCGAGCTCACCGTTACCGGGATCGCCAACCTGATCACGGGTGCACTTGGCGGCTACACCGGCTGTGTCTCGATCAGCCGCACGATCCTGAACGTCAAGGCTGGTGGCAGCGGGCGCCTGTCCGGCGCGATGGTCGCCGCCATCTCGGTGCTGATGCTGGCATTCGCGCCGCCGCTGCTTGGTTACATGCCAAAATTCGTGCTCGGCGGCCTGCTGCTCTATCTCGGCGCCGATACGCTGCACCGATGGGCTGTGCAGTCGCGGCGCCGATTGTCACGCACCGAATATGTCTCGCTGCTCGCGATCATCCTGATCATCCTGCAATGGGGCTTCATCGCCGGTGTTCTGAGTGGCGTCCTGATCGGATGCATGGCATTTGCGCTCAGCGCTTCGCGCATCAATCCTATCAAGTACAGCTTCGACGGCACTGAATATCGTTCCTCGCTGGATCGCTCGCGTGACGATCAGGCGCTGCTTGCCACGCATGGCAGCGAGATCCAGGGGCTCAATCTGCAGAGCTATCTGTTCTTCGGCTCCGCCAATCGGTTGTATCAGCACGTCAAGGCGCTGCTGATGCGCCGGACTGAATGCCGATTCCTCGTGTTCGACTTCAAGCTGGTGACGGGAATCGATTCCTCGGCCGCCTACAGCTTTGCCCAGATCAAGCGGGTCGCGCAGGAGCGCGGCATCAAGCTGGTGCTGGTGCATCTGTCGCCGGCAGTCGAGCGGGCGCTGCGGGCCAGCGAATTCATTACCGCCGACGTCTCCATCGCCCCCGAGCTCGATCACGGACTCGAACGGTGTGAGAACGCGATCATCGCGCGGCATCGCGGGCGCGAGCAGGACGAGGCGGATTTGCGCGACTGGTTCGGCCAGATTCTGGGAAGCCACGACGAAGCCGCAGAACTGATGCATCACTGCGAGCGGCTGGAAGTGGCCGCCGGCAGCACGATCGTGCGCGCCGGCGATGCCGCGTCCTCGATGCACTTCATCCTCGAGGGGCGCGTCGGGGTGATGATCCCGGCTGAGCATGGCGGCACCACCCGGGTGCGCAGCCTCGGGCGCTATACCACGATCGGCGAGATGGGGCTGGTCGCGCACGCGCCGCGCAGCGCCACGATCCAGGCCGAGGCCGACAGCGTGCTGTATGTCCTGACCACGGGGCAATTCGATGCCATCACCCGCAACCAGCCGACACTGGGACAGAAGCTCCTGATCTATTTCGTCACCGTGATGGCCGAGCGGCTGAACTTTGCCAACCGCACCATCGCCGTGCTGCGGCGATAGCGAGCCGCTCTCCGAGGCAACGTATCTCCTCCTCCGGCGTGGGACTTAGCCCCGGACCGCGCGCGCCGAGCGCCGTTGTGTTCACCCGGCTTCCGCCGTTTTGCGCCGGGCGCCGCTGCGGACGACCTGCTGCTGCCGCCCGGACGATACGAGCCGATCGAGAATTTGAAGCACTTCCGACCTGGTATCGATGCGCTGCGCCTCGTTTGCGAACGCGGCCGCCTTGTTGCGATAGGCCGGCTCGTCGAGGACCCTGCGGACCGCCGAACGCAGCGCGTCTGATGTCGGCGTGTTGGTGGCGAGATTGATGCCGACGCCCGACCAGGCAACACGCGCGCCAACGTCGCCGCGATCGGCCACAGTGCCCGCGGTCACGACCGGCACGCCGAAGCTCAGGGCCTGGTTGAGACTGCCATAGCCGCCATTGGTCACGAACGCGTCGATCTTGGACATCGCCCATTCGAACGGCAGATATTCGGCGACGCGGACGTTCGCAGGCAACTGGTCAGGCAGCGCATCGCGTGAACGGCCGCCCGTGGTCAACATTACCAGGATGTCGGGCTGATCGGCGAGCGCTGCGAGCGTCGGCAGCAGCAGCTCGCTGAAATCATGATTGGTCAAGGTGCCCTGGGTCACGAGCACCACCTTGCGCGACCCGTCCAGCTCGTGCGCCCAGGACGGCACCGGCGCCTGATTGGGCGTGATCGGCAGCGGACCGACGAACCGGACCGATGACGGAAGCTGGCGGCGCGGGAATTCGAAGCTCGGCACGGTGAGCTGCAGATAGGCATCCGGCAGCTCGACCATCGCGTCATACAGATTCATATGCAGCGGCGCGACACCGATTTTGCCGAGATATTCGTTGAGCCTGTCGCCCACCGGCCCAAACACCATCTCATCGTATTTCCGTGCAAGCGCGTCGTAGTCCGACCGTTGCTGATCACTGGTCGCGAGAGGCGCACCGGCATCGCCCGGTGCACCATCGTCACGAGCTGAGATCAGATAGGTCGTTCCCAGCAGCACGATCGGCGGCCGTTGCGCGCGAGGGCCGAGCAGCAGCGGCAGAACCCCGCACATCAGATGGTCGCCGAGGATGACATCGGCGGGGAAGTCCCGCAGCGTCTGCTTGATGCTCTCATATTGCGGCAGCATGAATCCGAGGAACGGGCGCTCCAGGATGAAACGCAACATATCGGGTCCCGGCGAGAGCTGCAGCAGTTCAGGAAACAGGGTCGACACATCCCTCGTATCGATATCGGCGGCCGGCAGGAAGCTGCGAAACCGCGCGCCGATGCTCTCGATACGATCCTGCAGGAAGCTGGACGACAGGCCTACGACCTCATGCCCCCCGGATATCAGGATGCGTCCGACACCCAGCAGAGGGTGAAGATGACCCATCGCTGGCGTAGAAACGAGCAGAGCTTTCATGGCGGCCTCCGGTGCGTTGACGTGACCGAGTCGCCGGTCCGGGCCAAGCCATTCCGACCAATCACGCGAGGCGAGAAGGCTGGCTGCAGACGATTACATCTCGGCTACCGCGCAGCAGACAAATGGCTGCAGCCGTAACACGCAGCGCGCATGGTTACGGATGCAACGCAATATCCGCGAATGGAGACCGAACCGAAATACGCGGCTGACAGCTTCACTCGGATGATCACTGTCGATGCTCGGGACCATCGTGCCGATCGGTCCGCCAGGATGAAGCCTGCGGAGTTTCCGGATGCTTTTACGGGGCACTGCGTTGCATAAGTCCGTCGCTCCGGCGCCATCGATTCTGCTACTCGGCTTCATGGCGAGTCTGCCCGGCTTTGGAGTCGACATGGCGTTGCCGGCGCTCGCCGACACCGCGGCTTCGCTTGGCGCTTCCGCACATGGCGCGAGCCTCGCCATCAGCAGCTACATGGCGAGCTTCGGCATAGCACCGCTGGTCTACGGGCCAATCTCCGATCGATATGGCCGCAAGCCGATCATCCTGATCGGATGCGTCGTCTTCATCTTGGCCAGCATCGGCTGCGCGCTGGCGCCATCGCTTCCGATCCTGTTGGGATGCCGGGTGATCGCGGGTCTGGGAGCAGCGGCCATGGCGCTCGCCATGGCGATGGCCCGTGACGTCTATGACGATAGCGTGTTCCGGCAAAAGCTCTCCACCATCGTCGTCGCGATCTACGTGTCGCCCATCGCGGCTCCGATCGCCGGTGCCGCCGTGCTCGCGCTTGCCGGCTGGCGAACGATATATGTGGGACTCGCTACATTGGGGATGCTGTTGCTGGTTGGTGTCTGGCTTGGCCTTCACGAGGGCTCCAAGAGCCGCCAGCCGGGCCGGCTCCGCATCCTGGCGATGATCAAGGACTATGGTCGCGTGTTGTCCCATCCGGCCTGCCGCTCCTATCTGCTGGCGAGCGCGACATCGTTTGGCGCCGTCGGGGCCTATGCGACGGGCTCCGCACTCTTCTTCATCAAGGCTGCGGGGATGAGTCCTAATCAGTTCAGCCTGATCTTCGGGTTGACTTCGCTGGCCAGCGCCGCTGGCGCCGTTCTCGACAGCCGGCTGGCCGCGCAGGGGATCGCCTCGCTGTATACCGTCGCCGGCGGCCTTGCGATTGTGGTGCTGGGATCCACGATCCTGACCGCGATGACGCTGGCCGGTTGGACGCCGATCGCCGTCACTGTTTCCTTGTTCGTTGCAATGACGTTCAGTGTCGGCGGGGCCGGGCCTGGCATCATGCAGGGCTCGATGCAGCAGCTTCCGGAGCTATCGGGCACGATCAGCGCGGCCGGCAATTGTCTGGCGATGGTGATGGGCTCGTTGTCCAGCGGGCTGGCCGCGATCTTCTTCGATGGAAGAACCTTGCTGTCGACGACGGTCGCAATGCTGTTGTGTTCGACGCTCGCGCTGCTGTCGTTCCTGGCCGCGGCGCGCGGAACGACCAAGCCATGCAGCGTACCCAGCTGAAGAGTCCCCGTCAGAGTTCTCGCCCATGAGCAACGTAATCGAACCGCACCCTCTCGGGTCCGACCAGGCTTTCTGGTGGCTGCTGGATCAGAACCATCCTGCCCATGTGGCCATGGTGGCGGAAGTTGTGGGTCCGACGACGATCGAGGACTGGCGAGGTGCATTGCAAGCGGTGCAGCGGCGTCACCCCAACCTATGCGGCAAGATCGTCGCGGACGATCGCGGCAGGCTCTGGTTTCATCATGTCGCCGATGCGCCGATCACGCTTCGCATTGCCGAGGGCGATCCGTCGACGTGGGATTCGGAGCTGCAGCGGGAGCTCATGACGCGCCTCGACATGCATCAAGCGCCGCTGGCCAAAGCGGCGTTGATCCATCGCAGCGATCGGTCGACGCTCATTCTCTCGATCCATCACGCTGTGGCGGACGCCAAATCGATCCTGTTTGCGGTCCGTGATGTACTCCTGGTGCTATCGGGCCAATCGGTCGAGCGGTTGGCACCGGTCGCCTCGCTGACCAGCCAGCTGTTCAAAGATGGAGGTGCTCGCGGGCTGGACGCCGCGCCCGAGCCTGCTTCGCCGCCATCCCGCATGAAGCCGGACATCTTCCGGAGCTTCGCCGGCGAAACTCCTGAGATCGCCCGCCTGACATTGAACCCATCCACCACCGCGGAACTGCGCAAGCGCGCCAGGGTCGAGCGCACCACGGTTCATTGCGCGCTCGTCACCGCGGCGGTCATGGCCGTGCGGCAGATTTCGCTCGAGTTGCGGAATGCGCCGATCACGATCATCTCGCCCAGCGACATGAGACCGCTGCTCGGCGCAGGCGAGGAGGTTGCTCCACTGGCTGGCGGCGCCGCCTTGACGATGCAGCCGGGTCAATATCCGGATGATTTCTGGCAGGCCGCCCGCGCCGTCCGCGAGGATCTTGTCCCGCCTCGCACGATCGAGCAGCTCGCGCAGGCGTTCAGTTCCACCGAACAACTGATGGCTACACGTCCGGGCCTGCAGCAGCTGATCGATTTGTTCGCAAGCAGAGGCGGGCAGAAGATCAGCATCAACAATCTCGGCGCAGCTCCATTCAAGGCCGAGTTCGGCCCGTTTGCGCTGAAAGCTCTGTGGGGGCCGGCGCTGCTGGTGGGATACGAAGGCGAGCGGCTAATCTCGGCCGCGACCATCGATGGATCGCTCAACCTCCTTCACGTGAGCTACACGCCAATCCCATCCGTTCTTGAGCTCACGCAGCAGCATCTCATCGCCGCGTGCGCAGCCGTGCCGTCATGAGCGCAGCCGAGGCGCCCACATGCTACGCGCGGCGAAGTGTCGCTGGGCGAGAAGTTTAACCGGCCGTTAACTAAGGTCGCCCTACCTGAATACTCTGAAACAATCAGAAACATCCGGAAAAGACGTTCAAGTCTTTGCAGCGCACATGACCGTCGTTCAAAGCACCAGCCAGATCTCTCCCGCCATGGAGCGGGTCTATCACCAGAGCAATCTGCTCGGTGAATGGAAGGGCAGTTGGACCGCCAACAATCAGGCCGTCAGCTTCAAGGTGGTGAACATCCGCGGCGCCCAGGCCACAATTGAATACACCCACAACGGACGCACTGAGCGCGGCATCGGCAAGGTCAATGGCGCAACCATCGACTTCGGCAATGTCACGCTCGGGACAAAAAACGGCAAGACCGCGGTGCTGCTGTTCTCTGCCGGCGGCGGCAAGGCGACCGCCACCCTCGAGAAGCAGGCGCCCGCCGGCGAGCAGAGCAACCTCACCGGCAGCTGGGCCGGCTATTCGGCCGACAACGGCAAGAGCGCCAGCTTTCGCGTGCTTTCCGTCAGCGGCAACGAGGCACAAGTCAGCGTCACCACCGATGGCATCACGCGCCAGGGGACCGGGATCGTCTACAAGAACGTTATCATGTTCGGCCAGTCGCAGATCTCGACCGACGACGGCAAGAACGGCAATGTCATCTACCAGTTCGGCAATAAGTCCTACATGGTTCCGGTGACCAAGCTCCCGCCGTTGGCCTGAGCTCACATGCCTGCCATCAGACTTTTGCGCTCGGGCGCATGGAAACTTCTCGGTACCATCTTTGCAGATGGCGAAGATGCGCGGGCGGTTCGAGCCTCGCCCGGGCCGCGAAATCGACGGTCACCATGGCGCTGATGTCCGCGATCGTAAAGTTCGGGCCACAGACGAACGCATTGTCAGCCAGACGCCCGTCGAGCCATGCAAAGAAATGCTGAAGCCGAAGACGTCCTCGCTCCGCCAGCGCCGGAATCTGTTCGAGCGGCAGCGGGCCCGGCAGGGCTTTTCCCTTCAATCCGGGAGCGGCATTTCGAAACGCTTCCTGGACTGCGTAAATTCCATCCCACTCGATCCGCCGCACCCAGCATTCGATGAGGGCTCTTTCCTCTGCGCTGCGTCCCATCAGAGCGGGCTCAGGGTGGAGCTCTTCGAGGTAACGGCATATCGCAATGATGTCGGTAATCGCAGCGCCGCTATCGAGTTCGAGCACCGGAACCGTGCAGTCGGGATTCAGGGCGCGAAAGGCGGGCATGAACTGTTCGCCATTGCGCAGATCGACCTGCACGGTCGGCAAGGCAAGACCTTTCTCGGCAAGGAATATGCGTACGCGACGAGGGCTGGGGGCCGTGGCACAGTCGTAGAATTTCATGGGGCGCTCTCTCCGCCGGATGCCTGATCTATGCCCTAGTGTCGTAGCTGGGCTCGGCCCGACGATCCACGTCTTTGCAAGCCTTGAAAAGAAGACGTGGACGCCGGGCCTTAGCCGCGCCGAAGCAGCTTCGGCCCCGCAGGGCCGTCAAGCCGAGAAATGACACGAGACCCATTAGCTCATCAGCCGCGCTCTCGTGGGAGCGGCCATAGACGGCGCTATCGCCCTCAAACCCCTGCCATCATCACATATTTGATCTCGAGATATTCCTCGATGCCGTGATGTGAGCCTTCACGACCAAGGCCGCTTTCCTTCACGCCGCCGAACGGCGCGACTTCGGTGGTGATCAGGCCGGTGTTGACGCCGACCATGCCGGACTCTAGCGCCTCAGCTACGCGCCAGACCCGGCCGAGATCGCGGGCGTAGAAGTAGGATGCGAGACCGAACGGCGAGGCATTGCACATCGCGATCACATCCGCCTCGTCCTTGAAGCGGATCACCGGCGCCAGCGGGCCGAATGTCTCTTCACGCGCGACCAGCGCATCGGCCTTCACGTTCGACAGCACGGTCGGCTCGAAGAAGGTGCGACCGAGCGAGGAGCGGTTGCCGCCGGTGACAACCTTGGCACCGCCGCCCACCGCATCGGCGATGTGGCGCTCGACCTTCTCCACCGCTTCCGCATTGATCAGCGGTCCCTGCACCACGCCGGGCTCGGTGCCGTCGCCGATCTTCATCGCCGCCACCTTGGCCGCGAGCTTCTCGACGAAAGCGTCGTAGATCTTGTCCTGCGCGTAGAGGCGGTTGGCGCAGACGCAGGTCTGGCCCATGTTGCGGTATTTCGAGACGATCGCGCCTTCGACCGCGGCGTCGACATCGGCGTCATCGAACACGATGAAGGGGGCGTTGCCGCCGAGCTCGAGGCCGAGCTTCTTCACCGTGCCTGCAGACTGTCGGTAAAGGATCTTGCCGACTTCGGTCGAGCCGGTGAAGCCGACAAAGCGCACCGCCGGATGCTCGCACAGGACCTTGCCGATCGGCGGCGCGTCGCCAGTGATGATGTTGAACACGCCTTTCGGCACGCCAGCCTTCTCGGCCAAGGCGACCAATGCCAGCGCGCTGAGCGGGGTCTCGTTGGCCGGCTTGAGCACGACCGTGCAGCCGGCGGCCAGCGCCGGCGACACCTTGCGCGTGATCATCGAGTTCGGGAAATTCCACGGCGTGATGGCGCCGCAGACGCCGATCGGCTGCTTGATCGCGAGCAGCCGGGCATCGGGCTTTTGCGTCGGAATGGTCTCGCCATAGACCCGCCGCGCCTCCTCGGCGAAGAACTCGATATAGGCCGCGCCGATGTCGACTTCGCCGAGCGCTTCCGCCAGCGGCTTGCCCTGCTCGGAGGTGAGGATCAGCGCCAGATCCTCGCGGTTGGCTGTGATCAGCTCGAACCATTTGCGCAAGATATTGGAGCGCTGCTTCGCGGTGAGCTTGGCCCAGGCAGGAAAGGCGCGGTTGGCCGCTTCGACTGCTTTCGTCGCATCCTCAGGCCCGAGCTGCGAGACCTTCGCCAGCTCGGCGCCGGTCGCGGGATTGTTGACCGCGAACACCGGCGTGCCGACCCAGGCGCCATCGATATAGCACTGCTCGCGCAGCAGCGAGGGATCCTTCAGGCGGTCTCGCAAACTCTGCTGAGAGGACTGAGATGCGCGTGCGGCGGCGGTCGGGGTCATGGACGTCTCCTCGCATGGTGCAGGTTCCGCCCACTATATATGCCGGTGACGTCGTCATACACCGCGCAAACGCGCAGACCTCCCCAGCCCACCACGAAAGAACAGAGTCCGGGCTCGGTTAAGTCTCGATGGCCGATGCAAGACGTTCAGGTTGCCGGCTCAGGCCGCGCCGCTCAGATAGGTTTCGCGCCGTCCGATCATCCGCTCCGCCGCAGCCTTGGCGTCGGCCTTGGTCGAGGTTGCACAGGTGCGATATTCGAGATCAGGCAGCGTCGCCGGGTCGCGGCGCCCGAACCAGGACTTCTGGCCGACCGGCAGCAGCGCCAGGGCCTGCGCGACGTTGTCGACTGCGCCGAACGAATAGAGCGCACCGGTGGCCGCCACCCGCACTTCGTAGATCCCGGGCGTGATCGGCGCCTCGATATTGTCGCCGCGGCCCGGTCTCGGATACCGCTTCCACTCGCTCCAGGTAGAGATCATATCGCCCCCTTGCGGCCGTGATGCCGCCGAAATCTTTGCTGCGGCCGGACGCCGGCCTGCTGAACGCCTTGACGCAAAAATAGTTTCAAACTGCAAGATCCCAAGAGCCGCGCGCGAGCATAGCGCCCATGCGGGTGCTCGAGCCATCCGCGCGCCCCCTGAGATCAAGGTGAGGATAAACCATGATTCTCCGAGATTTCTAAGACCGAGCCCGCGTTGTCCCCCGCCAGCCTTTTTGCGGCCGCACATCACGACATCGCGACCAGTCGCCGGCCCTGGAGTTCTTGCTGCCCTCGGCAGGCCAGATCACAATCCTCCCGCTGAGACAAACAACGGGAGGATAGTTATGCAGGGTCAGGCGGAGATCGATCGGCTGTTGCGGCAGAAGACCGATACGAGCGCAATTCCCGGCGTGGTCGCGGTGGCGGCCAGCGGGAGCGAGGTGATCTACCAGGGCGCGTTCGGCAAGCGCGACCTGGCCAAGGCGGATCCGATGACCACGGACAGCGTGTTCTGGATCGCCTCGATGACCAAGGCCATCACCTGTGCCGGCGCGATGCAGCTGGTCGAACAGGGGCGGCTGTCATTGGACGCGCCGATCGGCCAGCTGCTGCCCGACCTTGCCGCGCCACAAGTGCTGGAAGGGTTTGATGCCAAGGGCGAGCCGATGCTGCGGCCGGCAAAGACGGAGATCACGCTCCGCCAGCTCATGACCCACACCGCCGGCTTCTGCTACGACATGTGGAACGGCGACATGGTCACCTACCTGGAAAAGACCGGTCTGCCGGGAATCATCACCTGCAAGAACGATGCGCTGAAGACGCCGCTGGCATCCGACCCGGGCACACGCTGGGAATACGGCAGCAATATCGATTTCGTCGGCAAGGCCGTCGAGGCAACGAGCGGCCAGACGCTCGACAGATATCTGCATGAGAACCTGTTCGCGCCGCTCGGGATGAGCGACACCGGATTCAAACTCGGCGCATCGCAGCGGGAGCGGCTGGTCGGCATGCATGCGCGCGGGCCGGATGGGGCGCTCGCGCCGATCCCGTTCGAGATGGAGCAGGAGCCGGAATTCCACATGGGCGGAGGCGGGCTCTATGGCACTGCCGGCGACTACATCAAGTTCACGCAGATGATCCTTAACAAGGGTCGCGGCAACGACAATCAGGTGCTCAAGCCCGAGACCGTCGGCGCGATGTGCGAGAACCACATCGGCGAACTTGAAATGACGAAGATGACTGCGGCCGTGCCCGGCGTGACCAATGATGTCGATCTCTATCCCGACATCGTCAAGAAATGGGGCCTCAGCTTCATGATCAACACGGCGCGTACGCCCGAAGGCCGCAGCGCCGGCAGCCTCGCCTGGGCGGGACTCGCCAACACCTACTACTGGATCGATCCGGCGCGCGACGTCGCCGGCGTGATCCTGATGCAGGTGCTGCCGTTTGCGGACCGGCAGTGCCTCGAAGCCTTTGCCGGCTTCGAGCGCGGCATTTATGCGGGGCTCGATGCCGCGGGCGGCCAGAAGGCGGCATAACTTTGGACATCGTCATGGCCGGGCTCCCGGCCATGACGAGATTCAGGGATTAGAGTTATTCTAAGCTAAGCCGGCAGGCCGTTCTGCTCGGCGAGCTGCTTCAGCGACACCTGCGGCCGTGCACCGATGTGCTGGATCACCTCGGCGGCCGCGAGCCCGCCGAGCCGGCCGGCCTTCTCATAGCCCGCCTTCCGCACCAGGCCGAACAGGAAGCCGGCCGCGAACAGATCGCCGGCGCCTGTGGTGTCGATCAGAGTGTCGATCGGAAAGGCCGGCACCGAAATCACACCGTCATTGGAGACGACGACGCAGCCCTTCTCGCTGCGGGTGACGATGCCGAGCGTGGCATCCTCGCGCAGCTGCTTCAGCGCACCGTCGAAATCCGAGGTCTGATACAGCGAATGCAGCTCCGCCTCGTTGGCAAAAACCAAATCAACAGTGCCGCCGCGCATCAGCTCCAGAAACTCGTCGCGATAGCGATCGACGCAGAATGCATCCGACAAGGTCAAGGCGACCTCACGTCCCGCATCATGCGCGATGGTGGCGGCCTTCACGAAGGCATCCTTGGCGTCCTTCGGATCCCACAGATAGCCTTCGAGATAGGTGATGCGCGCGGCCGCGATCTGGCCGGCATCGATATCATCGGGCGTCAGCTTCTGCGCAGCGCCGAGGTAAGTATTCATGGTGCGCTCGCCATCCGGCGTCACCAGGATGTAGGAGCAGCCGGTGGCCGGACCATCGGTAGCCGGCAGGGTGTCGAAGGCCACGCCGGCGGCGCGGATGTCATGGGCATACATCCGCCCGATCTGGTCGTCCTTGACCTTGCCGATATAGGCGGTGCGCGCGCCGAAGCTCGCCAGGCCTACAATGGTGTTGGCGGCCGACCCGCCGGACATCTCGGTCGCCGGGCCCATGTCGCGATAGATCGCCGCTGCGCGGGCTTCGTCGATCAGCGCCATGCTACCCTTCGCCATGGCGTGCTTGGCGAGGAAGCCTTCGTCGGTCTGCACCAGCACGTCGAAAATGGCGTTGCCGATCGCCAGAACGTCGTATTTTGCGTCAGTCATCCACCGGCCCCGTCTACGGCGGTTGCGAAAGGCTGGGGCCTATCACAAGCCGCGCTGCTATAGAAGCCCGATGATCCGGTCTTTTCTCACTGTGGTGTCGGGGACACTGGCCTCGCGGCTGCTCGGCTTCGTCAGGGACGCGCTGATAGCGGCGCTGCTTGGCACGGGAGCGGTCGCCGATGCCTTTCTCGCGGCGTTCCAGCTCGTCAACGTCATCCGCAGGCTGCTCACGGAAGGCGCACTGAACGCAGCGCTGGTACCGGCCTGGCTGCGGCTGCGTCAGGACAAGGGCGCCGCTGCTGCGGCTGCCTTCGCCGGTCGCGTGCTCGGCACCTTCAGCGCCGGCCTCATCGCCGCCACAATGCTGCTGGCACTTCTGATGCCAATCGTCATGACCGTGCTCACGCCAGGCTTTGCCGGGCAGCAGACGTTGAGCCTCGCGGTCGATGACGCCAGGCTGATGCTGCCCTATCTCGCCTTTGCCGGGCCATCGACGGTGCTGCTTGCGCTGGCGAGTGCGCAGCGTCGTTTTGCGCTCGCCGCTTTCGCGCCGCTGCTGTTCAATGCCACGCTGATCGGCGTGACGATCGCGTTCCTCATCATGCAGGGCGATGCGGCATTTGCGGCGTCGATCCTGGCGGCGACCATCGGACTTGCAGGACTGCTGCAACTCCTCATCCTCGTGCTGCGCCGGGACCGCGACGTCGCGACGCCGTTGCGCATCTCGCTCGATCCCGAGCTCCGCGCCTTTTTCGGCAAGGCACTCCCTGGCATGGTCGCAAGCGCATCGCCACAATTGCTCGCCGTCGCAGGTGCAATCATCGCCTCGGCACAGCCCTCGGCCGTGTCCTGGCTCTACTACGCCAATCGTCTGATCGAGCTGCCGCTCGGCATCGTCGGCGTCGCGATGGGCACCGTGCTGGTACCTGAACTGACGCGCGCCTTCCATGCGGACGACAGGTCAACGCTGGCGCAGGCGCAATCGCGCGGCCTGGAGCTCGCGGTCGGACTGACGCTGCCGGCAATGCTCGGCCTGATGCTGCTCAGCGAGCCGATCGTGCGGCTGTTGTTCGAGCACGGCGCCTTCACCCGCGAGGACGGCGCGGCCACCGCGCGCATCCTGATGTGGCTTGCGGCAGCGCTGCCGGCGCAGGTGCTGGCGAAAGCGCTCTCGCCGGCTTTTTTTGCACGCCACGACACCCAGACGCCGCTTCGCGCCACCTTGATCGGTTCCGGCGTCGCGATCGCACTCGCTTTTCTGTTCGGACAGGTGCTGGGCGCAGCAGGGATCGCGGCAGGCCTTGCACTCGGCGCCTGGGCCAACACGCTGGTCCTGATCCGGCGCGGTATCACAAGCTTCGGCTTTGCGATCGAGCCCGCCTCACGGCGCAGGCTGCCGCGCATCGTGCTCGCCGCCGCGATCATGGGCGCGATGCTTTGGCTCGCGACCATGCTCATGATCACGGACACCCCGCAGCACGCCCTCGCCCAGGCCGCTTTCGTGACCGCGCTGATCGCGGGCTGCATCGCCATCTACGGCCTGCTCCTCGTCGCGCTGGGCGTCATCGGCTGGCGCGAAACCCTGCAGGCGATCCGACAAAAGCCGCGCCGCGACTTGCACCTTTAGGGCGCTCGTGCCAAACGACGCTGCAAATTCTGCAGGGAATATCGACCATGGCCTTCGTGGAACGGGTTTTTTCGGGCGTCCAGCCGACCGGCAATCTGCATCTCGGCAATTATCTCGGCGCCATCGTCAACTTCGTGAAGATGCAGGAGACCCACAACTGCATCTATTGCGTGGTCGACATGCATGCCATCACGATGCCGACCGATGTGTGGGGCGGCCCGACGGGATTGCCGCGCGCGACCCGCGAGGTCACCGCGGCCTTCATCGCCGCCGGCATCGATCCCAAGAAGCATATCGTCTTCAACCAGAGCCAGGTCTCCGGCCATGCCGAGCTCGCCTGGATCTTCAACTGTGTCGCGCGCATCGGCTGGCTGAACCGGATGACCCAGTTCAAGGAGAAGGCCGGCAAGGATCGCGAGAACGCGTCGGTCGGCCTCTACGATTATCCGGTGCTGATGGCGGCCGACATCCTGCTCTATCGCGCCACCCACGTGCCGGTCGGTGAGGACCAGAAGCAGCATCTGGAGCTTGCGCGCGACATCGCGCAGAAGTTCAACAACGACTTCGGCGACTCCATTCGCAGCAACGGTTTTGGCGACGGCTTGTTCTTTCCGCAGCCGGAGCCGTTCATCACGGGGCCGGCGACGCGGGTGATGTCGCTGCGCGACGGCACCAAGAAGATGTCGAAGTCGGACGCGTCGGACTATTCACGCATCAACCTGACGGATGATGCCGATATGATCGCGCAGAAGATCCGCAAGGCGAAGACCGATCCGGAGCCGTTGCCGACCGAGGAGAAGGGCCTGGAGACGCGGCCCGAGGCCGACAATCTGGTCGGCATCTACGCAGCGCTCTCGAACCGCAGCAAGGCGGAGGTGTTGCGTGAGTTCGGCGGCGGCCAGTTCTCCAGCTTCAAGAACGCGCTGGTGGAGCTCTGCGTTGCCAAGCTCGCCCCGATCGCGGCTGATATGAAGCGGCTCACGGCGGATCCCGGCTATGTCGATTCGGTTCTGATCGACGGCGCCGAGCGCGCGACCGCGATTGCCGCTGAGACGATGGCGATGACCCGGGACATCGTCGGCTTCATCCGCAAGCGCTGAAGGCG
The DNA here is from genome assembly GCF_051167795.1 of Bradyrhizobium sp. HKCCYLS1011. Taxonomy (NCBI): domain Bacteria; kingdom Pseudomonadati; phylum Pseudomonadota; class Alphaproteobacteria; order Hyphomicrobiales; family Nitrobacteraceae; genus Bradyrhizobium; species Bradyrhizobium sp. HKCCYLS1011. The sequence goes on along the minus strand of NZ_JBNPTT010000003.1, from coordinate 538,969 downwards.
CGCGGCCGCGCTGGGGTGAACGACTGGGCCTCCCAAAATGGCGCCGGTTGTGGCAGCATGACTTGGTTTGGCCTGCGCAAGCGGAACCTCCATGGCCCAGCAGCGGCAAAGCTATCAGACCGGGCACGCGCCGAAATGCCTGGTCGTCGTCGATGACAGCGCCGAATGGGATCGCGCGGTGCGCTATGCGAGCCGCTGGGCGATCCGCAACAGCGGCGGCATCGTCATGCTGCGCATCATCGAGATCGAGGACCAGAACCAGCAATGGCTGGGGGTCGCCGACCTGATGCGCGCGGAGGCCCATGAAGAGGCGAATGCTGCATTGGATCGCGGCGCTGCGCTGGCAGGTAGCATCGGCGTGACCGCGCCGGAACGGGTCGTTCGCGAAGGTGACGCCACCGACCAGATCCTGGCCACCATCGAGGCCGATGCCGATATCGCGCTTCTGATGTTGGCCGCCAATTCGGGAGCGGAGGGGCCCGGTCCCTTGATCACGCAAGTCACGGACATCGCGGGGACGTTCCCGATACCGGTGCTGATCGTGCCCGGCGACCTCAAGGATGCCGATATTGACGCGCTGGCATAGCCGCAATGGCGCCCCCGCGGCTTGACCGTGCATCGGCGCACGCCATCTGTTACAACGACGCCCACACGCCGGCCTTGAACCGGCGCTGCCGGAGAAAATCATGTTCATTCAGACCGAAGCCACTCCCAATCCCGCCACCTTGAAGTTCATCCCGGGGCGCATCGTGCTCCAGACCGGTACGATGGAATTCAACAGCCGCGAAGCCGCGGCCCGCTCGCCGCTTGCCGCGCGCCTGTTCGAGATCGAAAGCATCACCGGCGTGTTCTATGGTTCCGACTTCATCACCGTGACCAAGGACGGCGGTGAATGGCAGCATCTGAAGCCCGCGATCCTCGGCGCCATCATGGAGCACTACATGTCGGGCGCGCCGCTGCTCGCCGATGGCAGCGCGGCGAGCGATGACCTCGCCGACGAAGAGGACGAGTTCTACAACGAAGCCGATGCCGAGACGGTCGACATCATCAAGGACCTGATCGAGACGCGCGTGCGCCCGGCTGTGGCCAATGACGGCGGCGACATCACCTTCCGCGGGTTCAAGGACGGCATCGTTTATCTCAACATGAAGGGCGCCTGCTCGGGCTGCCCGTCATCGACCGCCACCTTGCAGCACGGTATCCAGAACCTGCTGCGGCATTTCGTGCCCGAAGTGGTCGAAGTCCGCCCGATGTGAGAGACGCGAACGGCGAATAGGCGAATAGGGAGTAGCGATCGGCCAGATTGCTTGGACCTATTCGCTACTCGTCCTTCGCTATTGGCTCGCCAACCAAGCGCCCGCGAGCACCCCGGCGCCTGAATATTCCTGCCTAATCCCCCGTATTTTCAACGATTTAGACTTCCCTCGGAGACACCGAGGTGCGATATTGCGCGCGTTCTATTGGACGCCAATGCCTAGCTTTACTTTATTACCGTTAGAGCCCTGCACGGCTCGGGCGCGATACGCGAAACCGACACGATGTTGATTCTCGCCATCGATACCGCGCTGGATCATTGTGCCGCAGCAGTGCTGGACACTGACGTGGGCGAGATGCGCGCGCACGAATCGCAGCCGATGAAGCGCGGCCATGCCGAGGCTTTGATGCCCATGATCGCGCGCGTCGTGCGGCAATCGGGCGTGTCGTTTGCCGCCCTCGATCGCATCGCAGTCACGACCGGTCCGGGCAGCTTCACCGGACTGCGGGTCGGCCTGTCGGCCGCGCGCGGGATTGCGCTGGCCGCCCACAAGCCGGTCGTCGGCGTCACCACATTGTCGGCCTACGCGGCCCCCATCGTCAGCGAAGATAGCCCGCATCCTGTGATCTCCGCGATCGATGCGCGCCATGACCAGGTCTATTTCCAGGTCGTGGGCGGCGGCGGCAACGAGCTCGTCGCACCGCAAGTGGCTCCGATTGAGGACGCGCTTGCAGCTGCACATCTTGGCGCGGTGCATCTGGTCGGCAATGCCGCCGGCCTCCTCGCCGCGCGCTGGCCTGCCGATGCCGAAGCCCCCGCCAGCGTGGATATGCAAGCCGCTCCCGACATTGCCTGGGTCGCCTGGCTGGGAGCTGCGGCCGATCCGGAGCGAGCACCGGCGCGGCCGTTCTATCTGCGAGCCCCGGACGTCAAGCTCCCCGCGGACATGCCGCAAGCGGCCGCGCAGACGGCCGCTTCGTGATGACGTGGCTTTCGCGGTGGTTCGGCGGCGGCAAGCCGGCGATCGAGGCTGCCTCGCAGCGCGATGCCACGCGGCTCGCGCAGATCCATGCGGCATCATTCCACCGCGGCTGGGGCGAAGGCGAATTCGAGGCGATGCTGGCGGAGCGCAACACGCTGGTGCACCGCCTGCGGCTGGGACGCCGTACCGTCGGCCTCATCGTCTCGCGCATCGGCGCCGACGAGGCTGAGATTTTATCGGTCGCACTTGACCCAAATCATCGCGGCCGCGGATTTTCCCGTGATCTGCTTTTGACGCATCTGGGCCATTTGGCGGGCCGCGGCGTGCGGACGGTGTTCCTCGAAGTCGAGGAGAACAACCGGCCGGCACGTCGTCTCTACGAAAGGGCCGGATTTGCGACCGTCGGGCGGCGCGAACGCTATTATCTGCAACCCGGCGGGGAACAGCTGAATGCGCTTCTGATGCGCAGGGACTTGTCGTAGTATGAGCCGGTGTTCCGGCGCTCACATTCGCACCCCTTGGGAGCAACGTTTGCGAATGCGAGTGCCGAAGGAACACCAGCCAAAAACATAAGTGCTAGTAAAGCTCTGGATTGACGTTCGCATGTCCGATTCCTGGCAGCCAGGAGGTGAACGTCAAATCCGCTTCACTGGCTTGGCACCAAGCGGACCCCTGAGGCGAGAGATCATGACGTCCTTGAAAACCACCACGCCCGCGCTGCAGTCCTCCGGTATCGAGGCGCGCTGCGCCGCAACCGGCATGCGGATGACCGAGCAGCGCCGTGTCATTGCACGCGTACTGGCGGAAGCGGCCGACCATCCCGATGTCGAGGAGCTTTATCGGCGCTGCGTGGCGGTGGACGACAAGATCTCGATCTCCACGGTGTATCGCACTGTCAAGCTGTTCGAAGATGCTGGGATCATCGAGCGACATGATTTCCGCGAGGGCCGCGCCCGTTACGAGCAGATGCGCGACAGCCACCACGATCACCTGATCAATCTGCGCGACGGCAAGGTGATCGAGTTCACCTCCGAGGAGATCGAGAAGCTGCAGGCGGAGATCGCGCGCAAGCTCGGCTACAAGCTGGTGGACCACCGGCTCGAGCTCTATTGCGTCCCGCTTGATGAGGAAGCCAGCAACTGACGCGACCCTCGTCCTTCGTGGCCATCGATCTCGTCATCTTCGATTGCGACGGCGTGCTGGTCGACAGCGAGGTGATCTCCTGTCAGGCCCACGCCGACGTGCTCAGCCAATGCGGCTATCCGATCACCGCCGACCAGGTGTTCGATCGCTTTCTCGGCCGCTCGGCCAGGCAGGCGCGTCTGGAGATCGAGGCCGAGCTCGGTCGCAGCCTGCCGGACGATTTCAACGCGCTGCTGCAGGATCAGCTGTTTGAAGCTTTCGAGGCCGATCTGCAGGCGATCGACGGCATTGCCCCGGCGCTTGATGGCATCGATGTACCGGTCTGTGTGGCCTCATCGGGCTCGCACCGCCGCATGGGCGTCAGCCTCGGCGCAACAAAGCTGTATCAGCGCTTTGCGCCGCACATCTTCTCGTCGTCCCAGGTCGAGAACGGCAAGCCGGCCCCCGACCTGTTCCTGTTCGCAGCTGCGCAGATGCGGGCCGAGCCGGCCCGGTGCGTTGTCGTCGAAGACAGCGTGGCCGGCGTCAAGGGCGCCGTGGCGGCCGGGATGACGGTGCTCGGGTTTTGCGGCGGCAGCCATTGCCGGGACGACCATGCCGCGACCTTGCAGGCCGCCGGGGCGAGCTTAACCTTTGACGATATGAGCCAATTGCCAGCCCTGCTCGGCTGCGTCCGCGCCAAAATGGCCCCAATCGCTGGATTTTCAGCCGATCAGCCTATATCTGAGCCCTGATCGAGACTGGCGTCGGATGGGCGCCGCCTTTACCGCGAACCAGGGTCCAAGCGGGATTTATGACGCCGCCGCGCAAGCTGCATATCAAGTCCTATGGCTGCCAGATGAATGTCTACGATGCCCAGCGCATGGTGGACACGCTGCGGCCTGAGGGTTTTGTCGAGACCGCCAGCGTCGAAGACGCCGATCTCGTGATCCTCAACACCTGTCATATCCGCGAAAAGGCGTCCGAAAAGGTCTATTCGGAACTCGGCCGGCTGCGGCAGGCCAAGGACGACCCCGCGCGTGGCGGCCGCGCGATGCGCATCGCGGTGGCCGGCTGCGTGGCCCAGGCCGAAGGCGAGGAGATCATCGCCCGTGCGCCGGTGGTCGACATCGTGGTGGGACCGCAGAGCTATCATCATCTGCCCGACCTGCTGAAACGTGCAGAGAATGGCGAGCAGGCGGTCGAGACCGAATTTCCCGCCGAGGACAAATTCGGCTTTCTGGCCAAGCCCAGGCCGGACGCCATTCGCGCGCGCGGCATCTCGGCCTTCGTCACCGTGCAGGAGGGCTGTGACAAGTTCTGCACCTTCTGTGTGGTGCCCTATACGCGTGGCAGCGAGATGTCGCGTCCGGTCACCAGAATCGTCGATGAGGTGAGAGAGCTCACCGAGAGCGGCGTGCGCGAGATCACCCTGATCGGGCAGAACGTGAATGCCTATCACGGCGAGGGGCCTGATGGGCGCAGCTGGACGCTAGGACGGCTGCTGTACCGGCTCGCCGAAATTCCGGGGCTGGCGCGGATACGCTATTCCACGAGCCATCCGAACGATGTCGACGACAGTCTGATCGCGGCCCATCGCGACCTGTCCGCCCTGATGCCGTTCGTCCATCTGCCGGTGCAATCGGGCTCCGACCGGATTCTGGCGGCCATGAACCGCAAACATCGGGCGGCGGATTATCACAAAGTCATCGACCGGTTCCGGGCGGCGCGCCAAGACATTGCGTTTTCATCGGATTTTATCGTCGGCTTTCCGGGCGAAACCGAGGAAGATTTTCGCGCCACCCTCGCGCTTGTCGCACAAATCGGCTACGCTGCCGCGTATTCGTTCAAATATTCGCCGCGACCGGGCACGCCCGCGGCGGAGATGCGGGAGACGGTGTCTTTAAGCGAGATGGACGCGCGATTGGAGCGACTCCAGGCCTTGATCGACAGCCAGCAATCGGCCTTCAACAGGGCTTCGATCGGCACCATCGTGGATGTGCTGTTCGAGCGCGTGGCGCGCAATCCCGGACAGATCGTCGGCCGCACCGCCTATCTGCAGCCCGCCCATGTGATGGCCGGACCCGACATCATCGGCCAGGTGCTCCCCGTCAGAATCGACAGCCTCGAGCGCTACAGCCTGCTCGGCGAGCTCGCAAGCCCAGCCGCGCAGCAGACCGGGCAGGCCGCGGCATCCCCTATCACCATCGGAGCCTGAACTCTTGCCCAAGAGCGCATCGGAACAGCCTTCGCTCGCTCAAAGCCGCAAGTTCGACCGCAACATGTCCATTCCGCCTGAAGCACAGGTCGTCATCGATTTCGACGACAACCGGGCGGCTTCCGCCCTGGTCGGCCCCTACGGCCAGAATCTCGCGCTGATCGAGCGCCGGCTTGGAGTCGTCGTCGATTCTCGCGGCAACCACATCACCATCGGCGGCTCGCGCGACGGCTGCGACGCGGCGCGGCGCGTGCTGGAGTCGCTTTATGCCCAGGCGGTGAAGGGCCACGATCTCGCGCAAGGCGATGTCGACGGCGCGATCCGCGCCGTGGTCGCGCAAGGCTCGCTGTTCGAGTTCGACGCCAAGAACGCAAAGTCGGGCTTCGAGACCATCAACCTGCGCAAGCGCCCGGTGCGCGCGCGCACCGCCGCGCAGGATTCCTACATCCGCGCCCTGAAGCGCCACGAGCTCGTGTTCGGCGTTGGACCCGCCGGCACCGGCAAGACCTGGCTTGCGGTCGCCCATGCCGCGCAGCTGTTCGAGCGCAAGGAAGTCGATCGCATCATCCTGTCGCGACCCGCGGTGGAAGCCGGCGAGCGGCTCGGCTTCCTGCCGGGCGATCTGCGCGAGAAAGTCGATCCGTATCTGCGCCCGATCTATGACGCGCTCTACGACCTGATGGACGCGCGGGTCGTCGAGCGCGCGCTGCAGGCCGGCGAGATCGAGATTGCACCGCTCGCCTTTATGCGCGGACGCACCTTGACCAATGCCGCCATCATCCTGGACGAGGCACAGAACACCACGTCCATGCAGATGAAGATGTTCCTGACCCGGCTCGGCGAGAACAGCAGGATGATCATCACCGGCGACCCGTCGCAGGTCGACCTGCCGAACGGACAGACGTCGGGCCTTGCGGAAGCCGCACGGCTGCTCGACGGCGTCGATGGCATTGCACAAGTGAGATTCACCGGCGAAGACGTTATTCGCCACGAGCTGGTGGCGCGCATTGTCGCCGCCTATGAGGGCGCCAAGGAGCGCTGACGCGGGAGAGGATGCCGACGGGCGTGCTGATCGATCAGCGCCCGCTTCGCATAGACTTAGACCAAGATGCCACAAAGTAGCCTCCCAACGACCGAGGTCATCGTCGCCGCCGAGTGCTGGCAGGACCAGCCGGACGCCGAAGCAGTCATCCAGCGCGCGATCCTGGCCGCGGCCGAAATGGTCGATGCCGATATCGGCGAAGCCGAGATCGCGGTGATGCTGACGGACGACGCGGGAATCCGCACCCTCAACAGCAATTGGCGCGGCATCGACAAGCCGACCAACGTGCTCTCATTTCCTGCGCTGCAGCCGACCGGTCCGCGCGGCGACGACGATGCACCGCCTATGCTTGGCGACATCGCGATCGCCTATGAGACGATGCGGCGCGAGGCCGACGAGGAACAGAAGCCCTTCGACCATCACCTGAGCCATCTCACCGTGCACGGCTTCCTGCATCTGATCGGCTACGACCACGAGACCGATGACGAGGCCGAAGAGATGGAGACGCTCGAGCGGGAGATCCTGGCGCATCTGGGGATTCCCGATCCCTATGCGGATCGGGAGCGGATGAATTGACGATGACAGATTCCGAGCCGATCCACGACAATCCGCGCAATACGCGCAATCTGCCGGCCGTTGTGCCGCCGGGCGAGGCCGGGCGCGCACCGAGCGAGAATTGGCTGCTGCGCGCGTTCCGCAGCCTGTTCGGCTGGAAGGCCGGCAACTCGGTCCGCGACGATCTTCAGGTCGTGCTCGACGCCTCCACGCCCGACGATATCGGCTTCTCCGCCGTCGAGCGCACGCTGCTGCGCAACATCCTCGATCTCCACGAACGGCGGATCGCCGACGTGATGGTGCACCGCGCGGATATCGTGGCCGTGAAGCGGGACATCCCGCTTGGTGAACTAATGAGTTTGTTCGAGAGCGCTGCGCATTCGCGCCTCGTCGTCTACAACGATACGCTCGACGACCCCGAAGGCATGGTGCACATCCGCGACCTGCTCGCCTTGATGACCGCGCAAGCGCGCGTGCCCGACGCCGTCAAGGCCAAGCGCAAGAAGCCGCTGCCGGCCGGGCTCGACCTCAAAACGGTCGATCTTGCCATGCCGCTCGCCGACGCGAATATCATCCGCAAGCTGCTCTACGTGCCGCCTTCGATGCGCGCGATCGACCTGCTCGCGCAGATGCAGGCGTCGCGCATTCACCTTGCGCTGGTCGTCGATGAATATGGCGGCACCGACGGGCTGGTTTCGATCGAGGACATCGTCGAGCAGATCGTCGGCGAGATCGATGACGAGCACGACAGCGACGAGCCTCCGGCCATCGTCCGCCAGCCGGACAACTCCTTCATTGCCGATGCGCGCGCCAGCCTCGACGACGTCCGCTCCGTGATCGGCGAAGACTTTGTGACTGGGGAAGCCGGCGAAGGGGTCGAGACGCTCGGCGGCTATCTCGTGAACCATGTCGGCCGGCTGCCGGTGCGCGGCGAGTTGATCTCCGGCCCGGGCAATTTCGAGGTCGAGGTGCTGGATGCTGATCCGCGGCGCGTCAAGCGCCTGCGCATTGCACCGCGCAAGGAGCGGCCCGCGCCGCGCGGCCAGCGCGAAAGCCGGCGCCGCGAGCCGACCGCGGGAGCAGAGACGCCCACCGAGCCAGCCCAACCGCCCGATGCCGGGCAGGCGGCAAGCAACGAGGACCGCAGTTCTCAGGCCGGCGACGGAGCGGGCTCGCAGTGACCATGGCATCGAGGCTTCGCGGGCTCGCGCTCGCTGTCATTCTGTCCTGGGGATGGAAGCGGGCCGGCATCGCGCTCGCCGCCGGCGCCCTGTCAGCGCTTGCGATGGCACCATTCAATGCCTGGCCGGTGCTGTTCATCACCTTCCCGGTCGTGGTCTGGCTGATCGATGGCGCGAGCGCTGGGCGGCTCAACGGCGTGCCGGCCGCAGCCCTGACCGGCTTCTGGTTCGGCCTCGGCTATTTCGTGCCCGGCCTCTACTGGATCGGCTATGCGTTTCTTGTCGACGCGCAGACCTTCGCGTGGCTGATGCCCTTCGCCGTGCTCGGGCTCCCCGCTTACCTCGCACTGTTTCCGGCACTGGGCTTTGCGGCGGCGCGTCTGATCTGGAGCCGGGATTCCACCCGCGTTCTGGCGCTCGCGGTCGGCCTGACCGCAAGTGAATGGCTGCGTGGCCATGTGCTGACCGGCTTTCCCTGGAACGCATTCGGCTACGCGTTGGCCGAGCCGCTCGCCTTGGCCCAGACCGCCGCGCTGGTCGGGCTCTGGGGCATGACGCTGCTTGCAGTCACAATCTTCGCGAGCCCCGCGGTCCTGATCGACCGGACCCGGAGCAAGCGGACGCCATGGCAAGTTCCTGTTGCCGCGCTTGCTGTCCTGGCAACGATGGGAACCTTTGGCGCCATCCGCCTGTCCTGGCATCCCACGGCTTTGGTGAGCGGGGTCAAGCTCAGGATCATGCAGCCGAATCTGCAACAGGATATCAAGTTCAACTACTCGGCCAAAGCGGAGGTGATGCGGCAATATCTGACGCTGTCGGATCGCGCCTCCGGGCCGCACGCAATGGGAGTGCGCGACACCAACATCCTGATCTGGCCGGAATCGGCATTCCCGTTCTTCCTGACGCGCGAGCCGGATGCGATGGCACAGATCGCTGATCTGCTGCCACCGGGCGCAGCACTGATCACCGGTTCAGTACGTGCACCAGAACTGCCACCAAATGCACGAATTACACGCGCTTATAATTCGATCTACGTGATCGATCATGAAGGCAGCGTGCTGTCGCTCTACGACAAACAGCACCTAGTGCCATTCGGCGAGTATCTGCCGTTCCAGGACGCGATGGAAAGGCTGGGCCTCGAACAACTCACGCGAGTGCAGGGCGGCTTCATCCCGGGAACGATCCGGCGGAATCTGGACGTGCCGCACGCGCCGCGCGCGCTGCCCCTGATCTGCTATGAAGCAATCTTTCCTAATGAAATCGCTGGTGAATCGGGTGATCGTGCCGGATGGATGGTCAACCTGACCAACGATGGTTGGTTCGGATTTTCGACCGGTCCCTATCAACACCTGCAGCAGGCAAGATGGCGCGCGATCGAGCAAGGCTTGCCATTGGTTCGCGCCGCCAATACGGGAATTTCAGCTGTAATCGATCCGGTCGGCCGCATCATCGCGCGGTTGGACCTCGGCATCGAAGGTGTGCTCGACGCGCCGTTGCCAGCGGCAATCGCGCCAACGCCTTACGCGCGGAGCGGCGATCTCGCCTTTGTGATGCTGTTCGCGCTCGCTTTGATCGTCGCAATCCGCCGGGGCGTTGCACAAAAGCTCCGGTGAGAACTTCGTTGCGTCGTTTCTTTCATCTTCGTAAGATTTTTTTTGACAAGCAAAACTCCAAGTGTTGACAGATTGCCGCTGCAATTCGCATTCTCGCGCGGCAGTACGATCCCGTTCAATTCACTGCTCACCCGTCATCGTGATTAGGACTCTGAGCAGAGTTTGACGGTATTAGCGCCTGAGGCATACTGCGGTCGCCTCATTCCCCAGGCCTCATTCAAGGAGTTGAGAGATGTCGACGAAAGCGCCCAACCCTGTTGACAAACATGTCGGCAGCCGGGTGCGGATGCGCCGTATCATGCTGGGCATGAGCCAGGAAAAGCTCGGTGAGGCTCTCGGCCTCACGTTCCAGCAGATACAGAAATACGAAAAAGGCACCAATCGCGTTGGTGCGAGCCGAATTCAGCAGATTTCCGAGGTTCTGCAGGTCCCGGTGTCTTTCTTGTTCGAAGGAGTTCCAACCGGCGGGACTAATGGAGAGAGCTTCGGTGAAGGTGCTTCACCAGCCTACGTGTCCGACTTTCTCGCGACCTCCGAAGGCCTCGCTCTGACCCGTGCGTTCACCCGGATCAACGATTCCAAGCTCCGCCGCAGCATTGTCGATCTGGTCGAACAGATCGCCGATCGCGAAGCACCAGAAGATCGGTAGGCTATCTGTTAGCTGCGCTCTGTTTGCAGAGCCTGGCGTTCGCCGGACGATCGTCCAGCGAATGGACGAATAGACAAACCGTTCGGAAACCAATAGAGCGCGATAGCTTCCTTCGGGACTAGCCATCGCGCTCTTTTTTCGTCCCACAGGCCATGAGTTCTGCGCCCGTCGCGAGATGCGCCCAGACGGGGTTCAAGCGAAGAACCCTTGCTTGCGCAGCGAATTTGACGTTTGACCCTCCCTGCCGCAACACAGCAACTCCAGCGTCAAATCCAAAGCGGCACTGGAAACAATCATCTAGCTGGTGTTTCTTTGGCACCAATCATCGCTGAGGCGGCTCCCAAAAGGCACGCGAATGTTGGCACGCGAACATTAGTGGGCAAATAAGTGGGCAAGCCGTGTGGGCAATTGATCAAGAGGATAACGAAGCAACAACCATGAGCGCGACCACGGATCCCTTCGACAGCAGCGTCATCCTCGACGGCATCCGCCGCTGGGTCGAGATCGAAACCCCCACCGATGCACCCGACCAGGTCAATCGCCTGGCCGCGCTCGTCGCCGATGGTTATCGCGATCTTCCGGCGACGGTCGCGCGGATTGCCGGCCGCGACGGTTGCGGCGACCATCTGCTGGCGCGCTCCTCCTGGGGCCAGGATGCGCCGGGCATCCTGGTGCTCAGCCATCTCGACACCGTCCATCCGCTCGGCTTCATCGAAAGGCTGCCTTTCAGGATCGAGGGAGATTGTGCATACGGTCCCGGCATCTACGACATGAAAGGCGGAGCCTATCTCGCCTACTACGCGTTCCGTCAGCTCTGCTTGAGCGGCGAACAGTCCCCGCTCGGCATCACGCATCTCTTTGTCTCGGATGAGGAGATCGGCAGCCCGACCTCGCGCGCACTGATCGAGGAGGAAGGACGCCGGGCGAAATATGTGCTGGTGACGGAACCCGCCCGCGACGGTGGAAAGGTCGTGACCGGACGCAAGGGCGTGGCGCGCTTCGACGTTTCGATCACCGGCGTGCCGTCCCATGCCGGCACGCGGCCGCAGGACGGCCGCAGCGCCATCCGAGAGCTTGCCAATGTGATCCAGGCGCTGGAGGCGCTGAACGATCCCACGCGAGGCGTCACGGTCAATGTCGGGCTCGTGCGCGGCGGCACGCGCCCCAATGTGATTCCGGAGACGGCCTATGCCGAAGTGGATGCACGCCTCCCCACCTTCGCCGACGCTGACGAAATCGTAACCAAGATTCTGAACTTGAAGTCGCGCAGCGAAGGCGTCACCGTCGACGTGATGGGCGCACTGAATCGTCCGCCTTACGAAAAGAGCAATGCCGGCGCCGCGCTGTTCGAACATGCGCGAACGCTCGCCGACGAGGTCGGCTTCGACCTGGTCGGCACCTCGACCGGGGGCGGCTCGGACGGCAATTTCACGGCTCCCTTCACCGCGACGCTCGACGGTCTCGGTGTTGACGGCAAGGGCGCGCATACGCATTACGAACAGATGTACATCTCCTCGATCAAGCCGCGGACGCGATTGTTGCACCGGCTGTACCAGACCCTGCGATGAGTGCGGCGCCCCCCATATCGGACGATGAGGGCGCGGGCGGAGATGCGGGCTCGCATCGCCAAGGGTCGTTCTTTGGCCGCCGCAAAGGCCACAAGCTCCGCGCCCATCAGGCGGATCTCATCGCGCACCTGCTGCCCCACCTCGCGCTTGATCCGGCCACGCCGGCAACAGCGGTCGCCGATCTGTTTGACCCGCCGGCCCAGGAACTGAGGCTCGAGATCGGCTTTGGCGGCGGCGAGCACCTCGTTGCCGAAGCGCTGACCCATCCGGCAACTGGCTTCATCGGCTGCGAGCCTTACGTCAACGGCATGGCCAAGATCCTGGCGCAGATCGAGAGCCACAATATCAGCAATATCCGCCTGTTCGCCGGCGATGCGGCTGAGCTCCTGGCCTGGCTGCCGCCTGGATCGCTGGCCCGGATCGATCTGATCCACCCCGATCCCTGGCCGAAACGGCGCCACTGGAAGCGCCGCTTCGTGCAGGACGCAACCATCGCGGCAATGGCCTGGGCAATCCGGCCCGGCGGCGAGTTCCGCTTCGTCAGCGATATCGCCGACTACTGCGCCTGGACGCTGTGGCATCTGTTGCGCTCGCCGGAATTCGACTGGACGGCCGAGCGCGCCGACGACTGGCGCCTGCCCTGGCCCGGCTACACCATGACCCGCTACGGCCAGAAGGCCGCGCGCGAGGGCCGGGTCGCGAACTACCTGCGGTTTCGCAGGAAGTAGTCGCGGCGCGGAGACGACGTGACCAGCTCATGAGCTGGCCTCAATGCCGCGTCTTCCAGAACGTCACGACGCGCTCGGCGGTCGACGGCATCAGTCGCGCATAGTTGACGCGCGCGGCTTCGATGTCGGCCTGTGCCGGGATCCGCTTCGGCCCCAGCCTGAGCAGGATCAGCGCATGCACCGTCGCCCATTCGAGCCCGATAGTGCGGCCGATGATCAAAAGCGGGTCGTGACGATCGCCCGAAATCAGCCGGTCGAGCGTTGCGATGTTCAGGCCGGACATTGCCGCCAGCGCCGCGACCGTCTCCTCATACTCGTAGCTGCGCGCAAAGCTGAACAGCGCGCTTTCGTTGAGACCGCCGGATTCATAGAGCGCCAGAATGGTGCGCTGGGCCGGGACGAAGTTGCGGTTGCTCGCGACCGGGCCCGGCGCGCCGCTAAGCTCCGCAACGACCTGCCCGATCTTGGCTTGACGCTCCGGCTTCACCACATCGAACAGCCGTCGCCTCACCACCTCGAGCGAGTCCGCAATCAACGTCTTCAGGTGCGCGTCCGGCAGATCGTCGCGTTTGCCGACCGTCAGTGTCAGCACGCCGTCGAAGCTCGCGCGACTGATCAGCTCGGAATAGCCGAGTTCGGAAAACTGCGCCCCGATGTTGCCGGCGGCGCGCCTGACGACGTCACGATCGCCGCGCCGGACCAGGATGTCCGTCACGCTGCTCGAAAGCGTCGGACGCTCCGACATCGCCAACAGATGGTCCTGCCCGCGGTCGCGTGCGACGGCGATCAGATAAGATTCGTCGAGCACGGGCGAACGCCGCAGCAGCGGCCCGGCCACCATGATCTCGTCCTCGCCCGCAAGCTGTCGAACCAGAATCCGCGGTGCGCGCTCGAGCCGCGACAGCCGCTCGGCGAGGTCGATCCGCACATGGACGTCGGTCTGCGGCACCAGCTCGATCAAAAGCCCGTCAAACAGGTTGATGTGTTCGGGGCGAAGCCTGGCCACATCTTCGAAGAACAGGTCCGCAATACGGCGGGCGGCCTCGGTGCGGCGCTCGGGATCGCCCTGCCTGACGATTTGATCAAGCCCCGGGATCAGCAAGGTGGCGGCACTCATGGCAATTGACTCGATACGCAACGCAACAGCGTCCCGCGGAAGGGGCACCCGCCGGACAATCCGGAATTCCTGAACAGTTTAAGCGATCTTGATGAATGAAGGGTTAGGTATCCGGCGGATCTGTCCCACCGGATCCCACCCCTGAAAGGGGCCCAAAATTGCGCGTCTCGGGCTTTCTGGCTCTTGCCGGACCGCACCAGAACCGCTATATCAGCTGCAACTTACAGTATCTCATATACGATCGCGTAGTGAGAGTGGGGCCTCCGGGACCCGCTCTTTTTTATTACCTGGACCACCCGCACCCAACGGACGGACCGGATCAGGGGGCGCGATCGGACGGGCAAATGCCCGGTGAGCCGGAACTGCATCTACCCGCACCTTCAAAGACTGCATCTGACCGACGCTTGAGAATGACCGAACCCACGTTCGACCCTGTCGACGCCGACCTCTTGACCGAGCCCCGTCTCGTCGTCGAGCCGGGTGTGGCCGCTCGGGTCGCCGCGGTCGCCGAGCCGGTGCTGCAAGGGATGGGCTACAGGCTGGTGCGAATCCGCATCTCCGGTGAAGCCGGCTGCACGGTGCAGGTCATGGCGGAACGGCCCGACAGCACGATGCAGATCGAGGACTGCGAAGCCGTGTCGCGTGCGCTGTCCCCGGTGCTGGACATTGCCGACCCGATCGACCGCGCCTACCGGCTCGAAATATCATCGCCCGGTATCGACCGGCCGCTGGTGCGTCGCTCGGATTTTGTCCGTTACAGCGGTCATCTCGTGAAGATCGAGATGGCGGTCGCGCATCAGAACCGGAAGCGGTTCCGCGGCGTTCTGAACGGTGTCGAGGGCGAGGCCGTGCGGGTCACCCGTGACGACGTGCCGAAGGATCAGGAGCCGGACGTGCTGCTGCCGATGGCTGATATCGGCGAGGCCAAGCTGGTCCTCACCGACGAGCTGATCGCGGAATCCATGCGGCGCGGCAAGGCCGCCGAGCGGGAACTGAAGCGGGATCTGGGTCTGGCACCGCCTTTGGCGCCGCATGCCAAGCCGTCCGGCAAGGCCAAGGCCCCGGTCAAGGATACGGACAAGCGTCCTGAGAAGAAACCGGCAAAGAAGCCTTTGCCTCAAAACACCAAGCAACATCGCCTCGCCGCGCAACGCGCGCGCAGGGGCGAGATCGATCCTGATTAGAGGAGACTGAACCATGGCTGTCAGCGCCAACAGGTTGGAACTGCTGCAGATCGCCGACGCCGTCGCGCGCGAAAAGTCGATCGACCGTGGCATTGTGATCGCGGCGATGGAAGACGCCATCGCCAAGGCCGCCCGCGCCCGTTACGGCAGCGAAACCGACGTGCATGCCGAGATCGACCCGAAGAAGGGCGAGCTGCGGCTGTCGCGCCATATGCTGGTGGTCGACAAGGTTGAGAATGCGTCGAACCAGATCTCGCTGGACGACGCCCGCCGTGCCAATCCGGGCGCGCAGATCGGCGACACCATCGCCGACACGCTGCCGCCGCTCGAATATGGCCGCATTGCCGCGCAGTCGGCCAAGCAGGTCATCGTGCAGAAGGTGCGCGAGGCCGAGCGCGACCGGCAATATCAGGAGTTCAAGGACCGCATCGGCGACATCGTCAACGGCACGGTCAAACGCGTCGAATATGGCAGCGTGATCGTCGATCTCGGACGCGGTGAGGCCATCATCCGTCGCGATGAAATGCTGCCGCGCGAGGTGTTCCGCAACGGCGATCGCGTCCGCGCTTACATCTTCGATGTGCGCCGCGAGACGCGCGGCCCGCAGATCTTCCTGTCGCGCACCCATCCGCAATTCATGGCCAAGCTGTTCGCGCAGGAGGTGCCGGAGATCTATGACGGCATTGTCGAGATCAAGGCGGTGGCCCGCGATCCAGGCTCGCGCGCCAAGATCGGTGTGGTGTCGCGCGATTCCTCAGTCGATCCGGTCGGCGCCTGCGTCGGTATGCGCGGCTCGCGCGTGCAGGCCGTGGTGAACGAGCTGCAAGGCGAGAAGATCGACATCATTCCGTGGTCTCCGGATATCGCGACCTTCGTGGTCAACGCGCTGGCGCCCGCCGAAGTCACCAAGGTGGTGATCGACGAGGATCGCGAGCGCATCGAGGTCGTGGTTCCCGACACCAACAATCAGCTGTCGCTGGCGATCGGCCGCCGCGGCCAGAACGTTCGTCTGGCTTCCCAGCTGACCGGATGGGACATCGACATCCTGACCGAGCAGGAGGAATCGGAGCGTCGCCAAGCCGACTTCGAGAACTCCACTCGCGTCTTCATGGAATCGCTCAATGTCGACGAGGTGGTCGGACAGCTGTTGGCTTCCGAAGGCTTCACGTCGGTGGAGGAACTTGCGCTGGTCGATCTGAAGGACTTGGCCGGCATCGAAGGCTTCGACGAAGAGACGGCCACCGAGCTGCAGACCCGAGCGCGCGAATTCCTGGAGCAGCAGGAGGCCGAGCTCGAGGCCAAGCGCAAGGAGCTCGGCGTCGAGGATGCCTTGAAGACCGTTCCCGGCGTCACGTCCAAGATGCTGGTCAAGTTCGGCGAGAACGACGTCAAGACGGTCGACGACCTCGCCGGTTGCGCCACCGACGATCTGGTCGGCTGGACCGAGCGCAAGGACGGCGGCGAACAGACCAAGCATGCCGGCATTCTCGACGGCCTGGATGTCTCCCGCGACGATGCAGAGGCAATGGTCATGCAGGCCCGCGTCAAGGCTGGCTGGATCAGCGAGGCTGATATCGCCAAGAAGACCGAAGAGGATGAGGTCCCTGAAGGACAGCCTGCCTGACCTATGACGACAGCGATGATGCCTGCCATGACGCCGTTCGCATAAAATGAGGAGCCGCCCGACCGCATGCTCGCTTTGGCCGACCCTGAGCTCGACAATGGACCGCGGACTGAGAAGTCCGCGACCATGCGGACGTGCGCGGTCAGCCGCGAGGTGCGGCCGACCGGCGAACTGATCCGCTTCGTCGTCGCCCCGTCGGGCGAGGTCATACCCGACATCAAGCGCAGGCTTCCTGGCCGCGGCCTTTGGGTTTCGGCAACACGACAGGCCGTTGCGGAAGCGGTCCGTCGTCACCATTTCAGCCGAGGTTTCAAGCGCGACGTCCGCGTCAGCCCGGCGCTCGCCGACGAGACCGAGGGTCTGCTGGCCCGCAGCGCCATCGACGCGCTCGGGATCGCCGCCAAGGCGGGACAGGTGGTCTCCGGCTATGCCAAGGTCGAGGCGGCGCTGTCGCAGCGGGCATCGCGGGTCGCGATTGCGGCGCTGATCCACGCTGCGGATGGCGCTCCCGACGGAATCCGTAAGCTCGACGCGCTGACGCGGCCAAATGCCGGGGACCCCAGTGCCGGGGGCCAGGGGCAAGCCCCGCCATTTCCAATCATCAGCTGCCTCACATCGGCAGAATTGGATTTGGCACTAGGGCGGTCAAATGTGATACATGCTGCGCTGCTCGCGGGCCCGGCGAGCAGGACATTCCTGTCGCGCAGCCAGACACTGGTCCGATACCGGTCGGCCGACGCGGACAAGACTGCCGGAACCGCGGCCAGGACTTCGAAGATATAGCGACGATTGCACGAATGGGACGGTGCGGCTTGCCGCACGAAGGTAACAGGATTAGGACGACTGAATGGCCGACAACAACACTCCGGGCGACAAGAAACTGAGTGTCCCGAGCAAGACCTTGACGCTGAAGCCGCGCGTCGAGACTGGCACGGTGCGCCAGAGCTTCCCACACGGCCGGAGCAAACAGGTGGTGGTCGAGAAGCGCGGCACCAAGCGCCGGGTGGGCGATGGCGGGCCTGAGGCGCCGCATGCGCCCGAGCCGATCGTTGCCAAGGCGCCGCCCGCCCCTGCCCCACGGCCTTCGGGACCGCGGCCATCAGGTCCGGCGCAGCGCGGCGGATCGGGCGTGGTGCTGCGTACGCTGACCGAGGACGAGCGCTCCGCACGCGCCAGCGCGCTGGCGGACGCGCGTCAGCGCGATGTCGAGGAGCGCCGTCAGGCCGAAGAGGAAGCCCGCCGCCGCGCCGAGCGCGAGGCTGCTGAACGCGCTGAGCGCGAGGCTGCCGAAGCCCGTCGCAAGGCCGAAGAAGAGCGCCACCGCCACGAAGAAGAAGCCAAGCGGAAGGCCGAGCTCGAGGCCAAGAAGCGGTTTGGCGAAGGTGAAGCGCGCCCGCAGGCCGCCGCGGCAGCAGCACCGCAACCGACAACGGCCGCGACGGCCCGCCCAGCGGCCGCGACGGCCCGACCCCAGACCGGCGGCGCCCCCGGCGCCCGGCCCGCAGGGGGCCCCGGTGCCCGCCCTGGAACGGCGCAGCCGGCTGGCGCGCGTCCCGCCGCCGCCAGGCCCGCGGGAGGCCCTCTCGGTCGGGCGCCTGGCGTTGCTGCAGAACCCGAGGAGGATGAGGGTCCGCGCCAGATCCGCCGTGGTCCCGGCGGCGCGGCCCGTCCTGTCGCTGCGCCGAAGACCACCCACAAGCCGGCCCCCCAGAAGCAGCGCGGCCGCTTGACCGTCGTCACGGCGCTGAACGCCGACGATGTGCGCGAGCGCTCGATCGCGTCCTTCCGCCGCCGCACCCAGCGCCTGAAGGGTCATTCCGCGAACGACCAGAAGGAAAAGCTGATCCGCGAGGTGACGATTCCGGAAGCGATCACGATCCAGGAGCTGGCGAACCGCATGTCGGAGCGCGCGGTCGACGTCATCCGCCTGCTGATGCGGCAGGGCGCGATGCACAAGATCACCGATGTGATCGACGCCGACACTGCGCAGCTGATCGCCGAGGAGCTCGGCCACACCGTCAAGCGCGTCGCCGCGTCGGACGTGGAAGAAGGCCTGTTCGATGTCGTCGACGATTCGACTGATACCGAGCCGCGCTCGCCGGTCGTGACCGTGATGGGCCATGTCGACCACGGCAAGACCTCGCTGCTCGATGCACTGCGCCACGCCAATGTGGTCTCCGGCGAAGCCGGCGGCATCACGCAGCACATCGGCGCCTATCAGGTGACCGCGCCGGATAGCGGCAAGAAGATCACCTTCATCGACACGCCCGGCCACGCCGCGTTCACCGCGATGCGTGCCCGCGGCGCCAAGGTCACCGACATCGTCGTGCTGGTGGTCGCGGCCGATGACGGCGTCATGCCGCAGACGATCGAGGCCATCAACCACGCCAAGGCGGCCAAGGTGCCGATGATCGTCGCGATCAACAAGATCGACAAGCCCGACGCACGTCCCGAGCGCGTCCGCACCGAGCTGCTGCAGCACGAGGTGCAGGTCGAATCGCTCGGCGGCGACGTGGTCGACGTCGAGGTCTCCGCAAAGAACAAGACCAATCTCGATCGTCTGCTCGAGATGATCGCGCTGCAGGCCGAAATTCTCGATCTGAAGACCAACTCGCATCGTCCGGCGGAAGGCACCGTCATCGAAGCCAAGCTCGATCGCGGCCGCGGCCCGGTCGCGACCGTGCTGGTCCAGCGCGGCACGCTGCATGTCGGTGACATAATCGTCGCCGGCGCCGAGATGGGCCGCGTCCGCGCGCTGATCTCCGACCAGGGCGAGACCCTGGAGGAGGCCGGTCCGGCCGTGCCGGTGGAGGTGCTCGGCTTCAACGGCCCGCCAGAAGCCGGCGATCGTCTCGCCGTGGTCGAGAACGAGGCCCGCGCCCGCCAGATCACCAGCTACCGTGCGCACCAGAAGCGCGAGAATGCCGCCGCCAACATTTCCGGCATGCGCGGCTCGCTCGAGCAGATGATGTCGCAATTGAAGACGGCGGGCCGCAAGGAATTCCCGCTGGTCATCAAGGCCGACGTGCAGGGCTCGCTCGAAGCCATTCTCGGCTCGCTGGAGAAGCTCGGCACCGAGGAGGTCGCCGCCCGCATCCTGCATGCCGGCGTCGGCGGCATCAGCGAGTCCGACGTCACGCTCGCGGAAGGCTTCAACGCCGCGATCATCGGCTTCTCCGTCCGCGCCAACAAGGAGGCGGCCGCGGCCGCCAAGCGCAACGGCATCGAGATCCGCTACTACAACATCATCTACGATCTCGTGGATGACGTGAAGAAGGCGATGAGCGGTCTCCTTGCTCCTACGCTTCGAGAAACCATGCTCGGCAACGCGCAGATCCTGGAGATCTTCAACATCTCCAAGGTCGGCAAGGTCGCGGGCTGCCGGGTCACCGACGGCACCGTCGAACGCGGCGCCAATGTCCGCCTGATCCGCGACAACGTCGTGGTTCACGAGGGCAAGCTGTCGACGCTGAAGCGCTTCAAGGACGAAGTGAAGGAAGTGCAGGCCGGCCAGGAATGCGGCATGGCGTTCGAGAGCTATGGCGACATGCGTGTCGGCGACGTGATCGAGTGTTATCGCGTGGAGACGATCCAGCGCTCGCTGTAAGTCCAAATCTTACGAGCGTTGGAACCTGACTGCGATTGCCCCGCTTCTCGCGGGGCGTTCGTAGTTTTTTGAACGCGACGCAGCTTTTGAACTCGACAGACCGTTGAACAAAAGCCCGCGTCGTTGAACTCAACCAACATGGGCTCGATCACCCGCGTTTCAGCGGGCGATTGCCAATTGGATTTTTGCAAAATGCCTCGCCATCATCAAAAAGGAAGCGCAGCTTCCGGCGGCTCGCAGCGCCAGCTGCGCGTGGCCGAGACCGTGCGCCACGCTGTTGCCGAGATTCTTTCGCACGGTAGCGCGCATGACCCGGACCTTGAGGGCCACATCATTACGGTGCCCGAAGTCCGGATGTCGCCCGACTTGAAACTTGCCACCATTTACGTGATGCCGCTCGGAGGACGCGACACGGAGATCGTGCTCGCGGCGCTGGAGCGCAACAAGAAGACTTTGCGCGGAGAGATCGCGCGTCGCGTTAACCTGAAATTTGCACCCGAGATTCGCTTCCGCGTCGACGAACGATTCGACGAGGCGGAACGGATCGAGAAATTATTGCGAACGCCAGCGGTGCAAAAAGATCTTCATTCGGATTCGGAAGACAACTGATGAACATTCCCCCGGAAACCGGTGCCGGCATTGCACCAGAAGTCGAAGCCGGCGAAATCCGACTTAACAAATCCATCGAAGTACGCACGCCGCCGCGCGACAACAATGATCCGCGCAACAAGCAGCGTCAGGGCAACCAGCCGCGACGCGATCGCCGCGACATTCACGGTTGGGTGGTGCTCGACAAACCGATCGGCATGACCTCGACGCAGGCGGTGGCGGTCGTCAAGCGGCTGTTCCAGGCCAAGCGGGCCGGACATGCCGGTACCCTCGATCCGCTTGCCTCCGGCGGTCTGCCGATCGCGCTGGGTGAGGCCACCAAGACCGTTCCCTTTGTAATGGACGGCCGCAAGCGCTACCGCTTCACCGTGTGCTGGGGCGAGGAGCGCGACACTGACGACACCGAGGGCCGGGTGGTGCACACCAGCGAGCTCAGACCGAACGCAGATGCGATTCAGGCGCTGCTGCCGCAGTTCACCGGGCTGATCGCACAGGTTCCGCCGCGCTATTCGGCGATCAAGGTTCAGGGCGAACGCGCTTATGACCTGGCGCGGGACGGCGAGGTCGTCGAGCTGGCCCCCCGCCCGGTCGAGATTCACGAATTAACGCTTGTAGAACAGATAGATAACTCGCATTCGGTGTTCGAGGCCGAATGCGGCAAAGGAACCTATGTCCGGGCGCTGGCCCGCGACATCGGCCGCCTGCTCGGCTGCTACGGCCATATCTGCGCGCTCCGGAGGACCCTGGTCGGTCCGTTTACCGAGAACGACATGATTCCGCTGGAACAGTTGGAGGCTTTATGCAATAGAGCCGCGTCCGGCGAGGGTAGCCTCGCCGACGCGCTTTTGCCCGTTGAGACCGCGCTGGACGACATCCCGGCACTGGCCGTCACTCGGGCTGATGCGGCAAGGCTCCACCGGGGCCAGGCCGTTTTGTTGCGCGGACGGGATGCGCCCAATAGTAGCGGCACAGTCTATGTCACGGTCGCAGGCCGCCTTCTGGCGCTTGCCGAAATTGGCAATGGCGAACTCATCCCCAAGCGCGTGTTCAACCTGACCGGACTGACTGCCAGCACCGGTCGCAACGAAAGAGATTGACGATGTCGATTACCGCAGAACGCAAAGCGGAAGTCATCAAGGACAATGCCACTAAGCCTGGCGACACCGGCTCGCCCGAGGTTCAGGTCGCGATCCTCTCGGAACGCATCACCAACCTCACCGGCCATTTCAAGACCCACGGCAAGGACAATCATTCGCGCCGTGGCCTGTTGAAGCTGGTCTCGACGCGCCGCTCGCTGCTCGACTACCTGAAGCGGACCGATGAGGCGCGCTACAAGGCGCTGATCGAGAAGCACAACATTCGCCGTTAAGGCTGTGTTTGGAATGACGCGCGCAATGTGGCGCGCGTTTTTGCATGAACTTGCGAAAGCCGCCGGTTCGCGGCTGTCAGGCGCGGGTTCGTGTCGTTGGGCGTGATCGGCGAGGAACAGCAGGCCGCTGTCTCAACCGGGCCGCCCACAGTTCATGCAGTATGTCCAGCAGCAATCCGGCCGCTGGGCGTGACGGGCAAGGTGCCCGTTACTTACCGAAAGGATGGACGCCATCCGAAAGATAAAAACCATGGCAGGATCGCAGGGCGCTGATCGCACGTCAGCGTCCTGCCATCTTGCGCATGGTTTTTTTGTTTCTGGAGCGTCCTCCTTCGTCAATCCGAAGAAAGAAGATACCGATGTTTACGACGCATTCCGTTGAGATCGACTGGGGTGGACGGCCCCTCAAGCTAGAAACCGGCAAGATCGCTCGCCAGGCCGACGGCGCCGTGGTCGCCACCTATGGCGAGACCGTGGTGCTCGCGACCGTCGTCGCGGCCAAGGCGCCGCGCGAGGGAGTCGACTTCCTGCCGCTGACCGTCGACTACCAGGAAAAGGCCTATGCCGCGGGCCGCATTCCCGGCGGCTATTTCAAGCGCGAGGGACGCCCGACCGAGAAGGAGACGCTGGTCTCCCGCCTGATCGACCGCCCGATCCGCCCGCTGTTCGTCGATGCCTGGCGCAACGAGACCCAGGTGATCATCACCACCCTGTCGCACGACATGGAGAACGATCCGGACGTGCTGGCGATGGTTGCGGCCTCGGCCGCGCTGACGCTGTCCGGCGTGCCGTTCAAGGGCCCGATCGGCGCCGCCCGCGTCGGCTTCGCCAATGACGAGTACATCCTCAACCCGACGCTCGACGAGATGGCCGACACCCAGCTCGACCTCGTCGTCGCCGGCACCTCCGACGCCGTGCTGATGGTGGAATCGGAGGCCAAGGAGCTCAACGAGGACATCATGCTCGGCGCGGTGATGTTCGGTCACCGCCACTTCCAGCCGGTGATCAACGCGATCATCGAGCTCGCCGAGAAGGCGGCCAAGGAGCCGCGCGAAGTTACGGTCATCGACAATGGCGAGCTCGAGAAGGAGATGCTCGGCATCGCTGAGCAGGAGCTGCGCAAGGCCTATGCGATTCCGGTCAAGCAGGAGCGCTATGCCGCCGTCGGCGCCGCCAAAGAGAAGGTGATGGCGCACTTCTTCCCTGAAGGCGCCGAGCCGAAATACGAGAAGCTCCGCGTCGCTGACGTCTTCAAGGAGCTCGAGGCCAAGATCGTCCGCTGGAACATTCTCGACACCGGCCGCCGTATCGACGGCCGCGACGTCAAGACCGTCCGCAACATCGTCTGCGAGGTCGGCGTGCTGCCGCGCGCCCACGGCTCGGCGCTGTTCACCCGCGGCGAGACCCAGGCGCTGGTGGTCACCACGCTCGGCACCGGCGAGGACGAGCAGTACATCGACGCGCTGTCGGGAACGTACAAGGAGACGTTCCTGCTGCACTACAACTTCCCGCCCTATTCGGTCGGCGAGACCGGCCGCCTCGGCGGCACCAAGCGCCGCGAGATCGGCCACGGCAAGCTGGCCTGGCGCGCCATCCACCCGGTGCTGCCGCCGCACCATGAATTCCCCTACACGGTGCGCGTCGTCTCGGAGATCACCGAGTCCAACGGCTCCTCGTCGATGGCGACCGTCTGCGGCTCGTCGCTGGCGTTGATGGATGCCGGCGTGCCGCTGAAGCGGCCGACCGCGGGCATCGCCATGGGCCTGATCCTGGAAGACAAGCGCTACGCGGTGCTGTCGGACATCCTCGGCGACGAGGACCATCTCGGCGACATGGACTTCAAGGTCGCGGGCACCGAAGGCGGCATCACCTCGCTGCAGATGGACATCAAGATCGAGGGCATTACCGAGGAGATCATGCGGGTGGCGCTGGCGCAGGCCAGAGACGGCCGCATCCACATCCTCGGCGAGATGGCGAAGGCGTTGACCGCCGCCCGCGCCGAGCTCGGCGAATATGCGCCGCGCATCGAGACCTTCAAGATCGCGACCGACAAGATTCGCGAAGTGATCGGCACCGGCGGCAAGGTGATCCGCGAGATCGTCGAGAAGACCGGCGCCAAGGTCAACATCGAGGACGACGGCACCGTGAAGGTCGCCTCCAACGACGGCGAGGCGATGAAGGCCGCGATCAAGTGGATCAAGTCGATCGCCTCCGATCCTGAGGTCGGCCAGATCTATGACGGCGTCGTGGTCAAGGTGATGGAGTTCGGCGCCTTCGTGAACTTCTTCGGCTCACGTGACGGCCTCGTCCACATCTCTCAGCTCGCCGACAAGCGGGTGCAGAAGACCACCGACGTCGTCAAGGAAGGCGACAAGGTCAAGGTCAAGCTGCTCGGCTTCGACGATCGCGGCAAGACTAGGCTGTCGATGAAGGCGGTCGACCAGGCCACCGGCGAGGACCTCGAAGCCAAGCAGAAGGCGGAAGCCAAGGAAGCGGCCGACGCGCCGCGCGAGGCCGCCGGCGAGTAAGCCGCAGCCACGATCGACGACATCAAGGGCGGCCCATTCGGGTCGCCCTTTTTTTGGTGGTGTGACCGTCGCAGCGATCGACTCAAGGAAGGCCAAGCTCCGCCATCGTTGCGAGCGCAAGCGATGCAAGGGCTTCGGCGGACAAATCGGCGTCGTTGCCGAGCGAGACGCTGCTCACCTATCTGAAAGAGCGGCTACCGCGCGAAATGGCGAACGGCTGGAGCCTTTATGTCGCCGACGATGCCGGCGAGCTCGCCGCGATGCTGGCCGTGCACGTGCCGAAACTCTATCTCGATCAGCTCATGATCGCGCCGGCCTGTCAGGGCCGATCGCTCGGCCGGCAGCTCCTCGCCTTCACCCGCGAATTGCTACCGAATGAGATCTGGCTGCGCTGCGTGCGCGCAAACGAAAAGGCCTGGCGCTGGTACGAGCGCGAGGGCTTCGTGTTCGAGGGGGAAGAGGTCGAGCCCTCGCACGGCCGGATGATGAAATATTATCGCTGGCGGTGCCCGGCTGAAAACGCCTGATGCATGCGTGCACAACGTTCCGCTTGCCGGTTCCATGAACACGCTCTAGTTTCACGAGGCCGGAATAACTCGTTTCATCAGAGGCGGCAGTCCGCCGCGGGTCTAATCATGCTGCGTGTTGCGCTTGTTGTGTTCATTGCCTCTTGGTGGTCGGTCCCTGCATCCGCCCAAGCTCCCTCAACCCAAGCCCCTTCAGCGCAGGTATCCTCATCCCAAGCCACATCAGCGGCACCGGCCAAAACGGCCGCAAAGAAGTCGGCGAGCAAGGCCAAGAGCGGGGCTAAACCCGCCGCCGCGGTGCAAAGCGGTCCCTGCACCCTCGGCGTAATCTCGGTCGTTGAAGACCGCTTTGAGGTGGACAAATTCGGCGTAACGATATTCGAGACCGAGGTGAACGAAGTACCGATCGCGGGGTGGGGACTCGATGACCTTGTGGTCGCACGCGTACGCGCCGCGACCCGCGGCGATCCAAATGTCCGAAGGATCACCTATCCGAAAGGAGCGTTCGAGCCGTACTACAATCCAAAATCAAGATTCCTGCCCGATCCGCATGAGAGCCTCCCGGCTATTGTCCGCGACGTGACCGCGAATGCGAATTGCGAGCGCTATCTGGTCGTAACCAAGTTCAAGGGAGAAATCCCTGGCACCCGTCTCGTCGTGAACGGGATCGGGACCTACAATCAAGGCCTCGGACAGCTCATCAGGCACTCGCATCTGTTTGCGAACATCGCCATCAGCCTGATCGATGGAAAGTCCTACGAGCGGATCACCAGCTTTGCTGCGGATACCGGCGCAAGACTTGCGGAGTCTATGAGGATCACTGAGGATCCTCTCAAGAAGCTCGACAATGCGGATTTTCCCGATCCTCCCTCGGCCGCTTCGAACAGTCCCCTCCTCCGGGAGCGAATCCGGACGCTTGTTGCCGACAAGCTCGACCGTGACTTGCCAAAATACCTGGAGACGCATTGAGCCCGTAACCGCGCAGCCTGTTCCCACTGAACTAACAACCCAGGAGGATTCAGCCATGATGCAGCTCTATTGGGCACCGCGCACGCGCTCGTTCACCGCGCTCTGGATGTTGGAAGAAACCGGTCAGCCCTATGAGCGGGTTCTCGTCGATGTCACCACCGGCGCACAGAAGGCACCGGATTATCTCGCGATCAATCCAATGGGTAAGGTGCCCGCGCTGAAGGACGGCGAGGCGAGCTTGGCCGAGGCGGCGGCGATCTGCGCCTATGTCGCCGAGCGCTGTCCGGACGCGAAGCTCGCGCCCGAGATCGGCGATCCCAAGCGGGCGAAATATCTCCAATGGCTGTTCTTCGCCCCCGGCTGCATCGAGCCGGCGATCGTGCAGGTCGCGACCAAGCTCGAGATGAACCCGGTCGCCGCGGGATGGGGCGAGGCGACGCGCGTGTTCGACGTGCTCGACCGGACGCTGGCGAACGGCCCCTGGATTCTCGGCGAGAATTTTTCCGCGGCCGACGTCGTGATCGGCTCCGGGCTGAACTTTGCGATCCGCATCTTCAAGATGGTGCCGTCGCAGCCATCGTTCGAGGCCTATATCGCGCGCTGTGCAGCGCGGCCTGCATTCCAGCGCGCCGAGAAGATGGCGTCCGGGTTAGTAACCACTATTCCGATGGCAGGTTCTCCGGCCGTGGCTGCAGCACCACGTTGAACCCGGAATCGACGTAGTGGATCTCGCCGGTGACGCCGCCGGCGAGATCGGACAGCAGATAAAGCGCGGAGCCGCCGAGCTCGTCCAGCGTGACGCCGCGGCCGAGCGGGGAGTGCTTCTGCTGGAACGCGAACATCGCCCGCGCATCGCCAATCACGGAGCCCGCGAGCGTGCGCACCGGCCCCGCGGAGATTGCGTTCACGCGAATCCGCTGCGGACCGAAATCGGCTGCGAGATAGCGGACCGAAGACTCCAACGCCGCCTTCGCGACGCCCATCACATTGTAGTTCGGCATCGCCCGCATCGCAGCGCCATAGGTCAGCGTGATCATCGACCCGCCCTCGGTCATCAAGGACACGGCACGCTTCGCCACCTCGGTAAAGGAGAAGCAGGAGATCAGCATCGTGCGCAGGAAATTCTCGCGGGTGGTGTCGGCATATCGCCCGCGAAGCTCGTTCTTGTCGGTGAAGCCGATGGCATGAACGAGAAAATCGAGGCGGCCCCACACCTTGCTCAGCGCCTCGAACACACTATCGACGCTCGTGATGTCCTCGACGTCGCAGGGCAGCACGATGTCCGATCCGACCGTCTGCGCCAGCGGCCGCAGCCGCCTGGCCTGCGCGTCACCCTGATAGGTGAAGGCCATCTGTGCGCCGTGGGCGGCGAGCGTCCTGGCGATGCCCCAGGCGATCGAATGATCATTGGCGACGCCCATGATCAGCCCGCGCTTGCCGTTCATCAATAGGGTCATGACGGAATTTCCGTAAGTCTAAACGAAGCCGCTTCAGCTTCGATCATGCCGCCAAACATACAAACGACCAGAATCTCAGTGTCGGCCGTTGTATGTAGACGCATGAAGTCGATGTTTCCAGCAGATCGGTTGCGTAGAAGCCTAACAACATCTCCGCTCAACAAAAATCGCGCGAGACTCATGCCGGTGCAGAGATAGCGCTTGCGCCCACTGTCTGCGCTCTTGCCGCTGTAGAGGTCAAGAATCAACCTAAGTTCCTGACTCTCCTGCGCCAGCCCAGACACTTGAACGTCGATGAGAATCCCGTCGTGCCAATCGATGTCATCAACCGCGATCAGCACGATCAGATTCTTAGGCGTCGAGCTGCTTGAAGACGAGCGTGGCGTTGGTACCGCCGAACCCGAACGAGTTCGACAGCACGGTGCCGAGCTTGGCGTTGTCGATGCGCTTGCGCACGATCGGCATGTCCGCAAACGCCGGATCGAGCTCGGTGATGTTGGCGCTTTCGCAGATGAAACCGTTCTTCATCATCAGAAGCGAGTAGATCGCCTCCTGCACGCCGGTGGCGCCGAGCGAGTGGCCGGTGAGCGCCTTGGTGGCCGCGATCGGCGGGCACTTCTCGCCGGTGCCGAACACCTTGCGGATCGCTTCGATCTCCGGCGGATCACCGGCCGGAGTCGAGGTGGCATGCGGGTTGATGTAGTCGATCCTGGTCTTCACCGTCGACAGCGCCATCTGCATGCAGCGCTCCGCCCCTTCGCCGGACGGAGCGACCATGTCATAGCCGTCGGAGGTCGCGCCATAACCGACGAGCTCGGCATAGATCTTGGCGCCGCGCGCCTTGGCGCGCTCAAGCTCCTCCAGCACCACGACGCCGGCGCCGCCGGCGATCACGAAACCGTCGCGCGTGACGTCATAGGGACGCGAGGCTGTTGCCGGCGTTTCGTTGTGCTTGGACGACATCGCACCCATCGCGTCGAACAGCACCGACAGGCTCCAGTCAAGCTCCTCGCAGCCGCCGGCAAACATCATGTCCTGCTTGCCGTACTGGATCATCTCGTAGGCATTTCCGATGCAGTGATTCGAGGTCGCGCAGGCCGACGAGATCGAGTAGTTCACGCCCTTGATCTTGAACCAGGTCGCCAGCGTGGCGGAGGCCGTCGACGACATCGCCTTCGGCACTGCGAAAGGCCCGACGCGCTTCGGCCCCTTGGTGCGGGTGATATCGGCGGCTTCCACCAGGGTGCGGGTCGAAGGCCCGCCGGAGCCCATGATGATGCCGGTTCTGACGTTGGAAACCTCGTTCGCTTCCAGCCCGGAATCCAGGATCGCCTGCTCCATCGCGACATGATTCCAGGCCGCGCCTTGGCCAAGAAAGCGCATCGCGCGGCGATCGACGACATCGGACGGATCCAGGGTCGGCGCGCCCTGCACCTGCGAACGGAAACCGAGCTCCGCATATTTCTCGGCACGGGTAATGCCCGACTTCGCCTCATAGAGGCTCGCCAGCACTTCCTGAGTGTTGTTGCCGATCGATGAGACGATGCCCATCCCGGTGATGACAACCCGCCTCATGTCCGCCTCGCCCTAACCTTTTCTTGCGCGATCACGCCTGCTCCAATGTCTATCTTGGCCCTCCGCCGGTTCAAGACGGCGCGGCCCCTTGCTTGAACAAGCCGACCTTCAGATCCTTGGCGCGATAGATAATCTCGCCGTCCATGGAAAGCCACCCGTCGGCAATACCGAGCACCAGCTTTGAGCGCATCACGCGCTTGATGTCGACTTGGTACACAACCTTGCGGACCGTCGGCATGATCTGGCCGGAAAATTTCAGCTCACCCAGGCCGAGCGCCCGGCCGCGGCCTTCACCGCCGATCCAGCCGAGGTAGAAACCCACCATCTGCCACAGCGCATCCAGGCCGAGGCAACCCGGCATCACCGGGTCGTTCTTGAAATGGCAGCTGAAGAACCAGAGATCCGGGTTGACGTCGAGCTCGGCCCGCACCAGGCCCTTGCCGAATTCACCGCCCGTTTGGGTAATTTCCGTGATGCGGTCGAACATCAGCATCGGCGGCAGCGGCAGCTGGGCATTGCCGGGCCCAAACAGCTCGCCACGCCCGCAAGCCAGCAGATCCTCGTATTCATAACTGCCGCGCCGATCCAGCATGCTCAAATAGTCTCCTCAACGATCTCCGATGGAGATTTTTGCGCGAAATCGGACCTGTGTCGCCGTTCAAGCACCCGTTTACCAAACTCGGCACGGACAGCTTGTGCCAGGCTCCATGAGGCAAAAATACCTTTAGGCAAACACCTGACGACAGCGACGCCAGACGGCAAGCTCAAGGCAAGATGGCGCTCGTGCCCCGGCTCCGACAAGTAAATGTCCGATCCGCCACACCAGCCCTTGCCGAAACGGGCCATTCCGGTCCGGCCGCTCTCTAACATAGGGGCGCTCCGTGGCAAAGCGCCGTGATCCAGGTAAATCGCCGCATCCAAACCGCAGCGCCCAGGACGCCAGTGCAATTTAGGGGCGTTCTAGATAGGGTCAGTTGCGAAGCGCTTGCATGTGAAGCATTTCCTCTCCATATATCAAAGCGGGTAAGTATGAATTGCGGTGCTTGAAGTGGACGCGAGCGGCAACGCATCGATCGTGAGGGATGACCGGTCCGGCCATGAAAGGGCGGGAAAGGCGCGGGAGCCTGCGCTTAACGGCTGTCCCTGGCACGACGTGAATGAAATGCTGCAGGCCGCCGGCCTGCGTCCGACGCGCCAGCGCATGGCGCTGGGCTGGCTGTTGTTCGGCAAGGGCGCGCGGCATTTGACCGCAGAAATGCTCTACGAGGAAGCGACGCTGGCCAAGGTTCCGGTGTCGCTGGCAACCGTCTACAACACGCTGAACCAGCTCACTGACGCAGGCCTCCTGCGCCAGGTCAGCGTCGACGGCACCAAGACCTACTTCGACACCAACGTCACCACCCATCATCATTTCTACCTCGAGAACAATCACGAGCTGGTCGACATTCCCGATCAGCATCTGGCGCTGACCAAGCTGCCCGAGGTTCCCGAGGGTTACGAAATTTCACGGATCGACATGGTGGTGCGCCTGCGCAAGCGACGCTGAGACACCGCGACAACGAGAATGTCTGCATCATGGCCGGGCTCGCCCCGGCCATTTGATTTTGAAGCAGAACGCCTCAGTTCACCTGCTCGTCGGCGTAGACGCCCCAGAGCCGCTGCTGCTCGATCCAGCCATCGAAGCCGTTACCGGCGACGTGGCACCAGCCGCCATCGCATTTCTTCACTTGCGCGATCACGCCCGCCTGCAGGCGCGCCGTCACCGAACTCTTCGGGTCGGCGATCTCGTAGAGCGAAGCGAGATCATCCTTCTTCTTCATGGTCACCACCGCAGTGCGGCGGCCCGACAACAGCGAGTGATACACCCAACCTTCGGCGCCTTCGGAATCGCGTACCCGGCGCCAGTTCTCATATTCGGCGGTGATCTCGACCGGCAGACCCGAGCGGGTATAGACCCAGGCCACGTCATTGTCCTTGGTCGGACCGGCCCGCACATTCACGTGGTCGGATTTCAAGCTGACATAGCGCGGCACCGGCAGGCCGCTGGTGGTGGGTGTGGAATCCTTTGCCGACGCATCCGGGCTGACGGCAATGCCCAGCAAGCCCGTGACGAGCAGCACGAACGAAGACAAACGCCCCAACGCCATCAAACGCAACTCACTCTCCCTCGTCAGATTGACGCCTCGGCTCAAGTCGAGTGCATGCAATCTTTCGCCCAATCCCCATCGACCCCGCCGGATACCCCCCTTGTACGTTCGGGGGCTTGCCGGGGTTGGTCCTGCGCCTTGTCTTGAGCCGGTCTTCTGCTACAGAGGACCGACACAACGGCCAGGACGCGGCTTAACGTCCGGCGACTCCTTGCAAGGGACGGATCGGGAACCCACCACAGATCCGAGGAGACCATCCCAGGGAACGCCGGCACAGGCTGCGACGGTAGTTTCGGCGAACCGGGTTAATGAGGTCTGAAGGATCTCATGAGAGCAGGACATGTCGGTTAGGAAAAAGCCTCTCGTCGTCGTCACGCGCAAGCTGCCGGACTCGATCGAAACCCGCATGCGCGAGCTGTTCGACGCGAGGCTCAATCTCGACGACGAGCCGATGAGCACGGAGCAGCTGGCGGAGGCCGTGCGCACCGCGGACGTGCTGGTTCCTACGGTGACCGACCACATCAGCGCCGACATTCTGAATGTGTCCGACGGCAAGCTGCGACTGATTGCCAATTTCGGCAACGGTGTCGACAATATTGACGTAACGGCAGCGGTCGCGCGCGGCATCACGGTGACAAACACGCCGAAGGTGCTCACCGAAGACACCGCCGACATGACCATGGCGCTGATTCTCGCCGTGCCGCGGCGGTTGATCGAAGGCGCCTCGATCCTGACCGAGGGCAAGAACTGGGCGGGCTGGTCACCGACCTGGATGCTCGGCCACCGCATCGGCGGCAAGCGGCTCGGCATCATCGGCATGGGGCGCATCGGCCAGGCGGTGGCGCGCCGCGCCCGCGCCTTCGGCCTACAGATCCACTACCACAACCGGCGTCCGGTGGCGCCGCGCATCGCCGAAGAGCTGGGCGCGACCTATTGGGAAAGCCTCGATCAGATGCTGGCGCGCATGGACATCATCTCGGTGAATTGTCCGCATACGCCGGCGACGTTTCACCTGTTGTCGGCGCGGCGTCTGAAGCTGATCCGCAAGGACGCCTACATCGTCAATACCGCGCGTGGCGAGGTGATCGACGAAGAGACGATGACGAAACTGATCGAAGCCGGTGATATCGCCGGCGCCGGGCTCGATGTGTTCGAGCACGAGCCCGCGGTCAATCCGCGTCTGGTTCGCCTCGCCAAGGCCGGAAAGGTGACGCTGCTGCCGCATATGGGCTCGGCCACGATCGAGGGCCGGGTCGAGATGGGCGAGAAGGTCATCATCAACATCAAGACCTTCCTCGACAACCACAAGCCGCCGGATCGCGTGCTGCCGAGCATGCTGTAGGCCACGGCTTCTACATCATCCTCGATGTCGTGATCGCGCACGTCATGATGTGCGTCGGTGCCGTCACACTGCGGGTGTCGTCCTCGCGAACGCGAGGACCCATACCCACCAGCAAACGTGGTTGAGGCAAGCTGGAGCTGCAGCCATCGCAACGTCAGCTTCACGGATTATGGGTCCGGGCGTTCGCCGGGACGACACTGAGCGAGGTCAGCCGGCCGTCGATCCACGCTTCCGCCATTCCGCAACGAACGCGACGAAAGCCGCGAGCGCCGGCGGCGGCTGGCGCCGGCTCGGATAATATAGAAACGGTCCGGGAAACGGCGGGCACCAGTCTTCCAGCACGCTGACCAGCGTGCCCGCGGCGACGGCCTCGCGCACATAGCCGTCGAAGGTCGCCCAGCAGCCGACGCCGTCACATGCGGCGCGAAACGCAAGCCCGGAATAGATCGCGATCAGCTGCGCGGGCGGCGAGAGCTTGATCACATGGCCATCCTTCTCGAACTCCCAGTCCAGCATCGCTCCGGACGAAAACCGCGTACGAATGCAGGCATGCCGCAACAGATCGCGCGGATGCGCGGGGCGCCCGTGACGTGCCACGTATTGCGGTGAAGCAACGATGGCATAGCGCTGCTCGCCGCCAAGCGAGACCGCGATCATGTCCTGCGCCAGATGCTCGCCATAGCGGATGCCGGCATCGAAGCCGGCCCGCACGATATCGACGAAACCGCTGTCGGCCACGATCTCGAGCTCGATCCGGGGATGGGCGGCCAGGAACGGCGCCACCATCGGCGCCAGCACGAGATCGACCGCCGGCGGGGGCGCGTTGATCCGCAGCCGCCCGGCAGCGACCTCGTGCAAGCCGCGCACCTGGTCGATCGCGGCGCTGACCTCGCCGAGTGCCGGCCCGAGCCGCGCCAGCAGCAATTCACCGGCTTCGGTCAGCGCCAGGCTGCGCGTCGTCCGGTTCAGCAACCGCACCCCGAGCTGTTCTTCCAGGTCTTTGAGACGCTGGCTCAGGCTCGAGACGGCAACCCCCTGCTCACGCGCCGCACGGCGGAAATTGCCGCTGCGGGCGACCGCGACGAAGGCCTGGAGATCGCGCAGGTCGGGCTCTCTCATTGTTCGCCAATCTGAACACTGCATTCGCAATTGTCCAGCTTATCGAACCAAGGAAATGGGCCGATATCCGCGTTGTCCAGGCGGCCCGCCGCGGCTGCCGTTACAGCGAAGGAGAACAATCATGAAAACCCGTCAGCTCGGTGCGACTGGCCCCACTGTGTCCGCCATTGGTCTTGGCTGCATGGGCATGTCGGACTTTTACGGTCCGGCCGACCGGTCCGAGAGCATTGCGACCATCCATGCCGCGCTCGATGCCGGCATCACCCTGCTCGACACCGGCGATTTCTACGGCATGGGCCACAACGAGATGCTGATCCGCGAGGCGCTCGCGTTAGTCGGACGGCACAACGTGCAGATCTCGGTGAAATTCGGCGCGCTGCGCGGCCCGGACAAGAGCTGGCTCGGCTATGACAGCCGTCCCGCAGCCATCCGCACCTTCCTGGCCTACTCGCTGCAGCGGCTCGGCGTCGAAGCGATCGACATCTATCGCCCCGCGCGGCTCGATCCGGCGGTGCCGATCGAGGAGACCGTCGGCGCCATGGCGGAGCTGAAGCAGGCCGGCTACATCAAGCATATCGGCCTCTCCGAAGTCGGCTCCGAGACGATCCGCCGCGCCCACAAGGTGCACCCGATTTCCGATCTGCAGATCGAATACTCGCTGATCTCGCGCGGCATCGAGAGCGACATCCTCAAGACCTGCCGCGAGCTCGGTATCGGCATCACCGCCTATGGCGTGCTGTCGCGCGGCCTGATCAGCGGCCACTGGTCGAAGGATCGCGCGGTCAGCGATTTCCGCAGCAGCGCCCCACGCTTCTCCAGCGACAATCTCGGCAAGAACCTCGCCCTCGTCGAGACCTTGCGGGGGATCGCCGATGACATCGGCGCGTCCCCAGCCCAGGTCGCGATCGCCTGGGTCGCAGCGCAAGGCCAAGATCATGGCGACGATATTGTCCCGCTGGTCGGCGCCAGGCGTCGCGATCGCCTGTCGGAAGCGCTCGGCGCGTTCGACGTGAAGCTGACTGCGGTGCAGCTCGCCGAGCTCGACAAGGCGTTCCCGCCCGGGATTGCGGCCGGCGCGCGCTATCAGGCCGCGCAGCTCGTGCACATGGACAGCGAGCGGTCGGCGACGGCCTGACGCGTCGCTTCGTCTCACGGTGCACTGGCACCGCTCTTGCTCCAGCGTGTCTGGCCAGCAAGTAACGGATCTCGCAAGGCGCGCGGGATTCCAACAGATTGCGGCTCGCTGAGTAAGCTCATGGCAGTTTTGACACCGACATTCGCAAACGCGGCTTCGAAAACGCAGCGAATGTCGGCGTCGGACCACCAGGAGCGAATTGGCGGGTCGCGGGGTAGGAATTCAAATCGACCGGCACCGGGCAAAAGGCTCCCATTGCGCCTTTGCTGTCCGGCAATTCTTGCATGAAGGGAAGACCATGATCGACGCCGTCGGCTCTGCAACCTCGCGCACCAATCTCCGCTCGGCCAGCCAGGGCGCCAATGATGGCGATTTCGGCAGCGCGCTTTCCTCAGGCACGGATCAGCCGCCTGCGACGACTTCGGATGTTTCCCCCTCCGACAAGGCCGCGCCAACGGTCCTCGGCTCGGGCTTGAGCCTGTTGTTTGCCAGCCCGCAGGAAGAACAGGCTTTCGCGAGCAACCTCTCGCGACGCCTTCGGGAGGCCGGCGTGGACACCTCACACGCCATCAATCTGACGGTCGGGGCCGATGGCGAAGTCAAAGCCGAGACCGGCACCAAGGATGCGGACAAGATCGATGCCGTCTTCGCCGCTGATCCTGCGCTTGCAAACGAGTATCGGAAGATCTCCAATACGGAGCTCTCCAACGCCATCGGCAAGCAAATCGCCAACTACATGAAGACGAACTCCAACGGCCACGACGCGATATGGCAGGCTTACGCGAACAACATCGCGACCATCAAGGGTGCGGCGGGCGAGCTGTCGTTGAATGGCGGCACGCTGCAGGCGGCAGTGGATCTGAGCGCGTGAGGTGCAGCGCGGCCGATCTGCATCTCGGCGCCATGTTGGACCGAAGAGCCAGTCAGCGATGCGCGCTCAGATCGGCGATCACCGGACCATCGCCGTTGAGCGGGTTGCTTGGATCGCGGCCGTAGCGCAACGTCTCGAAGCGCATGGTGCGCGCATCCAACATCAGGAGCCGTCCGACCAGGCCCTCGCCGAAGCCGACGATCTCGCGAATGGCTTCCAGCGCCATCATCGAGCCCAACACGCCGGCCAGCGCGCCCATGACGCCTGCCTCGGCGCAGGCCGGCACTGTGCCGGGCGGCGGCGGCTCTGGGAACAGACAACGATAAGTCGGATTGAAAACACCTTGCGCATTGGTCTCGTGTGCACGGATCGTCGTCAGCGAGGCATCGAAGGTGCCGAGCGCGCCCGTGATCAAGGGCTTCTTGGTCAGGAAGCAGGCGTCCGACACCAGATAGCGCGTTTCGAAATTGTCGGAGCCATCGAGCACGAGATCATAGCCACCGATCAGATCGAGCGCGTTGTCGGCGTTGAGCCAGGTGCGATGCGCAACGACATCGACATGCGGATTGAGCGCAGTGATCCGCTCGGCGGCGCTCTCGATTTTCGGCCGGCCGATGTCGGGCGTCGCATGGATCACCTGGCGTTGCAGGTTGGAGAGCGAGACGACGTCGTCATCGACGACGCCGAGCGTGCCGACCCCGGCGGCGGCGAGATACATCAAGGCCGGCGCACCGAGCCCGCCGGCGCCGATCACCAGCACCGAGGCCCGCTTCAGCGCGGCCTGCCCGGGCCCGCCAACGTCGCGCAGAACGATGTGGCGGGCATAGCGCTCAAGTTCTTCCTCGCTCAGCATCGTCTGACCAGTCCCTCGCAGAATCCAGAACGGCGCGCCCTTCACGTGCCTGAACCCAGGCTCGATTCGACCGACCAAGCAGATGTGGCTGGATTTCGCCGCCGCAAGAGCTTGGGATTTGTCATGAGACTGCTGGGCTGGGCAACATCGATCTCCGCAACCGTGCTGCTCTGCGGCGCGCCGGCGCTGGCGCAGATGACCCCGCCAGCTTCCACAGGCGCCAAGCCCAAGACGGTCGCGACCGTGCCGGTGCGACCTGCGGTGCAGGCGCCGGCCGGTACCGCCAATGCGATGGCCCAGGCCGAACGGCTCGCGCTGCAATCCGATCTTGCCTGGGTCGGGCAATACAACGGCGCAATCACCGGCGAGGCCAGTGATCGCATGGTCAATGCGGTCAAGGAGTATCAGAAGCTGAAAGGCGGCAAGCCGACCGGTTTGCTCAATCCGCAGGAACGCAGCGTGCTCGCGGATAGCGCGCGGCGCAAACAGGAGAGCGTCGGCTGGAAAATCGTCACCGAGCCTGTGACGGGTGCACGTGTCGGAATTCCGACCAAGCTGGTGCCCCAGCAGGCCAGTGACGCCAATGGATCCAAATGGAATTCGCCGACCGGAACCGTGCAAATCGTCCTTGCGCGGCGCAAGGAGGCGAATCCGACCACGGCAGCGCTGGCCGAGCGCGAGAAGACGGAGCCGGCCGGACGCACGGTCGACTACACGGCGGTGAAGCCGGATTTCTTCGTGCTCTCAGGCCAGCAGGGCCAGCAGAAGTTCTACATCCGCGGCACCTCCAAGGGCGACGAGGTGCGCATTCTCACCATCCTCTACGACCAGACGATGGAGACCACGGTCGGGCCGGTGGTGATCGCGATGTCGAGCGCATTCAACGCGTTCCCCACACCCACTGCATCGCCTCCGCCGCGGCGTATGGTCGACTATGGCACCGGCGTCGTAGTCAGCGCGGATGGTGCCGTCGTCACCGACCGCGAGATCACCGATGGGTGTCTGGCGATCACGATCGCGGGCATCGGCCATGCCGACCGCGTGGCCGAGGACAAGGAGCACGGCCTGGCGCTGTTGCGCGTCTATGGCGCGCGCGGGCTGATGCCGCTCAATCTTGCCCCCGGCAGCGCCAAATCCAGCCTGGACATTATCGGCATCGTCGATCCGCAAAGTCAGGGCGGAGGCGCGGCGGTCAGCAGCATCAAGGCCCAGGTGGCCTCCGCCGGAGACGGCGAGGCTCCGCTGGCGCCTGCGTTGGGGCTCGGCTTTTCCGGCGCAGCAGCGCTCGATGCCAACGGCAAATTCGCCGGCCTTGCGCTTACGAAACAGACGACGGTCGCCGGCGCGACGACGGTTCCGAACCCGCAGGCCGTCCTGGTGCCTGGCGAGATCGTGCGCGCCTTCCTCACCGGCAACGGCGTCAGCATCGATGGCAAGTCATCGGACGCCAGGGCCGCCACCCTGCGGGTGATCTGCGTGCGAAAATAGCCCGCGACCGGGCCCGACGCGCACGACGCTGTTGGCGCCGGAACGCTGGCTCGGAGCGCCTCAATCACCGGTTGTGATCTACTCAAACCGGCACGCCGGATGGGCTCCGTTTACCCAAAATTAAGCAAGTCATTTTACAAAAAATTAGGAAGCTCTTGGCGTTGCGGAGCCTGTAGCCAGCGAAGACCAGATCATCGCGGCACGGCTTTTAAGGTCCCGAGCGCCCGATCGGCGGCGCGTTAAGCCGTTGGACCCCGACGCACCTTGCTATCAACTCAGAACGAGTCCTGCCGTAGTCAACCGGAATGTGAAGACATCACCGAGGCATGACATAGTTCGGTCAGTTTTGTTGGCGTGCTGATTCGGACCACCGCGATTCCAATTTCCTTTGGATCGGACCGGGACCGTCCTGAGCGAGAATAGCTCCGCATCGCGAGTTGCGCGGTGCAACTCAGCTGGCGTTCCCATCAAGTTCCGTCAACATCCGAAGGACTGTCTCCCGATGTATACGATCGTTCTGGCCACCCAGAAAGGCGGCAGCGGCAAGAGCACGCTGGCCATGGGCCTCGCCGTGGCCGCTCAAGAGGCCGGACACAATGTGCGCGTGATCGAGACCGACCGTCAGGGCACGTTGTCGAAATGGCAGGCCAGGCGCCATCAGGCCGAGCCCATCGTCGAAGCCGTGTACGACGCCAAGATGATCGAACAGCGCCTGGAGGCGCTCGCGCGCGGGGGTGTGACGGTCTGTATCATCGATACCGCAAGCGGCATCAACGCGGCGACGACGGCTGCGATCCGCCATTGCGATCTCTGCCTGATCCCGACCCGCCCGAGCGTCGCCGACATCGAAGCCACCGCACCGACATTGAGCGTGGTGCGCGCCTGGCGCAAAGCGTTTGCCTTCGTGCTCAACCAGACGCCGATCCGCGGCGGCCATCGCGTCAGCGACGCCACCACGGCGCTCGACAATGACGCTCCGCGCGACATCGCCGAAGTGTTGGCACAGCCCTTCATCATGATGCGCAACGACCATCAGGATGCGCTTGCTGCCGGCCTCGGCGTCAACGAATTCGCGCCCGACGGCAAATGCGCGCAGGAAATCCGCAGCCTGTGGCGCTGGACCCTCGGCAAGGTCGCCGGCGATCAGGTGGTGCAGGAGGCGAACGAGCTGATGGAGGTCCAATTCCCCATCCTGCTTCGGCCGACGGTCGAGGAGCATGAAGCCACCGCGGCGCGCGCCTATCCCACCTGGGCCGACAGCAACATCACCTGGGACACCGGTTTATAGGATCACCTTCGCAGGGACCTCTCACGCGCGTCGCGTGAGACACGGGCAGCCCCGGCCCAGAACGGGCGCTCCCTTCTGGCACTTCAGATCCCGGAAGGTCGAGCGTCCGTTCTGGGTTAATTTTGCAGCTGCGGCGCATTAGCGATCGTCGAACAGCCATAGGCGTAAGGCGCGGGGCAAGAGGTCGATGCCACGCGAATCGATCAGGCGGATACGATCCGCCTGCGAGGGCTCACGCGCGTAGCGCAAAAGAAACAGCGCCATCATCGCGAGCCAGAGTCCCCAAAGACCATATTGGAGCGCTCGCCCCACGCCGGGAAAACCTGTTCCCAACGCGAGCACGATGATGAATGCGACAAAGACCAGCCATGCCGTCGGTCGAGCGCTCA
Organism: Bradyrhizobium sp. HKCCYLS1011; assembly: GCF_051167795.1. Classification (NCBI taxonomy): domain Bacteria; kingdom Pseudomonadati; phylum Pseudomonadota; class Alphaproteobacteria; order Hyphomicrobiales; family Nitrobacteraceae; genus Bradyrhizobium; species Bradyrhizobium sp. HKCCYLS1011. Next base: position 498,858 of record NZ_JBNPTT010000003.1, on the reverse strand, counting down.
TAGCAACCTCCGCTTGACAGACCTGCAGGAGGATCTAGGCGCGGCGCAAGGAGATTCAATCGGCGCCCGGGCGACGAAGCCTGCGCGTCACCCATCCGGAATTCGTTACTTCTGGCACTTCGGGCACCAGAAGGTCGAGCGTCCGTTCTGGGTGAATCGCTTGACCACGCCGTCACAACCCCTGGTGCGACAGGGCTGGCCTTCCCGATCATAGACCTGGAACGAATGCTGGAAGTAGCCGAGCTCGCCGCTCGTCTGGCGATGGTCGCGCAATGACGATCCGCCGGCCTTGATCGCCTCGTTCAGCACCGCATGGATCGCCTCGACCAGTTTCCCGGCGCGTTCGGTGGGCTCGGCTTTCTTCGTCGCCAGTGTCGCGGCGAGCCGCCGCGGCGACAGCTGCGCGCGAAACAGCGCCTCGCAGACATAGATATTGCCCAGACCCGCCACCACCCGCTGGTCGAGCAGGGCGGCCTTCAGGCTGGTCTTCTTGTTGGCGCACGACCGCGCCAGCATCGCCGCATCGAATTCGTTGCCGAGCGGCTCGGGCCCGAGGTCCTTCAGGAGCGGCTCGCCGTCCAACGCGTTGCGCGGAATCACCTTCATGTAGCCGAAGCGGCGCGGATCGTTGAACACGATGTCGGCCCCGGACGACATGCGAAACATGACGTGGTCGTGGCTCTCGTCCTTGCCGCGCGGATGATGAAATTCACCTGGCGTCGTCGCGTCATCCGGCTTGAGCACGCGAAACGAGCCGGACATGCCGAGATGCATCAAGAGCACGTCGCCGGAGCCGAGATCGGCCAGCAGATATTTGGCGCGGCGGCCTAGTCCCGTCACGGTTTGGCCGGTCAGGCGCGCGACGAAATCCTTCTGGAACGGAAACCGCAAATCCTTGCGCCTGGTCTCCGCAACCACGATCCTTGCCCCCTCCATCACCGGCTGCAGGCCGCGGCGGACCGTTTCGACTTCGGGCAGTTCAGGCAATCAATTCACCTCTGTCGCCATTCACCTTATCGAAGTGACGTGATAGCGCCATTGTAACGGGCACGCTATGGTCCCGTATCGGAGTAGGGTGATGGATCGGCCGGACCAAACCACGCATTTCGGCTTCAGGGATGTGCCCCTGGGCGAGAAGCAGACGTTGGTAAACGACGTATTTCACAGCGTGGCGTCCCGCTACGACCTGATGAACGACCTGATGTCGGGCGGACTGCACCGGGTCTGGAAGGACATCATGATCAACGCGCTGAGCCCGCCGAAGGGCGATCAGCCGTTCGCGCTGCTCGATGTCGCCGGCGGCACCGGCGACATCTCATTCCGGGCAGCCAAAACCGCGGGCCCGGGCTTCCACGCCACCGTCTGCGACATCAATACCGACATGCTCGAGGTCGGACGCCAGCGCGCGCTCAAGCAATATCTCGAGGACAAGGTCTCCTTCGTCGAGGGCAATGCGGAGGCGCTTGCCTTCCCGGACCGCTCGTTCGACGCCTATACGATCGCCTTCGGCATCCGCAACGTGCCGCAGATCGATCTCGCTCTGCGCGAAGCCTATCGCGTCCTGAAGCATGGCGGCCGCTTCCTCTGCCTGGAGTTCTCGACCGTCCAGGTGCCCGGCCTCGACCGGCTCTATGACCTGTTCTCCTTCAACGTGATCCCGCAGCTCGGCCGCGCGGTGACCGGTGATGCCGAGTCCTACCGCTATCTGGTCGAGTCGATCCGCAAGTTTCCAAACCCCAGCCTGTTTGGTGAGATGATCTCCAACGCAGGCTTCTCCCGCGTCTCCTGGCGGATCCTCTCCGGCGGCATCGTCGCGCTCCATTCCGGTTGGCGTTTGTGATCTCTGCATCTGTCCACATCCTGCGGCTCACCCGGGCCGCCTTCGTCTTCGCGCGCGAGGGCGTGTTCGGCGTGGTCGATCCGGTCCTGGTCGCGCCACCTGGTCAATGGGCGCTGAAGCTCGCCCGCCTGGTCGAGCGGCACGGTGCCAAATCCGGCCCGCGGCTGTCGCGGGCGCTGGAGCGCATGGGCCCGGCCTATCTGAAGCTCGGCCAATTCCTGGCAACCCGACCCGACGTCGTCGGCGTGGTCCTGGCGCGCGACCTGGAAGCGCTGCAGGACCGGCTGCCGCCGTTTTCGCAGATCGAAGCGGAAGTGGTGATCGCGACCGCGCTCGAGCGCCCGATTCACCAGGTGTTCTGCCAATTCGGCCCGCCGGTTGCCGCGGCGTCGATCGCACAGGTTCACCGCGGTGAGGTCGAACGCGACGGCATCCGCACGCCGGTCGCGGTCAAGGTGCTCAGGCCCAATGTCGCCTCGCGCTTCCGCCGCGACCTCGCCGACTTCTTCTTCGTCGCCGAGAAGGCCGAGGCGCATTCGCCCGAAGCGCGCCGGCTCCGGCTGATCGAGGTCATCAACACCATGTCGCGCTCGGTCGCGATGGAAATGGATCTCCGCCTCGAAGCGGCCGCGCTCTCTGAGATGGCGGAGAACACCAAAGACGACCCGGACTTCCGTGTACCGACCGTCGACTGGGACCGCACCGCGCACAACGTGCTCACGATGGAATGGATCGACGGCATTGCGCTGAACGACCGGGCGCGGCTGGAGGCGGCCGGTGTCGATCTGCCTGATCTGGGCCGCAAGGTGATCCAGAGCTTTCTCCGCCATGCGCTGCGCGACGGCTTCTTCCATGCCGATATGCATCCCGGCAACCTGTTCCTCGACAAGGAAGGCCGGCTGGTCGCGGTCGATTTCGGCATCATGGGCCGGCTCGGCCTGAAGGAGCGGCGCTTCCTCGCCGAGATCCTGCTCGGCTTCATCACCCGCGACTATCGCCGCGTGGCCGAGGTGCATTTCGAAGCCGGCTATGTGCCGCCACACCATTCGGTGGAGAATTTCGCGCAAGCCATCCGTGCTATCGGTGAGCCGATCCACAATCGCACCGCCGAAGAGATCTCGATGGCCAAGCTGCTCACGCTGCTGCTCGAGGTCACTGGCCTGTTCGACATGCGCACCCGGCCGGAGCTCATCCTGCTGCAGAAGACCATGGTCGTGGTCGAAGGCGTCGCACGCGGATTCGACCCCAGGCTCGACATCTGGAAAGTCGCCGACCCCGTGGTACGCGAATGGATCGAGCGCAATCTCGGGCCGATCGGCCGCATCCAGAGCGCGGCCTCCGGGGTCGGCGATCTGGCGCGGCTGGCATCGACGTTGCCGGAGCTGGCCTACCGTGCCGCCTCGGTGCTGGAGCATTTCGAGATCATGACCCGCGACGGCCTGCGGCTCTCACCGGAGTCGATCGCCGCCATGGGCCGCACCGAGGGCAAGAAGAGCCGCTGGCGCGCCATCGCGCTGTGGATCATCGCCGCCACGTTCATCGGGATTCTGATCGCAGTGCTCAGACTGGCCTAGCGCAATGATTGCAATGCAATCACAATGTGATAGCATTGCAATCATAAGCATGGTGCTTCCGGGAGGCCGCGATGGCCAGCCTGACCATCCGCAAGCTCGATGACGCGCTAAAAGCCTATCTTCGGCTGCGCTCGGCGCAGAATGGCCGCTCGGTCGAGGAAGAGGTTCGCGTGATCCTGCGCGGCCTGATCGAACCGGTCGATCCGGCCGAACAACGCGCCACTCCGACGCCGTCAGATCCCCCGGAACCTGCGCCGGCCGCCCTGCCCGGCGCCGCGCGAGAGCCTCGCATCACCCTGATCATCGGCGGCGGCATCGCCGCGTACAAATCGCTCGACCTGATCCGGCGGCTGAAGGAGCGGCACATCAAGGTCCGCTGCGTGCTGACCAAGGCCGCGACGCAATTCATCACCGAATTGTCGGCCAGCGCGCTGTCCGGCGAGCGCGTGTTCACCGACCTGTTCGATCCCCGCAGCGAATTCGATGCCGGCCACATCCGCCTTGCGCGCGACTGCGACCTGATCGTGGTGGCACCGGCAACCGCCGACCTGATGTCCAAGATCGCACATGGCACGGCCGACGATCTCGCCAGCGCGATCCTGCTTGCGGCGAGCCGACCGATCCTGCTCGCGCCGGCCATGAACCCGATGATGTGGAGCAATCCGGCGACGCGACGCAATGCAGCGGCGCTGCAGCGTGACGGCATCCATATGGTCGGGCCGAATGCGGGCGAGATGGCGGAAGCGGGCGAGGCCGGTGTCGGCCGCATGGCCGAACCGCTGGAGATCGCCGATGTCGTCATGCGCATGCTGAGGCCGGGCGCGCCGCGACCGCTGGCCGGCAAGCGCGTGCTGGTCACCGCAGGCCCAACCCACGAGCCCATCGATCCGGTGCGCTACATCGCCAACCGTTCCTCCGGCAAGCAGGGCTACGCGATCGCTGCCGCCGCCCAGACTGCCGGCGCCGATGTGCGGCTGATTTCAGGGCCGGTGGAAATCGATGCGCCGAAGGGCGTGACGGTGACGCATGTCGAGTCCGCGCGACAGATGCTGCAGGCGGTGGAGGCCGTGCTGCCGGCCGATGTTGCGATCTTCGCGGCCGCCGTGGCCGACTGGCGTGTGGCGAACGAAGGCGGCCAGAAGCTGAAAAAGACCGCCGCCGCGATGCCGCCGCTGCAGCTGGTCGAGAATCCCGACATTCTTGCCACCATCTCCCACCTGACGGAGAACCGGCCACCGCTCGTGGTCGGCTTCGCTGCCGAGACCGAACATCTGATCGAGAATGCAAGAGCGAAGCTCGCGCGCAAGGGCTGCGACTGGATCGTCGCCAATGACGTGTCGCCGGCGACCGGCGTGATGGGCGGCGATCGCAACACCGTGCACCTCTTGACCCGCGACGGCGCCGGCATCCATGTTGACTCCTGGCCGATCATGACCAAGGACGAGGTCGCAACCGCATTGGTTGCCGAGATCGCCAAAGCCGTAGGAACCACGCCGCCGTGAACAGCACCATCGCCATTGATGTCGAAATCCTGCCGCATGGCGAAGGTCTGATGCTGCCGACCTATCAGACCGCGCATGCCGCGGGCCTCGACCTGCTGGCTGCGGTTCCCGATGCCGAGCCGCTTGTGCTCGCGGCTGGCCGCCACGCGATGGTGCCGACCGGACTCCGCATCGCGTTGCCGGAAGGCTATGAGGCGCAGGTGCGGCCGCGCTCGGGGCTCGCCGCACGCCATGGCGTCACCGTGCTGAATTCACCAGGCACGGTCGATGCCGATTATCGCGGCGAGATCTGCGTGCTCCTGATCAATCATGGCGAGGAGCCGTTCACGATTCGCCGCGGCGAGCGGATCGCGCAAATGGTGATCGCGCAGGTCGCGCGCGCCGAGCTCGTCGTTGCGGCATCGCTGTCGACGACCGCGCGCGGGCACGGCGGCTTCGGCTCGACGGGCCGTTAATCCACGGGCATTGCGCGCAATTTCGTTTGTCCACAAACACATGCGCCGCATTTTCCTCAGGCCATATTGCCGTTCACGGTCTGGACTCTTACCGCTGGAGTCCCGAAGCGGGTATTGTTGATTGATTCGCGAAACGGCGCGATCGACGCGATCGGCGCCGCGCGGAATTTCGTGCGGTTTTGGGGCAAAGATGTCAGGCGTGATCGTGGTGATGCGTCGGACGCTGCTGTCGTGCACGTCTCTCGCGCGCGTCGGGCCCTTGGGCCTGGCAGCGGCCGCGCTTGCGTCGGCCGAGCCAGCCTTGGCCGGCGACGGCATGCCGATCGACGTCGTCGCAAACCTCGTCGAGCTGAGCCGGCAGGACGCTGCGGTGGTCGCAGCGGCGCTGGCGCTGCTCGGCTTCTCCGTGGTTGCCGCAATCGCGTTGGTGCGCACGCGAATCCACGCCGGGCGGAAAGAAGCGCGGCTGCGCGCCGACATCGCCCAGCTGCAGCTGCGGGCTGACCGCTACCGCGCATTGCTGTTTGCCGAGCCTCAGATCCTGATCTCATGGCCGGCCGGCGGCCATCGTCCGCAGATTTCCGGAGACACCTCGCTGCTGGTCCCGCCCGACCAGCCGCAACGCATTCTCGCTTTCGGCACCTGGCTGCCGGCCGAGCCGGCGCTCGAGCTCGACCGCGCCGTCGATTCGCTGCGTGAGATCGGCGAGAGCTTCCTGGTGCAGCTGACCACCACGCACGGCCACGTGGTCGAAGTGATGGGTCGCGCGATCGGCGGCCAGGCGATCGTGCGCATCCGTGAGCTCGCCGGGCTGCGCCGCGAATTCGCCGAGACGCAGCTCCGGCTCAAGGCGCTGTTCGAAGAGACCGAGCTGCTCCGCGGTCTGGCCGCAGCCCTGCCCTGGCCGGTCTGGGCCAAGCAGGCCGGTGGCGCCCTGCTCTATGCCAATCCGGCCTATGCGCGCGCCATCGAGGCCAAAGACGTTCTCGATGCGATCAACCGCAACCTCGAACTGCTCGACAGCGACGATCGTGCCGAGATGCAGCGGGCGCTCGGAAGCTCCGGCAGCTTCGGCGCACGGCTGCCGATCGTCACCGGCGGCGAGCGGCGCATCTACGACGTCCGCGCCTTTACGCTTCCCGGCGGCAACGCCGGCATCGCGGTCGATGCCAGCGAGGCGGAGGAGCTGCGCGCGGCGCTGGTGCGCATGGCGGATGCACACCGGCGCACGCTCGACCAGCTCTCGTCCGGAGTCGCGGTCTTCGACGGCCAGCGGCGGCTCGCCTTCTACAACGATTCCTATCGCCGGCTATGGGATCTCGAGACCAGCTTCCTCGACAGCCAGCCGGACGATTCCAATGTGCTCGACCGGCTGCGCGCCGCCCGCAAGCTGCCGGAACAGGCCGACTTTCGCGCCTGGAAGGCCAAGCTGCACGAAGCCTATCGCGCCGTCGAGACCGCCAAGGATACCTGGTTCCTGCCCAACGGCCGCGCACTCTCCGTCGTCACCACACCCAACCCCGAAGGCGGGGTCACCTACCTGTTCGACGATGTCACCGAGAGCTTCGATCTCGCCCGCCGCTATGACGGCCTGATCCGGGTTCAGCGCGAAACGTTGGACAGCCTCGCCGAGGGCGTCGCCGTGTTCGGCAGCAACGGCCGCATCGAGCTGTTCAATCCGGCCTTCGCCAAGATGTGGCGGCTCGCGGCCGAAGCCTTGCGCGAGCGGCCGCATATCGACACCGTGGAAGCCTGGTGCCGGCCGCTCTATGACGACGTCACCGACTGGCGCAGCCTGCGCGAGGCCGTCACCGGTATCGAGAACCGCCGCGACCTGACGCTGAAGCTCGAGCGCAAGGACGGCAGCGTGCTGGACTGCATGAGCCGGCCCTTGCCGGACGGCGCCACCATGCTAACCTTCCAGGACATTACCGATACGGAGAATGTCGAGCGTGCGCTCCGCGAGAGCAACGACGCGCTGGAAGCCGCCGGCCAGATGAAGATCGACTTCGTGCACCACGTCTCCTACGAGCTGCGCGCGCCGCTGACCACGATCATCGGCTTCGCGCATTTCCTCTCCGATCCCTCGACCGGGCCGCTGACGCCGAAGCAGGCCGAATATCTCGACTACGTCACCAAATCGACCAACGCACTGCTGGCGCTGACCAACAACATTCTTGATCTTGCCACCATCGATGCCGGCGCCATGAAACTGGAGCTCGGCCCGGTCGACGCGGCGAAGGCGATCGACGCCGCCGCCGAGGGCGTGCAGGACCGGCTCGCCACTGACCGCATCCGCCTCAAGGTCGAGGTCGCTCCCGATGTCGGCTCCTTCATCGGCGACGAACGCCGCGTGGTGCAAGTGCTCTACAATCTGCTCGCCAACGCGGTCGGCTTCTCGCCACCTGACACACTGGTGGTCGTCAGCGCACGGCGCACCGACCACAGTGTCAGCTTCGCGGTGACGGATTCCGGTCCCGGCATTCCGCCCGAGGTGAAGGACAGGGTGTTCGAATGGTTCGAAAGCCATTCGCAGGGCTCGCGCCATCGCGGCGCCGGCCTCGGGCTGTCGCTGGTGCGCTCCTTCGTCGAGTTGCATGGCGGCAAGGTGCGGATGGATTCGGTGGTCGGCAAGGGCACCACGGTGACCTGCGATTTCCCGACCGACCAGATCGCGCAGCGTAACGCCGCGGAATGATGGACAGGACCACATTCACCGTTGCGCTGGCGGACGAGACCGCGACCGCGAGCCTGATGGCCGATCTCGCGCTCCTGATCGGCCCGGGCGATCTGATCACCCTCTCCGGCGACCTCGGGGCCGGCAAGACCGCCGCTGCGCGGGCGATGATCCGCTATCTCGCCGGCGACGGCGAGCTCGAGGTGCCGAGCCCGACTTTCACCCTGGCACAAAGCTACGACCTGCCGTCATTTGCGCTCGTTCATGCGGATCTCTACCGGATCAGCGATCCGTCCGAACTCGAGGAGATCGGGCTGGCGCCGCTGCCCGAGGCCACGGTGGTGCTGATCGAATGGCCGGAGCGGGCCAACGGCAGCTTGCCGCGAGAGCGAATCGACATCGCCTTCCGCCATGACAGCACCAAGGGCGACACCGCACGCAGCGCTGAGATTACAGGCTACGGCAAGTCCGCCGCGATCGTCGCCCGCCTGCAGGCGCTGCGGCAATTCCTTACCGAAGCCGGCCACACCCAGTCGCGACGCCAGCGCATGGCCGGGGACGCATCGATCCGTTCCTATGCGCGGCTGTTCAAGGGCGAGCGCGCCTTCATCCTGATGAATTCGCCGAAACGGCCCGACGGTCCTGCGATCTATGACGGCAAGTCCTACAGCGCCGCCGTGCATCTGGCCGAAGACGTCCGTCCCTTCGTCGCGATCGCCGGGAGCTTGCGCGCGCGCGGCATCTCCGCGCCCAGGATCAACGATGCCGATCTCGAGCATGGTTTTCTGATCACCGAGGATCTCGGCAATGACGGCGTCGTCGCGGGCGCGCCGCCGCAGCCGATCCTCGAACGCTACGAGGCTGCGACTGATCTCCTGGCGAAGCTGCACGGCGAGGACACGCCGGGCGTGCTGCCACTGGCGCCGCAGGTCACCTACACGATTCCGATCTTCGACATCGAGGCCATGCTGATCGAGATCGGCTTGATGCTGGAATGGTATCTGCCCGACCGCGACGTGCAGCCGTCAGACGATTTACGTTCCGCCTTCATGACGATGTGGCGGGAGCGTCTCGCAGAGCCGCTTGCGGCCAAGCGGACCTGGGTGCTGCGCGACTATCACTCGCCCAATCTGCTGTGGCTAGCGAGCCGCGAAGGCACGGCAAGGGTCGGCGTCATCGATTTCCAGGACGCGACGATGGGGCCTGCGGCCTATGACCTCGTGTCGCTGCTGCAGGACGCACGTGTCGATGTGCCGGAGCAGATCGAGCAGGTCCTGCTGGCGCGCTATATCGCCGCGCGCGAGGCCGCTGACGAGAGCTTCGATGCACAGACGTTCCGCGCGCACTACGCGGTCATGTCGGCGCAACGCAACACCCGCCTGCTTGGCACCTTCGCCCGGCTCAACCGCCGCGACGGCAAGCCGCATTATCTGAAGCACCAGCCGCGGATCTGGACCTATCTCTCCCGCGCGCTCGCGCATCCCGCGCTGTCGCCGCTGCGTGACTGGTACGCGGCCAACGTGCCGCCGCCGCTGTCCTGAGCTACACCGCCGGCGCCGGCAGTCCGGCGATGGCGCAGGCCGCGCGCAGCGTATTGACCAGCAGGCAGGTGACCGTCATCGGGCCGACACCGCCCGGCACTGGCGTGATCGCACCGGCAACTTCAGAGACTTCGGCGAATGCGACGTCACCGACTAGCCTGGTCTTGCCCTCGGCTGTCGGAATCCGGTTGATGCCGACGTCAATCACCGTCGCACCCGGCTTGATCCAGTCGCGCTTGACCATCTCGGGGCGGCCGACCGCGGCATAGACCAGGTCGGCGCGCGCGGTGATTTCAGGCAGATTGCGGGAACGCGAATGCGCGATGGTCACCGTGGCATTCTCGTTGAGCAGCAATTGCACCAGCGGCCGGCCGACCAAATTGGAGCGGCCGATCACGACGGCGTTCATGCCTTCAAGTGACGCGTGCACGGTTTTGCTCAGGATGATGCAACCGAGCGGCGTGCATGGCGACAGCGCGGACAAGCCGCCGGCCAGCCGGCCGGCATTGTGCGGATGCAGACCGTCGACATCCTTGGCCGGATCGATCGCATTGACGATGGCTTCCGTCACCAATCCCTTCGGCAGCGGCAGCTGCACCAGGATGCCGTGCACGGCGGGATCGCGGTTGAGCTTGCCGATCAGCGCCAGCAGCGCATCCTGCGACACGTCGGCAGGCAGCTTGTGCTCGAACGAGGCCATGCCGGCGGCCTGGGTCTGCGTGTGCTTGCTGCGGACGTAGACCTCGCTCGCCGGGTCGTTACCGACCAGCACCACGGCAAGGCCCGGCGTCAGGCCATGGTCGCGCTTGACGCGTTCGACCTCGCCCGCCACCCGCGCGCGCAGATCCGCGGCAATCGCCTTTCCGTCAATGATCTGCGCGGCCATGTCCCGATCCTTTGCTCATCTGCTCTTGGTCGGCTTATTCACTGACGTGAGCCCGCGCAAGACTTGTTCGAGATGAGTCGGATCGCCCTCGATTGCCACCTGCTTCAGCCGCGAGGTCGCCCCCGACGTCAGCCGCACTGCCGCTTTGGGCACACCGAGCGATTTCGCCAGCAATTCGGTGACGGCGCGATTGGCCTCGCCTCCGTCGGCCACCGCGCGCACCCGCACCTTCAGCACGGCTCGGCCATCGGAGAGGAGCTCGACGCCGTCGATCGCGTCGCGACCGCCGCGCGGCGTGACCCGCAGCGCCAACCTCAGTCCGCCGGCGGCCGCGCGCCAGGGAACAGGCGAAGGATCAGAAGACGACGGGGTAGATGTAATAGGTGATCACCCGCTGGAGGAACATGATGATCAGGATCACGATGATTGGCGAGATGTCGAGCCCGCCGAGGTTCGGCAGCATGGAACGGATCGGCGCCAACACCGGCTCGGTGATTCGGTACAGGAACTCGGCGACCGCCGCCACGAACTGGTTGCGCGTATTGACGACGTTGAAGGCGATCAGCCAGGACAGGATGGCCGACGCGATCAAGAGCCAGACATAGAGATCCAGAACGATCAGAATGATGTCGAGAACGGCACGCATGCGGGATGACTCGGGGGCTCGGTCGCGGATTCGACCTTGGTTGAGGCTAGATATCGGTTCCGCCCTGCACAAACAAGGGAAGCCGCCCGTCAAGGATAATGAGCGATGTGACGTTCTTGACTTGCCCGGGGCTCGGACTGTAAATGGCCCGACTTGCCGGTCGCCATCCCAATCATCTGCAGCGACCGACATATGATCCGGACATTGCTCGCGGTTTTCGGCTGGCGGTGTCCCGGTCAATCATGACAAGCTCATGGGGCCATAGCTCAGCTGGGAGAGCGCATCGTTCGCAATGATGAGGTCGGCGGTTCGATCCCGCCTGGCTCCACCAGCCTTCGCTGGCTTCGCCAGCTTCGGCTCGGCAAGCCTTTCGTAGCGAAGGCTGTCGCGCCGTAGCCCACCGGGCGAAGGCGGACCTAAGCTGCACAATCGGATCGCAGGCAGCTCCACCGGAGTAGGCTACGCGTGGCACGGCCACGCAAGAGCCTGAAGGGCGAAGCGTGGTGCCCGGCGAAGCCCAACGGGCGAAGACGGGCTGCTGGTTGAACTCCTAAGAGATTTGGCGGGACGCGCGAACGCTGCCGCACGCTCCCTACTCCGCTGCCTCCGCCATCATTTGCATCGGCTCGCGCTTGAGCCACCCCTCGATGAAGTGCGTCAGCCAGGCTCGCTCGGCGAGGTCGTGCACGGCGCGGCCTTCGAAATGGTGATGCCGCGGCCGCGCACCCGGGGTGGCCAGCCGGTCATGACCGCGCGTGGTCCAGCGGCACATCATGGCGTAGGTCACATCGGGATGAAACTGGAGGCCGAAGGCATTGTCGTAGCGGAACGCCTGGATCGGGAAATCATCGCCCTCGGCCAGCAGCTCGGCGCCTGACGGAAGCCCAAAGCCTTCGCGATGCCAATGATAGACGTGGTCCGGCCAATGCGGGCACAGCTTGCGGCCGATCCGCGTCGGCCGGATCGGATAATAGCCGATTTCGGCGCGACCTTGCGGATGCGGCGCCACGCGCGCTCCGCATTGCTTCGCCAGCATCTGCGCCCCCAGGCAGATGCCGAGGAACGGCCGCTGCTCGCGAAGCGGTATTTCGATCCAGTCGATCTCGCGGCGGACGAACTCATCCGGGTCGTTCGCGCTCATCGGACCGCCGAAAATGACGGCACCCGCGTGCCCATCCAAGGTCTCCGGCAAGGCATCGCCGAAGCGGGGCCGGCGGATATCCAGCGCATGGCCGAGCGCGCGCAGCGCGTTGCCGACCCGACCAGGACTTGAGCTTTCCTGATGGAGAACCACGAGGACCGGCCGCTTCGGCACACGTGCGGTGCCTGAGGTCGGGAAAAGCTGCCGAATGTCGGCCTGGGCGGCCCCGTTCGGCCGGAGCGAAGGGTTTTGCCTGAGCACCACCTGTTGATCGTAGCTAAGCAGAGGTTAATGGCGCGTGAGCAAGCGCATTTTTTAAAGCAAACCCCGGGCCAGACCGGATCAACTTCGCTTTAGCTGCAGGCGACCGACCGCCGCCAGGATGAAGCCGCGCGGGAACCAGCGCAGCATGAAGGGCACGATCTTGATGCCGATGCCGGGCAGGACCACGCGCTTGTCCGCCATCAGTCCGCGATAGGCGGCTTCCGCCACCGCCCGAGGCGGGACGTTGAGGATCGCCGAATCGATCCCAGGCGTGAAGCCGGCGCGGGCCTGGAATTCCGACGGCACCGGGCCCGGACAGAGCACGGTGACGCGGACACCTTGGCGGCTCAGCTCCTGGCGCAGCGCCTCCGTGAAGGAAATCACATAGGCCTTGGAGGCGTAATACACGGCCATCCCCGGCCCCGGCAGGTAGCCTGCAACAGAGCCGACATTGAGAATGCCGCCGCGATTCCTGATCAATTGATCGGCAAAGCGTAGCGACAGGTCGGTGAGCGCGCGGATGTTGACGGCGATCATGTCGAGCTGCTCGGTGCGGTCGAGCTGGATCGCCTTGCCGAACAGACCGAAGCCGGCATTGTTGACGAGGTGATCAAGCTCGACGCCTGCGGCCGCCAAGCTTGCAGCAATGTGGTCGCCCGCGTCCCGCGCGGTGAGATCGCAGGGAATGATGATCGGCGCCGGTCCACCCTTGGCGGTGATCTCGCGCGCCAGTGCCGCAAGCCGGTCCTCGCGCCGCGCCGTCAGAGCGAGCCGGTGCCCGTTCGCGGCGAAGACGCGGGCCAATTCGGCGCCGATGCCTGCGGAGGCGCCGGTCACGAGGGTCACACGTTCACTCACGACATAAAGCTCTTAGATCAAATTTCGGACATCATCTCCCGAGCAGAAAGAGCATAGGCGAGAGGGAACATGCAAGCCACTCGGAACCGCCTGCGGCGGTCCCGAACAGGAGGTTAATGCCTGTAATTCTACGGGCTTAGCAGGTCCGCCCGAATCGAAGTCACATTAAACTTTATCCATGAACAGCTGCGGCGCTTGGCCTCGGGGCTAAGGCGCGGTCGATTTTTCCGAGGACGCATCCGACTGTCTGGCGACCACGCGTTGCTTCAAATCGATGCGGTCGCGCGAGGAGATGCCGAGCAGTTCGGAGGCGCGCCACACCACATTGTCCTCGAACTCCGTTACCTTGCCATCGGCATAGACGAGCTCCCACATCATCTCGACGATGCGCAGCCGCCCGGCTTCATCGAGCTCCCGCATGATGACGCTGGTGAAGCGGTAGAGATCGACGGCCTCGCCCTCGGCCAGCATGGCCGAGCTGATCAGCCGGTCGGCCGTTCCCGGATCGAGCCCGAAACGTAATTCGATCAGGCTGTGCAGCTTGCGCTTTTCAAGCGCGCTCGGCTGGCCGTCGAGCGAGATGACGTGAATCAACAGCGCGGTCGCGGCGAGCTGGTAGCTATCGTCGTCGAAGGCCGGCGTCTCATGCGGCGAGACCACATCGGCAATGAATTGGCGCAGTCCTTCCAGCATGGGTGCTCGTGCTCTTTGGTCTCGCTGTCGCGGCGACCGCCGGAATGGCGACGCTCTTTCCAATATGCGTTGACCCCATGGCGCAGGCAATCCGCTGCGACCTTTCGACCGCATGACATTTCGGTAAGTGTCTGGAGAACTGATGCCGGCCCGCCACTGCGTCGCACCGTGACACCCACGCGCGCGACAATGGCTTTGCGATTTGCACAGAGCGGTGAACTCAGCGTACCGAAGATACCACCAGATCCCGGTTCGACTGCTGCCGCGCTGGCGTGGCGTATCACGGAATCTCGTACACCATCATCTTGTCGGCGATGCCGCGCAGTGCGGCGCGCTTCTGGATCGGCGTGATATGCGCTTTCTCCAGAATGTCGACGACGCCGGGCGCCTCGATCACCGGCGCGGTCAGATGAATCTCCTGCGCGGTCGACAGGCTCTGCACACGTGCGGCGATGTTCACCGTCTGGCCGAAATAATCCTGACGGTCGTTCAGCATCACCGCCAGGCACGGCCCCTCATGGATGCCGATCTTGACCACGAGATCCTCGGTACCGCGCTCCCGATTGAGCTTTTCCATCGCCGCGCGCATCCGCAAGCCCGCGGACAGCGCGTTCTCCGGCCGGATGAATGTCGCCATCACGGCGTCGCCGATCGTCTTCACGACCGCGCCCTTTTCCGAATTGATGATCTCGAGCAGCGCGCGGAAATGCGCCCGCACCAGATCGAAGGCGGCGAGATCGCCGACGCGCTCATAGAGCGCCGTGGAGCTCTTCAGATCCGTGAACAGGAAGGTCAGCGAGGTGATCTTCAAGCGCTGATCGATGTTGAGCTGATCGGCCTTGAACACGTCGCGGAAGGTCTGGTTCGACAGCATCCGCTTGGCGGTCAGGAACGGCTTGCGCCTGCCGATCAGGTGATGCAGCGCGTCGGCCGCGACCATCACGGTCGGCAGCACGCGCAGGCCCGCTTTGTTGTCCAGCGTGAGCTGTAGTGGTCCGGGGCGCAGCACCGTGGTCTCCACCGCAGACCGCGCGCCGTCATATTTCAATGCAAGCTCCTGCACCTCCCCGGTCGGCTCGCCCTGCACGTCGATAAAGCGTGCGGCATGCGTCACCGGCTCGAACACGATGATGAATTGCGGCGGCAGATCGAGCGAGACGGTTGCGTGGTCGCCCGCCGGCAGCTCACGCGCGTCGAGCACGACCTCGTCGGACAGCGAGGCCATCGATGCCTCGTCGAAGTCGACGCCCGAGCTCCAGAACACCTGCTTGAAATAGTCCCAGATCGGCAGCGAATGCGGATCATGCGCCGCGATCCGCCGCACACGCGGGCTGACGGTGAAGGCCGCCTCGACCTGCTGGTCGACGGTCGCCTCATAGCCGCACGCGCACAGGCCGCAATGATACTCGTCCGAGCGCAGCGATTTCAGCGTGCCGTGGGCGTCGAGCACGCCGCCGCAGCCCGGACACAGCACGTTCCAGGTCAGGTCGAACAGGCCGGCCCGGGCCGCATGGATGAAGCCCGAGATCACGCGCTCCTCGTCGAGCCCGGTGCGCTTGGAGAAATCGAGCGCATTGATGCGATTGAGCTCGTGGTCGGCACCGCCGTCGATCAGCTGTGCGATCGCGTCGGCCACGCAGGGATCGGTGGATTCCTTGAGAGCTGAAAACTGGATTGCCGTGGCGTTCATGGATCAACCAACATCTATCTTGCGCGCAGACATATGGGCATGCACGCGTCGGAAAGCGAGAGAAGCATACCTCCGTTGCCCCGTGATGTAACCGCGTCACCCTCTCGATCACATGACACGACGGGTCAAGCCACCCGTTTAACGGGGGATGATCCGGAACGCCGGCGAACGGTCCGGCTGCGTCGTCACCACGCCGACCGGCGTCACCGGCGCCTTGTCCAACAGCTCGATCCGGAACGCGCCGACGAGCCGCGACAGCGCAAGCACCGCCTCGGTCAGCGCGAAATGCGCGCCGATACAGACCCGCGGGCCGGCGCCGAACGGCAGATAGGCGAACCGCTCGGGCGGCGGCGCATCCGGCAGGAAGCGCTCCGGCAGGAACGCATTCGGCGCCTGCCACAGCTTCTCATGCCGGTGCAGGAGCCAAGGCGAGATCATGATGACGTCGCCGCGCCTGACCGGCAAACCCGCGATGACATCCGCCCCCAACGCCGCACGCGCGATCAGGAAGGCCGGCGGATAAAGCCTGAGCGCTTCGTCGATGACAGCGCGGGTGAACGGCAGGCGCTCCGGATCTTTGGTCGCGGCGGCCTCCCTCGCCTCCAGCGCCAGCTTCTCCTGCGTGACCGGATCGAGCGCGAGCAGATAGAGCGCCCAGAACAAAGCGGTGGCGGTGGTCTCATGTCCGGCGAGGATCATGGTCGCAACTTCGTCGGCTAGCTGCGCGTCGGTGAACGCAGCCCCGGTCTCGGGATCGCGTGCTGCGCCCATGAGGTCGAACAGGTCGCGCGGCGGCGCGTCCTCGCGCTTGCCGGCCGCCCGCCGCTCCGCCATCAGCATCGCGATGAAACCTGTCCAGCGCTTGCGGAAACGGCTCCGTGCAAAATCGCGCGGCGTCGGCCAGGACACCGGCAGCACGATATCGAGCAGATGCGGGCTGGCCAGCCGCGCGCCATATTCGAACACGAAGTCGCGCAAGGTGGTGCCGTGTCGGCCCATCTCGAACGAGAACATGGTGCGCCCGGCGATATCGAGCGTCATGTGCTGCATGATCTCGCGCAGATCCAACGGTCTGTTGCACTCGCCTTTGAGCCGCGCCACGGTGTCGTCGATCACATCCGCCATCAGCGGGATCAGGTTCGAGACCGCCCGCGGCGTGAAGGCCGGCGCCAGCGTACGGCGCTGATGTTTCCAGGCCTTGCCCTCGGCGATCAGGACACCTTCGCCGAGTACCGGCCGCAACACACGGATGCCGGCGGCCGTGCGGGTGTAGTTCTCGTAATTGTCGATGAGCACATGTTTGATCGCATCGGGCGCGTTGAGGGTGAAGCTGGACCGGCCGAAGAAGCGGCCGCGCAGGATGTCTTCCTCGTAGGCCCGCTGGCCCCAGGTCGCGATGGCGTTTTCGCCCATCTTCAGAACGCGGCGCAGCACGCCCATGCTGTCCGGCGCCCGCGGCGGCATTGGCGGCACCAGCGGCGAACGCGCACGAGGGAGATAATGGACGTCGGCGATGCTCATTGGTGACCTCACAATCAGCCCCGCAGCTCAAGGTCGATTGGGACCACCCCCAGCTCCCCAGAGCTATGTCGTCAGCTCGATCACCGCAATCCTGCCCTCGGATGCCGGCCAAAGCCGGGCAGCGATACGCTCTTCGTTGAACTGGCCGATGACGGTACGCCCGATCTCCCCGGCAGCCAGCCGTAACGTGGTTGCTGCGTCGGTGGGCACGCCCTTCTGCACGTCCGTGGGCTCCTTGGCGTCGAGCAGCACGATATCGCGCGGCAGGCCGAAGTAGCCGCGCGGCCGCGACATGATGAGAATGGCACCTGCTCCGGCGTCAGCAGGCCCGATCGGACGCGCGGCCCGCAGATGCACGACCTCCGACGAGCGCGGGAAAGGCGAGCGATAGAAATGCGTGGTCGGCGCGCCGGCGGAGGTCAGCACCATCTCGAGCCAGGATGCCGAATCCACCTCCGCAGGCCCCCAGCGCCCATCGGCCGCAGTTTGCCCGCGATACACTATCTCGCCGATGCGCGCGCCGGTGTCAGGCGACACACGGTAGACCTCGACCATCGCCTCGGAAACCGGGCGATTTGTTGGCACCCCGCCGGGCGTGCCGGTCACCAGGCCGCTGAGCCGGACCTGCTTCTCAGGCATGATCGCGATGCGCTCGGGCTCCCGACCGGCGATGAACTTGTAGATCTCGCGGAAGGCGCGCGGATGGAACGCCACTTCGCGATGATCGAGCGCACCGAGCACGAGATTGGTCGCGCCCTTCAACCCCGGACCTTCGGCGGTTATCCCGGTCGGCACGCCGGGTTTGCCGATCAGGCGGCCGTCGGGTTGCGCGTATTTGTCCAAGCCGTCGCTGCGCAAGGTCAGGAACGCGGTGCCTTCAGTCACTTCGGTGTCACCGGCATTCAACCCGCGCAGGAACGCGCCGCGGCCGTTGAATTCGCTGCCGGGATTGTCGTCGGTATCGAAGACGCCGTGATTGGGTGTCCCGCACAACACGGCGTGGCTGACGTCGGCGCCGCCGCCATTCTTGACCACGTTGCGGATCGCGTTGCCGCCACGGGAACTGCCGACCAAAGCGACACGGGGCGCACCGGTTTCGCTCTTCAGCGCCTTGATGGCGTAGGCAAGTTCGCGGCGCTGATCATCGGTCGAGGACCGGTTCGTCTGGGCCACGGCGTCGTCATTGCGCGCCAAAGGATCGGTGAAGTTCATCGCTGCCATTCGGCCGCGGGCCACGCCGTTTGATTCCATCCGCCACAGTGTCGTCATCCACAATGCGGCGTGATCGCCATTGCCGTGAACGAACAGCACCGGCGGAATCTCGCCACCCGGAGTTGCCAGCGCCTGCGCAAATGCTGCAACGGAGAACGTGCTCGAGAGCAGCGGCAGGCTGCCGAGGCCTTGCAAGAGAGTGCGTCGCGTCAGGCTCATTGGCGTCTCCCCATGGATTGATTGCGCGCGCGGCTCCGCGCGTAGGCCGCTCCCCGAACGGGTCCGAAGAGCGGTGCCTGCCGCTTGGTGTATTTCTCTGCGCTTTGCCGACGGGCCGATCAACAGGCCCGGAGATCACATCGCAGCCAAGCCGGCCTCTTCGGTAAGACCGACCGCACTCACTGCCCATGCTCGGTCATGATCTTGTCGCAGGCCTTGGACAGCCGCGCCCGGTGCTCCTTCAGGCAGGCGAGCACGGCCTGGTCGCCGTTGCCCATCACCGATCGGCAGAATCGCGAGACGTCCCGCGCGCAGGCGTCGTGGCCGACCTGCTGCTGCGCGGATGCCGCGGAGGCCAGCACGACGAAGGAAATGCTGAGAAGAATTCTGCCCATGGTGACCCCTCACTCCCGATGCTTGCTTGTTCCACGCGTTCTAAATAGGACCGGAACCGGCTGCAAGCGGGGGACGATCGACCGGGAACCGGACTTTGATACCTCTCGATCATGATGCGATTAGAAGGAGTCGCATCATGATCTCATCTCTTTGATTGAGCATGATCTTTTTGGAAAACCGGTTTCCATTTTTCCGGATCATGCTCTCACTCACTCGGCGTCACCAGCCCTGCCCGGCCTCCGGCCGACCTCGCGGTCGAGCACGGCGCGGCAGCCGGCGGTCAGGTCGGAGCGATGCTTGATCATGCAGGCCGTAACGGCGGGAATGTTCGGGATCTCGCTGCTGCAAAGACGGAAGGCGTCGCCGCTGCACATCTGCTGCGCCTCGGCGCTGAAGGCGAAACTCTGCCGCGGGGCAAACATCGTCACGGCCGCCACGCAGGCGGTTGCAATGACGACCTGACGCAGGGTCAAGACGGAGACGGTCATGGTCGGTTCCCTCATGCCATCGTGGCTCGCGACGCCCGGTGTTGACTAGGCAGGATGATGACGGCGGCCTCATGGAACAACCGTGACGATGGTCGCGTGGCGGTCTGCCTGCGACATCAGGGCGCGTTCGGAGATCACTGGAAATCTTCGTCAATCGGACCCGTGTTGGCACCGCGTTAAGACTTCGTTGTCATTAATCGAACCTAATCACGTTGCGCCGGACGACCGCGCGTCCTGCGTCTCGAGTGTCGCGTTTTCGGGAAAAGTAACATGCGTAATGCGTTGGGCTTGATGCTGGCCGCGATCATCGCGGCGGTGGCAATCACGGGTGTGTGGCGCTACGTGTCCGCACCGCATGCGGTGCAAGCCGCGCCGCAAACCACAGCTGCGCGTATTCCGGAACCAGCTGCGCCGCCGCCAAAGCTTGCGGCCAAGGATGATGTCGAGTTCACCGGGACGGTGCCGGCCAAGCCGACCGGATCTGCCGCCCCGTCCTTGGCGAAGTCGACCTGCGCCAATCCGGATGCACTCGGCATCTCGCGCACCGTCGTGGTCGATACCACCGGTGGTCCCGGCTTCGGCCTCGATCACTTCAAGCAGTTCGACTTCCTGACCGATCACGAGGTCGTTCTGACCTTCGACGACGGTCCGTGGCCGAACAACACGCCGGCGGTGTTGAAGGCGCTGGCCGACGAATGCACCACCGGGGTGTTCTTCCCGATCGGCAAGCACGCGACCTATCACCCGGAGATTCTGCGCCAGGTCCTGGCGGCCGGCCATACCGTCGGTGCCCACACCTGGGCGCATGCCAATCTGAACGGCAAGAAGATGACCGATCAGGTCGCGAAGGACGAAGTGGAGAAGGGTTTTAGCGCGGTGAAATTCGCGCTCGGCAGCGACCCGTCGCCGTTCTTCCGCTTCCCGCAGCTGCAGCACCGCCCCTCCGCCGTCGCCTATCTCGGCACCCGCAACGTCGCGATGTTCTCCTGCGATGTCGATTCGTTCGATTTCCGCTCCAAGGACGCCGACCAGGTCGTCAACACCGTGATGACGGGGCTGGAGAAGAAGGGCAAGGGCATCATCCTGATGCACGACTTCCAGAGGCACACCGCAGAGGCGCTGCCGACCTTGCTGCGGCGGCTGAAGGCCGGCGGGTTCAAGGTGGTCGCGATGAAGGCCAAGACCTCATTCGAGACCTTGCCGGAATATGACGCGATGATCGGCCAGGATCCAAAGCTGCCGACCACAATGACCAATGCGCGGCCGATCTCGAGCGTGATCCAGACGATTTCTCAGTAGCAGACGCGAGACCTGCGCTCTCCATTTGCAGAAGGCCGGGCTCCGCCCGGCCTTTTCATTGGGGAAATGTCATTGGGGAAATGCGCGACAAACAATGTTGCTGCGTCACGACCGCCCGAAGCGCGACATCTCCGCACGTCATCCCGGGGCGCCCGCAGGGCGAGCCCGGAATCCATACTCACCAGCGGCAATTGGGAGCGAGCTTGCCGCATGGGCCTCAATCCATCGCAAAGATTGGTGGTTATAGATTCCGGGCTCGCGCTTTTGCGCGCCCCGGAATGACAGCGGTATACGACCCGCACCTCTAATGTCCCCCTCCGGCCGCCGCGCCGCCCTTCGGCTTGGCTGTCAGCAGGATCGCGATGGCCGAGAGGATCAGCACGACGCCGATCACCGCGAAGGTGTCGCTGAAACCCAGCACCAGGGCCTGGCGCTTGACCGCATTGCCCAAGGCGATGATCGCCTGCTGGCGCGCGCCGGTCGGGTCGACCGTACCGTGGGCGAGAAAATAGTCCGTCATCTGTGCAATCCGCGTGCGAACCTCGTCACGGCCGAGGTCGACGGACTGGCCGATGATGTTGGAGTGAAACTGCTCGCGCTTGGTGACGATGGTGGCGAGCACGGCGGTGCCGATGGCGCCGCCGAGATTACGCATCATGTTGGAGATGCCGGAGGCCGCAGGCGCATCCTGCGGTGCGACGCTGCCCAGCCCGATCGCGCTGAGCGGCGCCAGCGTCAGCGCCTGGCCGACGGCGCGCACCATATTCGGAATCCAGAACTGATCGCCGGAATAGTCGAGCGACATCGCCGTGTTCATGAACGAGCTCGCGGCGAACAGCAGCAAGCCTGTGACCGCGATATAGCGGGCATCGAACCGCTGCATCAGCTTTGGCACCAGGGGGATCAGCAGGAGCTGCGGCAATCCGGTCCAGGCCAGCACATTGCCGATCTGCTCGGCATTGTAGCGCTGAACCTGGCCGAGATAGGCCGGCAGCAGATAGATCGAGCCGAACAGAGCAAAGCCGAGGAAGACGGCGGAGATCGTGCCGAGCCCGAAATTGCGCTGCGTCAGCAGCCGCAGGCGGACCAGCGGCTTGTCGATCAAGAGCTCGTTGGCGACGAACAGCGACAGGCTGACTGCGGCCACGATCGCGAGCTTCACGATGAAGGGCGAGCCGAACCAGTCATCCTTGTTGCCCTCCTCCAGCACCGCCTGCAGCGATGCGAGCCCGACCGCCATGGTCGCGATCCCGAACCAGTCGCCCTCCTTGAGCAGCGCAAGCTGCATCGGCTGGCGCTCCAGGGTGACATAGAGCGTCGTGACCATCACCGCGGTCGGCACCACGTTGACGAAGAAGATGGTCTGCCAGCCGTAGTTCTCGGTGAGATAGCCGCCGATGGTCGGACCGATCGCGGGCGCGAAGGTCACGGCGAGTGCGAACATCGCAAGCCCGATCGGCTGCTGTGCCTTCGGCAGCTTGGTGAAGACCAGCGTGAACGCCATCGGGATCAGCACGCCGCCGAAAAAGCCCTGGAAGCCGCGCAGCGCGATCATGGTCGGCAGATCATGGGCGACAGAACAGGCCACCGAGAACGCCGCGAACAGGGTCGCGAACGACAGCATGACGTTGCGGAACGACAGCATCCGGCTGAGATAATCGGTCAGCGGGATCACCACGATCTCGCCGATCAGATAGGAGGTCGAGATCCAGGAGCCGTTGTCGACTCCAGTGCCGATGCCGCCCTCGATGTTGAGCAACGAGGCGTTGGTGATCTGGATGTTCAGGATCGCCATGAACGCGCCGATCATGGCGGCGGTCACGGAGATCCAGATCGCGGCGCTGGCGCGCTCGGGACTGGTGGCCGCGACCGGCGGTGAGATACGACGGCTGTCGGCCGCCGGCGACGTGGAAAGCGCAAGGTCGGACATGGCATCACCTCTTGCCTTATCTCTGGTCCGCGAGCAGCGCGACGCTCGCATGGCGATCGCCATGCGGCGCCGCGTCGGCCTCGGTCTGCTTCCGGGTTTGAATGGTCGGGATCACCGACATGCCCGGACGAAGCGCGACGCTGGCGCGGTCCAGCGCGATCTTCACCGGGATGCGCTGCACCACCTTGGTGAAGTTGCCGGTGGCGTTATCCGGCGGCAGCAGCGCGAATTCCTGGCCGCTCGCAGGCGCCAGGCTGTCGACGTGTCCATGCACGGTCTGGCCCGGGAACATGTCGATCGCGATGTCGACGGGCTGCCCTGGTCGCACGTCGGTGAGCTGGGTCTCCTTGTAGTTCGCGATCACATAGGCTCCGGTGGACGGCACCAGCGACATCAGCTGCGTGCCTGCCTGCACAAACTGGCCGGTGCGCAAGGTGCGATTGCCCACCACGCCGTCGATCGGCGCGACGATGGTCGTGTAGGAGAGATTGAGCTCGGCCTGCTGCTGCAAGGCAATCGCGCGGGCGGACGCGGCAACCGCCTGTGCAATCTCCGCCTTGAGCAATTCTTCCTGCTTGATCGCGGAAGCAATGTTGGCCTTGTCGCGCGCAATCGCGGCGAGCGCGCCGGCATTGCGCGACTGCGCGGCTTGCGCGTTCTGCAGGCTGCCGAAGCCCGTCGACGCGAGGTCGCTGTAGCGCTTGTCTTCCTGGGCCGCGAACGTGGCCGCGGCGCTGTCGACATTCAGCGTCGCCTTGGCCGCTTCGATCACGGCCTGCTGCACGTCGAGCTGGGACTTCTTGCTGGCAATCGCAGCGTCGGCGGCAGCAACGTCCGCCTTGGCCTGATCGAGCGCGACCTTGAAATCGCGATCATCGATCCGCGCCAGGACCTGCCCCGCTTTCACATGTTCGTTATCGCCGACCTGGACCTCGTGCAGATAACCCGAAACCTTGGGCGCAATGGTGGTGTTGTCAGCCTTCACATAGGCGTCGTCGGTGGAAACCTGGAACCGGCCGACGGTCCAATAATCCCAGCCATACCAGGCTGCGCCGGCAAGCAGGGCCACGGCGGTTCCGGCCATCAGGAGGCGGCGGAATCCGTTCTTTGTTGCCCCTTGCGGCTTCGGCGCGGCGAGCTGCGCGGGGGTCGGCGGCGGGGAAACCAGCTCCTCGACGGTCTTGGATGGAAGCTTCTGTTCGGCCTCGAAAGACATGGAATGGCGGCTCATGGCGACCCTCGCTTCGTTTCATCCCCCTGCCGGACAAGGCGAATTTTCTGTTCAGCCCGGCAGATCCGGAGAATTAGGAAACTTGACATTTTCCAAAATAGGCCACATATCTGGACTGTCAATGGAATGACAACCATCATTTAAAAGCATGGCTCGCAGCACGAAGACCGAGATGCAGGCAGAGGCGACCGGTGAGGCGCGCCGCGGACGCGGACGGCCGCAGGCCCGATCGGACGAGGAGACACGCGCGATCATTCTGGAGGCCGCGCGCAAGGAATTCTCGTCCAGCGGCTACGCCATCACGAGCATGGACGCCGTGGCGCGTCGCGCCGGCGTCTCGACCAAGACGCTCTACCGCCTGATCCCGAACAAGGCAGCGCTGTTCGAAGGGATGATTACCGAACGCATTGACCGGTTCGCGTCGGTGGTCCGGTTGCGCGGCTGCGACGGCAGGGACATCGAAACTGCCTTGCGCGACGCGCTCATGGTCTGCGGCGAGCTGATCCTCGATCCGGATGTGATCTCGCTCCAGCGCGTGATCCTGGGCGAAAGCGACAAATTTCCTGAGATCGCCGGGACGTTCTATCACAAGGCCATCATGCGAACCCAGTCGACGCTGGCCTCATGGCTGCAAGCGCAGCACGAGCGCGGCCTGATCGCAGTCGACGATGCCGACGCGTCCGCCGGCATGCTGCTCGGCATGCTCGCGTTTCAGCCGATGCGCGCAGTCCTGTTCGGTCATGCGCCGGCGCCGAACCGCAAACAGCTCGCGCAACGCGCGGAGGTCTGCGCCAAGCTCTTCCTGCAGGGCTGCGCGCGATGATCCGATCTTAGTGCGCCGCGCGATGTGACCGAGGTCACGTCGCGGCATCGGCGCAGGAATTAGACTGTGCTCGACGCCACACTTAAGGTTGTTTCTGGTTTCACGATCATCTTTCGATTGAGGTATGATTGTATGCATGGACACAACGCGTTGGCGCGGTTCAGCGGACGGCGCGAATGGGCTAGGTGGAGCTTGGAAGCCGCGGCGCGAGAGCAAGCCGCGAGCAAAAGGGGGGCTCGCACATGTGCCGCGTCGGACTCGCGCTATCGTTGATCGCCAGCACATTATGGTTCGCCCAGGCATGGGCCCAAAGCGGCGAGAGCGAAGTCGAGGAGATCTATATCACGCGGTCGGTGCGCCAATCCCGCGTGGTGCCCTCCGAGTTCTGTGCGCCGAACAAGACCGGCTTTGCGCCCGCGCTTGAAGATCAGCTCGGCATCAAATCCGTCAACACCCGGCCGTCCGACGGCCGCATGACCGGCACCAATGACGCGGATGTCGGCGACATGCGCATCTGCGTCGGACAGGCGATGGACCCGACCGTTCTAGGCACCTATGCCGAAGGCCATGTGGCCGGCGTCGCCTTCACCGGCGTCGGCGATTGCCGGCTGGTGCGCGGCAATCTGCCGGAAGAGGGCCTGCTCACCCATCGCTGCTTTCTGGCGCTGTCGGGACTTCCGCAACCCTATGTCGGCGGGTTCATGGTCTCCAGCTCGGTCTATTCGCGGACGCCTTTCGGCGAGCAGAGCTCACCGCCGGGCTATGCGCAGGCCGGGCTGATGATCTTCCGGCTGTTCAAGCGGCGGCAGCCGTGAGGCAGCTTGGATTCTCTGATGGGAAATGATCGGGCATCGCCACGAGACTGGTGCCGCAAGAGGGACTCGAACCCCCGACCCCGTCATTACGAATGACGTGCTCTACCAGCTGAGCTATTGCGGCGTACCGAAAGGCCGCGGCCGGCAATGGCCGGCGCGGGTGCGCCTCTGATATCGGGCGAGCGGCCGATTGGCAAGGACAAGCCGGACCCCACGGGTCCGGCGCCCTCGATTTTTACCGGTGCGGGCCGTGCCCGCACGCGAAACCCACCGCCTCAGCCGCCGAAGCGGGAGAGGAAGCCGCGCCAGCCACCGGCCTGCTCCTTCGGGGCAATCTGCTCCGCGAACTCGTCCCGTGGCACCTCTTCTTCCTCGATCCCGGGATCGTCGGGCGGGCGCACGATCGGAACGATCGCCGGAATCGGCGTTTCCGGCGGCTTGCCGAAATCGTTGCGCGGCCGGAACAAGGCGGTCGGCGCTGAGGGCGTGGAACCGGCTGCGGGTGTCGAAGCGGCCGAGGCGGCATTGACCGGCGGCGCAGCTTGTATCGGTGCCGCTCCTGGCGGCTCCTCGGGCGCAGCCGCCTGCAGCGGCGGCGCCGGCTCGGGCGCCTCGGGGCGTGCCGAAGCCAGGGGCACAGCGACAGCCGCAGCCGGCCTGGGCGCCGCGTCGGCCGCCTTGTCGACAATGATTTCAACAGGCTTATCCGCAGGCTTCTCAACAGAGTCGTCCACCGACTCATCCACCGGCTGACGCGGCGGCATATTGTCCTGCGGGGTCGGCTGCGGCGCGACCGGCTCCGCCGGCGCGGTCTCGCGCGGCGGCTCGGCCAGGCCTTCGCCGATCGCCGGCCGCGGAGGCGCCAACATCGCCTCCTCGAACGCCTGCGACTCGATGGTGCCGCGCTGGGCCGAGGGCAGGCTCGCCACCGGGGTCTGCCATTGAAAGGCATCGAGCCGGCCGGTGACCGGCGACACCGGCCGCCAGCGGTCGCTGACATAGCCGTCGGCCGTCCAGGCCGGATCATGGCGGGCGCGCACCGCGCGCAGGGTCCATTCGCGCGCCCTGCCGGCGTCGCCATGCTCGCTGCGCTCCAATTCCGCCATCAGCATCGCCACCCGCTGGGTCGGATCGGCGACGAAAGGCTCCAGCGCGTCGCGCGCGCGCTCGAATTCGGCGGCATCGATTGCGGCGCGCGCAATCGCCAGCGCGCCCTCGACATGTCCCGGCGTCTTGCCGGCCAGATTCTCGACGCGCGACAGCCGCTGCCGGGCGGAATCGCCGAGCCGCACATGGGCGTAAGCGTCGGCCAGATCCGGATGCGGCTGCGCCACCCAGGCGGCCTCGATGATCTTCATGGCGCGGCGCACCTGATGCGCCTCGCTCTCATATTTCGCGGCCTGCACCGCGGCCGGAACCAAGGTCGGCGCCAGCTTCACCGCCTCCATGGCGCTGGCGCGCGACAGATCGCGGTTCTTGCCTTCGAGATCGATGGCGCGTGCCGTCAGCAGCACGCCGCGCTGGCGGCGATAGGTCGGCTTGTCGATCAGGCCGGCGGTGTAGTTGCTGTCGAGGATCGCCAGCGCACCGTTCCAGTCGCCTTGCGCGCAGCGGAAGCCGAGCACGGCTTGCGAGGCCCAGGTGGCCTGCGGTGCGACCCTCAGCGCTTCATCCGCGATCATGACGGCGCCCAGCGCATCGTCGGCGCGCTGTGCCTCGATGAACAGGCCGCGCAGGCCGAGCAGCCGCGTGTCGTGACGCTCGGCCATGACGCGGAAGGCCCGCCGCGCGCCGTCGGGATCGCCTTCGAGCTGCGCGGCTTGCGCGTGCAGCAGCAGGGTCAGGGGATCGTCACCGGCCAGCCGGCGCGCCACGTCGGCGTGGCGGCGCGCCGCAGTCGGGTCACCATGGCCGATCGCGAGCAGGCCGTGGGTGATGGCATGACGGCCGCGGGCATGGCGCCGCGCATGATGATGGCGGCGGATGCGGCCCGGCGCGCGCCACAGCGTGCTCGCGATCCACCATGCCAGCATCGCCGCGACAACTACCAGGCCGAACAACAGCACGAAGACAGGCAGGCCCATCTCGGCCTTCCACGGGCCCCAGGTCAGCACGACATTGCCGGTCTGCTCGGCGACCCAGGCCGCGCCGGCCGCAGCCAGGCCGACCAGGATGAGGAAAAAGACGATCCGGATCATGGTCCCTATTGCTCGGCTTTGGCTTGCGCGGGTTTGGCGAGGGCGGTCATGGCCTCATCGGCGAATTGGCGCGAGGCGGCGAACGCCGCATCACGCGCCTTCGCCTTGTCGAGCCAGGCTTGCGCCGGGGCACGGTCGGCCTCCGTCAGCGACATCAGCTCGCGCCGCGCCTGGGCGACATCGTTGCGCACGGCAGCGGCAGTGACACGCGCTACGACAGCGCCGCGATCAGTGCCGGTGGTGTCGGTACGCTCGATATGCACCAGCTTCGCCGCGCCGGCCTGCAACCGGTCGACGATCGAGGTGCCGCTCGTCGCGGTCTCAGGTTGCGGCGGCGCCAGCATGGGCACGATGGTCAGCAGCTCGCGCGCGAGCACGGGCGGGTTCGGCACGCCGGTCGTGGCGAAGGGATCGAGCGGCTTCAGCGCGTCAGCATCGGGCGCCAGCGATTTGGCTGTCGCGAGTGCCGCAGCATAGGGATCACCGTGACGGACCGCGACGTCGAGCAACGCGGCCGCCACGACACGGCGCAGCGGCGTGTCATCGGCCGGCTTGACAGCGGCGATCTTGCTGGTGTCCTGCGCGATCGCCGCGCTCTGGCTGCGGCTTAAACGTTCGAGCTGGTCGATCCGCGCGGTGAGGCCGGAGAGATCGACCGGCGCGGAGCCGTCGCGCGGCGCGGCCTTGAGCTCATTGATCGCCGCCGCCGTCTTGTCGGATTGCGCGCGCAGCGCGGCCACGTCGTTGCGCGTTGCAGCGATCACCTTGTCCAGCGCATCGATGCGTCCCGTCAGCGCGCTGTCCGGCTTGCCGATCTTGGCTTCGAGACCGGCAACGCGGCTGTTCAGCTCGTCGACCACGCCGGAGAGTTGCGGGGCCGCCGTGGGCGGCTGCACAGGCGGCCAACCCAGCATCCAGCCGACGCCGATCACGAGCGCGGCCGCCACCGCCCCGGAAAACGGCGCGATCACCCAAGGCGAAATGGGCCGCGAAATCGGCCGCGCCGCGCGCGGCGGCTCGCTTGCGGCTGCCGTCTCTTCGACAGGCTCTTCGGTCGCCGAATCACCCGGCGCCGGTTCAGGCTCGGGCGCGACATGGGGATGTGATTCGCTCGCCGCCTCGGACGAGCCCTCCGCGACCGCCTCGGCCGGCGCCGGATGGGTCTCGCTCGAGGTCGGTTCGAGATCGATGGTCGGCGGCGGACGCTTCGGCCGCGTGGTCTCGGAGACCGGACCAGCGGTATCAGACGGATCATCGACCATGGCGGGAGTTCCCTTGGGTAGACATTGGGCAGGCCCTCTTACGCCATTCAGGACCGCAACGCACGAGTCAGCCCTTCCAACAATTTTTGTTCATCCGGGTGCTCGGCCACCGTCACCCGGACGGCCTCGGCCTCCCGCAGCACTTGCGCCACCGAATCGGAGATGCAGCATTGCGGCACCGACAGCGCCGAGATTTCGACGCCCTCCGCACGCGCGGCCGCCACGAAGGCGGCTGCACTCCGGCGCGAATAATGCAACACCGCCTCGATCTCATCAGCTGCAAATCCGTCGCAGACCTCGCGCGGCAGTGCCTTGACCGGCGCCATCCGGTAGACGGTCTCCGTCACCACGTGAAAGCCGCGCTCGCTCAGTTCGGAGGCGAGGTCGCGCGAGATGTCGCTGCCGGCGAGATAGAGCAGGCTCCTGCTTGGATCGAACACGCGCCTGACCGCGCTGTCGACGATCAGCTCACGCAAGCGCTCCGCATCGCCATCGGCCGAGATCACCTCGGCAAAGCCGGCGTCGCGCGCCGCGGCGGCGGTCTGCGCCCCCACCACGAACAGCGGCAGCGATGTCAGCGGCGAGCCGGACAGCTGCGGCACGACCGCCCGCAACGCGTTGGCCGAGGTCGCGATCACGGCGCCGAGGTCGCCGCTCGGTTTGGCTGACAGCGGCAGCGGCTCGAAGCGCAGCATCGGCGCCAGCATCACGTCGAACCCCAGCGCGCGCAGGGCGTCTGCGGTGCGGAGATTGTCGGGAGAGGGGCGGGTCACCAGCACGGCCATGTGCTATGCTCCCGCTAGACGCGTCGCCGAGCCGCAATTGACAGACGATTGCACCTTGCGACCTCGTGGTGATAGGCGGTTCCAGACCGCGTCCCTCATAATAGCCGAAGGGTTGAGATTGGGTAACGATTCACAAGCGCTGGTGCTGGGCATCGAGACCACCTGCGACGAGACCGCCGCGGCGGTGGTGGTGCGTGATTCGGACGGCACCGGACGGATCCTTTCCAATGTGGTGCGCTCACAGGTCCAGGAACACGCGCGCTATGGCGGGGTGGTTCCTGAGATTGCCGCGCGCGCCCATGTCGATCTCCTGGACGGCATCATCGACGCTGCGATGCGCGAGGCCGCAATCGATTTCGCACAGCTCCATGGGGTGGCGGCGGCGGCCGGGCCCGGCCTGATCGGCGGCGTGATCGTCGGGCTCACCACGGCGAAGGCGATCGCGCTGGTGCACGACACCCCGCTGATCGCGGTCAACCATCTGGAGGCGCATGCGCTGACGCCGCGCCTGACCGATCAGATCGATTTTCCCTATTGCCTATTCCTGGCCTCCGGCGGCCACACCCAGATCGTCGCGGTGGTCGGCGTCGGCGAGTATGTCCGGCTCGGCACCACCGTCGACGACGCCATGGGCGAGGCTTTCGACAAGGTCGCCAAGATGCTCGGCCTGCCCTATCCCGGCGGGCCGCAGGTGGAAGAGGCCGCGCGACGCGGCGACGCTGCGCGTTTTGCCTTGCCGCGACCGATGCAGGGGCGGGCTGATGCCAATTTCTCGCTCTCCGGGCTGAAGACGGCGGTCCGCAACGAGATCGGCCGGATCGATCCGCTGACGGAGCAGGACATCGGCGATCTCTGCGCCAGCTTCCAGGCCGCGGTGCTCGAATCGACCGCCGATCGGCTGAGCGTCGGATTGAAATTGTTCCGCGAGCGGTTCGGTCTGCCGACCGCGCTGGTCGCGGCCGGCGGCGTCGCCGCCAACCAGGCGATCCGCGCCGCGTTGGATAATGTCGCGATCGCAGCCGGCACGAAGCTGGTGATGCCGCCGCCGGCGCTGTGCACCGACAACGGCGCCATGATCGCCTGGGCCGGCGCCGAGCGGCTCGCGCTCGGCATGGTCGACGGCATGGAGTCGGCGCCGCGCGCCCGCTGGCTGCTCGATGCCAATGTCAGCGTGCCGGAGAAGTTCTCGAACACGCGCGCGGGGTTTTGAGCGGTGACCGCGGTGCGCTTTCATCATTTCTCTCGCCGCGGGCACACTGCACTCCCTCCCCCCTTGCGGGGCAGGGTTGGGGGTGGGGGTAGCCCCACGACGATTCTTGCGCGTGGCACCCCCCTCCCCGACCCTCCCCCGCAAGGGGGGAGGGAGCACTGAGAGCGCCCGTGCGTCCTTCTTTCCAATCCATCTCCATCATCGGCGCCGGCGCCTGGGGCACCGCGCTGGCCGCCGTTGCCGCGCGCGCCGGCCGTGACGTCACGCTCTACGCCCGCGACAGCGCGCATGCGGCGGAGATCGCGGCACGACGCGAGAACCCGCGCCTGGCAGGCGTTCCGCTCGCATCCACCATTGCCATCACCAGCGATCTCGGGGCAGCCGCCCGCGCCGATGTGGCGCTGATTGTCGTGCCGGCGCAGCATCTGCGCGGCGCGGTCATGCATCTGGCACCCTTGCTCAGGCACGGCACGCCGGTCATCGCCTGCGCCAAGGGAATCGAGCACGGCACCCACAAATTCATGACCGAGGTGATCGCGGAGGCCGCGCCGAACGCGCACGCAGCGATCCTGTCCGGCCCGAGCTTCGCCGACGATGTGGCGCGCGGCCTGCCGACCGCGGTCACGCTCGCCGCGCATGACGAGCAGCTTGCTGCCGCGCTGGTCCAGGCGCTCGGATCGGCGACCTTCCGTCCCTATCACTCGACCGACGTGCGCGGCGTCGAGATCGGCGGCGCCGCCAAGAACGTGCTGGCGATCGCGGCCGGCATCGTGGTCGGCCGCCGGCTCGGCGCCTCGGCGCTTGCCGCACTCACCACGCGCGGCTTTGCCGAGCTCGCGCGCCTGGGCCGTGCGCTCGGTGCACGCAGCGAGACGCTCACCGGCCTCTCGGGGCTCGGCGACCTGATCCTGACCTGCGCCGGGCCGCAATCGCGCAATTTCGCCGCCGGCCTTGCACTCGGCCGCGGCGAGCGACTGCCCGCAGGCAAGCTTGCGGAAGGACAATACACTGCGCCCGTGCTGGTCGAGCTGGCGGCTTTGAGCGCCGTCGAGATGCCGGTCTCGCAGGCGGTCGCCGCGATCCTCTCCGGCGCCATGACGATCGACGCAGCCATTGAAGGCCTGCTCACGCGCCCCTTCAAGGCCGAGGAGTGAGCGGCGCTTCCCGCCGCACACACGCTGTAATAGCCTGCGTGCGATCCGACGGATTCCGGACAAATCAACCAACAAAGAATCCTGCAGAGGAAGCGCATGCGCAGATCACATCTTGCGATCGTATCGATCGGTCTTGCTTGGGCGGTCACCACAACCGCCACCCACGCCCAGACCACCACCTCCTATGACGAGCTCGCCAAGAGCGAGACCGCGGCCAATGCCGAGAATGGCAAGCGGGTGGCACCGCAGAAGACGATCGGCAACCCGACCGACGAGGTCAGCCCCACAATGCAGGCGATGATCGGCGCGCCCTACCCGCCGCATTTCAACGCCGATCCGAAAACGCCGGCGGAATGGAAGGAGCTGATCGACCGCCGCGCCAAGCTGGCGATATCAGGCATCCCGGCGATGAAGGAGAAGCTCGGCGTCAAGGTCGAGGAAACCAAGATCGCCGGCGTGCACTGCTTCATCGTCACGCCCAACAAGATGCCATCGGACAATCGCCGGCGGCTCCTGGTCCATGTCCACGGCGGCGGCTATGTGTTCGGCCCCGGCGAAGCGGCGCTGCCGGAGGCGATCATGATGGCCGGCTTCGGCGGCTTCAAGGTGATCTCGGTCGACTACCGCATGCCGCCGGACTTCCCCTATCCCGCCGCGATGGACGATGCGATGGCGGTGTGGAAGGCGCTCACGAAGACCAATGACCACCGCCGGATGGCAATCTTCGGCACCTCGACGGGCGGCGCGATGACGCTCGCCATGGTGCTGCGCGCCAAGGATGAGAAGCTGCCGCGACCGGCTGCGATCGCACCGGGCACGCCGTGGGCCGATATCGACAAGATCGGCGACAGCTATGCCGACAATGAGTGGGTCGACAATGTGCTGGTGACCTGGGACGGCTGGCTCGGCCGCGCGGCAAAGCTCTACGCCAACGGCACCGACCTGAAGACCCCCTACATCTCGCCGATCTATGGCGATTTCAAAGGCTTCCCGCCGACCATCCTGACATCGGGCACGCGCGACCTGTTCCTCTCCAACACGGTGCGCACTCATCGCAAGCTGCGTCGTGCCGGCGTGATCGCCGACCTCAATGTCTATGAGGGCCAGTCGCACGCGCAGTACCAGTTCAACGTCGATGCCCCCGAAACCAAGGAGGCCTTCACCGATATCGCGAAATTCTTCGACAAATATCTTGAGGAATAGCGCGCGAGCCTCTTGCTCAATCGTCATGCCCGGGCAATAGCGCCAAGCGCGTCTAGACCATTGACCCGGGCATCCACGTCTTGCCTATGTTAAGCTGACAGAAGCGTGGCCGGCCGGTCTTTCGACATCGGCCATGACGCGTGGAGAGAGTGTCGTCATGAACTACTGGCTGGTGAAATCCGAACCCTCGGTGTGGTCCTGGGACCAGCAGAAGGAAAAGGGCGCCAAGGGCGAAGCCTGGACCGGCGTGCGCAACTTCACGGCGCGGCAGAATCTCGTCGCCATGAAGAAGGGCGACCTCGCCTTCTTCTATCACTCCAACGAAGGCAAGGAGATCGTCGGCATCGCCGAGGTGATCAAGGAGGCCTATCCCGATCCCACCGACAAGACCGGCAAGTTCGTCTGCGTCGACATCAAGGCTGACGAGGCCTTCAAGACGCCGGTGACCTTGGTCGCAATCAAGGCCGAGACGAAGCTCGCCGAGATGGCGCTGGTCAAGCAGTCGCGCCTGTCGGTGCAGCCGGTGACACCGGAGGAATGGAAGCTGGTCTGCAAGATGGGCGGCCTGTAAGGCAAAGGCCGTCGCCGTCCGGGGCTTCAGTCCTCCGGCACGGCGAAAACCGCGCAGGGAGATGCGATGCCGCGCAGGTGATGCGTTCCCAACGCGATCAGCGGCATCTCGGTTTGTGCGGCAAGCGCACCTGAGACGAGGACCCGCTTTCCAAGTGGCCGGCACAGGCCTTCCAACCGGCTGACAAGATTGACTGCCGGGCCGATGGCGGTGAAATCCAGCCGATCTGCAGCCCCGATATTGCCCCAGAAGATTTCGCCGACGTGCAGGGCGACGCCGAATGGCAGCGGTCGCAGCCCCTGTCGCTCGCGCTCGCTGTCGAGACGCGCCATTCCAAGCCGCGCTGCCAATGTCGCCTGCAATGCCGCCGCGCAGGCGGCGCGCGGGGAGTCTCCGACCACCGGAAAGATGGCCAGCACACCGTCGCCGATAAATTTCAGTACCTCGCCACCGAACGCATGAACCGCGCCGGCAATACGATCGAACCAGGCACCAAGCGCCGAAATGACATCTGACGGAGGGTGGCTTTCCGATAGCGCCGTGAACCCGCGCAAATCGGCAAACAGCAACGCGGCCTGAATGGTCTCGCCGACATTGCGCCGGAGCGGCGACGCCAGCACCCGCGCGGTGCTGCGCCGGCCGAGATAAGCTTCGAGCGCGGCCCTCAAGGTGTCGCGCGCCGCAATGGCGGCAAGCGGCGCGGCGGCGAACCGCGCGGCCCGTTGCAGCTCATCGATTTCATCGGGCGCGAACGCACGCGGACCGATCCAGGCCAGCAACGGCCCGTCGGACCGTGGCCCGACACGATCCTGCTGCACCACGCCGTCCGCTATGCCGGTGAGCCAATGCCGGCCGGGATCATCGGATGGTGTACTCCCGAACGCCGCCGGAAATCCGCCCGGCGCAAAACCCAAGGCAGAACCCGAGGCAAAACCCAAGGCCTCGATGATCTCTCCGCTCGCGGCCCGCCAGAGCCAGGTCCGTTTGGCAATGAGCGGGTGCGGAACCGCCAATGTCAGCGCGCCGCCCGCCAGTGGCAGACCATCCTGGACCAGATGCGCACCGAGTTCCGCGAGCAGCCGGTCGGCGCCCGGGGCCTCGCTGGCCGCATCAACAAGCCAGCAGAGCGTTGAGGAGAGCTGCATGATAGGATCATGAGGCGCCGTTGTGGCGTTGTCACGGGCTATCCTGGCGATCAGGCACGCGGCCATCGCCGCTGAGTTTGAGGAGGTGTCGATGACCGAGCCGCTTGTGGTTCGACGCGAAGTCCAGATCGCAGCCCCGCCTGCCACCGTATTCGCGTTCCTGACCGACCCCGAGAAGATCATGAGTTGGATGGGCGCGGAAGCGACGACCGAGCCGCGCGCCGGCGGGCTCTACCTCATCAAAAGCGTCGGCCGGCGCAATACGGCGCGAGGCGAATTCCGGGAGGTGATCCCGGTCCACCGCCTGGCCTATAGCTTCGGCTGGGAAGGTGGCGAAGAGGTGCCGCCGGGATCGAGCCTGATCGAGATCGATCTTGTGGACCATGACGGCGGCACATTGCTGCGGATGACCCATAGCGGTCTTCCCAATGAAGCGCAGTGCGCCGCGCACGCCCGGGGGTGGACTCATTACCTCGGCCGGCTGGCCATCGCAGCTACCGGCGGCAATCCCGGCCCCGACCAAGGCGCCGCGCCGGCCGACGCCTGAGCTCGGATCTGCTGAAACGCTTCCGCTGGTGACATTGGCCGGCATCAAGGCCGTGAAGAAAGTTCGTTGACATCGCGCGGCTCAAGCCGTCGCGCTGATTGGTGCAGCCGTTGACGTCGAAGAATGCAAGCTCCTGCAGGACGGGCGAGCGATCGCTCGCGCAAGAGCTTGTGAGACAAGCAACGCGCGAGCGCCATTCGTAGTAGCACCGGGCCATGCCGGGCTGCGTTCTTTCGGGCCCGGCATCATGATGCTACGCTCGCCTGTAGCAGGGAGCACCTGCTTCCTGCTCATACCGGACAGGAGAACGATATGCCTGACAGTGTCTACAAGGTCATCGAGCTGATCGGTACTAGCAGCGAATCCTGGGAAAGGGCGGCCACCAACGCCGTCGAGCAGGCGGCGAGGTCACTCCGAGACCTCCGGGTCGCAGAGGTCGTCGAACTCGATCTGCAACTCGACGCCAAGGGAAAAGTGGAGGCCTATCGGGCCAAGCTGAACGTGTCGTTCAAGTTCGAAGGCACATGAGCTGAGCTGACCATCGACTCGCGGCATATCTCGCGCGAGCCGATCGGCCGGCGGCGAGGTTGAACGTCGTCTTCCGGTGTGATGCCCCGCCACGCGGGGCATCACCATCTCGCGGCTTCTCGATTCGACGTCCCGGAAATCACGCGGCGGGACGGACGCGACTGCAGCCCCGCCATGCGCAAACGGCCCGTCGTGTTAGTTTGTCGCAGCACTGCGCGCTTGCCATGTCGGGCAAATCAAAACGATCATCCCGCACATCCTGCTGCCGCATGAGGGGCGTTTCGCGACCGTCACGATCCGTTGGCAGTGGGATGCGATGGGCGAGTGTTGCTGCAACGCGGATCTCTCGCGTGGACGAACAGCGATGCTCGCACGGTCAAGTCGCGCGGTCCTGGCATCCCGACGCTGATGCCAAGTTCGCGACGAGGCTTCGCCTCGCGCGGACGACGGTGGCCAGAAAGCCCGGCGCACCGGGGAGAACGCGAAGCAGCCGTTAAAACCATCGCGCAGGGAAGGCCGGTCGTTCCGGCTCGTACCTGTGGTGACTGCCGCCTGCTTTCTTTTCTGCAGGCGGGCCATGGGTGCGGCCAGCGCCCGGCCTTCCCTGCGCCCTCTGTATTTCGAGGGCGATGAGATCAGCACAGCTCGGGCGCGGATGCGCCGCGAGAACGAGAGCACGCGCGTTCGATGTGCCCGTGGAATTTGACAGTGCGTACGCCAATCACAGCTGTCGTCCCGGGTAAGCGCGAAGCGCGCAGACCCGGGACCCATAACCACAGACCTCAGCTATGTGCGCGATACTCGCAGCATGCCTGCTTCGAACATCACGCGGTATGGGTCCCCGCCTTCGCAGGGACGACACCAGCGATTTGGCGAGCAAATCGATCTCACGACCAGCCGGCAAACAAAGAAAGGGGCCCCAGCTTGCGCTGGAGCCCCTCAACGGTCGGGGCATTGCCGGGTATCTGCCCGAACCGAAGTTGTGGCTGGGCCCTCGTGAGAGCCCCGCCCCGGGAGAACTCAGTAGTTGTAGGCGCGCTCGCCGTGGTCGGTGATGTCGAGACCCTCGCGCTCCTGCTCCACGGTGGGACGCAGCCCGATGATCACGTCGACGACCTTGTAGAGGATCGCCGAACCGATGCCCGACCACACCAGGGTGGCCAGCACGGCCTTGCCCTGCGCGATCATCTGCGTGACGAGGTCGTAGGTGCCGGCATTGTTGCCGGTGATGTTGGTGTAGTCGGTGATGCCGACGCCACCGAGCGCGGGGTTGACCAGGATCCCGGTGCCCAGCGCGCCGATGATGCCGCCGATGCAGTGCACGCCGAACACATCGAGCGCATCGTCATAACCGAGCGAGTTCTTCACGGTGGAGACGAAGAACAGGCAGATCGGCGAGACGACGAGGCCGAGCACCAGAGCGCCGATCGGACCGGCATAGCCGGAGGCCGGGGTGACGGCGACGAGGCCGGCGACCGCGCCCGAGCAGATGCCGAGCAGCGAAGGCTTGCCCTTCACGGCCCATTCGCACAGCAGCCAGGACAGCGCCGCACCGGCGGTCGCGACCATGGTGTTGACGAAGGCCAGCGAGGTGGTGCCGTTGGCTTCCAGGTTGGAGCCGGCGTTGAAGCCGAACCAGCCGACCCACAGCAGCGAGGCGCCGATCATGGTCATGGTCAGCGAGTGCGGCGCCATCAGGTCCTTGCCGTAGCCGGTACGCTTGCCGATGATCAGCGCGCCGACCAGGCCGGCGATGCCGGCATTGATGTGCACCACGGTGCCGCCCGCGAAGTCGAGCGCGCCAGCGCCGGCGAGCCAGCCGACTGCGCCGGTGACTTCATCGAGCTTGGCCTGCGCCGCGGTCTTGGCGGCGGCGTCGGTCGCAGCGGCCAGCGCCTTGGCGGCGTTGGCGACGTCGTCCGGAGCCGCGACGAACCAGACCCAGTGCGCGATCGGGTAGTAGATGAAGGTCGACCACAGCAGGATGAACAGCATCACCGCCGAGAACTTGATGCGTTCGGCGAAGGCGCCGACGATCAGGGCCGGGGTGATCATCGCGAAGGTCATCTGGAACACGAAGTAGGCGAGCTCCGGGATCACCACACCGTTCGAGAACGTCGCCGCCGTCGAAGAGGCATCGACGCCGTGCAGGAAGGCCTTGGAGAAGCCGCCGACCCACGAGGTCATGCTGCCGCCATCGGTGAAGGCCATCGAGTAGCCGTAGATGGTCCAGGTCACGCCGATCATCGCGACGATCGCGAACACCTGGGTCAGCACCGAGGCCATGTTCTTGGTGCGAACCAGACCGCCGTAGAACAGGGCGAGGCCGGGGATCGACATCATCAGAACGAGCGCGCTGGACACGAGCATCCAGGCGACATCGCCCTTGTTGGGAACGGGCGCGGCTGCAGCGGCTGCGGCCGGCGCGTCTTCGGCAAACGCCACGTCGGCAAGTCCTGCGACGCAGAGGCCTGCGATGGCGAGCGTTATCCATCCCGCGCTGGTTGGACGCTTAAACGTCATTTTCTTCTACTCCGTAAGTGTTTAAGTTTGTGCGCGAAATCAAAGGGCCGCAGCGTCGGCCTCGCCGGTGCGGATGCGCACGGCGTGCTCGAGACTGATCACGAAGATCTTGCCGTCGCCGATCTGGCCGGTTTTCGCGGCCGAGCTGATGGCGTCGATGGTCTTGTCGACCTGATCGGACGGGATCGCGACTTCGATCTTGATCTTGGGCAGAAAGCTCACCGCGTATTCAGCACCGCGGTAGATTTCCGTATGGCCCTTCTGCCGGCCATATCCTTTGACTTCCGTCACAGTGAGACCATGAACGCCGATGGCGGTCAGGGCATCACGGACCTCTTCCAGCTTGAATGGCTTAATGATCGCCATAACAATTTTCATGAGTCCTATCCCCGCTTGGGCCCGGCACGGACGTTACCGAGCACTTTTGTGCGACTGAGGTCCCCGACGCGGAGAAATCTTCACAACGCGGGCACAGCCGCGAGCCCTAGAATCAAATGCCGTGCCAGACGGGTGACGAGGCCTAACGAACTATGAATGCGGACCTTTTCCGCTGTTGGCCGGTGGGCTGCCCCCTGCGCTATTCGGTCGCGCCTAAACGATGGGCATATGTGAGCAAAAGTTATGCACGACCGCTTCCAGCGGTCGGGCTGCCCATGCGAAGGGCAGCTCTCCCCTGCTCATATCGGATCAATTGGCGACAATTACTGCAGCGCTTCGCCATGCTGCGAAATATCGAGGCCCTCGAGTTCCTGCGCGCGGGACACGCGCAAGGGAACGACAGCACCCACCAGCTTCAGCAGGGCGTAGGTGACGCCGCCCGACCAGACCAGGGTCACGGCGACGCCGTAGAGCTGGACCAGGAGCTGCCGGGGATGGCCCTCGAGCAGCCCGGCGACACCGCCGATCGCGGCCGTCGCAAAGACGCCCGCGAGCACGGTCCCGGTCAACCCTCCGATACCGTGCACTCCGAACACATCGAGCGAATCGTCATATTTGAAACGGTGCTTGAGCCAGGTACATGCCCAGTAGCAGACGGCGCCTGCGATCACGCCGATGACGATGCCGTGCCAGGGCGCGACGAAGCCCGAGGCCGGTGTGATGGTGCCGAGGCCCGCGACGGCGCCGGAGATCATGCCGAGCACCGACGGCTTGCGGCGGGCGGACCATTCGATCGCACCCCAGGTGATCGCGCCCGCGCAGGCGGCCAGATGCGTCGCCAGAATCGCCATCACGGCATGCGAATTGGCGCCGAGCGCCGAGCCGCCATTGAAGCCGAACCAGCCGACCCACAGCAGGCCGGTGCCGATCACCGCCAGCGACAGGTCGAACGGCGCCAGGTTCTCGGCGCCGTAGCCCTGCCGCTGCCCCATCACCAGCGCTGCGACCAAGCCACCGGTGCCGGCCGACAGATGCACCACCAGGCCGCCGGCGAAATCGATCACGCCGATACTGGCGAGAAAGCCGCCGCCCCAGATCCAGTGCGCGAGCGGCACATACACGAAGATGAACCAGCCGATCGAGAACATCAGATAGGCCGAGAAGCGCATGCGGTCCGCGACCGAGCCTGCCACCAGCGCCACCGTGATGATCGCGAACGTCATCTGGTAGAGCATGAACAGCGATTCCGGGATGGTCTTGGCTGCAGGATGCACGCTGTCGAGAGAAAGCCCGGCAAGGAAGGCGCGATCGAGCGAGCCGAGCCACGGGCCGTCACCGACGAAGCTCAGCGAATAGCCGAATGCGACCCAGAGGATCGAGATGATCACCACCGCCGCGAGACTCTGCGCCATGGTCGCGAGCACGTTCTTCTTCCGCACCATGCCGGAATAGAACAGCGCCAAGCCGGGGACCGTCATCATCAGCACCAGCGCGGTGGCCACCATCATCCAGGCGGTATCGGCCGCATCGATTCCGGGCGTCGCGGCAAGGGCTGGCGATGTGCTTGCGACCGCAGCCAAGGCGGTCGCCGCAGGCACGCTGATAGCGCGAGACGAAAATGCCCCCATGATGGTCCCCGGCAGATCGAGAAGAAAATTGGCCGCGGCAGCACTGCCGCGCGCGAGCAGAAGGGTCGGAGCTTAGAGCGCGTCGGCGTCGGTTTCGCCGGTCCTGATGCGGCGGGCGTGATCGATCGGGGTCACGAAGATCTTGCCGTCCCCGATCTGGCCGGTCCGCGCCGTCGACGTGATGACCTCGACCGCCTTGTCCGCGATGTCGGAGGCGACCGCGATCTCGATGCGCAGCTTGGGCAGGAAGTTCACGACATATTCGGCACCACGATAGATCTCGGTGTGGCCCTTCTGCCGTCCGTAACCCTTCACCTCGGTCACGGTCATGCCATGGACGCCGATCGCCGTGAGGCCCTGGCGCACCTCGTCGAGCTTGAAAGGTTTTATGATCGCAACAACGAGCTTCATGGCGATGCCTTGGGTTCCTCGAAATCCGGCAGCCTGATAAAGAGGCAAAGCTCCGCCCCCTCCGCTGGCCTATTGGTAGGCACATGGCACAAATTTTCTGCAGGGTTAAGCAAAAAACGCCCGGGTGTCCCGGAGTCCACTGAACGCGCGGCGCCTTCGTCAGACACAAGGGAGAAAACGTCAGTCCGCCCCCGCCCTCACGCCTCAAGGAAACAAAATGTCGAACCGAGCCTGGTATTACGCGGCACAAGGCCAGCAACAGGGGCCCATCTCGGAAGAACAGCTCCGCGACTTCGTCGCCCGGGGCGTGGTCAATGCGGACACGCTGGTCTGGACCGAGGGCATGGCGGGCTGGGAAAAAGCCGGACGCATCCCCGGCCTGATCTCCGACGTTGCCGATCAGTCGCCTGCCCTGCCCCCGGATTTTGCGGCCGACAGCGAAGGGCCGCTGTCGGTCGAGCTCGATCTCTGGACATTTCTCGGCTGGGCTGTGCTGTTCGTGATCGGCGCCGCCTTCATCATTCCGGCGCCGTGGACCGCGACCTATTTCTACCGCTACGTGATCGAGCGGATCCACGTGCCCGGTCGTGGCTTCCTCGCCTTTACCGGGCAGCCGCTGGACATCTGGTACGTCTTCATCGGCCTGGGCGTGCTGAGCTATGTCGGCACCAGCCACCGGGCGATCGTGGAATTGCTCGCGCTGGTCGGCCAGGCCTTCCTGTCCTGGATGGTCATCCGCTGGTTGGCGGCCAACGTCGTGGCCGACAAGCGGCCTGCCGAGATCCGCTTCGAAGGCAGTCCGCTGGCCTATGTCGGCTGGTATGTGCTGATGATCGTCTCCACCATCACCATCATCGGCTGGGCCTGGGTGATTCCGGCCTGGATGCGCTGGATCTGCCGCAACATCCAGGGCACGCGGCGGGAGATCATCTTCACCGCCTCCGGCCTCGAGGTGCTGTGGCGGACAATCGTGTTCGCGCTCGGCTGCGCGTTCATCATCCCGATCCCGTGGGTGCTGCGGTGGTATACCCAATGGTATGTATCGCAGTTCGGGCTGGTCGCCCGCGGCTCGGCCTTGGCTTCAGACGCTTAGGCCGGCGCCCTGCGCTCCCGCAACGAGCCCTCCTGCGCGACGGATGCGACCAAGGTGCCGTCCGGTTTGAAGATCAGGCCGCGGGTCAGCCCGCGGCCGCCCTGCGCGCTCGGCGAATCCTGCGCATAGAGCAGCCATTCGTCGGCGCGGAACGGCCGGTGAAACCACATTGCGTGATCGAGGCTCGCGGGCATCATCCGCTTATCGAACAAAGTGCGGCCGTAGCGCGCCATCGCCGCATCGAGCAGCGAGAAGTCGGAGGCATAGGCCAGCGCACAGAGATGCAGCGCCGGGTCATCCGGCAGCTTGGCCGCAGTCCTGATCCAGACATGGATGCGGCCGTCATCGATCTTCTGGCCGAAATAGCGGCCGAGCTCGACCGGGCGCAATTCGATCGGCCGGTCGGATTCGTAATAGCGGCGGATGAAGTCCGGCATCTCCCGGAACATCGGCTGCTTGGCAACCTCTTCCGCGGTCAGCTTCTCCGGCGGCGGCACATCCGGCATCTTGTCCTGGTGATCGAAAGCGCTCTCCTCGTCGGTGTGGAACGACACCATGATCGAGAAGATGGCATTGCCGTGCTGGATCGCGGTGACGCGGCGGGTCGAATAGCTCTTGCCGTCGCGGAGACGTTCGACCTGATAGATGATCGGCACCTGCGGATCACCCGGCAGGATGAAATAGCAATGCAGCGAATGGGGCAGCCGGCCTTCGGCGGTCCGGCAGGCGGCAACCATCGCCTGGCCAATCACCTGGCCACCGAACACGCGCTGCCAGCTCGTCTTCGGGCTGTTGCCGCGGAACAGGTTGACCTCAAGCGGCTCGATATCGAGGATCGAGATCAGGTCGATCAGGCCCTTGGACATGGTTGTAAGCCTTTGCTTTGGCAGACCGATTTGGTCGATACAAGAGCGAGTGAGCCAACGGTTCACCGCCCCGTCTGGCCCAGCTATACTCTGCCTGCAAGAGTAATGGTGAGCAGGTTGGCATGACAACACAGCGAAGCATCGTGATCGGCGGCGGCGCCTTCGCCGGCCTGGCCCTGGCATTGGCCCTGCGGCAGGGTCTCGGACCGGAAGTCCCGGTGATCGTCGCCGACCCCGCATTGGGGACGCGTCCAAGCCGTGATCCCCGCGCCAGCGCCATTGTCGCGGCCTGCCGCAAGCTGTTCGACGCGATCGGGATCTGGGCCAGCGTGGCGGACCAGGCCCAGCCGATCCTCGACATGGTGATCACCGATTCGCAGCTCGACGACGCCACCCGGCCCGCCTTCCTGAGCTTTGGCGGCCAGGTCGAGCCCGGCGAGCCCTTCGCCCATATGGTCGAGAACAGGCGTCTGATCGATGCCTTGGTGGCCCGCGCGGAAGCCGAGGGCATCGTGCTCAAACCGACCGCGGTGACGAATTTTACCACCCAGGACGACGGCATCGAGGTGGTGCTGGCCGATGGCAGCCAGATTGCCGCCAGCCTCCTGGTCGCCGCCGACGGAGCGCGATCGCGCTTACGCGAGCGCGCCGGCATCGTCACCCATGGCTGGGACTACAATCAATCCGGCATCGTCGTGACCGTGGGTCACGAGCGCGACCATAACGGGCGCGCGGAGGAGCATTTCCTGCCCGCGGGCCCGTTCGCGATGCTGCCCCTCACGGGCAAGCGCTCCTCGCTGGTCTGGACCGAACGCCGCACTGAGGCCCAGCGTCTCGTCGCCTTGAGCGCCGACGAATTCCACTCCGAGCTGGAAAAGCGCGCCGGCCTGCATCTCGGCGAATTGAAGGTGCTGGACCAGCCGCGGGCGTTTCCGCTGTCCTATTTCGTGGCGCGCTCCTTCATCGCGCCGCGGCTGGCGCTGGTCGGCGATGCCGCGCATGTGATCCATCCGATCGCCGGCCAGGGTCTCAATATGGGCCTGAAGGATGTCGCGGCGCTGGCCGAAGTGGTGGTCGATGCGGCCAGGCTCGGCATCGATCCGGGCCAGGTCGACGTGCTCGAGCGTTACCAGCGCTGGCGGCGCTTCGATACGATGGCGATGGGGCTTGCGACCAACTCGCTCAATTTCCTGTTCTCCAACAAGTCGACGCTGTTGCGCACGGTGCGCGACATCGGGCTCGGCCTGGTCGACCGCACGCCGCCGTTGAAGGAGCTGTTCATCCGTCAGGCCGCCGGCCTGACCGGCGAGATCCCGCGGCTTCTCAAGGGCGAGGCGCTGTGAGGGCTAACGCGCGTCAGCACCGGCGATGAAGGCGGCAACCGCATCCACCATATCGGGGTCCAGCGGCCGGTCGGGATCGCCATAGGATTTCAGGTTGGCATCGTCATCCGCGACGTCGACCAGCACGTGGTTCATCTCGGGCAGCCAGAGCGTCTTGGCGGCTGGAGCGGCGGCCGAGAGCGCGAGAAGGTCGACCCGGGCGAGCTGGAGGTCGCGGCCACCGCCGACGATCAAAGTGGGGATGATGATCTGCTTCAGCGGATCGATCGGATCCTCGGTGAAGGCGGACGCGATGCTCGGCTGCATGGCCGGAGGGATCGGCAGC
Source organism: Bradyrhizobium sp. HKCCYLS1011 (assembly GCF_051167795.1). Classification (NCBI taxonomy): domain Bacteria; kingdom Pseudomonadati; phylum Pseudomonadota; class Alphaproteobacteria; order Hyphomicrobiales; family Nitrobacteraceae; genus Bradyrhizobium; species Bradyrhizobium sp. HKCCYLS1011. The sequence goes on along the minus strand of NZ_JBNPTT010000003.1, from coordinate 453,987 downwards.
GCCTGCGGCGGCGGATCGACGATCTGGCCGGCCATGATGCCGTCGATCGCCTTCGCGACCTCCGCGAACTTGTCCGGCGGCAGCTTCTTCTCCAGCTGCGCCTTGAGGAGATCGCCCTGCCGCCGCGCCGTGGCCGCGAGCAGCACCAACCGGTCGACCGGCACGCGGCGGACGGTCAGGATCGCAACCAGCCCGCCTTCGCTGTGGCCGACCAGCACGACGCGGGCAAACTTGCCGCGCAGGAACGTCACCAGCGAGGCCGCATCGTCGACATAGTCCTTGAAGCGGAAATCCTCCGGCCGGCCGAATTCAGCCTTCCAGCCGCGCGCCCCGCGCTTGTCGTAGCGCAGGCTGGCGATGCCGCGGGCGGCGAGTTGTTCGGCGAGCTTCTTCAACGTCGCGGGCTTGAGCTGCGGCCCGTTGCCGTCGCGATCGATCGAGCCGGAACCGGCGATCAGGAGCGCGACAGGCGGCCGGTCGACACCGGACGGCATCGTCAGCACCGCATCCAGCGCGCCGACCCGGATGTTGCTCTCTTCGGCGGATGCAAACGGGGCCAGCGTGATCGAGACGAGCAGCGCGAACGCCGGCAGGCATGCACGGATGCGCATGGTCAGTCGATCTTTCGCGCTTCCTCGGGCAGCATGATCGGAATGCCGTCGCGAATGGGATAAGCGAGCCTGGCAGAGCGCGAGATCAACTCCTGCCTGGCCGCATCATATTCCAGCGGCCCCTTGGTCATCGGGCACACCAGGATCTCCAGGAGTTTTGGATCGACCGTGGGTTCGGGGCGCTCAGACGCTGTCATAAGGAGAATCTCTTCAGGCTGCTTCTGCGCCTGTGTAGCACAGGCGCAAGGCCACTGTCGTCCATCACGGCTTGGCAAGCGCGATGCGGATGAGCTCCGTGATGACAACCTCATGTCGGGCTTTTGGAAGCTGCTGGTCCGAAAACGCGAACCCGAGAAACGTCCAGTAAAGAATCTGCGCGCGCGTCTGTGCAAGCTCCGGCGCAAACCCCTCGGAGGCGAGCAGGCTCGCGACATAGTCGAGGCGCCGCCGGTCGATCGCCTGCACGGCGTTGCGGGCAAGCGGGTCGGAAGCAGCCCAGCTCCGCACCGCCCGCTCCAGCGCCAGCCTGGTCGAGAACGTGCGGCGCAGCAGGACCGCAATGAGAGGCTCCGCGGCGGCGCTCGATTCCACGCCCATGATGATCCGTTCGGCCGCAATCTCGCGCCAATATTTCAGGAGCTCGGCGTGGAATGTGCCCACGTCGGCGAAATGCCAGTAGAAGCTGCCCCGTGACACCCCCAACGCCTTCGCCAGCGGCTCGGCCTTGAGCGCAGTGAATCCCTTGCTCGTCAGAACCTTCAGGCCCTGATCGAGCCAATCCCGGGCGGACAGCTGATCAATCATCCGACTTCCATACACCAGTGTATTGACACGGGCCACCCCGTCGGACACGATCCATACATAACTGTATGGTCCACAAGACCTTGGAGAGAGCCGATGCGCGACGTCTTGTTGCAATGTGCCGGCGTGGCCGCGATCGCCGCCGCGCTGATCCACGGCGTGCTGGGCGAGACAAAAATTTTCCCGCGCCTGACGATCGCGCCAGAGCGCTTGCGCACCCTGTTGCGCGTGGTCTGGCAGGCCAGCACCGTCGCGTGGATCGGCGGCGGCGTGCTGCTCATCGCCGCGCCAAGCATGGCCTCGGATGTTGCGCGGCATTGGACCGTGGTCACGCTGGCTGTCGTGTTCGCCCTCGCTGCGATTGGCAACGCGCTTGCCACCCGCGGCCGGCACTTCGGCTGGCTGATGCTCACCGGCGTCGTCATGCTTGCGGCTGCGGGCTATTGACGAGCCCAGCCCAGCTGCTGCGGCAGGTTGCCGCGTCTCACATGGCTGACCGTGCCGGTTCGCCTGGAATCATTCCAGTTTAGAGCGAGTCTCTTTGCGGCTTGAGCGTCTCCCCGCTTAGCTGCACCTCTTATGAGGTGGTGATGGCGCAAGTCGAACCCGACTGCGCTGCATATGTCCCATTGTGATTTGGCTCAAGAGGGGGAGAGCTGATCGATGTTGACTGTGAGCTTGCGGAAACTGACCCTTGCAGTGGTCTCGAATGCCGTCCTGACGCTGGTACCGGTTCATGCGGAAGACGCGGAAATTCAATTCGCCTATGCCAACGGGCAGTTCGAGCCGAAGGAAGCGACTGCGCCGGCCGACAAATCATTCGTGATCCGTGTCAAGAACATGGAAGCCAAGGCGATGGAGTTCGAAAGCAAGGCGCTGAAGGTCGAGAAAGTGGTCGCGGCCAAGAGCGAAGCCGTCCTCAAGGTGCGCGCGATGAAGCCGGGCCGCTATGAATTCTACGACGAGTTCAACGAGAAGGCCCGCGGCATCGTGAACGTTCAATAGGTCGCCAACATGCTCGCCGCGCTGATCATCGTCTTCCGCGAAGTGTTCGAGGCTGGTCTGATCGTCGGCATCGTACTCGCAGTGACCAGCACAGTGCCGCACCGACTGCGCTGGATCGGCGGCGGTCTTCTTGCGGGCATTGCCGGGGCCTGCATCGTCGCTGCTTTCGCCGGCGCGTTGTCGCAGCTGTTCGAGGGCATGGGGCAGGAGCTGTTCAACGCGGCCATTCTGGGCACCGCTGTTGTCATGCTGACCTGGCATAATGTCTGGATGGCCCGTCATGGTCGCGAGATGGCCAACGACCTGCGTGCGGTCGGGCAGGCGGTCGCGGAGGGATCCAGGCCGCTCATCGCGCTCGCGATCGTGGTCGCAGTGGCCGTGCTGCGCGAGGGCAGCGAGGTCGCGCTGTTTCTCTACGGTGTTGCTGCGTCCGGCGACAATTCAGGGCCGGCGCTGCTCGGTGGCGGTGCGCTCGGCCTGGCGTTAGGCATGGCGGTGTGTCTTGCGACCTATTTCGGCCTGATGCGGATTCCGCCGAAGGCGCTGTTTGCCACGACGACGTGGCTGATCACTTTGTTGGCGGCGGGCATGGCCGCACAGGCGGTCGCCTTTCTAGCACGTGCCAATTGGCTGACCAGCCTCGACCAGATCGTGTGGGATTCGAGCTCGGTTCTACCCGAAGACAGCCTGCTCGGCCGCACCCTGCACACCTTGATCGGCTATACCGATCAGCCGACCGCAATGCAGCTGATCGTCTATCTTGCCGTGATCGCGCTGACGTTCATTCTGATGCGACTGACGGCACCGTCGACGCCACCGGCTCGTGCCGTTGCGGCCGAATGATCATTGCAGCGGCGGATCGCCGGAGGTTCGCTTCTTGGCCAGATCCATCTCGGTAACGGCGATCAGGATCTCCGCCCGGGTTTTGAGATCGGGCGCTTCCAGCATCGCCTGCTTTTCCGCCGAACCATAAGGCGACATCATCGCCAGCGCATTGACCAGCGCCTCGTTCGGTGCCGCTTCGATCCCTTCCCAATCGGCCTTGAGATTATTGGCCTTCAGGAAGTCGGTGAGCACGGCAAGCAGGGCCTCGCGATCGACCTCCTCCTCACCCTTGCGGGCGGTGAAATCGTCGATGAACGGAAAGTAGTCGACCTTGCATTGCCGATACGGCGTCAGCACGGTCATCTCCTCGACCACCTTGAAGCGCGAGACACCGGTGAGTTCGAGGATATAGCGACCATCGCCGGTTTCGGCCAATTGGGTAATGCGACCGACACAGCCGACCTGGAACAACACCGGCCGTGCCTCGCTCGGCGAGTGAGTCACGTCAGGCTGAATCATGCCGATCAGGCGATGGCCGTCGCGGAACGCATCGTCGACCATCGCCAGATAGCGCGGCTCAAAAATGTTGAGCGGCATCTGGCCGCGCGGCAACAGCAGCGCGCCCGCGAGCGGGAAGACCGGAATGATTTCCGGCAGCTCGGCGGGACCGAGATATTCCGCATTGATCGGCATGAGCTGCCTCGTGTCGGCTATGCGCTGCCTGGCGCTGTTCGCTTTACGAAAACAGGATGGTCGACAGCCGCTTGCGGCCCTCGATAGTGGCCTCGTCCGCGCCACCCCAGGCCTCGAAGAACTGTACGAGCTGCTTGCGCGCACCATCCTCGTTCCATTTGCGATCACGCTTGACGATTTCGAGCAGCTGGTCGGTGGCTTCCTTGCGCTTGCCGGCGGCGTTCAACGCGGTCGCGAGATCGAAACGCGCCTGGTGGTCGAGCGGATCAGCGGCGACCTTCTGCTCGAGCTCACCGACCGGTCCGAGTGACTGCGCCTGTTCGGCCAGCTCGACCGCGGCTTGCACCGCAGAAACTGCAGCGTCATTGCGCTTGGACTCCGGCACCATCGCGAGCGTCTGCTTCGCCTGCTCGATCGCGCCGGTCTCGACATAGCACTTCGCAAGTCCGGCCAGAGCCGGGATGTTGGTGGCATCGATCGACAAGACCTCGGCGTAGATTTGCGCCGCGCCGGCCGGATCGCCTTCGGCGAGCACGGCCTCCGCCTCCTTGATGATCTCGCCGATGTCGGGCTCGCCGACTCCGGGTACGCCCTTGGTGAGCTTCTCGATGAAGGCGCTGACCTGGCTTTCGGGAACGGCGCCCATGAATCCATCCGCCGGTCGGCCACCGACAAAGGCGATGACAGCTGGAATCGATTGGATCCCCATCTGGCCCGGAATCGCCGGATGCTCGTCGATGTTCATCTTGACCAGCTTGACCTTGCCCTTGGCGGCCCGAACGGCCTTCTCCAGAATGGGGGTCAGCTGGCGGCAGGGACCGCACCACGGCGCCCAGAAATCGATCAGCACCGGCTGGCGCTTCGACTCCTCGATGACGTCCTTCACAAAAGTCTGGGTGGTGGTTTCCTTGATCAGATCCGGCACCTGCGGCGTCGCTCCGCCGCCCTGCTCTACAATCGTCACGGGATCCTCGTCCGAAAAGCTGAAAGGGAAAGCGGGCCAGAACGGCCTGCCGTTGCGCCTCAATACACGGTTTCCGACACCTTAAGTGGCGGCCGACCGGGAAATTTCAATCGGTTCCCGCAACTTGCATGGCCGGTCGGAGACCGGGTGGCCGGCGAGGAGCAGGACGACCGATCATGGGCTGCCATGTCACCCTGGAGAGCCCCGATGCCTAAAGCCTATTACAGCACCGTGTTCACGCAATCCGCGCCCCAGATCTGGCAAATCATCCGCGATTTCAACAACTACCCGGTCTGGATCGATGGCGCCGGGTCCAGCGAGATCGAGGACGGCAAATCCGGCGATACCGTTGGAGCGATCCGACATGCGAGCTATCGCGACCGGCACATTCGTCAACGCCTGCTCGCGCTCTCCGACGTCGAGCGGTTTCAAACTTACGAATTCTGCGGTCCGGCGTCCCTGCCCATCAGCGAATTCCAGGCGACGTTGCGGGTGACGCCGATCATCGATGGGGACCGCGCCTTCGTCGAGTGGTGGGCGACATTCGATTGCGAGCCAAGCGCGCGTGAGGCACTGGCTGCGACGCTTCGGACCTGGTTCGGCGAATGGCTGGAATCGCTCCGGCGGACCTTGACACACCCAAGCCCAAAGAATCCGACACCAGGGCATCGCGGTTGATCCGCAGGCCAGTCGCCGCCCCGGCGGGCGGGTCAAGGACGTCAAACGCGCCAGCGCGATCGGAATCGGCCCAATATCACCCTGCTCCGGCCGATTCGGCTTGGAACCGGCAAATATTGTTCGATTTCAAGTGTCGCAGACCTGTTGCATTCCGCGGCGGCATTTGGCATAGGTCTCCCCGTTGCCGCCGGGACCGGCTGCAGCACTTTCCGGATGCGGGTGTAGCTCAGTGGTAGAGCACGACCTTGCCAAGGTCGGGGTCGAGGGTTCGAACCCCTTCGCCCGCTCCAAAGCCCCGCCTCGATCTTTCGGCTGATCTTTCCAAGCAAGCTTCAGTGCTCATCCCAGTCCGCGAAGGCGCGGTCGCCTGATGCGCCTTTGCCGATCGCCAGGATGCCGCGCCGGCTGTTGTCGTAGACGAGCGGAATGTCGATCCACGACCGCTGCTGCAAGAGCTGCAGATTGCGCTGCCGATCGGCATCGACATTCGACAAGCCGACCAGAAAGCTCCCGTTCGTCACCTTCACCGCCAGCCCGGCGAGCGGGGTACCGCGCGCCTGCTCGCTGGACTTCATCAGCATGCCCGGCACATTCCCGATCCCGCCGCCTGCAAAGTCCGGCGGCACGGAAAAGGTCAGCTCGGCGAGGTGGCTCGCCGGCATCGACGGGTCGCTGTTTCGACGCAAGACCAGGACCAGCCTCAGCTTCCGCTCGGGGATTTCGATGTCGGCGCGCAGCACGCGATTGGCGGCCTGCGTGCTGCTGGCCTTGGACTCCTCCGTACGCCAGACCACGGTGCCTTCATAATGCTTGCCTTTTGGATCCGTGACGTCCTCATCATAGAGCACCGCTCGTTCCCGCGGCAGCGTACTCGGTGGGCTCGCAACGGCGGTGCTGGCGCGCGCAGCTGGTGCGGCGGCGACAAATACGAAACGGCCGCTGATCGGTGAGAACTGCACGAACGGCTGCTGTGCACCGGCTGTCCTGCGCTTCACCGCCAAGCCGAGTTCGTTGAAGACGGTTAAGACATCGGCACCCGGGCGCTGGATCGTTTGCGCCAAGGTCATCGCGAACAGATTGTTTGCATCCGACGTGGCCGGCACAGCCATATCCGGCTGCGCGGCAAAGGACACCAACGTGTTCGCAGGCGTATGGACCGGCGCCAAGCCTGGCTCGAGCCCATCCAGGCCATGGCCCTCGAACGGATTGCTGTGGCAGGCATCGAGCACAAGAATATTCAGCCGGCTTGCCGAGCTCTCCAGCTGCTGCAGCAGGAGCCCGACATGCAACGTCTGGGACTCGAGATCAGCTTCCTTGCTCACCGCGGCATCGACCGGCACCAGGAAGCTCGAGCCGTGAAATTGCACGGCATGGCCCGCATAATAGACGAAGGCGACATCCGCGTCGGCACTGTCGCGGCCGAACTGTTGGATGGCGCGATCCAGACCCGATCGATCGAGATCAACCAGCGCCGCGCCTCCGGACAGCGTGAAACCGACCGTCTGCAGCGCGGCAGCGACGATCCGAACGTCCTCCAACGAACTGCCCAGTGGCGTCGCATGCTGATAGGCCGCATTGCCGATGACGAGCGCCACGCGCTTGTCGGCCATCGCCGGACCGGCCGGTACGAACAGGGTGACGAAAATCAGGAACGCGATGGTGCACCAACCGGTGAGCTCGCCGAGGTGCCGCAACGCACGCATCCGTCTCGTGAGCCCAACATATGCGCGCATGCACCGCCCCTGCTTCCCAGAACGGTTACATTGTAGGGACGGCGCAACCTTGGCGCAATCGGCGCACGCGACGCGCGGCCTCAGACGACCACCGGCATCCGCACCCGCCCTTCATCGCCGAACACACGCAGGTAGCGGGCGATCTCAGTGGGATCGCCGGTCGCCTTCTCCGGATTATCGGAGAGTTTCACGGCCGGCCGGCCGTCAACCGAGGTGACCTTGCAGACCAGAGAGATCGGGTCGAGATCGACCGAGCCATCCGGCGAGCAGCCGACGAAATCATTGGTGAGGTTGGTGCCCCAACCGAAGGACAGCCGGACCCGGCCGGCAAAGCGCTGATGAATCGCCTCGATCGACTCGACATCCATCGCATCGGAGAACACCAGCAGCTTCTGCTTGGGATCGCGGCCCTTGGCCTTCCACCAGGCGACGATCTCCTCGCCGGCTTCGATCGGCGGCGCGCTGTCGGGACGAAAGCCGGTCCAGTCGGCGACCCAGTCCGGCGCATCGCGCAGGAAGGCCTTGGTGCCGAACGCGTCGGGCAGCGCGATCAGCAGATTGCCGGCATAGGTCTGCCGCCATTGGTCGAGGATGCGATAGGGCGCAAAGCGCAACTCATGGTCGTCCTTGGCGAGCGCCGCGGCCACCATCGGCAACTCATGAGCATTGGTGCCGATCGCTTCGAGATCGTTGTCCATGGCGAGCAGCACGTTCGACGTGCCGGTGAAGGAAGAGCCAAGACCTTCCTTGACCGCTTCGACGCACCAGCGCTGCCACAGAAACCCATGACGCCGGCGCGTGCCAAAGTCGGACAACCGCAACCCTTCGATTTTCCGCAGCCGCTCGACCTTGGTCCACAGCTTGGCCTTGGCGCGGGCGAACAACACGTCGAGCGCGAACCGCCGCTGGCCTTTCATCGCCTGCCGCGAACGCAACTCGTTGACGATGGCAAGCGCCGGGATCTCCCACATCGTGGTGTGGGTCCATGGCCCGTGGAAATGCAGCTCGTATTGGCCGTCCGCCTTGCGCAGCTCATATTCGGGCAGCCGAAACTCGGCGAGCCAGGCGATGAACTCCGGCGAGAACATATGGGTCTTGCCGTAGAACGTATTACCGGCGAGCCAGATCAGCTCTTTCTTGCTGAAACGGATGGTGCGGGCATGATCGAGCTGGGCCCGCAACTCGCCCTCATCAATGATGTCGGCGAGCCGTACCCGCTTGGTCCGGTTGATGACCGAAAAGGTCACCTTCTGAGTCGGGTAAAACTCCCGAATCATCTGTAGCATCAATAGCTTGTAGAAATCGGTATCGAGCAGGCTGCGCACGATCGGGTCGAGGCGCCAGCCGTGATTGTAGGTTCTGCTCGCAATATCTGTAACGGTCATTGCGGCGTTGTACCGCGGCTCCGGAACGGCAGCCAGTAGGTTTCGCCGAGGGGACCGATGCGCTAACCCGCGACCGGCGGCAGGCCGGGATCGAAGGCCAAGACCGCTTCGACCCATTTGGCAGCGCCAAGAACCCTGACATCATCGCGGTACCGCCCGGTGACCTGAACCCCGAGCGGCAGGCCGTTCCTGCCGAAGCCAGCGGGCAGCGACACTGCGGGTGCGCCGACGAAGGTCCAAGGCGCGCAGTACTCGGCATCACCGGTCCACTGCAGCCCGCGCGGTGCCTCGCCGAAAGCAGGCAGCGTCAGCACTGCATCGAAGCCGTTCAGTTCGGCGGTCAAGGCAGCCCGCCGCTGCTCCTGCGCCGCTTTCGCGGCCAGATACTCCATGGCGGATCTGCTCTTGCCGCTCTCGACATGAGATTTCATCACATCGCTGACCCGATCGGGATAGCGCGCGATGAGACCATCGAAGATTACGGTCGCCTCGCTCAGCATAATGGTGTTGATCGCGCTCCAGTTGATCGCATCGAGTGCGGCCAGTTCGAGCTCTTCCAGCACCGCACCGGCGCTGCGCAGCTTGTTGATGACCGCTTCGAACAGCGCCCGCTGCTCGGGCTCCGCGCGCTCCCATTTCGCAAAGCGCACGACCGCGAGCCGCGGCTTGTCCAGCTGTGCAACGGCGCTATCGATCTCGAATGGCGGCAGCGGCCGGCCATGCAAATCGGCGTCGCTGGTGCCGGCGAGCAGCGAGAGCGCCAACGCGACGTCATCGACCCGGCGCGCGAAAAAGCCGACATGGTCGAGCGATGGGCTCAACGGGTGCACGCCGACGCGCGGGATCGCGCCGAAGCTCGGCTTGAGACCGACCACGCCATTGAAGGCGGCAGGGCGGATCACCGAACCCAAGGTCTGTGATCCCAGCGCCAGCGGCACGAGCCCTGCCGCGACCGCCGCCGCCGAACCGGACGAGGATCCGCCCGGCGTGTGCTCCGGATTCCAGGGATTGACGGTCGGACCGGGATGCCGCCAGGCAAATTCGGTCGAAACCGTCTTGCCGAAAATCGTGGCGCCGAGATTACGCAGACGCTCGACCACCCAGGCGTCCGCTGCGGGAATATGATCCCGGTAGATCGGCGAACCGTTGGTGGTCGGCATGTCGTGGGTTGCGATGATGTCCTTGATCGCGACCGGAATTCCGCCAAGCGGCCCACTGCGCGGCGCGACATCCGTCGGCAGATATTCGAACGCTTTCAGCCGCGGCTCGACCGCTTTGGTTCGCGCCAGGCAGTCTGCTGCATATGCGGCAGCAGCCGATGGATCCACCTTGAACTGACGCAGGAGGTCGAGAACGCCGGCACCGGCCTTGGGCGCGGGCAAAGAGCTGGGCTCGGTCATGCCAATTTCCACCGGACGTTCGAGATGGCGCAGCATCGCACATCACGATGTGCCGCCAAGCAAGTCTCCTTACTTCATCGACAACGCCGGTTCGATATATTTCCGCACCACGAAGCTCTTGTAGTCGGGCTGACCGGCGAGATTGCCGAGCGCAATTTGCGTGTCCATCGAGACCTTCAGCGCGTCGGCCGTGATGTCGACACTCGGCGGATAGACGCCGTCGGCCAGCATGCGCTTGACCGCGGCTTCCACCACCGCCGGCTCCAGCGACGGGAACTCCTTCTTGGCGATCTCCACCGTCTTGGCTTCGTTGGTGGCCATGAAGCGCATCGCCATCTCCATCGCATTGACGACACGCTGCGCCACATCAGGGTCGACGTCGTTGCGCGCGGTCACCGCTGAGAAAGCATAGGCGCCATAGGCCTTCGGGAAGCCGAACACGACCTTCATGCCCTTGGCGACGACCTGGTCGAGGCCCGGCTCATACATCACGGCGACATTGGCCTGCTTGGCGATGAACGGGCCAGGCTCGGTGCCGATCGCGACCGGGATCATCTCGACGTCGGTCTTGGCGTCCATGCCGTTCTCCTTCAACAGCTTCATGAACAACGAGGTCGAGGTGGTCGGCATCAAGCCGGTGACGACCTTCTGGCCCTTGATGTCCTTGATACTGTCGAACTTGAAATCCGGCGTGGTGGCGATCCACACCGCCGCGCCATTGACGACGTTGGCGATGATGCCGACCGGAGCACCTTTGGAAGCCGCGATCGCGGTCCATTCCGGGCCGTGGATCGAGAATTGCGCGCTGCCGGAGATGACGGCTGAGAGCGCGACCGTCGGCGCACCGGCGGTTTCCTTGGTCAGGTCCAGCCCCTGCTGGGTGAAGAAGCCTTCGTCGATCGCGACATAGAGCGGAAGGTAGAGCATCGATTGGAACGCCTGGCTCAGCACCACCTTCTTGTTGTCGGCGGCCGCCGGCGAGGTCAGCAGCAGCAACATCACAGCAGCCGCTCCAGCGGCACGCGTCAGCAACGACATCGACGTACTCCATTCATTTCTGATAATTCAAACCTGCACCTGCTGCGTCGTACTCGCCTGCTTCCACGGCAGGCTGGTGCGTTCGATCAAATCGATCACGTAGTAGAGCAGGAAACCCACAATCATCAGCGTGAACAACCCGACCCAGACCGTATTGAGGTCGTAAAGGCTCGAAGCGGTGTAGATCAGATGTCCGAGCCCGCGCTGCGACGAGATGAACTCGCCAACCACGGCACCGACCAGTCCGAAGCCGATATTGATGCGGAAAGTCGCGATGATCGCCGGCAAGGTCGACGGCACCACAGCTTTGAAAAATACCTGGTGCTTGTCGGCGCCCATCGAGATCATCAGCGACTGCAGATCGGGATCGGCATCCTTGGCGGCCTGATAGGCCGCGATCAGCGCAACGATCGCGGTGAGCGACACCGACAGCGCCACCTTCGAGACAAGACCGGTTCCGAACCATAGCACCACAATCGGCGCCAGCGCGATCTTGGGCACGCTGTTGATGGCGACGATGAACGGCTCGACGAGGCGGGCGACGAACACGGAGTACCAGAGCGCCAGACCCAGCAGTGAGCCGATGATCGTTCCGATCACAAAGCCGAGCAGGGCTTCGAACAACGTGGTCCAGGTGTCGGAGATCAGCTCGCCGCTGAAAAGCATGCGGAAGGCATTTTGGAAGATGCCAAGCGGCGAGCCGACCAGGAACGCCGATACAACGCCGAGGCGAACGCCAACCTCCCACACGACAAAGAAAGCGATCACCGCCAGCGCCTGCAGGAAGGCGCGGCCAAGCGCTGTATCGAAGGTGGCGCGGCGGCGCGCACGCGCACGCGATTTCACCGCCGAAGGGGCACTGGGGAGAGTCAAGGTCACGCTGTCTTCTCGGTCTGGATGTCGAGCTCTGCGCAGAGTTGATGGAAATAGTCGGAGAAACGGTGGTCAGCGCGCGCCGCGATCGGTGAATGCGCCGCAATGTCGATGTCGTGTACGACCTTGACCCGCGCCGGCCGTCCGCTGAGCACGACCACCCGCTTCGACAGCGCCACCGCCTCGTCGATATCGTGTGTCACCAGGATGACGGTCTTGTGATAGGTCTCGACCGCCTCCTTCAGCACGCCCTCGAGATACAGCCTGGTCTGGTAGTCGAGCGCCGAGAACGGCTCGTCGAGCAGCAAGATGTCGGGATCCATGATCAGCGTGCGGATCAAGGCCACCCGCTGCCGCATGCCGCCTGACAACGTCTTGGGATAGACGTTCTCGAAGCCGGTGAGACCGAAGGATTTCAAATACTGCCGCGCCTTGGCTTCTGCGGCGTCGCGGCCGACGCCGCGCGTCTCCAGGCCGAGCAGCACGTTGCCGAGCACGGTGCGCCACGGAAACAGCAAGTCCTTCTGCATCATGTAGCCGACGCGTCCACGCAGGCTTCCGATCGGCTCGCCGTGATGCTGCATGGTGCCGGCATCGGCCTCGATCAGACCGGCGATGATGTTGAAGATCGTGGTCTTGCCGCAGCCCGATGGACCGATGATGCTGACGAAGTCGCGCTGGTGGATATCAAAGGAGAGATCGTCCAGCACACGAACTTCTCCGGCCTTGCCGTAGAAGGACTTGCTGACGTTGCGGACGCTGAGCTGAATGGCGGTTGCGGACATGCCGCCCGTTACGCAACTTACATGCCAGAGACGAATCCGCGATGATTCCCTCGTCGGGACTGACCGTTTGGCGGAAAATGCATCTTCGCATGGAGAGCGCTGGCGTCTCTTTGGGCAGACCGATCAGATCGGCGCCCACGCGTCGTGTGAAGAGCGCGTGATCGCGATATCTGACCCGCAGGTTGCGATTTAGTTTTTTGCGATGCGAAGCCGTTGATGCTGGCGCTTTGCACACGGTCTCAAATTCCGTCGTGCAAAAGCTGAAGTGGAAGCGCGTCGCTTCTCACTCGCCGAAGATGTGCTAACATTTTGTCGTCGCACCGCTTGAGGTGACGACCAACGAACGGCTCGAAACGTCCGACGAATAAATGCGCAGCCTTCAGAGCTGCTTGATGGGAGTGAAGCGATGATATCGGGTTTCCACCGAAGCATTCTTGCGTTTGCCACGATTGGTCTTCTCGCCGGAACAAGCATTGCCGGCGCGCAGCAGGCGGCCGACCAGAACCGCGGGCTGAAGAAATACGAATCCGGAACCAAGGAATTCTGGACCCATCCGCCAGATGACTGGTTCCTCGGCGACGAGACCGAGGCGCAGAAGGGGTTGGCCCCGCCGTCCGGGCCGCCGACCGGCGCGTCCGAGGCAGAACTCGCCAGCATCGTCAAGAAGATCAAACTGCCGGATGGCTTCAAGATCGAAGTCTGGGCGCCGGGCGTGCTGGCCGCGCGCCAGATGGCCTGGGGCGACAAGGGCACCCTGTTCGTCGGCTCGTTCGGCCTCGGTAACGTCTATGCGATCACCGACAAAGGCGGCAAGCGCGAGGTCAAGACAGTCCTGAAGGGACTGAACATGCCGACCGGCGTCGCCTTCCAGGACGGCGCGCTGTATGTCATCGCGGTCGACAAGCTGATCAAATATGAGAATGCCGAAGCCAATCTCGACAATCTCGGGCAGGGCAAGGTCGTCTATGACGACATGCCCTCTTATGCCGCGCATGGCTGGAAATATATCGCGGTCGACAAGGACGGCTGGTTCTACATCCCGTTCGGCCCGCCCTTCAACATCGGCATTCCGCCGACCAGCGTGTCGCAGATCCGCCGTGTCGATCCGCGCACCGGAAATGCCGAGATCTGGGCGCTCGGCGTACGCAACAGCGTCGGCGGCGATGTCGATCCGCGCACCGGCAAATATTGGTTCACCGAAAACGCCCGTGACTGGGTCAGCGACGATCTGCCGAGCGACAAGCTCAACATGATCGCCAAGATCGGCGAGCATTTCGGCTATCCCTATTGCCACCAGGGTGACATGCCGGATCCGAAATTCGCCATGGGCCATCAATGCTCGGAGTTCACCCCGCCCGCGCTCAATCTCGGTGGTCACGTCGCGCCGCTCGGCATGAAGTTCTACACCGGCGACCAGTTCCCGGCCGAGTACAAGAACAACATCCTGATCGCCGAGCACGGCTCCTGGAACCGTCACAAGTACCAGGGCGCACGCATCATGCGGGTCACCGCCGATCCTGACGGCAAGAACGCCAAGCAGGACGTGTTCGCGTCGGGCTGGATCGAAGGCGACCAGGGCTATCTCGGCCGTCCCGCTGACATCGTCCTCGCCAAGGACGGATCGATCCTGGTGGCGGATGACTGGGCCGGTGCGATCTATCGCATCAGCTACGAGAAGAAGTGATCGCTAGAGCATGATCCGGAAAAGTGGAAACGGGTTTTCCGAAAGGATCATGCTCAATCAAAGAGATGAGATCATGATGCAATTTTTTCTAATCGCATCATGATCGAGAGATGAGGGGGCTGCGGCTGCCTTACGGCGGCCGCAGCCTTTTGTTTCTAACGTCAATCATCAAGCCTCATCGCCGGGCGCGAGCCGGCGATCCATCGAACAGCCGCATCACCATCGATGGATGCCCAACGAGCCCGGGTCGTAGCCGGGACAGCTTCCAGGGCATGAGCCGCGGAGAGGAAACAACAAGAGATGTATAAGACCAGCCTCGGAATCCTGCTCGCTGCTGCGGCCTTGCTGAGCGAGTTCTCCGTCACCCATGCTGCCGATCTCGAGGCGGGCAAGGCGAAGGCCGAGCTCTGCGTCGGTTGTCACGGCGAGAACGGCCTCTCCCAGACCGAGAACATTCCGTCGCTTGCGGGCCAGCAGGACCAGTTCATCCAGTGGCAGCTCGTGTTCTTTCGCGCCGGTACGCGCAAGAACGAAGCGATGCAGCCGATCATCGAACAGCTCAACAACGAGGATATCCGCAATCTCGGCGCCTATTTCGCCTCCCTCACCCCGCCAAAGGCGCCGCCGGATGACAATCCTGAGCTGTCGCAGAAGGGCGCTCAGGCGGCCGCGGGTCGTCGCTGCGCCTCATGCCATACCGACAGCTATGCCGGTACCAAGGGAGTCGCGCGCATCGCCGATCAACGGGAGGAATATCTGGTCAAGGCGCTGCATGATTATAAGAGTGGCCAGCGCGTCGGCGGCAGCCAGGCGGCGATGACGGACGTCGCCTATCCCTTGAGCAACGAAGAGATCGAAGCGCTCGCGCATTATCTCGCGCATTTGTAGTGCGATACGAAGCCGCTGTTCCGGCGAACGCCGGACCACGGAGACGGCATGGATCGTCAGCCGCCCCGCTGTGCCTCGTACACCTTCAGATGCGTGTAGGCGATGCGCAGCTTTGGCACCGGCACTTTCGCCGCATCGGCGCGCGTGACGAGATCGCCGATCACGTGGTCGGCCTCGACCGGAAGCCCGGCCCTGAGATCGCGGAACATCGACGCCGTCATCGGCGATCCCTCGGTGGTCAGCATACCGGACACACGCTGGAAAAATGGACCACCCGGTGCGTAGCCGGCAGCGGCCGCCACCGAGCTGCATTCGTCAAGCATCCCCAACAAAAACTCCTTACCATCGGGCGCGGCGAGGATGACTCCGACCGGAGCGCGCATCAGCGTGGTCGACGCGGCGAGCGAGGCCAGGAACACCCATTTCTCCCACATCTCCTGCATGATGTTTTCGCTCGCGGACGCATTGAAATTGCCGCGTTTGAAGACGTCGAAAATGGCCTGTACACGGTCTGACGATCCGCCGGCGCGCTCCCCGAAGGTAAGCGATTGCATTGGCTGCAGCTGCACCACTTCGCGCTTGTCGTTCAACGTCACGGCAATCGCGCAGAGCCCGCCGAGCACGGGCTCGCGGCCGAATTTCGCATCGAGCACATCGAGGTGGCGCATGCCGTTGAGCAGGGGAATGATCGCGGTCTGCGGCCCGACCGCCGGAGCGAACGAGGCGACCGCGTCCTGCAGATCGTAGGCCTTGCAGCTCAACAGCACGACGTCGAAGTGCTCCTTGAGCGCATCGGCCTGCACGGTCGGAGGATTGGGCAAGGTGACGTCGCCGGTCGGGCTCCGGATCACGAGACCGGCCGAGGCCAGCTCGGCGGCGCGTCGTGGCCGCACCAGGAAAGTAATATCGCCGCCGGCCTGCAACAGGCGGCCGCCGAAATAGCCGCCGATGGCGCCGGCGCCGACCACGAGAATACGCATGGGTGTGTCCTTCTCTCAGGAGCCCCGCATAATGCAGAGGCGAATAAGGAATGGCGAGTAGCGAATCAGGATGGTCCCTATTCGCTATTCGCTACTCCCTGTTCGCCCCTCTACCACTTTTCGCCAAACGGCCGGATCTCCATCTCGAACGTCCAGGCGCTCTTCGGCTGCTGATAGAGCTGCCAATACGCACCGGCCACGGAGGCCGGCGGCATCAACAGATCAGGATTGTCGAGCGCGGCCTCGCCCCAGATCTGCGCCCGTCGTTCACGC
Source organism: Bradyrhizobium sp. HKCCYLS1011 (assembly GCF_051167795.1). Lineage (NCBI taxonomy): Bacteria > Pseudomonadati > Pseudomonadota > Alphaproteobacteria > Hyphomicrobiales > Nitrobacteraceae > Bradyrhizobium > Bradyrhizobium sp. HKCCYLS1011. The sequence goes on along the minus strand of NZ_JBNPTT010000003.1, from coordinate 437,371 downwards.
ACCCAGGCGGTGTCGACCCCGGAATCGATGATCAGATGCGCGACATGGATGTTCTTCGGCATCAATTCGCGCGCCATCGACTGCGCCACTGCGCGCAGACCGAACTTGGCCGATGCGAATGCCGCATATCCCGAGCCGCCGCGCAAGGACGCGGTGGCGCCGGTGAAGAAGATGTTGCCCTGCCCGCGCGGCAGCATCAGCCGTGCGGCTTCCCGCCCGGTCACGAAGCCGGCCCAGCAGGCCATTTCCCAGACTTTGCGGAACACCCGGTCCGTCGTTTCCAGGATCGGAAAATTGACATTGGCCCCGACGTTGAAGATCACGACCTCCAGCGGAGCATGCTTGTCGGCGTCGTTGAGGAACGCGATCGTCTCCTCTTCCTTCCGCGCATCGAGCGAGCGGCCGAAGATGGTGCCGCCGGCGGCTTCGACCTCTTTCACGAGCGGTTCGAGCTTCTCGCCATTGCGGCGCCCGGCAAACACGGTGAAGCCTTCCGCGGCGAATTTCTTGACGATCTCGGCGCCGATATAGTCGCCGGCACCGACCACGGCGGCGGTTGCGTTGCGCTTTTGCATGTCGTGCTCCTGTCATTCAGGGGCGCTCGTCAGAGCGAACCCGGAACCTCCTGCCTCACCTCGGGATTCCGGGTTCATCGCTCCGCGGTGCCCGGAACGACGGCTCACTTCTCCAGAATCATCTCCTCGACGTCGCGCAGCTGCTCCTTGCCGAAGAACATTTCGTCGCCGACGAAGAAGGTGGGCGATCCGAAGGCGCCGCGCTCGACCGCCCGCTGGGTGTTCTCGAGCAGCGTCGCCTTGACCTGTGGCTCCTGCGCGCGCGCAAACAGCTTTGCGCCATCGAGCCCGGACGAGGTGATCGCTGAGATCGCGACCTCCGGATCATCCATCTTCTTTGGCTCCCGCCACATGTGGAAGAACGCCGCATCCACATAGGGACCGAACACGCCTTCGAGCTGCGCGGCAATGGCCGCCCGCATCAGGTTCAGCGTGTTGACCGGAAAGAACGGATTGAAGACATAGGGCTCGACTTGAAAGCGCTTCACGAACCGGCGCGTTTCGATCTCGTGGAACTCACGCTTGTTCTTGATCCCGGCGAGCGTCTCCGCGGGGGATCTGTTGTTGGTGGCCTTGAAGATGCCGCCGAGCAGCACGGGCACGTACTCAAACCTGGTGCCGATCCGCCGCTCGACGGCGGGAATCGCCAAATGGCTGAGATAGGCGTTGGGGCTGCCGAAATCGAACAGGAACTGCGGCGCGGACGGGCTCATGGACGGTTTCCCCAGACCTGGATGTTGGGCCCATCTTGGTCCAGCCGCAGCCTGACGTCCAGCGTTTTATGATGGTCATCATATTGATGACCATCTGCGGGCAGGTCAGACCAGACGGGTGATGGTGCGTTTCCGCCAGACGAGAAAATAGAAGCTCATTTGCAGCACGAACATCGCACTGAAGGTGATCGGATACGCCAGCCACACGCCGTCGAGACCCAGCAGGGAGTTCAGCACGACCGCCGACGGGACCTCGATCAGGGCAATGGAGAGCATGGAGATCAACAGCGGCATCCACACAGTGCCGCTAGCGCGCATGGCGGCCGAGAATGCCGTTGCCATTCCGAACAGCACCGAGCTCCACAGCACGATGTGCAGCGAGCGTTGCGCGAGTTCGATCACGGGCGGGTCCGTGATGAAAAAGCCCATCAGCGTGCGTGAAAACAGATAGGCAATGGCGACCAGGCCACCGGTCAGCACCACGTTCATCTCAAGCCCGGTGCGCACGATGCGGCCGATCTCTCCGGCGCTACCGCGGCCGATCGCCTGGGCGCCGAAAATCGAGACCGAAATCGCGATCGAGATCGCCGGAAACTGCACGTAGGCCAGGACCTGATTGACGGCACCGTAGGCCGCGGTCGCGTCCGAGCCGTGACTGTTGACCAGCCCAAGCAACACCATCTCGGCAAGCGACATCACGATCATATTCATGGCAGCAGGAATGCCGAGCCGCAGCACGAGCCGTAGCAGGCTCGGATCCACCGACATTCCGCGCCGGAAACTCGCATCAAAGGCCAGGGGATGCTTGCGCCGCCGCAGACGGGTGTCGAGCCAGATCAGCGTGAGCAAGCTCGAGATCGCGGACGCGCAGGCCGCGCTCGCCACCCCGAGCTGCGGCAGCCCAAACGGGCCGCGGATCAGCATGGGCGTGAGTGCAAGCCCTATGACGGTCGACACCGCTAGCGCGATCAGAGGCGTCATCGTGTCACCGACACCCCGCATCAGGGCCGTGATCAGGATGAAAGTAAAGGTCAGCGGCATTGCGATCATCATGATGCGCGCGTAAGTGACGGCCGCATCGAGAATGTTCGCGGGCGTCGCAAGCGCAACCAACAGCGGCCTCGCGAACAGCCCGCCGAGCACTGCGATCAGCGCCGCGAGCACCAGGGACACGCTCAACGTGGTGCCGGCGATCGTCTTCACCTTGGCGGTTTCGCCCGCGCCCCAGGCCTGCCCGATCAGCACGCCGGCGCCCGCGCCCAGGCCGATGACGAAGGAGATGAAGAAGAACATCGCGGGAAAGAACACCGACACGGCCGCCAGCGCGTCGACGCCGATCATCTGCCCGAGATAGACGTTGTTGATGGTGCCGAACAGCGCCTGCAGGATGTTGCTGAGCATCATCGGCGCGAGAAAGACCAGAAAAGATTTCCGGAGCGAAGGAGGATTCGACACAAAGATATCCTGCAGATGAATTGAAAATGCCACGGTGAAATCAAGTCGGCCGGATCGGCAATCGAGCGTGCAACCTTAGGACGCGAGATCCCGATAAGCGAGAGTGATGGCGTGATCGCGGACATCGGATGGCCAATCCGCGATCAGCTCGCCGAAACGGCGGCGATCGTCAGCAAAGAGAGCGCGGGACGCCTCCTCAAAATGGGGGAAGTTCCCGGCCATGGCCGACATGAAATGATAAGCCGCCTCTCGCGCTTGACGCGCGCGATCCCGGTCGCCATTGGCGCGTCGCGCCTCATCGACCAGCTTGCGCAGAGCCACGGACGCGCCGCCCGGCTGCGCGTTCAGCCATTCCCAATGACGGGGCAGCAAGGTCACCTCCCGGGCAACCACGCCGAGCTTTGGCCGGCCGCGGCCGCGCGGCTCAACGGCTGCGGGCTCGGATGGCTCGACCGACTTCACAGGCAGGCGCGAGGTGATCTCGGCATCGCTGCCGCGAAGATCGAGATCGATCGAACGGCCGGTCCGGTCGTCGAAAATCAGGATCGGCGCGGGCGTCGCTCCAATGCGTTTGACGCTGAGGGCGACCTCGCCGAGCGGACCTGTGGCCAGGCGGCGGGGCCCTTGGAAGGCGGTAAAGGTCTCGTCCATTGGGTGCACCTCGTCTGAAGCACCGTGCTTCTAGATCGGCTAGGCATCTATTTACGCCCGGATAAAATATATGTCAATATTACCCGGGTGATTATTCGACAGAGGATCAGGACAAACCCGATCGTCGAATTGCGCTCCGCCTGCTACGGAGTTGCGACACACCTGAAGGCCGGGGGAATCACGATGCTCATCGTTCACCACCTCAACAATTCCCGTTCGCAGCGCGTGCTGTGGCTGCTCGAAGAGCTCGGCGTGCCCTACGAGATCATCCGCTACGAGCGCCAGCCCGACATGCGGGCACCGAAGGAGCTGCGCGCGATCCATCCCCTTGGGAAGTCGCCGGTCATTACGGACGGGGGCAATACAGTCGCGGAATCCGGCGCGATCATCGAATATCTGGTCGATACCTATGGCGATGGCCGCTTCAGTCCACCGCCGAAGACCCCGGAACGGCTGCGCTATAGCTACTGGATGCATTATGCCGAAGGCTCGGCCATGCCGCTGCTGCTGTTGAAGCTGCTGTTCAACGTGATGCCCAAGCGCGCCCCGGCGCTGCTGCGTCCGCTGGTGCGCAAGGTGGCGAACCAGGCGCTGACAACGCTGGTCAATCCGCAACTCAAGCAGCACATGGCATTCTGGGAAAGCGAGCTGCAGAAGAGCGAGTGGTTCGCCGGCAACGAGTTCACGGCCGCCGACATCCAGATGAGCTTTCCGCTGCAGGCTGCCGCGGCCCGCGGTGGCCTCGAGCAGGGACATCCACGGGCAATGGATTTTCTCACCCGCATCGAGGCGCGCCCGGCCTACCAGCGAGCGCTGGAGAAGGGCGGCCCTTATACGGTGGGCAGGTAGCTCCGCGGCGCTGGGGTGTAAGCCGGCCCGCGGGGCGTCATCGCTACCGGCCGGCAGCGGTTGCGCCGCGGCTCCGGGGATCCGGCGCACCTATCAGCCCGTCGGCCGTCACCAGGATCGAGTTGGCGGAGGTATAGCCGAGCCCCTCCACGACCCGGTGACCTTTCGCCTTCAGTTCCGCCACCACGTCGGCAGGGAAGCCGTACTCCATGCGCACCTCGTCCGGCATCCATTGGTGATGCAAGCGCGGCGCGGCAACAGCAGCGGCGACATCCATGTGATAGTCGAGCACGTCGACAATCACCTGCAGCACGGTCGTGATGATGCGGCTGCCGCCGGGCGAGCCCGTCACCAGCACGGGCTTGCCGTCCTTCAGCACGATGGTCGGCGACATCGATGACAGCGGCCGTTTGCCCGGCCCCGGCAGATTAGCCTCAAACCCCACCAGGCCGAACGCATTGGAAGCGCCGGGCGCTGCGGTGAAATCGTCAAGTTCGTTGTTGAGCAGCACGCCCGTGCCGTCCGCCACGAGGCCGACGCCGTAGGGGAAGTTCAGCGTGTAGGTGTTGCTGACCGCATTGCCGTCATTGTCGACCACCGAGAAATGCGTGGTGTTGCTGCCTTCGCGGAGCGGCGTGACCTTGAGGGCGTCGGCCGGCGTCGCACGATCAGGATCGATGCTGGCGCGCAGCTTCGCGGCATAGTCCTTCGACAGCATCACTGGGACCGGCGCATTGATGAAAGCGGGATCGCCGAGATAGCGGGCGCGATCGGCATAGGCCCGTTTCATCGCCTCGATCAGAACATGCAGGGAGGCCGCCGAACCCTGTTTCAATTGATCGAGCTGAAAACCTTCGAGGATGTTGAGGGTCTCGATCAGGACCGTGCCGCCGGAGGACGACAGCGGCATTGAGGCGATGTCGTAGCCGCGATAGGTCCCTCGGACAGGTTTGCGGATCAGCGGCTGGTAGGATTTCAGATCGTCGGCCGTCATGATGCCGCCGGCGTCCTGCACCCCTTTCGCCAGTTTCTCGGCAACCGTTCCTTCGTAGAAACCACGCGGTCCCTGTTCGGCAAGCGCCGTCAACGTTGCAGCCAGATCGGTCTGGACGAGCTTTTGGCCTTCGTGCAGAGGCGCGCCATCGGCCGTCGCAAAGATCTTGGCCGACGCCGGCCATTTCCGGAGCCGCAAATAATATGTCGGCAGCGTATCTGCGACGTGATCCTCGATCGTGATGCCCTCGCGCGCGAGCACGATGGCAGGATGGACGAGCTGCGCCAGCGTGAATTTGCCCGAGCCATATTTGTCCAACGCAAGCGCCAGGCCCGCGACGGTTCCGGGCACACCGATCGACATCGCTGAATCGCGCGACTTTGCATTGTCAGGCTTGCCGTCAGCGCCGAGGAACATCTCGCGCGTGGCGCTGCCCGGCGCGGTTTCGCGATAGTCGATCGCGATGTCTTCGCCGCGGTCCTTCAGATGGATGACCATGAAACCGCCGCCGCCGATATTGCCAGCAACGGGATAGGTCACCGCCAGCGCGAATCCGGTCGCCACCGCCGCATCGACGGCATTGCCGCCAAGCGCAAGCACGCCCTGGCCGACCCGAGCTGCGATCTTTTCCTGCGCCACCACCATGCCGTGCGCAGGCGGTTCTGCTGGGGCGGTCGCGCCCGGCAGCAGCGGCGCAGGCAGGCTGTAATCCCGAGCATCCAGCGCTGCCGCGGGCACTATCCCCGCGAGGAGCAGGCCGATGCCCGCAAGGACTGTTCGTCGATTGATTGTGAAAGGAATCATCAAAATTCCGCCGCGGCTGACATCCAGTGAACGCCGCGAATGCTATAGGCCCTGAGACCGGGCGCAAAACGCGAGGTCGTGATCGTGAAGGACATTTTGGAATGGCTGTGACCACGATTTCGTCAGGCGAGGATACCGTGCGGCGCGCCTATCCGCCGCGCACCGCCGTCATCAGCTGGATCTTCTTCGATTGGGCCGCACAGCCCTATTTCACACTGATCACAACCTTCGTCTTTGCGCCTTATTTCGCCGCCCATGTCGCACCCAATGCCGCAAGCGGGCAGGCAATGTGGGGCTTTGCCACCGCCGCCGCCGGCATCGTCATCGCAATTCTGTCACCCGTGCTCGGCGCCATCGCCGACGCCACCGGCCGGCGCAAGCCGTGGATCGCGGCCTTTGGCGCCATGCTCGTGGTCGGCTCCGCCCTGATGTGGATCGGCCGGCCGCACGCGCCGGAGCTGATCACGCCGCTCCTGGTCGCTTATGTGATCGCAACGATCGGCGTCGAATTCGCGACCGTGTTCAACAATGCGATGATGCCGACCTTGGTGCCCCCAGAGCGGATCGGACGCCTTTCGGGCACCGGCTGGGCCACCGGCTATATCGGCGGAATCTTTTCCCTCATCCTCGTGCTCGGGTTTCTCGCCGCCAATCCCGACAGCGGCCGGACCCTGTTCGGCTTCACGCCGCTGTTCGGCCTCGATCCGGTCAGCCATCAGGGTGATCGCATCTCGGGCCCCCTCACCGGCATCTGGTTCATCGTCTTCGTGCTGCCGATGTTCCTGTTCACGCCGGATTATCCCGCGCGCCACCGGCTCGGTGCAGCGCTGCGCGAGGGGCTGGCCGAGCTGCGGGAAACGCTGGGTTCGCTGCCGAAGCAGCGTCCGCTCGCGCTGTTCCTGATCGCGAACATGATCTACACCGACGGCCTGGTATCGCTGTTCGCCTTCGGCGGGATCTACGCCGCCGGCACCTTTGGCTGGAACACGATCCAGATCGGCACCTTCGGTATCATCCTGGCGATTGCAGGCACGTTCGGCGGCTGGATGGGCGGCAAGCTCGACGATGCGTTCGGCCCGAAGAGCGTCATCATGGGCAGCATGACGTTGCTGCTCGCGGCCATCGTCGCCATCCTCTCGGTCAGCAAGGATTCGATCTTGTTCATCCCGGTTGCGCCACCCGAGCCGGGCGGCGCGCTGTTCGCATCCGCGCCCGAGCGCGCCTATCTCCTTTTGGGCTGCGTGATCGGCGCCTGCGGGGCGCCGCTGCAGGCGGCGTCGCGTTCGCTTCTGATCCGGATGGCGCCGAAGGAGCGCATCGCGCAATATTTCGGACTGTTCGCACTGACGGGAAAGGTGACGTCGTTCATCGGCCCGCTGCTGATCGGCATCGTGACCGCGGCGACCGCCAGCCAAAAGGCGGGCATGGCGGTCCTGGTGATGTTCTTCGCGATCGGATTGGTGCTGCTGGCGCGGGTGAACCCCGCCGGTCATGCCCGGGCTTGACCCGCCTGCGGGGCCGAAGCCCCTTCGGCGCGGCGGAGGCTCGGGCGTGCATCCCACTTGGCAAGGACTTGATCCGAGACGATGGATTGCCGGGTCAACCCCGGCAAATGACGACGGCTCAATGCCGGAAATGCCTGACGCCGCTGAACACCATTGCGATGCCGTGCTCGTCGGCCGCCTTGATCACCTCGTCGTCCCGCATCGAGCCGCCAGGCTGGATCACGGCGGTCGCACCGGCCTCGATACAGGCGAGCATGCCGTCGGCAAACGGGAAGAAGGCGTCTGAGGCCACGACCGAGCCCTTGGTCAAGGGCTCTGCAAGCTTCAGCTCGCTGGCTGCATCGAGCGCCTTGCGCGCGGCAATGCGCGCGGAGTCGACCCGGCTCATCTGACCTGCGCCGATGCCGACCGTGGCGGAGTCCTTGGCGTAGACGATGGTGTTGGACTTCACGTGCTTGGCGACGCGGAAGGCGAAGCACAGGTCGCGCATTTCAGGCTCGGTCGGCGCGCGCTTGGTGACGACCTTCAGCTGCATATCGTCGACCACGGCATTGTCGCGGCTCTGGACCAGAAGGCCGCCAGCGACCGTCTTCGCGGTCAGTCCAGGCGCGCGCGGATCCGGCAGGCCGCCGGCCAACAGCAATCGCAGATTTTTCCGACCGGCGATGATCGCAATGGCCTCCTCAGTGGCGTCGGGCGCGATGATGACCTCGGTGAAGATGCCGGTGATGGCCCCGGCCGTCTCCGCATCCAGCTTCCGGTTCAGCGCGATGATGCCGCCATAAGCCGAGGTGGAATCGCAGGCCAAAGCCTTTTGATAGGCGCTAACAAGGTCGGAGCCCTCGGCGACACCACACGGATTGGCGTGCTTGACGATGACACAGGCCGCCGTGCGCGCCGGATCGAACTCCGCGATGCATTCATAGGCGGCGTCGGTGTCGTTGATGTTATTGTAGGACAGCTCCTTGCCCTGGAGTTGTCGCGCAGTGGCGACACCGGGTCGGCGGCCGGGCAGAGCGTAGAAGGCGGCGTTTTGATGCGGGTTCTCGCCATAGCGAAGCGCCTGGATCAGCCGCCCGCCAAAGGCTCGATAATCCGGCGCGTCGTTTTGAATCGTAGCGTTGAACCAGTTGGAAATCGCGGCGTCATAGGCGGCCGTCCGCGCATAAGCCTTCGCCGCCAGCTTCCGCCGTAACAGCAGCGTGGTCTGGCCGTCATGCCTGGCGAGATCATCGAGTACCGCCTGATAATCGTTCACATCGACAACGACAGTGACATCGTCGTGGTTCTTGGCCGCTGCGCGGATCATCGCGGGACCGCCAATGTCGATGTTCTCGATGCAGTCGGTGAAGTCGGCGCCCTTCTCGACCGTGGCCTCGAACGGATAGAGATTGACGACCAGAAGATCGATCGGCGCGATGTCGTGCGTCTTCATCGCATGCGCGTGTTCGACATTGTCGCGGATGGCAAGCAGGCCGCCATGCACTTTCGGGTGCAGGGTCTTGACCCGTCCATCCATCATCTCGGGGAAGCCGGTGAGGTCGGAGACGTCGGTCACCTTCAGGCCGGCTGCGGCAATCGCCTTGGCGGTGCCGCCGGTCGAGACCAGCTCGATGCCACGGACGGCAAGCGAGCGGGCAAAATCGACGAGGCCGGACTTGTCGGAAACGGAAATCAGTGCACGGTTAACGCGACGAAGCTGGTTGGTCATGGGCAGAGTCCTCTATTCAGAGAAACTGATCAGGGGGAAGCTGATGCCCAGGCGCACGGCAAACACTCCCGCGCTCCCTGATGGTGCTCCATCCAAAGTCGCCAGTCGCGCGAGAAGCGGCTGATTAGCAGCTTTTGGCCCCGTCGACAACAAGAGGACTCGCCACCCTCAGAGACGACAGACGGCTACAGCGGCAATTCTGGTTCGCGCCGGGCGTTCCGCCGCGCATTGGTCTCGGCCGGCGACGCGGATGAGCGCACGAAGCTCCAGCGGATCGATGCGGCCTGGCGCGCGTCCTGCCGAATCACGATCTGCGTGGTCCGGCGTGGGCCGTCATTGCCGGCCAGGAACACGCTGTCTTCGAGATCAATACGGTCGTCGACGGTCTCGAAGGTCCAGACCTCGCGGTTGGGCAGCACCAGCATCGCACCGCGGCCGTCGCTGAGCCGGCTTGCCTTGACGGCGGGATGCAGGTGGAAACGCAGCGCATAGTCGGAGCCGTTGCCGCGCAGGCGCGCGCCCTGTGCCGGCGTCATCGTATCCTCGCCATCAAGCCGCGATCCGTCGTTGGCAACGACCAGGACGCGGCGATGGACCATTCCGAACTTTGCGGCGTAACCGTTGTGCGAGGTCGACAGCACGGTGCCGTCGGCAACGATTTCGCGAAAATTTTCCACCCGGGTCGGCCCCGATACGATCGGCGCGCCGTGCAGGAGCCGCTTCACCGCCGACATCTCGACGAACTGACAGGATGAGGTGTTGTGATAGGTCAGCGTCGAATGCGCGACAGTGCTGCGGGCAAAGGCCCGCCAGTTGTCGCGACCGTTGGAGGGCATGCCGCAATTGATGACGATGCGACAGATGCCGGACGACAATTCGAAAGCGAGGCAGCCGGCATGGGCATCCTGGCTGAGATGCGGTGGCGGCGGCGGCCCGGTGTCGACGATCACCGTCATGGCGCCCGCATCCAGTCGCTGGAAGCCGGAATGCGGCATGCTTGCCATCGGCGTGCCATGGGTGTCGTCATAGGCCAGGAGCGTTGCCAGCAGATCGGACGGCGTTCCTCCCATGCCGTTGAACAAGGCCATGTTGCCGTCGCCATGGCGAAAGAAGCGCAGCATCGGCATCATGCGGTCGATCGCATTCAAGAGCGCCGGCGGCGGCGCGATGTTGCGGGCGGCAAAGGTCTGCCGCAGCGGCAAGAGATCGATCAAAAGCTCGATCAGCGCGCCGGGGTTGCGCGAGACGTGACCGCCATCGGGCAGTATCTGCCGCTGCAACTCGTCCGACAGTTTGCGACTGGCCGTGCGGATATGCTTGGCTTGATTGGCGAGGCACAAGGCCGCGTAACACAGCGCGATCAGCACCTGCAGCCGCGGCGCCCCGTCCGGGATGTCGATCATCGCATAGCGAAGATAGCGGATCTCGCGGGTCAGGCCCCGCAGGTAGCGGCGATAGAACTTGCCGTCGGAATCGGCGAGCACCAGCGGCGCCTGCGACAGCAGCGAAATCACCCGGCGCGCCTGCACGTCGGCGCGGCGGCTGACCGGGTGCCGGCCGATCTGGTTGGTGATCCAGTCGTCCACCAAGGCGCGGGCATTGGCGCGCGTCAGCGCGGTGTCGGCGGCCCGCAAGTGCCGCAGCCAGCCGAACCCGAGCAGCGCCACTTCCCAATCTTCCGACGGGGGCTCCAGGTCGAAGATCGAGCGGCCGTGGCAGGTGACGATCTTGCCTGCGAATACGAAACGGCCGGCATAGATCTCGGCGGCGCGCGTCGCGTCGGCCGTGCGGAGATCATGCGGCGCGATGATGAGCCGGTCGGCGCGGCCCGGCCACAACCCAGACAGAGACACCGTCAGGCCGCTGACATGCGCCATCAGGCTGCGCGCGAAGCGGCCCAATACCAGCGTCGATATACGTCTCGTCTGAGCGGCGGACACGCCTTGCCTTGAGGTGATGGGAATTCGTCAGCGCAGTCTTACTAAAGCGGAAATGTGGCTGATGCACCATTTTAGGCTCCATCGAAAGCCATGGGTCAGCGCAAAATCTGGTGCAAAATCAGGAATTAACCAATAACCCGATCCTAGCACCCTCACATTGATACCGCCAGTTTGCCGCACGCCTTATTTTACCGCATCGATTAGCTCCGGCGCTGCAGCCGCGCCGCGTAGAAGCCGTCCAGCCCGCCGAGTCGGGGATCCTGATGCGGCAGATGGCAGGGCAAGGTGCGCAGGTCGCCGGCCGGCGTCACGATCTCGCTCAATCCCGCCACCTCACCCGGCATCACCGGAATGCGGCGAAGCTCATCCTCGCTGGCGAGGACACTCTCGATGATCTGCTCGCCTTCTTCCGGCTCCAGCGAACAGGTACAATAGACCAGCGTCCCGCCCGGCTTCAGCAGGCTCACAGCCTTCTGCACCAGGCGTTTCTGCAGGCTGGACAGTGCGGCGATCTCCGCCTCCTGGCGGAGCCAGCCCACATCCGGATGCCGCCGGATCGTGCCGGTGGACGTACAGGGCGCATCGACCAGGATTGCATCGAAGCTGCCATTCGCAGGCTGCCACTCCGCCGCATCGGCGACGACCGGTTCGATCTCGAGCTGCAGCCTGGTCATGTTGTCCTTGAGGCGCGCCATGCGGCCAGCGGACCTGTCGACCGCCGTCACCCTGGCGCCCGCATGCGCGAGCTGAGCGGTCTTGCCGCCCGGCGCGGCGCAGAGGTCGGCGACGCTCTTGCCGGCAACATCGCTAAACAGGCGAGCGGGCAAGGCTGCCGCAGCGTCCTGCACCCACCACTGACCCTCGGCAAAGCCCGGCAGCACCGTCACCGAACCGTGCAGCAGCGTTCTGACCGTCGCGGTCGGCAGCACCTCGCCATGTAGCCGCGCTGCCCATTGTTCCGGTTCCGATTTGACGGTGAGGTCAAGCGAGGGCTCGTGGCCGAGCGCGACCGCAATGTCCTTTGCTGTGGCCTCGCCATAATGGGCGATCCAGCGCTTCAATAGCCAAGGCGCAACGTCGAGCGCCTGGCCTTTCACCTCCTCGACGATGCCTGCGCCTTCGCGGGCACATCGCCGCAACACCGCGTTCACAAGGCCCGCATATTTCGCCGCGCGTCGGTCGGCCTGGACCAGCCGGACGGAGAGATCGACCGCCGCATGATCCGGCACGTCCATCCAAAGAATCTGGGCGGCCCCGATCAGCAACGCGCTCTGCGCCCGCGGCGCATCTGTCGGGATCCCGCGATCCAGCAGACGCGACAGCAAATGGCCAAGCGTGCCCAGCCGGCGCAAGGTGGTGGCCACCAGCCGCCGCATCAACGCGCGATCCCGGTCGGCGAGCTGCTTCAAACCCGGATGCGCGCCGGCTCCGTCCAGCTGGTCATCCAGCGTGCGATGTTTATGTAAAACCCCGTCGACGACATCTGCTGCGATTCGCCGTGCGGCCAGGCCCGGCACTTCGGTTGGGGTCGCAAATCGCGGTGGAGGCATGCTGGCGCGTCACTCGCAGAAGAAGAAGGCAGTTCCGCGACGATCCGGCGCATGCCATGAGAGCTCGGCACCTCTGCCACGGGAATGTGCCAGATATAAGAATCGGCTCCGCATTTTTTAGCCCTGTCGGAGACAATCCGGGCACACGATATGATGAGAGCTGAGCGAATGGTGGAATGGTGTGATGAGCGATGATCTCTCGAAACTGGGGCCGCCGGCCGGCGAGCCTCCGCAGAAGCCGCTGACGCCTGCCGCCCAACGCGCCCTTGCCGAGGCCGAGGAGCGGCGACGGCTGGCCGCCGAGCATGCCAAGGCGATGCCCAGGGAACTGCAAGGTCCCAAGGGGCCGGAGCCGACCCGCTACGGTGATTGGGAGCGCAAAGGGATCGCGTCCGATTTTTGATCCCGGTGCGAGAGCACCTTGTTCCGGCGTCCGGTCAGCGCGTGACCACGACCGTCGCTCCGATCGAGACGCGATCGTAGAGATCGGTGATGTCGGGGTTCAGCATCCGGATGCAACCATAGGACACGAAGCCGCCGACCGAGTTCGGCACGTTGGTACCGTGGATCGCATATTCGCCGCCGGCCAAGGTCATGGCCGCGACGCCCATCGGATTCTGCGGCGAGCCGCCGGGAATCACGTCGGGAATGTTCGGCTTGTCGCGCTTGACTTCAGCAGGCGGCGCCCAGGCGGGATAGCGATATTTGCCGTCGATCGTCGTGGTGCCCGCCCATTGCTTGCCGGCCTTGCCAACACCGACCGGGTAACGCATCGCGTGCTCGCCGTCGAGAACCAGATAGAGATGGCGTTCGTGGGTCCTGATCACGATGGTGCCCGGCGAATATTGGCCGCTCATCCCGACCAGCTCCGGCCGCGCCTCGGCTGCAGCCGTCATTGCAAGTCCTGCCCCGATGGTGACGGCCAGCGTCACCGCAATCCGCTCCAACATCGACTCGCCCCTCTTGCCTCGGTAGCGCCCTCCCACAGGTTGGAAAACTCCTGCGCAAAGTAAATGACTTGAAAACAACACTCGCGCGGAAATTGCCGCGCGAGGCCACACTCGTTAAGGAGCCGCTCGGGCCTTAAGCCTGCTTCTCCTTGCGGTTCTGCCGGTGCGCGACCAGGTCGTCGACCACGGCGGGATCGGCCAGGGTCGAGGTATCCCCGAGCGCACCCGGTTCGTCCTCGGCGATCTTGCGCAGGATGCGGCGCATGATCTTGCCGGAGCGCGTCTTCGGCAGGCTGGGGGCGAACTGGATCTGGTCCGGCGAGGCGATCGGCCCGATCTCCTTGCGCACCCAGGCGACCAGTTCCTTGCGCAACTCCTCGCTCGGCTGCTCGCCGGCCATCAGGGTCACATAGGCGTAGATGCCCTGGCCCTTGATGTCATGGGGATAGCCGACCACGGCGGCCTCCGACACCTTGGCGTGCGCCACCAGCGCGCTCTCGACCTCGGCAGTGCCCATGCGATGGCCGGAGACGTTGATGACATCGTCGACGCGGCCGGTGATCCAGTAATAGCCATCGGCATCGCGCCGGCAGCCGTCGCCGGTGAAGTACTTGCCCTTGTAGGTCGAGAAATAGGTCATCTCGAAGCGGGCGTGGTCGCCATAGACGGTGCGCATCTGGCCCGGCCAGGAGCGGGTCAGACAGAGATTGCCGGTCGCCTCGCCTTCGAGTGTCTTGCCATCGGCATCGACGATCTCCGGCACCACGCCGAAGAACGGCAAGGTCGCCGAGCCCGGCTTCAATTTGATCGCGCCCGGCAGCGGCGTGATCAGGATGCCGCCGGTCTCGGTCTGCCACCAGGTATCGACGATCGGGCAGCGGTCGTCGCCGACCACGCGGTGATACCACTCCCAAGCCTCCGGATTGATCGGCTCGCCAACCGAGCCGAGCAGCCGCAACGAGGCGCGCGAGGTCTTCTTCACCGGCTCGTCGCCGCCCTGCATCAGCGCGCGGATCGCGGTCGGCGCGGTGTAGAAGATGTTGACCTTGTGCTTGTCGATGACATTCCAGAACCGCGAATTGTCGGGATAGTTCGGCACGCCCTCGAACATCAGCGTGGTGGCGCCATTCGCCAGCGGTCCATAGAGAATGTAGCTGTGGCCGGTGACCCAGCCGACGTCGGCCGTGCACCAATAGACGTCACCATCGTGATAATCGAAGACGTATTGATGCGTCATCGAGGCGTAGACCAGATAGCCGCCGGTGGTGTGCAGCACGCCCTTCGGCTGGCCGGTCGAGCCTGACGTATAGAGAATGAACAGCGGGTCCTCGGCATGCATGTGCTCGCACTTGCACTCCGTGGTCACCACCTTTGCGGCCTCGTGGTACCAGAAGTCGCGGCTCGGCTTCATCTCGACATTGCCGCCGGTCCGCTTGACCACGATCACCCAGTCGACACCCTCGACCTTGTTCAGGGCGGCGTCGACGTTGGCCTTCAGCGGCACCTTCCTGCCGCCGCGCAGGCCTTCGTCGGCGGTGATGACGACCTTGGACTGGCAGTCCTGGATACGCTGGGCGAGTGAGTCCGGGGAGAAACCCGCGAACACCACCGAATGGATCGCGCCGATACGGGCGCAGGCCAGCATCGCATAGGCGGCTTCCGGGATCATCGGCAGATAGATCGTGACCCGGTCGCCCTTGCCGACATTGCGGTTGCGCAGGATGTTGGCCATCTTGCAGACTTCGTCGTGCAGCTCGCGATAGGTAATGTGCCGGCTCTGCGAGGGATCGTCGCCCTCCCAGATGATTGCGGTCTGGTCGCCGCGAGTGGCGAGATGCCGATCGATGCAGTTGTAGGCGGCGTTCAGCACGCCATCCTCGAACCATTTGATGGAGATGTGGCCGGGCGCGAACGAGCAATTCTCGATCTTGTGCGGCGGCTTGTACCAGTCGACGCGCCTGGCCTGCTCGGCCCAGAACCCGTTCGGATCGGAGACAGAGCGGGCGTACATCTCGCGGTATTTCGCCTCGTCGACCAAGGCGCGTTTCGCCCACTCGGCAGGCACGTCGTAGATCTTCTCGGACATTTCATCCTCCACACATGCGGCTTGCAGATCGGCGCTGCGCAAGCCGTCGTTGTTCCCACTATGCGTCCGCGTAACCGCGCCCGACAAGCAAAGACAAGTAGAACCTTCGGCGGGGCCGTCGGCCATGCGCCTGATCAAAGAATTGTGCGCGGAGGTTGCGGGCGAGTTGGGCGGATCTGAGGTTCGCGGCCCGCGGCCGCCCCCGACGCTTGCCACTGAATTCGTCAAGGTTACCCCGAATGGCAGCCATGAACGGTAAATTTGAACCGTTCTGCCTAAATTTCTGGACTCGCTATCCGTGCAAGAACCTCCTAGATCGCAAATTGGGTGTGGATAACCCGACCGGAACAAAACCGGCGGCAGGGGCATTAAGCGGATAAAGAGGCGAACAAGGCGTCTAAGGCGATGATGGATCAGCAGAATTTGGATGGGCTCCGGTCCCGTGCCGCCGATCCTGATGTCGCGCTTGCCAAGGCCCTCGGCCAATGGCCGCCGAAGCCGCCGCGCCGCAAACTGACCCTGAAGGATCTTTCCAAGGCCAACGCCGCGGAGAACGCCAAAACTTCGGTCGAGGAGCTGGCCAAACAGCTTGGCCTGAACCTCGGCGACCAGAACGAGCTGACCATCCGCCGGGTCAAGCGCGGCAAGGGATACAGCTTCGTCCGCGCCAACGGCTCGACGGTCCGCGACTCCAGCACCATCCGTCGCCTGCACGCGATGGCGATGCCGCCGGCCTATCGCGACGTCCGCTATTCGCCCGATCCCAACTCGCATCTGCAGGCGGTGGGCATCGATGCCGCCGGCCGGCTGCAATACCGCTACCATGCCGATTGGACCAAGGTGCGCGAGCACCGCAAGGCGCATCGGCTGGCCAAGCTGGTCGGCGCGCTGCCAAAGATCCGCCGCGCCGTGACCAAGCATCTCGCCGGCGACGAGCCGACCCGGGAGTTCGCGCTGGCGTCCGTGATCGAGCTGATCGCGCGCACCGCCATCCGTCCGGGCAATGAATCCTACGCGAAGCTGAACGGCACGCGGGGCGCCACCACGCTGCTCAAGTCCAACGTCATCCTGGAAGAGGGTGGCTTCGTGCTGACCTTCAAGGCCAAGGGCGGCAAGGCCGTGCGCAAGGAATGCGACGCGGCGAAGCTGGTGCGCGCGGTTCGCACGCTGCGCCAGCTGCCGGGCCGGCGCATGTTCCAGTATCGCGACGCCCAAGGCATCGTGCGCGCGGTTTCGACCACCCAAGTCAATGCGTTCCTGCGCGAGATCGCCGGCATCAAGATCTCGCTGAAGGATTTTCGCACGCTGATGGCCTCGGCGGTCGCGCTCGAGACCTTGTCGCGGATCACGCCCGCCTCGAGTGCCCGCGGCCGCAAGAAGCAGGTGCTGGAAGCCGTGCGCGCCGCGGCCGACGAGCTCGCCAACACGCCCGCGATCTGCCGCAAGAGCTATGTGCACGACACCATCGTCACCGCCTTCGAGGACGGCATCCTTGAGCGCTTCGCCGCGACGTTGAAAGGCCAGCGCTCGCAGAGCCGGCGCGAGCAGCTGCTGGCGCAGGTGGTGGTGGCGGCCGCGGCGTAATCGGCCGTCAGGATCGCAACGCATCCGCCGCAAGCTTGGTGGCGTCCCCGCGCAGGCAGGGACCTTTCTTTTTGCTGCAGCTTTGCCGCAAGTCGTGAGAGCCGATCGCTCGTCAAATCTCCGGCGTCGTCCCCGCGAACGCGGGGACCCATACCGCGTGATTTCCGAAATAGGCTTGCCGCGAGTACAGCGCACACAACTGAGTTCTGTGGTTATGGGTCCGGGGTCGCGCTTCGCTTGCCCGGGACGACACCTGTGAGTGGCTTGCGCAACGTTGCATCCCATAAGTAGCTCGAACGCGTACAATCTCGTTCTCGCGGTACGAGCTGCACCCGAGTTGTTCAAGAATTTCACCCTCCCGAAATACAGAGGGCGCAGGGAAGGCCGGGAGCTTGCCGCCCCCATGGCCCGCCTGCGGAAAAAATGCAGGCGGCAGGTACCACAGGTTTGGCCAAGACATCCCGGCCTTCCCTGCGCGATGGTCTTAACGGCTGCTTCGCGTTCTCCCCGGTGCGCCGGGCTTTCTGGCCACCGTTACTCGCGCGACGCGTGAACGTCGTCGCAAGCGTAATCCTAGCGTCGGAGGATCAGGACCGCGCGACTTGACCGTGCGTGACTACGCCGTTCGTCCGCGAACTAACAGCTCGCTGCGACGCGCTCACGCCCACCGCATCTCACCGCCTACGTCCGTGACGACCGCGATACGCCCCTCATGTGGCGGCGAGACGGGCCGAATGATCGTTGTGATTTGCCCGACATGGCAAGGCCGCACGCCTGCGGCAAACTAACACGACGGGCAATCTGCGCATGACGTGTATGCGAGCCGCAAATATCTCCGTCATCATTCCGGAGCATCGCAAAGCGATGAGCCCGGAATCCATAGCCACAGGCCGGAGTTTGTTGCCCTAACGTCTGCTATCCAGCCGTATCACATCGGCCTGTGGCTATGGATCCCGGGTTCGTGCTTCGCACGCCCCGGGATGACAACGGAGAGAACTACGAGCAGTCCGCCCAGATGCTCAACGGGCACTGCGGATCGACGAGTCAACTAGCCTCAGAACGACGTGCCGCCGCCGAACCGGAACTCCTGCACGATGTCGTATTTGCCCTTGGTCAGCGGCACTGCGTAGTCGAAGCGCAGCGGGCCGAAGGGGGAGGCCCAGATCAGGCCGACGCCGACGGAGGTGCGCACCACTTTGCTGTCGTCGTATTGCAGGCCGCATTTGCAGGCGGCCGAATTGACCTCGCCGGTGGCGGCCCAGGAGGTCGGGCCCTGATAGCCCCAGAGTGAGCCGGCATCGGCATAGACCGCGCCCTTTAGGCCCACTTCTTTCGGCAGGAACCAGAACGGCATCTGCAGCTCGGCTGAGGCGCCCCAATATTTGGTGCCGCCAAGCGAATCGCCGGTGGCGCCGAAATTGATATAGGTCATGTCACGCGGCCCGATGCCGTTGGAGGCGAAGCCGCGCACCAGGTTCGCGCCCATCTGGAAATGGTCGAGCATGCGCAGGTCCTTGTCGCCGACCTTGTTCAGGATGCCGCCCTGCAGATGGATCAGGCCGACGATCTCCGAGACCAGCGGCGTGAAGTATTTCGCATCGACCGCCGTCTTGAGATAGCTGACATTGCCGCCGACGCCGGCGAGATCCTGCTTCCAGTCGACCATCAGACCGTCGGTCGGGTTCTTGTTGTTGTCGAGCGTGTTGTAGGAGAGCGTGTAGCCGATCGCCGAGGTCAGCGCCGCGCCATCGGAGAGCTCCTTGCGGACCGGCAGGGTGGATTCGCCGTCGGCGAAACAACCCCAGCCATAATAGCCGGAGCTGGTCGAATTGGTCGGATCGACCCCGCCGAGCACGTTGGCGATATAGGCCGGCGTTGGGTTGAAGGCGAGCAGGGTGTTGTTCGGATTGTTGTTGCAGTTCTGATAGTACGACGGCAGCGAGATTTCCTGGCGATACAGCGAATAGCGCAGCTGTAGCGAGAGATCCTCGCGCAGCTGGAAGCCGAGCCGCGGGCTGAAGCCGATCGTGGTGACGCCGTAGCTGGTATAGCTGTTGGCGAGCTGCTGCTTGTAGTACACGTCGAGACCCAGGGCGATCCGGTAGTCGAGCAGATAGGGCTCGACGAAGGACAGCGACACGCCGCGGCTGTATTGGCCATAAGAGACCGACGCCTTGGCGAACAGGCCGCGGCCAAGGAAGTTGCGCTCGGAAATCGAAACCTCGGCCAGCGCGCCATCCGTGGTCGAATAGCCGCCCGAGACCGAGAAGTCGCCGGTCGATTTCTCCTCAAGATCGACCACCAGGATCACGCGATCGCTGGACGAGCCCGGCTCGGTCGTAATCTTGACGTTCTTGAAGAAGTCCAGATTCTTCAGCCGCCGCTCGGCGCGGTCGACCAGCGCGCGGTTATAGGCATCGCCTTCCGCGATGTCGAACTCGCGCCGGATCACATAATCCCGCGTGCGGGTGTTGCCGCGAATGGTGATGCGCTCGATATAGGTGCGCGGCCCTTCGTCGACCGTGAACACGATCGACACGGTGTGCGCCTCGAAATTGCGGTCGCCACGCGGACGCACCACGGCAAAGGCGAAGCCGCGTCGCGAGGCCTCGATCTGCATCTCCTCGACCGATTTCTCGACCTGCTCGACATTATAGAGCGAGCCGATGCTGACGCGCGACAGGCTGCGCAGCGAGTTGCCGTCGAGCGCGGCAATCGAGGACTGAAACTGAACCGAGCCGACCCGGTATTGCTGACCCTCGTCGATCTTGAAGCTGACCAGGAACCCCTTCTGCTCCGGGTCATACTCGGTCAGCGCAGCCACCACCTGCACGTCGGCATAGCCGTTCTTCAAATAGAAGCGGCGGATCAGGTCACGGTCGGCCTCGACGCGGTCCGGATCATAGATGTCGTTGCCGCCAAGGAAGCTGAGCCAGTTGGTCTCGTGAGTCTTGATCACGTCGCGCAGCCGTGCCGCGGAGAACGCATTGTTGCCGACGAAGTTGACCGACTTGACGGCGGTCTTGCCGCCCTCCTCGATCGTGAACACCAGATCGACCCGATTGTTCGGCTGCTCGATAATTTCAGGCGTGACGCGCACGTCGTAACGGCCGGAATGGCGGTAGATCTCGGAGATGCGCTGTGCGTCCGACTGCACCATCGGCCGTGAGAAGGTGCCGCGCGGCTTCGACTGCACCTCGGCCGAGAGCTGCTCGTCCTTGATCTTCTTGTTGCCCTCGAAGGCGACGCGGCCGATCACCGCGTTCTCGACCACGCTGACAACGAGATGGCCGCCCTGGCGATTGATCTTCACGTCCTGGAACAGGCCGGTTTCGATCAGCGCCTTCAGGCCGTCGTCGACCTGGCCGGCATCAAGCGTTCCGTTCGGTCCCGCCTTGAAATAGGAACGAATGGTCTCGGCCTCGACGCGCCGGTTGCCCTCCACCGTGATCGAGGCCACGGTCTGCGCTGCGGCGGGCCCGGAGGCTGCGATTGCTGCGAGCGGTGCAACCACCGGCATGGCGAACATGATCAGGGCGAGCACGCCCCCCCGCAGTGTCAGACCAGTCATCGAGGCTCTTTCGCATTCTCAATCCGTGAGCGGATGCGACGCGATCTGCGCCGGCACACGCCTTCGGAATCGGTGATGCAATGGAAAGATGGTCAGTATGCGCCGAGTTGATTTCGCGAAATTTCGGATGATACCGAGCGTGACTAAGTGTTTCTCATCAGAAACCTTCGGCAGGCGAGAACGGCGCCGGCTTGTAGATGTGTCGGTGGCGGCCCGCACAAACCTGCGGCACATCGCCGGAGACATCTCGATTAAGCAATTAGACCCGGCTCGGCGCATTTGCAGGCTTTGGAAATCAATCTCTATAAATCTTAGAATGCCGGCAACACGCCGGAAAAACTGTGGTGCTAGGGTCTCGTCATCCGAACTAGCGCCCCCAAGTAGTTCGGGTAGGCCCGGTGCGCACTGATTCCCATTCATTCCGGCGCACCGGGCCGCCGTTTATTCAACGATTGCCGACGCTAGCGACACGGGCCTTCCGTCCTGCTGATAGGACTATAAGCGCAGGCGCGGTTTCTTATTCACGTGCACGACGCCGAGCAGCTGACCACGCTCGTGCTTCAGTCGAACGTATTTCGCCGCGGAGCACGTGATTGCAACCGCTCTCTCCTCGAGTGACGGCGAGCTCCCTCTCCCCGTTCTTACGGGGCCGCGACGAGCGGGGGCGAGGTGAGCACGGTGCGTGCGGCTAGCGATGTGCCCACACTTGCCGTCCACGAGATGAATACGGGGCCAGCCCGACATGTGACGTCCGAGGCACGATCCAAGATTTTTGCCGCGAGAGCCGGCGCCTTCCGTTCAGCCGCCGTCACAATGTCGGCCGCTGTTGCGAAAAAACCTCTGGATCGGACCGGCAAAAGCGAGCAAAACCACGGTTGGCTCCGATGGTTAATCGCGTCTTAACCTCGCCTTATCTATGGTGATTCCATCCGCTCCAATAGTGAACGGGGGCGATCGGCGGCTTCAACAGTATTGGCGCGTTGACGTATGGCAATGACCGCTTCATCCCCCGCGCCCGTGGGCGCCGGCCATTCGGAGAGCGAACGCTCGCCGTTTGTGCGGCTGACCGAACTCCTATCGCCCTATAGTCCGGGCAAGCCTTTGATTACGCTCGCTGTCGGTGAGCCGCAGCATCCGGTTCCGGATTTTGTCGGCCCGGTGCTGGCGCAGCATATCGCAGCCTTCGGCCGCTACCCGGCCGCCAAGGGCATCGAGCCGTTCCGCCGGGCCGCTTCGCAATGGCTGTCGCGCCGCTTTGTGCTGCCGCGGCCGCTTGATCCCGAGAGCGAAGTCCTGGTGCTCAACGGCAGCCGCGAAGGTCTGTTCTTCGCCGCTCACGCCGCGCTTCGCCATGTCGGCCCGCGCCGCGGCCGGCCGGCGATCCTGATGCCGAATCCGTTCTACCCGGTCTATGGCGTCGGCGCGCGCACCGCGGGCTGCGAGCCGATCTATCTGCCGACCACGCCCGAGACCGGATTCCTGCCGGACCTCGATGCGCTCGATGACGCCGTGCTTGCGCGCACCGTGGCGTTCTACATCGCCTCGCCCGCCAATCCGCAAGGCGCGGTGGCGACACCGGATTACTTCCGCAAGCTGAAACGGCTCGCCGATCGCTTCGGCTTCATGATCTTCAGCGACGAATGCTATTCGGAGATCTATACGCTGACGGCGCCGGGCAGCGTGCTCGAACAGGCCGGCCCTGATTACAGCAACGTGATCGCCTTCCAGTCGCTGTCGAAGCGCTCCAACGTGCCGGGCATGCGGATCGGCTTCGCTGCCGGCGACAAGCGCTTTCTCGGCGTCTTTCACGAGTTGCGCAATGTCGCGGCGCCCCAGGTGCCGGTGCCGCTGCAGCATGTCGCGGTCGCAGCCTATGGCGACGAGGCGCATGTCGAGGAGAACCGCCGGCTGTATCGCCTCAAGTTCGATCTCGCCGATCAGATTCTCGGCAACCGTTATGGCTACAAGCGTCCGGCCGGCGGCTTCTGTGTCTGGCTGGATGTCTCCGATCGCGGTGGCGATATCACCTCGGCGGTGAAACTCTATCGCGACGCCGGAGTTCGGGTCGTGCCCGGCAGCTATCTGGCGCAGCCGCAGGCCGATGGTTTCAACCCTGGCAACGGCTATATCCGGCTGGCGCTGGTGGCCGACAGCGAATCCACCGGCGAGGCCTTGCACCGGCTGGTCGAGGTTCTGGGTTAGGTCTGCGGGGCAGATGAGCATGCCGGCGATCGAACGAGTCATTCCCCTTGTCAATCACCTGCCGACGTCGATCCGCGACGCGCTGGTGCGGCGGCTGCGCGAGCTCATCGGCCTGGTGTTGATCGCGATCTCCGGCGTCGCCACCGCGGCGCTGATGACCTGGTCGGTGCAGGACCCGAGCCTCAGCCACGCCACCTCGCGGCCGATCCGCAACATCGTCGGCTATCCCGGCGCGATCGGGGCTGATCTTTTGATGCAGATCCTCGGCCTGGGCGCCATCATGGTGATCCTGCCGCTCGCGATCCGCGGCTGGCGGATGCTGACCCACCGGCCGTTCGATCGGGAAGCGCTGCGCTTCGGCGCCTGGATTCTCTGTGTGGTGATCGCGGCCGGCTTTGCGAGCTGCTGGTCGCGCTCGGCTGCCTGGCCGCTGCCGACCGGACTTGGCGGCGTCGTCGGCGATGCGCTGGTGCGGGCGCCTGCGGTCGTGTTCGGTCCGCCCGGCCTGGTCTATCGCCTGGTGCTCGGCAGCCTTTTTGGCCTTGCGATGCTCACCGCGCTGCTGGTCGCCGGCGGCCTGGGGGCGCGGCAAAGCGAGGATGAGCTGGGCGCGGATGAGGAAGACGACACGCCTCTGGCCGATCCGGACGAGGAGGACGACAAGGGCGCCGTTCGGCTCGGCTTCGTCTTCCACGCCATCATGAGCGCGAAAGCGCGGATCGTCTGGTTCCTGGCCACCGCCTATCGCGCCTTCGTCTCGAGCGGGCCGCAGGCCCGCGCCGGGATCAAACGCAACGAGCCCAAGCTTGGCGGCCGCAGCCAGGCGAGCCTGGCGCCGAAAATGGCGGACGAGGACGACGAGGAGGAGATCGAGGACGAGGAGGAGGAAGAAGAGGAGGAGGCGCCGGCCGCGCGCGCCCCACGCAAGAAGCCTGCGCCGAAGCCCAGCCGCAAGTCCGAGAAATACGAGCTGCCCTCGGTCTCGATGCTCGCGGCGCCGAAGGCCGCCGACCGTCAGCCGCTCTCGAAGAGCGAGCTGGAAGCCAATTCGCGCGCGCTCGAAGGCGTGCTGCAGGATTTCGGCGTGCGCGGCGAGATCGTCAAAGCCAATCCGGGCCCGGTGGTCACGCTCTACGAACTTGAACCGGCGCCCGGCATCAAATCGTCCCGCGTCATTGGTCTCGCCGACGATATCGCCCGCTCGATGAGCGCGCTGTCGGCGCGCGTCGCGGTGGTGCCGGGCCGCAATGCGATCGGCATCGAGCTGCCGAACGCGCATCGCGAAAAGGTTTACTTGCGCGAGCTGCTGGTGGCGAAGGAAGCCACCGAGAGCGTTGCCAAGCTGCCGCTGTGCCTCGGCAAGAATATCGGCGGCGACTCCATCATCATCGATCTCGCCCGCACGCCGCATATGCTGATTGCCGGTACCACCGGCTCGGGCAAATCGGTCGCCATCAACACCATGATCCTGAGCCTGGTCTACCGTCTGCGGCCCGACCAGTGCCGCCTGATCATGGTCGACCCGAAGATGCTCGAGCTCTCGGTCTATGACGGCATCCCGCATCTGCTGACGCCGGTCGTCACCGATCCGAAGAAGGCCGTCGTCGCCCTGAAATGGGCGGTGCGCGAGATGGAAGAGCGCTACAAGAAGATGGCCAAGCTCGGCGTGCGCAACATCGACGGCTACAATGCGCGGCTTGCGGAGGCCCGCAACAAGGGCGAAGAGATCACGCGCACGGTGCACACCGGCTTCGACAAGGAGAGCGGCAAGGCGATCTACGAGGAAGAGAAGCTCGATCTCGATCCGCTGCCCTATATCGTCATCATCGTCGACGAGATGGCCGACCTGATGATGGTCGCCGGCAAGGACATCGAAGGCGCGGTGCAGCGGCTGGCGCAGATGGCGCGCGCCGCCGGCCTGCATGTGATCCTGGCGACGCAGCGGCCGTCGGTCGACGTCATCACCGGCACCATCAAGGCCAACTTCCCGACCCGCATCTCCTTCCAGGTCACCTCCAAGATCGACAGCCGCACCATCCTGGGCGAAATGGGCGCCGAGCAGCTGCTCGGCCAGGGCGACATGCTCTATATGGCCGGCGGCGGCCGCATCAGCCGCGTCCATGGTCCGTTCTGCTCCGACGAGGAGGTCGAGAAGGTCGTCCGCCATCTCAAGACGCAGGGTTCGCCGGAATATCTCGAGGCGGTCACCGCGGAAGAGCCGAGCGAGGAGGACGGCGCCGTGTTCGACGCCACCGGCATGGGCGGTGGCGGCGGCGACGACCTGTTCACCCAGGCCGTGGCCATCGTCAAACGCGATCGCAAGGCCTCCACCAGCTACATTCAACGGCGGCTGCAGATCGGGTATAATAAGGCCGCTTCGCTGATGGAGCGGATGGAACAAGAGGGAATCGTCGGCCAGGCCAACCACGCCGGCAAGCGCGAGATCCTGGTGCCGGAGGAAGAGGGCGGATTCTAGCGTGGCGGCCCCAACCTAGCCTCATGAGTCCCTTATTCTTCACGCAATTACGATCACGCGGCGCACCCGAACCGAGCTAGAAACGCGGAAAACCTCAGGACGTCGTTTTGAACAGCCCAGTCTCGAACAACTCAATTCCGTCGCCATCCGCGGTGCGCATCGCGCCAAGCCCCGCCGGCATGACGCTCGTGGCGCTCCTCGTTGCCGCCCTGACGAGCGCCGCCGGCCATTGCGCCGCGCAGTCGGTTCCAACCCCGAAGGCCGCGCCGAAGGGGCGCGATGGAACCCAGCTGAGCGCGTCCGAGGGCCAGCGCGGTCCGCAGACCACCGGCACCACGCAGACCGTGCCGCCGAACCCGGTCATTCCCGATCCGCGGCGCAACGTTCCGGCCAGCATCTTCACCACCTTCGATGCCAACCAGAAGGCGCAGGCCGCAAGGGTCAGTGCCTATCTGTCCTCGCTGCAGACCCTGGTGGGGAATTTCGTCCAGGTCGGGCCCGACGGCAGCAAGGTGAAGGGCGATTTCTACATCCAGAAGCCGGGCAAGGTGCGCTTCGAATATGATCCGCCGACGCCGATCGACATCATCGCCGACGGCTCCTCGCTCGTGGTGCGCGACCGCAACCTCGCAACCCAGGACGTCTATCCGCTGTCGCAGACGCCGCTGCGCTATCTGCTCTCTGATCGCATCGACCTGTTGAAGGACACCAACGTGATCGCGGTCTCGGCCGACGACATGTACATCAGCATCACGATCGAGGAGAAGCAGGCGCTGATCGGGACCAGCCGGCTGCTGCTGATGATCGGCGCCAAGGACGGCCAGTTGAAGCAGTGGACCGTCACCGACCCGCAGGGCTATGACACCACGGTTGCGGTCTACAATCTCGACGCGACCAAGAAGCTCGATCCGGGCATGTTCAAGATCGACTTCACCACTTATCCGTCCACGCCGCCGGGCTGATCCGCGGGCGCCAACCTGTCCGCTCGGTCAACCGACCTGTGAAGAATTGGGGATAAGCGGCGCGCCGCCTCGCCGCGGCCGTCTCTGTCCGCCTGCGCGTCGCTTAAGGAGGGCAGACTCCGCCATATTCCATGCTATGACGCCCCTCCCATGCGTCTCGTCCTCACCACCTGGAATATCAATTCGGTGCGCCTGCGCATCGATCTGGTCGCCAAATTCATCAAGTCAGTCAGGCCCGATGTGCTCTGCCTGCAGGAGACCAAGTGCATCGATGACGCCTTTCCGCTGAAGCGCTTCCGCCGGCTCGGCTATGAGCACATCGCGTTGAACGGGCAGAAGGGCTATCACGGCGTCGCGGTGATCTCGAGATGGCCGTTCGAGAGCACCGATGTCAGGACCTTCTGCGACAAGATCGACTCGCGCCACATCTCCGTATCCTTCGGAGAAAAGGCGCAGCTTGCGAAGCCCGTGGTGCTGCACAATTTCTATGTGCCCGCCGGCGGCGACATTCCCGATCCCGCGCTCAATCCGAAATTCGAGCACAAGCTGCAATTTCTCGACGAGATGAAGGCCTGCGAGCCGTTGCATCCGCGCGGCGACGACCGCCACATCCTGGTCGGCGACCTCAACGTGGCGCCGTATGAGAACGACGTCTGGTCGCACAAGCAGCTCCTGAAGGTGGTGTCGCACACCCCGATCGAATGCGAGAAGCTGCTGGCAGCGCAGGCACAAGGCGAATGGTTCGACGTGGCGCGCGAGCGCATCCCACAATCGGAAAAGGTCTATACGTGGTGGAGCTATCGCGCGGCGGATTGGACCGTGGGCGACCGCGGCCGCCGGCTCGACCACATCTGGGTGTCGCGCGCGCTGAAAGATCAGGTCAGCGACTTCCGCATCCTGCGTGACGCGCGCAGCTGGGAACGGCCGTCGGACCACGTCCCGGTGACGGTGACACTGGACGTTTAGCGCGGCTCCCCTTGTACGTTGCGCAGATGCGGCAGCATACGCCGCAGGGTATCGTCGCCGAAGACAACATGATGGACGACAGCCGCGGCCATATGGAAGGCTGCCAAGGCCAAAAGAACATTGGCCAAGATTTCGTGCGCCTCCTTGACCGTATGAGCGAATGCCTTGTCGGCGAGCCAGGGCGACGGAATTTCGACGAGCCCAAAAATCGGAAGGGCATGCCCCTTTGCAAATTGCAGCGCGATTCCGCAGATCGGGACCGCAATCAGCAACGCATAGAGCGCATAATGCATGACGCGCGAGACCGGGTCAGTCCATTCGATGAGCCACCTTCCGAATTCCGTCGGAGTGACCTTCGGAGGCGGATTTGCCATGCGCCACGGGATCCGCACTGCGGCGATCAGGAGAATAACCAACCCGATCCACATGTGAGCGAGCAGTCCCGTATCCCGCACACTCCCCCGAGGAAGCTCGTCGCCAAACGTCCCCAAAGCCCAGACCACGGCGACAAAGGCGACGGTGGTCCAATGCAACAGCTTTGCGACCGGGCCGTACTCATGGCCTGGTTCATGGCTTAGTTCTTGGCTTGCTCCTTGAGAATCCATGTTCTGGTCCTCCTGCGGGGAAAATAGATCGCGCTGCGGGCGGAGGTTTGATCCGCGTCAAGCGACAATTCCCATTTGTTGGTTTCTCACGTGGGACGAGTGCGATGCTGCGAACAGCATGGAACAAGTGAGGAAGTGCCCTGTTGCGCGACGAAATGGAGCAGACCGCTTCGGATAGCTTTGCCCGCCGGCTCCTTCTGGTGTGCCTTGCCGGCGCATCGCTGATCGCCATCTGGAAACTGTCGGAGGTCGTGGTCCTGGCTTTCGGCGCCGCGCTGCTGGCGCTCCTGCTGCGAGGCTTGGCGCATGAACTCGGCCGCAGGACCGGCTTGCCGGACCATTGGGCGGTGCTGCCGGTCGTCACTGCGCTCGCCGGATCCGTCGGGGCGATCGGCTGGCTGTTCGGAGCGCAGATCTCGGCGCAATTCAGCGTGCTGGCCAAGGATCTGCCGCAGAGCCTCTCGGAGATCGCCCGCGAGTTTGGTTCGAGCTCTCTGGGCATCTGGCTGCTCGGCCGTGTGCAGGATGTGAATCTCGGCACCGCAACCGGGCAGGCCGCTGGCTATATCGCGGCTCTCTTCGGCTCGGTTTTCCGGGCGGGCGCCTATGCCGCCGTGTTGCTGTTCGCTGCGATTTACCTGGCGATCCAGCCGATGCGGTATGTCGAGGCCCTGTTGCGGCTGGTCCCGGCGAAGAATCGCGAGCGGAGCCGCGATGTCCTCGATCTTCTGGGAACGACTCTACGGCGATGGCTGGTTGGCCAGTCGGTCACGATGGCGGTGGTTGGCACGTTGACCACCATCGGCCTCTTCGCGCTCGGCGTTGCCGCGCCGATCGCACTCGGGATGATCTCCGGTCTATTTGCCTTCATTCCCTATGTCGGGCCGATCCTGGCGTCGGTGTCCGCCATCCTCATGGCCGCGATGCAGGGGCCGATGCTGGCCGCCTACGTCATCGCGCTCTACGCCGGAATTCATTTCATCGAAGGCAATCTCATTACGCCGTTGGTGCAGGCAGAAGCCGTCGAGCTGCCGCCGGTCCTTACCCTGTTCGCGACCCTCGTTTTCGGGCTGCTACTGGGTCCGTTCGGCGTGCTGCTAGCAGCCCCGCTCGCGGTAGTGCTGCTGGTTCTGGTCAATACGGTCTACATCGAGGGGTTGCTCGGGGAACGCCGCGTGTGGCCGTCAACCCCAAAGCCACCGCGCTGACGTGAGGCTCATGGGAACCACGTACATGGGAACCACGGACAAGCCAGGCCAATGCGCGATCGGATCGGCCGTAGCTGGCGAGTCGCTGGCCGCAACGCCAGTCTTCCGCGCTCGGCGCCTCTCAAAGACCTATCACATGGGCGACGTCGATGTGCACGCCTTGCGGGACGTCGACCTCGATATCTTCGAACGCGAATTCGTCGTGCTGCTTGGACC
Source organism: Bradyrhizobium sp. HKCCYLS1011 (assembly GCF_051167795.1). Classification (NCBI taxonomy): domain Bacteria; kingdom Pseudomonadati; phylum Pseudomonadota; class Alphaproteobacteria; order Hyphomicrobiales; family Nitrobacteraceae; genus Bradyrhizobium; species Bradyrhizobium sp. HKCCYLS1011. The sequence goes on along the minus strand of NZ_JBNPTT010000003.1, from coordinate 407,798 downwards.
ATCGGGCTCAGGAAAATCGACGCTGCTGAACATCCTTGGCGGCCTGGACAGCCCGACCTCGGGCGATGCGCACTGGCGCGATCACGATCTGGTCGGGGCAGATGATGCCGAACTGACACGGTATCGGCGCGAACATGTCGGCTTCGTCTTTCAATTCTATAATCTGATTCCGAGCCTCACCGTGCAGGAGAACGTCGCGCTGGTGAAAGAGATCGCCGAAAGGCCGCTCGATCCGCTCGAGGTGATCAAGCTGGTCGGTCTCGAGCACCGCATCGACCACTTTCCGTCTCAACTGTCCGGCGGCGAGCAGCAGCGCGTTGCCGTCGCCCGCGCGATCGTGAAATCGCCGGACGTGCTGCTCTGCGACGAGCCGACGGGCGCGCTGGACTACGAGACGGGCAAAGTAGTTCTGGCGGCAATCGCACGCGCAAATGAGAGGTTTGGCACCACGATCATCATCATCACCCATAACGCCGCCATTGCCGGCATGGCCGACCGCGTGCTCCGGCTCGGCGGTGGACGGATCGTGGGCGAGGAGCGCAATGCGCGCCGGCTCTCTGCCGACGAGGTGCACTGGTGAGCCTGCTGGACCGCAAACTGTGGCGCGACATCAGCGCCATGCGCGGTCAAGTGCTGACGATCGCGCTGCTCGTCGCAGCCGGCGTGGCGGTCTTTGTCGGTTCGGTCTCGACCTACGTGTCCTTGCGTTCTGCTTGCGAGCAGTTCTACGCGTCCGCCCGATTTCCGGAGATTTTCGTGACGCTCAAGCGCGCACCATTGTCGATCGTGCCGCGGCTCAGCGCCATTCCGGGCGTTGTTGCCGTCGAGCCGCGTATCGTGCGCGAAGTCATCATCGATTGGCCGGCTGCATCACAGCCCGTGTCGGCGCGGATGGTGTCTCTGAACCAAGCCGGTGACGAACAGCTGGCGCGGCTATATTTTCGCAGCGGCACGGCGCCTGAACCGGGCTCGCCAAGGGACGCGGTCATCAACGAGGCCTTTGCCGAGGCGAACGGCGTGAAGCCGGGCGACGAGGTCCGCGTGCTGCTCAACGGCAAGATCCAGAGCTTTCGTGTCTCAGGAATCGCGCTGTCGCCGGAATATATCTACGCGGTCAAACCGGGGCTGCCCATTCCGGACGACCGTCTTTACGCGATCCTTTGGGTCGAGCGCCGCGCGGCCGAGGCGGCTTTTGACATGAAGGCGGCCTTCAATGACGCGGTCATTTCCCTGGCACCCGACGTCAATCCCCAGCCGGTGATCGAAGAGCTGGACCGGCTGCTTGATCCCTATGGCTCGGTCGGGGCCATCGGGCGCCGGGATCAGCCCTCCAATCGCTTCCTTCAGGACGAACTGAACCAGCAGAGGGTGATGTCCATCACCATCCCGTTTATTTTCTTTGGTGTCGCGGCATTCCTTCTGAACAGCGCGCTCGGCAGATTGGTCGGTGCTCAGCGCGAGCAAATCGCGGCATTGAAGGCTCTGGGCTTTCCGACCATCACGCTGGCGCTGCATTATCTGAAGCTCGTCCTGGTCATTGTGCTGATCGGATCGGTGCTCGGCACCGCGGCCGGCCTGGGCTTCGGGGAAGCGATGATGGCGAGCTATCACGGCTTTTTCCGGCTGCCAGATCTCCCATTCAGACTGACGCTCTGGTCCATTGTTGCAGGCGTCGCGATCAGTCTCGCCGCAGGGTCGCTGGGCGTTCTGACGGCTTTACGCGATGTCGTCGGCCTGGCCCCGGCGGTTGCGATGCGGCCGGCCATGCCGCTTGGATTTCGCCGCTCTCTCATCGAGGCGCTTCTGCCGGATAAGGCGATGACTGCCCGCTGGATAATGATGCTGCGGAATATGGCCGGACGGCCGTTCCGATCGCTGCTGACTGTGATCGGGGTTGCTTTTGCCGTCCCCATGATGGTGCTTGGCATCTTCTGGCGCGACGCCATCGACCAAATGATCGATCTTCAGTTCAACCTGATCGAACGCGGCAATGTTGGCATCACGTTTCCGCATCCCATGGACCGGGTCATCCTCCGCGATCTGGCGCGCCTGCCCGGCGTTCTGACCGTCGAAGGACAACGCATTGTCCCGGTGCGGCTGCGGGCCGGACAGCACAGCTATCTGACCTCGGTGATCGGTCTATCGGCCGCCGACCAGCTGCGCCGGCCGCACGACGCGGCGCTGCGACCGATTGCCGCTGCCCCTGATGGGATTACCCTGACGCGGCGGCTGGCCGAACGACTCGCGGTGACGCCAGGTGACGTGATCACCGTCGAGACCATGGAAGGCCGCCGCCTGAAGCGCGACCTACCGGTCAGCGCGACGGTCGATGAATCGATCGGGATGGCATCCTACATGGATATCGGCACGCTCAACCACTTGACCGTTGAAGGGGCCACAGTGTCCGCCGCCAGCCTGTATGTCGAGCCGACCGCGCTGCCGGCCTTGGGGCGAAGATTGAAGCAACTCCCCACGATCGAATCCGTATCGATGAAGGGCTCCGTACTGTCGTCATTCCTGGAGAAGATCGCGGGACTGGTCTTCGTCAGCGCCGGCATTCTCACCGTCTTCGCCGGGATCATCACGGTGGGCGTGGTTTACAATAGCGCCCGGATCAGCCTGCAGGAACGCGCCTGGGAGCTTGCGAGCCTGCGCGTGCTCGGCTTCAGTCGCGGCGAGGTCGCAAGCATGCTGTTCGTCGAATTCGCCGCCGAGATCGCGCTCGCGATTCCGATCGGGCTCGCACTGTCACATGAGATCATCGCGTTGATTGCCCGCTTCCATTCCAACGAAAGCTTCCAGATACCCCCGGTCATCGAACCTCGGACGTATCTGATCGCAGCCGGCGTCGTCCTCGTTGCTGCCGCGGCAAGTGCAGCTATCGTCCGCAGGCGCGTCGACCAGCTCGACCTGGTCGCAGCCCTCAAGACAAGGGAATGAGCATGCACGTGGCCGTCCGACGCATCGCGATCGCCGGGACCTTCATCGCGGTGGCGGCGCTGGTCGCCTGGGCGGTGATGCCGGGCGCGATACCGGTCGAGACGGCGGTCGTCGCCAAGGGCCGGTTTGTCGCCACCGTCGATGAAGACGGCAAGACCCGGGTTCGCGAGCGCTACGTAGTGGCAGCACCGCTCGCCGGCCGGCTTGGACGTATCCACTTCAAGGCTGGAGACCAGATCAAGTCTGATGATGCCGTTGCGACCATCACGCCTTCGCCCGCACCGCTGATGGATCCCCGCACCCGTCACGAAGTCGAGGAGCGGCTTGGCACGGCGGAGGCCAATGAGGGGCGTGCCAAGGCGGTTGTCGAGCGGGCGCGCGCCCAGAGCGACCAGGCGAACGCAGACCTGGCGCGGACGCGGACGCTGGCGGGGCGCGGTGCTGCGACGACTCAGGCACTGGAGCATGCCGAGCTCACTGTGCGGACAGCGGACCGGGACCTGCGCGCCGCGGAGCTTCTCGACCATGCTGCCGAACACGAGCTGAGCCAGATGCGCGCCTTGTTGGCCCGGTATGCAAGCAACACCAATCTGAATGAGGCTCCGGAGAGCTGGAGCGTCACGGCGCCGATTGCCGGAGTGGTTCTGAAGGTGGCACAGGAAAGCGAAACGATCGTCCAGCCGGGAACACCGCTCCTGGAGGTCGGCGATCCGCACGATCTCGAAATCGTGGTGGATGTCCTGAGCACGGACGCCGTCGAGATCCGACCCGGGGCGGAAGTGACGATCATTCATTGGGGCCGGCCGGAGCCGCTGTCCGGACGTGTCCGCCGGGTCGAGCCGGCAGCCTTCACCAAGATCTCGACTCTCGGCGTCGAAGAACAACGGGTCAACGTCCTGGTCGACATCATCTCACCTGCGGAGCAGTGGGCACGGCTCGGCGATGCCTACCAGGTCGACACGCAGATCGTTGTGTTCGCGAGGGATGACGCGACCATCGTTCCGGCCGGAGCCCTGTTTCGCCGCGGCGATCAATGGAGCGTCTACGCCGTCAAAAGCGGCCATGCCGAGCTCCGCAGCGTCGAGGTGCTTCGCCGCTCGGGTCGGTTTGCAGCGATCACCTCCGGATTGACCCAAGGCGAAACCGTCATTGTCTATCCCAGCGACCGTGTCACCTCAGGCGTGCGCGTGGCACCGCGATCGCAAACCGCACCGTAGCTGTGCCCGGCCGACCTCCGAAATGGTAGTAAGATGAAGAATGATGACCGTTCACTGATCCACCTGGCCGGTCTCAGCGAAAGCGAAGCCCAGGCGCGGCTTGCCGCCGAAGGCCCCAACGAACTGCCTCAGACGGAGCGTCGGACGCCGCTCCGTATCGTGCTCGAAGTGCTTCGGGAGCCGATGTTCGCGCTCCTGATCGGTGGCGGCGCCATCTATCTCCTGCTCGGAGACGTCAAGGAGGCGCTGATCCTGCTTGTCTTCGCGATGCTGTCGATCGTGATTACCGTGGTTCAGGAGAGCAGGACCGAGCGGGTGCTCGATGCGCTGCGCAACCTGGCAAGCCCGCGCGCATTGGTGATCCGCGATGGCGTGCGCAAGCGCATCGCAGGACGCGACGTGGTCCGCGGCGATCTCATCCTTCTGACCGAGGGCGACCGGGTTCCGGCGGACGCATTGCTGCTCGAGGCGCGGGATCTGCAAACCGATGAATCCTTGCTGACCGGAGAGTCCGTTCCGGTCGGCAAGCGCGTGTCGCCACACGCAGCGCGAACGATGCCCGCTCCGGGCGGCGAGGATTCGCCCTACGTCTATTCGGGCTCGCTCGTGGTGCGCGGCAGCGGCACCGCTGAGATCCTGGCCACCGGCGCCAACAGCCAGATGGGCAGGATCGGACAGCTCCTCCACGGGCTCGCGCCCGAGCCACCGCGTTTGCAGACCGAGACCCGCAATCTGGTCCGGTTGGCTGCGATGGGTGGTGGTGCGATCAGCCTGGTGGTCATGGTCCTTTACGGACTGTTCCGCGGCGGCTGGCTGGAAGCGCTGTTAGCGGGCATTACGATCGGCATGTCGATGTTGCCGGAAGAGTTTCCGGTGGTGCTCACAGTGTTCATGGCGATGGGCGCCTGGCGCATTTCCCGCGCACGGGTGCTGACCCGCCGCTCAACGGCGATCGAAGCGCTGGGATCGGCGACCGTACTGTGCACGGACAAGACCGGAACGCTGACCGAAAATCGAATGTCCGTGGTCGAACTGCGAACGGGCGATGGCGCATGGCGGTCCGGCGATCCTGGCCCGGCCAAGCAAAGCTTTCAGCAACTCGTGGCCTATGGCGTGCTGGCGAGCGCGCCGGAGGCCTTCGATCCGATGGAAAGGGCACTCCACGCGCTTTCAAACGACCTCTCTGGGCAAGAAGGTCATTCGCCACCCTCCGACGCAAGGCTGGTGAAGGCCTATGGCCTGCGACCGGAGCTTCTGGCGGTCACACAGATTTGGACGTCGACAGACGGCGAGCCGATGATCGTGGCCGCGAAGGGTGCTCCCGAAGCTATTGGCCGGCTGTGCCGGCGCTCGAAGAGCGAAAGCGCTGAACTCGAGGCTGCAGTCGAGAGCATGGCCGCGGACGGCATGCGTGTCCTCGCTGTCGCGCAGGCCGAGCATGCCGGAGCAGAGCTGCCCGACACACCCGCCGACTTCGCGTTCAGACTGCTCGGGCTGGTCGGCTTTGCCGACCCACTGCGCGCAAGCGTTCCAGCCGCCGTGCAGCAATGTCAGGCGGCCGGCATCAGGATCGTGATGATCACGGGCGACTATCCGGCAACGGCTGTTGCGATCGCGCGCCAGGCCGGCATTGCCGCGAACGAGGCTGTGACCGGTGAAATGATCGACAGGCAGGACGCGACGGCGCTGGTCCCGCGCGTGCGGAGCGCGACCATATTTGCCCGGATCGTGCCCGAACAAAAGCTGCGCATCGTGGAGGCGCTGAAAGCAGATGGGCAAATCGTCGCCATGACCGGCGATGGCGTCAACGATGCGCCGTCGCTGAAGGCGGCCCATATCGGCATCGCCATGGGCGGACGCGGCACCGATGTCGCCCGCGAGGCCTCCTCCATTGTGCTGCTGGACGACGATTTCGGATCGATCGTCACGGCAATCCGACTAGGGCGCCGCATTTACGACAATCTGCGCAAGGCAATGAGCTTCATCGTCGCGGTGCATGTGCCCATCGCAGGCCTCGCTCTGCTGCCGCTGCTGCTCGGATTGCCGATCATTTTCAGTCCTATCCACATCGCCTTTCTCGAGTTGGTCATCGACCCCGTCTGCTCTCTGGTCTTCGAAGCTGAAACAGAGGAGGAGGATGTGATGCGCCGGCCGCCGCGCTCGCCGACCGCACGGCTGTTGCCGCTTCCGTTGATGGCATGGGGAGCACTGCAGGGCGCCCTCGTGTTTGGGATGGCTGGAGCCATGTTCATCTTTGCATCGAGGAACGGCATGCCCGACGACGAGGTACGGGCGCTCACATTTGTTGCTTTGATTGCCGGCATTTTCAGCCTGATCCTGGTGAACCGCTCGTTCAGCTCGTCTCTCAGGCTCGCCTTGCTTCGCCCCAACCTGGCGCTGCTCTCGATCCTGCTTGGCGTTTGCGTCATCCTCGGCCTTTGTCTCAGCGTTCCCGCCTTGCGGGAGCTGTTCCGGTTCGGTGCGCTGCATCTCGACGATCTCGGGATCGCGATTGCCTCGGCCGTGCTGATTCTTTTCGCGTTGGAGCTGCTCAAGCCCTACTGGCGAACGAAGCTGACGGGCCGCCGCTTTCAGCTCGGGGATGAGACGCGCTGACAGGAAGCCGTTGCCTCATATCAGCCAGCTGTCAGCTCCGACCTGTCATAATGCCTACCGATTCAAAACGAGCTGTGTTTTCCGGAGTATCGCTTTGTCCACGTCTGCCGCGGTCGCGCCAGCCGCAATCGGCAGGGCGCCGGCTCTGACACCATCGAGAACGGAGCGAACGGATCGCAGAAGACCGCCCCGGTCTGCTCTGGCTGGAGCGATCATGGCGGCTGCAATCGTCGTTGCTTGTGCGCCGGCCGCATTGGCCGTGAACGAAGACGACTGGGATTCCTGCGCGCGGGCCGCAGAACTGTCCTCGGACCGTCCGATCCGGGGCTGCACCGCAGTGATCAAGGCGGGCGAGCGAATGCTCGCCCATCTCGTCGCGGCCTACAACAATCGGGGCTTGGCCTTCAGGTCGAACGGCGAGGTCGACCGCGCGATCGCGGACTATGATCAGGCCATCCGCCTGATGCCGGACTATCATGTGGCAATCAATAATCGCGGCGTGGCGCTGATGGCCAAGGGCGAGTTTGATCGTGCCATCGCAGATTTCGATCGCGCCATTCAGCTCAGACCGGACTATCTCGCGGCGTTTGGTGCACGCGCCGCGGCTTATGCTCGCAAGGGCCAGTTCGATCGCGCGATTGCCGACCTCGACGTGATCATCAAGGTTGATCCGAAGAATCCGCTGTTGATCCGCGAGCGCGGAGCCATGAAGGCGAAACTTGGCGACCAGATCGGCGCCGACGCCGATTTTCGCCGGGCCGAAGCCCTTGTCTCCCGCGAGGTTCAACAACGCCCGAGATGAATCCCACTCGGAGGCCAACCGTGACCACCGCCGGTCAGCAAGAGCTTAGCTAGAACCGACGTCGATCACGCCGAATTCCAAGACAGGAATGACCCAATAGATAATTCTGGATCCGGCGAAGGCCGTCTTCAATCGCGCCAGCAACTGCATGGCGTCTTGCGCCGGAAGGATCGTCCGCACCATCAGCTCATCGGCGTGGCCTCTCACCCGCTCGGCCGCACTCTGCAATTGCACCTCGGGACCGTGTCCGGCCGCATCGCTTGCGGTGAAGCCGGATACGAGATCGCCTTGCTCGCTGAGATAATCGAACAGCTCGCTGCGAAGCGAACGCGCAGCGATCAGCGTGAGGCAAACGCGTTCGGCGCTCATTTGGCTTCCTTCGCGACGCCGCCGAAGCGGCGATAGAGGATCGGCAAGAGGATCAGCGTCAACGCGGTCGAGGAGACGAGCCCGCCGATGACCACGATGGCCAACGGTCGCTGAATCTCCGATCCCGGACCGGTCGCAAACAGCAGGGGGATGAGTCCGAGCGCCGTGATGCTCGCCGTCATCAGGACCGGCCTGAGTCGGCGCTTGGCGCCCTCGATGACAATCTGCCCTTCGGGTACGCCGCGGGCGCGCAGCTGATTGAAATAAGAGACCAGCACGACGCCGTTGAGCACCGCGATACCGAGCAGCGCAATGAAACCGACCGAGGCCGGCACCGAGAGATACTCACGCGTCAGGACCAGCGCAAAGACGCCGCCGATCACGGCAAAGGGGATGTTGACCAACACCAGCAGCGCCTGGCGGATCGAGCCGAAAGTCGTGAACAGCAGGACAAAGATCAGGCCGATCGCAACCGGCACCACGATCGACAGGCGCGCCGCGGCGCGTTGCTGATTTTCGAATTGGCCACCCCAGCTCACCCGATAACCCTGCGGCAGCGGGATCTCCGCTGCGACCTTCTGCTGCGCGGCCTGGACGAAGCCGACCATGTCGCGTCCTCGCACATTGGCGCGGACGACACTCATGCGGAATCCGTTCTCCCGGTTGACCACGACAGGACCGTCGACCCGCCGGATGCGGGCCACTTGCGACAGCGCGACATGCTGGCCGGACGCCAGCGTCAGCGGCAGACTTGCGAGCAGGGTCGGTGTCTCCCGGGTCATCTCGCTGCCGCGGACCAGGATCGGCGTGCGCCGTCCTTCTTCGAGCACCGTTCCGATCGTGCGACCTTCGATCTGGGTGCGCAGCGAATTGGCGATCGCATCGACGCTCAGGCCGAGGCGTCCCGCTTCTGTCCGATTCACCGCGATCGTGTAGTATTGCGCACCCTCGTTGAGCGTGGTGTAGACGTCGTCGGCGCCGTCGATGCTGGACAGAACGGCCGAGAGCCTGCTCGCAATCTCGTTGAGCTTGGCGATATCAGGCCCGAAGATCTTCACTGCGACGTCACCGCGGACGCCGCTGATCATCTCCTGCACACGCATGTCGATCGGCTGGGTGAAGCTGAGCGACAATCCGGGAAAATTGGCCAGCACATGCCGCAGCTGCTCGAGCAAGGCCGATTTGTCGGCTGCCTTCCGCTGCTCTGCCGGCTTCAGGACCAGGAATGTATCGGTCTGATTCGGCCCCATCGGATCCAGGCCGAGCTCGTCGGAACCGGTCCGCGCCACGATTCCCTCGACGTCGGGCACGTGAGCGAGAATAGCCGATTGGAGCCTGGTGTTGATGGCAACCATTTCGTCGAGATTGATGGAGGGAAGTGCCTCGACGCTGATGATGGTGTCGCCTTCATCCATCGTCGGCATGAACGTCTTGCCGAGGTGAGTGTAGGCATAGGCGGCGGCCACCAGAGCCGCCAATGCCGCAATGACGACCTTGCGCTCGTTGCCCAGCGCCCAGCTGAGAGCAGGTGCGTAGAGCCGCGAGGCGGTCCGGACCAGCCATGGCTCGTGATGGGACGCACTCTTGAGGAAGAGCGAGGTCGCAACCGGGATGACGGTGAGCGCGAGCAGCAGCGAACCGGCCAGCGCAAAGATGATCGCGAGCGCAACGGGAATGAACAGTTTTCCTTCCAGCCCCTGGAGCGTCAACAGCGGAACGAAGACGATGATGATGATCAGCACGCCCGAGGCCACCGGTTGCAGCACCTCGGAGACCGAGCGGAAAATGACATGGACGAGCGGCGCAGCCGTCCCCTCCCGCTCCTGGCTGAGATGTCCGACGACGTTCTCGACCACGACCACCAGCGCGTCGATCAGCATTCCGATCGCGATGGCAAGCCCGCCCAGACTCATCAGGTTCGCCGACATTCCGACCGCGCGCATGACGATCAGGGCGATCACGATCGCAAGCGGCAGGCTGAAGGCGATCACCAGCGATGCGCGCCAATTGCCGAGAAACAGAAGCAGGAGAACGATCACCAGGGCTGTGGCTTCGCCGAGCGCGCGAATGACGGTGCCAACCGCGCGGTCGACCAACCGGCTCCGATCGTAGAACACATTGATGCTGACGCCCTGCGGCAGCGAAGGCTTCAGCTCGTCGAGGCGCGCCCGTACATCGCTGACCAGCTGGCGGGCATTGGCCCCGCGCAGGCCGACAACAAGTCCTTCGACCGTTTCACCACGACCATCACTCGTGACGGCGCCATAGCGGGTCAAGGATCCGACCTGGACCCGCGCAACATCCCTGACCCGGATCGGAATGCCATCCTTGGTATCGACCACGATCTGCCGGATATCCTCGATTCCGCGGATGCTACCCTCGATCCGGACCAGGGCACTGTCTTCGCCCTGGTTGACCCGGCCGGCACCATCGTTGCGGCTGTTGGCGTCGATGGCACGCCGAAACAGATCATAGGAGATACCGCGGGCGGCAAGCGCGTCGGTGAGCGGCACGATCTCGAAGGCGCGCACATGGCCGCCGAGCGCGTTGACGTCAGCAACACCGGGCACCGTCCGCAGCGCCGGACGGATCACCCAATCGAGCAGGCTTCGTCGCTCGGCCAGCGACAGGTCCGCGCTGTCGATGGTGAACATGAACATTTCGCCAAGCGGACTGGTGATCGGGGCGAGCCCGCCGGTCACGCCCTCCGGCAGGTCACGGCTGACATTGGCCAGTCGCTCGGACACCTGGTTCCGAGCCCAGTAGATGTCAGTGCCGTCCTCGAAGTCGACGGTGACGTCGGCAAGCGCGTATTTCGTCGTCGAGCGGAGGATCTTCTTGTTCGGCAGTCCCAACAATTCAAGCTCGATCGGGACCGTGACGCGCTGCTCGACTTCCTCCGGCGTCAGCCCCGGTGCCTTCATGATCACCTTGACCTGGACCGGCGAGACATCCGGGAAGGCGTCGATCGGCAGGCTGGGCAACATGACCATGCCGGCACCGATCACGACAAGGACGCCGAGCGCGACGAACAGCCGTTGTGATAGCGCAAACGCGACAAGGCGCTCGAGCATGACTAGCTGGCCCCGAGCTTGAGGAGGACGCCGCGAAGCGCGGAGATGCCGCTCACCGCGATGTCGTCCTTGTCACTGATCGCTCCGGAGACCACGACATGCTCCTGGTCCTCTTCGAGCAGCGTCACCGGAACGAGCCGAAAGCCGGCCTCCGTCGAAACGAACACCGAGGCCTGTTCGCCGCGGCGAAACACCGCGCCATAGGGCAGCTGCCAGGCCCTTTCAGTGGACGACGTAAATCCAATCCGCGCCTGGGCCATCTGCCCGGGCCGCAGCTCGCCGTTGTTCGACACCTCCGCCCGAACCAGCACGGTTTGAGTCGCCGGATCGGCGGTTTCTGAAACCAGCACGACTTGCCCCGGCGTCGGATAACCCTCGACGTCAACCCTCGCACCCACGCGAATGGCACGGATATTCGCTGCCGGAATCGCGATCTCCACCCAGAGCGGGGATAGTTGCGCGAGCTTGATGAGGGACGCAGTTTGCTCGACCCGCTGGCCGGGAGAGACTGCGATATCGACCACGGTCGCGGCGCGCGGCGCGACGACGGACAGCGTCGCACTGATGCCGCTCTCGCTGGTGAGCTTCGAGATCGCCTCATCCGAAAGCCCGCTGAGCCGCAGCATCTGCCGTCGCTCCGCAACGACGATGCTGGCCTGACGGGCTTCGCTCTGGCTTGCCTCGAGAACGCGCTGCGGCGTCGCGTTGCCCTGAAACAGCTGGGTGTTCCGCGCGAGCTGCTGAGCGGCGAGAGACTCCTGCGCAACGGCCTGCAGGTAGTCGCGTTGCTGAGAGACGAAGCTCGGACTCTCCACCATCACCAGCGGTTGGCCGGGCTTGACCCGCTCACCCCGCGCCACCGAAAGGCCGGTGACCATGCCGGCGACGGGGCTGCTCACGACCCAGGATTGCGGCGTCGGGATCACGATCTGGGCGGGGTAGGGCAGCGTCTTGTCGGTCGGGCTCGCGATGGGATGAACGACGCGAACCCCGAGGCTCGTGGCCTGCTCGGGGCTGAGCTTCACCGCATCTTCCGCCGCGGCTCCAAATGGCAGAGCCAGAAGCGCCAACGCGAGCAGGACGCAAGCGCTGTTATGCCGAACGGGAGCTGTCGATCTCAGGTGCATGGAAAGATCCCAGGGCGATGGTCGCAACGAGACATCGGGCTCTTTGCGACAAATTATTCTCGATCTGCAGGTCGGGATTTGACATTCATCAATGTCGGTATCGCTCGGTTGACCTAAGGGACAACAGCAACGGGCTTGCATCATTGCGAGCCCATGAGCATCCGAACAATGATCGATTGATGCTGACCGGATGCTGTCGATCCCTGTCAGCCGATTGTAAGCTCGGAGCTGCTAAGTTGAATGACGATTGCCGGCGCGCGATCGCGGCGAGACGGCCGTGCCGCGCATCTGCAGGTTCGTTGTGACAAGCTTGCCGTGAAACGAAGCGAGCTTCGGACCTGTAAACTAGCAACGATAAGATCAACGCGTGGTCTTGTGGCTGCCAACACTCTGCAAACGTGCCACCCGGATCGGATGCAAGTGTCGGCGCAGGACCGCGAGGGAGGCCCGCCATGCTATCGAGGACGTGGGTTTTTCCAGCAATTGCATTTGCGCTCTCTTTGGCGGGCTTACCGCAGGCTGTACGCGCCCACGGAGGCGTCGGTCAGGATCCGTGGAATCCTGCGCACCTCAGCAATCTGCCTTCGGACATCCGCGGGCACGTGAAGAAGTGGGAGGCTGCGTGCGGCGCGCCGATCGCGGCTGCGCAGCAATTTGCGCTCTATCTCACCATTCCCGGCACTCAGTTCGTCGCGCTTCACTTTGACGATTTTCAGTGCCGCAACAAAATAGCCGTATGCAACGCCTCGGGGTGTTTGCACGAGGTGTATGTGGCAAATCACGGCCGGTATCGAAAGGTCCTGACGGTGCGCGCTCGGGACGTCCGATTGATCAGCGAGCGGAACGCCGCGTTCGTCGAAATCCAAGACGGCTCGCGGGAGGGGCGAACACTGCTGCGCTGGAGCGGCTCACGATTCCTGAACTGGGCCGGTACCAGGAACTGACAGCCGGCCGGCTAACGCCGCGGCTCCGACATTCGGATCAGTTCGCCGCAACCTCACTGATGAGCGTCAGATCCGCAGCACTAGCGACTATGAGCTCAGCTTGGCGCCGACCGTCAGGACGTCGTTGGCGATCTGGCTCGCCCGGTTGACGAGCGCATCGCGCAGCCGGAGCGCCGCGGCCGGATCGCTCTCCAGCACGCGTTGGAACAGGCTGCGCGACAGCCGCACCACGGTCGAATATTCCAGCGCCTCGGCGGTCGACGGCCGCGGCATCTCGACCAGAAGCGCGAGCTCGCCGATCAGCGTGCCGGCGCTGGCGACGATCTCCGCTCCGCTGGTGTCATGGATGCGCAGCGAGCCGCGCTCGACCACATAGCCGCAATCGGCGGTATCGCCGGCGCGGAACAACGTTTCCCCGCCCTGAACGTTGCGGTGCTCGGCGCCGATCGCGAGCATGCGCAATGACTCGGCACCAAGCAAACGCAAGGTCGGGATGCGCTGCAGCAGCGCAATATCATCTTCGATCGACATTCAGGGCCCGGGGAGGACGACGCTCGTTTGCTGTATAGAGCGAATCGTCCCGTCCGGCACGTATTACGGCACCAGCTTGTAGCCGCCGGCCTCCGTCACCAGGATTTCCGGATTGGCCGCGTCCTTTTCGATCTTCTGCCGCAGCCGGTAGATATGGGTTTCGAGGGTGTGCGTGGTGACCCCCGAATTGTAGCCCCAAACTTCCTGGAGCAGGGTCTCGCGCGATACCGGCATCTGTCCGGCCCGATAGAGGAAGCGCAGGATCGCGGTCTCCTTCTCGGTCAACCGAACCTTCCGCGCGTTGGCGCCCGTCAGCATCTTGGAGCCCGGCCGGAAGCTGTAAGGCCCGACCGAAAACACTGCGTCTTCGCTTGCCTCATGCTGGCGGAGCTGGGCGCGAATCCGGGCCAGCAGCACCGCGAAACGGAAGGGCTTTGCGACGTAATCATTGGCGCCGGATTCCAGGCCAAGGATCGTATCGGAGTCAGTGTCATGCCCGGTCAGCATGATGATCGGTGCCTTGAAGCCACCCTTGCGCAAGGAGCGCACCACTTCACGCCCGTCGGTGTCTGGCAGGCCGACATCCATCAACACCAGATCGGGCGAATTGGCCTTGGCAGCGCTGGCACCCTTGGCGCCCGTATCGACCGCGGAAGCTTCGAACTCATCATGCAGCGACAGCTGCTCCATCAAGGTGTCGCGCAGATCGGTATCGTCATCCACGATCAGGATCTTGCGGGCATTGGCCATTGGTACAATCCTCATATGGGCGCCGGAAGACCACGCGGCGGGCGCCTGGAGCGGTGGGCAAATACAGCCTCATCAGCCGTATTTCGTCTTGAAGTAGGCGTCCGTTACCGATTCACAAGCTGTTGACAGTCTACTCCAGATTTCCCCGGCGGCGAGACCAATGTCCCACTGCGCGAGGTGCTGGACCATTTTCCCAGATTAAGGCAAATGACGGGCAGAGCTAGTCGGTGAAAAGGCAAGATTTATCAATTTGTTACAACCGCAACCAAATCATGCGGCAGGTTGCGGCCGTAACAATCCACACCGCTGCCGGGACCCCGAATCGCGGCTGGATGCGATTCCTGGGCAATGTCGTGCCGGTGGCGCTCGGCCGGGGCGGCATCCTGGCCAACAAGCGGGAGGGCGACGGAGGCACCCCACGGGGCACCTTTCGGCCGCGCCGCCTATGGTGGCGGGCGGACCGCCATGTCCGGCCGCGCACCCTGCTGCCAGTTCGGCCCATCAGCCCGGAAGACGCATGGTGCGAGGAGCCGGCCGACCGGCATTACAACCAGGCGATCCGGCTAAGCGGATCGCAAGGCGGCGACCGGCTGCGGCGTGACGATCACCTTTATGACTTCATCATCGAGATCGACCACAACACACGGCCCCGCATTGCCGGTCGGGGCAGCGCCGTTTTCCTTCACCTTGCGCGGGAGAATTTTGGCCCCACCGCGGGCTGTGTGGCGATGACGCGCCCGGCAATGCTGCGGCTGTTGCAGCGGATCGGCCCGCGCACGCGGATCATCATCGAGTAGTCAGCGATGGCCGAAGATGGCTGATCCCACGCGAACATGGGTGGCGCCGAACTGGATCGCGATCGCAAAATCCGCGCTCATCCCCATCGACAGGTTCGCAATCCCGTTGCGGGCGGCGATCTTGGCCGTCAGCGCGAAATGCGGCGCGGGTGCCTCGTTCACCGGCGGGATGCACATCAGGCCTGAAATCGACAGCCCATAAGTGTCGCGACAGCTCGCGATGAAGGCGTCGGCCTCGGCCGGAGCAATGCCGGCCTTTTGCGGCTCCTCGCCGGTGTTGAGCTGGACGAACAGCTGCGGCCGTCGGTTCTGCGTTTCGATCTCCTTGGCCAACGCCTGGCACAGGCTCGGCCGATCCACCGAATGGATCGCATCGAACAACGCCACCGCCTCCTTGGCCTTGTTGGACTGCAGCGGCCCGATCAGATGCAGCGCGAGACCCGGATGAGCCGACATCAAAGGCGGCCACTTGGCCTTGGCTTCCTGGACCCGGTTTTCACCGAAGACGCGCTGGCCGGCCGCGATCACTGGCTCGATGGCATCAGCGGCAAATGTCTTCGACACCGCGATGAGGGTGACCTGCTCGCGCGGGCGGCGTGCGTCGTTGCACGCACGCAAAATGTCCTGCTCCACCGCAGCCAGCGCGGATGGTGAAGACGAGGTTAAGGTTGCGGGGGTTTCTGCTGCCATCCGTTCGGCACTCGTAGATTTGCGGGTGTTAGGTCCAATTTTACCGAGTTCAGGAAAGGCTTTTTGAACCCTTACCCCTATCCTGCGCAGTGGGGTAGGGGACCGAAGATGCCAAGCATCCGCTTCAACCGCAATAGAGTGAGGCTCAAACGGATACTGGGAATCCGCGCGCGCCTGGCTCTGCTGGCGGTGATCCTGGTTGCACCGCTGATGTTCGAACGCGCTCGCTCGCTGGAAAGCGCGCGATCGCGGCAGATCGCGCTCGCGTCCGAGGAATTCTCCACCCTCGTCAAGCACAGCGCCGATACGCAGCGCGAAGTCATCATGTCGGTGGAGACGCTTCTCAAATCCTCCGCCTATATCCGCGCCTCCGCCGCCGGCATCGGGCGAAGCTGCGACATGCTGCGGGCCAGCCTGCCGCTGAATTTGCCCTGGATTCGCAACATCATGATCGCGGGCCAGGACGGCCGTGTCCAATGCTCGACCGACAATAATGATGTCGGTCTCGATGTGAGCAGCCGGTCGTATTTCCGCAAGGCACAGGAGACGCGCAATTTCGTCTTCAGCGATTTCATGCTGGCAAGACCGGAGCAGAAGCCGATCATCATGGCGGCCTATCCGGTATCTGCCATCACCGGCGAACCCAGCGCCGTCATGCTGGCCGCGGTCAATCTGGCGTGGATGTCCAAGATCATGAGCAATCTGGACGGCCGCCCCGGCATCTCTGCCGTGCTGGTCGACCGTGCCGGAACCGTGCTGGCCGCTCCCAGCGATCAGGCAAACCTGGTCGGCCGGTCGCTCGACAGCGTCCCGCTGTTGTCCGCCATCGCGGAGACCGCGATGAGCTCGGACCACAACGAGGGATCGATGTCCTTTGCAGCCGCAGACGGCTCGCGCCGTGGCATCACCTTCACGCGCATCGCCGACACCGGATCGCGGCTGATCGTCAGCATCGATGAGACGCGGGTCACGGCGGCCATCGACCAGGACATTCGCACCGCTTACCTGCAGGCCGGCTTCGTCTGCCTGTTCGTGCTGCTGGGCGCGCTGATCGCCGCGGAGCAGCTGATCGTCAAGCCGATCAACCTGCTGGCGGCGACCGCCAAGCGGTTCGGCCTTGGCGACTGGTCGGCACGTGCAACGACGGCGCGCCTGCCGGCCGAATTCATGCCGCTCGCCAAGGCATTCAACGCCATGGCGGCCAAACTGGCGCAGCGCGAGCGCGAGCTGGTCGAAGCCAATGACCAGCTGACGGTGATCGCCTCGATCGACATGCTGTCCGGGCTGGCCAATCGCCGTGGCTTCCAGAGCCGCCTGGATTTCGAGTGGATCAGGGCACAGCAACATGGCGGTGAACTGTCACTGCTGATGATCGACGTCGATCATTTCAAGCTGTTCAACGACACGTATGGGCACCCCGAAGGCGACGTGTGCCTGAGGCAGATTGGTGAGACACTCTCCGAGATCGCAGCGTCGAGCATGGGCTTTGCCGGACGTTACGGCGGCGAAGAGTTCTGTCTGCTAGTCCCCAATGCCGGTGGCGAGCGGGCACTGGAGATCGGAGAGATCGTCCGCATGGCCGTGCTGGACCTAGCGCTTCCTCACATGACGTCGGGCCATCAATGCGTGACCGTCAGCGTTGGCGTGGCCTGCGCGCGGCCGAATCCGTCACTGGCTCCGGTCGACCTGATCGAAGCGGCGGATGCCGCGCTCTATGCCGCGAAACATCGCGGCCGCAATGCGGTGGTCGCACACGGCTTCATCCAGATCGTCGAGGACGGGACCGACGCGCTCCGGGCTCTCTAACAGTCCGTCCGGCGGATCAGCCCACTGCCAGCTTGCGATCGAGCTCGAGCTCGGTGACGACCCGATTGCGGCCGAGCTTCTTGGCAAGATAGAGCGCGCGGTCGCAGCGGTCGATCAGGTCCGTCATCGACTCGCCGAACTGGAATTGGCCGACGCCGATCGAGACCGTGATGCGCGGCAGGATCTCGCCTGTCGACCGGCGAGTGAACTGGCACTCCGAAATCGAGCGACGGATACGTTCCGCAATCCCGGTGCAGGTCTCCAGGTCGGCCCGAGGAAGCACCGCGATCAGCTCTTCGCCACCATAGCGCGCCGGCAGGTCGTTCTCCCGCACGCGCTCGCGGACCGCTTTCGCCACCAGGCGCAGCACCTGGTCGCCGACGCCGTGGCCGTAATTGTCGTTGAACTTCTTGAAGTGGTCGACGTCGATCAGGAGCACGCTGAGCGGCTCGTCCCGCTCCATCGCCGCGATCTGCACTTGACGGAAGAATTCCTCGAGCGCGCGGCGATTGGGCAGACCGGTGAGCGTGTCGGTCCGCGCCCGCTGCTCGGACTTGTTGAGGGAGTCGCGGATCGTATCGAGCTCGCGCGACTTCTCCGCGAAGCTTGCCTCGAGCTTCGCCGCCCGCTCGGTGGCCCTCGCCAACTCGCTCACCAGGTTTTCAATCAGAACCTTGGGATCAAAGCCGTTGACGCTGCGATCGGCCACCTCGTCGATCGCCTCGATCTGGGTCCGGTTCTCGGCGATGGCAGCGGTCAGATACTGCTTCGCGGAATCCATCACGCCGTGAAGCTGCTGCGAGACCTTGTGAACGACCGCCGCATCGGCGCCTTGCGATCCGATATAGGTATCGTACAGCGCCTGGTTGGTGGTCTTGTCGAACTTGCGCTTGTTGCTGATCAGGATGTCGATGGCGCGCTTGAGGTCCGACGACGTGCCGAGCGAGTATTGGAACCAGAGATGAAAGTTGTTGGGTGTGGGTGGCACATTCTGCTGCGCCATCGCACGCATGGCCTTGTCGGCGACAGACGTCGCGTATTCGAAGTCGAGCTCGTGGAACGTGGCGCTGGACACGATTTGGATGGATCCCAATGCGGGCAGCATGGCGCGCGCTGCGGTAATGACTGTCCCACCCAAGTCTTAACCGCGCCTCAATCCGATCTCCGACACTCGACCGCAATGTCGTAAAAATCCTACGAATTACCGTCGCTTAGCGCCCACTCAGGATGGTACCATTATGTGGCCGAGGCATTGACCGAACTGCAGATTTTGTGGCCTAGTCCGCCACTTCAATCGACGCGAATCCCAAGAAATCATAAGCGATTCCATGACACCCGAACGCTACAACGCCCGTGAAGCCGAGCCGCGCTGGCAGCGCGAATGGGACGAAAAGGCGATTTTCGCCGCCAAGAACGACGATCCGCGTCCAAAGTACTACGTCCTGGAGATGTTTCCCTATCCATCGGGACGCATCCATATCGGCCATGTCAGGAATTACACGCTCGGCGACGTGCTGGCGCGCTTCATGCGCGCCAAAGGCTTCAACGTGCTGCACCCAATGGGCTGGGACGCGTTCGGCCTGCCGGCCGAGAACGCCGCGATCGAGCGCAAGGTGGCGCCGAAGGCCTGGACCTACGACAATATCGCGGCGATGAAAAAGCAGCTGCGTTCGATCGGCCTGTCGCTGGACTGGTCACGGGAATTCGCCACCTGCGATCCATCCTACTACAAACACCAGCAGAAATTGTTTCTCGACTTCATGACGGCGGGGCTGGTCGAGCGCGAGAAGCGCAAGGTGAACTGGGACCCGGTCGACATGACCGTGCTCGCCAATGAGCAGGTGATCGACGGGCGCGGCTGGCGTTCCGGCGCTGTGGTCGAGCAGCGCGAAATGAACCAGTGGGTGTTCAAGATCACCAGATACTCGCAGGAGCTGCTGGACGCGCTGGATGGGCTGGACCGCTGGCCGGACAAGGTGCGGCTGATGCAGCGCAACTGGATCGGTCGCTCGGAAGGCCTCCTGATCCGCTTCGCGCTGGATCCCGCCACGACTCCGGCGGGCGAGACCGAGCTAAAGATTTTCACGACGCGTCCAGACACCCTGTTCGGCGCCAAGTTCATGGCGATCTCGGCCGACCATCCGCTGGCGCAGGCCGCCGCCGCGAAGAACCCCGAGCTCGCCGCGTTCATCGCCGAGATCAAGCGCATCGGTACCGCGCAGGAGATCATCGACACCGCCGAGAAGCAGGGCTTCGATACCGGCATCAGGGCCGTGCATCCGTTCGATCCCAGCTGGAAGCTGCCGGTCTATGTCGCGAACTTCGTGCTGATGGAGTACGGCACGGGCGCCATCTTCGGCTGCCCGGCGCACGACCAGCGCGACCTCGACTTCGTCAACAAATACGGCCTCGGCAACACGCCGGTGGTTTGTCCCGAAAATCAGGACCCAAAGTCTTTCGTCATCACCGACACCGCCTATGACGGTGACGGCCGGATGATCAATTCGCGCTTCCTCGACGGCATGACCATTGCCGCGGCAAAGGAGGAGGTCGCCAAGCGCCTGGAAAGCGAGCTGCGCGGCAACGCACCGGTCGGCGAGCGGCAGGTGAATTTCCGCCTGCGCGACTGGGGCATTTCGCGACAGCGCTATTGGGGCTGCCCGATCCCGGTGATCCACTGCCCGACATGCGACGTGGTGCCCGTGCCGGCGACCGATCTGCCGGTGACCTTACCGGACGACGCGACGTTCGACAGACCGGGCAATGCGCTGGACCACCATCCAACCTGGAAGCATGTCACCTGCCCCAAATGCGGTGGCAAGGCTCAACGCGAAACCGACACGATGGACACCTTCGTGGACTCGTCCTGGTACTTCGCGCGCTTCACCGATCCCTGGAATGCAGAGGCGCCGACAACGCCCGCGGTCGCCAACCGGATGATGCCGGTCGACCAGTATATCGGCGGTGTCGAGCATGCGATCCTGCATCTGCTCTACAGCCGCTTCTTCACCCGCGCTATGAAAGCGACGGGCCACGTCGCGATGGATGAGCCGTTCGCCGGCATGTTCACGCAAGGCATGGTCGTGCACGAGACCTACCAGAAGGCCGACGGTACCTTTGTCAGCCCGGCTGAGGTCAAGATCGAGACCGGCGACAATGGCCGCCGCGTCGTGCTGGCTGCTACCGGCGAGGACATCACGGTCGGCCCGATCGAGAAGATGTCGAAGTCGAAGAAGAACACGGTCGATCCGGACGACATCATCGAGAGCTACGGCGCCGACGTCGCCCGCTGGTTCATGCTGTCGGACTCGCCGCCCGACCGCGACGTGATCTGGAGCGATGAGCGGGTGCAGGGTGCTGCCCGCTTCGTGCAACGGCTGTGGCGGCTGATCAACGAATCAGTCGAATTCAGTAAGGCTGCGCCCTCCTCCCGCCCCGCCCAATTCGGCGCCGACGCGTTGGCTCTGCGCAAGGCTGCCCATGGCGCGCTGGACAAGGTGTCGGGCGGCATCGAGCGGCTGCACTTCAACGTCTGCCTGGCTCACATCCGCGAGTTCGCCAATGCGCTGGCCGACGTGCTGGCCAAAGGCAGCCAACCTGCCCCGGACCTCGCCTGGGCGGCGCGCGAGGCGTCCACCATCATGGTGCATCTGTTCTCGCCGATGATGCCGCATCTGGCCGAAGAGTGCTGGCAGGTGCTGGGGCGGCCCGGCTTGGTGTCCGAAGCCGGCTGGCCACAAATCGAACCCGATTTGCTGGTTGAGGACAGCGTGACTCTGGTGGTCCAGGTCAATGGCAAGAAGCGCGGCGAAGTCACAGTCGCCAGCAATGCACCGGATCCGGAAATTGAGGCTGCCGTTTTGGCCCTCGATGCGGTAAAGCTGGCGTTGGACGGGCGGCCCGTCCGCAAGGTGATCATTGTTCCCAAGAGGATCGTGAATGTCGTCGGCTAGGATTCGCATTGCTGCTCGGCTCGTTGCCGTGGCCGCCTTGGGCGCGCTGACCGCCGGCTGCTTCCAGCCCATGTATGCCGAACATGCCGACGGCACGCCGGCGCTGCGCGACAAGCTGATGGGCATCGAGCTGCCGCCGGTCGACAAGCCGAACGCCTCGCCGGAGGCGCGGATCGGCGTCGACATCCGCAACGCGCTCGCCTTCAAGCTCTATGGCAACGCCACCGGTACGGCGCCGACGCACAAGCTGGTGCTGAAATTCCAGACCACCCGTTCGTCCTTGATCGTCGACCCCAACACCGGCCTGCCCACCACCGAGAATGTCGGCATCGACGCGCAGTTCAACCTCGTTGAGCTGGCGACCAACAAATCGGTCCTGACCGGGACGACCTTCTCCCGAACGTCCTACGACATCCCAGGCTCGTATCAGCGGTTCGCGCGTCTGCGCGCATTCCGCGATGCCGAGGATCGCGCCGCCGACCAGATCGCCGAGAACATCAAGACCCGGCTCGCGTCGTATTTCAGCGCCGGCATCTAGCCGGGCTCGCGGCTAGCCGTGGTCGCGCTGCGCGGACGAGACATCGACGCATTCCTGGCAAAGCCGGACGCTGCGCGGCCGATCATCCTGCTCTACGGTCCGGACGCTGGCTTGGTGCGCGAACGCGCCGATGCGCTGATCACCTCCGCGGTCGACAATCCCGACGATCCCTTCTCCGTGGTGAAGCTCGACGGTGACGAGCTCGCCGCGGAGCCGTCGCGCCTGATCGACGAAGCCATGACGGTGCCATTGTTCGGCGGCCGGCGCGCCATTCGGGTCCGGGCAGGTGGGCGCAATTTTGCTAGCGGGGTCGACACACTGGCCGAGATGCCGGTGAAGGACTGCCGGATCGTGATCGAGGCCGGCGACCTCCGGCCGGAATCACCGCTGCGCAAGGCCTGCGAGCGGGCCAAGAGCGCGGTCGCGATCGGCTGCTATCCCGACACCGAGCGCGACCTCGCCAAGCTGATCGACGACGAAATGCGCGCCGCGAATTTGCGGATCGCTCCCGACGCACGTGCGTCGCTGATGGCGCTGCTCGGCGGCGACCGTCAGGCCTCGCGCAACGAGCTGCGCAAGCTGACCTTGTTCGCGCACGGCCAAGGCGAGGTGACGCTCGATCATGTGATGGCCGTGGTCGCCGACGCCTCCGAGATGAAGCTCGACCCGATCGTCGACGGCGCCTTCGGCGGCAAGCCCGATCTGGTCGAGACGGAGTTCGCCAAGGCGATGGTCGCCGGCACCTATCCGGGCGTCATCATCTCGGCGGCGCAACGCCATGCGGCATGGCTGCACAAGTCGGCGCTGGCGGTGGCCTCAGGCACACCGGTTTCCGCGATTCTCGAAGGTGGATTTCCGCGGCTGCATTTCTCGCGCAAGCCGGCTGCGGAAGTCGCGTTGCGCAATTTCTCGCCGGCGCGGCTCATGCCGATCATCGACCAGCTCGCGACAGCCGCGCTGGAGGCACGCAGGCAACCGGCGCTGGCCGCGGCCATCGCCCAGCGCACGCTACTGTCGATCGCGGTCGCTGCGCGGCGGCGAGGATAGAACCACCCTCGCCTTGTGAGCGGCCGGGATAACTAAACATATGGCTGGGACAAGCGGGCCTCATGGTTCTCCCGGCGATGCATAGCATCGTCCGGAGACGCGCGGCCTCGCCGCGCCCTCACCATGAGGATCTGTCATTTTACAGCGAAACAGCTCCTCGTCCTGAGGAGCTCGCCGGGGGCGAGCATCTCGAAGGACGGCGGCACGACCGACTAGGCTCCGAAGACCTACGAACTAATAACTAGCCGTGCTCGAGCCGACGCATCACCTCGTCGAGCTGCTCGAGGTTGCGATAGCTGATCTGGACGGTGCCGCCGGGATCGCGATGGGCGATGGACACGTTGAGGCCGAGCGCGTCACCGACCCGCTTTTCCAGCGCGAGCGTATCGGCGTCCTTCTTTTCCTTGGCCGATGCTGTGCCCGCGCGCGGCTTCTGCGGCTTGCGCTCCGGAACGCCCTCGTCATGCGCCAGCGCTTCGGTCTGCCGGACGTTCAATCCTTCCGCGACGATCCGCTTCGCGGCGGACAGCGGGTCGGGCAGATTGATCAGCGCGCGGGCATGACCAGCCGAGATCTGGCCGGTGGCGATGAAGCCCTGCACCTCCGCTGGCAGCTTGGTGAGGCGCATCATGTTGGCAACATGACTGCGGCTCTTGCCGACGATCTTGGCGATATCCTCCTGGCTGCGCTTAAACTCGTTGGCGAGCGCGTGGTAGCCCTGCGCTTCTTCCATCGCGTTGAGGTCCTCGCGCTGGACGTTCTCGATGATCGCAAGCTCCAGCGCGTCGCTGTCGCTGACATCGACCGGCACGATCGGCACCTCGTGCAGACCCGCCGCTTGCGATGCCCGCCAGCGCCGCTCGCCCGCGATGATTTCGTAGCGGTCCTGCGCGCCCTTCACAGGACGCACGACGATCGGCTGGATCACGCCGTGCTGCTTGATCGAATCGGTCAGCTCGCCGAGCTCGGCCTCGGAGAAGGTGCGGCGCGGATTGCGCGGATTGGGTTTCAGGAATTCGATCGGCACCTTGCGCTGCGCACGCGGACGCTCCGGCGGGGCGCCGGCTTCACGACCGACGTCGCCAATCAGACTTGCAAGACCGCGGCCCAAACGCGAACGCGCTTCATCGGCCATCGCCAGCTCCCTTGGATTCACTTCACTCTACTCCTGATCCCGCCGTGCTTCCGGGACGCAAGGTGCAGGAGCGAACCCGAGATGTATTGATGCGAGAGACAATGCCACGTCGTTGTTCGGATAACCCGAAGCGTCCAAACCCGACGGAGATCAATGTGTCTTGAGTTCGCGCTCGCGCTGAATCACTTCGGTTGCCAGCTTGAGATAGGCTTCGCTGCCGACGCACTTCAGGTCATAGACCAGCACGGGCTTGCCGTAGGACGGCGCCTCCGAGATGCGCACGTTGCGCGGGATCATCGTGTTGTAGACCTTCGATCCCATGAACTGGCGCACGTCGGCGACAACCTGGTTCGACAGGTTGTTGCGGGAGTCGAACATGGTGAGCACGATGCCGTGGATCGACAAGTTCGGGTTCAGATTGGCGCGCACCTGCTCGACGGTCTGCAAGAGTTGCGACAGACCTTCGAGCGCGAAGAACTCACACTGCAGCGGCACCAGGATCGCATCCGAGGCGGCCATCGCGTTCACGGTAAGCAGGTTCAGCGACGGCGGACAATCGACCAGCACATAAGTGTAGTCGGCATCCGGCGAGACATTGTTGTTGAGACCGGCGATGGCGTCGCGCAGCCGGAACGCGCGATTGGCGCTGGAGCCGAGCTCAAGCTCGAGGCCCGAAAGGTCCATCGTCGACGAGGCGATGTGAAGCCGCGGCACCGCGGTCGGGACGATCGCGTCACGCAGCGGAGCTTCCCCGATCAGGACGTCATAGGTCGAGCAGTTGCGGTTGCGGCGATCGATGCCGAGCCCAGTCGAGGCGTTGCCCTGCGGATCGAGGTCGACGATCAGCACGCGTTCGCCGATCGCGGCCAGCGCCGTGCCCAGGTTGATTGCCGTCGTGGTCTTCCCCACCCCGCCCTTCTGATTGGCGAGCGCCAGGATACGCGGCTGGCCCTCCGGATGGGGAGCCCTATCCTCTTGATAGATCTGATCAATTACGGTCATGCGCGGTCGCCATCATCTATCGCGGAGTTCAGTTGCGTCGTTCGATCCGATCGATCTCGACGATCCAGCCCTGTCCGCCCGTCCGGCTGGGATGAAGTTTTGCCGCAATCTTCCAATATTTGGTAGATTCCGTCAATTCAGCTTCTACATCTTGGCCCTTGAGAAACAGCGCCGTTGAGCCTTTGTTAACCAAGGGTTCCGCAAAGCCGATCAGCTGATGTAGCGGAGCCAGCGCGCGCGCGGTGACGCAATCGATTCGCCCGCTCCACTTCTCCACAATATCCCCGATCTCCGACAAATGCACGACACCAGGTGTGCCGGTGACGCGAATCGCTTCGCGCAGAAACGCCGCCTTCTTGGCGATTCGCTCGACCAAATGGACTTGCGCTCCCGGCCTCTCTGCCAAAGCGCAGGCCAATACGACGCCAGGAAAGCCGCCGCCGCTGCCGAGATCCATCCAGATTTTTGCATCCGGCGCGAGCTCGAGGAGCTGGAGCGAATCGGCGATGTGCCGGGTCCAAAGGTGCGGCAAGGTCGACGGCGCGACCAGGTTGGTCTTGGCCTGCCATTCCCTCAGCAGAGCGACGTATCGATCAAGTCGCGCTTCCGTTTCACGTGAAACGGCGATGAGCCGGAGCGCGGCGCCCTTGTCCGAAGCGGCGTCCGCGACTTCGGTTGGCGATGTCATTCGTTTCACGTGAAACGCCCTTACGCCGAGGTCTTCGCACGCCGCGCCTCTCGGCGCAGGTAGGCCGCCAGGATCCCGAGCGCAGCCGGCGTCATGCCATCGATCCTGCTCGCCTGCCCGACCGTCCAAGGCCGCGCCGAGATGAGCTTGGCACGCGCCTCGTTGGAGAGGCCCGGCACCTCATTGTAGTCGACGTCACCAAGCACCATGCCTTCGTCCCGGCGGAAGGCGTCCACATCCGTGCTCTGGCGCTTCAGATAGACATCATATTTGGCATCGATCTCCAGGTGCACGGCAATGGTAGGATCGACCGACCCCAGCTCCGGCCAGATCGCCCGCACTTCGCTCCAGCCCACCGCGGGATAGGCCAGGAGTTCGAAGGCTGATCGGCGCTGGCCGTCTCTGTTCAAGTTCAGCCCATGCTTGGATGCTTCGTTCGGCGTCAGGGCAAGCGATTTCGCCAGCCGCTTCGCCGCCTCAAGCGCCGTCATCTTGGTCCGATGGCGCTCAGCGCGGAAAGCGCCGACGCAGCCTAGCGCGATGCCCTTTTCGGTCAGGCGCTGATCGGCATTGTCAGCACGCAGGGTCAGGCGATACTCGGCGCGCGAGGTGAACATCCGATAGGGCTCGGTGATGCCGCGCGTGACGAGGTCATCGATCATCACTCCGAGATAGCCATCGGCGCGATCAAACACGATCGGATCAGAGCCGCCCGCTGCCAGTGCCGCATTGAGACCCGCGACCAGCCCCTGCGCCGCGGCCTCCTCATAACCCGTGGTGCCATTGATCTGTCCGGCCAGGAACAGCCGCTTCATACGCTTGGTCTGAAGAGTCGGATCGAGCTCGCGCGGGTCGACATGATCATATTCGATGGCGTAGCCCGGCCGGATCATTCGGACCCGCTCAAGTCCCGGGATGGTCGGCAGCAACGCGAGCTGAACCTCCTCCGGCAGCGAGGTCGAGATCCCGTTCGGATAGACCGTGGTGTCATCCAGACCTTCGGGCTCGAGGAAGATCTGATGCCCATCGCGATCTCCGAAGCGGACGATCTTGTCCTCCACCGACGGACAATAACGCGGACCGGTGCTCTTGATCTGTCCGGAGTACATCGGCGAGCGATGGACATTGGCCCGGATGACATCGTGGGTCGCGGCCGTCGTACGGGTGATCCCGCACTGGATCTGGGGCGTCGTGATCCGGTCGGTCAGGACTGAGAAGGGCTCCGGCGGATCATCCCCCGGCTGCATCTCGATCGCATTCCAGTCGATCGTGGTCCCGTCGAGCCGTGGCGGTGTCCCGGTTTTCAGCCGACCGAGCCTGAAGCCGGCGGCTTCCAACGATTTCGACAAGCCTAGCGCCGGCGCCTCACCGACCCGACCGGCCGGCCAGCTCTTCTCGCCGAGATGGATCAGGCCGCGGAGAAAGGTCCCGGTGGTGATGACCACGGCGCCGGCCGAAAGAGACCTTCCATCGGCGAGCTTGAGACCAGTCACCTGGCCGTCCACGACGATCAACTCGTCGGCCTCGCCTTCGATGACCTCAAGATTGGCCGTCTGATGGATGGCGACCTGCATCGCCGCCGCATAGAGCTTGCGGTCGGCCTGGGCACGAGGCCCGCGCACCGCCGGTCCCTTACGGCGATTAAGAACCCGGAATTGAATGCCGCCGGCATCCGCGACATGCCCCATCAAGCCATCGAGGGCATCGACTTCGCGGACCAGATGGCCCTTGCCGAGTCCACCGATCGCGGGATTGCAGGACATCGCGCCAATGGTCGCGAACTGGTGCGTAACCAGCGCGGTCTGCGCGCCCATTCGAGCGGCGGCCGCCGCCGCTTCACAGCCGGCATGGCCGCCACCGATAACGATGACGTCGAACGACTTCAGATCTGTGCTCATGGACCGTTATCTAGCGCTGAAAGGCGACTGTCGGAAGACGTTTCACGTGAAACATGGGATGTCACCCTCGTTGGGCCGTTTCACGTGAAACAGCCGGAACCGCTTTAAGCTCTGGTTAAGTATACGCGCAGATTTCTCAGCACTCATTTCCCGATGCAGAACTCACGGAAGATCACGTCGAGCACATCTTCCACATCCACCCGGCCGAGCAGCTTTCCGAGCGCAAAGGCGGCGACTCGAAGTTCCTCAGCCGCGAGCTCCTCACCCTGCCCGACCGCGTCCAGGCTCCGACGAAGCGCCTCAGCGGTCTCCTCAAGAAGCTTTCTTTGCCGTTCGCGACTGATCAGCCCACTCTCAGAGCTGCCGAAATAGTCTCGGGCGAATATGACCAGCGCATCGAGCAGCTCCGGAAGTCCTTGCCCATACTTAGCCGCGAGCGCAAAGGACGGCACACCGAGTGAACGATCGAACGTGCGGCTGCCTGCTTCGTCGATCTTGTTTCTGATCAGCCAGATCGGTGCCTCGCCCGCATAATCGATCTTAGGCTCGTCGGTTTCGGCGAGCCATAGCACCAGATCAGCTTCCGCGGCGCGCATCCGCGCTCGGCGGACGCCCTCCTGCTCGACCGGATCCTCGGTGTCGCGGATCCCGGCCGTATCAATGACCGTCACCGGATAGCCGTCGAGATCAAGCTGAACTTCGATGACGTCACGCGTCGTTCCGGCATAAGGCGAGACAATCGCGACCTCGCGGCGGGCGAGCTGATTCATCAGAGTCGATTTGCCGGCGTTGGGTGGACCGGCGATAACCACGGTCAGGCCGTCACGCAATCGCTCAGCCCGGCCGCGCTGGGCGAGCACGTTTTCGATCTCGCCGAGCAACGCCTTGATCCGGATGATCGCGGGTCCGATCAGTTCGTCCGGCACATCACTCTCGTCGGCGAAATCGATTCCCGCTTCGATCAAGGCCGCGGCTTCGATGATCTGGCTGCGCCAGTCGCGCGCCCGATCACCGAGCAGACCCCTGAGTTGACGCAGCGCCTGCCGCCGCTGCCGATCAGTGTCGGCATGGATCAGATCGTCCAGGCCCTCGGCCTCCGTGAGATCGATCTTGCCATTTTCGAACGCGCGTCGGGTGAACTCGCCGGGCTCTGCGGCGCGGAAATCCGGAAGCGCCGACAACGCCGCGAAGAGCGTCGACAAAACGGCTCGGCTACCATGGACATGGAGCTCGGCGACATTCTCGCCGGTGGCGCTGGCCGGCCCCGGAAACCACAGCACTACGGCATCATCGATCGGCTCGCCGGCGGCATCCCGCAACAAGACGCGCACCGCAGTCCTGGCTGCCGGCAGTTTCCCCGCCAGAGTCTGCAGCGCCAGCCCGGCCTGCGAACCCGATAATCTGACGATCGCAATCGCGCTCGGCAGCCGTCCGGAGGACAAGGCATAGATGGTTTGGTCGTGGGGATACATGCGTCCTCAGGTGGACCCACACAGCACCAAACACAATCGATTTGCCGCAAGATGCTTTACGTCCGGTGCCACGCCCCGCCGGCGAACACTCGCAAACAAAAAGGGCGCCTGTGACGGCGCCCTTCGCAAAAGCCAGATCGAAGCCAGCTATCAGGTATTCATCGACTCGAAGAACTCGGCATTGCTCTTGGTATTCCGGAGCTTGTCGAGCAGGAAGTCGATCGCATCCATCGTGCCCATCGGATTGAGGATGCGGCGGAGCACGTACATCTTCTTGAGGTTCTGCGAGTCGGTGATGAGCTCTTCCTTGCGGGTGCCAGAGCGGGCGATGTCGATCGCCGGGAAGGTCCGCTTGTCCGCGACCTTGCGATCGAGGATCAGCTCGGAATTGCCGGTGCCCTTGAACTCTTCGAAGATGACTTCGTCCATGCGGCTGCCGGTATCAACCAGCGCGGTCGCGATGATGGTCAGCGAGCCGCCTTCCTCGATGTTACGCGCCGCACCGAAGAAGCGCTTCGGCCGTTGCAGGGCATTGGCGTCGACGCCGCCGGTCAGCACCTTGCCGGATGACGGCACGACCGTGTTGTAGGCGCGGCCAAGCCGGGTGATCGAGTCCAGCAGAATGACCACGTCGCGGCCATGTTCGACCAGGCGCTTGGCCTTCTCAATCACCATCTCCGCGACCTGGACGTGACGCACCGCTGGCTCGTCGAAGGTCGACGACACGACCTCGCCCTTCACCGAGCGCTGCATGTCCGTGACTTCCTCCGGACGTTCGTCGATCAGGAGCACGATCAAATAGCATTCCGGATGATTGGCCGTGATGGAGTGCGCGATGTTCTGCATCAGCACGGTCTTGCCGGTACGCGGCGGGGCCACGATCAGCGCGCGCTGGCCTTTGCCGATGGGAGCGACGATGTCGATCACGCGGGCGGACAGGTCCTTGCGGGTCGGATCCTCGAGCTCGAGCCGGAAGCGCTGATCCG
Source organism: Bradyrhizobium sp. HKCCYLS1011 (assembly GCF_051167795.1). Classification (NCBI taxonomy): domain Bacteria; kingdom Pseudomonadati; phylum Pseudomonadota; class Alphaproteobacteria; order Hyphomicrobiales; family Nitrobacteraceae; genus Bradyrhizobium; species Bradyrhizobium sp. HKCCYLS1011. The sequence continues at coordinate 377,416 of NZ_JBNPTT010000003.1, read as the reverse complement.
GAAACAGCGGCGTGAGGTTGTCGAAATTGACCTTGTGCTTGGACTTCTCGGGATCCTCGAAGTTCAGCGTGTTGACCTTGAGAAGCGCGAAATAACGCTCGCCCTCTTTGGGGCTGCGAATGTGGCCTTCGATCGTGTCGCCGGTGCGCAAGCCGAAACGGCGAATCTGCGAGGGCGAGACATAGATATCGTCGGGCCCCGGCAGGTAGTTGGCATCCGGTGAGCGCAGGAAGCCGAAGCCGTCGGAGAGAACCTCGACGACGCCTTCGCCGATGATGTCGGTCTCGGCGATCGCGAGCTGTTTGAGAATGGCGAACATCAGCTCCTGCTTGCGCATCGTGCTGGCGTTCTCGACCCCATTTTCCTCGGCGAAGGAGACAAGCTCGGCCGGAGTTTTTGATTTGAGGTCCTGAAGTTTGATTTCCCGCATTTGGGGGAGTCCTGTGGAGCGGCGAGGGAAGGATGCGAGGTGGTTGTGGGAAGCGCGGACGGAAATGAAGGTCCGCAGGTCTAAGCAAGGTTGGCGCCATCAAGGCACCAAACCTGATGCGGCGGCCGGTTAAACCGGGACGCAACCACATCCGCCTGCGTGGGGTGGGATAAACTCAATATAGAAAATTGCGCCCCATTTCGCAAGGCGCCCCGCAGCAAAGCGTCATGCAGACTTTACCTGCCTAAAACGGCTTTACAATCACGAGGATAACGATTCCGATCATCAGAACGGTCGGGACCTCGTTGATGATGCGGTAAGACCGCTGGGGCCGCTTGTTGCGGTCGGCCGCAAAATCCTTGACGCAGCGCGACAGGAAGCCGTGCACGCCGGACATGATCAGGACCAGCAGAAACTTGGCGTGAAACCAACCGGCTGTATACCAGTGGCCGGCCCACACCAGATAAAGCCCCGCCAGCCAGGTCACGATCATCGCCGGATTGATGATCGCCTTGAGCAGCCGACGCTCCATGACCTTGAAGGTCTCGGACTGCTTCGATCCAATTTCGGCTTCGCAATGATAAACGAACAGCCGCGGCAGATAGAGCATGCCGGCCATCCAGGAGATGACGGCAATGACGTGCAGAGCCTTGATCCACTCGTACATGGAGACGCGCAACCCCGTTGAGCGGACTCAAGCCGCCTTGCAAGCGAGACATATCCGCTCGCTCGGTCTCCTCCAAACCAAATAAATTTTGAATCTAAGGTTTGAGTCTGGTTGGACGTGGATTTGACTCACACAATTCGGCTCGCAGCTTACCCTTGGCTTGTCCACATCCCCCAGCGTGTCGGGACTGAATCTCCGTCAGCGGAACAAGTCGATGCCCATCAGATGTTTGCGCCGATCGATCGACAGCTTATCCAGAGACAAATGGACCCGCTCCCGATATCATCGGACAATCGGGCTGACTTATCCTGACCTGCAGGCGTGTGTAGAAAAAAAGCGGTTATCCCAAGCGCGGCGGCCGACCTCGGATTTTCGCCCGATCCATCACCAGGATTCACAGATTGTTAAGGACTTGATGCCCACCACCGGCAACTACTTTCACCTGCATTTGGTTTCCGACTCGACCGGCGAAACCCTGATCACGGTCGCCCGCGCGGTCGCTGCGCAATACACCAATGTCACACCCGTTGAGCATGTGTATCCGCTGGTCCGCAGCCAGAAGCAGCTGGATCGCGTCCTCGACGAGATCGAGGAATCCCCGGGCATCGTGCTGTTCACGCTGCTCGAAAAGGATCTCGTCAGCCGGCTGGAAGCCAAGTGCCAGGAGCTCAACATCCCCAGCCTGTCGATCATCGGGCCGGTGATGCAGCTGTTCGAAGCCTATCTCGGCGCCGCGACGGCCGGCCGTGTCGGCGCGCAGCACGTGCTCAATGCGGAATATTTCGCGCGCATCGACGCGCTGAATTACACCATGCTTCATGATGACGGGCAGCTGGTCGAGGATCTCGAACAGGCCGAGGTGGTGCTGGTGGGGGTGTCCCGCACCTCGAAGACTCCGACGTCGATCTATCTTGCCAATCGCGGTGTTCGCACCGCCAACGTGCCGCTGGTGCCCGGCATTCCGATTCCGCATCAGCTCGAGACGCTGTCGAAGCCGCTGGTGGTCAGCCTGCATGCGACGCCCGAGCGGCTGATCCAGGTTCGGCAGAACCGGCTGCTCAGCATGGGCGCCGACGCCACCAATGAGACCTATATCGACAAGCAGTCGGTGGCCGAAGAAGTTGCCTATGCGCGCAAGCTCAGCGCCAAGTTCAACTGGGTGATGCTCGACGTCACGCGCCGCTCGATCGAGGAAACGGCGGCTGCCATCCTGAAGCTCTATACCGACCGGCAGCGGCAGCGACAGCCGGAGTCATGAGGGCAGCATGACACTCTGGCGCGGTGACTTGCCGCTCGTGCTTGCCTCGCAAAGCTCGGCACGACGGGCGTTGCTCGACAATGCCGGGCTGGCCTGCCTGGCAGAGCCGGCCGATATCGACGAGCGCGCAATCCAGAACGAGTCCGGCCTGTTCGCGCCGTATGAGATCGCGCTTCATCTCGCGCAGGCCAAGGCGCTTGCAGTCTCGGCCAAACGGCGAGGTCATCACGTGGTCGGTGCCGACCAGACGCTGGCGCTCGGCGACCGCATGTTCAACAAGCCGGCCGGCCGCGACCAGGCTGCACAGCAGCTGCTTGCGCTCGCTGGCCGCACCCATGCGCTGCATTCGGCCGTCGTGGTCGCTCGTGATGGTGAGGTGGTATTCTCGCATGTCGCGGTCGCCTGGATGTCGATGCGGCCGCTAAGTGAAGCAGACGTCTCGGCCTATCTCGAGGAGGCCGGCGCCGCGGTCATCACCAGCGTCGGCGCCTATCAGCTCGAAGGCCTGGGCGTACATCTGTTCGACCGCATCGATGGCGATCACTTCACCATCCTCGGTCTGCCGCTGCTGCCGTTGCTCGCCTTCTTCAGGGACGCACGACTGCTCGCACTATGAAGCCTACGTTTCAGACTGAGCGCGGAGAGGCGTGAATGAGAGTGCTGGGTCTGACCGGCTCGATCGGGATGGGCAAATCGACCACGGCAAAGCTGTTCGCCGAGGCCGGGGTCCCCGTCTACGATGCCGACGCCACCGTCCATAAAGTATATGAAGGTGAGGCGGTGCCGGCGATCGAGGCGGCCTTCCCGGGGACGACGTTCGACGGCAAGGTCGATCGTGCCAAACTGTCGGCGAAGGTCGTCGGCGATGCCGAGGCGATCCGGCGCCTCGAGGCCATCGTTCATCCGATGCTACGGTCATATCACCAGAAGTTTTTGGATGACGCTGAACGCTCCGGCGCGCCGGTTGCGGTGATCGACGTGCCCCTGCTGTTCGAGACCGGCGGCGACAAACGCGTCGATGCCGTGGTCGTCGTCACAACCTCACCCGACATTCAGCGTGAGCGCATCCTGGCGCGCGGCACGATGTCGAGTGAGGCACTCGATGCCATTCTGGCCCGCCAGATGCCGGATGAGGAAAAGCGCAAGCGGGCGGATTTCGTCGTGGATACGTCACACGGACTTGACCCGGTGAGGGCGCGCATTCACGACATCCTGGATCAGGTTGTTAAGATGCCGCCGCGGCGGATCTGATTCGCAGCGCGTCAAGCGACCTGAACGGACCTGACAAGACCATGCGTGAGATCGTTCTCGATACCGAAACCACCGGCCTTGATCCCTTGCGCGGCGACCGGCTGGTCGAGATCGGCTGCATCGAGATCTTCAATCGCATGCCGACGGGCCAGACCTTCCATCGCTATATCAATCCCGAGCGCGACATGCCGGCCGAGGCTTTCGCGGTTCACGGGCTGTCGAGCGAGTTTCTCGCGACCAAGCCGCTGTTCCACGAGGTGGTCGAGGAGTTTCTCACCTTCATCGGCGATGCGCCGCTGGTGATCCATAACGCATCGTTCGACATTGGCTTTATCAACGCCGAGCTCGATCGGGTGAGCCGGGTGCCGATCCCGCGGGAGCGGCTGGTTGACACGCTGCTGCTCGCGCGCCGCAAACATCCCGGCGTCTCGAACCGGCTGGACGATCTGTGCTCGCGATATGCAATCGACAATTCCCGCCGTACCAAGCACGGCGCATTGCTCGACGCCGAGCTGCTGGCGGAGGTCTATGTCGATCTGGTGGGAGCGCGGCAGTCGCAGCTCATCCTGACCCAGGAGAGCGTGGAGATCCGCGTGGGAGCGTCGACTGACATGCCGCGCCGGCAGCGCGAGGTGCCGCTGGTCCCGCGGGTCACGGACGCCGAACGTGAGGCGCATCGCGCCTTCGTCGCGACCCTGGGCGAGAAACCGATCTGGAACGATTTCCTGGCGGCCACGTGATCCCTCGGGCCATCGGCCAAAGGGATCACGCGCCTTTCAATTCATTTAATTAAGAAGAACGTCGGCAGCGCTCAGCTCGGCTGGCCAGCGCCCTGCCGTTCCATATTCTGCCGGTACAGGCCGACGAAATCCACCGGATCCAGCATCAACGGCGGGAACCCGCCGTCGCGCACGGCCGTGGCGACGATCTCGCGGGCGAACGGGAACAACAGCCGCGGGCACTCGATCAGCAACATCGGCGACAGGTTCTCGCGAGGGATGTTGACCAAGCGGAAGACGCCGCCATAGATCAGCTCGAAGCTGAACATCAGCTTGCTCGCGCTTTCGGCCTTGCCCTCGATCGAAAGCGTCACTTCGTACTCGCTCTCGGCGATGTTATTGGCGCCGACATTGATCTGAATGTTGATCTGCGGCGGCTGGGCCTGCGGCGTCAGCGACTGCGGGGCATTCGGATTCTCGAATGAGAGGTCCTTGGTGTATTGCGCCAGGACGTTCAACTGAGGGGGAGGGCCCGCCTCGGGGGTGGCACCGTTACCGTTGGTCATGAGGGTGTTCTCCTGGCAGAAAGGGCGGATCGTCGCGGCGCGTGGCTAACATAGGGCTGGTCTGTTCCACAAGGATGCGGGCGGATCTTGCGGTGCCGACCCTTGGCGGGCCGGTAGCCGGGGCCGGGCCGGGGGCGCGCCGAAATGGCCGTTAAGCGATTGAACATGCATTAACTCCCCCGCGCGGGATTTCCCCTTTCTAGAGAAAGAGGTTACAATCCCCGCGCCAGAATGCGCCATTGGCCGGGCCCAATTTCATGACTACATCCAGGCGACAACCGACCCTGTAGTCCGTGCCGGCTTTTGAGGACGGAGAGCCCGACAGTCGGTTCCGTGGCCGGCGCGACAAGTCAGAAAGCGAAAACGACGTGGATATTTATACCATCATCTTCCTGGCGTTGGCGGTTTTCATCTTCGTGCGCCTGCGCGCCGTGCTCGGTCAACGCACCGGCAACGAGCGCCCGCCGTTTGACCGCACCGCCCGCAATGCTGTCCAGGGCGTGCCGGACAGCAATGTCATCCCGGTTCCGGGCAAGCTGATCGATCCGGGGGTTCCCTCGCAGACGGTGGACGTGGCTCCCTCAGCCGACCGGTGGAAGGGTCTGACCGAACCAGGTACGGCGCTCGCCCGCGGGTTGGATGCGATCGTCGCCCAGGACTCGTCGTTCGATCCGCGCCATTTCATCTCCGGTGCCCGCAGCGCCTATGAGATGATCGTACTGGCCTTCGCCAACGGCGATCGCCGCGCGCTGCGCGATCTGTTGTCGTCGGACGTCTATGACAGTTTTGAAACGGTCATCAAGGATCGGGAAAGGCACGAGCAGAAGACCGAGACGCGGTTTGTCTCGATCGACAAGGCCGAGCTGGTCGGAGCCGATCTGCGCGACCGTACTGCGCAGCTGACCGTCCGCTTTGTCTCCCAGATGGTCTCGGTCACACGCGACAAGGCCGGTGCGATCGTCGACGGCAATCCGGACAAGGTCGCCGACATCACCGACATCTGGACATTTGCCCGTGACATCACCTCACGCGATCCGAACTGGAAGCTGGTCGGAACCGGCAGCCATTGACGTAAGACGGTGATGAGTGTCGCGATGACGATGGCTCATGGGAATATTGCAAGAGCCTGAGACTGGCGCGAGGGGGAGGACATCGCGCGCAACACGGATTTGCTTAATCCTTATTTTCCAAACTTCGCGTTGAGTGGTGCTTGGACGGTGCAGCGATGGTGCGCGAATTTTGGAAGCCGCCTTTTCCCGGCAATCGCCTCAGCTATGTTGTCGCCGGCCTCGGCCTGATCGCGGTTGCGGGCGTGCTCACGCCCTATGCCGCCGAAGCTGTTCGAAGCTCGCGTCGGCACGAAGCTGCAGCGCCAGTCCGCCAGCTCCCCTACCCGCCTCTCGACTTGCCGTTACAGATCGCCGGCAGCCAGTATGTTCCATTGGCCTGGGCCGATGTTCCCGGCTGGGCCGAGGACGACCATCTGGCGGCGTATCGGACCTTCCGGGCGAGCTGCAAGCCGATCGCGGCGCAGCAGAATGCACCTGATGACACGAAAGCGCTGGGTGGTTCGCTGCGCGATCCCTGTCGTGCGGCGGAGACGCTCGACCCCAGCGACGCGGCCAAAGCAAGAGCCTTCTTCGAACGTCATTTCCAGCCGTTGAAGATCTCCCGGCTGGGCGATAGTGACGGCTTCGTCACCGGCTATTACGAGCCGATCCTGGACGGATCGCGCACTCAGAACGAAGTCTACAACGTTCCGGTCTATCGCCGGCCTTCGAACGTGTTTGTCCGCGGCTTCAAGCAGGATGCGCCGAACCTGCCTAACAAGGGACCGGTCTACCGCAAGATCGGGCGCCGCAAGCTCGTGCCTTATTATGATCGCGCGGCGATCGAGGACGGCGCGATCGAAGGACGCGGCCTGGAAATCTGCTGGCTCAGAAGCCAAGTTGATCTGCTCTTCGCCCAGATCCAGGGCTCTGCGCGGATCGCGCTCGATGACGGCACGACCCTGCGCATCAACTACGATGCCTATAACGGCCAGCCCTATACCCCGGTCGGCCGCATCCTGATCGAGCGCGGCATCATCCCGCGCGAAGAGATGTCGATGCAGCGGATCAGGGATTGGATGGAGCAGAACCCGAACGCCGCCGACGAGGTGCGCCGGCAGAACCGCTCCTACATCTTTTTCCGCGAGGTCAATCTATCGGACAAGGACGAGGCGGTGGGCGCGCAGGGCATTCCGCTGACGCCGGGGCGGTCGATCGCCGTCGACAAGTCGCTGCATGTCTACGGCACGCCGTTCTTCATCACGGGCGACCTGCCGATCGAGTCCGAGCGGTCGAAGACGCCGTTTCATCGGCTGATGATCGCGCAGGATACCGGCTCGGCGATTGTCGGCCCGGCACGCGCCGATCTGTATTTCGGCGCCGGCGCAGAAGCCGGCAGGATTTCCGGCCGGCTCAAGCAGAATATCCAGTTCGTGATGCTGGTGCCGAAGGCGCTCGATCCGGTCGGACGCAGCCACAAGATGCCCCTGCCCGATCCGCGGCCCTCGGAAAAGATTGCCAAGCTGTTTCCGCAGCTGCCGCCGAAGGAGCCGGCCAAAGATCAGGCGAAGGGACAGACAAAGGACCAAGCCAAGGACCAGAAATCGGCAGCGATCGCTCCCGACGTTTCGACCGGATCGGCTCCCGCCGCGGCAACGACTTCGTCGGCTCAATCCGATACGAGCTTGGCCCAAAGAGTGCCGCTGCCGGAGGCCAGGCCGAAGGTCGCGAGCGACGACAAGACCGACCACTTTCGTTATGGCAGGCGCCGCCATCATCGCCGATGAAACCGCCACTCGCATCGCAGGATCCGAAGCCGCCGCGCGGCCGCAGACGCGGTCTCAGCGAAGAAGATCGCGCGCTATGGGAGACCGTGGCCAAGCAGGTCAAGCCGCTGCGCAAGAAGCCACGCCCGGCAAAGCTGCATCCGCCGATGTCGGCATCTGAGCCGGCCATGGCCAAGCCCTCTGCCCCGCCCCGGCCTGCTGCTCCGATGCAAGTGCCGAAACCTGCAAAGCCGGCGATGCCGCCGCTGGCCCCGCTCGGCCGCCGCGAACGCGCGCGCTTGTCGCGGGGCCGCAACGACATCGATGCGCGGCTCGATCTGCACGGCATGACCCAGCATCGCGCGCATCAGGCGCTGCACCTGTTTCTGCAGCGGGCTCACAGCGAAGGCTTCACTTTCGTGCTCGTCATCACCGGCAAGGGTACGGTCGGCAACGACTCCGAGCGCGGGGTGCTGCGCCGCCAGGTGCCGCATTGGCTGAGCCTGCCGGAATTCCGGCCCTTCATCGTCGGCTTCGAGGAAGCCCATATCGGACATGGCGGGGCGGGCGCGCTCTATGTGCGGATCAGGCGGGCACGATCCTGACCAGAGCATGATCCGGAAAAGTGCGAAGCGGTTTTCCGGCGCGACAAACGTGGAAAACGTTTGCGCGGAGATCATGCTCAAGACAAGAGCTAGAAGATCAGAATGGACGGATGATTCCGACCCGCGGCATCAGCGTGATGACCCAGCCGAGAATCGTCGTCTTTCGATCATCCGACGAGATCGGCGCAACGGCCTTGGCCGCCGGCAACGTCTTCGCCGCGTGCAGCAACAGCATCATGCAGACCGCCCAGCTCGAGATCCAGCGGGCGTAGTCGAACACGGTCAGGAAGATGATCAGATAGCCAAGGCTGACGCCGATCAGGGCGGCAATGACGATGCGCCGGTGCCGCTGGTCCGCGAGCGCGCCGATGACCGCAGCAAAGTAGCGCCACAGCGGCGTGTGCAGCCAGATCAAGAGCGCATAGACGGGCACGCCGAGCAGGTTCGAGGGCATGCGGGCCCAGGTGTCCTGGAATTCCTTGGCCAGCGGCTGGTACCAGACATAGGCGAATTCCAACAGATCGGTGCGCGAGGGATCGGCCATCCGGCTCTTTAGGTAGAGCACGAAGTCGGCCTGCGGAATCGGCATGGTCCCGAAGAATTGCGCCGCGAGGAACAACGCGCCGAGGCCGACCACTGCCAAAGCGCCAACGCCGACATTCAGCGGCGTCAGATCGCGCGCGAGGTAATGGCGCAGCACGGTGATCGCGATGATGGTCGGCACATACATCAGGAGATGGATATGGTGGATCAGGATCAGCAGCGCCGAGAGCAGCGTGGCAAGCAGAACGTAGGCGAGCGAGCGCGCCGGCACCAGCAGCAGGATGATCGCGGCCAGGCAGCCATAGATGTCGAAATGGCCGAGCGCGAACATGAAGTTCTTGAGGAAGAACGGGGAGCCGATGATGAAGACGAACAGCGGCAGCTGCTTCTCGTCGAAGCCGAACGTTCGGCGGAACAACTGCACGAACAAGCCGAGGGTCAGCAGCCATACCGAGCCGCCGAGGACGAAGACCAACCAGACCGGAATCTTCGTCGTAAACAGCGCGACGACCGCGCCGATCAGTGCCCGCTTGATGAAGCCGAAATGATAGTCGACCAGGAGATGGATGTAGGGAATGAAGGGCCGCTGCGTGAGCTTCCACAGGAAGAGGCCCGTCATGACGGTGGCGTTCACCGCCAACATCACGCGCCAGGGATTCTGTCGCGCGGTTCGCTTCATCTTGCGCTGAACGCAGCTGCACGAGTCCAACTGTCGTCCCGGCCAAGCGAGCTCCCGGCATCGCGCAGCGATGTCCGGAGGCGAGCGCGAGCCGGGATCCATAGCCACCGATGCCGATGTTGTGCGAAGGCAAGGGCCACGTCGACGCCTGCTACTAAGTTCGGTGGTTATGGGTCCCCGCTTTCGCGGGGACGACGGAAGGACCAGGTTACAAAATAAACCGGCTCAGATCGGCATTCTTGGCGAGGTCGCCGATGTGCTGCTGCACATAGGCGGCATCGACCCGGATGGTCTCGCCATTGCGATCGGACGCGGTGAAGGAGATCTCATCCAGCACCCGCTCCATCACGGTCTGCAGCCGCCGCGCGCCGATATTCTCGACCGTGGAGTTGACGGCCACCGCGACGTCGGCCAGCGCGTCGATCGCATCGTCGGTGATGTCGAGGGTGACGCCCTCGGTGTGCATCAGCGCCACGTATTGCTTGATCAGCGAGGCCTCCGGCTCGGTCAGGATCCGGCGCATGTCGTCGCGGCTCAGCGCCTGCAGCTCGACCCGGATCGGGAGGCGGCCCTGCAGCTCCGGCAGCAGGTCGGAGGGTTTTGCAATGTGGAAGGCGCCCGAGGCAATGAACAGGATGTGATCGGTCTTGACCGCGCCGTGCTTGGTCGAGACCGTGGTGCCCTCGATCAAGGGCAGCAGATCGCGCTGCACGCCCTCGCGCGAGACGTCGCCGCCGAGGCGATTTTCGCGCACGCAGATCTTGTCGATCTCGTCCAGGAAGACGATGCCGTTGTTCTCGACCGCAGCGATCGCCTCCAGCACCAGCTGGTCATCGTCGAGCAGCTTGTCGGATTCCTCATTGACCAGAATGTCGTGGGAGCCGGCAACCGTGAGACGGCGCGTCTTGGTGCGGCCGCCCATCTTGCCGAACAGGTCGCCGATCGAGATCGCGCCCATCTGGGCGCCCGGCATGCCCGGGATCTCGAACATCGGAAAGCCGCTGCCGGACGACTGCGTCTCGATCTCGATTTCCTTGTCGTTGAGCTCGCCCGCGCGCAGCTTGCGGCGGAACGAATCCCGCGTGGTCGCGCTGGCGTTGGCACCGACCAGGGCATCAAGCACGCGCTCCTCGGCGGCAAGCTGGGCCCGTGCAGCGACGTCCTTGCGCTTGCGCTCGCGCACCTGGATGATCGCGACCTCGACCAGGTCACGGACGATCTGCTCGACGTCGCGGCCGACATAGCCGACCTCGGTGAACTTGGTGGCTTCCACCTTCAAGAAGGGCGCGCCGGCGAGCTTGGCCAGTCGTCGCGCGATCTCGGTCTTGCCGACGCCGGTCGGCCCGATCATCAGGATGTTCTTCGGCAGCACCTCTTCGCGCAGGCCGGAGTCGAGCTGCAGGCGCCGCCAGCGGTTGCGGAGCGCGATGGAGACCGCGCGCTTGGCGTCGGCCTGGCCGACGATGTAGCGGTCGAGTTCTGAGACGATTTCGCGGGGGGAAAAGTCGGTCATGGGTCCTAGCTAAGGCCGGATTGGGATCGGAACAAGTCAGCCCCGAGACACCTTGCGTCGCGGCTAGCGGGCCAAGGCCTGCCGCCGGCGAAAGGTTCGTCAGCCGGCCGAGAGCGCCTCGATGGTAATGTTACGGTTCGTGTAGACGCAGATGTCGGCGGCAATGTCGAGCGCGCGGCGGACGATGGTCTCGGCGTCCTTGTCGGTGTCGATCAGCGCACGGGCCGCGGCGAGCGCGTAATTGCCGCCCGAGCCGATCGCCATCACCCCGGCCTCCGGTTCCAGCACGTCGCCGGTCCCGGTCAGAACCAGCGAGACGTCCTTGTCGGCGACGATCATCATCGCCTCCAGCCGCCGGAGGTAACGGTCGGTGCGCCAATCCTTGGCGAGCTCCACGGCGGCCCGCGTCAGCTGTCCCGGATACTGCTCGAGCTTGCTTTCCAGCCGCTCGAACAGGGTAAAGGCGTCGGCGGTCGCGCCGGCGAAGCCGCCGATCACATCGCCCTTGCCGAGCTTGCGAACCTTCTTGGCGTTGGACTTGATCACGGTCTGGCCGATCGAGACCTGGCCGTCGCCGCCGACGACGACCCGCCCGCCCTTGCGGACCGTCAGGATCGTGGTGCCGTGCCAGACCGGCAGCTCATTGGGGGATGCTTGCATCAGGGAATCCTCAGTCGAGGCCCTGCATCTAGGGGCTGCCGGCCAGGGATGCAATTACCGGCTTGCGCCGGCCAAGGCTTGAAATCCGGTCACCATGGGCCGAGATACGCTCTCGTCGCGTCATCCTGCAGTAGCGAAGCTGACATCCGCCTGTTAAAAGGGCCGCGTTTTCAAGGGAAAGCTGACCCCATGCGCAGCGCGACCATCAAGCGCAAGACCAAAGAGACCGACATCGAGGTGACCGTTAACCTCGACGGCACCGGCGTGTCCGAGATCGCGACCGGTATCGGTTTCTTCGATCATATGCTGGATCTGCTGGCACGCCATTCCCGCATCGATATGACGGTCAAGGCGGTCGGCGACCTCCATATCGACTACCACCACACCACGGAAGATGTCGGCATCGCGCTGGGTCAGGCGGTGAAGCAGGCGCTCGGCGACATGGCCGGCATCACCCGCTACGCCTCGATTCACATGCCGATGGACGAGACGCTGACCCGGGTCGTGATCGACGTGTCCGGCCGTCCGATGCTGGTGTTTCGTGCCGCCTTCCCGCGCGACAAGATCGGCGAGTTCGACACCGAGCTGGTGCGCGAATGGTTCAACGCGTTCGCGATGAATGCGGGCATCACGCTGCACGTCGAAACCTTGTACGGCGAGAACAGTCATCATATCGCCGAATCCTGCTTCAAGGGTCTGGCGCGAGCGCTGCGCACGGCGATCGGCATCGATCCGCGTGCAGCGGGCGAAGTGCCATCCACCAAGGGTCGGCTCGGCGGCTGACCTCCGTCACGGAGGACTATCAAGATGCCGGTCTATACGGTTCACGCGCCGCTCGCCTCAGGCGCGGATCTGCGCTCGACCGACCGTTTCGTATTCGTCCGCGACGGCTTCCATCTGTGGGCGGCCGTGCTCGGCGTGCTCTGGCTGGCCTGGCACAGGCTGTGGCTGGCGCTGATCGGCTGGATCATTCTGGTGGCTGCGGTCGATGCGATCCTGCTCAGCTTCGGCATCGGACGCGGCACCGTGGTGCTGGCCGATGTCCTGCTTGCGATATTGCTGGGGCTTGAGGCGTCCAGCCTGAAGCGCTGGAGCTTTTCGCGCGGCAATTGGCGGCAGCTCGACATCGTGGTCGGCGACGATCTCGACGCGGCGGAACGGCGCTTCTTCGAGCGTTGGGCCGCGCGTCGCGGCGCCACGGGTTACGACAATCACACCGTCGATCGCGGCGCGCCGCCGCCGACGCGTGACAATGGCAATGGGCTGCGGCCACCGCCGCTGCCGCATGCCAGCATCATTGGCTTGTTTCCAGAACCAGGAGGTGGACGATGAGTGTTGCCATCATCGATTACGGTTCTGGTAATTTGCATTCCGCCGCCAAGGCCTTCGAGCGTGCCGCGCGCGGCACGGAGGAAAAGATCGTCGTCACGCGCGATCCGGACGTGGTCTACCGCGCCGACCGCATCGTGCTGCCCGGCGTCGGCGCCTTCGCCGACTGCCGGCATGGTGTCGACGCCGTCGACGGCATGCTGGAGGCCTTGACCGAGGCGGTGCGTCACAAGGCGCGGCCGTTCTTCGGCATCTGCGTCGGCATGCAGCTGATGGCGACCCGCGGCAAGGAGCACGTCATCACCGAGGGCTTCGACTGGGTCGCGGGCGATGTCGAGAAGATCACGCCGCGCGACGAAAGCCTGAAGATCCCGCATATGGGCTGGAATACGCTCGACCTCGCGCAGGAGCACCCGGTGCTGGAGCGGTTGCCGCTGGGACCGAAAGGGTTGCACGCCTATTTCGTGCACTCCTATCACCTCAACGCGGCGAACGAGAATGACGTGCTGGCGCGCGCCGACTATGGCGGGCCGATCACCGCGATCGTCGCCAAGGACACCGCGATCGGCACGCAATTCCACCCGGAGAAGAGCCAGCGTTTCGGACTCGCCTTGATCTCCAACTTCCTGAAGTGGAAGCCGTAGCTCTTGCGTTCCTCTCCGCCGCTGCTGCGCGGGGAGGAGCCGCATGTTGAAAGATTCGTTCTAATGATCCTGTTTCCCGCTATCGACCTCAAGAACGGGCAATGCGTGCGCCTCGAGCAGGGCGACATGGCGCGTGCCACCGTGTTCAACCTCGATCCCGCTGCGCAAGCCAAGAGCTTTGCCGATCAGGGTTTCGAGTACCTGCATGTGGTCGATCTCGACGGTGCCTTCGCCGGCAAGCCTGTCAACGCGCAGGCCGTCGAGGCGATGCTGGCCGCGGTCAAGATGCCGGTGCAGCTCGGCGGCGGCATCCGAGATCTGAAGACGATCGAGGCGTGGCTCGCCAAGGGCATCACCCGCGTCATCATCGGCACCGCGGCTGTGCGCGATCCCGAACTGGTGAAGACCGCGGCAAAGAGCTTTCCCGGGCGCGTCGCCGTCGGCCTCGACGCGCGCGATGGCAAGGTTGCGGTGGAAGGCTGGGCGGAGACCTCCGAGGTCACCGCGCTCGACATCGCCCGCCGCTTCGAGGATGCCGGTGTCGCCGCCATCATCTTTACCGATATCGCCCGCGACGGCCTTCTGAAGGGGCTCAATCTCGATGCCACCATCGCGCTCGCCGAGCAGATTTCGATCCCGGTGATCGCTTCCGGCGGGCTGGCTTCGATCGATGACGTCACGGCGATGCTCTCGCCGCGCGCCAGGAAGCTGGAAGGAGCCATCGCCGGCCGTGCGCTCTATGATGGGCGGCTTGATCCGGCCAAAGCGCTCGATCTGATCCGCCGCGCGCGCGCCGCGTAGGAGAAATTCCGATGTTCAAGGTTCGCGTCATTCCCTGCCTCGACGTCAAGGACGGCCGCGTGGTCAAGGGCGTCAATTTCGTCGACCTGCGCGATGCCGGCGACCCGGTCGAGGCTGCGATCGCCTATGACGCCGCGGGTGCCGACGAGCTCTGCTTCCTCGACATCACCGCGACCCACGAGAACCGCGGCATCATGCTGGACGTGGTCCGGCGGACGGCGGAAGCCTGCTTCATGCCGGTCACCGTCGGCGGCGGCGTCCGCACCATCGACGATATCAGGACCCTGCTGCGCTCCGGTGCCGACAAGGTCTCGATCAACTCCGCCGCGGTCGCCCGCCGCGAGTTCGTGAAGGAAGCGGCGGAGAAATTCGGCGAGCAATGCGTCGTGGTTGCGATCGACGCCAAGCGAGTGTCGCGCGCCGGCGGCTCGGAACGCTGGGAGATCTTCACCCACGGCGGCCGCAAATCGACCGGCATCGATGCGCTGGAATATGCGGAGGAGGTGGTCTCGCTCGGAGCGGGCGAGATCCTGCTGACCTCGATGGACCGGGACGGTACCAGGCAGGGGTTCGACATCCCGTTGACCCGGGCGATCGCCGACAGCGTAGCCGTTCCGGTGATCGCCTCGGGTGGCGTCGGCAACCTCGATCACCTGGTCGAGGGAATCCGTGAGGGCCATGCCACCGCGGTGCTGGCGGCATCGATCTTCCATTTCGGGGAATTTACTATCCGTGAGGCCAAGGACCATATGGTCCGTGCCGGCCTGCCGATGCGGCTCGATCCCTGACGACTTCGCGTCGCAAAACTGCTAAATAGGAACTTCTGTGCCGGTCCTTCACCGGCGCCTGTACCGAGTACCGCCCGATGTCCCGTTTCACGGTCCATGACCTGGCCGCCATCATCGATGCCCGCGCCGAGGCGGGCGGCGAGGCATCCTATACCCGCAAGCTGCTGGACAAGGGTCCGCAGCACTGCGCCAAGAAAATGGGCGAAGAGGCTGTCGAAACCGTGATCGCGGCGATCGGGAATGATCGCGATCATTTCATCGCCGAAAGCGCCGATCTGCTGTTTCATCTGCTGGTGTTGTTGAAGTCGCGCGGCGTCCGTCTCGATGAGGTCGAGGCGGCCCTGGCCAAGCGAACCGGCATGTCCGGACTGGAAGAAAAAGCGTCACGCAAGGTGGAATAGCGCAGCGGACTTTAGGAGACCGCTGGGGGAAACGAGGTCAGCGTCATGGATATGCGCGCCACAGAACAACAATATAATCCCTATCGCATCTTCACCCGCGAGCAATGGGCGGAGCTACGCAACGATACGCCGATGACGCTGGAGCCTGGCGAGTTCTCCAAGTTGCGTTCGATGCACGACCGCCTCGACCTGCAGGAGGTCGAAGACATCTATTTGCCGCTGTCCCGGCTGTTGTCGATCTATGTCGATTCCACGCAGCGGCTTTACTACGCGGAACGCCAGTTCCTGGGGATCCGCGATCGCAAGGTGCCCTACATCATCGGCGTCGCCGGATCGGTCGCAGTCGGCAAGTCGACCACCGCGCGTGTGCTGCAGGCGCTGCTGGCGCGCTGGTCGCCCCGGCCGAAGGTCGACCTGATCACCACCGACGGCTTCCTGTATCCGACGGCCGTGCTGGAGCGCCAGGGCCTGATGCAGAAGAAGGGCTTCCCTGAAAGCTACGATCTGCCGCTGCTGCTCGGCTTCCTCTCAGACATCAAGTCCGGCCGTCATCCGGTGCGGGCACCGGTCTACTCGCATCTCACCTACGACATCGTGCCGAACCAATGGACCGAGATCGACCAGCCGGACATCCTGATCGTCGAGGGGGTGAACGTGCTGCAGACCGGTCCGCTGCCGCGCGACGGCAAGGCCGTGCCGGTGGTGTCGGACTTCTTCGATTTCTCCGTCTACATCGACGCCGAGGAGCCGGTGCTGCGCAACTGGTATGTGAAGCGCTTCCTGGCCCTGCGCGATACCGCGTTCCACGATCCGCGCTCCTACTTCCATCGCTATGCGCTGTTGTCGGACGACGAAGCGACCGCGACCGCAATCGCGATCTGGGAACGCACCAACCTCGCCAATCTCGAAGACAACATCCTGCCGACCCGGCCGCGGGCGACCTTGATCCTCAAAAAGGGTCCCGATCACGGCGTCGAGACGGTGGCGCTGCGGCGCCTATGATCGTTCCGCGGGATCAGGCCGGCACGTGGCGAGCAGCTGCCAATGCGGCGAGCGCCTCGTCAAGTTTGTCGCGATCGAGCGGCTTGATCAGGAAGCCGTCCATGCCGGCTTCGAAGCAGGCGTAACGATCTTCCACCAGCGTGTTGGCCGTGAGCGCCAGGATCGGCGTCCGCCGACCGGTTTCCGACGCCTCTTGGGCGCGAATGCGTTTGGCGGCCTCCATGCCGTCGAGGCGCGGCATCTGGATATCCATCAGGATCAGATCATACGGCGTGCCGGCGGATTTGGCTGCCTCCCAAGATTCCAACGCCGCTTCGCCATTGGTGGCGATCACGACGCGATGGCCGAGCCGCGTCAGGAGCGAGCGCATCAAGAGGGCGTTGATCTCGTTGTCCTCCGCAACCAGGATCGATAGGCCCTCGCTGGAGCTCGCCGATGTCGGCACGTCCGGCTCGACGACGGATTCTTCGGCCAAAGGAGGCGCGGTCACATCGGGCGAGCCGGCGAGCCGGGCTGCCAGCGATGCCGCGCGCAATGGTTTGACCAGATAGCCGGTGAACGGCGCGCTTGGTTGAAGCTCATGTCGCGTCGACGGGGTCACCAGCACGATGCGCCGGGTTGCATGATGGCGCGCGGCCTCTCCGATCGCTAGCGCCATCTCGCGCCCGATCGCCTCGTCGATCAGCACGGCGTGCCATGACCGTTCCGGCAGCAGCGCCTGCGCAATCCCGGCATCAGGTGCGAAGCAGGTCTGGGCGCCCCAATTGTGCAGCCGTCGTTCGATCAGCTCCGTGGCGAGACCCGCTGTCGCCACCAGCAGCACGGAACGTGCGCTCAGATCGGGACCGGCAAAACTGTTCTGTTCGCCGCGCTCGAGCGCGGCCGGCAGGGGAACGGCGACCTCGAAAGTCGAGCCGGCGCCCGGCGCGCTGTCCAGGGTGATGCGGCCGCCCATGCGCTTGACGATCCGGTCGGTGATCGCAAGGCCGAGCCCCGTGCCGCCGAAGCTGCGTGCGACGCGCTCATCGGCCTGTTCGAATTCACGGAAGATGCGCGCCTGCGCCTCGGGCGCGACGCCGATGCCGGTGTCGCGCACCCGGAAACTGATCTCGCCGGGCCAGATTCCCGGCTCGACGATCAGCGCGACGCCGCCGGTCATCGTGAACTTGATCGCATTGCCGGCGACATTGAGCAGCACCTGCCGCAGCCGCGCGGCGTCGCCGACCACGAAGGAGGGCAGGCGCTCGTCGATATAGGCCGCGATCTCCAGATTCTTCGCCTGCGCGCGCGGTGCGAGCAGCTCGGTGATGCCCTCGATCAGCGGCGTGAGCGCGAACGGTCGCGCCTCGAGGTCGAGCTTGCCGGCCTCGATCTTGGAATAATCGAGCAGCTCCTCGATCAGCGACATCAGCGCTTCGCCCGACGTCTTCACGGCCTTGGCATAGGTCGTCTGTTCCGGCGTCAGGTTGGTGTCCAGCAGCAGGCCGCTCATGCCGATGATGCCGTTGAGCGGCGTGCGAATCTCGTGGCTCGCCATCGCCAGGAAGCGTGACTTGGCGCGGCTGGCCGCATTGGCCTGGTCGCGCGCGTCGGCCAAGGCGCGTTCGGTTTCGGTGCGGTCGGTGACATCGCGGCCGACACATTGCAGCACGGCCGGCTGTCCCGCATCCGCGCGCACCAGCGCTTCCCGCCAGGCGATCCAGCGCGGACCGAGCGGCGTGTTGATGCGCTGGTCGTGCACCCTGGTGCCGTTCGGCTCCAGGGCACTGTCACCCTGCTCGAGCAGCTCGAATGAGAAGCTGGTGCCGAGCAGCGCGTCGCTCTCTCGGTCGGCCATCTGGCAATAGGCGTCGTTGGCGAAAGTGATCCGGCCGTCGCCATCGCGCATCACAATCAGATCGCCCTGCGATTCGAACAGGCTACGCGCGCGTTCAGCGGCTTCCTGCAGCTCCCAATTGCGGTCGGTGAGCACCTCGTTGTGAAGCGCGAGCTTGTGCAGCTTCTTGGCGACGAGGCGCAGCCGCATGCTCAAGGTGGCGAGCCCGACGCAAGCCAGCGCAAACAGGAAGCTGGCGCCGATCGCAAATGCATGCGGATTGTAGCCGGAATTCTCGGACTGGCTCCCTTTGATGAAGCCATAGGCGCCGCCAAAGCCGGCGGAGAAGATCATCATTGAGCGCAGAACACCGATCGCCAATTGATGGCGGCGCGCAAAGCGACGCAAGCGCAGCTTGATGCGGAAGAATGGTCCCATCGCCGATCACCCTTGACGCATTTGAGTGCTGGAGCATGATCCGGAAAAGTGCGAAGCGGTTTTCCGAACAAGATCATGCTCAATCAAAAATCTAAGCATCGCTTCCAAGCAGGATGCGGTGTCGATCTTGCAGAGAGCTTGAGTGTGGCTCAACAATGCGCTGCCCCGTGCGAACGAGGTGAACGAGATGCTAACGTCAGTCAGAGCAGCGCATTGGTGAGGTACGCACTGGTGCCGTGCGCGCCGATGATCAGCACTGCGGCCTGTTGCACGGTGAACCGGCTGGATCGGACGAAGATGCGATCGCCCGTAGGCCCTTCCGGCGCGAGATAAACGCGCGGCGCGTCTTGCGCGGGATCTCGAGCCATCGCGAAGAATTGGGTCGCCGCCGTCACGCCGCAGCCCTTGTCGTCCGCAACCTGCCCTTCGTTGGCGATGACGAGATCCGCGGTCTCGGCGCTCTCCGCCAAAGCAACGCGAACCGGGGCGAGCACGGGATCGTCGGTGACGTCGACGTGAAGGTCGGGATGAAAAGGCGCCGAGCCGATTTCGACGGCATCAGTGCCGACAGCGATGCAGGGACGCGCGGCAGACGACAGTTCGATCTTGCCGGCAACGGCCGCCGTCGCGGCCAACGCGATCGCGACCAGCACTTTGAAACGCAACATCACGCGCACAATTTGACCCCTGGAGTATGAACGCGGGCCTTATGGTTGTTGGAGCGTAAAGAGAACTCGTTATCGATTCGTTGACGGCGGGACCGGGGCACCGCTCACGCCGCGTGTCGGGCTTCGTCGGCAAGCGCGCGATAGGACAAGGCTTCCGCGAGATGCAGCCGGCCGATCTTGTCGGCGTGATCGAGATCGGCGAGCGTGCGGGCGACACGCAGCACCCGATGATAGCCGCGCGCCGACAGCCGCATCGTTTCCGCCGCTTCGCGCAGCAGCTTTTGGCCCTGCGCATCCGGCCTGGCGATCTCATCGAGCACCGCCGCCGGCGCTTCGGCATTGGTGCGGATCTGCGGCAGCCCCGCGGCCGCATAGCGCGCGCGCTGCACCTCGCGCGCGGCCGCGACGCGGGCGGCCACCTCCTTCGAGCCCTCCGCCGCCGGCGGCAGGATCAGGTCGGCGGCGGTCACCGCCGGCACCTCGATGCGCAGGTTGATCCGATCCATCAGCGGACCGGAGATGCGCATCTGATAGTCGGCGGTGCAGCGATCGATGCGGCCGCGCTTGCAGGCATAGCCGGGCTCGAAGGCGTTGCCGCAGCGGCAGGGATTCATGGCGGCGACCAGCATGAACCGCGCCGGATAGGTGACGCGATGATTGGCCCGCGAGATCGAGACCTCGCCGTTCTCCAGCGGCTGCCGCAGCGAATCCAGCACGCGCGGATCGAACTCCGGCAATTCGTCCAGGAACAGCACGCCCTGATGTGCCAGCGAAATCTCGCCGGGCTTGGCCCGCAGGCCGCCGCCGGTCAGCGCGGCCATGCTGGCCGAGTGGTGCGGGCTGCGGAACGGCCGCCGCGAGGTCAAGGCGCCGCCTTCGATCTCGCCGGCAACCGAGGCGATCATCGACACTTCGAGCAGCTCGGATGGCGAGAGCGGCGGCAAGATCGACGGCAGCCGCGCCGCGAGCATCGACTTGCCGGCGCCGGGCGAACCGATCATCAGCAAATGATGGCCGCCGGCAGCAGCGATCTCGAGCGCACGCTTGGCGCTCTCCTGCCCCTTGATGTCGCGCAGATCGAGCGCGCTGGCCTGGGCTTCATGAATTTTCGGCTGCGGGCGCGACAGCACCTGCGTGCCCTTGAAATGGTTGGCGATCTGGATCAGCGAGCTCGCCGCGATGATCTGGATGTCCGGACTGGCCCACGCCGCTTCGGCGCCGCAGCCAGCGGGGCAGATCAGGCCTTCCTCGCGCGCATTGGCGCCAATGGCGGCCGGCAGCACGCCGGCCACAGGCGCGATCGACCCGTCGAGGCCGAGCTCGCCAAGCACCGTGAAGCCACCAAGCGCATCCGGCGGGATCGCACCGATCGCCGCCATCAGCCCGAGCGCGATGGGCAGGTCATAGTGGCTGCCCTCCTTGGGCAGGTCGGCCGGCGCGAGATTGACTGTGATCCGGCGGGCCGGCAGCGCCAGACCCGAGGCGATCAAGGCCGATCGCACCCGCTCGCGCGCCTCCGACACCGCTTTGTCAGGCAGCCCGACAATGGCAAACGCCGGCAGCCCCGGCGCAACCTGGACCTGCACGTCGACCGCGCGGGCCTCGATGCCCTCAAAGGCAACCGTCGTGACGCGCTGGACCATGCCACCCCCTCCGTGAAACCGAAGGTAGCCAAAGACGCCCGACCGCGCAAGAACAATACATGAACATGGTGACCGCGGGAGTCGCCGTTGGAGAAACCCGGCCGCCCTGTCGAATTAACCCGGCCTTAGGCCCAGCTTTGGATGCTCGTGCCGCGCGAGCCGCGGCTTTCGGGCCACCGCTCCGTCGTTGTGTCACTCCGCAGTTGAAATGCCGCCCGAGCCAACATGCAGATCAAGGATACCGACCTGAAGGCGACGGCTGTGGCGAAGGCCCAGGCGACGAACTCGCTGCAAAATATCGCGCTGACATTGCTGTCGAACGTTGCGATCGCCGTCTCGCTGGCGCTGCTGCTCTATCTCGAGGACGGAGGAACCCTCATCTTCTCGTGGCTCGCCGCGGCGGTTGCTTTCGCGCTGTTTCGAGCCTGGCGGGTGTTGGCGATGAAGTCCTCGGGCCTGCGGGAGTCCGATCCGCAGCGGCTGCTGCGATTTCTCACCACCATGGCGTTTGCGAGCGGGTTGTTGTGGTCCGTCGTGCCTCTCTGCTTCGGTGCCTTTCTCACCCAGCAGGCCCTCTACTGCGTCGTCTTCATCATGGCCGGCACGACGACCGGCGCCATCATCCAAAGTCTCGCTTATTCGCCGACGGCAATCGCATTTGGTACGCCGTTGATGGGGGCGACACTGCTGCGGATGCTGATGTCCGGGAGCGGTGTCAGCTACATCATCGCGGCGGATGTGGTGTTCCTGACCTTGATGCTGTTCCGCGCCGCCGTCCTCGGCGAGCGCAATTTCATCGCCAGCCAGATCACGGCGTTTGAAGCGACTGATCTCGCCGGCTCCCTGGCCGAGGCAAACAGCGAGGTGCTGAGCTCCAACCGGGCGCTGGAGCAGCTGGTGCGGACCGACCCGCTCACTGGCCTGGCCAACCGGAGTCACTTCCGCGACGTTGCCGACCCGGCGTGCCGTAGCGGCCAAGGCGTGGCGTTCGTCCTGTTCGACATCGATAACTTCAAGACCATCAACGATACCCTTGGTCATGACGCCGGTGACCGCGTCCTCGCCGAGGTGGCCGACGTGCTCCGCTCCGCCTGCCGGGTCGATGACTTACCGGTACGCCTCGGCGGCGATGAGTTTATTGTGGTGCTCCAGGGACCCGCCGTCGCGGCGCGGTCGGCGGCGTTCGCCGAACAGCTGACGAAAGCCCTGTCGCTGCCGTTGACGATCGCGGGTCAACCACAGTCGATCAGCTGCTCGATCGGCATTGCTGTGCACCTTGAAGGCGACATCGCTGTCGATGATCTCTGCGCCCGAGCCGATGCCGCGCTTTACCGGGCCAAGGAGGACGGGCGAGCCCGCACGCGCGTCTTCGACGCGCAGATGCAGACCGAGTTCGCGCTCCAGCGTCGACTCGACCTCGACCTGCCGCAGGCGCTGGCGCGGGGTGAGCTCCACCTCGAGTTCCAACCGCAGGTCACGATGGCAAGTCGCGAGGTGATCGGGTTTGAGGCCCTGCTCCGCTGGAGACACCCGAGCGCGGGCATGATACCGCCGCCGGACATCGTGCGTGCGGCATTTCGGCTGCGCGTGTCGAACAAGCTGACCGCCTTCGTCGCCGAGCGGGCCTGTGCGTTCGTGCGGGCGCTCGATGCAAGCCAGGCACCGCAGGTCAAGGTCGCCGTCAATGTCTCGCCCCGCGAGTTTTCTACTCATTCGCCGGCGCGCATCCTCAAGGACGCGGCGGATCGATATGGGGTCGACCCGCGGCGGATCGAGATCGAGATCACCGAGGAGACGATGTTCGACCCCAAACGCTGCGCCGACGAGCTGCGGCTGATCCACGACTACGGCTTCGGCCTTGCGGTCGACGATTTCGGCGTTGGTCACTCCTCGATTGCCAACCTGGTGGCGGTCGAGCTCGATACCATCAAGATCGACCGTTCGTTCATCCATGACCTCCCGGCGAGTTGCCGCAATCAGCAGCTGGTCATGGCGATCGCCGCGGTCGCGCTGCCGCTTGGGCACAGGATTATCGCCGAGGGGGTTGAGACTGAGGAGGAGGCGCGGGCGCTGCGGACGCTCGGTTGCATCTACGGGCAGGGCTGGCTTTACGGTCGGCCGATGACCGAGAGCGACGCGATCGCCTGGCTGGCACGCGGCAGCGATGGCGAGGAGGTCGCGGTCGCAGTCTCGGCCGCCTGACACTGGATGGCGGCTCGCCGGTCTTGCAGGGCGCCACCATGGCGGGAGGCCGGCTTAACGCGGTTTTAGGCGGATCTTTGCATGCTCTGACAAGATCGCGCCTGCGGCGTCGGTTCGGCAGGCATCCTCGCGACCGCTAGAGGTAAAAAGACCATGAATCAACGGCATCCGGCGCTCCAACCGGCAAAGCAGCCCGCCGGGGAGACCCGGACGGTCTCCGAATTGTCGACCGAGATCCTGCGCAAGACCACGGCGCTGCTGTTATCCGGGCCGCGCCCGCACGCCACCGAGCAGCTTGATCTCTACGACCAGATTTTTGCGCGACTGATGCCGCAGGTCGCCGTCGAGGCGTTGGCCGAGCTGAGCGCTGCGCTCGGCACCATCGAGCGCGCGCCTTACGCCACGGCGCGCCTGCTGGCGAGCCATGCTGACGTGCGGGTTGCTGCCCCCATGCTCGCCAAGGCGGCCGTGCTATCAGATCGCGACCTCGCGGACTTCATCAAGACCAGCAGCCAGCCGCAATTGGTCGCGGTCGCCAGCCGCAAGGCAATCGGCGAGCCCTTGACTGAACTGCTGATTGCGCGCGGCTATCCTGCCGTGCGCATGGCGCTGGTGCAGAATCTGACGGCGCGCTTCTCCGAGGATGGCTACCGCAGCCTGTTCAAGGCCGCCGAACGCGACGAGGATCTCGCCGAGAAACTCGGCCAACGCGCTGATCTCCCGGCCAAGCTGTCGCGCGCCTTCGTGGCGGCGGCGAGCGATGTCGCACGAGCGAGATTCATCAAGGCTGCCCCGCCAGCCACCAAGGCCACGCTGCAGGCGACGCCCACGCGCGCGGCCAACGTCGCGATCCGCGCCACCTGGGACTACACCCAGATCAAGGGCGAGATCGCAGTCCTCAACCGGACCGGCAAGCTCGGCGACGCCGCCGTCAACCGGTTCGCCGCCACCAACGACTATCCGGCCGTGATTGCCGCGCTGGCGCTGTTGTCGGATGTCAGCATCGAGACCATCGAGTGCCTGATGGACGACGATCGGATCGGCGATCTCCTGATCGCCTGCAAAGCCTCGCGCCTGAGCTGGGCCACGACCTCGATGATCCTCCGGGGACGGCCGGGCTGTGCGCGGATCTCCAATGAGGACTTCGACGAGAGCCGCAAGCGTTTCGACAAGCTCGTGCTCTCCGAGGCGCAGTTGAAGGTCCGCGGCCTGAAGCCGACCTGATCAGCTGCGCTTCTTCTCGATCACGTCCCAGACACGGCCTGCGATGTCGGGGCCTCCGAGCCGGGCAATCGCGCGAATGCCCGTGGGCGAGGTCACATTGATCTCGGTCAGGTTGCCATCGATCACATCGATGCCGACCAGCAGTAGTCCGCGTTCGCGCAAGGCCGGCCCCAAGGTCTCGCAGATCTCGCGCTCGCGAGCACTGAGATCGGTAGCCTGCGCCGCGCCGCCGCGGACCATGTTGGAGCGTAGATCATCGGCGGCCGGCACGCGGTTCACCGCACCGGCGAATTCGCCGTCCACCAGGATGATGCGCTTGTCGCCATGCTTGACCTCGGGAAGGAAGCGCTGGATCACCCAGGGCTCCTTGAAGGTCACCGAGAACATGTCGAACAGCGACCCGAAATTCATGTCCTGCGGCATGACGCGGAACACAGCCGCACCACCATGGCCATGCAGCGGCTTCATCACGACCGCGCCATGCTGATCGCGGAAGGCGTTGATCTCGTCGAGGTCGCGCGAGATCAGGGTTGGCGGCATCAGTTGTGGGAAGTTCATCACGAACAGCTTTTCCGGCGCGTTGCGCACGCTGCCCGGGTCGTTCACCACCAGCGTCTTGGGGTGGATGCGCTCCAGGAAATGCGTTGAGGTGATGTAGGCCAGATCGAACGGCGGATCCTGGCGCAGCAGCACGACGTCGAACGAGGTCAGCAGCGTCGGCTTCGGCTCACCCAGCGTAAAGTGGTCGCCGACCTCGTCGCGCACCGTCAGCGACTGCACCGGCGCGACCAGCTCATCGCCGCGCAAGGACAGCTTGTCCGGAGTGTAATAGGACAGCGCGTGCCCGCGGCGCTCGGCTTCCAACAGCAGCGCGAAGGTCGAATCGCCACGGATGTTGATGCGC
The DNA here is from genome assembly GCF_051167795.1 of Bradyrhizobium sp. HKCCYLS1011. Lineage (NCBI taxonomy): Bacteria > Pseudomonadati > Pseudomonadota > Alphaproteobacteria > Hyphomicrobiales > Nitrobacteraceae > Bradyrhizobium > Bradyrhizobium sp. HKCCYLS1011. The sequence goes on along the minus strand of NZ_JBNPTT010000003.1, from coordinate 351,850 downwards.
GCAATGGGGTCCATCTGGACGGCGACATTCAATTTCATGAGGCTGGTTCCGGTGTCTGCGGTAAGCTTGTTCAAGGGCTGGCGTCGAACGCTGCCACCAGATGGCGCGGCAGGCTCTTCGGCGCAATCAGAATAGCATCGAAGCGCAATTCGAATTCGGCATGTTCGGGATGCGCCATCAGCCAGGCTTGGGCCGCGTCGATGATGCGCTGCTGCTGGCGCGGCGTCACCGCATAGGCGGCATCGTCGAGCGAGGCGCGCGCCTTGACCTCGACAAAGGCAAGCAGGTTGCGCCTGCGCGCGATGATGTCGATCTCGCCATGCGGGGTGCGGAAACGTCTGGCGAGGATGCGGTAACCCTTCGCGATCAGCAGAGCGGCGGCCCGGCTTTCAGCCGAAAGCCCGGTGCGAAAGGCAGCGACCCGTTCAGGCGCGGCGACCTTCGCGGGTTTCGGAGGCGTGCCGTCGGGGCTTGCCGCGTCAGCCATGGCCATCGCCCTCTCCCGCCTGCTTGTCCTTGGCGAGCGCCAGCGCACGGGCATAGACCTCGCGCCGCGGTCGTCCCGAGAGCTCGACCGCGTGCATGACCGCGTCCTTGACGCTCTCGGTCCGCAATTGCTCCTTCAGCAGCGCATCGAGCGCGTCGGACGACATGACCTCGGCGTCGCGCGCGGGCGGACCGATCACCAGGACGAACTCGCCGCGGGTCTCCAACGCTGCCGCATTTGCGGCAAGCTCGGCAAGCGATGCGCGCGTGACGTCCTCATGGAGCTTGGTCAGCTCGCGGCAGATCGCGGCCTCGCGTGCGCCGAGGATCTCGGCGAGTTCGGCCAACGTCTCCTGCACGCGGCTGCCGGATTCGAACAGCACCAGCGTGGCATCGATGCGCGCGAGCTCTGCGAGCCGGCTGCGGCGCGCCTGTTGTTTCGCCGGCAGGAACCCGTCGAAGAAGAAGCGGTCCGTCGGCAGCGCCGCGAGGTTCAACGCTGCGAGCACCGAGGATGCGCCGGGCAATGCCGTCACCGCATGTCCGCCAGCGCAGGCTGTGCGCACCAGCTTGTAACCGGGATCGGAAATCAGCGGCGTGCCTGCGTCGGACACCAGCGCGATGGCCGCGCCGTCCGCCAGGCGCTGCAACAGCTTTGGACGCGCGCTCTCTGCATTGTGTTCGTGATAGGGGGTGAGCTCGGCCGAGATGCCGTAGCGCTCGGTCAACCGTCGCGTGATCCTGGTGTCTTCGCAGGCGATCAGGTCGACGCCCGCCAGAGTCTCGAGCGCGCGCAGCGTGATGTCACCGAGATTGCCGATCGGCGTTGCCACGAGGTAAAGACCAGGCCGGGCCTTTGACGCTGCAACGGCGTGCCCTGCGACCATATAACTGGTTGCGGCCGTGTTGCCGTTGTCGGCCGGTGTATTCGGGATTGCCTTTGCGCCCATCACGTCAATCTAGAGGGTGGATCCGGCGAATGCCACCCGCGTTCACGACGTGCCGCGGTCGCCGAAACGGACCGCAAAACGGTGAATTCGACCAGTTGTGGGGTCCTCTAATCCTTTTGTTTTGGTTAACCATTCGCCGACAATATGCCTGAATCCACCCCCCATGTCAGTGCGGGGGGCAGATCAATCCTGGCCGGTCTCCGGCCAAGCTGAAGAGATGCCATGGCAGGCCCGCTTGATCCCAACTCAGCTGCTTCGAGGCCGGAACCTTCCCGGATTGGTCGGCGAACGGCGTTGGGTCTCCTTCTCGGCGCGCCGTTGTTGTCGGCGTGTTCCAGCGTGTCCAATCCGTTCGAGCAGGCGGGCCCCGCCGGCCCGCCGCAGCAGCCGACCGTCGCAGGCAATGGCCAGGTCAAGGTCGGCATGATCCTGCCGCTTTCCGCCGCCGGCAATGCCGGGGTTGCCGCGCAGTCGATGCGGCATGCGGCCGAGATGGCGCTGGCCGAGTTCCAGAACCCCAACATCCAGCTCCTGATCAAGGACGATGCCGGCAGCCCGCAAGGTGCACAACAAGGTGCACAGCAGGCCTGCGACGAGGGCGCCGAGATCATCCTCGGACCGCTGTTTGCCGGGTCCGTGCCACCGACCGCGCAGGTGGCTCGAGCACGCAACGTCTCGGTGATCGCATTTTCAACCGATTCCAGCGTCGCCGGGCGCGGCGTCTATCTCCTGAGCTTTCTTCCCGAGTCCGACGTCAACCGGATCGTCGAATACTCCGCCGGGATCGGCAAACGATCGTTCGCGGCGCTGTTGCCGGACAATGCCTATGGCACCGTCGTCGAAGGTGCCTTCAAGACCGCGATCAGCCGCAAGGGGAGCTGCCGCATCGTCGCGTTCGAGAAATATTCCGGCGACCGCACCGCATCAGCACGGGCCGTCGCACAGTCGCTCGCTGGCGCTGATACGCTGTTCCTGGCCGACGACGGCGACGCAGTCGTTGCCACTGCCGATGCGCTGACGGCCGCGGGCGCAAACCTGCGCAATATTCAGCTGGTCGGCACCGGGCTATGGGACAATCCGCGGGTTTATGCCAGCGCCAGCCTGCAGGGCGGTCTGTACGCCGCGCCGGATCCGTCCGGATTCCGCGCTTTTGCCGGCCGTTATCGCACGCGCTTCGGTTCGGAGCCGGTGCGCACCGCGACCCTTGCTTATGACGCGGTGGCGCTGGTGGCCGCACTGGCGCGGACGCAAGGCCCGCAGCGCTTCGCGCCCGACGTGCTCACCAACGCGTCGGGATTTGCCGGCATCGACGGCCTGTTCCGCTTCCGTACCGATGGCACCAATGAGCGCGGCCTGGCTGTGATGCGCGTTGCCTCCGCCGGCGGCCAGGCGGTTGCGGGGTCACCGAAGAGCTTTGGCGCGACCTGAGCTCAGGCGGCGAGATCGGCCACGACCGCGTCGAGCACGGGGAAACCCTCCTGCGTCACGCGCAGCCGGCCGTCGGCATCGACCATGATGGCGCCCTCCTCGCGCAGCAGCGCAATCCGGCGCGGATCGAGCGCGCGGCCTGAGATCGCAGCATAGCGCTTGGGGTCGATGCCCTCGGCGAGCCGCAGCCCCATCAGCAGAAATTCGTCGGCGCGTTCCTCGCGGTTGAGCGTGTCATCGGTCATGACGCCGTGGCCGTTGGCTTCGACCCGCATCAGCCAGGCTTCCGGCCGCTTGTCGGTCGCTGTCGCGTATCTGACGCCGTTGATGTCCAGGCGCCCGTGCGCGCCGGGTCCGATGCCGGCATATTCCTGGCCGCGCCAATAGACCAGATTGTGCCGGCATTCCGCGCCTGGCCGGGCGTGGTTGGAGATCTCATAGGCCGGCAGGCCATGCCGGCTGCAGATCTCCTGCGTCACGTCATAAAGTGCGCGCGCCAATCCCTCGTCGGGGGTTCTCAGCTTGCCGGCGGCATGCAGGCCGAAGAACGGCGTGCCCTCTTCGATCGTGAGCTGATAGAGCGACAGGTGTTCGGCTGCTTCACCGATCGCACGCTCCAGCTCCTCCGACCACATTTGCGGCGTCTGATCGGGACGCGCATAGATCAGGTCGAAAGAATAACGATCAAAGGCCGAGCGGGCGATCGCGACCGCCTTCATCGCCTCGTCAGCTGTGTGTAAACGGCCCAGCATTTTCAGCGATGGATCGTCGAGCGCCTGCACGCCGAGCGAGACGCGGTTCACTCCGGCCGCGCGATAGCCGGCAAAGCGCGTGGCTTCGACGCTGGTCGGGTTTGCCTCCAGCGTCACCTCGACATCGTCGGCAACGCGCCAATGCTTGCCGATGGCTTCGAGAATCGCGCCGACCGTCTGCGGCTGCATCAGCGATGGTGTGCCGCCGCCGAGGAAGATCGAGGTGACATCGCGCGGTCCGATGCGCGCGGCCGTGGTCTCGATCTCGCGCGCAAAGGCGCGCGCGAACCGCTCCTGGTCGATGGCGACGTGCCGGACATGGCTGTTGAAGTCGCAATAGGGACATTTCGACAGGCAGAATGGCCAATGCACATAGACGCCGAATGCGGATGCGTCAGCGCCGATCAAGGCAAATCTCCGAAAGTTTCACGAAGGCGCGGGCCCGGTGCGACAGGCCGAGCCCGAGCGGCGGCAAGCCGTGCTTCTCGACCGCCGTCATCTCGCCAAACGTCCTGTCATGGCCATCGGGCTGAAACATCGGATCGTAGCCGAAGCCGGCGGTGCCGCGCGGCGGCCAGACCAGGATGCCGTCGACGCGCGCCTCGACCTCTTCGATATGGCCGTCGGGCCAGGCTACGCAGAGCGCGGAGACGAAATGCGCGCGGCGCTGTTCCGGCGAGGTCGCGCCCCGTTCCTGCAGCAGCCGTTCGATCCGGGTCATCGCGGCGGTGAAGTCCTTGCCCGGTCCTGCCCATCGCGCGGAGTAGATGCCGGGTGCGCCGTCCAGCGCCTCGACCACGATGCCGGAATCATCGGCGAAGGCCGGCAGCTGCGCGGCGTTTGCGGCCGCGACCGCCTTGATCCGCGCATTGGTCTCGAAGGTCTCGCCGGTCTCGTCCGGTTCGCCGAGCCCGAGCTCGCCGGCCGAGACGGCCTCCACCCCATGCGGCGCCAACAGCTCGCGCATCTCGACGAGCTTGCCGGGATTGTGGGTGGCGATGACCAGACGGCCTTCGATTTGGCGGTGCATCTTGCTTATGCCACCGCGAGCTTCTGCAGGTCGACCAGCCGCGCCACGCCCTTGCGCGCCAGCGCCATCAGCGACAGGAATTCCGCTTCGGTGAATGGGGTCTTCTCGGCCGTGCCCTGCACCTCGATGATCCGACCGTCGCCGGTCATGACGAAATTCGCGTCGGTCTCGGCCTCGGAATCCTCGGCATAATCGAGGTCGAGCACCGGTGTGCCGTTATAGATGCCGCAGGAGATCGCAGCGACATTGGCGCGCAGCACCTCGGCTTTAAGCATATTGCGGGTTTTCATCCATTTCACGCAGTCGGCGAGCGCGACCCAGGCGCCGGTGATGGAGGCGGTTCGGGTCCCGCCATCGGCCTGCAACACGTCGCAATCGACCGTGATCTGGCGCTCGCCGAGCGCCTCGAGATCGATGGCGGTTCGCAAGGAGCGGCCGATCAGGCGCTGAATCTCGACCGTACGGCCGTTCTGCTTGCCGGCCGAGGCCTCGCGCCGGGTCCGCTCCAGGGTCGCCCGCGGCAGCATGCCATATTCAGCCGTGACCCAGCCGCGACCCTGCCCCTTCAGCCAAGGCGGCAGCCGATCCTCCAGCGTCGCGGTGACCAGCACGTGGGTGTCGCCGAACTTCACCAGGCAGGACCCTTCGGCATATTTGACCACGCCGCGTTCCAGGCTGACGGTGCGCAGTTCGTCCGGTGCACGGCGGCTCGGCCGCATGGAAATCCTCCGAAGCAGGGGAATGTCGGAATGCCCGGGCCTTGTAGGAGGGGCAAACGGGACCGGCAAGGCTTTAATCGCGCCGCCCAACCGCTTGCCACCGGGCTGCCGCATGGACAAATTATGGGCAGTTGAGAGGGAGTATTTGGTGGCCCAGCACGATCCGATCAACCTGATGACGCCGCCGGCCGGGCTTGCGCAGCTCAACGAGCGCTCGCGGGAGATTTTCCGGCAGATCGTCGAGAGTTACCTGGCGACCGGCGAGCCGGTCGGCTCGCGCAACATCTCCCGCCTGATAGCGGTTCCATTGTCGCCGGCCTCGGTCCGGAACGTCATGGCCGATCTCGAGCAGCTCGGCCTGATCTTTGCCCCCCATACCTCCGCCGGCCGGCTGCCGACCGAGCTCGGACTGCGCTTTTTCGTCGATGCGCTGATGCAGGTCGGCGACATGACCGAAGCCGAGCGGCAATCGATCCAGAGCCAGCTGGCATCCGTGGGCCGGGCTCAATCGGTGGAGGCGGCGCTGGACGAGGCGCTGACCCGGCTCTCCGGTCTGACGCGGGCCGCCGCCGTGGTGCTCACGGCCAAGTCCAATTCGCGGCTGAAACACATTGAATTCGTCCGCCTGGAGCCGGAACGGGCGCTGGTGGTGCTGGTCGGCGAAGACGGCCAGGTCGAGAACCGCGTGCTGGCCTTACCGCCTGGGGTTCCGTCCTCCGCGTTGACCGAAGCCTCGAATTTCCTCAATGCGCGGATCAGGGGGCGGACGCTGGCCGAGGCGCGGTTGGAGCTCGAGACCGCACTGGCGCAGGACCGTGCCGACCTTGATGAACTGACCCAAAAGGTGATCGCCGCCGGATTTGCGAGCTGGTCGGGCGGCGACCATGACGACAGGCAGCTGATCGTTCGGGGCCACGCCAATCTCCTGGAGGACCTGCACGCGCTCGACGATCTCGAGCGGGTGCGCCGGTTGTTCGATGATCTCGAAACCAAGCGCGGTGTGATCGACCTGCTCGGACGCGCCGAACATGCAGATGGGGTCCGTATCTTCATCGGCTCGGAAAACAAGCTGTTTTCGCTGTCGGGATCTTCGACCATCGCCGCGCCATATACTGATGCGACAGGTCGCATCGTCGGAGTGCTCGGCGTGATCGGTCCGACGCGTCTGAATTACGCGCGGGTGATCCCGACGGTCGACTACGCCGCGCGTCTGGTCAGCCGGCTGCTCGGTGGCTGATCGCGGGCAACAATGTACCAAACCTGCCGGCCTTTCGCCGGTGGGGATCATGCTGTGCTTGATTTTCGGTGCCCAAAGCACGATATCCCGGCCAGCACACCTCCCTTCCTGTTGATTTTGCGAGAAGTCTGTCCATGACCGATCCCGACCTGCAGAACAATGATCCGGCGAACCCGGGGCAGGCCAGCGAACCCGTCGTCTCCAAGCCCTATGTGATGCCCGACGATCCCGAGCCGGGATCGGCCGAGGCATTGGCCAAGGAGGCCGCCGAGGCGCGGGACAAGATGCTGCGCACGCTGGCGGAGATGGAAAATCTGCGCAAGCGCACCGCGCGCGAAGTGGCTGATGCTCGTATGTACGGCATCACCGGCTTTGCCCGCGACGTGCTCGATATCGCCGACAACCTGCAGCGCGCGCTCGATGCGGTGCCGGCGGAAGCCCGCGCCGCAGCCGATCCCGGCCTGAAGGCGCTGATCGAAGGTGTCGAGCTCACCGAGCGTTCGCTGCACAACACGCTGGAGAAGAACGGCGTGAAGCGGCTTGATCCGTCGGGCCAGAAGTTCGATCCGAACTTTCATCAGGCGATGTACGAGGTCCCCGATCCGTCGGTGCCGTCAGGCACGGTCGTTCAGGTGGTTCAGTCCGGCTATACGATCGGCGAGCGCGTGCTGCGGCCGGCGCTGGTCGGCGTGTCCAAAGGCGGACCGAAAGCTGCTCCCAGCGCGGCAAGCACGGACGAATCGAACAGCGCGTTCTAGTCTCGGCGCACACGGCGAAGATTTGAAAGGGTCACGGATATCGTCCGTGGCCCTTTTCTTATCGAGATCAGCTCGGCGGCGTTTCAGGCCGCGATATCGGCGGATTGGATGCGTTTGACGCCCGCCTCCGCCATATCGGCCCAGGCCTTGGCGAGCGAACCCTGGGTGTCGATCCCGCGGCACGCGTCTTCCACGACGTAGGTCGTAAAGCCCGCCTTCCGCGCATCGAGCGCGGTCCAGGCCACGCAGAAATCTGTCGCAAGGCCCGCCACGAAGACAGTGGTGATGCCGCGCGCCTTCAAATAGGCGGCCAAGCCAGTGGTGGTCTTTCCATCCGCCTCCGTGAATGCCGAATAGCTGTCGACGTCGTTGTGGTAGCCCTTGCGGATGACGAGCTCGGCCTGCGGGATCGCGAGGTCCTTCGATAGCGCGGCGCCGTCGGTGCCTTGCACGCAATGGTCCGGCCACAGCACCTGCTTGCCATAGGCGAGATCGATCACCTCGAACGGCTTCTTGCCGGAATGCGTCGATGCAAATGAAATGTGGGCCGGCGTATGCCAGTCCTGCGTCATCACCACGTTCGTGAACGCCTTGGCGATCCGGTTGATCACCGGGACCACCTGTTCGCCGTCCTTGACCGCGAGGCTGCCGCCGGGCAGGAAACAGTTCTGCACGTCGATCACCAGCAGCACTGACGCATCATCCGGCTTGATCGCGTCCGCCGCCCATACCTTGTCAGCGGCGAGCGTCGCAAGCGCGGAAATCCCAAGACCCCGAACAATCTGCCGTCGGTCCAACATGGCGCTCCCCTCTCGTTGGAAAGCGACAGCAAACCAGCTTCACACGGGAGCGTAAAGTTTGATTTGGCGTCAGCGCCGGCTGCAGCGCGCTCGATCCGGCTGGTTGGCCAGCGGCTTCGTTCCGTGAATTTTTACCGTGCCGACGTCGCCGGCCGCCGCATCCAAAATCACGCTTTAACCAACCCCCGCTAGGGTTGCGGATCTGACATTCGCTTCGGTACGCAGCGCCTGATCCAGGCGAATGTCAGATCCAAAGCCGCGTTAGCGACTTGATTCTGCTCGTATCCTTCGGCTCTGGGTTCATAAGCGGACCAGCGGCGAACCGATACGAAGGTCAGAGTCGGGACACCAGCGCGGGACGATCCCCTTGAAGGACCGATCCATGAGCTCGGAAATTGAAGCCGCATCCCGCCACGCGCTGGCTCAGGCTGGTCGCGAACGGCTGGTATGGACGCCGTGGTTCTTGATCGGCGCTGTGTTCGTCCTCGCGATCCTGATGCGACAGGTCGTTCCCTTGAATACCGACGTGAGCTGGCTCCTGGTGGTCGGCGAACGCATGCTGGACGGCCAGCAACTCTACCGCGATATCGTTGAGATCAATCCGCCGATGGCGGCCTTCGCCTATCTGCCCGGCGTCGCGCTGGGCCGCGCGCTCCATGTCGATCCGCGACATATCATTGATGCGCAGCTTCTGTTGCTCGCGGCGGCTTCGCTGTTCGCGACGTCACGCATCATTCTGCTGTCGCCGCTGTCGCGGGCCCAGGTCAACTGGGCGCTGTTTTCGATCTGGGCTGCGGCCGTCGTGACAATCCTGCCGATGCACGTCTTCGGCCAGCGCGAGCACATCGCGACGCTCACCTTCCTGCCGGCGCTCGCCGTGTATGCGTTGCGCAGCAATCGTGATCCGGTACCAGCCTGGGCCGTCATCATTGCCGGCGTCGGCGTCGGAATCACCCTCGCGTTCAAGCCGTTTTTCACGTTTCCGGCGGTCCTCTGCATCTTGGCGGGCGTCATTCGGTCGCACGATTGGCGTCTCGTATTTGCGCCCGAAAACTTCATTGCCGGCGCGATCGTGCTTGTCGTGAGTACCGGGACGTATCTGCTCTATCCCGAATATTTCACCCTCACCTATCCGCTGGTTCGCGACACCTACCTGTCGTGGTCGATGTCGCCGTCCGTCATCTTTCTGAATACGGCGACACTTCTCCTCGTCGTTGCGCTCGCATTTGTCGCTGTGACAATGCACCGAGGCCGGTTGGACGGACTGTTACTCGCCGCAATTGTTGCGTCCGTCGGATTTGCGATCTCCTTTTACCTGCAGCGGCGCGGTTGGTCCTATCATTCGTATCCCATGGTCGCGCTTGCGATGCTCGCCATGGGCTACGCCGTGATGAGCAAGGCCGCTGCGGGCGCGCCGCTTCGTCTGTCACGCCCGGCGACGACGATCATTCTAACGGCATCCTTCGTCCTCGGCCTGCAATGGTTCAACACGCAGGTCCATATCGGTCCGGTGCTGGAGGCGGTCGCGCGGCTCAAGCCACATCCGCGGTTGTTGGTCCTGAGCGGCGAGGCGGCGATCGGACATCCGCTGGTGCGCGACATCGGTGGTGTGTGGGTTTCACGGCAGGAAAATTTGTGGCTTCGCGAGTTCGTGCGGCTGACGCGCGAAAGAACCTCGGTCGATGCGCCGACCGATGCCAGACTGAACGAGTATCTGGCGCTGGAGCGCAGCTGGCTGATCGAGGATTTCAAGAAGTTGCCGCCCGATCTCGTGCTGGTCGACAATCTACGGGACGGGTGGGGCGATTGGGTCCGCGCCGACGCCGAACTGCTGCTGCTGCTCAGACCCTATCGGCTGGTAGGGTCGGTCGAAGGGATCGACATCCTGGAACGGACGGAATGATTATTTCTGCGAGACGCCGATCGCGAACGTATAGGGCACGCGAGAGTAATTGTCGCGAATGACCAGGTTCACTTGTGGGAAGGCGCTGCGAAGCAGGTGGTAGTAGCCATTGCGGTCGCGGATGAAGTTGCCGCGATCGTTGTCAAGGAGCCATTTCGCAATGCGCGACTGTCCTTCGCAATAGCAACCGTCGAGGGTGAAGAGAACGCCATCATCTGCGAGCACCTCGCGGATAGCGGCGAGCGTGGTTTTCAGTTCGTCATCGGAAATGTGGTGCAGGACCCCATTCATCATGACGACATCAGCGCCAGCGAACTCCTGTGCCGCGGCTGCGTCGAAGTGGCGGCAATGGAACGCGCCGAGATGTCCGAACGATCGTCGAGCATACGCAACGTAGGTCTCGTCGACATCGAACCCCGTGTAGTCGATGCCTTCGGGCAGATGGCGGAGAATATAGCCGGGTCCGCATCCGATATCGATGATCCGCATATCTGGGCGCAGGGTCAAATAGTCCCTGATCGCCTTGATCCGCGCACCGAAGAACCCGCCGGCGTTCTGGTAGGCCTGATACAGGACCGGATGCTTCAGCATCGCCTTCACGAGGATGCCTCCTCGTAACGGCGCAGCTCGGGTCCCGATTGCGCCAGCAATGTCTTGAGCTGCGTCTTCTCCGTGTCGTCTCGCGAATCGGCCGACAGTTGCGGCAGGCGGCCGCGCCGGTGAATCTGCGAGATCAGAAACAACGGTCTATTCTTTGATTGGATGTAGATCCGGCCGACATATTCACCGATCAGGCCAAGCACCAGAAGCTGAACAGAGGAGATCATCACCACCAGCAGCGTCAAGCTGGTCCATCCGGGAACGGTGCCGGAGAAAATCCAGCTGATCACCGCAGCAATGCCGACGAAGGTGAGCCCGGTCGTCAGCAGCGCACCAATGTAGGTCGCGATCCGCAACGGCACCATCGAGAAGCTGATCAGAGCGTCGGCGGCAAAGCTGATCATTTTCAACAGCGGGTATTTGGTGCTGCCGGCGAACCGCGGTTTGCGGTCGTATTCGTAGGCGACCTGCTTATAGCCGAGCCAGGCTACCATCCCGCGGATGAAGCGATCGTGCTCCGGCATCTGGACCAGCTGGTCCGAGATGCGACGGCTCATCAACCGGAAATCTCCGGTGTCGACGGGAATATGGACCCGCGTGATCCTGGCGAGCAGACGGTAGAAGGTCTCGGCCGACCATTTCTTGAAGCGGGTCTCACCGGCGCGGCTTCGTCGCAGACCGTAGACGACGTCGGCGCCTTCCTGCACCATCATCTCGTACATCGGCGTCAGCAGTTCCGGAGGATCCTGCAGATCGGCGTCGATCACCAGCACCAGATCGCCGCGCACGGTGGAAAGTCCAGCCGTGAGCGCCAGTTGATGGCCATGGTTTCGCGCCAACCGGACGGCAACGACGTTGCGGTCCTCTGCGAGCAACTCGTTGATGAGCTTCCAGGTGCCGTCGGTCGAGCCGTCATCGACCAGAATCAGTTCGAACTTCTGGCCGCACAGCGCGCGTGCGGCAGCCGTCGTCTGACGGTGAAATTCGCGCAAGCTCTCTTCTTCGTTGTAGCAGGGCACAACGATCGAGACGAACATCTTTCCCGGGCGCGGCATCTCGTCCAGCTGTTCTGTCAAATCGGAGGCCTCATGCGACCGCGATGGGGTTATGGCGCGATATCGGGATAGTCGACGACGGCTGGTTAATTGTTCGCCAATTTCCAGGCCGGCCGGGCATGATTCGGGCGGCTCCTCGGGAGGTGCCGGCGGGGGCGCCCGCGCCAATGCAGACCTCCGGTTAAATATTGCGGGCTATCTAGAGGGGAAGATTTGAGCGCTGGCTTGCCCTCCCCGGGCGCCGTTTCAGAGACTGGACCGCGGACGATGGATAAGGCTGAATTTGACCGCTTCGCCGATGCCTACGACGAACAGCACCGTGCGAACATCGCGGTGTCCGGAGAAGGCCCGGAGTATTTCGCGGAATACAAGATCAAGTGTCTCAGGCAGATCGTCGATCGCAATCAGCTCAAGGTGTCGCAGATCTGCGATTTCGGATCGGGAATTGGCAATTCAATTCCCTTCTTCCTGCGGTTCTTTCCGGAAGCGGCATTGACCTCGTCCGATGTATCGGAACGGAGTCTCGCGCTCGGAAAGCAGCGTTATCCCGACGCCGGCGAGAGCATGCTGATCGAGAAGGACCGCATTCCGTGCGAATCCGGCAGATTCGACGTGGTGTTTTCCGCATGCGTGTTCCACCATATCCCCCACGACGAGCACGTCGCGTGGCTGCGGGAGCTGCATCGGATCACGCGGCAGGGCGGCTTGATCGCTGTCTTCGAGCACAATCCGCTGAATCCGCTCACGGTTCATGCCGTGAACACCTGCCCGTTCGATGAGAACGCAAGGCTGGTGTTCCCGCGCGATCTGGCGAGGCGCCTGCAGGCCTCGGGCTGGAGTTCGCCGCAAGTTCAGTACAGCCTGTTTTTCCCGCGCGCGCTTGCCTGGCTGCGGCCCATTGAAGGGATGCTCGGCTGGCTTCCGTTCGGGGCACAGTACGTCGCGCTGGCGCGCAAGTCCTAGGGGTCTCGATGCCAGTCAGGGCTTGCCCAGCCCTGCCAACGGAAGCCTCCCGGCTCCGCTGGGGATACTTACCCTTTGGGCTGGATACCGTCGCGCACGGCCCGGAAGCGCGGGAAGGCGACGGGCCATTGGTCGCGCGGGGCGCTGCCGATGACGCGCAACGTGTTTGGGCCGCCAAAGCGCAGCCACTGCACCACCGTGACAGCAGTATTGTCCTTGCCGCTGGTCGCGTCGATCCGTGTCTCATAGGCCGGCAGGCCATCGATGCGGATCGGCTCAGACATGGTGATGCGCGCATCACGCACCCCGGGAATCGTCGTTGCGGCCTGCTGCGCAAAGCGGGCGCGATCGCCGGGTTCTGCGGGGGCTGCGGCAATCAGGCTGACGACCATGAAGGGCGCGGCCTCGAAGCCCTTGGCCTCGTCGCCGTCGGCAAGGATCAGCGCTGCGCCAGGTGCCAGGGTGCGGATCGTCTTGAAGCTGGCCAGATCGGTGACCTTGAAGGGCATCAGCGAGAGCTGCTCGTCGACCGGAACTTCCTTGCGGACCGCGGCGGAGGCAAACATCTGGCGAACCGCATCATCGGTGTAGATCTTGCTTGCGGTCTCAGGAATCTGCACGGCGACGTAGCCTGAAAAGGTGCCACCGGCGAGAATCATGGAATAGCGGCGCACCGGCGTTGCGCCGTCCTTGCCGTTCTCGACGGTGTAGTACCCGGTGCCGGCTGTCGTCTCGACGCTCTCCGGCTTGATGCCGCCGGTGCCGCCGGGATTGGCGGTGAAGGCGTTCTTCACCTCGCCATAGGCATCGGCGGGCAGCTCCGTCAGCAGCACCTTGACGCTGTGATCTTCAGTCTCGAAGCCGGGAAAGGATTTGGCCAAGGTGAGCCCGACCAATGGCGCCAGCCCGACCCGAACGCCGGGTGGAAAAACCGCATCCGCCGCAAGGACCGGTCGCAGCAGGGTCGCAAACAGCACGGCCGCAGTGAGGAATCGGAAGAACGCCATGAATCATCTGCCTCGTTACCGTATACCGTCGGACATCCGGCTGTCGTCGGCCCCTGCCGGACCGCGACGCTTTTAACGGGTTTGCGGGAGGGGCGACAGGCTTTTGCCTGGGATTTGAAGTTCCTCGACCGACGGTGTTCGGCGTTTGGAATTTCCTAACCACGGCGGTCGATGCCCCTCCGGCCTGACGGGGCCAGGTTCGGATCGGTGCGCGCTCGCTTCATTGTCCGCAAAAGCTTCGGTTTTTCGATCGCGGAGACGGTGGTTCAGTCCTTGCGGGCCGGTCCCCCCCTCCTATATGAGGCTCATCGTCGCAATATCGCGAGCATTTGATCTGAGGGGGTTTTGGATGGGGGCGCCGTCAGGGCCCCTCCCAACCTGCCGCAAAAAGAAGGACATGAGACCATGGGAAAGGTCATCGGGATCGATCTCGGCACCACCAATTCGTGCGTGGCCGTCATGGACGGCAAGACGTCGAAAGTCATCGAGAACGCAGAGGGCATGCGCACGACGCCTTCGATCGTCGCATTCAGCGATGATGGCGAGCGCCTGGTCGGCCAGCCTGCCAAGCGTCAGGCCGTGACCAACCCCGAGCGCACCTTCTTCGCCGTGAAGCGCCTGATCGGCCGCCGCTACGACGACCCGATGGTCGAGAAGGACAAGAAGCTCGTTCCCTATAAGATCGTCAAAGCCGGCAACGGCGACGCCTGGGTCGAGGCCGACGGCAAGACCTATTCGCCCTCGCAGATTTCGGCCTTCATCCTGCAGAAGATGAAGGAGACCGCGGAGGCCCATCTCGGCCAGAAGGTCGATCAGGCCGTCATCACAGTTCCCGCATACTTCAACGACGCCCAGCGCCAGGCGACCAAGGATGCCGGCAAGATCGCGGGCCTCGAAGTGCTGCGCATCATCAACGAGCCGACCGCAGCGGCGCTCGCTTATGGCCTCGACAAGACCAAGACCGGCACCATCGCCGTGTACGATCTCGGCGGCGGCACCTTCGACGTCTCGATCCTGGAGATCGGCGACGGCGTGTTCGAGGTGAAATCGACCAATGGCGACACCTTCCTCGGTGGCGAAGATTTCGACATGCGGCTGGTCAACTATCTGGCCGACGAATTCCAGAAGGAGCAGGGCATCAACCTGCGCAACGACAAGCTCGCGCTGCAGCGCCTGAAGGAGGCTGCTGAGAAGGCCAAGATCGAGCTGTCGTCGACCACGCAGACCGAGATCAACCTGCCCTTCATCACGGCCGATCAGTCCGGCCCGAAGCACCTGACGATGAAGCTGACCCGCGCCAAGTTCGAGGCGTTGGTCGCCGACCTCATCGAGAAGACGGTCGAGCCGTGCCGCAAGGCGCTGAAGGATGCCGGCCTCACCGCCGGCGAGATCGGCGAAGTGGTTCTGGTCGGCGGCATGACCCGCATGCCGAAGATCCAGGAAATGGTGAAGCAGTTCTTCGGCAAGGAGCCGCACAAGGGCGTCAACCCCGACGAGGTGGTGGCGATCGGCGCGGCGATCCAGGCCGGCGTGCTGCAGGGCGACGTCAAGGACGTGCTGCTGCTCGACGTGACCCCGCTGTCGCTGGGCATCGAAACCCTGGGCGGTGTGTTCACCCGCATCATCGACCGCAACACCACGATTCCGACCAAGAAGAGTCAGGTGTTCTCGACCGCCGAGGATAACCAGAACGCGGTCACCATCCGGGTCTTCCAGGGTGAGCGCGAGATGGCGGCGGACAACAAGCTGCTTGGCCAGTTCGACCTGATGGGCATTCCGCCGGCCCCGCGCGGCATGCCGCAGATCGAGGTCACGTTCGACATCGACGCCAACGGCATCGTCAACGTGTCGGCCAAGGACAAGGCGACGGCCAAGGAGCAGCAGATCCGGATCCAGGCCTCCGGCGGTCTGTCGGAAGCCGACATCGACAAGATGGTCAAGGACGCCGAAGCCAATGCCGCCGCGGACAAGAAGCGCCGCGAGGCCGTCGACGCCAAGAACCATGCGGATGCGCTGGTGCATTCTACCGAGAAGGCGCTGGCTGAGCACGGTTCGAAGGTTGCCGAGAGCGAGCGTCGCGCCATCGAGGATGCCGTCAGCGATCTCAAGGAAGCGCTGAAGGGCGACGATGCCGAGGCGATCAAGGCCAAGACCAACACGCTGGCCCAGGCTTCCATGAAGCTTGGTGAGGCAATGTACAAGCAGCAGGCCGAGAGCGACGCGGCCCGCGACGCAGCCAAGGACGATGTCGTCGACGCGGAATTCACCGAGGTCGACGACGACAAGAAGAAATCTGCGTAAAGCCAGGCAGAGGCGATGCCATGACCCCCATGCCAAAGAGCGCGCAGTCCGCGTCTCGTTGGATGGGGGTCATTTTCATTGAACCGGGGGCTGCGCTTTGCGACAGCGCTTCGGCCTGAGGAAGTTTCGGGCGGGTTTGATTGATGTCCACCAAGCGCTGCTACTACGAAACGCTGGAAGTTGATCGCGATGCCGATGAGGGTAAGCTCAAGGCTGCCTTCCGCAAGCTCGCCATGAAATGGCATCCGGACAAAAACCCGGGCGATGCCACCAGCGAGGTGAAATTCAAGGAGATCAACGAGGCCTACGAGGTTTTGCGCGATGCCGAGAAGCGCGCGGCCTATGATCGCTACGGCCACGCCGCTTTCGAGCAGGGCGGAATGGGCGGACCCCACGGCTTCGGCGCCGGCTTCGCCTCGTCCTTCTCCGACATTTTCGAAGACCTGTTCGGCATGGCCGGACAGCGCCGCGGCACGGGCCGTGAGCGTGGTGCCGATCTCCGCTACAACATGGAGATCACGCTGGAAGAGGCGTTCCAGGGCAAGACCGCGCAGATCGAAATTCCAGTGTCGGTCACCTGCGAATCCTGCTCTGGAACCGGTGCCAAGGCCGGCACCAAGCCGAAGACCTGCGGCATGTGCGGCGGCGCGGGCCGGGTCCGCCAAGCCCAAGGCTTCTTTACGCTGGAGCGGACCTGTCCGGGCTGCCAGGGCCGCGGTCAGATGATCGAGGACCCCTGCCCGTCATGCTCGGGCTCCGGGCGCGTCACGCGCGACCGCACGCTGTCGGTCAATATTCCGCAAGGCGTTGAGGACGGTACGCGCATCAGACTCGCGGGCGAGGGCGAAGCCGGCGTCCGGGGCGGACCGCCGGGCGATCTCTACATCTTCCTGTCGCTCACGCCGCATGAGTTTTTCCAGCGCGACGGCGCCGATCTGCATTGCCGCGTGCCGATCTCGATGATCACCGCGGCGCTCGGCGGCGAGTTCGAGGTGCCGACCATCGAAAAGGGCAAGACCAAGGTCAAGATCCCGGCCGGGACCCAATCGGGCCGTCGATTTCGCATCGCAGCGAAGGGCATGCCAGTGCTGCGCTCGCGCCAGACCGGCGACATGTATGTCCAGGTCGTGGTCGAGACGCCACAGAACCTCACCAAGAAGCAGCAGGAACTCTTGCTCGAGTTCGAGAAACTGTCGTCCGGCGAAACCCACCCCGAGGCGGCCGGCTTCTTCGCCAAGGTGAAGGATTTCTTCGGCACGCGTGCCACTTAAGCGATGATGGCCTCAAACCGCAGCTGTTCGCGTGTGTTGCGAGTGCATTGCAACGACGCTCGCCATCGACAATTTTGCGCTGTGGTCGTGGAGCCACGACGCCTAGCCGAGCGTTACGGTTCGGCTTGACCACCTCGCCTTCGATCTATACGTCTTTGTGACTCTTTTCTGACATCGCCGTGAAGAAGCGGTCCCGTCTGGTACTGAGATGCCTCTCCCATCGTCCGTGCGTGCGTCGAAAAAGCCTCTTCGTTTGGACGACGAGGTCCGGTTTCTCCGCTCCTGGATCGAAAAGCCGCTTCATATGGGCGCAGTGATGCCGTCGGGCCGCTTTCTGGCGCGCACGATGGCTCAGTACGTCGATCCGCATGCGTCAGGACCTGTGGTCGAGCTCGGGCCCGGCACCGGGGCGATCACCAATGCGCTGGTGGAGCACGGCGTCGACCAGAAGCGCCTGGTGCTGGTGGAATACAATCCCGGATTCTGCGCCCTGCTGCGTGACCGCTATCCGCAGGCACGGGTGGTTCAGGGCGACGCCTATACGCTGCGTGATACGCTCTGGAACGTCCTCGCGGCGCCGGCGTCGGCGATCGTCTCCGGCCTGCCGCTGGTGACCAAGCCGATGCTCACCCGGCTCAGGCTGATTCGCGACGCCTTTGCGGCCTTGGGACCGGGATCGCCGTTCGTTCAGTTCACTTATTCGGTGGTGCCCCCGATCCCGAAATCCTTGCCGGGCGTGACCACCGAAGCCTCGGAGCGGATCTGGATGAACCTTCCGCCGGCCCGCGTCTGGGTGTATCGCAAGGCCTGATGGCCGCGCTGAAAATCCTCATCATCCCCGGTTCGGCGCGAGCAGGCTCGCGCAACGTCAAGCTCGCCGCTGCGGCCGCCCACCGGTTCGCGCAGGCGGACGTCGATGTGACCCGGATTTCGCTCGGGGATTTTCCGCTGCCGATCTACGACGCGGACCTGCAGCAGGCATCGGGGATTCCTAAGGACGCCGTGAACCTCAAGCGCATGATCAGCGCGCATCAGGGCGTCCTGCTCGTCACTCCCGAATACAACGCGTCGATCCCACCGCTGTTGAAGAACGCCATCGACTGGGTCAGTCGGATCCAGGAGCCGCAGGAGCGCCGCGGCGAGGTGTTTCGGACCCGGCCGTTTGCCATTGCCGCGGCATCCGAAGGCCGTCTCGGCGGCAGCCGGGCGCTGGCCACGCTGCGGCTGGTGCTGACGGCCTGTCATGCCACCGTAATCCCCAACCAGCTTGCACTGTCCTTCGCCGATCAGGCCTATGACGAGACGGACCGCCTGAAGCAGCCGCAAGATATCGACGCGCTCGATGCCCTGGTCCGGCAATTGATCGCGTTTGCACAGCAGATGAAGTGAGATGACATGGCAAGCCAGATTGCGCCGCGCGACCGGCTGATCGTCGCGCTCGACCTGCCAGGGGTAGGCGAGGCGGAAGCGATGATCGACCGCCTTGGTGACAGCGTGAGCTTCTACAAGATCGGCTACCAGCTCGCCTTTGCCGGCGGACTGGCGCTGGTGCCGAAGCTCGCTGCCGGCGGCAAGAAAGTGTTTGTGGACCTGAAGCTGCACGACATCGGCAACACGGTTGCGCGCGGGGTCGAAAGCATCGCCAAGTCGGGCGCAACCTTTCTCACCGTGCATGCTTATCCGCAGACCATGAAAGCGGCCGTCGAAGGTCGTACGGGATCGGCTTTGCGGATTCTCGCCGTGACGGTCCTGACCTCCTACGATGAGGCCGATCTCAGCGCGGCCGGCTACCGGCTCGGCGTCTCCGAGCTGGTGGAGATGCGCGCCCGCCAGGCGCAGTCGCTCGGTGTCGATGGTCTGGTCTGCTCCGCGGAGGAAGCGGCTGCTCTGCGCAGGGTCGTGGGCCACCAACTCGCGCTGGTCACGCCGGGCATCCGACCCGCCGGTGCGGCGACGGGCGACCAGAAGCGGGTCATGACGCCTGCGCGCGCAATCGCCGCCGGCAGCGATTATCTCGTGGTCGGCCGGCCGGTCGTTGGCGCGCCCGATCCAAAAGCGGCCGCCGAGGCCATTCACGCCGAGATCGCCGAGGCGCTCGGTCAATAAACAAAAGGAGAAGCGAGATGGCCAAAGCCTATTGGATCGCCCGCATCGACGTGCACAACATGGACGGCTACAAGGAGTACGTCGCCCAGAACGGCGCGATATTCCACAAATACGGTGCCAGGTTTCTGGTTAGGGGCGGACAGTACGAAACCCGGGAAGGCTCCTCGCGTTCACGCAATGTCGTGCTGGAGTTCAAGGACTACGAGACCGCGCTGGCCTGCTACAATTCGCCCGAATACCAGCGTCTGGTCGCGATTCGCGCCCCGCATTCCGAGGGCGATCTCGTCATCATCGAGGGTTATGACGGGCCGCAGCCCTGACCTTATCCCTGATCGGGTTGCCGCCGCTGCCTGGCACGGGTTATAGCCTCTAGCAGCGAGGAAAATAGCATGTCCAAGATGCGGTTGATTGTTGCTGGCGCCGGCGGCCGGATGGGCCGCGCGCTGGTACGCGCGATTGCCGAGGCTGAGGGCGCGGTGCTGGCGGGCGCTTTGGAGGCACCGGGTTCCGACCTGATCGGCAAGGACGCCGGCGTTCTTGCCGGCCTGCCCGCCAACGGAATCAAGCTCTCCGCCGATCTCTGGGCAATGTCGGAACAGGCCGACGGCATTCTCGATTTCACGGTGCCCGCCGCCACCATCGCCAACGTCGCGATCGCGGCCGAGCGCGGCATCGTTCATGTCGTCGGCACCACCGGGCTCTCGGCGTCGGATGATGCCGTGATCAAGAGCGTCACCAAGCGCGCCGTGGTCGTGCAGTCCGGCAATATGAGCCTCGGCGTCAATCTGCTGGCCGCGCTGGTCAAGCGCGTGGCGCAGTCGCTGGACGACAGCTTCGATATCGAGATCCTGGAGATGCATCACAAGGCCAAGGTCGACGCACCGTCGGGCACCGCCTTGATGCTCGGCCGGGCCGCGGCTGCGGGCCGTGGCATCAACCTGGATCAGCATTCCGCACGGGGCCGCGACGGCTTCACCGGTGCCCGGCAGACCGGTGACATCGGCTTTGCCTCCCTGCGCGGCGGCAGTGCGGCAGGTGACCACAGCGTGATCTTCGCAGGTCCTTCCGAGCGGCTGGTGCTCTCGCATCACGCCGAGGATCGGATGATCTTTGCCCATGGCGCGCTGAAGGCGGCGCTGTGGGCGCATGGCAAGCCGCCCGGCCATTATTCGATGGACGATGTGCTCGGCCTGAAAGATTTCTTCTAGTTTTAACGTCGACGGAAGTGAGCCAATGAGCGAACGTCTCCTGGTGCTGGTGCGCCACGGCCAGAGCGAGTGGAATCTGAAAAATCTATTCACCGGCTGGAAGGATCCTGATCTCACCGAGCTCGGCGTCGCCGAGGCCAAGGAAGCCGGGCGGAAGCTGAAGGCGCAGGGTTTGACGTTCGACGTCGCCTTCACCTCGGTCCTGCAGCGCGCCCAGCACACGCTGGATATGATCCTCACCGAGCTCGGTCAGGACGGTCTCAAGACATACAAAGATCAAGCGCTCAACGAGCGCGACTATGGCGATCTCTCCGGCCTCAACAAGGACGACGCCCGCAAGAAATGGGGCGAGGAGCAGGTGCACGTCTGGCGCCGCTCCTATGACGTGCCGCCGCCCGGCGGCGAGAGCCTGAAGGATACGCTGGCGCGCGCCCTGCCCTATTACGTCCAGGAGATCCTGCCCGGCGTGCTGCGCGGCGAGCGCACGCTGGTCGCTGCGCACGGCAACTCGCTGCGCGCGCTGATCATGGTGCTGGAGAAGCTGTCGCCTGAAGGCATCCTGAAGCGCGAACTCGCCACCGGCGTGCCCATCATCTACCGCCTGAATGCGGATTCCACCGTCGCCTCCAAGCTCGATCTGGCGTCGTAGGCGGTTGTTCGCGGGCAATCGTTAGTCGGGACTTAACCTCTCCCCGCTTGCGGGGAGATGTCGGATTGCATCGGTAGATGCAATCCGGGTGAGGGGGTACAGGTCTAACATCTTGCACTGTTCGGGCGTCTGCCCCTCACCCCGACCCTCTCCCCGTAAAGGACGGGGAGAGGGAGCGCAGCGTTCACCGCGGCAAAGCTCCCGCGCGACTACATATCTCCCACCTGCCCGGCTTCCCAGCCGAGCATGGCCTTCTTGCGGGTCAGGCCCCAGTGATAGCCGGTCAGCGCGCCGCTCTTGCCGAGGGCGCGATGGCAGGGGACCACGAACGAAATCGGGTTCTTGCCGACCGCGGCGCCGACTGCTCGCGATGCCTTCGGCGCCTGCAGCCTGTTGGCGATGTCGGAATAGCTGACCGCGCGCCCCATCGGGATTTTCAACAGCGTCTCCCAGACCCGGACCTCGAAGTCGGTGCCGATCAGCACGACGCGCAGCGGCTGGTCCGAACACCAGAGCTTGGTGTCGAAGATGCGCTGTGCCAGCGCCGCGGTGCCTGCGGCGTCCTCGACATAGGTCGCGCGCGGCCAGCGGCTCTGCATGTCCGCGAGCGCCGAGGCCTCCTCGCCGGGATCGGCAAAGGCGAGCCCAGCGAGACCGCGATTGGTGGCCATCACCAGAGCAGTGCCGAACGGCGATGGATGAAAGCCGTAGGCCAGGGTCATGCCGGCGCCGCCGGTCTTCCATTCACCCGGCGACATCGCCTCATGGGTGACGAACAGGTCGTGCAGCCGGCCCGGGCCGGACAGGCCGGAATCGAGGGCGGCATCGAGCACGCTGGCCGAGCCCTTCAGCAGGCCCTTTGCATGATCAAGCGTGAGGGCCTGCATGAACGCTTTCGGCGTGAGCCCGGCCCAGCGGCGGAACAAATGGTGCAATTCGTCTGGCGTGACGCCGGCGGCATCGGCCATGTCCTCGATGGTCGGCTGTCGGCGCCAATGTTCGGAAATGAAGGCGATCGCCCGGCGCACCGAGTCATAGTCGCGCAGCGCGGCGGACTGTTGGGGGCCTGGCCTGACCAGGCTCTGATCATGAACGGCAAGGGTCATCATGGCCTGGATGTATGGCGGCGAGGGCTGTCACTCCACCCGATTTCTGACTTGTCCGCTAGATCGGATTGAGCACCGGGCCGCGCCGCGCGGCCTGGAGGGCTGCTGTCAAGGCTTTGGCAAAGCTCGCTTTTTCGTCTGGACCCAGAAAGCTTCCGATCGCCACCCGCTCGCCGCGTGAGACCAGATACAGGTACTCGACGCCGAATTCCTCATGGGTAATCTGGTCGAGCCTCACCCAGAGCGGATTGAAGATCCATTCCATCACATGGCCGCGGTGGCTGACCCGCCGCAGCCGCAATTCGGACGGGGTCATGGACACCTGCTCATAGGCACGGGCGCGCCGGAAGTTGACCTTGAAGGCCCAATAGATCGCGAGTGCGTCGAGGCCAAAGAAACCCAGGATCGGCCAGGCGCCCATCAGCCAGGAGGCGATGCCGCCGACGAAGCTGACGCCGCTGACCACCACCATCAGGACGATGAAGCCGGTCTGGTTCAGCGAGCGGTGCGGGGTGAGCAGCGCCGAGAACAGTTCGGCGTCGGTGGGCTCCGGCACCTGCTGTTCGGGCGCAAAAGCATTGCCTGTTGTCATGGCGGATCAGTATACCCGGATCATGGCTAAAATCACCCGCCCCCAACGCGCCACCAAGGCCGCGGTTCGATCCGCGCCCGAGAAGACCGTCAAGAAGGCGGCGAAGAACGCTGCCAGGACGGCTCCCAAGTCGGCTGCCAAGACGGCTCCGAAGTCGGCCCACAAGGCCGTCGTTCGCAAGCCGGTCGCCAAGAAGGTCGTCAAGACGCCGAAGACGGCGGCTCGGCCGGCCAGGGCGGCCCTGAACACGGCGCTCAAGCCGGCCCTGAAGGCAGCCAAACCCTGGACTCCGGCGGAAATCCGCGACGCCTTCAGCCGCTTCGCCAAGGCCAATCCGGAACCGAAGGGCGAGCTGGAGCATCTCAATCCCTTCACCCTGCTGGTCGCGGTGGTGCTCTCGGCGCAGGCCACCGATGCCGGCGTCAACAAGGCGACCCGGCCGCTGTTTGCCGTTGCCGACACGCCGCAGAAGATGATCGCGCTCGGCGAGGACCGCTTGCGCGACTATATCAAAACCGTCGGGCTTTATCGCACCAAGGCCAAGAACGTCATCGCGCTGTCGGAGAAACTGATCAGAGATTTCGGCGGCGAGGTGCCGCGCACGCGCGCCGAGATCGAGTCGCTGCCCGGAGCCGGGCGCAAGACCGCGAATGTCGTGCTCAACATGGCCTTCGGCGAACGCACGATGGCCGTCGATACCCACGTGTTTCGCGTCGCCAACCGCACCGGGCTCGCGCCGGGCAAAACACCGCTAGAGGTTGAGCTCGGTCTGGAAAACGTGATCCCGGCCGAGTTCATGCTCCACGCCCATCACTGGCTGATCCTGCACGGCCGCTACACCTGTCTGGCGCGCAAGCCCCGCTGCGAGCTCTGCCTGATCAACGATCTCTGCCGCTGGCCGGAGAAGACCGTCTGAGCTGATCACGGAGCATGTTAGCTAGGGACTTCAAATCAACGGCATTGGACGCGGTCTGACCACGTGCGGGCCACATCGCCGCCCCCATTCGAAACTGAAATGCAATAGCCGGTTGACCGGTTGGAGTGAGTGGCATGTGACATACCCGGTGCCGCCGCTGCTTGATGCTTCGTCGGAGTGGGGAAGGACCCGTCGCATGAACAACGCCGCTGCACTCGTATCGCTTGCGACTGCGGTCCCACCGCATCAATTCCATCAGCACGAGGTGATGGAGGCTGCGCGCGAGATCCTGGCCCCGCGCTTTCCGCAATTCGAGACGCTGTCGACCCTTTTCTCCAATACCGGGATTCGCCATCGCTACGGCGTCATGCCGTTCGAATGGTACATGGAACGGCGCGGCTGGCCGGAGCGCACGCAAGCCTATCTCGACGGCGCGGAAGCACTGTTTGTCGACGCCGCGCGCAAGGCGCTGGCGGAAGCGGACCTTGCGGCATCCGACATCGACACCATCGTGACCGTGAGCTCGACGGGGATCGCGACGCCGACGCTCGAAGCGCGCGTGGCGACGCAGATGGGATTCCGCGCGGACGTGTCCCGCGTGCCGGTGTTCGGGCTCGGCTGTGCCGGCGGCGTGTCGGGCCTGTCGATCGCCTCGCGGCTGGCCCAGGCGCGGCCGGGCACCAATGTTCTGTTCGTGACGTTCGAGCTCTGCACGCTCGCGGTCCGCCACGATGAGTTGACCAAGGCCAACATCGTCGCGCTCAGCCTGTTTGGCGACGGTGCCGCCGCGGCTATCTTGCGCGCCGGCGATGGCGGTGCGACGCAGGTGGAGGCGACCGGCGAGAAGCTGTGGCCGGACACGCTCGACATCATGGGCTGGCGTGTCGATCCCGAGGGTTTCGGCGTGATCTTCCAGCGCACGATTCCCGATTTCGTCACCGAGAACATGGGGCCGGCCGTCACCGAGATCCTCGAACGTATGCGGCTTGCGCCGGCCAATGTCGATCGTTTCGTCTGCCATCCCGGCGGATCGAAGGTGATCACCGCGCTGGAACGGGCGCTGTCGCTCGACCAGGGCACACTCGATCATGAGCGCGACATCATCGCCGACTATGGCAACATGTCAGCGCCCACGGTCCTGTTTGTGCTGGAGCGCGCCCGCGCGCGCGGCCTGCCGCAACGCTCGGTGTTGACCGCACTCGGACCCGGCTTCACCGCCAGTTGCATCTCGTTACGGCACGCAGCATGACGATCGCTTCCTTCATCCTTGCGCTTGTCACGATGCAGCGGCTGGGCGAGCTGGTGCTCGCCCAGCACAATACGCGCCGACTGCGCGCACTTGGCGCGGTCGAAGTCGGTGCCAACCATTATCCGATGCTGGTTTCGATGCATGCAGCCTGGCTGATCGCGTTGTGGATCTGGGGCCATGCCCAGCCGGTCGACCCGTTTCTCCTGGCGGGCTTCGTGCTGCTCCAGGGACTGCGGTGGTGGGTGCTCTCGACATTGGGTCCGCGCTGGACCACGCGGATCATCGTCCTGCCGGGCAGGCCGCTGGTGGCGGAGGGGCCGTACCGCTACATGTCGCATCCCAACTATGCCGTCGTCGCGACGGAGATCGCACTCCTGCCGCTTGCCCTACATCTGCCGTGGGTCGCACTCATATTCTCGATTCTGAATGCAGGCATGCTGGCGGTCCGTATCCGGGCCGAGCAGCACGCGCTTGCCGAGATCGGGGGGCAGGTCGCA
This sequence comes from Bradyrhizobium sp. HKCCYLS1011, assembly GCF_051167795.1. Classification (NCBI taxonomy): domain Bacteria; kingdom Pseudomonadati; phylum Pseudomonadota; class Alphaproteobacteria; order Hyphomicrobiales; family Nitrobacteraceae; genus Bradyrhizobium; species Bradyrhizobium sp. HKCCYLS1011. Next base: position 326,267 of record NZ_JBNPTT010000003.1, on the reverse strand, counting down.
TGAACAGCCAATCCGCGTCGCAGTCGATGCCAAGCCTCGCCACTTGGCTCGGCTTCCTGCTGATGTGCCTTGGCATGTTCATGGCGATCCTGGACATCCAGGTCGTCGCGACCTCGCTGCCGACCATCCAGGACGCGCTCGGCATCTCGCCGGAGGCGATGAGCTGGATCCAGACCGCCTATCTGATCGCGGAGATCATCGCGATTCCGCTCACGGGCCTTTTGACGCGCGTGTTCAGCCTGCGCTGGCTGTTCGTCGCCGCGGTCAGCCTGTTCACGCTGGCGTCGTTCGGCTGCGCGCTGAGCGTCAGTTTCGAGATGCTGCTGGCCTTTCGCGTGCTGCAGGGCTTCTCTGGCGGCGTGTTGATTCCGGCGGTGTTCTCAGCCGTCTTTCTATTGTTTCCCTCACGCCTGCATGCCGTAGCCACCACGATCGCCGGCGTCGTGGCGGTGCTGGCGCCGACTATCGGCCCCGTGGTTGGCGGCTACATCACCGACACCTGGTCTTGGCCGTGGCTGTTCCTGATCAATGTCGCGCCGGGCATCGTGGCCGCATCGGCGACGCCCCGGCTTCTGCCGCGTCAATCGACCGATTTCGCCGAACTGTCCAAGCTCGACATTCCCGCCTTGGCATTGTTGGCGGTGGCGCTGACAAGCCTCGAGATCGGGTTGAAGGAGGCGCCGGAACGCGGCTGGCTGTCGCCGAATTGCCTCGCGCTGCTGGTGCTCAGCGGCTCGAGCCTGGTCCTGCTGGTTCAGCGCACCCTGTTGGCCGCGCATCCGATCGTGCGGCTTGCGAGCCTCAAGCGGCGCAGCTTTGCGATCGGCTGCGGTCTGAGCTTCTGTCTTGGCGTCGGACTGTTCGGTTCGGTCTACCTGATGCCGGTGTTCCTTGCCTTCGTTCGTCACCACGGCGCCTTCGAGATCGGCATGATCATGCTGGTGACCGGCGTGGCGCAACTGCTCGCCGCGCCCTGCGTGACCCTGCTCGAGAGCCGCGTCGACGCGAGGGTGTTGGCCGCCTTCGGCTTCGCGCTGTTCGCGGCCGGTCTCGGAATGAGCGCGTTTCAGCCGCGCACCGCCGACTACGCTGAAATGTTCGGTCCGCAGGTGATCCGCGGCATCGGCATCATGTTCTGCCTGCTGCCGCCGACGCGGATCGCACTTGGCGATCTGCCGCAGTCGGAGGTCGCCGATGCCAGTGCGCTGTTCAACTTGATGCGGAATCTGGGTGGCGCCATCGGCATCGCGCTGATCGATACGATCATCTACGGCCGCCTCAGCATCCATGCCGCCGATCTGCGCGACCGGCTGCTGGCTGGTGATGTCTCGGCCGCCAATGCGATCGGGCTGCAGCCCGAGCTTCTGTTGCACCGGCCGCCGGGGATGCCTGATGAGGCGACCATCGCCTATGTGCGGCCCCTGGTCGAAAAGGCCTCGCTCGCGCTGTGCGTCAACGAGGCCTGGGCGTTGCTGGCGGGCGTGTCGTTGTTCGCGTTGCTGATCCTGCTGTTTGCGCGTGAGCGCGAGACGGTTGCGGAGGCGCCAGTATCAATCGCGCTGGAAGCTCCCCGCCACACTGCGCCGAGACGGCTCGATCAGCTCGGGCCGCGGCCCCGATAGCCGCTTGTGCATGTGGACCATGAACGCCATGCCGAACAGCGGCGTGGCGAGATTGACGATCGGGATCGAGACGAAGGCGGCAATGATCAGTCCGGCGGTGAACACCGTCGCCGCGTTGTCGCGCCGCATCGCCTTGGCTTCGGCCGGCGGCCGGAACCGCATCGCCGCCAGCTCGAAATATTCCCGGCCGAGCAGCCAGGCTGCTGCAAGGAAGAAGATGGCAAAGCCCGCGCCCGCCAGGAACACGAAGGGCAGCGCGATCAGATAGACCAGAATGGTGAGGCCGGCCGTCTTCAGCCCTTCCTGCATCGCGAGCCCGAAGGGGAGCGCGACGCCGGGCCGTTCCGCGGGATAGTATTCGCGCTCGACATGTTCGGCGACTTCGTCGACGAACAGGCTCGCCACGACCGATGTAATCGCCGGCATCAGCATGATGCCGCCGAACACGACGCCGAACCCGGCGGCAATCGAGATGATCCAGGCCAGCACGTCGAGCGTGGTGTGGAAATTCGGGCCCAGCATGGCCTCCGCCCAGCCTTCGCCGGCCGTTGCGAGCCAGCTCAGGAACCGTTGCAGGCCGATCGCCAGCACCGTGACCAGGATCAGCGCAAGTCCGACCGATCGCCACAGGATGGAGCGCATCGGCGGCGATAGCATTTGCGAAAGCGCCTTCACGGCGGCGTCGATCATGGGATCCGGACCTCTCTTATAAGCCAACCAGAGAGGTAGACATGTCAGCAGCAGCCGGCAAGGGCGCCGAAGGTCACGCCGCGAGCGGCTTGCCGCGCACGTTGGGGCCGAACAGCGCCATCGCCAGAATGACGATGATCATTGCCGCCGTGATGAGGCCGAACACGCCTCCGACGCCCGTCTCACGCAGCATGTAGGCGACGATGAAACCCGAAAATGTCGCGCTGACGCGGCTCATCGAATAGACCACGCCCGAGGCGCGGGCACGGATCGCGGTCGGAAAGACCTCGGTCTGATAGGCGTGATAGGCGTAGGACATGGTCATGTTGGACGTCGTGACCAGCACGCCGCTCGCGATCAGGAGCACCGGTTCGCTGAACTGCGAGAAGGCGATACCGAATACCGCGATTGCGGCGGCCGCGCCGCAGATGATCCATCTGCGCTCGCACCGGTCTGCGAAGGTCGCAGCCAGCAGTGGCGCGATCGGGTAGGCGAAGGCGATGATGAACGAATATTGCAGGCTCTTGGTGACCGTGATGCCCTTTTCGAGCAGCAAGGTGGGGACCCAATTGGCGAAGCCATAGACACCGAAGGCCTGGCAGAGATTGAAGATCATGAACAGGATGACGAGCGGCGCATAGGCCGGCTTGAATATGTCAAAGAATCCGGCTGTGCGGACAACCGCCGAAGGACGCCCCTCCGCGACGATGCGCGGCGAAATCGCTGCTCCAGTCGCAGCTTCCAGCTTGCGCAGAACGGCGACGGCTTCGGCCTCGCGGCCATGTCGCGCCAGCCAGAGCGGACTTTCCGGCAGATAGAGCCGGACTATCCAGACTGCCAGGCTCCCGACGGCACCGATCAGCACCACCCAGCGCCAGCCATCCCATCCAAGCGGCCCAATGGGCACCAGCCACCAAGCCAGCGCGGCCACCACCGGCACGGCCGTGAACATGACCGCCTGGTTGATCGCGAAGGCGCGTCCGCGCATCCGGCTCGGCATCAACTCCGTGAGATAGGCGTCGATGGTGATGACCTCGACCCCGATGCCGATGCCGGCGACGAAGCGCCAGAACAGCAAGCCGGCGGATGTGGTCTGGCAGGCCATCACCACCGATGCTGCCGTATAGGCCAAGAGTGCCCAGGTGAAGATCGATCGCCGGCCAAACCGATCGGCAAGAAAGCCGAGAAAGAAAGTGCCGACGAAAAGGCCCGCAAATGTCGCGGCGACAAACGCGCCGATGCCGGAGAAGCCGAAGAAGGCCTGCGTGGTTGTGGTCAGCAGACCGCTGCGATTGAGACCGGGCGCGATATAGCCGGTGAAGAACAGGTCATAGACCTCGAACCAGCCGCCAAGCGACAACAGCACGACGAGTCGCCAGAGATAGCCTGACGCAGGCAGGCTCTCCAGCCGCCGTGAAATCTCGCTTGGTCCCGCGGGCGCTGTTGAAAGGTCGAGCCCGGTGTCGATACCGACGGCACTCATCGTGATCCTCCCCTGGACATAGCCGCGGCTCTTGCCGCCGGCTGCTTCCCGTCGTCCTTCTTGGCGAGGACGGACTGGCACGCCCATGTTTGGGTGGGAGCAAGGTAGAAATCCAGACGAACATATCGAAGGAAGCGTTCGAGAAAAGCGAACGCTGAGCAGGTGCTCCAAACACCGCCGGTGTGTCCGTTCTTTCAAAGCCCCGCTAATACAACAGCTTGGCCTGCCAGCCGCCGCGGCCCACCTGATCGGCGATCAAGGTGAGGATCAGCCGTCGCATCTCTTCCATGGCGTAGGTCATGGGGCGATTGCGCAGCCGGCACAGATAGAGCGTGCGTGTAAGCGTGGGCTCCACGACCTCGCGCGCAACGAGGGTGCCCGCCGCAAGCTGCTCCTTCACGAACAGCCGGGTCGCGATCGCACAACCGAGACCTGCGAGCAGCGCGCCGATGGTGCCGCTGATCGAGTTGAGATGCAGGATCGCTTTGGCCTCCAGCCGTTTGAGCAGGACCGGATCATCCAGCAGGGCCCGCGATGACAAGCCGTGCAGCAGCATGATCTGCGGCAGCTGCGCGAGTTCGTCGAAACGCATCGGCGCCTTGCTCCTGCCGATCAGCTTGGCCGTGCCGACGCAGACCATCTGCTCCTCCAGCACGGGCTCGGCCACCAGCTCCTTCTCGGCCGGGGGATTGTAGACCAGCGCCAGATCGACCTCGGATGCCATCAGGTGCAGCAAGGTCGCGCCGGACAGACTCTCGGTCAGCGACAGCTTCAGATTGGGGTATTTGGCGAGCACGGCCTGCATCAAGGCGACGCCGATCGCTTTCATGCCGGAGTTGGCCATGCCGATCGAGATCTCGCCCGCAATGCTGGTGCGTCCTTCCTTGATCTCGCGCTCGGCGGCGGCCATTGCGCGCAGGATGATGCGGGCGTGCTCGTACAGCCGCTCGCCCGCCGCGGTCGGCTCCATGCCGCGGGACTTGCGTTCGAACAAGGGCGTGGCGAACTCGGCCTCGAGATTGGAGATGTGATGGCTAAGTGCGGATTGTGCGACGCTGGTCTGATCCGCCGCCCGTGACAGGTTGCGCTGCTCGTAGACCGCGATGAAATAGCGGAGCTGCCGGGAGTCCATGATCCGTCCGCGAGAATCCGTTCGCGAGCTGTGTTCTAAAATGGCGAACGTGCTGTTCAACACTTTATAATTTTCAGATGCCTGTGGAAAGCCTAACCTCCGGGAGCAGACAACGGAGGAACACGCCATGACGGGATCGGGCCTGCCGCTTCAGGGTGTCCGCGTCGTCGAAATGACGCACATGGTCATGGGCCCGACCTGCGGCATGATCCTGGCCCAGCTCGGCGCCGAGGTGATCAAGGTGGAGCCGCCGTCCGGGGACAAGACGCGTACCCTGGGTGGAATGGGCACTGCGTTCTTTCCCCTGTTCAACCGCGGCAAGCGCAGCGTGGTGTTGGATCTCGCGCGAGCCGAAGACCGCGAGACGATGCATCGGCTGTTGGCGACGGCCGACGTGTTCCTGGAGAACTTCCGGGATGGCCAGTTGGAGAAGCAGGGACTGGCGGCCGACGAGGTGCGGCGCCGGCATCCGCATCTCATCATTGCGGGCCACAAGGGCTTTCTGTCCGGGCCCTACGAGCATCGCCCGGCGCTGGACGAAGTCGTGCAGATGATGTCGGGGCTTGCGGCGATGACCGGCACCAAGGACAGGCCGCAGCGCGTCGGCTCCTCGGCGAACGACATCATGGGCGGCATGTTCGGCGCGATCTCGATCCTCGCCGCGCTCTATCAAAGGCGCGATGGCCGCACAGAAAGGGCCGACATCCGGATCGGCCTGTTCGAGAACTGCCTGTTCCTGGTGGCGCAACACATGGTCCAGTACGAGATGACCGGCGTGAAGCCGCTGTCGATGCCGGAGCGCGAGCACGCTTGGCCGATCTACGACATCTTCGAAACCGCGGGCGGACAGCGCATCTTCATCGGCGTCGTCACCGAGGGCCATTGGCAGAGCTTCTGCCGGGAATTCGGCCTGGTCGAGTTGCTTGACGATCCGGCGCTCGGCTCGACGACGGATCGCATCCTGGCGCGGGGCCGCATCATTCCGAAGGTCGCCGAAGTCGTCAGGCGGTGGGATGCGACAGAATTGTCGGCGAAGCTCGATGCGCTCAATATCTGCTTCTCGCCGATCAACCGGCCGGAAGATCTGTTTGACGACCCGCATGTGCTGCGACCGGGTGGGCTCGTCCACAATTTCAATGCGGATGGCGCGTCATTCCGCGCGCCGGCGCTGCCAATCGAGTGGAACGGCGCCAATTTCGGTGACGGATTGAAAGTCCCCGCGCTTGGGGCCGATACGGCGGCGATCCGCGCCGAACTCGATGCGCGGCCGACATCCGTCGGCAAGCATGCAGGAGGCCGCGCATGAGCGAGGCTGTACGGATCTATCCGGAAGGGCGCGTCACCTTGCGTGAGGTCGGCCTGCGTGACGGCCTGCAGCTCGTCAAGTGCTTTCCATCCACTACCGCCAAGCAGCGCTGGCTGCGCGAGGAACACGCCGCGGGCGTGCGCTGCTTCGAGGTCGGCTCGTTCCTGCCGGCCAAGACCTTTCCGCAATTCGCCGATGTCGGCGAGATGGTCGCGAGCGTCGCTGAGCTACCCGGCGCGCATGGCATTGCGTTGGTGCTGAATGAGCGCGGTGCGAACGATGCGCTCGCCTCGCGGGTGCCCGAAATCGCCTCGGTGGTTTCGGCGACCGAGGAGCACAGTCAGGCCAATGCCCGCCGCTCGCGTGCTTCCGCGCTCGACAACATCAGGCGCCTGTGCGAGCTGCGCGACGCCAGCGCGCATCGGCCGATCGTGCATGCCGCGATCTCGATGGCGCTGGGGTGCTCGATCACTGGTGCCGTGGATCCCGCAGAGGTGTTGCGCCTGGTCGACCAATGCTTCGAGGCCGGAGCCGACGCGGTTGGAATTGCTGACACCGTTGGCTTCGCAGGTCCCAAGCAAGTCGGCGCATTGACGGCGGCCGCCGTGAAGCTCTCCGGCGACAGGCCAATTTGCGTGCATCTGCATGATACCCGCGGCATGGGGATCGCCAATGCCTCGGCCGCGATCGACGCCGGCGCGCGTATTCTCGATGGCTCGCTCGGTGGGCTCGGCGGCTGTCCGTTCGCCCCTGGCGCCACCGGCAATGTCGTCTTCGAAGATCTCGTCTTCCTGTGCGAGAGCAAGGGCTTCGCGACAGGCGTCGACATCGAGCAGCTGATTGCCGTGCGGGCCATCCTGCGCGAAGCGATGCCGGATGAGCCGCTCTATGGCGGCGTCGCACGCGCCGGACTGCCCCGTCCGGTCGGGACGAGGGCAGCCTGATCCGCACTACAGCCTGGTCGTGCGCAATCGCAACGCATTGCCGACCACGCTGACCGACGACAGCGACATGGCTGCCGCTGCAATGATCGGCGACAGCAGGATGCCGAAGGCGGGATAGAGGATTCCGGCCGCAATCGGGATGCCGGCCGCATTGTAGATGAAGGCGAAGAACAGGTTCTGGCGGATGTTGCGCATCGTTGCGGCCGACAGCCTGCGCGCCCGTGCAATGCCGCCGAGATCGCCTTTCAGCAGCGTCACACCGGCGCTTTCCATGGCGACATCGGTCCCCGTGCCCATGGCGATGCCGACATCGGCCGCGGCCAGCGCTGGCGCGTCGTTGACGCCGTCGCCGGCCATGGCCACGACCTTGCCCGCCGCGCGCAGCCGCGCCACCACGGCACTCTTCTGATCCGGCAGCACCTCCGCTTCGACCTCCGCGATGCCTATCCTGCGGGCGACCGCCGTTGCCGTCGTGCGGTTGTCGCCGGTCAGCATGATCACTTTGATGCCATCCTCCGTCAGCGCCTTCAGTGCATCCGGCGTCGATGCCTTGATCGGATCGGAGATCGCGAACAGCGCGGCCGGCTTGCCGTCGACGGCCATCGTGATGACGGTGGCGCCGTCGCTGCGCAGCCGCTTGCTCTCGACGCCGAGCGTGTCGGCGATGATGCCGAGCGATGCGAGATAGGTCGCGGTGCCGAGCACGATCGATCGGCCGTCGACCGAGCCTTGCGCACCCTTGCCGGTCGGCGCGTCGAAGCCACTGATCTCGCTGAGTGCGACGTTGCGTTCTTTCGCGTGCCGCACGATCGCATCCGCCAGCGGATGCTCGCTGGCCCGCTCCACGCTGGCCGCGAGCCGCAACACCTCGTTCTCGTCGAAGCCGGGCGCGGTCACGATTCCCGTCACCTTGGGCTTGCCTTCGGTCAAGGTGCCGGTCTTGTCGACCACCAGCGTGTCGACCTTCTCCATCCGCTCCAGCGCCTCGGCATTCTTGATCAGGATCCCGGCCTGGGCGCCGCGGCCGACGCCGACCATGATCGACATCGGGGTCGCCAACCCGAGCGCGCAGGGGCAGGCGATGATCAGCACGCTGACGGCGGCAACGAGTCCGTAAGTGAACCGCGGCTCCGGCCCAAAGCTGTACCAGGCAACGAATGCGACGACCGCAGCCGCGATCACCATCGGCACGAACCAGCCCGCGACCTGGTCGGCGAGCCGCTGGATCGGCGCGCGCGAGCGCTGTGCCTGGGCGACCATCTGGACGATCTGCGACAACAGCGTGTCGCGCCCGACCTTGTCGGCGCGCATCACGAAGCCGCCGGACTGGTTCAAGGTGCCGGCGATGACGTGCGCGCCCTCTTCCTTCGTCACCGGCATGGACTCGCCGGTCACCAGCGATTCATCGAGCGACGAGCGGCCCTCGAGGATGGTGCCATCGACCGGAACCTTCTCGCCCGGACGCACGCGCAAGCGGTCGCCGACCTGCAGTCGGTCGATCTCGACCTCGTGGTCCTGACCGTCCTCACTGATCCGCCGCGCCGTCTTCGGCGCCAGCTGCAGCAGCGCCTTGATCGCGCCTGAGGTGGCCTCGCGCGCGCGCAGCTCCAGCACCTGTCCGACCAGCACCAGTACGATGATGACCGCCGCGGCCTCGAAATAACTCGCGACCGCGCCGCCATGATCACGGAACGTCGCCGGAAACACCTGCGGCGCCACCGTCGCAATCACGCTGTAGACATAGGCGACGCCCGTGCCCATCGCGATCAGCGTGAACATGTTGAGATTGCACGTTTGCAACGATTGCCAGCCGCGCACGAAGAACGGCCAGCCAGCCCACAGCACCACCGGGGTGGAGAAGGCGAGCTGGATCCAGTTCGATAGGACCGGATCGACCAGGCCATGACCGCCGCCGAGCAGGTGCCCGCCCATCTCCAGCACAACCACGGGCACCGCAAGCAATGCGCCAATCCAGAGACGGCGCGTCATGTCGACGAGCTCGGGGTTCGGCGCGCTGTCGAGGCTGACGATTTCGGGCTCCAGCGCCATGCCGCAGATCGGGCAGCTTCCGGGGCCGACCTGGCGGATCTCCGGATGCATCGGGCAGGTGTAGATCGTGCCCGCCGGCATCTCCGGAGGCGGCTCTTTCTTTTCGAGATATTTTGCGGGATCGGCGGCGAACTTGGTGCGGCAGCCGGCCGAGCAGAAGTGGAAGGTCTGACCGCGATAGTCGAAGCGATGTTTCGACGTGGTCGGGTCGACGCTCATCCCGCAAACGGGGTCCAGCACCTTCGTCTCGGTTGCCGGATGATGATGGTGATGACCGCCGCAGCAACTTGCGCCGGCGGCAGGCGTTTCAACCGCGGCATGATTGGTGCAGCAGGACTCTTTGGAAGACTCCTTGGCAGCTGCGGCGGGCGCTGTTTCGACCGCCGCGGCCTTGGATCCGCAGCCGCAGCCCGCGGACTCGCCGGTTGCCACTGAATGCGTGTGTTGGTTTTCCGACATTGCTGTCCGACTCCGGACTTGTAACCCATACCCTGTAGGGGTATATAAGCGGAATGCGGAAAGACATCAAGACATCTTGTCAGAAACGGTTGAGCCGGATCGAAGGCCAGGTTCGGGGCTTGTCGAAGATGGTCGAGGACGACCGTTATTGCATCGATATCGTCACGCAGATCTCTGCAGTGCGGGCCGCATTGCGCCGGGTCGAGGAAGAGATCCTGCGCGATCACGTTGCCCATTGCGTCGAGCACGCCATCGCCTCGGGCGACAAGGCCGATCAGCGGCAGAAGATCGCGGAATTGATGGACGTCATCGGCCGTTCCGACCGGTAGCGGGAAGGGACGATGTTGCGGCCTAGACGATTGTTTCGCGCACGTGAGCGCGGGGTTCCGGCGCCGCTGCGCGGATGTGATGCGCCAGCAGATAATGCTCGGTCACCGTCACGCGCTCGATCACCCCAGCGTCTGCGTTCATTTGCTCAGCCGCAACCGGCGCTTCTTCGTCAGACGCCTCAGGAATGAGCGGCGGCGCCTTGAGCGCCTCTGGAAACACACCGAACTCGCCCGCTACCTCCGCGAGCGGCTTTTGTTTGTCGGCCCAATGCAGGGTCGTGTAATCAAATCCGTTGACGATGGTCGGCTTCACGATCTCGAAATAGGGTGAGATGTCGAAGTCGCGCGGCATATAGAGCGAGGAATCGCGGATGTGCAGGATTTCGCGCTTGGCCCGTTTCGAGCCCGCGCGCGTGATCTTCGGCAGGATCGGATAGCGCACCGCATCGAAGGCCTGTGCGATCAGCGCCGAGCAGATCATCTTGGTGGGATCGCCGGATCCCAGCGCAATCATGCGTCGCCGCCAGCGTTGCGGGACCGGCAGCGGGAACAGGTAACGCATCAGGTCGACGATGTTCTTGGTGTCGTAGCCGAAGCCGATGCGATTGATGGCATAGCGGCACACGGTATGGCGATCCTCGAAGGTCAGCCCGACCGGCCGGCAGATACGGGTGTGGTAACTAAAGTATTTCGACAGCGGAGCCGAGATCACGCCCTCATCGACATAGGCTTCGACCAGCACATGCGGTTCGCCGTCGGGTTCGACCGCGCCATCGATCGGTCCGACATAGAGCGCCGCGTGCGACCAGGTCGATTGCGTCAGATATTTGATGATGCCCGAGATGCGGCTGTTGCCCTCGACGAGCAGCACGTCGCCGGGCTGGACATCGTTGCGCAGATTGTCCGGATCGCTCGGCGTGAACGGCTCATAGCCCGGAACCTCCTTCTGGAGGTAAGCGGCAAGCAGCTTGCCGATCTGATCGAGCATGACGCCCATGGCGGTCAGTCCCCCCAAGCGGCCTTGTTCGGCTGCTTTTCCCTGTCTCTATCATGGTCGACTGCGGTTGCAATTTGGTTCATGATGGGTGTCGGTTCAACCATGGTTGATTTACCATGACGGTTGCCGCACTGCGTTGGAGGCGGCTAAGGTCTCGCCGCGTTCCCTGTCTTTCCAAGCTTTCGGAAACCATGACATGACTTTCACGCGCCGCGGCTTTCTCGCCGCGTCGGCGGCGCTGGCGACGACGCCCATGCTCGGCAGCGGCGCTCGCGCTGCGACGGCACCGCGCGACGCCGATATCGTGGTGATCGGAGCAGGTGCGGCCGGCATCGCCGCAGCCCGGCGCGTTGTCGCGTCCAATCGCAAGGTGCTGGTGCTCGAGGCCTCCGGTCAGCTCGGCGGTCGTTGCCGCACTGATCCGGCGACCTTCGGCGAGCCATTCGATCGCGGCGCGCGCTGGCTTTACAATCCCGACGGCAATCCGCTTGCGAAGCTGGCCCGCGCGGCTGGGCTCGATATCATGGCGGCACCCGTCGGGCACAAGATCCGCGTCGGCCGCCGCAATGCGCGGCCGGGCGAAACCGAGCAGTTCCTGGCAGCGCTGGTGCGCGCCAAGCGCTCGATCGATGATGCCGGTCGCGGCAAGCTGGATACATCCTGCGCGGCGGCTCTGCCGAAGGATCTCGGCGACTGGACCGGAACGGCGGACTTCGTGCTCGGACCCGCGACGACGGGCAAGGACCTCAACGAGCTCTCGGCCATGGACAAGACGCGCGCGCAGAATCGCAACGCGGCGCTCGCCTGTCGGCAAGGTCTCGGCACGCTGGTTGCCAAGCTTGGCGAGCAGTTGCCGCTGGCGCTGTCCACGCCCGCGACGCGCATCGTCTGGACCAATCGCGAGGTGGTGGTGGAGACGGCGTCAGGCCGCATCGCCGCGCGCGCGATCATCCTGACCGTCTCGACCAACGTGCTGACGTCAGGGATGATCAAGTTCACGCCGGAACTGCCGAAGCGGCAATTGGACGCTGCCGCCAAGCTCAGCCTCGGCAGCTATGACCGTATCGCGCTGCAGATCGCGGGCAATCCGCTCGGTCTGTCGCGCGACGATCTGATCATCGAGCAGAGCAGCTCGACCCAAACCGGCCTGTTGTTCGCCAATATCGGTGGATCATCGCTGTGCACGATCGATGTCGGCGGATCCTTTGGGCGCGACTTGTCGGCACAAGGCGAGGCGGCGATGGTCGCCTTCGGCAAGGATTGGCTGACAAAGCTGTTCGGCAGCGACGCGGCCGCTGCGGTCAAGGCGTCGGCTGCAACGCGCTGGAATGCCGCGCCAACCATTCTCGGTGCGATGTCGGCGGCCGTGCCTGGCGGCCAGGGCTCGCGCAAGATCCTAACCGAGCCGCTCGGCCCGTTGTTCCTCGCCGGCGAAGCCACCCATGAAACCATGTGGGGCACAGTTGACGGCGCGTGGGAGTCCGGTGAGCGCGCCGCCGAAGCCGCCTTGCGCAGGATCGGCGCGTTGAAGGAACCCGAGCCGGTCGAAGCGGCGGAACCAAGACGGCCACGGCGGCGCGGCTCAATCCGGTCCGCATCGCCGATCGACTAAAGCGCGATGAGATTAGGATCAATCGTCATCGCGCTTTAGGTTATTGTTTGAGCATGATCGCCGCGCAAACGCGTTCCGCGTTTGTCGCGCGGGAAAACCATTTCGCACTTTTCCGGATCATGCTCTAGCTCCAGCCGGCTCACACTGGCAGCTTGAGCTCCATCAGGTCCTTGGCCACGACGATGCGGCCGGAGTAGCTGGTCTTCACGTCGCGCGTCCAATCGTCATCGGTGACCTCAGGGTCATCGCCCGGGACGAAGTGACTGAGCACGAGGGTTTTCACGCCGGCGGCTGCAGCGATGCGCCCGACATCCGCCGTCGATGTGTGGCTGTCCATCAGATGCTTCTTCAGCGTCGCGCCGTTCTTGGTCTTCAGCACCAGGCGATCGACTGCGGGAACGTAGAGACATTCATGCACCAGCACGTCGGCGCCCTTGGCGAACTCCGCAAGCTTGGGATTATAGGCGGTGTCCGATGAGAACACGATCACGCCATCTGGCGTCTCAAACTTGTAGGCGAAATTGTCCGTAATCGGTGGATGCGGGGTGCGGAAGGCCGTCACTGTCACGTCCTCCGTCTTCAACACCACGCCGTCATCGTTGATGTCCTTGGCGATCAGGAGCGGACGTGGATCAGGGCGGCCTTCGTCCTCGATGCGGGTTTCGACGTCGAACCTGTTCAGCTCCCAGAAGCTGCGCGTCATCGCTTCCAATCCCTTTGGCCCAAAGGACCGGATCGGGGTCGACAAACCTGCCGCCCAGGCATTGTAGAACAGGTTGCCATATTCCAGATTGTGATCGGAATGGTGGTGACTGATGAGGATGTATTTCACAGAGGGGAGAGGCACGCCGGCGCTGACCAGCTGACGGCTGACGCCCATGCCGCAATCGATCACGAACGGTGTGTTGTTGACCACGACGAGATTGGCCGGATTTGCGGCGCCGACACCGACGCGCGGGCCGCCCTTGGTGCCAAGGAAGACGATGCGCGTGCGCGGCTTGGGCGATTGCGCAAGCACCCCTGGCGCGGCGAATGCGCCCCCTGCGCCGACCGCGAGCTTCAGCAGGCCGCGACGATCGATCATGGTTTCCTCCTCAACTTCGTCTGGTTGAGGGGAACACTAGAGCATGATCCGGAAAAGTGCGAAGCGGTTTTCCCTTGCGACAAACGCGGAACGCGTTTGCGCGGAGATCATGCTCAATCGATAACCTAAAGCGCGATGACGATTCAGCCTAATCTCATCGCGCTTTAGCCGCGACCCAGCACCCCGTCGAGAGCAGGAAGTCCAAAGACGACGGCAAGCGCGATCAGCACGTAGCAGATGGCGCGAAACACACGCTCGCTGGCGCGCCCGAACAGGGACGCACCAAAGAACACCCCGATCGCGTAGATCGGTCCGACCAGCAGCGACAATCTGAGTGAATCCCAGGTGATCAGCCCGCTCAAGGCGTAGCTCACCATCGAGAAGAAATCGGACGCGCCGAAGAACAGCAGGATATTGGCGCGCGCGATCTTCGATGGGATCGGTCGCCCCAGCCAATAACCGACGATCGGCGGCCCGCCGGTCTGGGCAAGCCCGCTGCAGAAGCCTGAGATGCCGCCGACCGCAACCGACAGGGCCGTGTACTCCTTGCCGCGGTAGCGCCAGCCCGATAGCAGCAGGGCAAGCAATGCGATCACGAAGCCGGAGATGATCCAGCGCGTCGTGACGGGATCGAGCCGGCTCAGGAAATACGTGCCGATGGGCACTCCGATCAGCGCGCCGGCGACGATCACGGCCGTCGCCTTGCGATCCGCCTCTTGCCACGCCTTCGGCACCAGCGGTGCGGCCGACACGAAGTCGATGACGAGCAGCAGCGCCGCGACCAGACGAGGTCCGGCCACGCTGCTCGCGAGCGGCATGAAGATCAGCGCCGCGCCGAAGCCGGAGAAACCGCGGGCGGTCGCGGCAATGAACGCGATCACGCAGAGCGCGATCGCGGCGGAGAACCCGACATCGTCTGGGATGAGCCCGGACAGGCTCATCCGCGCAACACGCCGCCGGTCTTCTTGGCAACCTCGGCGGTGATCTTGGCGCCGACCGCGTCGATCTCCTCGTCCGTCATGGTCTTGTCGCGCGGCTGCATTGTCACGGCGATCGCGATCGATTTCTTGCCGTCCTCGATGCCCTTGCCTTCATAGACGTCAAAGACCGAGACCTCGGTTATCAGCTTCTTGTCGGCACCCTGTGCGGCCCGCACGATGTCGCCGGCCTTCATGGCGCGATCCACGATGAAGGCGAAGTCGCGCGACACCGGCTGGAACGGCGAGAGCTCAAGCACAGGCTTGGCGCGGGTCGGCTTCTGTTTCGCCGCAGGAATACGATCCAGAATGACTTCGAAGCCGACCAGCGGACCATCCGCTTTGAGGGCCTCGAGCGTACGCGGATGAATCTCGCCGAACGTGCCGAGCACGTTCTGCGGCCCCATCTGGATGGTGCCGGAACGTCCGGGATGCAGCCAAGCCGGACCACCGGGCACGATCTGCAATGCGGCCATCGGCGCGCCGGCGGCGGCCAGCACGGCGAGCGCGTCGGCCTTGGCGTCGAAAGCGTTTGCAGCTTGTGATCCGGTCCAGTGCCGGCCAAGCCCCTTCGCGCTGGCGAAGCCGCGGCGGACGCCGCTTGCCGCCATGAACTGATCGTCCGGCCGGTCGCCTTTGAAGATCTGGCCGACCTCGAAGATCGCGGCATCGCCAAAACCGCGATCGGCATTGGCCTGCGCTGTCGCGATCAGCCCGGGCAGAAGGCTCGGGCGCATGTCGGAGAGATCGGAGGCGATCGGGTTCGCGAGCGCAAGCTCAGGCTTGCCGCCGCCGAACAGTTCGGCGGCCGGCTTGGAAATGAACGACCAGGTCACCGCTTCGACCATCCCGCGCGTGGCCAGCGCGCGCTTGGCGCGACGGGTGCGCAGCTGGATCGGCGTCAGCACCGGCTTGCGCGGCGCCTCGCCGCGCTCGAACGGCGTCTCCGGCACCTTGTCGACGCCGACCATGCGCACGATTTCTTCGACGATGTCGGCCTTGCCGTGCACGTCGGTGCGCCAGGAGGGAACCGCGATCTTCACCACCGGGCCAGAGCCCGCCAGCATGAAGCCGAGATGGCCGAGGATGCGCCGGATTTCAGGCAGTGGCACGTCGATGCCGGCGAGCCGCTTGACCTCGGTCAGCGGCAAGTCGATCACCCTCTCATCGCCGTACGGATTGCCGACCACGACATTGTCCGACGCCGTGCCGCCGCACAGCTCCAGCACCAGCTTGGTCGCCATCTCCAGTCCCGGCACCATGAAGGCCGGATCGACACCGCGCTCGAAGCGATAGCGCGCATCCGAATTGATGCCGAGCTTGCGGCCGGTCTGGGCGATGTTGATCTCGTTCCATAGCGCCGATTCGATCAGCACGTCGGTGGTGGTCTCGTCGCAGCCGGAAGCCTCGCCGCCCATGATGCCGGTGAGCGATTCGACTGCGTGATCGTCTGCGATCACGCAGATGCTGCTGTCGAGGGTGTAGGTGCGGCCGTCGAGCGCAAGCAGGGTCTCGCCATCATGGGCACGGCGCACGACCAGATTGCCCTTCACCTTCTTGGCGTCGAACACGTGCAGCGGCCGCGCGCGGTCGAAGGTCATGAAGTTGGTGATGTCGACCAGCGCGTTGATCGGTCGCAGCCCGATCGAGGTCAGCCGCTGCTGCAGCCATTTCGGCGAGGGGCCGTTCTTGACCCCGCGCACCAGCCGCAGCGCGAAGCCGGGGCACAGCTTTTCGTCCTCGACGGTGACCTTCACCGGACAGGGGAATTCGCCCTTGATCGGCTTGATCGCGGGATCCTTCAGTCTGCCCATGTCAGCGGCCGCGAGATCGCGCGCGATGCCGTGCACGCCGGTGCAGTCCTGCCGGTTCGGCGTCAGGTTGATTTCGAAGACGGGATCGCCCAGTCCCGCCCATTCGGCGTACGGCTTGCCGATCGGCGCATCCGCCGGCAGCTCCATGATGCCGTCATGGTTCTCGGAGATTTCGAGCTCGGCCTCGGAGCACAGCATGCCGCGGCTCTCGACGCCTCTGATCGTGCCGACCGACAGCGTGATGTTCTTGCCGGGAATGAACGTGCCCGGCGGTGAGAACACGCTGATGAGGCCGGTGCGCGCATTCGGCGCGCCGCACACCACCTGCACCGGCGCGGCGCCGTTGCCGGTGTCGACCATGCAGACACGTAGGCGATCGGCGTTGGGGTGCTGCTCGGCCGAGATGACACGCGCGATCGTGAACGGCGCCAGCAGCTTCGCCTTGTCCTCGAGATCCTCGACCTCGAGCCCGATCATGGTGAGCTTGTCTGCGAGCTTCTCGACCGGCTCATCGGTGTCGAGATGGTCCTTCAGCCAGGACAGCGTGAATTTCATGGCTGTATGCCTCGAGTCTTACTGACGGTGTTGTTTGTTGAACTCTCTTCGGATCTTGCGCCGTTCTCTCCGCTCCCTCCACCCTTGTGGGGGAAGGTTGGGGAGGGGGGTAAGCCGCGGGCACGAACGAGGAGACTCTGGCGAATTGTCTCAACGACGGCCTCGAGATTCGAGATCACCTGCTCATTGGTGAAGCGGAGAACCTTGAAGCCTTCGCAGACAAAAAAAGCGTCGCGTTCGGCGTCTCTCGCTTGCCGGTCGGCAAAATCGTGAGACTCGCCGTCCAGTTCGATGACGAGCTTCGCGGAGAAGCAAACAAAGTCCGCGATGTAGTTGCGAAACGGCACCTGGCGGCGGAAGCCTGCACCTTCGATCCGGTCCGCCTTGATGTAACGCCACAGCAGCGTCTCGGCGCGCGTCATCGCCTGACGAAGCTGCTTCGCTCGACCGCGTTGGCGCTCGCTGACAACTGCGTGCGGCATGCGTGGTTACCCCCCTCCCTGACCCTCCCCCACAAGGGGGGAGGGAACGGAGAGAGCATTGTGCTGGAGACAATTGGCCGTGACACCCCCACCCCGGCCCTCCCCCGCAAGCGGGAGAGGGAGCCTCAGACTTTGCTGAGAGAGATCGAGGCCGCCAACGGTCACGAACTCAGTCCTCCCGCGAGCGTCGGCACCTCGAGCGGCTTGAAGCCGTAATGCGACAGCCAGCGGACGTCGCCGTCGAACAGCTGGCGCAGATCGCTCATGCCGTATTTGAGCATTGCGATGCGGTCGATGCCCATGCCCCAGGCAAAACCCTGATACTCGTCGGGATCGAGCCCGCAAGCGCGCAGCACGTTCGGATGCACCATGCCGCAGCCGAGAATCTCCAGCCAGTCCTCGCCCTCGCCGAAGCGGATCTCGCCCTTGTCGCGGCGGCACTGGATGTCGACCTCGAGCGACGGCTCGGTGAACGGAAAGAACGACGGCCGGAACCGCATGTTGATGTGGTCGACCTCGAAGAAGGCCTTGCAGAACTCGTGCAGGATCCATTTGAGGTGACCGAGATGCGAACCCTTGTCGATGACGAGCCCTTCGACCTGGTGGAATTGCGGCGTATGCGTCGCATCGGAATCGATGCGGTAGGTGCGGCCCGGGCAGATCACGCGGATCGGCGGCTTCTGGGTGAGCATCGTGCGCACCTGCACCGGCGAGGTGTGCGTGCGCAGGAGCATGCGCGACCCGTCCTCCTTCGGATTGAAGAAGAAGGTGTCGTGCATCTCGCGCGCCGGATGGCCTTCCGGGAAGTTCAGCTTGGTGAAGTTGTAATCGTCGGTCTCGATGTCAGGACCTTCGGCAATCGCAAAGCCCATATCGGCGAAGATCGTGGTGAGCTCGTCCATCACCTGGCTCAGCGGATGCACCCTGCCCGCCTCCGCCGGAGTGTCCTGCAGCGGCAGCGTCACGTCGATGGTCTCTGCGGCCAGCCGTGCGTCGAGCGCGGCCGCTTTCAGCACCTCACGCCGAGCTGCAAGCGCCTCGCTCACCTTGTCCTTGGCGAGGTTGATCGCCGCGCCTTGCGTCTTGCGCTCGTCCGGCGACATCTTGCCGAGCGTCGACAGCAACGCGGAGATCGAGCCCTTCTTGCCGAGCGCCGCCACGCGCACGGCTTCGAGCGCGGCTTCGTCGCCGGCGGCGGCAATCTGGTCGAGGATCGAGGCTTCGAGGCTCAATAGGTCGGACACGGTCAATCTCCGCGAAAAGGCGGCTGGTTGTGGCTGCACGCCGGGCGAGGGTCAAGGCCAAAGCCGGATAGCAAAAAGCGGCCGAGGTGATCGGCCGCTTCAGCAATCCTCGCGATGGAGAGGCGGTTAGGCGGCGAGCGCTGCCTTGGCCTTCTCAACGATCGCCTGGAACGCGGCGGGCTCGTTGATCGCGAGATCCGAGAGCACCTTGCGGTCGACGGTGATGCCGGACTTGGACAGGCCGTCGATAAATCGGCTGTAGGTCAGCTCGAACGGACGCACGGCCGCGTTCAGCCGCTGGATCCAGAGCGCGCGGAAGGTGCGCTTCTTGCGCTTGCGGTCGCGGAATGCGTACTGGCCGGCCTTTTCGACGGCCTGCTTGGCGACGCGGATCGTGTTCTTGCGGCGGCCGTAATAGCCTTTGGCGGCCTTGAAGACCTTCTTGTGCTTGGCGTGGGCGGTCACACCGCGTTTGACGCGAGACATGACGGAAATCCTTGATCAATGGTGATGATGGGCCGCGCGGCGCGCGGTCAGTGGATCGGAAGCAGTCAGCCGTCAGGCGTTCGGCAAGAAGTACTTCTTGACGTTGTCGCCGTCGGTCTTGAACAGCACGCGGGTGCCGCGCAGCTGCCGGATCTGCTTCTTGGTCCGCTTGATCATGCCGTGGCGCTTCCCGCGCTGGGCGTGCATCACTTTGCCGGTGGCCGTCACCTTGAAGCGCTTTTTGGCGCCGGATTTGGTCTTCAACTTGGGCATTTGGCTCTCCTTAGATGCCAACAGCAAGCCGCCCGCAAAAGCGGCGCTATCAGGCGAAAATGCTCGTTAGAGCGTTGACTGTGCTCAGGTTTTCGGAAAAAGCCGAAATACCCGCACAAAGGCACCGCCACGGCAGCCCTTGATCAGCCGGGCGATGAAGGCTGCGCTTATGGCAGAGACAGCGCCAATTGGCAACGCTGGAAGCGCAGAATCGGCTAGGATTGCCGGGCCATCAGCTTCTTAATCGGGCAGGAGGGCCATGATGATGTCGCCCCGACTCCCAACATTCCGTTCACATGCACCCCGCGCGCTGTGCTGGGGGCTCGTGGCCGGAATGGCCGCGGCATTCCCTGCGGCCACTCAGGCCCGCGCCACCGGCTATGACGGCGCCTGGACCGTTCTGATCATCACCCAGGCCGGCAATTGCGATCAGGGCTACAGTTTCTCGGTCTTCATCGCAGGCGGTCGGGTTACCTCGAGCAGCGCGGCCCATATCACCGGCGCCGTTGGTCGCGGCGGCACTGTCACGGTACGGGTCGCCCAAGGCGGCTCCTATGCGATCGGCTCGGGCCGGCTTGGCGCGACAATGGGTGCAGGCCGCTGGCGTGGGCGCGGATCATCCGGCGTCTGCAGCGGCCGCTGGCAGGCGACGCGGTCTTAACCGTCCGTTAACGATCTGATCCATTCGCGACAAAGCCCGCCAAACGGCTTGGCGGGCTCCCATCGCAGGTCATCGTGCGGCACTGGGCTCTTAGCGCGGCGCCAGCACCATCACGACTTGGCGACCTTCGAACTTGGCGTCCTGCTCGACCTTGGCAAAGGCGGCAACGTCGGCCTTGACCTTGTCCAGAAGCTTGGTGCCGATCTCCTGGTGCGCCATTTCACGGCCGCGATAGCGCAGCGTGATCTTGACCTTGTCACCTTCCTCGAAGAAGCGCTGCATGGCCCGCATCTTCACGTCGTAGTCATGATCGTCGATCATCGGACGGAGCTTGATCTCCTTGATCTCGACGACCTTCTGCTTCTTGCGGGCTTCCGCGGCTTTCTTCTGCGCCGAATATTTGTACTTCCCGTAATCCATGATCTTGCAGACGGGAGGGCTGCTGTTCGGCTGAATTTCCACCAGGTCCATGCCGACCTCGGCAGCCATCTTGATGGCAACCATGGTTTCCACGGTGCCGTGGTTCTGGCCGGTCTGATCGATCAGCTGGATCTGCGCATTGCGAATCTCATCATTGGTGCGCGGCCCGTCTTTGGTGGCAGCGGGCGGGGCTCTATTGGGACGGCGAATGGGTAGTTCTCCAAAGTTGTGGAAGAGGGGCACTAGTTTGAAGGAAGATGCCGCAGCGAGCAAGACAGCTCTCGCCTGACGCGCGAAATTTCGCGTCGGGCGGTGCAGCTTTGCCGGCAAGCGGGACTGATCTCAGGATCCGCGCAGGCGCGACAGCGAGACCGGATATCTCCCCCAAGGGCCCGGCCGCCCGAGATTCCCGGAATCCAGGGCGGCAACGGTTCCTCCGGCCACATAGAGTGCAAAGTCGCGTTGCGCAAGCCGGATGCCGCGTTGACGGACGGTCGGGGCTCGCCCAAACAAACGCCTGATAACGAGGTGCGATCCATGGCCACGACCGCTGATATCGACGAATTGCCTGCCTTTATCGAGGTCGGGACGGGCGAATCCTCCCGGCGGATCGCGGTCCGTGCACGTGAGGGTCATGGTCCCGGGCTGGTCTGGCTCGGCGGCTTCCATTCCGACATGAAAGGGACCAAGGCCCTGGCCCTCGACGCCTGGGCAGCCGAACACGGCCGCGCCTGCGTCCGTTTCGACTATTCGGGGCACGGCGAATCCGGCGGCGAATTCGTCGACGGGACGATCGGACGCTGGCTCGAGGAAAGCCTCGCCGTATTCACCCGCTTCTGCAGGGGTCCCCAGGTTGTGATCGGCTCGTCCATGGGTGGCTGGCTGGCGCTCCTGCTCGCGCGCGAAATTGCCAAGCAATCGCAAGGTCCCACGGTGGCCGGGCTGGTTTTGATCGCGCCGGCGCCCGATTTCACCGAGGAACTGATGTGGAAGGGCTTTTCGCCTGCGGTCCGGCAGGAGATCGAGACCACCGGCGTCTGGCTGCGCCCGTCCGAGTATGGCGACCCCTACCCCATCACGAAAACGCTGATCGAGGAGGGCCGCAACCACCTCCTGCTCGGCAGCGCCATCAATGTCGGCTGCCCGGTGCGGATCCTGCAAGGCGCCCAGGATCCGGATGTTCCATGGCGGCACGCCTTTGCGCTGGCTCACCGGCTGCCGGCCGACGACGTCGTCTTGACCATGATTCAGGACGGCGACCACCGGCTCTCGCGCCCCCAGGATATCGCGCGCATCTTGGCGGCCGTCGCCGAGGTGGGCTGAAGAGGGCCCCTCACGCCCCCAGGTCCCATTCCTCGCGCACACCAGCGTCGGTTTCGCCCGGGAGCGCCTTTGCCGCGAGCCGAGAGAAGGCCTCACGGTCGATCAGCTGCGCCAGCGCCCACACTGCAGCCCCTCTGATCAGCGGGCCGACGTCGTCCAGCAGCCGTTCGGCCGCCGCCGCAAGTCCGCTGTCGCCGGAATTGCCGATGGCGATCAGCACATTGCGGATGAACCGGTCGCGGCCGATCCGCTTGACCGGCGATTTTGTGAACAGCGCCCGGAATGACGCGTCATCGAGCGTGGCCAATCCTGCCAGCGATGGCGCGCGGAGCGCGTCACGCGCTGCTAGCTTGGTCTCACGCCCTGCCAGCGCGAATTTGTTCCAGGGGCAGGCGGCAAGACAATCATCGCAGCCATAGATGCGGTTTCCGATCGCCTTGCGGAATTCGCGCGGGATCGGGCCCTTGTT
Source organism: Bradyrhizobium sp. HKCCYLS1011 (assembly GCF_051167795.1). Classification (NCBI taxonomy): domain Bacteria; kingdom Pseudomonadati; phylum Pseudomonadota; class Alphaproteobacteria; order Hyphomicrobiales; family Nitrobacteraceae; genus Bradyrhizobium; species Bradyrhizobium sp. HKCCYLS1011. Next base: position 303,856 of record NZ_JBNPTT010000003.1, on the reverse strand, counting down.
CTCGATCGTCAGATACGAAATGCAGCGCCGCGCATCGAGCTGGTATGGCGCGGGGAACGCCGCCGTCGGGCAGATGTCGAGGCAGGCCCGGCAGGAGCCGCAATGGTCGGACTCGGCCGCATCATAGGGCAGCTCCAGAGTGGTGTAGATGGCCCCGAGGAACAGCCAGGAGCCGAAGCTGCGTGACACCAGATTGGTATGCTTGCCCTGCCAGCCGAGGCCCGCCGCCTGTGCGAGCGGCTTCTCCATCACGGCCGCGGTGTCGACGAACACCTTTACGTCACATGGCACGGCAGCGACCAGCCAGCGCGCCAGCATCTTGAGCCGCTTCTTGATGATGTCGTGATAGTCATCGCCGCGGGCATAGACCGAGATGGCGCCACGGGTCCGCGCCTCAAGGATCGCCAGCGGATCCTCGTCGGGACCGTAATTGACCCCGAGCATGATCACCGAGCGGACCTCGGGCCAGAGCGTCTGCGGGTCGGTGCGCCGCTCCGGGTCGCGCGCCAGCCAGTCCATGTCGCCATGGGCCCCTGCGGCGAGAAAGTCTTGAAATCGCTGGGCTCGCTCCGGCGTGACCTCCGGTCGCGCGATACCGATGCAGTCGAAGCCGAGGCTCCGCGCTTCAGCGGCAAGTTCCGCCTTCAGCTCCGCCGGGATGCGGGCCGGCACGGGCTTCAGAAGTCGAGGTCCACATAGGTCCGCGACGCCGGCACGCCCGCCAGCCAGTCGCTGAGCAGCGGACGGAACGACGGCCGGGACTTCACCCGCGCGTACCACGCCTTTGCTGCGTCGTCCTCGATCCATGGCACGTCGCCCAGATAGTCGATCGCCGACAGATGCGCCGCGGCGGCAAGATCTGCATAAGTCGGCCGGTCCCCGGCGAGAAAATTGCGCCGCTGCGCCAGCCAGCCGATATAGGCCAGATGATAGCGCACATTGGTCTTGGCCGCGCGAATCACGTCGGTCGAAGGCGGACCGCCGCCGTCCTCCTCGCTCATGAAGCGCTTGTAGATGCGCTCGGTGACCAGCAGATTCGACGCCTCCTCGAAGAATTTTTCGTTGAACCAGCTCATCAGCCGACGCACCTCGATGCGCTCGGCCGTGGAGGTCGGCAACAGCCTGCGGTCGCCCATCTCTGGCCCGCAGGCCTCATCGATGAACTCCGCGATGACGTTGACCCCGGGCACGGGTGGCAGGCCGTCAACCGACAAGACCGGCGTCGTCCCCGCCGGGTTCAGCGTCAAAAATCCTTCCCGCCGCTCCCAGGCGCGCTCCTCGACCAGCTGCAGGTCAAGCCCGTATTCGCCGAGCACGAGGCGGACGAATCGCGAGTGCGGGCAGAAGGGATGGTGAAACAGCGTGTACATGGAGCCTTTGACTAGATGGCCGCGCTTAACGAAGCCTCAACCATTCGGCGCCGCAGTCGCTGCGTGTCCGCCAGAGGTCTGAGCTTCGAAACGGTGTCCTGCAGATCCGGATCGGAGCATTAGCGCATGGTCGGCAAAAGTGTAAGCAATTGGGCGGTGGGACAAGCCGCCGACCATAGAGAACTGCGCGTTCCCAGGCAAAGCCAAGCTGTACCGTTTGCGCCCGGTGCATGCGTGTCTGATTCGTGCCCGGCTGGCGGCTTTTTGAGATTGCGGGCGCTGGCCGAATAAGCGAGAAGGACGCCGCTTTTCGCGGATCTCGCCCCATCGCGGGCGCATGTCGGCGGTGGGCGCGAGCCGGCAATGACGGATCAAATTCATGATGTCAGACACGCTGCGGGCGGTGATTCTCGGAATCGTCGAGGGCGTCACCGAGTTCCTCCCGGTCTCGTCGACCGGCCATCTGCTGCTGGCCGAACGGTTTTTCGGGCTCGGCGAGGACGGCTTCTGGAAGAGCTTTGCGATCCTGATCCAGCTCGGCGCCATCCTGGCGATCGTCGCGCTCTACTTCTTCAAGCTGTCGCGCGTGGCGATCGGCGCGCTGTCGAATGCCGATGATCGCCGCTTCATCATCGGTGTGCTGGTGGCGTTCCTGCCGGCCGTGATCATCGGCCTGATCGCCGGCAAATACATCAAGGCGCTCTTGTTCGATCCATGGGTGGTCTGCTTCTCGCTGATCGTCGGCGGTGCGATCCTGCTCTGGGTCGATCAGATCGATCTCAAGCCGCGCGAGCATGACGCCACGCGCTACCCGCTGATGATGTATCTGTGGATCGGCGTGGCGCAGTGTCTGGCGATGATCCCCGGCGTGTCGCGCTCGGGCGCCACCATCGTGGCGGCGATGCTGCTCGGCGCCGACAAGCGCTCGGCCGCCGAATTCTCGTTCTTCCTGGCAATCCCGACCATGATCGGCGCCTTCGTCTACGACTTCTACAAGAGCCGCGCCGAGATGACGGCCGATCATCTCGGCATCGTCGCCATCGGCTTCGTGGTGTCGTTCATCACCGCGATGATCGTGGTGAAGGCCTTCCTCGGTTACGTCACCCGCCATGGCTTCGTGCTGTTCGCATGGTGGCGCGTGATCGTCGGCACGCTCGGCCTGATCGCGCTGGCGCTCGGCATGTAAGACCCGCCGAGCGCAGCTCGAGTCGCCTCAGGCGTTCTTGCGCTGGAACTGGCCGGCCGGGCGGAAGCGCCAGAGATATTGCGGGCCGACGGCCTCCAGCGAATCGGGCGTGATGCCGAGGCCCTGCAAGGTCCGGCCATCCGCCTGCGCAGCGTCCGAGACGACGTTGTCGCGGCGCAGGAGTTCGACCTGGTCGCCCGTCAGCTTCAGCGGGCCCGGCGCGAACTGCAGGAACGCGGCCTGGAATTTGGCGAGCCCGAACGGCAGCGACAGCAGCATGCGCTTGCGGTCGGTGATGTCGAGGATGATCTCGATGATCTCGCGGAAGCTCAACACCTCCGGGCCGCCCAGCTCGTAGGTGGCCCCTGCCCTCGCCTTGCCGTCGACGGCATCCGCGATCGCGGTTGCGACATCGCCGACATAGACCGGCTGCATCCTGGTGGCGCCGCCGCCGATCAACGGCAGGAACGGCGAGATCCGCGCCAGGCCGGCGAAGCGGTTGGTGAAATCGTCCTCGGGCCCGAACACCACCGATGGCCGCATGATCGTCGCGGTGGGCAGCGCGGTCAGCACCGCCTTCTCGCCCGCCGCCTTGGCCCGCGCATAAGCGGAGGGGGACTCCTCGTCAGCGCCGATCGCGGAAACATGCACCAGCTGCGCCCCTGCTCCGGCTGCCGCCTTGGCGACCGTCGCAGCCCCCTCCCCCTGCACGGCATTGAAGGTCTGCGCGCCGCTCTCGGTCAGGATGCCGACCAGGTTGATGATGGCGTGAGAATCGCGCATCGCGGCCTCGACCGACGCCGGATAGCGGAGATTGGCCTGCACCGCGTGGATCTGCCCGACCCGGCCCAAGGGCTGCAGGTGGCCTGCCAGCTCCGGGCGGCGCACCGCGACCCGGATGCGGTAATCCCGCTTGGCGAGTGCCCGGACCACGTGGCGGCCCAGGAAGCCCGAACCGCCGAAAACCGTAACGAGGGTGTCGAGATTCGATGCCATGGCCAATCCTCAAGCGTTCAGTGGGCCGTCCGGCCCGCGCGCGGGGTCGATCGCGCTTTTTTGCGGACGGTCGTCCGGACGATGCGCTGCTGTATAGCGCATCGTCCGGGAGGCGGAAAAGCGAAGACTGGTTTCGCCCACTTGCGGAAAAATCGTCACAAAAGTCGCATCCGCGGTTTGACAAGCGCGTCGTCGATCCGTACTAAGCGCCCCCATGCCCAGGTGGCGGAATTGGTAGACGCGCTGGCTTCAGGTGCCAGTGGCTTAACGGCCGTGAAGGTTCGAGTCCTTTCCTGGGCACCACGCTTCGCTCTTCGAGCTACGCATGGCACAGCCCCGCTTCGCCCCTTCCGGGCTTCGCGTTGCGCGGCAAAGGCCTGAGGCTCGCCGCTTACGGCTCCTGCCCACCTTCTGGCGCCTTATTTTCTGCTTCAATTGTCAAACAGCCCGCGCCCCTCTCTGCGCTGTCATCGCCCGCGAAGGCGGGCGATCCAGTACGCCGCGGCCTCTCCATCGTTCTCCGGCGGCTCTGGAATACTGGATGACCCGCCTGCGCGGGGCATGACGATCGAAAACCATACGTTCGCGATCTCGCGGCGCATGTCGCGTCCGAGTTTTGCTTCAGATCGCCCTCTTAAAGAACGAGGGCGCAGGGAAGGCCGGGTGTTTGGCCAACACCCATGGCCCGCCTGCAACAAAAAAGCAGGCGGCAGTCACCACAGGTGGGCCGCAACAACCGGCCTTCCCTGCGCGATGGTTTTAAGCTTATACGCGCTCTCCCCGGGGACCGGCTCTCTTGCCCCCGTCGCTCGCAATGCTCGTCGAATTGCATTGCAAGCTTGGCCACAGCACCGGGCGGCCAGGACCACACGATTTCACGTCCGCACCGGGATTGTTCGTCCGCTCGCAAATGCGCGCTGCAATCCGATGCGTCCACCGCATCCCGCGCTCAACGTTCGTGACGATCGCGAAGCGCCCCTCTCATGAACGCAGGACGCGGAGAAGATCGTCCTGATTTGCCCGACACGACAAGCCGCGCCCCCTGCGACAGAGTGGCACGACGGGCAGCTTGCGGATGGCGGCTATGCAGGACGAGCGGATCTCGCCTGATCGAAGCGTCTATCGGAGCGTCAACCCGGCCTTGCAAGAAGCTGGCAGTGTTCAGGCAGAGCATACATTCGTCGGCAGCTCGAATGGACGGGACCTTACTGGCGCGAAGCCGGCCCACGCGGCTTCGATTGTGATGGCGAATGACCACGATGGAGCTTGGGGCTACATTGAATGCCGCCCGCCTGGTGCTGGGCAAATTTTGTTGGTAGACGATGCAGATGCTTGTCCCAGCTATCGAGGCAGGGCGCTCCTAGCTTGAACGACGGTATACTGATGAACCGAGCACGGGGGAAGTTGTTCAGCCGCGTGCTGCCGCGGCTTCTCAGATTTTTGCGAGAAAATCTGCGATCGGCCGGGATGGACTCCCTCTGACGACTCAGGCCATCTCCAGAGCGCACCTCAGGTAGCCTACCATGCCCTTCTCTTTCGACAAGTTACCGTCATCGAGCCAGATCGTTCCCGAGCTTGAGAAAGCCGGAGATCGAGCGTTGTGCACCGATCGGACGGAGAAGCAGAAGTATGCACAACGCCTCTCGAATGCTTTGGCACTGCGGTTCGCGAACGAGCTGCGGAGTCGGTTCAAGGGCATCAAGCCCGATCAGGACGGGAGAGGGCAGGAGTCGCCGGCCAGGACGGCCAAGCGCGTCAAGAAGTTGGATGTAAACTACTCAACGGCCGAGCTTGGTCTTGGCCTCGGCGTTTCTCTGAAAACGATCAACTTCTCAGACCAAGGCTCAAGCCGCTACACGAAGAACTACACCCGCGTGGATGGCGAGCTACGAGCAGAGGCGTCAGACTTTCACGAGCGCCAGCCTTATGCGGTGATGATCGCGGTCGTCTTTATCCCGCTGGACACATGCAACGACGGCATTAATGGGCCATCCAGCTTCGGCAGTTGCGTTCGCGTGTTTCGTTATCGTGCCGGTCGCGAAGACCCGAAGGACGACTCGATGCTTTTCGAGCGGGTGTTCATAGGCCTGTACGATACGGATGAGGCGACCAACGGTCGCGTCGGGTTTTTTGACGTGATGAACGCGCCTCCCAAGCGCGGGCGTCCGGCCTCGCTTATTTCTTTCGCCGAGCTTGTCGCGGAGATCGTCTCGACTTACGACGCGCGGAATAGTCCGCCCTTCCATTGGGCCGAAGGCGAGGTCGAGGAGACGCCTGAGCCGCCGGCTGTGGAGATCGACACTGATGAATGAGAGCATCTAGGCGGGGCAAGCGAGGACAACTCGTTAGCGCCTTGGCTTCACAACCCCATACCGTAACCACAAGATAGCCTTGAGCGCGAAGCTGTGCTGCTTTCGTAGCGTCCCGCCGCTTGTTATCGCGGACTTTGGTTGACCAGAACTTCGTGTTGCTCTTGGGCAGGCGAGCCAACTTGCAACCACGATGACCATGCCAGAAACAGCCATGCACGAACACAGCCCATCGCCTGCGACGGTTAGCCAGGTCGGGGGAGCCGGGCAGATCGCGATTGTGCACCGTGAAGCGAAGCCCTCGCCTCCACAGATAAGCCCGGACCAGAAGTTCGAGATCAGTCCCTTGTTGCCGAACGCGTTTCATCCTCGCGGAGATCGCGGGTGTCGTGATGAGTTCGGCGCGGCTGCGCTTCACTCGGCTCCAACCGCCACCTGTCGGATGTCAGCGATTGACCGCCGTCCGGGGAGTGGCCCGCTGTTACCAATCGCGCTAACTACATCCAGATGGGCCTCCACGGCCTCTTTGAAGCCGGGCACAAATCGTAATCTCGATGCCGTGATGCGTTTCAGGAAGCCAGCAGTAGCACGTTCTGACAACAGCGGAGAGGAGAACTGGAGGAAGTCGGCGAGCGGTTCGGCGCGACGGGCGACAGGCCAGGCGCCGATATCTGCTGCCCAGCGCCGGCCTCCGAAACCCCATGCTGCCTCAGGCCAAGCTTCTCCAGGCGTTAGCATCCGCTCGGAAACAGGGGTTGCCGCCTGTGGACGCCTAAGCTGCTGGCCTATCCACGTCGAAACCTCCACGTTGACCGCGTTGCCGACTTGGCTCCAGCGTCGTCGATGCCGGAATGGCAGAACATTCTGCTGACCACGAAGATCCGTCACGTCAGTCCAACCCGGATCGAAGCCCTGAAAACGCTCCGCGTCGCGTATGTCGGGTGTAACGATGCGGCCATCTGGCAAGAGAATTGCGGGTGGAGATGGGATTGAAACGGCGGAGCCACCTTTGAAGGTTGGGATGCAGTCCTCGCCCCACCCTAGCCCTCTGGTGCCCTCAGTCCAATAGAATCCGTGAGCGCTTTCCGTGATCGGCCGCTTATGTTCAAGTTCCGACTCGTTTCCTTGAAACAGCACTTCGCGCGGATCGCCAACCAAAGTGGCGTAAAGGAAGACGCGACGCCGCCGCTGGGGTATGCCAAAGGCTCTTGCGTCGATAGTTCTGAACGCCCAGCAATAGCCGAGCTGCTCCAGTTTGCTCACGACCTCTTCGAGGTAACGGCCCTTGTGGAGAGTGCGCCAGTTAGGAACGTTCTCCAGCAGGACATGATCGAACGGGCGTCGTCTCAAAAGCTCCAGAGTCTCGCGAACGAGCACTGACTGCTCGCCCTCAAACCCCTGTGTCCGTCCCGCCTGACTGAGATCCGTGCACGGGAAGCCAGCAGTCAACAGGTTGGATCGCGGTGAGATCGCTTTGAGCAGACCGCGAACGTCTCGCACATCGGGCATGATCTTGATGCGCTTGAAACGCGCCGCGAGTACGGCGGCGGCCTCCGTATCGCTCTCGCAGAATAATGTGGTCTGGTGGCCGGCGCGGTGCAGTCCAAGTTCCAGCCCACCGATACCGGCGAACAGCGCCGTGACGTTCAATGAGCGAGCCACACCGTTCTCCTTGCGTTCCGACTCATTGAATAGCACGACGTAGGAGGAAACTCGAGAACAAAAAACGAGATTGTTCACCGAGATAAAAGGGGCAATCGACCAGTGCCGGTCGGGCACCATGCATTGAGAATGCAGCGTTTTCGCTCGCCGGCACGAAGATGCTGAGCCTATGGCGCTCACGTGATCCCATGCGGGGGGGGCGATCGTCCTTCATTGGTGTGTCGGTGGACCCTTGTCCGGCCCGTTGTGATTGGTCGGCGGGGTTGTGGGTGGAGAAGCCGGTGCGGGCAGCGGTGTTGCCGCGGGGGAGGAAGCAGGTGCGGGCGCCGCTGTCATTGCGGACGAGGAGGTGGGCGACGGTACTGGCGTTGCCACTGTTTGTGCGGTGGGTGCAGGCGCTACTGCTTCGAGTTTGAGCAATTTCTCCTGCAAACTCGTCACTTTATCTCTGAGCGACTCCACTTCGGAGGCTGTTGGCCTTCCGGCGGCGCTTGGGAGCCAAGTTGCGACCCACTGGACGGCGATCTGGGCGAGAGTGAGCAGCAACGCTATTCCGACAACCCACGCAAGCGCATCCGAGCGAATTCGATCAAGGACCTTCTTACCGGCGGCTTCGGTTATAGTATTGGTGTCCAGAAAAGTGATCGGAAACTTGGAAGCTGCAATCTTCTGTATTTCCTTCATGTAATTCTCAAGCGAAGGGGCCGTTCGCAACTTCGCGGCTGGCTCATGCTCAAAGAAACTTACGCGAAGGAAGGCATCGCCTTCGGCAACGGCTTGGGGGATCTTGCTGAAATTGAGGAGGGTTGTCGCTATCGGACCTTCCCAACCTGGATCGACGATGCCAACCGTAAGTGCCCAGATGCCATGCCTCGTCATCGTTGTCTTGTAAGTGACATGCCCCGTCAATTGGTCTGAAAGCTGGAGTTCCTCCGCAGAGACCACCTGAACCATATGCCCCGGATCTAACGTAAATGGCCCATTCACTCTCTTACCTTGATCGTCAAAGATGCAGCCAATTGTTAGGTCGAAGCTGGATCCTTGGGCTTGAGGATTCCCACCTTTGAAAAACCTCTTCGGGTCCAAACTGCTTCCCGCTACAAGCGTCATCTTCTTCCCCCTGTGGCAACTTGTTGTCGCGCAAACAGGTAACGCACGGAAATCGCAATGGCAACCTCGAGGCGGGATCTTCGTCTTCTGCAACTATGCGATGAAGTACGTCAAAGCAGCCATGATCCTGACCGCAAGGTGGGAGCGGTCGTTGCTAACGCTGCTGGGGAAGTCCTTGCCGTCGGAACTAATGCCCCGCCAGCCGCCCTCGGTCTTACGGTAGCTCAGAGCCACGCGGCCATCCGGCAGGATCCCAATTGGAAGTATTTCCTCCTCGAACATGCGGAGCGAAATGCGATCTTCGAGGCGCTCAATCGGGGAAGGGCGCTGAGCGGTGCGACGATGTACGGCACACTGTTTCCTTGTGCCGACTGCGCGAGAGCTATCGTAGCTTCGGGGCTAACCCGCCTCGTTGTCCTTGGTCCGGGTCTGGACACCATCAGGGACCAGAAGTGGCTCGATCACTACCGCCACGCGCAGCGCATTTTCGAGTTGGCTGGTCTCACAGTGGAGGTGGTCAATCCAGACGAGTTGAAGTCCCAAGATCGAAACTGACCCTTGCCGACCGGAACGTTGCCCCGCGAGCTTCCGCATTCTCGCGACGGAATCCGCGCCCGAGTTGTGCTGATCTCGTTGCCCTCGATAGCGAGGGCGCAGGGAAGGCCGGGTGTTTGGCCAACACGCATGGCCCGCCTCGCTGGCGAGTTCAGTCTTGTGTTCCCGCCTCCGTCGCAGTAATCGGAGCTGCGACGCGTGGTTGAGCTGTTTCGGCTCGACGATCTTTGCCGGTTAGTTACCCAAATCTGCTCCAAGGCAGTGCCGCGCTCGTCACGACCCGCGTTGATCGCTAATGAAGGTCGGACCTCGTTCGACAGGATGTTTGCACCATGACCGTACGCCTGCACCGCGGCGACCTGCCCGATCTGTCCCGCTACACCACCTCGGTCGCCATCGACACCGAGACCATGGGCCTCAATCCGCATCGTGACCGGCTGTGCGTGGTGCAGCTCTCGCCGGGCGACGGCTCGGCTGACGTGGTGCAGATCCCGAAGGGGCACACCGATGCGCCGAACCTGAAGGCGCTGTTGGCCAATCCCGCGATCACCAAGATCTTCCACTTCGCGCGCTTCGACATCGCCGTGCTCTATCACGCCTTCGGTGTGATGCCGCAGCCGCTCTATTGCACCAAGATCGCCTCGCGGCTGGCGCGCACTTATACCGACCGTCACGGGCTGAAGGATCTCGTGCGCGAGCTGCTCAACGTCGATCTGTCGAAACAGCAGCAGTCGAGCGACTGGGGCGCGGAGGGGTTGAGCGAACCGCAGCTCGCTTACGCCGCGGCCGACGTGCTGCACCTGCATGGTTTGCGCGAGCGGCTTGATGCGATGCTGGCGCGGGAAGGGCGCAGCGCCATCGCGCAGGCCTGCTTCGAATTTCTGCCGACCCGGGCCAAGCTCGATCTCGGCGGCTTCGAAGCCGAGGACATTTTTGCCCATTCTTGATGGGCTGCGAGCTGCAGCACTGAATCTTAAATTCTTGTAACAATTTTGGCGCCGCAAGGGGGCACGAGGGTCACAGATCGGCCGTCGGTTCCGGCTGCAATGGCGACGACCTCCGTGGTACACTGCGGTTTGGAACTCGCGCCTCGGAGCAGCCTGGAGCCACGGTGAACTCGGTCCGCAATCCTGCCTATGATTCTTCCGGCCTGGAGGCGCGCTTCGCTGTCGCTGCGCGGCACAGCCGCATGGTCCGGGTGCTGCGGATCGCGGTTCCGGCGGCGGTCGGGCTCGCGATGGCCGTGGTGATCGGCATCTCGCTCTTCAATCCGTTCCACATGGAGATCAAGACCGACAACTTGACCGGCAACCTGGTCGTCTCCGGCAGCAAGGTCACCATGGAAACGCCGCACCTCACCGGGTTCACGCCGGACCAACGGCCGTACGATCTGGTCGCTCACAGCGCCATCCAGGACCTCACGGATCCCGACCACGTGCAGCTCAACATCCTGCGCGCCAAGGTGCTGATGGAAGACCAGTCGACCGTGACCTTGAAGGCGCGCACCGGCAATTTCGACACCAAGCAACAGCTCCTGGATTTGTACAAGGATGTCGTCCTGACGACGTCGACCGGCTACGAGGCGCATTTGAGCGAGGCCCATGCCGACATGGGCAAGGGCACCGTGGTCTCCGACAAGCCGGTCGACGTCAAACTGACCAACGGCACGCTGACTGCGGACCGCTTGCGAATCACCGACAATGGTGAGGTCGTGCGGTTCGAGGGCAATGTCGTCATGCATCTGGAAAACCTGGACGGCGGCGGTCCCGGCTCAGGCGCGCAGGCCGCCGAACCTGCGTCCGATTCTGCGCCCACGCAGCGGCCTCGGCCCATCAAGTCAACGAACGCAAAGTGAATTCATGATTGATCGTATCAGGCCCGATCGCGCGGGCGCTGCCGTTGCGCAACTTTTCCTTGTCGGCCTCCTGCTGGCGACGGCGCCCGGCGGCGCCTCGGCGCAAAGCGCCACGACAGGCGTGCCCAACGCGCTGCAGGGCTTTTCGCAGAACCGCGACCAGCCGATCCAGATCGAGGCGGCTTCGCTGGAGATGCGCGACAAGAAGAAGGAAGCGACCTTCTCCGGCAATGTGAAGGTGGTGCAGGGTGACACCACGATGACCTCGAAGTCGCTCGTGGTGTTCTACGAATCCGGCGGCTCCGGTACTTCTGGCGCCGCGGGGGCCAATGCCAAGCCTGCCAAGGGCGCCCCGATGCAGTCGGCGACCCCGGGGCCGGGCGGCAGCTCGGCGATCAAGCGGCTGGAAGCCCGCGGCGGCGTCACGGTGACCCAGAAGGACCAGGTCGTAACCGGCGAGACCGCGATTTTCGACACCAAGACCAACCAGATCACGATGCAGGGCGGGGTGGTGCTGACCCAGTGCAAGAACGTGCTGCGCGGCGACCGGCTGATGGTGGACATGACGACCGGCGTCTCCCGGGTCGAATCCGACAGCGGCAAGGTGCAGGCGCTGCTTCCACAAAGCACCGGCGGGGCAGGGCAGGGCTGCGGTTCGTCCGGTCCGGCCTCGCCACTATCGCTTGGTCCGGCCAAGCCGAAATGATCGCTCCGCGACGGCAGTTGAATGCCGCCGCGGCCGCCTCTATCTACCCGTACGGCAGAAGGCCGCTGCAACGAACTCGCCGCAATGCCTTGGCAGGTAAGGCCCTGGCAGTTCTTGGCAAGTTCGGAGGCTGCGGGCCGCGAAAGGTTTGGCCAGCCCCGAGGTCGAAGGCGTCCGCTGGGCAGAGCACGTCGTTTCGTTCATGGTGAACGGGCGAATCAGGCGCGAGCGGGTGGCGAGGCACCTTCGAGCGAGTTAAGCGAAGCGGGGATGGTGGATCTACGCGACATGTTCCGTCGGCAGCCCGCAAAGCGTGGCCAGCAGGGCTATGCGCGTTCGCGTGAGGACATCACCGCGATCGACGATCCGTTGGCGACGCTTGCCGACAGCGTGGGCGAGCGGCCCGGGCCGCGCATCAATCCGCGCTCCCCGCAGAACACCGAAACGCTGACGCGCAACAATCGGCCCTCAGCCGGCAGGTCCGCCGCCAAGCCGGCGAAGTCCGGTGCCGCTCCGCAGCTGCTGCGCCGGCCGGGCTTTCTCGCCGTCCACTCGATCGAGAAGAGCTTTGGCAGCCGCCAAGTCGTCCGCGGCGTCAGCATCTATGTCCGGCGCGGCGAGGCGGTGGGCCTGCTGGGACCGAACGGCGCCGGCAAGACCACGGTGTTCTACATGATCACCGGGCTGATCAAGGCCGATCGCGGCGCCATCGAGCTCGATGGCCACGACGTCACCAGGCTGCCGATGTATCAGCGCGCGCGGCTCGGCATCGGCTATCTGCCGCAGGAAGCCTCGATCTTTCGCGGCCTCACGGTGGAACAGAACATCCGCGCGGTGCTGGAAGTGGTCGAGCCGTCGCGCAAGAAGCGCGAACGCGAGCTCGACGCGCTGTTGGAAGAGTTCACCATCACGCGCCTGCGCAAGTCGCCGTCCATCGCGCTGTCCGGCGGCGAACGCCGCCGCGTCGAGATCGCCCGCGCACTGGCGACACGGCCGAACTACATGCTGCTCGACGAGCCGTTCGCCGGCATCGATCCGATCGCTGTCGGCGACATCCAGCAGCTGGTCCGCCATCTCACCAATCGCGGCATCGGCGTTCTGATCACCGACCACAATGTGCGCGAGACGCTCGGCCTGACCGACCGCGCCTATATCGTCTATGCCGGCCAGATCCTGACCGAGGGCAGCCCCGAGGAGATCGTCGCCGACCCCGACGTGCGACGGCTCTACCTGGGAGAGGAATTCCGACTGTAGCGTTCGGGCGATTTTTGTCGGGTTTGTCGCGATCGCGACAGCGGCCAAGCGTTGTCGAAGGACGTAGGCGGCGCTGCAGCCGGTAACCACTTATTGCAGCCGCGCTATAGTCCGATTTTCTTATTCGTCAAGCCGTGTACATCGGACGCAGAGTAGGATAAGCAAGAATTGGACCACTGTTAGGGAACGTTCTTGCTTCCATGGCGCTGACGCAGAGATTGGAATTCCGCCAGTCGCAATCGCTGGTGATGACGCCGCAGCTGATGCAGGCCATCAAGCTGCTGCAGCTGTCCAATCTCGACCTCGCAACCTTTGTCGAAGACGAGCTCGAGCGCAATCCGTTGCTCGAGCGCGCAGCCGACGGACCCGAGGCGCCGGTGGCTGGCGAGCAGACCGCGGAGCGCGCCGAGTTCTCGGAGTCCGAAGGCGGCGGCGAGGATTTCGCTGACGCGAGCGGCGGTGGCGAAAGCTTCGAGGCTCCCCAGGAAGACTGGATGAGTCGCGATCTCGGCAGCCGGACCGAGATCGAGCAGACCCTCGACACCGGGCTCGACAACGTCTTCTCCGAGGAGCCGGCGGAAGCTGCCGCGCGCAACGCCCAGGACGCGCCACCGACCACCTACACCGAATGGGGTGGCGGCGCCTCGAGCGATGAGGACTACAATCTCGAGGCGTTCGTTGCCGCCGAGACCACGCTGGCCGACCATCTGGCCGAGCAGGCGGCGGTCGCCTTCACGGCGCCGGCCGACCGCATGATCGGCCAGTATCTGATCGACCTCGTCGACGAGGCCGGCTATCTGCCGGCCGATCTCGGCCAGGCTGCCGACCGGCTCGGGGCCGAACAGGCCGACGTCGAGGCGGTGCTCAACGAATTGCAGAAGTTCGATCCGCCCGGCATCTGCGCGCGGAATTTGAGCGAGTGCCTGGCAATCCAGCTGCGCGAGCTCGATCGCTACGATCCGGCGATGCAGGCGCTCATCGAGCATCTCGATCTCCTGGCCAAGCGCGATTTCATTGCCTTGCGCAAGCTCTGCGGCGTCGACGACGAGGATCTCGTCGACATGATCGGCGAGATCCGCAGGCTCGATCCGAAGCCGGGTCTGAAGTTCGGCACGACGCGGACGCAGACCATGGTGCCGGATGTCTATGTGCGGCCGGGACCCGACGGCGGCTGGCTGGTCGAACTCAACAGCGACACGCTGCCGCGCGTGCTCGTGAACCAGGTCTATTATGCCGAACTGTCGAAGACGATCCGCAAGGACGGCGACAAGTCCTATTTCACTGACTGCCTGCAGAACGCGACCTGGCTGGTGCGTGCGCTCGACCAGCGCGCGCGCACGATCCTGAAAGTTGCGACCGAGATCGTGCGCCAGCAGGACGGGTTCTTCACCCACGGCGTCGCGCATCTGCGGCCCTTGAATCTGAAGGCTGTTGCAGATGCCATTCAGATGCACGAATCGACCGTGTCGCGTGTCACCGCCAACAAATACATGGCGACCAATCGCGGCACCTTCGAGCTGAAGTATTTCTTCACCGCGTCGATCGCGTCCGCCGATGGTGGCGAGGCGCATTCCGCGGAAGCCGTCCGTCACCACATCAAGCAGCTGATCGATGCGGAGGATCCGCAGGCGATCCTGTCCGACGATACAATTGTCGAAAAACTGCGCGCAGCCGGCATCGACATCGCGCGCCGCACGGTCGCGAAATACCGTGAAGCGATGCGGATTCCATCCTCGGTGCAGCGGCGGCGCGACAAGCAGAACATGCTCGCACATGCACTCTCGACGCCGTCCGGCTCAGACCGTTCCCGAGACGCGGCTCCGGCCTGACAGCACGGCGATATGGGACTTTCGCGGATTTGCGCCTTGCGCAAATCGGATTAGTCTCGGCTTCGGTTGACATTGATCGAGGCGGCAAATGACCCTGCGAATCTCCGGCAAGAGCATTAGCGTCGGCGAGGCGCTGCGCGGGCGCGTCAGCGAACGCACGGCGGAGGTGCTCCGAAAATATTTCGACGGCAACTACTCCGGCCACATCACGCTCTCCAAGGACGGCTTCGGCTTCAGGACCGATTGCGCGCTGCATCTCGATTCCGGAATCACGTTGGAAGCGGAGGCCAATGCGCCGGACGCCTATGCCAGCGCCGACCAGGCATTGCTGATGATCGAGAAGCGGCTGCGCCGCTACAAGAGCCGGTTGAAGGATCGTTCCGCGCGCAAGACGCACGCCGCCAATGCGGCGCTCGCCGACCTCTTGGACGTGCCGAGCTATGTCATTGAGGCGCCCGCCGAGGGCGATGAGGAGGTCTCCGCCTACAACCCTGTGATCATCGCTGAGGCGACCACGGCGCTGAAGCGGCTGTCGGTGTCCGAGGCGGTGCTGGAGCTCGATTTGTCGGGTGCCCCCTGCCTGGTGTTCCAACACGGCTCCAGCGGTCGGATCAACGTGATTTACCGCCGCGCGGACGGTAATATCGGCTGGGTGGATCCCCCCGCCGGGAAGGCCTAGGAACTGCCGCCTTCCTTGGCGAATTTTCGCTCCCGGACAGCGAAAGAGGCAGGTTTTCGGACGTCGTCCAACGATCTTAAGGATAGGCCCTGGGAACATGCTTGCGGGAGTTGGCACGGCCGTTGCGTTGGGGTAGAAGCCCCTCGCACCGGACCCGGGCGGGTCGAACCGCCCCGCGCCTCAGCTCCTTGACGCTGGTCGGTCCCGACCTATTTTCGCCCCTTGACGGTTCATTCACCTCGGAACGCCCTATGCCGATTACCGATCTGGTCGCACCCGAGGCGATTCTTCCCGCATTGAAGGTCAACAGCAAGAAGCAGGCGCTGCAGGAACTGGCTGCGCGCGCCGCGGCGCTGACCGGGCAGAACGAGCGGACCGTTTTCGAGGTGCTTTTGCAGCGCGAGAAGCTCGGCACCACGGCGGTCGGCTACGGCGTTGCGATCCCCCACGGCAAGCTACCGAAGCTGGAGAAGCTGTTCGGCCTGTTCGCCCGGCTGGAACGGCCGATCGATTTCGAGGCCATGGACGGCCAGCCGGTCGACCTGATCTTCCTGCTGCTGGCCCCCGAAGGGGCCGGCGCCGACCACCTGAAGGCGCTGGCGCGCATCGCGCGGCTGCTGCGCGACCAGGACGTCGCCAAGAAGCTGCGCGCGTCCCGTGATGCCCAGGCGATCTATTCCGTCCTGGCGCTGCCCCCGGCCTCCGCGGCCTGATGCCGCATCACGTTCACGGCAGATCGCGCGCCAGATAGCGCACCGTCTTGGCTCCGCCGTGAATGCCGGCCCTGCCGACCTCGGTGAAGCCCAGGGCGGCGTGAAAAGCGTCGGACCGCGGATTAGGTGGGTCGAGGTTCACTTCGCAGACAATGCGCTCGCGGCCGCCGGCTGTGGCTTTTCCGATCAACGCGTCATAAAGCTGTCGCGCCAGACCGCGTCCGCGCGCCGAGGGCGCGACCACGATGCGGTCGACATAGACGAAGCGCGGATAGCGCGCGCGAAACCAATGGAAGTTCGGGTTGTCGTAGACAGCGTTCTGATCGAGCGCGATCAGCAGCGCGTCAGCCTCCCCGATGCGCCAGGCGACATAGGCCTGCGCGACCAACTGCACGAACCGGTCCGTGTCCAGCCATGACAGCTCGGTGGCATGCGCATTGTTGAGCGCCAGCAGCGCGGCGCCAAGCGGCGCGCCGGCGACATCCGCAGACGTGATGGACGTGAGCAGCGCTTGTGTCATCGTGAGGGCAAAAAAATACGCGGAGCTGTCTCAAGGACAGATCCGCGCATCTCCATCAAGGTCATTCACGCTTGCATCGACCGCCGCTCGATGGGCGAGACCGTTGGTCAGTGCACGCTCACGGCCTGCAGCTCGTGGCTCCATGCATTCGCAATCGCGGCTTCGCGGCTATCGGTGAGCATGATCGGCGTGCCGTCGGCGGCATGCAGCGCGAACAGCTTCAGTCCCGGCGCGATTTGCGGTGCCTGCGGAAACAGTCCGGGCACATCCTCGGACCTGATCTGCTTCACATAGGCGATGTGACCTTCGCCCAGACTGGCCAGCGACTCCGCGGAGACGCCGAATTGAGACGCAACGTTACTCTCGTTCATGGTCTCGACTCCTCATCTTTGAGTCTTAAGCGGTCGAGTCCGCTACTCGTTCCATACCAACTATTATTCGTGTTCATTGATAGCGATTGTCTTAACAATCCGCTCCGGCTCCGGCCGGACCAGGTCGATCGACAACAGCCCGTTCTTCAGATCCGCACCCAGCACCTGCATCCCCTCCGCCAGCACGAATGTGCGCTGGAAGTGGCGCGCGGCAATGCCGCGATGGATGTATTGCCGGGTCTTGTCGTCCTGCTGCCGGCCGCGGATCACGAGCTGGTTTTCCTCAATGGTGACATCGAGTTGGTCGCGGGTAAAACCGGCGACCGCCAGCGTGATCCTCAGGCGTTCGGGCTGGCCATTGGTGCGTTCGAACCGCTCGATATTGTAGGGCGGATAGCCGTCGGCACCTTTGACGACGCGGTCGAGCACGCGCTCGATCTCGTCGAATCCCAGCAGAAACGGACTGGAAAGCGTAGGAACACGAGACATAGTTTACAAAGTCCTCTCGAAGCGACTTTGACGTTTCAGGGCCCTGTCGGCACCCCTTGAACAGCAATATGGGCACGAGCCCCGGGCGGTTCAAGCGCCCGCCCAACCCCTAAACCGCGTGTGTCTCGAACGGGTTAAAGCGCGATCCGGCGGCGTCCGTCGGCCGAAAACAGATGCAGCCTGTTGCGCGGCGCCACCACGCGGATGGCGGCGCCGATTGCGGGCGCCGTTGTGCCGGGCACCCGCACGATGACGTCGTTCGCCGTCGCCGCGAGGGTCGGCGTGCCGTTCGCATCGGTCTGGACGGCCGTATTGGACGGCCGGCGCGCGCCATAGACGAACGTCTCCGCCCCGACATGCTCGATCGCCTCCACGGTCAGATCGAGCGCGAGACCGCCGGCCGGCTGTCCCTCGGCAAGCTCGAGATCCTCCGGCCGGATGCCGAGCAGGCCGGCGTCGCCCGGGATCTGGCCCGAGCCATCCAGCTGCGATCTGGCGCCGTCGAGCGGCATCAGGTTCATCGGCGGCGCGCCGATGAAGGACGCGACGAAGGTCGTTGCCGGCTTGTGATAGATGTCCAGCGGATTGCCGATCTGCTCGACCTGTCCGCCATTCATCACCACCAGGATGTCGGCGAGCGTCATCGCCTCGAGCTGGTCGTGGGTGACGTAGATTGCCGTGGTGTTCAGCCGGCGTTGCAGCTTGCGGATCTCGACCCGCATCGCGATCCGGAGCTTGGCGTCGAGATTGGACAGCGGCTCGTCGAACAGAAACACCTTGGGCTGGCGCACGATGGCGCGGCCCATCGCCACGCGCTGGCGCTGGCCGCCGGACAATTGCCGCGGCTTGCGCTGGAGCATCGCGCCGAGCTCGAGGATACGCGCAGCCTCTTCGACGCGCGTCTTGATCTCGGCCTCGCTCATGCCGCGGTTGCGCAGGCCATAGGCCATGTTGTTGTACACGCTCATATGCGGGTAGAGCGCGTAGTTCTGGAACACCATGGCGATGTCCCGATCGGCCGGCTCGATCGTGTTGACGATCCGGCCGCCGATATCGATCTCACCCGAGGTGATCGTCTCCAGCCCTGCGACCATCCGCAGCAGCGTGGATTTGCCGCAGCCGGAGGGGCCGACCAGAACACAGAACTGGCCGTCGCCGACCTCGAAATCGATGCCTTTGATGGCCTCGAAGCCGCCTTGGTAGACCTTGCGGACGTTGCGGAGCGTGACGTTAGCCATGGAGATGTCCAGCGAATGGCGAATAAGAAGGAGCGAATAGGGGGCAGGCGTCGGCGGGAATCTCTATTCGCCATTCACCACGCGCGATTTGCCCTCTCATTTTTCCGTCTCCACCAATCCGCGCACGAACAGCTTCTGCATGACGACGACGACGAACACCGGCGGGAGCATTGCGAGCACGGCGGTCGCCATCACCACCGGCCACTCGGTCAGCGCGTCGGTGGTGGTGATCATCTTGCGGATGCCGATCTGGATGGTCTGCATGTCGTCGCGTGTCGTGATCAGCAGCGGCCAGAGATACTGGTTCCAGCCGAAGATGAAGAGCACGACGAACAGCGCCGCCATGTTGGTGCGCGACAGCGGCAGCAGCGTATCCCAGAAGAAGCGCAAGGGACCTGCGCCGTCGATGCGCGAGGCTTCCAGGAGCTCGTCCGGCACGGTCATGAAGAACTGCCGGAACAGCAGGGTTGCGGTGGCGGACGCGATCAAGGGCAGCGCCAGGCCCGCATAGCTGTCGAGCATGTGCAGGTCGGCCGTGATCTTGTAGGTCGGATAGATGCGCACTTCCACCGGCAGCATCAGGGTGATGAAGATCACCCAGAAGATCGGCATCCGGAACGGAAAGCGGAAGTAGACGATCGCATAGGCCGAGATGATCGAGATCGCGATCTTGCCGACCGCGATCAACAGCGCCATCACCAGCGAGTTCAGCAGCATGGTGGCGACCGGCTCGCGGGTCGTGCCACTCGTGCCGACGAAAATGGTCTGGTAATAGGTCTGCAGGAAATGGCCGCCCGGCAGCAGCGACATCTGCCCGTTGGCAATCACGGCATTGTCCTGCGTCGAGGCGATGAAGGCGAGGTAGACCGGGAAGGCGACGATGACGATCCCGATCCACAGGATGAGATGGGCGACGTAGCGCCGAATGCCCTCTTGCTCGACCATCAGTAGGTCACCTTGCGTTCGACGAAGCGGAATTGGACCGCCGTCAGCACGATGACGATCACCATCAGGATCACCGACTGCGCCGCCGAGGAGCCGAGATTGCCGCCGATCAGACCCTCGGTATAGACCTTGTAGACCAGCGTGACCGTCGACTTGCCGGGGCCGCCGCGGGTCATCGTGTCGATGATGCCGAACGTGTCGAAGAAGGCATAGACGATGTTGACGACCAGCAGGAAGAAGATGGTCGGCGACAGCAGCGGGAAGATCACGGTCCAGAAGCGTCGCATCGGGCGGGCGCCATCGATCGCGGCAGCCTCGATCACGCTTCTCGGGATGCTCTGCAGGCCGGCGAGAAAGAACAGGAAGTTGTAGGAAATCTGCTTCCAGGCGGCCGCCAGGATAATCAGCAGCGCCGCCTGATTGCCGTCGAGCAAGGGGTTCCAGTCGACGCCCATCGCGCGGAGATAGCGGGCAAGCACGCCGAGCGAGGGGTGCAGCATGAAGATCCAGAGCACGCCGACCACCGGCGGAGCCACCGCATAGGGCCAGATCAGCAGCGTCCGATACAGCGTGCCGCCACGTAGCGGCTTATCCGCCATCACGGCGAGCAGCAGCGCAAACGAGAGTGACGAGAACGCGATCGCGAATGAGAACGCGAAGGTGCGGCCGATCGTGGCGAAGTAATCGGCGTCCTGCAGCAGATCCTGATAGTTCTCGAACCAGACGAAGCTGGTCGAAAGTCCGAACGCGTCCTGCAGCAGGAACGACTGCACGACGGCTTGCGCCGCCGGCCAGTAGAAAAAGATCAGGACGATCGCGAGCTGAGGCGCAATCAGCGCGTAGGGCAGCAGCTTTGATTGGAAAATCGCGTTCTTCTGCATGGGTGTTTTGGAGCGGCAGGCCGTCAATTCGGCCTGCCGCTCACGGCCTCACTTCACGGCCGTCTTTTCGAACTGCCGCAGCATCTGGTTGCCGCGCTCGACGGCGGCATCAAGCGCCTGTTTGGCGGTCTTCTTGCCGGCGAGCGCCTGCTCGATCTCTTCGGACCAGACGTCACGGAGCTGCACCATGTTGCCGAGCCGCAGCCCGCGCGAATTCTCGGTCGGCTCCTTGTTGGTCAGTTCGAGCAGCGGCGTTTCGAGGTAGGGCTGGTCCTTGTAGAATCCTTCCGCCTTGGCCTTCTCGTAGGCCGCCTTGGTGATCGGCAGATAGCCGGACTCCTTGTGGATGTAGACCTGACGGTCGGTGTCCGAGAGGAAGGTCAGGAATTTGGCGACGCCCTTATATTCCTCTGCGGTTTTGCCGCCCATGACCCAGAGCGAGGCGCCGCCGATGATGGAGTTCTGCGGGGCACCCTTCACGTCGGGGTAGTAGGGCATCGGCGCTGCGGTGAAGTTGAACTTGGCCTGGGCCTTGACGTTGCCGAAGAACGACGACGAGGTCAGGTAGATCGGGCATTCGCCCGAGGTGAAGCGGCCTTCGCCGGTGTTGGTCCGGCCGGCATAGTCGTAAGTCTTGTCCTTCTGCAGCTCGACCAGGTTCTCCAGGTGCTTGACCTGCAGCGGCCCGTTGAACTCGAGAACCGTGTCGAAGCCGTCGAGGCCATTGGCCTTGCTGGCAAGCGGCACGTTGTGCCAGGCCGAGAGCTGCTCGAGATTGACCCAGGTGACCCACGAGCCGGAGAAGCCGCAGGTGGAATAGCCGGCAGCCTTCAGCTTCTTCGCATCGTCGAAGACTTCCGGCCAGGTCTTCGGAATCTCGGCGATGTTGGCTTTCTTCAGCGCATCGAGATTGACCCACATGACTGTGGAGGACGAATTGAAGGGGAACGACAGCATCTCGCCCTTCGAGGTCGAGTAATAGCCGGTGATCGCGGGCAGGTAGCTCTTGGGATCGAACTTCTCTCCGGCCTCCTGCATCAGCTTGTAGACCGGCTTCACGGCGCCGGTCGCGGCCATCATGGTCGCGGTGCCGACCTCGAAGACCTGCATGATGTGCGGCGCGTTACCGGCACGGAAGGCGGCGATGCCGGCATTCATAGTATCGGCGTAGTTGCCCTTGTAGGTCGGGACCACCTTGTAGTCGCTCTGCGACGCGTTGAAATCATTGGCGAGCTTGACGATGACGTCATTGTTCGCGCCCGTCATCGCGTGCCACCACTGAATCTCGGTCACGGCATGAGCCGGCGAGGCGGCCGTGAATGCCAAGGCGGCTGCAGTTGCAGCGGCAGCGCAAAATTGTCGAAGTGACATCAAAAAATACCTCCCGTGGAGCGTCATCGGCGTTGGGGCCGTAGCAGTGTCAGATGACGGTTATGTGAACTTATAACCGTCTGTACAGGCGGGGAAAAGTGCGTCGCACGGGCTGCGGGAAATGGTCGAAGCAAGCACGCGCAAACTCAGCTCTCATGCGAGCCCGCCATCCCGTAGCTTGTAAGGCGACGAGACGACAGGTCGATGGCGTCAGCGTTTGCGTTCGGTGCAAACGACGCCTTGCTGCATCAGCGTCTCGATCTCCGGTTCCGAATAGCCGAACTCGCCCAGCACTTCGCGGGCGTGCTGGCTGAATTTCGGGGGCGTCGCGCGCAGGCTCGGTTTGGTGCGGTCGAGCCGGATCGGCGAGGCGACACCCTTGTACCAATCCTTTTGGATAATATCGCCCCGGTAGAGCGTATGCGGATTGGTCAACGCCTGATCGATCTTCTGGACCGGCCCGGCGGGCAGGCCGGCTCCGAGCAGCCGGTCGCACAGCGGCTCGGCGTCGAACTCTTTGAATACGGCAGCGAGCTCTTCGCGCAGCGCCTCGCGGTTGGCGACGCGGTCGCGATTGCGGGCAAAGCGCGGATCGGTGCCGAGCTCGGGGCGGCCGATCTCCTTGCACAGTTTCCGGAACGTGCCGTCATTGCCGACGCCGATGAAGATGTCGTCGGTCTTGGTCGGGAAGATCGCGTAAGGCACGAGATTCGGGTGCTCGTTGCCGGTCAGCGACGGCGGCTTGCCATGCATGAAATAGTTTGCCGTGTGCGGGTGCATGATGGCGAGCCCGGTCTCGTACAGCGTCACTTCCAGGAACTGCCCGATCCCGGAGCGTTGCCGCTCCGACAGCGCCATCAGGATGCCGATCGCGGCATAGAGGCCGGTGGTGATGTCGACCAGCGGCACGCCGATCCGCATCGGGCCGCTCTCGGGCGAGCCGGTCGCGGCGATCATGCCGGTCATCGCCTGGATGATCGCATCATAGCCGGGATTGCCGCCACGAGGTCCGTCGGCGCCGAAGCCGCAGATGCGGCAATGCACCAGCTTCGGGAATGTCTCGCGCAGGACATCGCTGCCGATGCCCCACTTCTCCAGCGTACCCGGCTTGAAGTTCTCGATCAGGACGTCCGCCGTGTCCAGCATCTTCATCAGCACCGTGCGACCGCCTTCTGCGGCGAGGTCCAGCCCGACCGAGCGCTTGTTGCGGTTGATGCCGACGAAGTAGGCCGCGTCCTCCTCGTGAAAGGGCGGACCCCAATCGCGCACCTCGTCGCCGGCCGGCGGCTCGACCTTGATCACGTCGGCGCCGTGATCGGCAAGAATCTGGGTGCAATAGGGACCGCCGAGCACGCGCGTCAGATCGATTACGCGCAGGCCGGCCATCGCGCCAGGAGCAAAGGGTGGTGGTGTCATCTTTGGGTTCGCGAGGTTCTGAGCCAACTCGCGATCATTAAGCATTGGCGGCGCGATGGCGCAAATCCGAGATCGCGACGCGGCGATGCACAAAAGAGCAGGGGACCGCTGGGTGCGATCCCCTGCCGTATCATGGAATAACTAAGGTCAAACCACGCTCAGCTTGACGTCGACATTGCCGCGAGTGGCGTTCGAATAGGGGCACACCTGATGCGCCTTCTCGACCAGCGCTTCCGCGTCGGCCTTGGCGAGACCGGGCAGCGACACTGCAAGCTCGACGGTGATGCCGAAGCCGCCTTCCGAGCGCGGTCCGATGCCGACGGTGGAGGTCACGGAGGTGTCGGCCGGCACCTTCGGGCCGCCCTGGGAGGCCACGAACTTCATCGCGCCGAGGAAGCAGGCGGCGTAGCCGGCGGCGAACAGCTGCTCGGGGTTGTTGCCGGCGCCGCCGCCACCGCCGAGTTCCTTCGGCGTTGCGAGCTTGACGCTCAGCGCGCCGTCGAGGGTCTTGGCCTCGCCGTCGCGGCCGCCGGTTGCCTTGGCGCTGGTCTTGTAGAGCACGTTCACGGACATGGTCGGGTCTCCCGCTTTGTGAATTTCAATGCGAAAGCATATTGCACGCAATTCAATTGTGTACAATATAGTTGTCGATCGAAAATTCGTGATCACGACGCCCGCCGTTGATCGGCGGACCCGTCGCACCCTAGATGGGTCACGATCTGCGCTGAGGTCAGCATGCCTAAGAAAGCCGCGGCGGACGCGCCGCTTCTGCTCGGAAACCAGCTCTGTTTTGCGGTGTATTCGACCGCGCATGCGTTCAATCGCGTCTATAAGCCGCTGCTGGACCGGCTCGGGCTGACCTATCCGCAATATCTGGTGATGCTGGTGCTTTGGGAGCGCGACAGCCTGTCGGTCAAGGAGATCGGTGAGCGGCTGTTTCTGGACTCCGGCACCTTGACCCCGCTGCTCAAGCGGCTGGAGAGCGCGCATCTGGTGAAGCGCACGCGCTCGGCCGAGGACGAGCGGCAGGTGCTGGTGGCGTTGACCACGCAGGGCGCAGGCTTGCGCGAGAAGGCCAGGACCATCGTGCCGCCGGCGATTCTCGCCGCGACCGGATGCTCGGTTGCCGAATTGACGGCGCTGCAGAAGAACCTGGTGGCGCTGCGGGACAGCCTGAACGCGGCGGCGGCGGCGGGGGAGGGGTGAGCTTTGCCGCAGAGGCCCCGTTCAAGCAGGGCCGCCCAGACGCTTCTTCGAGAATGCCCGTCCCGAATGCGATTTGAGATAGGCCTCAAACGCAAGCGCCCGCTGTTTGTCCGGAAAGGCGCAGTACCAGACCAGTGTCCACGGTCTGAACTTCGCTGTGTGCGGCGATCGGCCTGCGTTATGGTCTGGGAGGCGCTGCCTCAGATTAGCAGTCGCGCCAACATATTCTTGATCGGGAAAGGCAACGCTACGGATAATGTAGACGTACCACATCGATCATTGCGCTCGTAGGCCTGAAACGAAAGCTTGGAGTATGCCTCGGCCCGTCTTCGCCCGTTGGGCTTCGCCGGGCACCACGCTTCGCCCTTCAGGCTGCGGCGCGGCTGCGCCACGCGTAGCCCGAAGGGCGAAGCGTGGTGGAGCCAGGCGGGATCGAACCGCCGACCTCTTGCATGCCATGCAAGCGCTCTCCCAGCTGAGCTATGGCCCCTTAACAGCACCGGCGGTCTGGGCGACGCGCCGGGATGCACCGTGAAACACGTTTTCAGAATTATCTCAAGTGTCTTCGTCACCGCCGACGTCGCCAATGATGTCGGTCACGTCCTCATCACCTTCTTCTTCGTCGGCGATGAAGGTCGAGTCATCGTCCTCATCGTCGTCGAGGGTCTCATCGATCTCGATGTCGTCTTCCGATTCGGGAACGGCCGCCTTGACCTTCCCGGTGTTCTCCTCGGCATCGGCCTCCTCGAGCGAGACCAACTCTTCGGTCTCCGCCGGCTCCGGCGTGGTGTCGGCATGGGCTGCAGCCCGGGCGGCCTCGCCGCGCGGCATCCGCGCCGGTGCCACAGGCGCAATCGGCACCACCTCGCCGGTGTAGGGTGAAATCACCGGGTTCTTGTTGAGGTCATAGAACTTTTTGCCCGTCGTCGGGCAAACGCGTTTGGTTCCAAGCTCGGCTTTGGCCACGTGCAGCGTCCTGGCAATGTCTGAAAAGCGGTGCTTCACTTGGCTAGTTGCGGGGCCGCTGTCAATAGCGCTGCGCACGAGAATTTCGTTGGCCGGTGACGGCCGGGCAGGCGTGTGATACCTGCCGACCCCGACTTGACCCGAGGGTATGACCTTGTCCGCTTCAGTAGCCCCGACCCCGCTCGAATCCCGCGCCAGTGGCCCCCTGACGGGTACGATTCGCGTCCCAGGCGACAAATCGATCTCTCACCGCGCCCTCATTCTGGGGGCCCTTGCGGTCGGCGAGACCACGATTTCCGGCCTGCTCGAGGGCGAAGACGTGCTCAACACCGCCAAGTCGATGCGGGCGCTGGGCGCCACCGTGCAGCGCACGGGCGATTTTGCCTGGTCTGTCCGCGGGGTCGGCGTCGGTGGTTTCGCCCAGCCGAGCGAAACCCTGGATTTTGGCAATTCCGGCACCGGCTGCCGGCTGGTGATGGGCGCAGTGGCGGGCTGCCCGATCACGGCCGTGTTCGACGGCGACGCGTCGCTGCGCAGCCGGCCGATGCGCCGGGTGCTCGATCCGCTCGCTTTGATGGGCGCCAAGGTCATTGCCGGCGGCGAGGGTGGCAAGCTGCCTTTGACCCTGCAGGGCGCCCGTGACCCGGTTCCGATCGAATATCGCACTCCGGTGGCCTCGGCGCAGATCAAGTCGGCGGTGCTGCTGGCGGGACTGGCCGCCCCCGGCATCACCACCGTGATCGAGCGGGAGGCGAGCCGCGACCACACCGAGCTGATGCTGAAGCATTTCGGCGCCGAGATCGTCACGACTGCGGAAGGCGCGCACGGCCGGCGTATCGCGCTGACTGGCCAGCCCGAGCTGTGCGGCGCGAGGGTGATCGTTCCGGCCGACCCCTCTTCGGCGGCGTTTCCGGTGGTGGCCGCGCTGATCGTCGAGGGCTCCGACATTGAATTGCCGGACGTGATGACCAATCCGCTGCGCACCGGCCTGTTCACGACGCTCCGCGAGATGGGCGCGTCGATCGAGGAGCGCGACGTCCGCGGCGATGCCGGCGAGCCGATGGCGCGGCTGCGGGTCCGGGCCTCGCGCTTGCGCGGGGTCGAGGTGCCGCCGGAGCGCGCGCCATCCATGATCGACGAATATCTCGTGCTGGCGGTGGCTGCAGCCTATGCCGAGGGGACCACGGTCATGCGCGGCCTGCACGAGCTGCGCGTCAAGGAGTCCGATCGGCTGGAGGCGACCGCGGCGATGCTGCGGGTCAACGGTGTCAAGGTCAAGATCTCGGGCGACGACCTGATCGTGGAGGGCAGGGGCCATGTGCCCGGCGGCGGATTGGTGGCAACCCATATGGATCACCGGATCGCGATGTCGGCCCTGGTGATGGGGCTGGCGGCCGATCAGCCGGTCAAGGTCGACGACACCGCCTTCATCGCCACCAGCTTCCCGGATTTCATCCCGCTGATGCGCAAGGCGGGCGCGGATTTCGCATGATCATCGCCATCGACGGCCCGGCGGCCTCCGGCAAGGGCACGCTCGCCAAGCGGCTGGCGGCGCATTACGGATACCGGCACCTTGATACCGGCGTGATCTACCGTGCCGTGGCCCATGCCCTGCTGACCACCGGTATCGACCTGAACGATGAAGCCAGGGCGGTGCAGGCGGCCTTGAAGCTCGATCCGGAAAGCTTCGACAATCCGGCCCTGAAATCGCAGGCGGTGGGTTCCGCGGCCTCGGTCGTCTCGGCCCTGCCGAAGGTCCGGGAGGCGCTGGTCACGTTTCAGCGCCAGTTCGCAGCAGGCCCGCCGGGCGCCGTGCTCGACGGCCGCGACATCGGCACGGTGATCTGCCCCACCGCCGACGTGAAAATCTATGTCGTCGCCGATCCCAAGATCCGCGCCCGGCGCCGGACGCTGGAGGCGCGTGCCCGGGGCGAGGAGGCGGATGAAGCCGTCGTCCTGGCCGACATCCTGGCGCGGGACGAGCGCGACCAGAACCGCGCAGTCGCTCCTTTAAAACAAGCACCGGATGCTTACTTGCTTGACAACTCTCAGTTGGATATAGAGAGCGGCGTCCGGGCCGCCATCGATATTGTCGAGGCCGTCCGAGCGGGCCGTCAGCGGGTTTGATATTTTCCGCCGGCGTCATTGGAGGAATGCCCGCTCCCGCCCTTGATCATCGATAGCTCGATTGCGGTTCAATCGAGTTCGATCAGCCGGACACATTCAAACGTATCGCATGTGCAGGCACTGCCGGCCCGCTTTTGCGCGTTTCGCGCAAATCAGCGGTCGTCTGGGGTTTTCGCGGACCTCCAGGCACTGTGCGTTCGATGCGCCGATCAACCCCCGCCGGCGAGACTGTCCGCGTCTGGAGAACCAATGGCTTCGAGTACCACTGCTGCTTCCTACAACCCCAGCCGCGATGATTTTGCCGCGATGCTGGATGAGTCCTTCACGCGCGGCAACCTGCAGGAAAGTTCCGTCGTCAAGGGCAAGGTGGTTGCGATCGAGAAGGACATGGCCGTCATCGACGTCGGCCTGAAGACCGAGGGCCGCGTTGCGCTGCGCGAATTCTCAGGCCCTGGCCGTGATAGCGATTTGAAGGTCGGCGACGAGGTCGAAGTGTTCCTCGATCGCATCGAGAACGCGCTCGGCGAAGCCGTGCTGTCGCGCGACAAGGCCCGCCGCGAAGAGAGCTGGGGCAAGCTCGAGAAGGCCTTCCAGAACAACGAGAAGGTCAACGGCGTCATCTTCAACCAGGTCAAGGGCGGCTTCACCGTCGACCTCGACGGCGCCGTGGCGTTCCTGCCGCGCTCGCAGGTGGACATCCGTCCGATCCGCGACGTCGCGCCGCTGATGAACAACTCCCAGCCGTTCCAGATCCTCAAGATGGATCGCCGCCGCGGCAACATCGTGGTGTCGCGCCGCACCGTGCTGGAAGAGACCCGCGCCGAGCAGCGCCAGGAGCTGGTGCAGAACCTCGAAGAGGGTCAGGTGATCGACGGCGTGGTCAAGAACATCACCGATTACGGTGCGTTCGTCGACCTCGGCGGCATCGACGGCCTCTTGCACGTCACCGACATCGCCTGGCGGCGTGTCAACCACCCGACCGAGGTGCTCTCGATCGGTCAGACCGTCAAGGTCAAGATCATCAAGATCAACCACGAGACGCACCGCATCTCGCTGGGCATGAAGCAGCTGTTGGATGATCCGTGGCAGGGCATCGAGGCGAAGTATCCGCTGGGTGCGCGCTTCCACGGCCGCGTCACCAACATCACCGACTACGGCGCCTTCGTCGAGCTGGAGCCGGGCATCGAAGGCCTGATCCACGTCTCGGAGATGTCGTGGACCAAGAAGAACATGCACCCCGGCAAGATCGTCTCGACCTCGCAGGAGGTTGAGGTGCAGGTGCTCGAGGTCGATTCGGTCAAGCGCCGCATCTCGCTCGGCCTCAAGCAGACCATGCGCAATCCGTGGGAGGTCTTCGTCGAGAAGCATCCGACGGGTTCGGTGGTCGAGGGCGAGGTCAAGAACAAGACCGAGTTCGGCCTGTTCCTGGGTCTCGAGGGCGACGTCGACGGCATGGTCCACTTGTCCGACCTCGACTGGAAGCTCCCGGGCGAGCAGGTCATCGACAACTACAAGAAGGGCGACATGGTGAAAGCCGTGGTGCTCGACGTCGACGTGGAGAAGGAGCGTATCTCGCTCGGCATCAAGCAGCTCGAGGGCGATCCCTTCGCCGAGCCGGGCGATGTCAAGAAGGGCGCGGTCGTCACCTGCGAAGTGCTCGACGTCAAGGATGGCGGCATCGACGTCAAGATCGTCGGCACCGACTTCACCACCTTCATCAAGCGCTCCGAGCTGGCGCGCGATCGCAACGATCAGCGCTCCGAACGCTTCGCGGTCGGCGAGAAGGTCGATGCCCGCGTGATCCAGTTCGACAAGAAGGCCCGCAAGGTGCAGGTCTCGATCAAGGCGCTGGAGGTCGCGGAAGAGAAGGAAGCCATCGCGCAATATGGCTCCTCCGATTCGGGCGCGACGCTCGGCGACATCTTGGGCACGGCGCTCAAGAATCGCGACCAGAAGTAAGCCTGCGTCTCATGACAAGCATCAAAGCCCCGGTTTCGACCGGGGCTTTTCTGTTTTTGCGGGGAAAAACCCAGTGTGCTTCGGCACCTGCCCGGCGCGCCGCGTGGCGATCCTCCGGCGGCATCGTGGCGAGCCATGCTTTCTTCAAATTGGGCCGCAATTGATGTAATCCAGCAACCTCGTATTCGGACGGTTGTGCAAAACGCGCTGATATTTCCGGGAGAAATCCATGTCGCTTGATTCGGACGTGATCGTCGATCGCCGCAGGCTGCGGCGCAAGCTGACCTTCTGGCGCGTCGCTGCCGTGCTGATCGCGATCGGAGCGCTGTCGGTGGTTGGTCTCGTGATGTCGCCGCGCGGGCGCACCGCGCTGACGACGTCGGGATCCATTGCCCGCATCAATATCGAAGGCCTGATCCGCAGCGACCAGGACCGTGTCGAGGCATTGGAGCGGCTGGAGAATTCCGGGGCTGCCGCGGTGGTCGTTCATATCAATTCGCCGGGCGGCACCACCGCGGGCTCGGAGCAGCTCTATGATTCGCTGACGCGGCTGAAGGCCAAGAAGCCGCTGGTCGTCGTGGTCGAAGGGCTTGCGGCATCGGGCGGTTACATCACCGCGATCGCGGCCGATCACATCGTCGCCCAGCAGAGCTCGCTGGTCGGTTCGATCGGCGTGCTGTTCCAATATCCGAATGTCAGCGAGCTGTTGAAGACCATCGGCGTCAAGGTCGAGGAGGTGAAGTCCTCGCCGCTGAAGGCCGCGCCGAACGGCTTCGAGCCGACCAGTCCTGAAGCGCGTGATGCGCTCGATGCGCTGGTGAAGGATTCCTATGCCTGGTTTCGCGGGCTCGTGAAGGAGCGGCGCGGCATGGATGATGCCCAGCTCGAGAAGGTTGCCGACGGCCGCGTGTTCACGGGCCGGCAGGCGATCGATCTGAAGCTGATCGATGAGCTCGGCGACGAGAAGAAGGCAATTGCCTGGCTTGTCGAAAACAAGAACGTCAAGAAGGATCTGCCCGTGCGCGACTACAGGCTCACGCCGCAGTTCGGCGATCTCACCTTTTTGCGCACGGCGACCTCGATCGCGCTCGATGCCATGGGTCTGGGCGCAATTGCGCGTCAGATCGAGCACGCCGGCGTCACGCATGCGGTGGATCGCTTCGGACTGGATGGGATGCTGGCTCTCTGGCAGCCGGCGGGAGGCAACTGAAACCCGCCAAGACCGGCGTCATCGCATTTTTCGCGTTTTACGTGTGGTCCGTGAGAGCCGGTTTTCCGGCTTTGTCACGCAATTTCACGTAGGCAACGAATGATTTAGCGTCTTGACAGTTCAAGGTATTTTCACGGAAATGGACGCTGAATTTTTGCGGATACA
This sequence comes from Bradyrhizobium sp. HKCCYLS1011, assembly GCF_051167795.1. NCBI lineage: Bacteria > Pseudomonadati > Pseudomonadota > Alphaproteobacteria > Hyphomicrobiales > Nitrobacteraceae > Bradyrhizobium > Bradyrhizobium sp. HKCCYLS1011. The sequence goes on along the minus strand of NZ_JBNPTT010000003.1, from coordinate 272,768 downwards.
GCCTCTCGATGATCAAATCCGAGCTTGTTCAGCGTATCGCCGAGCACAACCCGCATCTCTATCAGCGGGATGTCGAGAACATTGTGAATGCGATCCTCGACGAGATCGTCGCCGCGCTGGCGCGCGGCGATCGGGTCGAGCTGCGCGGTTTCGGCGCCTTTTCCGTCAAGCACCGTCCGGCGCGGGCCGGGCGCAATCCCCGCACCGGCGCCCATGTGCCGGTCGACCAGAAATGCGTGCCGTTCTTCAAGACCGGCAAGGAAATGCGCGAGCGGCTGAACCGCGAGCCTGGGACGGAAACGACTGAACCCAGTTCGTCCTGAAGCCTGTTGCGCAAGGCGGCGGTTGCCGTCGGGCGGGTTGCGATCTGCTCCGATCGTCGCGAGCGAGTGTCATGCGAAAATTCCTCACCGCCGTGATCGTCATTCCGCTGTTCCTGTTGTTCATCGCATTTGCGGTGGCCAACCGGCATTTCGTTACCGTGTCGTTCAACCCGTTTGACCCGACCGATGCCGCCTCCGCGGTGCCATTGCCGCTGTTCGTGCTGATCCTCGCTGCGGCCGTTGTCGGCGTCATCGCCGGCGGCTTCGCAACCTGGGTCGGCCAGCGACGCTGGCGTCGGGCCGCGCGTCAGCATCAGGCCGACGCTGAGGCTGCGCGGGTCGAGCTCGCCAATGTCAGGGCGACTTCGGCGGCGGCGCGGGGCTCCCAGGGGCAGCTGGTCCCGTCCGCTCCGGCTGGGCTTTTTGCGCCTTATGGGCGAGACAAGCAGGGCGCTGCGTTGTAGAACCCGCGGCAAGCCCCCCTGACGGGGGTGATCTTTTTCGCCCGGAATTGCGTTTCCAATTGATGTCCCTGCTCGTCAAAATCTGCGGCCTGACCACGCGCGAGACGCTCGACGCGGCGCTGGACGCCGGCGCTGACATGGTGGGGTTCGTGTTCTTTCCGCCATCGCCTCGGCATCTCGGCCTCGAAGCGGCGCGCGAGCTCGGCCGCCACGCCAAGGGCCGCGCGCTCAAGGTGGCGCTGACGGTCGATGCCGACGACGTCACGTTCGAGAATGTCATCGAGACCTTGCGGCCGGATCTCCTGCAGCTTCATGGTCGCGAGAGCGTTGCCCGCGTCCGCGACATCAAGCAACGTTTCGGCCTGCCGGTGATGAAGGCGATCCCGGTCGAGACCGCGGCCGATCTGGCCTCGCTGTCCGGCTATGCAGCCGTCTGCGACCGGATCCTGTTCGACGCCCGCGCGCCTAAGGACGCCACGCGCCCGGGCGGGCTTGGCGCCACGTTCGACTGGCATCTGCTCGAAAATCTGAAGCTCGATCTGCCGTTCATGGTGTCGGGAGGATTGAGCGCCGGCAATGTCCGCGAGGCCGTCCGAATCACAGGTGCGGGAGGGGTCGACGTTTCCTCTGGCGTCGAGCGCGCACCGGGCGTGAAAGATAGCAATATGATCCGAGAGTTTGTGCGCGCCGCGCGTGCCAGCGAAGAGTTGAGCGTCCGATGACGACACTACGTCCGAATTCCTTCCGCAGCGGCCCCGACGAGCGCGGGCATTTCGGCATTTTCGGCGGCCGCTTTGTCGCCGAAACGCTGATGCCGTTGATTCTCGATCTCGAAAAGGCCTACGCCGAAGCGAAAGCCGATCCGGCATTCCAGGCGGAGATGAACGGCTATCTCAAGCACTATGTCGGCCGTCCCTCGCCGCTGTATTTCGCCGAGCGGCTGACCGAACATCTCGGTGGCGCCAAGATCTACTTCAAGCGCGAGGAGCTCAACCATACGGGCTCGCACAAGGTCAACAATGTGCTCGGCCAGATCATGATGGCACGGCGCATGGGCAAGAAGCGGATCATCGCCGAAACCGGCGCCGGCCAGCATGGCGTGGCAACGGCCACGCTCTGCGCGCGCTTCGGCCTGGAATGCGTGGTCTATATGGGCGCGGTCGATGTCGAGCGGCAGCAGCCGAACGTGATCCGCATGGAGATGCTGGGCGCCAAGGTCGTCCCCGTGCAGTCGGGCGCGCGCACCTTGAAGGACGCGATGAACGAAGCCCTGCGCGACTGGGTCACCAACGTCCACAACACCTTCTACTGCATCGGCACCGTTGCCGGGCCGCACCCTTATCCGATGATGGTGCGCGACTTTCAGTCGGTGATCGGCAACGAGACCCGCGTCCAGATTCAGGAGATGGAAGGTCGTCTGCCGGATTCGCTCATCGCCTGCATCGGCGGCGGCTCGAACGCGATGGGCCTGTTTCATCCCTTCCTCGATGATCCCTCGGTGGAGATCTTCGGTGTGGAGGCGGCGGGCCACGGGCTGACGCAATTGCATGCGGCTTCGATCGCCGGCGGTCGGCCCGGCGTTCTGCATGGCAACCGTACCTATCTCTTGATGGACGAGGACGGACAGATCCAGGAGGCGCATTCGATCTCGGCCGGCCTCGATTACCCGGGTATCGGACCGGAGCATTCCTGGCTGCACGAGATCGGTCGCGTGACATACTTGTCTGCGACCGACGAGGAGGCGCTCGCGGCGTTCCAGCTGCTGTCGCGCCTGGAAGGGATCATCCCGGCGCTGGAGCCGGCGCATGCGATCGCCAAGGTGATGGAGCTCGCGCCGCAACGGCCAAAGGATCACCTGATGGTGGTCAATCTCTCCGGTCGCGGCGACAAGGACGTGCCGCAGGTCGGTGATATCCTGCGAGGGAAAAAGTCGTGACCACCCGCATCGAGGCGCGTCTGGCGCAATTGAAGAAAGAAGCGCGTTCGGCGTTCGTCACTTTCGTGATGGCCGGCGATCCCGATCCCGACACCTCGCTTGCGATCGTCAAGGCGCTGCCGCAGGCCGGCGCCGACATCATCGAGCTTGGCATGCCCTTCACCGATCCGATGGCCGATGGCCCGTCGATCCAGGCAGCCGGGCTGCGCGCGCTCAAGGCCGGCATGACCTTGCGCAAGACGCTGGCGATGGTGCGCAGCTTCCGCGCCAGCGACGACGCGACGCCGATCGTGCTGATGGGTTACTACAACCCGATCTACATCTATGGCGTCGAACCGTTTCTGGCTGATGCGAAGGCGGCCGGCGTCGACGGCTTGATCATCGTCGACCTGCCCCCGGAAGAGGACGACGAGCTGTGCGTGCCGGCGCTGAAGGCCGGGCTCAACTTCATTCGCCTGGCAACGCCGACCACCGACGACAAGCGCCTGCCGGCCGTGCTCGCGAACACCTCCGGTTTCGTCTACTATGTCTCGATCACCGGGATCACCGGCGCGGCGGCGGCGGATGCCAAGGCGGTCAGCGCCGCGGTGTCGCGGATCAAGGGACACACCGCGCTGCCGGTCTGCGTCGGCTTCGGCATCCGGACCCCCGAGACCGCGCGCTCGATCGCCGAACATGCCGATGGTGCCGTGGTCGGGACGGCTCTGGTCGATGCCGTCAGAGGCAGCCTGGATGGCGAGGGACGTGCGACCGCCAAGACGGTGAGCGCGGTGGCCGACCTTGCCGGGGCGCTCGCGCAGGGCGTGCATGGTGCCAAGCAAGCGGCGGAATAGCGTCACCGCGGTCCGGTGTCGGCTCCGGCTTGCCGGGCCAAAGCTTCACCGCCATATATGGATTTGGGCGACCGTCCTACGGAGCGATACATGAACTGGCTTACCAATGTGGTCCGGCCGAAGATCCGTAACATCCTGCGGCGGGAGACGCCGGAGAACCTGTGGATCAAGTGCCCGGATTCCGGGCAGCTCGTGTTCTACAAGGATGTCGAGGCCAACCAGTTCGTCATCCCCGGCTCGAACTACCACATGCGCATGGGCGCAGTGGCGCGGCTCAAATCCGCCTTCGACAACGAGACTTGGTTCGACGTCGCGCTGCCCGAGGTCACACCTGATCCGCTCAAATTCCGTGACGAGCGCCGCTATGCCGACCGCATCAAGGATGCGCGCGCCCGCACCGGCCTGAATGACGCCGTCAAGGTCGGCTATGGCAAACTCGAAGGCATGGGCGTCGTAATCGCCGTACAGGATTTCGACTTCATGGGCGGTTCGCTCGGCATGGCCGCAGGCGAGGCGATCGTGCGCGGGCTTGAGCTTGCGGTGGAGAAGAAGTGCCCCTTCATCGTGTTCGCGGCCTCCGGCGGCGCGCGCATGCAGGAAGGAATTCTGTCCCTGATGCAGATGCCGCGCACCACGGTTGCGGTGCAGATGCTGCGCGAGGCGCGGCAGCCCTATATCGTCGTGCTGACCAATCCGACCACCGGCGGCGTGACGGCATCCTATGCGATGCTCGGCGACGTCCAGATCGCCGAGCCCGGGGCGTTGATCGGTTTCGCCGGCGCCCGCGTGATCGAGCAGACCATCCGCGAGAAACTGCCGGAGGGCTTCCAGCGCGCCGAATATCTCCGCGACCACGGCATGGTCGACATGGTCGTGCATCGCCACGACCTGCGCCCGACCTTGGCGCGGCTCTGCCGGCTGTTGACCAAATCTCCGGCCATCGAGCCTCCAAAGCCGATGCCGCAGCTGCCGCCGCCTGAGAAGGCGATCGCTGCACCCGAAGCGCCTGCCATCGCGCCGTCAGCGTGAACGACTCCGCGTTCCAGCACGCTGCTTCGCTTGACGAGCTGATCGCGCGGCTCTCCGCCTTGCATCCGAGCCAGATCGATCTAGGTCTGGATCGCATGCATCGATTGCTGGCGCAGCTCGGCAATCCCGAGCGCCAGCTGCCGCCGGTGATCCATGTCGCCGGCACCAATGGCAAGGGCTCGACCGTCGCTTACCTGCGCGCGATGCTGGAGGCCGCAGGCCTGCGGGTTCATGTTTTTACCTCGCCCTGGCTGGTCCGTATCAATGAGAGCTATCGGCTCGGCCGTGTCGGCGGTGGCGTTCTGGTCGACGACGCCCAACTGCGCGATGCGCTGGCGACATGCGAACAGGTGAATGCTGGCGCGCCGATCACGTTCTTCGAGGTGAAGACCGTCGCCGCCTTTCTGCTGTTCGCGCGGCATCCGGCGGACGTCGTCCTGCTTGAAGTGGGCCTCGGCGGCCGGCTCGACTCGACCAACGTGGTCGAGCAGGTCGCGGCGAGCGTGCTGACGCCGATCAGCATGGATCACATGGAATTCCTCGGCACTACATTGGCCTCGATCGCTGCCGAGAAGGCTGCGATCATCAAGCGGGGCTGTCCGGTGATCTCGGCCGAGCAGGAGCCGGAGGCGATGGCCGTGATCGAGCAACAGGCCAAGCGCATGCGCGCGCCGCTGTTTGCGGCCGGCGAAGGCTGGCATGTCAATGTCGAGCGCGGCCGGCTGGTCTATCAGGACGATCGCGGGCTTCTGGATCTCCCCGCACCCAAGCTGTTCGGCCGCCATCAGTTCGGCAACGCCGGGCTTGCGATCGCCACCTTGCGCGCGATCGATACGTTCAAGCTTCCGACCCGCGCTTTCGAGGCCGGCATCACCGGTGCCGAATGGCCGGCACGGATGCAGCGGCTGTCGACCGGCGCGCTGACCACGCTCGGACCGCAGGGCTCCGAGATCTGGCTGGATGGCGGCCACAATGCCGAAGGCGGCCGCGTCGTCGCTGCCGCGATCGGCGACCTCGAAGAGCGGGTGTCGCGGCCGCTGGTCGTGATCGTCGGCATGATGGCCAACAAGGACGCACGGGCCTTTCTCGCCAATTTCGCCGGGCTGACGCGCCACATCATCGTGGTGCCGATCCCGGATCAGGACAAGGCGATGGCTCCTTCCGATCTGGCTGATGCCGCGCGCACGCTCGGCATGCGCGTCGAGGTCGCCGCTGGCGTCGAAGCGGCGCTGTCCGGCGTCGCGCGCCTCGCCTACGAGCTGCCACCGCGCATCCTGATCACTGGCTCGCTCTATCTCGCCGGCCATGTGCTGGCGATCAACGGCACGCCGCCGGCGTAGATCGAATCCGCCATGCGCTTCGCCGCGATCGCCGACGTCCACGGAAACCATCTCGCGCTGGAAGCCGTGCTCGCTGACGTCCGCGCGCAAGGCATTACGGAGATCATCAATCTCGGCGACATGGCGAGCGGGGCGCTCGATGCGCGCCGGACCATGGACATCTTGATGGGCCTCGATGCGGTCCACGTGCTCGGCAATCATGACCGCTATCTGATCGACCGACCGGTCGAGAAGATGGGCTCCTGGGACCGGCCGGCCTATGCCCAGCTCGACGTCGCGCATCTCGATTGGCTGCGCGCGATCCCGGCGACGCGCGTCTTCAACGACGAGGTCTTCCTCTGTCACGCCACGCCCGCGAGTGACGAGATCTATTGGCTCGAGGCGGTGCATGCTGACGGGACGATCGCGACGGCAACGTTGGAGACGATCGAAGCCGTTGCCGAGGGCATCGAACAGCCCCTCGTCCTCTGCGCCCATAGCCACATCGCTCGCGCGGTGCGTCTGAGGGACGGCCGGCTGATCGTCAATCCGGGCAGCGTCGGCTGTCCCGGCTATCGCGATCGACATCCGTATCCGCACGTCGTTCAAGCCGGCACCCCGGATGCGCGCTACGCCATCCTGGAGCAAAGTGCGGGCGCATGGTCGGTGACCTTCCGCCATGTGCCTTATGATCACGAAGCGATGGCGGCCCTGGCGCTGCGGAACGGCATGCCGGAATTGGCTTCCGCACTGGCGACGGGCTGGATCAGGTAGAGCATGATCCGGAAAAGTGCGAAGCGGTTTTCCCTCGCGACAAACGCGGAACGCGTTTGCACGGAGATCATGCTCAAACAATAACCTAAAGCGCGATGACAATTCATCCTAATCTCATCGCGCTTTAGCGGCCTCACGCCAGCAGCTTCATCGGATCAGCCGCCTTCTGCTTGAGCTGATCGAAGGTGCATTGCCGCGGCGCCTTGTCGGGGCGCCAGCGCAGGATCGAAGTGCCGTGGCGAAAGCGCTCGCCGGAGAAATGGTCGTAGCAGACTTCGATGACGAGCTTCGGCTTCAGCGGGCACCATTGCGTCGAGCGTTCGGTGGACCAGCGGCTCGGGCCGCCAGGCGCATTGCCCGTAAAACCGGGCGGCGAGATCAACGGCTCCAGCTTGGCGGTCAGCGCAGGTTTCTCCTCCTTCTTGATCGCCGAGGTGAAGCCGACGTGATGGAGCTGCCCGTCGTCATCATAGAGGCCGAGCAGGAGCGAGCCGACCACCTTCCTGCCGCCCGCGCCCTTGTTGGTCGCGTAGCGGAAGCCGCCGATCACGCAGTCGGCTGAGCGGAAGCGCTTGATCTTCTGCATGCCGTCGCGGCTATCGGGCTGATAGGGCAGGTCGATGCGCTTGGCGATCACGCCGTCCGAGCCGCCGCCGGAGCGCGCCAGCCACTTCTCGGCGGTCGCAAAGCTGGTCGTGACAGGCGACAGCCGAAAGGTCGGATGGCCGCGGAAGTTCGCCTCCGCGAATGCTTCCAACGCCGGCCGCCGTTCGTCCAGCCTGTGCTCCATCAACTCGCCGTCGCGCTCCGTCGCAAGCAGATCGAAGGCCAAGAATAACGCCGGCGTTTCCTGCGACAGCTTTGTCACCCGGCTCGCGGCGGGATGAATCCGTTGCAACAGTTCGTCGAACGAGAACGTCTTGCCATGCGGCACCACGAGCTCGCCGTCGAGCACGAAGCGCTCGGCTTTCAGCTCGCGCGCGGCCGCGGCCACCTCCGGGAAATAGCGCGTAAGGTCCTCGCCTGCTTTGGACTGCATCGTCACGTTATCGCCCTCGCGTGACAGGAGACAGCGGAAGCCGTCCCATTTCGGCTCGTACTGCCACTCCTTCCCGCGCGGGATGGCATCAACTGAGCGCGCCTCCATCGCCTGCAAACCGGCGGGGCGGGAAGCGGATTTGCGGGGGCGGGAGGGCATGGCGGGCAACGCTCAAAACGCGACAAACTCCTCGCTTTAACGCAAACGGCCGGCGAAATCGCCGGCCGTTCAACCAAAAAATCCTCTGCGCCGATCAGACCGAGGCCGTGATCCACTGCTGGAGCTTCGCCTTCGGCGCCGCGCCGACTTGGCGGGAGGCCATCTCGCCGCCCTTGAAGATCATCAGGGTCGGGATCGACATCACGCCGTATTTGGACGCCGTCTTAGGGCTCTCATCGACATTGAGCTTCACGATCTTGACCTTGTCGCCCATTGCGCCCGCGATCTCATCCAGCGCCGGCGCGATCATCCGGCAGGGGCCGCACCATTCAGCCCAGAAATCCACGACGACGGGGCCGTCCGCCTTCAGCACCTCAGTGTCGAAATCGGTATCGGAAACCTTGCCAACGGCCATGGGAATACCTCGTTTGGTTGGAGAGCGGCGCGAGATTCGCGCCCATAATCGTGCCTGCAAAGCTATGAACGGTCGGTTGCCGGGTCAAGTTGCGTCACTCAGATGTGCGGGGATAGCAGTTCCGCGTCCAGAGCGGAGGCCGAAAGCTCCATCAGTTCAGGGGCTTCGGTCCAGAGCAGGGCGGCGCGGACGGCGCGGTCCGGGTACAGCTGGCGGAGCACCGCGCGGTAGAGCGCGAGCTGGCGGACATAGGCCGGCGGCACCTCGGCGAGGTCGGACGGCGGGCTTTGGTTGGTCTTGAAGTCGACGATCAGCACCTCGGCATCGGTCACGACCAGCCGGTCGATCTGGCCGGACACCAGCGCCGGCGGCTGGTCGGGCAGGCTGAGCCGACCGACGATGGAGACCTCCGCGCGGCTGCCTGCGGCGAACACGGCGGCAAAGCGCGGCTCCTCGATCACCCCAAGCACACGTGCCGCCAGCTTCTCGCGCTCGTCCTCCGGCCAATCGGCCGCGTTACGCGCCAGATATTTGAGCGCCGCATCACGGCGCCGCGTCGGTGCCACGTCGGGCAGGGATTGCAACAGGCGGTGCACCAGCGTGCCGCGCTGCATCGCCTCGCTCCGTGCCATCGTCGCCTCGCCCGCCTTCGTCGGCCGGCGGTCGGCGGCTGCTGGATCGGATGGCCGCAACACCAGATCAGGTGCAGGCGCCTCCGCGGCCTCGATGCGCAGCCAGGACGGCAGCTCGATCGCTTCTGCGGTGACGCGCCGCTCTTCCGCTCCGGGCAGCGACGCAATGTCTTCGGCACGTGCGTAGCGCTTCACCGGTCCATCTGGCGTCTCGATCGTCTGCACCTGAAGGCCGGCCGCATCGAGCCCGCGCGCCATCAGGTCGTACCAGCTGCCGGGGCGGACATTGTTCATGTTGCCGGGCATGCAGCCGCCGATGACGAGCCGGTCGGCCGCACGGGTCATCGCGACATAGAGCAGGCGCCGATATTCGTCCTCGGTCTCCTGCAGCATCGCCGCGCGCGCGGCTGCGACAGGTTTGGGATCGTCGGCTTTGCGTCCAGCCCAGACCACGATCTCCTTCTCGCCGTCGGGTACATGGATCAGCCGCAACCGCTGCGTATCGGACGGCGAGGACGTCGTATCGACCAGGAAGACGACCGATGCCTCCAGGCCTTTGGCGCCGTGCACGGTCATCACCCGCACCTCGTCGCGCGAGATCTCCATGTCGCGCTTCACCTCGGTGTCGGCGGCGCGCAGCCAGGCCATGAACCCCTGCAGCGACGCCGGCGCCTTGCTTTCATAGGACAAAGCGAGCTCGAGGAATTCATCCAGCGCATCATTGGCTTCGTGGCCGAGCCGCGCCAGGATGCGGCGGCGGCCGCCATCGCCGCCGAGCAGCCAGGCATAGAAGCCGAACGGCGTTTCCTCGTTGGCGCGGCGCTCGCATTGCTGCAACCGCCGCACCACACGCTGCAGGCGCTCGTCCGCGGCCGCATGCGCCACCAGCGCCTCGCGCAAGCTGCCCTTGCGCTGCCAGGCCAAGGTGAAGAGATCATCGTCGGTCAGGCCGAACAGCGGGCTTTTCAGCGCGGTCGCGAGCGCGAGATCGTCTTTCGGCAGCAGCAGCGCGTCGGCGAGATTCATCAGGTCGATGATCGCGATGTGCTCGGTCAGCTTCAGACGATCGGCGCCCGCGACCGGAATGCCGGCGTGCTTGAGCGCCTGGATCACGGCATCGAATGCGTTGCCGCGCCGGCGTACCAGGATGAGCATGTCGCCATAGCTCAAGCGCCGGCGCGAGCCGTCGTGGCCGGTCATGGTGCCGTCGCGGATCAGCCGCTTGATCTCGGCCTGGATGCGCCGGGCGAGCTTCACCTCGGGGCTCGTCACCGCGACGCCGTCGAATGGCGCGCGCCAGCCCTCGATGTCCTTGGTGTCGTCGCGCTCGCTTAAGCTCCAGAGCTCGACCAGGCTCGGACCGGCGTCGGCCAGCGAGTTATGGATGGGATAGCCGATATCGGGCGAATGGATGCTGCGATAGATTTGCGGATCGCGGAACACCTGATCGACCGCGTGCAGCACCACGGCACCCGAGCGGAACGAATAGGTGAAGGAGACGGGATCGAAGACGAGCCCCGCCTCGGTGAAGCGCTTCTGCAATTGTCGCCGCCGCGCGTCGAACTCATGCGGGTCTGCGCCCTGGAACGAAAAGATCGACTGCTTCTCGTCACCGACAGCAAAGATGGTGCGGACCAGGTCGTCGCGGGCGCCGGCGCCGGCGGTGAACTCCTCGATGATATGGGCGACAATCTCCCATTGCCGGGGGCTCGTATCCTGAGCCTCGTCGATCAGTACGTGGTCGACGCCGCGGTCGAGCTTATAGTGCACCCAGCCCGACGAGACGCGGTTGAGCATCGCCAGCGTCTTGTCGATCAGATCGTCATAGTCGAGGAGACCGCGCTCCTGCTTCTCGCGCCGATAGTTCGCGGCGGCCGCTGTTGCGATCCGCAGCAAGGCCTCCGTGCGGTCGCGCATGACCGCGGCGCGGCGCTTCTCGATCAGCAGGTCGAGCCGGCGCGCTTCGACCTCGAACAAGGACGCCACGGCCGGGTTGGCGTCGGCGAACTTCTTGGTCAGCAGCGATTTCCGCGGCTGCTTCTCGTCGGTCAGGAACAGGCAAAGATATTCGTCGACCTGGTCGCTGCCGGAGAAGGTGAGCGCCGCGCGGAGTTGATCCGCCTGCTTCTGCTCGGTCTTGGCGCCGGCGTCGAGCTGCGCGGCGATCTGCAGCCAGTCTGCGCGCGGCAGATTGGGGCCGTCGAGGATGTCGCGTTCGATGGCCTCGATCGTGTCGGTGGCTGCGACGCCGAGCACCTGTGAGAGCTGCGCCGCGGCGACATCGACATGGTCAGCGCCATCGGTCCAGGCCATGAAATGATCGCGGCTGAGACAGGCCTCGCGCACGACGTCCTTGAAGGTGACGTCGGCCGCGCTCGCCATCGCGACCTGGAGCGCGCGGCCGATGGCGCTGTCCGGTGCGCGCGACGCATCCAGCAGCACCTTCAGGTTGGCGCGTTCCATCATCTCGGTCTGGTCGCGCTCGTCCAGCACCGCAAACCGCGCCGGCACATTGGCCTCGAACGGAAACTGCTGCAGCAGCCGCGTGCACAGCGCGTGGATGGTCTGCACCTTCAATCCGCCGGGCGTCTCCAAGGCGCTCGCGAACAGCTTTCGTGCAGCGGCGCGCAGCGCGGCATCGGGATGCGGAATGCCGGCTTCTTTGATCGCATGATCCAGCGCGGTGTCGTCGAGCGTGACCCAATGGCCCAATGTCGAGAACACGCGCTCCGCCATGTTGGCAGCGGCCGCTTTGGTGAAGGTGATGCAGAGGATCTTTTCCGGCGGCACGCCATCCAGCAGCAGCCGGATCACGCGCTGCACCAGCACATGGGTCTTGCCCGAGCCGGCATTGGCCGACACGAACGCTGACGCGGCCGGGTTCGAGGCGCGGGTCTGCGCCTCGCGCACGGCTGCAGGAATCGGGCGCGGCGCCTTCACCATTCCTCGATCCCCAATCCGCCCGCCGCCGACCATTCCTTGATGCGCGCGAGGTCGTCATAGGCGCCATAGCGGTTCGCCCACATCGACAGGTTCAGAGAGGTGTAGGCCTGGTTCTCGTCCTCGAAGCTGCGGATCAGCGCCTCCAGCTTGTCGCGCGCCTCGCGCGCGGCGGCATCGGGCGGCTGCGGCGCATCGCCCTTGTTGATCTTCAATTCCAGCACGCGCTCTTCGCCCGGCGGATTGTTGCCGGACAGCCTGACATAAGCGAGCTGGCCGACCAGGCTGCCGGCGGGAATCCCATCGAAGCCGCCCTCGCGCAGGATCGCCGCTTCCAGCGTCAGCTGCGGCGCCAGTCCCATCCTGACCTGCTTGCCGGTCGGCGGCTGTCCGGTCTTGTAGTCGAGGATCGCGAAGGAGCCGTCGCTGCGGCGCTCGATCCGGTCGGCGCGCGCGGATAAGGTGAAAGTCCTGTTGTCGCCGAGCGGAATGCCGATCTCGCCGCGGATCTCGGCGGTCAGTTCTTCGATGTGCTCGCGCCGCGCACTCTCCCAGGCTGCAAACCACGTCGCGATCCGCTGGAAGCGCGGCCACCACAGTGCACGGGCTTCGGGGCGTTCCATCAGCGGCGCGAAATGTTTCTCACCGATCAGGCGTAGCGCGTGGGCCGGATGCAGCGGCAAGGCTTGTGCGAAGTTCTCCGTGAACTCGCCGATTGCCTGATGGATCGCCGAGCCGCGATCGGCGGCCGAGAGTGGCATGTCGACAGGATCGAGCGCATCGAGGCGCAGAATATAGCGGGCGAAGATGGTGTAGGGATCGCGCAGCCAGTCCTCGATCGCGGTGACCGACATGCGCAGGGGGCGCGCGGCCAGCGGCGGCCTCGGCATCGGCTGCGCGATCGGCCTGACCTCCGCCGGTTGGTCCAGCGCCTCGGCGTAGCGCACATAGATCTCGCCGCGCGACGTCGCGGCGTTCCAACTGACATCACCGGCGACCGCCTCCAGCCGATGCAGGAAGCGCGAGGCCACCGCCGGTGCGCCGCCCGCCTTGGCGGAATAGGTGAGGATCACTTCGGGGCTGCCGAGGAGCTGCGCAAAGTCGTGCGCCGACAAGCCGATGCGTCTTTCAGGGAGATCGAGGCCAAGCTGATGCCGCATCGGGCGGCTGAGCCAGGGATCGATGCGCGGCGCCGGCGGCCACACGCCTTCGATCAGCCCGCCGACGATGACGCGGTCGGCCTGCATCAGGCGTGATTCGAGCGGACCATAAATCTGCAGCTGTGCGCCGGGCCGCTCGGGGCGTCGCACCGCGCGATCGCTGAACGCGGTCTGGAAGACATCCGGATAGTCGGCGAGCGGAAGCATCAGGCCGCAGCGCTCGCCTTTGCTGAGCAGATCGTCGAAGCAGCGCGCCAGGCCTGCGCCATCGCGTTCGGCGAAGCCAAGGCTGAAGCCGAGATCGTCGCGCGACAGCGCCGCCAGCACCTCGCGATGCCGCGCCGCGAGCTCGGCGAAGTCATAGGGTTTCGGCGAGGTGAGATTCTCCAGCGGCGCCAACGCCTGCTGCAGGCGCTCGATCAGACCTTGCGCGCGATCGAGCTGCTCCGAGGACAGCCGCGCCCGCGGCTCGGCCTGATGCAGTGACGATGCCTCGCCCTGGTGCAGCTTGGTGTGCTCGTCGCGGAAGCGTGCGAAGTCACGCGCCAGGCCCGCGCTGCCCGGTTGTGGCCTGGTGCCGCGCAAGACCGCCAATTCCAGCGTCTCGATCGCGCCTCTGAACGCGCCCGATGCGCTGCCGAGCCGGCACAGCGGATGCTTGAGCAGCGCCAGCAAGGCCGGCGGCTCGAGGCCCCTGGCGGCGACTTCGGCCGCGAGCCGCGCAAAGATGCCGGCGGGCGTGTCCAGCAGCGCATCGCCGCCGGAGTCGTCGAAGGTCAGATGCCAGCGCGTCAGCGCCGCCATCACCCGCCGCGCCAGCGCGCGGTCCGGCGTCACCAGCGCGGCCGATTTGCCGAGATGCCGCGCCTCGCGCATCGCGATCGCGATCGCCAGCGCCTCCATCTCCGGATTGGGCGCGGGCACCACGGCGAGATGATCCATGGCGGCCGCGATGTTCGCGGCCACGTCGATCTGGCGCAGCCGGTCGTGCCAGGCTGCGGTCGCTTCCGATGGCCGCATCACCTCCGAGATCAGCACCTCGCGTCCGCTGCGGGCGGGATGGGCGAGGCGGATGACGTCGCGTCGTTGGATGCCGAAGCGGCGCAGCAGCATCTGCATGGCATATTGCGGATGGTTGTAGGAGGCCTGCGCGCGGCTGACGGCGTCCTGCTTCGCATCCTTGTTAGTTGTCTTGTTTGCGGCCCTGATGCCGCCGATGGTGCGCCACGCTTCCTCGTCGAGGTCGGTATCGAGCCCCGGCAGCACCACGGCGCCATGAGGCAGCTTCGCCACCGCCTGCAGGAATTTTGCCGTTGCCGGCATCGAGCCGGTCGAGCCGGCCGCAACCACCGGTCCATCCGGATGGGCAGTGAGGCGCGCAGCTTCCGCCGCGATCAGCAGATCGCGCCGGGCCGCCGGCTCGATGCGCTGGATTTCCTCGAGGTAAGCCGGCCAGGCGGTGCGCGCGATGCGCAGGAAGTCGAGCGAATGCTGCCAATACCGATCGAGCTGATCGGGCACCAGGCCGTCGAGTGCATCCCAGGCGACGTCGCGCGTGACCATGTCGTCGATCAGCCGAGCGAGGTCGCCGGCGAGCGCCAATGTCGAGGCGGGGCCGCCGACCACCAGCGGCGCGGAGACCGGAGTCTTGGCCCAGGCCGCGACTAGCCGCGCCAGCGTCAGGCGGCGCTCGAGCTCGCCGAGTTTTTCGGGAATCTCCAGCGGTGCCGTGCCGGCGAAGGATTCACTGTCCTCGGCGAACGCAAGCTCGTCCTCATCGATATCGCCGAGCGCGACCAGGCGCGGCAGCACCACGGCATCGGTCTTGAGTTCCTCGAGGAACATGTCGCGCGCGACGCGCAGGGAGCGCCGGGTCGGCAGATATAGCGTTGCGCTCGCCAGCCGCGCCGGATCGGTCCGCGCCTCGAAGCCATCGACCAGGCGGCCGTCAATCAGCGCCGCGATCACGGTGCGCAGGAACGGCGCTGAGATGGGAACGGTGAAGACGCGCATGATCCGCTGATTCGGGCTCCTCAGCGTCTATATAAGAAGTCAGCGGGGCGGGGTCATGTGCGGCCTGTGGACGGGTGTTGATAGGTTGATGGTCTTGAGGCCCAAGGTGGCGGCTCGCGGAGTCGAACTTCCGACGTCGTCGCCCGGTTTAGCCCGGCGACCCGGTATCCACAGGCGGTCGTTGTTGGCCGGAACGCCACGGCTTACTGGATGCCCCGCCTGCGCGGGGCATGACAGCGAGGCACGCGTCATGTGTCCTCCTCGCGGCGCATGGTGCGTCCGAGCTTTGCAAGACATTCGTCCCCCCGTAGGCGGGACGGCTAGGCTAGCCGGGGCAATGCGATGATTGTTAGTTGGGAACTGCGTTGCAGTTCGAGGCTGGAGCGAGAGGACTCCGCCGTCACCTACGCCGCGCTCTCCAGCAGCGCCTCTTCCGCGGCGCTGACCGCCTCGGGCGTGCCGACATGCATCCAGACGCCATCGAGCCGCAGTCCGAACAGACGGTCCTGCTCGTTGGCCTTGTCGAAAATCCTGACCAGCGAGAACTCGCCCTGCGGCGCGCCATCGAAGATCGCCGGCGACATGATCGCGGCGCCTGCATAGACGAACGGAACCACCTGATGCTCCCGGCGCTTGCGCAAGGCGCCATCGGCCAGCATCGAATAGTCGCCCTGGCCGCTATAACCGATCGAGCTGGCGGTCGGCGCCATCAGGAGCAGGATGTCCATCCGCTCTGGATCGAAGGCATCGGCCAGCCGCGTCAGATTGTGCCGCACGCCTTCGATCCACATCGTGTCGGAATTGACATGGAAGAATGGCTCGTGGCCGAGCAGGGGCAGCGCCTTCACCACGCCGCCGCCGGTACCGAGCACCTGATCGCGCTCGTCGGAGATGATCACCCGCGGCGCCCTGCGGCTCGCGACATGATCGATGATCTGGTCCGGCAGATAATGCACATTGACCACCGCCTCGGTGACGCCGGCCTCGGCGAGCCGGTCCAGCACATGATCGAGCAGCGGCCGGCCGGCGACGCGCACCAGCGGCTTCGGCACGCTGTCCGTCAGCGGGCGCATGCGCAGGCCCAGACCGGCGGCGAGAACCATGGCTTTGTGCGGCTTCACAGGCATCCTTCGGCGTCTCGAACCAGGGAACCCGAATCATACCACGGCGGGCATGAATCGTCTCGACCCGCTGCGATAGCGAGCCGTGATGACGATTATGCGACGCGGATTCTACGGTAGTTTGGCAGCGTTAAAGCGCCGCGGCTCCTGGCAATCAGGCGTCCTCGGCCGCGCGGCGGTTGGCCTTCTTCTTACGGTCGCCAAGCTTCAAAAAGTTAACGCCAATCTGGTCGCCGTTCACCCAGGCGAGTTCGCAACGCCGATAGGCCAGGCCCGTGGACGACAACAGCAGGAAGAACTCCTTCAGGTGCAATCCCTCGACCGAGCCGTCGACAGTGAGTTTGGCGCCGGTCTCGGACACATCCTCGATGGTGCAATTGCGCCGCCAGGTTCCGTCGATGCCCATCATGAAGGCGGGGATGCCGCGCTCGAAAACGACGCGCTCGCCCTTCTGCCGTTCTGCCATCGGACCCTCCACTCCGCCCCGCGCTGGGGCGCACGGATTGATCCGAAACAGCGTAAAGCCGGATGGCTAAGAACCCGTAAATGTACCGGGGGGCGCAAGACGAAGGCGCGGCCGCCTGGCTGCGCCCTGCGCCCTCTATCAGAGGCTTGGCTTGCCTCAGGAAGCGCTCGCCTCCAGCAGCCGCCGATAGAAGCGGATCATGTCGGCATAACTGTCGACGGAGAGCCGTTCATTGGTGCCGTGAAAACGCTTGAGGTCCTCGTTGGTGGCCCGCAGCGGCGAGAAGCGGAAGACGTTGTCGGCAACGCCGACATAGTGCCGGGAGTCGGTGCCGCCGATCATCAGGCCCGGCGTTACCACAGCGTCCGGAAAGATCTCGCGGATGGTGCGGCTCATCAGCTGATAGGGAGCGCTTGCAGTCGAGGTCACCGGCGGCGGCTCGGTGTTGCTCGCAACAGTCGCGACCGCGATGCGGTCGTTGGCCACGGTCCGCGTGACATGGTCGATCACGCTGGCTTGGGTGTCGCCCGGCAGCAGCCGGAAATTCACCGTGGCCGATGCCACGCCCGGCAGCACGTTGTCCTTGTCGCCGGCGTTGAAGATCGTCAGCGCCGTGGTGGTGCGCACCATGGCTTCGGTGGGGCCGGTCTTTTCGAATTCGCGTAGCAGCAGCGGTTTGAACAGCCAGAGATTGGACAGGGCGACACGGTTGAAGCCACTCATCTCCGGCGCCAGTGTCGCGAACATCTCGCCGACCACGCCGTCGATCCGCATCGGCAGCTTGTCGGCTTCGAGCTTCGCCAGCGCCGCACTCATCATGCCGATCGCGGTGTCGTGCGGCGGCATCGAGGAATGGCCCGGCGTCGCCTTCGCTGTCAGAACCAGGGTCGCATAGCCCTTCTCGCCGACGCCGATCAGCGCCGCAGGTTTCGCGAGGCCCTTGATGCCGCCTTCGGAGATCAGCAGGCCTTCGTCGAGGACGAAGTCGAGCCGGACATTGCGCGCCGCCAGCGATGCTGCGATCGCCTTGGCGCCCCTGGTGCCGCCGACCTCCTCGTCATGGCCGAAGCCGAAATAGATCGTGCGCGTCGGTGTGAAGCCGGCTTTCGCCAGCGCATCAGCCGCTTCGAGCATCGCATAGAGATTGCCCTTGTCGTCCCAGGCGCCGCGGCCCCAGATGAAGCCGTCCTTGATGTGGCCCGCGAACGGCGGCTCGCTCCAGTCTGCTTCCGTGCCCGGCGCGATCGGGACCACGTCCTGATGCGCGAGCAGCGCGATCGGCTTTGTGGCGGGATCGCTGCCGGGCCAAGTGTAGAGCAGGCTGTGGCCTGCGATCACCTCCTGCTTTGCGGCGGCGTGAAAGGTCGGAAAGCTGGTTTCGATATGCGCCTTCAGGGCCGCAAAGGCGTCAGCATTCTGCTCGGGATCGTCATAGCTGGAAATGGTGCGGAAGCGCACGGCTTCGGCCAGTCGCTGTGCCGCGGCCTGTGCGTCGATCGGGATTTTGGGTGATGCCGCGACCTGCAGCTGGCGCGATCCCTGGCGCTCGGTATTGAAGGTGAGGACCGCGAGCACGACTATCACGGCGAACACTGCGAGCAGAGTGATAGTCCTCACGATCCTGAGCAGCCGGCGCATCGCACTTACCCCCACAGCAAAACGACGCCGCAAGCCTGGCTTGCGACGTCGTTGACCCTGCCTCAAAGCTTGCGAAGAAGTCTATCGCGGGTTGCGTGGCAGCGGCGACTACTTCTTCGCCGCCTTGGCGCGGGCGATGCCTTCGGCGATCAGCTGATGCGCATCGTCGGCATTGCCCCAGCGCAGCACCTTGACCCATTTGCCGGGCTCGAGGTCCTTGTAATGCTCGTAGAAGTGCTGGATCTGCGCCAGCGTGATGTCCGGCAGGTCGCTGTAGGTGCGCACCTTGTCGTAGCGCTGGGTGAGCTTGGAGGAGGGCACCGCGATGATCTTCTCGTCGCCGCCGGCCTCGTCCTCCATCAGGAGCACGCCGACCGGGCGCACGCTCATCACGGCACCCGGCACGATGGCGCGGGTGTTGGCGATCAGGACGTCGCAGGGGTCGCCGTCGTTCGACAGCGTGTGCGGGATGAAGCCGTAATTCCCGGGATAGCGCATCGCCGTGTAGAGGAAGCGATCGACGAACAGCGTGCCGGCGTCCTTGTCGAGCTCGTATTTGATCGGCTCGCCACCCACCGGTACTTCGATGACGACGTTGACGTCGCGCGGCGGATCTTTCCCGATCGGGATGGCGTCGATGCGCATGGGGGACTCCGTTTGGACTGGAAACCTGAAGACTGGAAACGCGAAGGTGAGGCGTTCAAAGCATAAACGCACTCATTCGCAGTCGCAAAAAATTTGCGGCTCTGCAATAACTACTTCAACGCCAGACGATGCGTCCAGTTCGGCAATCGCGCTTAGGCTTAATTGGTCCAGGCGAAGGCGACCTTGTCGAGCGACTTCGGCCCGAATCGCTCCGAGGAGCGCGCCACCATGCGACCGCCCAACGTGCGGTAAAACTCAGTGGCGGGGTCGTTGTCGGACAACGCCCACACCACCATGCTCTTCAGGCCGCTTTGCGCGAGGTCGCGCTTGGCTGCCGTGAAGAGCCGGCGACCGAACCCCAGCCCCTGAAATTCCGGTCGCAGATAGAGCTCGTAGATCTCGCCGTCAAAATGCAGGCTGCGGGCGCGATTGCGGCCGTAATTGGCGTAGCCCGCGATTTTGTCGTTGAACACCAGCACGCTGACCCGGCTGCCCTTGCGGATCGCGCTGTCCCACCAATGCGGGCCGCGGCGATTGATCAGCTTTTCCAGCTCGGCGCCGGGAATGATGCCCTGATAGGCGGAGCGCCAGGCTTCGTCATGGGCAGACGCCACCGCCGCCGCATCTGCAGCCTTGGCCGGACGGACTTCGATCAGGGTTGTGCTCATGGCGGGATCAAAGCAAGTCGGCGGCGCCGCTTCAAGGTCCAACGTTAAAGATCGGTTAACCTGTGGATTTTCTGCATCACAAGGTAAGAAAGCTGTGCCGAAAGGGGACAATTCGGCAACACCGGAGCGGGCGGTGGTGGTCGCGATGTCGTCGTTGCCGAGGTCGGCAACAGCCGGCCTGATTCTATTGCCGGTTCGGCTAATCTCCGCCGGTGGTTCACTTTCCGGACACGCGATGCGCTTCGCATATGGCCTGTTATTGCTGCCGGCGCTGCTGATGCCGTTGGGATCGGTCGCGCGCGCACAGGCGTTCGGCCCGGTCGGTGATGGCGCGGCCGGCGCGCAGGTCTGGCAGATTCCGTCACAAGATCCGGCGCGGCCGGCTTTGGCGCTGCTCTACAGGCCTGCCGGCGCCGGGCCGTTCCGGCTCGCCGTCGTGGCCCATGCTTCGACACAGAATGCCCTGCGCCGCGCCCAGATGCCGCAGCCGGATTATCAGGCGCTGGCGGCCTTGCTGCTGGCGCGCGGCTTCGCCGTGCTGGTGCCGCAGCGGCTCGGTCATGGCGCGACCGGCGGGGCCTATCTCGAGGACCAGGGTGGCTGCGAGGAGGCCGACTATCTCAACTCTGGCCGCGCCACGGCGACGCAGATCTGGCGTGCGCTCACATTCATGCGAGATCAGGATTTCGTGCGCAAGGAAGGCGCCGTGATCATCGGCCATTCCGCCGGCGGCTGGGGCGCACTGGCCCTGGCCGGGCAGGATCCGAAAATCCTTGCCGCAATCGTCGTGTTCGCACCCGGCCGCGGCGGTCATGCCGATGATGTCGCCAGACGCTTCTGCTCGCCCGAGCGGCTGGTCGAAGCCGCACGCGAATTCGGCGGGCACGCGCGGGTGCCGGTGACCTGGCTCGTGGCGGCCAATGACAGCTATTTTCCGCCGGCATTTTCAGGCCAGCTGGCCGAGGCGTTCAAGGACGGTGGTGGCAAGGTGACATTCTCGATACTGCCGGCCGCAGGCCAGGACGGACACTGGCTGGTCGAGCATGAGGACGGCGTCGCGCTGGCCGCCTATGCGCTGGACCGTGCGCTCAAGTGCGGCACCGCTGCGACGCGCGACGCTGGCAAGCCAAGGTGATCGAGCCACGATGACGCTGTATTTCCTGATCAAATATCTGCACGTGCTCGGCGCCATCGTCATTCTCGGCACCGGGACGGGTATCGCGTTCTTCATGCTGATGGCGCATCGCAGCGGTGAGCCTGCCTTCATCGCGCGCACCGCCGGCGTGGTGGTGATCGCGGACATGCTGTTCACGCTCTCGGCGGTGCTGCTGCAGCCGGTCAGCGGAGGTCTGTTGATGTGGCTGAGCTCGACCAGCCTTGAAGAGCACTGGCTGATCACATCGCTCGTGCTGTACGCGATCGCCGGATTGTTCTGGGTGCCCGTGATCTTCATGCAGATCGAACTGCGCGATCTCGCGCGCAAGGCCGAAGCGGAATCGATGCCGCTGCCGGCGCGCTATTTCACGGTGTTCCGCCGCTGGTTTCTCTGCGGCATTCCCGGCTTCGGCTCGGTCATGGCCATTCTCTGGCTGATGATCGCGAAGCCGTTTTGATGCGAGCAGCGATGAACATCACGCCAAACCCTCGCATCCTGGTGCTCGGCGCCTCCGGCCTGATCGGCCGCTTTGTTACCGACGATCTGCGTCGGCGCGGCTTCCATGTCGTCGGTGCCGCGCGGAAGTTCTCGGCGTCGCAGCGTGTCTCGCCGCTCGATCTGCAGGTGCCGATCCTGTCGCTCGATGCCTCCGCGCTTGCCGGGCTGTTCGCCGCGCACGACATCGGCGTGGTCGTGAATTGCCTGGGCGTGCTGCAGGACGGTCCGGGCAGCGACACCGATGCCGTGCACCGCGAGTTCGTCGCGCGCCTGCTGGCGGCGATCGCGCGCTCCGAACGCGCGGTGCGCATGATCCACATCTCGATTCCCGGCAGCGCGAATGACGATCGTACCGCGTTTTCCAGCACCAAGCGCGAAGCCGAGCGCTTGATCGCGGCGTCAGGTGTTGCGCATGCGATCCTGCGTCCCGGCTTCGTGATCGCACCGAGCGCCTATGGCGGCAGCGCGATGGTGCGCGCGCTCGCAGCGCTGCCGTTTGATCTGCCGGAGAAAGACCGCGCATCGCCGTTCCAGCCGGTCGCGGTCGCGGATATCGCCGCCACGATTGCCTGGCTCGCGGCGCGGCCGTTGGACGAGGATGCGACCCGCGCGGTCATGTGGGATCTGATGCAGCCGCAGCCGGTCACACTGTCGGGCGTGATCGAACAGTTTCGCCGCGCGCTCGGGACCGGCAACATCCGGCGCATCACCTTGCCGCGCATGCTGCTCGATCTCAGCGCGCGGCTCGGTGATCTCGTGAGTTTTCTCGGCTGGATGTCGCCGCTGCGATCGACGGCGCTGGCCGAATTGCGCCGCGGCGTGGCCGGCGATCCGCAAGCCTGGATGGCCGCAACCCGCATCGCGCCAAAGACGATCGATGACACCGTTGGCGCACATGGCGCCAGCATTCAGGACAAATGGTTCGCGCGGCTGTATTTGATCAAGGCGCTGACAATCGCCAGCCTTTCGCTGTTCTGGGTCGCCTCCGGCGTCATTGCGCTCCTGATCTCATTCCCGGCGACGGTCGCGATCCTGACCAGCCGCGGCTGGCCGGACGCGATTGCATCGCCTTTTGCAGCTATCACCAGCATGATGGACATCAGTATCGGCCTGTTGATTGCGCTTCGCCGCACGGCGGCGTTCAGCCTTGCCGCCGGCATCGTGGTCTCGCTCGGCTACCTGATCGGCTGCGCTATTTTCACGCCAGACCTGTGGCTCGAGCCGCTGGGCGCGCTGGTCAAGACCGGGCCCGCGATCGTGCTGATGCTGGTCGCGCTATCGACCCTGGACAACAGATGATGACGCAATGGCCCGACGATGACGTGATCCTCTACGATGGCGTCTGCGTGTTCTGCTCGCGCTGGGTCCAATTCGTGATCGC
The DNA here is from genome assembly GCF_051167795.1 of Bradyrhizobium sp. HKCCYLS1011. Lineage (NCBI taxonomy): Bacteria > Pseudomonadati > Pseudomonadota > Alphaproteobacteria > Hyphomicrobiales > Nitrobacteraceae > Bradyrhizobium > Bradyrhizobium sp. HKCCYLS1011. The sequence continues at coordinate 250,159 of NZ_JBNPTT010000003.1, read as the reverse complement.
GCGCGATCGCGACAAGCGCTTCCGCTTCACGCCGATCCAGTCGGCTTACGGCACACGGCTGGCGCGGGCGTTCGGCATCGATCCCGACGATCCCGACACCAATGCCGTCGTGCATGGCGGCAAGGCGCATCTGAAATCCGATGCGGCGCTGACGGTGCTATCGAACCTGCCGGGCTGGGGCTGGACGCGGGCGCTGTTCGCGGTGCCCAAGCCGCTGCGCGACGTGGTCTATGGCCTGGTCGCGCGCAACCGCTACCGCATCTTCGGCAGATACGAGTCCTGCTTCGTGCCGGATGCCGAGCTGCGGAAACGGGTGCTGGAGTGACTGCTGTCTGGCTCGCCGCGCGTTCCGACCCGGGGTTTTGTATTACCTCATTGTCAAACATTTGATCGTTTTGATCGAACGATTTATCCGCTATAATGCGTTGGATCGATTGATTGGAGCATGAAATTCTTCTCCCGAACCCCGGTTTGGGAGATTGTTTCATGACCGCCCCTTCGCACGACCTGGCTGCCGATGCACCCGCCATCGTCTCCCATCATCATCCCGCTTCTGTTTCGGTCCGGCATGGCGTGCCGGAGCTGTTGCCCGGTCTGTTGCTGTCAGCCGCGATCGCAGGCGCCGGTTTCGGCTTGCGGCAGTTGCCGGGGCTCGCTGTGTTCAGTCCGATGATCCTCGCCATCGTCAGCGGCATGGCCTTTCATAACCTGATTGGCACCCCTCACCGGGCCAAAGCCGGCGTCACCTTCTCGCTGCGGCGGGTGCTGCGGCTTGCCATCGTGCTGCTCGGCTTGCAGCTGACCGCAGAGCAGGTCGTCGAGGTCGGCGCGCGCGGGCTTGCGGTGATCGCGCTCAGCCTGACCGGCACCTTCCTGTTCACCGTGTGGATGGGTCGGCTGCTCGGGGTCGAGCGCAAGCTGACCGAGCTGATCGCGGCCGGCACCTCGATCTGCGGCGCGTCTGCGGTCATTGCCACCAACACGGTCACCCGCGCGCCTGACGAGGACGTCGCCTATGCCGTGGCGTGCGTGACCGTGTTCGGGTCGATCGCGATGTTCAGCTATCCGCTGCTGCCTGCGTTGTTGCACCTGGATGCGCATGCCTATGGGCTGTGGAGCGGCGCGTCGATCCACGAGATCGCGCAGGTGGTCGCGGCCGCCTTCCAGCAGGGGCAGCAGGCCGGCGAGTTCGGCACTGTCGCCAAGCTCGCTCGCGTGATGCTGCTGGCTCCGGTCGTGATCACGCTCGGCGTGTTGGCCGCGCGACGTGCGCGGCACGGCGGTCATGGTCATGCCGGCGCGAAAGCGCCGCTGCCGTGGTTCGTCCTGGGCTTTGTTGCGCTGGTGGGCGTCAACAGCATCATCACCATTCCCGCTGACGTCCGAACAATGATCGTGACCGCGACCACCTTCCTGCTGTCGATGGCGCTTGCCGCGATGGGGCTCGAGACCGATTTCGCCAAGCTCAAAGCCAAGGGACTGCGGCCGCTCACGCTCGGTCTGCTCGCCTTCCTCTTCATTGCAAGCTTCAGCCTGGCGCTGGTGAAGCTGACAACATAGGACGTCATGACGCTCGAGCAGCTCAGGATCTTCGTTGCCGTCGCGACCCGCGAGCATGTCACGCAGGCCGCGCGCGACTTGAACCTGACGCAGTCGGCGACATCGGCGGCGGTCGCCGCGCTCGAAGCGCGCTATCAGACCAGATTGTTCGATCGCGTCGGTCGCCGGATCGTGCTCACCGCCGCCGGCAGGGCGTTTCTCGTCGAAGCCAAGAGCATTCTTGCCCGCGTCGCCAGCGCGGAGACCGTGCTCGATGATCTCGCAGGCCTCAAGCGCGGCTCGCTTGCGCTGGCCGCGAGCCAGACCATCGCCGGCTATTGGCTGCCGGCCTTCATTCATAGGTTCAATGCCGCGCATCCGGCGATCAGGCTGTCGCTGTCGATCGGCAACACCGAGCAGGTCGCGGCTGATGTGCGCGAGGGCTCGGCTGACCTTGGCTTCGTCGAAGGCCATGTCGACGATCCCGTGCTCGCAGCGACCCCGGTGGCGGAGGATGAGCTGGTGCTGGTCACCCCGCCTGGTCATCCGCTCTGCCGGGCGTCATCGGTCACGGCCAGCGATCTGAGGTCGGCGCGCTGGGTGCTACGCGAGGCGGGATCCGGCACGCGGTCCGTGTTCGAGGCGGCGCTCAGACAGCTCAGTGTCGATCCTGCCGAACTCGATGTTGCCTTCGATCTCCCGTCCAACGAGGCCGTCCGCGGCGCGGTCGAGGCCGGTGCGGGCGTCACCGTGATCTCCCGCCTTGTCGTCATCCGCGCCTTGAAGGCTGGCCTGCTGGCTGTGGCCGACCTCCCACTGCCCCGGCGGCATTTCTTCAGCCTGCGCCACAAGGAGCATCACCAGACCCAGGCGATGCGGGAATTTTTGCGGATGGTGGGTGAGGTGGGCAAAGCGCCATGACGGTACCCTAACGCAGTTCGTACACTCACGTGTCACGCCGCGATCACGATTCCACGGGGCCATAGCCCACCAAAGCTTGATCGCCGGCTGCTTTACATTCGACAGCTTAGCGTGATTTTCGACAACCTCTTACGCGCGAGCAGGATGGGGCCGTTCGCAGGCGGTTATCTCATCCAGCTCGTGCACTTATCGCGGCGCCGTCGTGTTTCTCATTTTCGGGTCTGACCGATGATCGTGGTCCAATGGAGCTTCATCCTTGCCGGCGCTCTGCTCATGGTGTGCGGCGTCCGCCTCATCGCTCTCGGCGTTCTCGCGATCGGTTATGTGCTTGCCTTCATCAACGGCCAGCTGGATTTGTTTGCCGTGCCGACGCTGGTGCTGCTGGTCGCTGCCGCAGCCTGCATATCACCCAAGCGGCCACGCTGGCTCCAGATTCTCGGGCATGTGGTCTTCATCATCCTGACGCTGGGGCTGTCCTACAATCTGCTGCCTGGCTTCCATAACCAACGGGTGATCGGCCCGACGCAGTTCACGCCGGACGCGATCCCCTTCAGCATGTATCTCAATCTCGACAAACCGCTGGCTGCGTATTGGCGGGTGCTGGCATCGCCTTTTCTCGCTTTGTCGAGACCGAAAGAGGGATGGCCGAAAGCCGCAATCGCGGCGGCGCTGACGATCGCGGCCTGCATCATCATCGCGCTGCTTACCCGCTTCGCGACCTGGGAGCCGAAATGGCCGCAAGCCGGCTGGCTCTGGGCGCTCAACAATCTGCTGCTGGTGGCGTTTGCGGAAGAAGCAATGTTTCGCGGCTATCTTCAGGAAGGTCTCGGCCGCGCGATGAGCCGCTGTCGGCTTGGCCCATGGCTGGCGATCCTGATCGCAGCGGTCCTGTTCGGACTAGCGCATTTCCGCAGCGGCGCGGCGATGATCGGTCTCGCGAGCATCGCGGGCATCGGCTACGGGACTGCTTATCGTTTTGCCGGATTACGCGGCTCGATGCTGACGCATTTCGTCTTGAATGCGACCCACTTCCTGCTGTTCACCTATCCGGCACTCGTGCACTGACGAAGAAAGCAGGATGGATTGAGCGCAGCGATACCCGTCACCTTTTGAAACGGGTGGAAAGTTGAAAACGGGTGGAAAGTCTTTACGCGGAGCTCTGGATTGCATCGTCGCTTTGCTCCACCCATGAACGAGGAGAAAGCTACCGTTTCTTGAACGACCTCAGCACGTCCCGCGCGGCGCGTTCGCCGGAGTCGCGCGCGCCGTGGGCGGTGGAGAAGAAGTGAGGATGGGTGGCTTCGCCGGCGAAGAACAGCCGGTCGTCGACCGGCGAGGCCAGCACCGCGCGCTTGCCGGCGTGGCCCGGCAGGGCGTGCGAATAGGCGCCACGCGCAAACGGATCATGTGCCCAGCGCGACTCCGCGAGCGGCTTGAGCTTGGCCCGGATGTCGCTGCCGAGCAGGGCCACCACCTCATCGATCGCCTGCGCGGCCAAAGCGCCGTCGCCGACATCCTCCAACTCGCGCGCGAAGCTGCCGCCGTAAAAGCCCTCGATGCAGGGCTGGCCGAACGGGCGCAGCTGGAAGCCACCGCCGCCGACCCGCTCGCTGATGCCGCGCAGCCCACCGTCCGTCGGCAGATGATCGTAGCCGTCGAGCGCCAGCATCACCTTGTTGTTGACACCGAGCGGCAGGCCGGCCGCCGCGTCGATCTTGTCGGGCAGCGGTGGCAAGAAGCGCAGCGCTTCGTCCGCGATCAGATTGGTCGGCACGGTGATGATGACCTTGTCGGCGGTCAGCGCGCCGCGGCTGGTCTCGATCCGGATGCGGGTGTCCGCATGATCGATCAGGGTGACGTTGCAATTGAAGGCTGCAGGAATCGACGCGCCGTACGCGGCGATCAGTGCGCCATAGCCGCGGCGGACGCGCCAGTTGATGTCGCTGTCCTCATAGGACTCGCTGTCGATCAGCGACACTTGGTCGAGCTCGCACCCGTTCACATAGGTGCAGATCGTGTCGATCATCGCATTCCAGCGATTGCCGGGCTCCAGATAGTCGCTCGCCGGCGCGTCGCGGCCCGTTCTCACCGCCTCTGCCGCCGCTTCAGCGCTGCGTGTGTAGTACGCTTCCAGCGCGGTCAGAAATTCCTCGCGTTCGGCGCGCGGAAAGCAGGCGTCATAGGCCTGCTCGCGCCAGGGCGGGCGGCGCTTGTCGACCTTGAAGCCGAGCTTTTTGGCGATCGCAACGAATGAGTTCTGGTCGGCCGAATGCAGCCAGCCGCAGCCGCGGTCGAACGTCACCTCAGGGGAGGCCATGACGGTGTGGGCGCGGCCGCCGAGGCGGTCGCGTGCCTCCAGCACGATGAACGAAAGGCCCGAGTCCCTCAGCGCATGTGCCGCGCCAAGCCCCGCCGCGCCGGCGCCGATGATCGCGACATCGATGGAGGAGGGCAGACTCGTCATGAGCCCGCTGTAGCACGATCGCTGTGGGCGCTGGAGTTGCCAAGTGTGCAGCTGTCATCACCCGCGAAAGCGGGTGATCCAGTATTCCAGAGGCGGGAGTGAGTGCGATCGAGACTCCACGGCGTACTGGATGCCCCGCCTGCGCGGGGCATGACCACCATGGCGTTACGCCACAGCTTCCTTGGCCTTCTCCGCGCGCTTGCGCTCGTTCGGGTCGAGGTGCTTCTTGCGCAGCCGGATCGACTTCGGCGTCACCTCGACGAGCTCGTCGTCCTCGATATAGGCCAGCGCCTTTTCCAAGGTCATCCGGATCGGCGGCGTCAGCTTGACGGCTTCGTCCTTCGACGTGGTGCGGATGTTGGTGAGCTGCTTGCCCTTGAGGACGTTGATCTCGAGATCATTGTCGCGGGTGTGCTCGCCGACGATCATGCCGCGATAGACCTTCCAGCCGGGCTCGATCATCATCGGGCCGCGGTCTTCCAGCTTGAACATGGCGTAGGCCACTGCCTCACCTTGGTCGTTGGAGATCAGGACGCCGTTACGGCGGCCCTGGATCTCGCCCTTGTAGGGGGCGTAGCCATGGAACAGGCGGTTCATGATCGCGGTGCCGCGGGTGTCGGTGAGCAGTTCGCCCTGATAGCCGATCAGGCCGCGGGTCGGCGCGTAGAACACCAACCGGAGCCGGTTGCCGCCGGACGGGCGCATCTCGATCATCTCGGCCTTGCGTTCGCTCATCTTCTGCACGACGACGCCCGAATGCTCCTCGTCGACGTCGATCACGACCTCCTCGATCGGCTCCAGCCACTGGCCGGTCGCCTCGTTCTTCTGCAGAACGACGCGCGGGCGTGACACCGAAAGCTCGAAGCCCTCGCGGCGCATGGTCTCGATCAGGATGGCGAGCTGCAATTCGCCGCGGCCGGACACTTCCATGGCGTCCTTGTCGGCGGATTCGACGACGCGCAGCGCGACGTTGCCCTCGGCCTCGCGCAGCAGACGGTCGCGGATCATGCGGCTCGTCACCTTGTCACCCTCGGTGCCCGCCAACGGCGAGTTGTTGACGATGAAGGACATCGACACGGTGGGCGGATCAATCGGCTGAGCCGCTAGCGGCTGCTCCACCGTCGGATCGCAGAAGGTGTCGGCGACGGTGCCCTTAGTGAGGCCCGCGATGGCAACGATGTCACCAGCCCCGGCCTCATCGAGCGGCACCCGCTCGATGCCGCGGAACGCCAGAATCTTGGAGATACGGCCCTGCTCGACCACCTTGCCCTCGGCGTTGAGCACCTTGACCGCCTGATTGGGCTTGATGCTGCCCGAGGTGATGCGGCCGGTGATGATACGGCCGAGGAAGTTGTTGGCTTCGAGGATGGTGCCGATCATGCGGAACGGACCCTCTTCGACCGACGGCGCCGGCACATGGCGCAGCACCAGGTCGAACAGCGGCTGCATGCCCTGGTCCTTCGGACCCTCGGGGCTGTCGGCCATCCAGCCCTGCTTGGCCGAGCCGTACAGGATCGGGAAATCGAGCTGCTCTTCGCTGGCGTCCAGCGCGGCGAACAGGTCGAACACCTCGTTGATGACCTCGGTCGGCCGCGCGTCGGGACGGTCGACCTTGTTGATGACGACGATCGGCTTCAGCCCGACCTTGAGCGCCTTGGAGACCACGAATTTCGTCTGCGGCAGCGGGCCTTCGGCGGCGTCGACCAGCACCAGCGCGCCATCCACCATGTTGAGGATGCGCTCGACCTCGCCGCCGAAATCGGCGTGGCCGGGGGTGTCGACGATGTTGATGCGGGTGTCCTTCCACTGCACCGAGGCGGCCTTCGCCAGGATGGTGATGCCGCGCTCGCGCTCGAGATCGTTGGAGTCCATGGCGCGCTCGGCCACCTTCTGGTTTTCGCGGAAGGTACCGGATTGCTGCAGCAGGCGGTCGACCAGGGTGGTCTTGCCGTGGTCGACGTGGGCGATGATGGCGATGTTGCGAAGGTTCATGGTCGGTGTCTTCTAAGCTTTCTCAGAGCCCGTGCTCTGTCCCCGGCGCAGCGCGCTTTCTTATAATCAAATCAGGCTGTTAGCTTTTCGGCGCGCGCTCGCGAAACTCGTTCTGCGGCAGGGGCCGGCAACCCCAAAAAGGAAGCCCGGCCAATGGACCGGGCAAACCTTACGCGTTGCGGCGCAATATAGGCGAGAAATGCCAAAAAACAATGACTGCTTTCACGTCTGCGGCTGGGTTTCGGCGGCGTGGTCGGTAGATCGCTGATTGTCCCGGCCGCGGCGGAACGATCGTTTCGGACCAGGAAGCCGGCTCCCCAGGGACCGAGGTCATGCACGGGCCGGCTCAGCGCCAGCGGCGCAGCGCGAGCACGAACAGCGCTAGGCCCGCGGCAGCCGCGCCGAGGAAGATCAGCCCGATCGGGCTGGTCCAATCGCTGGACTTTAGCTGCTGGCCAAACACCAGGATGACGCAGGCGCTGGGAAACATCAGGACCAGGCCGGCAAGCACCATCAACCCGGTCAGGCAACCCTCGCCCTGCTGCTCGGGCGGATAGGGCTGGCGAGGTGGAAGTGGCGGCGGGGTGCCGTCGTGTTCACTCATGGCAGTACGTGACCGGGTGGGAGCAGTGAGCTGTCATCGCCGAAATGCCTTCACGATCAGTGCGACTCCGCCAGTGCCGACGGCAAGTCCGAACAGGATCAGCCCGGTGAGTTCGCCGGGCCAGCTCTTTTCGCTCAGGGCTACGAAGCTGAAGAATGCCGCGCAAAGTCCCGGCAACAACAGGATCACGCCAGCCAGGAACAGAAACGCCGTCATGCAGCCGCTGCGTTGCTCGCCGTTGGCGACGGGTGCGAGGGACCGATATCCGGTGCTGTCGGGATCGCTCATCAACGGCCTCTGCTCAAGCGGGCGCGGATGCCCTCGATGGCCCCGTTGCGATAAAACAGGTTGTAGGTGTCGAACGGAATGATCTCACCGCCCTCAGTGACGAAATGGATGCAGGAGCGCTTGACGTTGCCGACGCAGAAGTTGAAGCGGTCGAGAAATTGCACGATGGTGACGCGGAAGACGTTTTCGTAACCGAGGTTCTCCGGCACTTCGACCGCCGGCAGACAGCAGAGAAATTCGGCGACGCGCTGGCCGGTGTTGAGCGGGCCTGATGACAGCGAGAACAGCTCGATGAATTTCTCGCGCAGCGCCGGATATTTTTCCGGGCTGATCGTATTCGGCATCACCGACAGCAGCTCCTCCTGCGGAATCATCGAGGTCAGCGGCAGCACGGTGGTGCCGTTGCGCAGGCCGTAGCCGATCGAGATGCTTTCGGGGTTGCAGGGCAGCGGGATCATGTCCTGCTCGCCGAACACGCCGGTCTCGACGACGCGCCGACGGATCTCCGACAGCATGATACGGTCGGTATCCTTGTTGAAGTTCTCGTTGCGGCCGGCATCCTGCACCGGCTGCAGCGTGACCCCGCGGACGCAGCGCCATTGCAGCGCGTGGCGGACGATGTCGCCGATCTCGTGATCGTTGACGCCGCGTTTCACGGTTACGACCAGCGTGGTCGAAAGCCCGTGCCGTTCGAGAGTCTCCAGCGCCTCCTGGCGGATGCGGCGCAGATCGGCGCCGCGCAGCTCGGTGAGCCCCTCGCGCGAGAGCGAATCGAACTGCAGATAGACTTCCAGGCCGCGCTTGTTTTCCGCCAGCCGAGCTGCGAAATCCGGCTCGCGGGCAATCCGCAAGCCGTTGGTGTTGATCATCACATGGCGGATCGGCCGCGCCCGCACCGCGGCGAGAATGGCGAAGAAATCCGGATGCAGGGTCGGCTCACCGCCGGAGATCTGCACCAGGTCCGGCTCGCCTTCGCTTCGCACCAGCGCATCCAGCATCCGCTCGATCGTCGGGAGCGGCGTGAAATGCGACCGCTGCGGCGAAGATTCGGCGAAGCACACCGGGCAGGTCAGGTTGCAGTGGTCGGTGATCTCGATCAGCGCCAGGCAGGAATGCTGCTCGTGATCCGGGCAGAGGCCGCAATCATAGGGGCAGCCGAATTCGGTGCGGCGTTGAAAGGCGAGCGGCGTGTCGCCCGGCTTGATGAAGTCCTTGCAGCGCCGCCAATAGGCCGCATCGTTCGAGATCAGCGTCGATTGCACCCCGTGCTCCGGGCAGCGCTTCTCGTACCAGACCTCATTGTCGAGGATCTGGATCTTGGTCGGTACCAGCGCGAGGCAGGTTTCGCAGAGCGATTCGGTCTGGCCCCAGAACACGTAGGGCCGGGATTTACGCAACGGCGCGCTCATGCATGACCTTTGCTGGCGGCGCTGTCGCCAGCATGGCGGCACTGTAGGCGACAATGCCGAGCGACAGCAGGTGAAACAGCGTCAGCGGTCCGACGATTGGACCGTAGGGCTTGAGGAATTCCCATAGGAAGCGCTGGGCGCCATAGAAGCCGAGCGCAAGATAGAAGCCGTTCGTGATGATGGTTTCGTTCCGCCGCAGCACGGCGGCGACGTAAGCGGCCGCGAAGGCGGCCATCGCGGCGCTCTCATAGAGCTGCACCGGATGACGCCGGAGGCCGTCGCCGAAATCATGACCCCAGGGCAAGGTCGTCGGCGTGCCGTAGGTGAAGTCGTCGAGCCCGGCCACATAGCAGCCGATCCGGCCGACCGCGATGCCGAGCGCCAGCGGCAGCGCGAAACGCGCGCCGGTGCGCAAGCTGATGCCATGCCGCCACTTGTACAGCTCGACGGCGACGATACCGCCGGCCAGCGCGCCTTCGACCGAGCGCGCGACGCCGGCAAGGCCGGAAAGCCAGAGATTGAGGGTGCCGAACAGATACGCGCCGACGCCGGCGCCGAACAACAGCGCCGCGACGTAGGGCCATGCGGTCGACTGCTTCGGAAAGCTCAGGCGCTGGACGCGCGACAGCCACCAGCCCGCGGCGCCCGCGGCGAGCCAGGCAGCAACGTCGAAAATCGCATGCAGAGCCGCCCCGTCCATGACCCCCCATCGTCCGACCTGGTCCGGACTATGGCAAGTTCCACGCGGGGATGGCAAATGCCATTTGCAGCGGCAGCTAGCCGACCGCGGCCTGATCGGTCGGGTAGACGCCGCGCAGCACTTCCTCGAAATGGCCCTTCACCGCTTCGTTGCAGAGGCAGGAGCGGTGCTTCAGCGCGTCTGCGGCGCGCACCATGATCGCGCCGCGCCGGGTGTCCAGGATGCCTTCGGCCTTGAAGGTCTGGATCACGCGGCTGGCATAGCTGCGACCGACCCCGAGCAGAGTCGCGAGCTGCTCGTGCGTCAGCGGCACCGTACCGTTGCCGTCAGTGCGCTCCATGGCCGAGATGATCCATTTCGCCGTGCGCTGTTCGATCGAGTGGATGGCATTGCAGGCGGTGGACTGGAACATCTGCGCCAGCATGCAGTCCGCGTAGCGGGCGAACACGTTGCGCAAGGTCTTCGATTGCAGTTTGGCGGCGGCCAGCCGGGCGACGGGAAGCCGGGCAAACGGGCCGCCGAATTTGACGACGATGCGCGTATAGGCTGGCAGATACCCTTCGCTGACGATACCGCCGACTGCGCCTTCGCGGCCGACCAGAATGGTCTCGACGTCACGGCCGTCCTCGTTGGCAACGAGATAGGACGTCAGCGCTGGGCCGCAGGGAAAATGCACGATCTGCACGTCGTCGCCCGGACTGTAGAGCAGCTCGTTCGGCGCCGCGTGGTCCTCGGTCAGGTAGGGTGCGATCAGCGCGTAGTCTGCCGGGCTCAGCCGCCGCAGGAGATTGTTGTCGGGACGTTCCCGGGCAAGTGTCGTCACACCTTGGCTCAGCATCTCGATTCCCCTGCGGCACGCATGCGTGATCTGTGCACCTTGTGTTCACAAGTGCACCGACAAAGGAACTCTGGTATGGTGGTTTCGTTCCAGGAACCCGCCGGCGTGCTTGTGCGAAGGCGCTGGCTGCGGGGGCCGTCCTCCATATCTGGAACCCCGCTTATGACCGGCTCGCAGCCCGGCTTGCCCGCGTATTATCAGGACGTTCTGATCGTCGAGGACGATCCGATCATCGCGCTGGGTCTGGAAGATACGATCCTCGGCTTCGGCGTGCCGGCCGTGCGCGTCGCCGCAAGCGTTGCAAAAGCGCTGGTGATGATCGATGCACGTGCGCCGGATTTCGCGCTGCTCGACGTCGGCCTGGTCCGCGAGAACAGCTTCGCGGTGGCTGAGCGGCTCGCCGCGCTGGAGATTCCCTTTGCCTTTGCGACGGGCTACGACGCCGACCGCGTGCCGGCGGAATTTGCCGACCGGCCACGGCTGCCGAAGCCATGCTCCCTCGATGCGCTGGAAGCGGCGCTGCGGCGGAAGGGCTGACGCCGCCGCTCGGTGCCAGGAGCTCGCTTGAAAGCCTCGCCCCGCGCGGGGAAAGGGACGAACTGTGCGAGCGATGGCTGGGTCAGCAGATGTCGGTTACCCCAGCTTCGGATCGAGCGTGGTCGACCACAGCGCGATGTCGGTGCGATCGCGCAAGGTCACGGTCATCAGCCCGGTGGCACCTTCGATCTTGACGTGACCGAAGAACTGCATACCGGCCGACGGCGGCAGGTTCTGCTTGTCGAGGCCGGGTGCCTTGATGAAGCGCACCTCGGGGCCGAAGGTGTTGTCGAGCTCGTTCGGCCCGAACGTGCCGGCGTGCAGCGGGCCGGAGACGAATTCCCAGAACGGCTCGAAATCCTGGAACTGTGCCTTGTTCGGATCGTAGTAATGCGCCGCGGCGTAATGCACGTCGGCGGTCAGCCACACCGTGTTCTGGATCGGCGCCGTCTTGATGAAGCGCAGGATCTCGGCGATCTCGAGCTCGCGGCCGCGCGGCGGCCCGTCGCCTTGCGCGAAAGCTTCGGAGCCCTTTTTGTTGGCGGCATCGTCATAGACGATCAGGCTGAGGGGCATGTCGGAGGCGATCACTTTCCAGGTCGCGCGCGAGTTCAACAGCGCCCGCTTCAGCCAGCGCATCTGCTCCGGCCCGATGAAATAGGCGTCGGGACCATATTCGCTCTGTTGGTTCGGACCGTTAGGGCCGCGATAGGAGCGCTCATCCAGCATGAAGACGTCGAGATGCGGTCCGTAGGAGATGCTGCGATAGACGCGGCCGGGCTCGACGATGCTTTCGCGCAATGGGTACATCTCGTGGAAGGCGCGCGCGGCACGCGCCGCGAGCAGCTGGATGTTGCGCTCCTTGTAGGTCGCGGGAAGATCCTTCGAGGCCGACCAGTTGTTTGTCACCTCGTGATCGTCCCACTGCACGAAGATGGGCACCTCGGCATTGAAGGCGCGGACATTGTCGTCCAGGAAATTGTACTTATGCGCGGCGCGGAATTCGTCGAGGGTTTCGGCGACCTTGGCCTTCTCCGGGATGGTCAGGTTCTTCCAGAGCTTGCCGTCGGACAGTTTCACCTCGGAGGTGATCACGCCGTCGGCATAGATGGTGTCGCCGGAATGGATGAAGAAGTCCGGCCGGTGCTTCTTCATCGCCGAAAAGGTGAACATGCCGCCGTCGTCAGCGTTGATGCCCCAGCCTTGCCCCGCGACATCGCCACCCCACACGAAGCTGACATCGCGCTTGTCCGACGGCGCGGTGCGGAAGCGGCCGGTCACCGGCTCGCTTTCGACATCGGGATGCGACAGGTCGCGGAATTTCACGCGGTAGAAGATGTCCTGTCCGCCCGGCAGGTTCTCGACCAGCATCTTGGCGGTGTAGTCGCTTTCCGGCAGCGCCGCGATCGGCGGCAGTGCGCGGGCATCCTTGAACGTGTCTGACGTCGCGACCTCGACCAGCATCTGCGAGGGGCGGTCGGCGCGCGACCAGATCACGCCGCCATCCATGGTGATGTCACCGGACTGCACGCCGTGGGTGACCTGCGGCCGGTCGGCGGCGCGGCTGAGATAGGGCAGGGCCAGCGTGCCGACGCCGGCAGCGGCCGCGGTGGACAGGAAGCGGCGGCGCGACAGCCTGCGCAAATTGTGGCGTGGGATTCGGATCGTCATGGACATCTCCCGGGTTGGCCGACGGACTGTGCCGGCGCAACGGCGCAAGACAGGTAGGAAAACTCCGTGACATCCGGATTACAGCGAAACGCCGCTGTGGCGGATTGCGATCGATGACCGCCTGTCCGGGATGCGCCGGCGACGCTGATCCAGCTAGGTGCCGGTGGCGCGCAATTGCGCCCCGGTGCGCTGAAGATTTTGCGGCATGCTCATCAGGATCAATTTGCGATCGGCCACCGCGTTGTGGAACTGCTCGAGCGCGATGTTGAAGGCGGTCAGTGCGGCGTGATCGATCGCGCCGTCCTCGAAACAGGCCAGCGTGTTGCGCAGGATATCGTCGGCCTCGCTCTGCAGATTGTCGAGCTCCTCGGAGGAATCGCTCTTGCGCGCGATCGTGATCATGTCGAGCAGCCGGTCGCGCATCGAGGTGTTGATGATCCGCTCGTCCTTTTTCAGGTAGCCGGCAAACCATGCGCCGGCCGAGCCCATCGCAGACAGCGCCATCAATCCCCACCAGATGAAATCGCTGTAGCGGTCGAGGAAGGTCTTTTCCTCGCCGTCGACGAAGGCGGCCGCGCCCGGATGCGCCGGAATGGCGGCGTCCTTGTCGGTATCGGGGGTCTCGATCTTGGCGGCCAGCGGGAATTCCGACATCAGCTGCTGACGCACCGAGAACAGCTGGCGGGTGAAGGCCGCAACGGTCGATTCCGACAGGCCCTTGCGCGCCACGATGTGGTGGTTGAAGCTGATCGTCTTCACCTCGTCATCGGGCCGGTCCGGCGAGCCGCCGAAGGCGCCGGCCGGGATGTCGGCCGATTCATATTCCTGGTGGTTCTGCGCGATTGCTTCCGCCGAGTCGATGGCAAGGAAGGTCGGCGTGCCGCCGTCCTTGGTCGAGGCAGCGATCGCTTCGGTCGTGATCTTGCTGTTGACGGGCCCCGCCGCCAGCCAGACGTCGGCCTTCTGGCTGCGCACCGCATCCAGGGCCTCCGTCACCGGGAATTGGAGGATCTCGACCTTGCCGGGATCGACGCCATATTGCTGCAGGATCACCTTGAGCAGGTTGACGTTGGCGGGGGTGCGGCCGATGACGCCGATCTTGTGGCCGGCAAGCTGCGAGATCTTGGTGATCTTGCCGCCTTTCTTGCCCTTGCCGCGACCCGGCGGCACCCACAGCACCACGACATTCTTGCGCAAGGTCGCAACGGCTTGCGCATTCTTCGGCACGTTGAGGTCGCCTCTGATGATGGCGAGATCGACCTTGCCGTCGGCGAGCGCCTGCGCGCTTTCAGCGGCGCCTTCGGTCTGTACCGGCCGCAGCCGCACATAAGAATGATTTTGCGAAAAGGCCTGGGTCAGCGCCTGCACCACCTTGAGGTCGTCGCTGTTGGGGGGGCCGACCGCGATCTTCAGCGGTACCGGGCGCATCGCGAAGTAGTAGCCGCCAGCCAGCGCGCCGATGATCGCGAGGAGGCCCGCGATGACGATGAACACGGCAGGCCGCACCGTGACGCGCGGTGTCGCTGGGGTCTGAGCTTCCACCAGGTCCAATCCTCCCATGATCGCGCTGGCAACAATCGCCGAGGGTCTGGTTCCAAGCCGCTAGACCAAACTTGTAGCAAATATCTTGCAACAGCTGGGTTACATCTGCGTCATGGTTACTCGGATGTGCGCAAGCCGTCTGAATGCGACAGATCGATGATTTCGGGTCTGTTCCGGTGAAAGTTCCCCTTGCGGCGAAGGGGCGCGGGCAGAAGTATGTTCGTACCGGATCTGTCGGTCGCGCCGTGTCCGGCGTGGGCTGTGCCCTCATCAGGGACAAATGAGGGAAAATGAACGAGAGGGAGTCCGATCATGGCGGAGAGATTGTCGGCCGACGCACGGGCCTCAGCCCTGGAGACGCTTTCCGGCTGGACTGAACTGACCGGGCGTGAAGCGATCACCCGGACCTTCACCTTCAAGGACTTCAACGCCGCGTTCGGCTTCATGTGCAGGGTCGCGCTGGTGGCCGAAAAGCGCGACCATCATCCGGAATGGCGCAATGTCTACCGCACCGTCGAGGTGGTGCTGGCGACGCATGACGCCGGTGGCGTCACCGCTCTGGATATCGAGCTGGCCCGGGCGATGGATGCAATCGCCACGCAGATGGGCGCTTGAGCCCTCGGTCTTCCTTGGTCATGCTCCTGCACGTCTTGCGGGCAGCGTCGCCGTCCCCACATTTTGGCCGGGACACTGTCGAGGAATGACAGAAGGGGAACCAGACGTGGCATCCGACAGCACCGACTACACCGTGGGTTTCGAACCGGCCGAGCGCCTGGCGCGGGACCGCGACAGCGTGCGCCGCAGGTTCTGGATCAAGTTCAAGCAGGTGGTGGCGAAGCTGCCCTTCGCCGAGGACCTGCTGGCCGCGTATTACTGCGCGTTCGACCATGAGACGCCGCGACATGTGCAGGTCGCGCTGCTCGGCGCGATCGCCTATTTCATCCTGCCGTTCGACTTCATTCCGGACATGATGCCGGTGCTCGGCTTCACCGATGACGCGGCGGTGCTCGCCACCGCCATTCGCATGGTCGCCTCGCACATCACGCCGGACCATCGCGCCGCAGCCCGCGCCGCCCTGAAGCGGGGGCTGGACGACGCGGCGAAGGCGGACGAGACGACGTGACCTGCGTCGATACACCTCCCGGTAACAGGGCCGTTGCGAGCGAGCCACAAAACAAAAAGCCCCGCGGCGATGCCGCGGGGCTTTTGTTTGCTTGAGGCTAGCTAAGCGTTCGTGTCTTCAGCGCTGGCCCGTCTGGGCGCGTGTGTTGCCGGTCCGCTCGGCTTCCCAGGCCTGGAACTGCTTGAACAGGGCCTCGCGATCGGCGTCGGACTGCACACCCTTGGCCGCGTTACTTTGCTTCATGAAATCATCAAACCGGTCCCGCGCCGAGCCTTCGAACGAATGGGTTTCCAGCCATTGCTTCGCATAGGGGAAGCGTTGCCAGCCCGCGAGCGGCGCCGACAGCGAAACCTCCTTCCACTTCGGATGGAATGGCGGCTTCTGGAAGCCCGGAAACTTCGAAAAGAAAGCGTCAACGAACAAAGAGAGCTTGCGATAACGGTCGGTGTTCGGCGCCCAGTTGTAGGCAGCGAGCACCGCGGGCACCGCGATGGTGTCGACCTTGTCGCCTTCGGCGATCAGGTTCGGATAGTCCTTGGAGGTGAGGGTTGCCGGCAGATAATCGGTCTGCAACGGCCGCTCATAGTCGACATTCACGAGATGGAAACGGCCGCCGTCATTGACGAAGTTGCTGACCGACTTATAGGGCTTGCCGCCGACCACGATCACGGCATCGAGCTCGCCCTTCTTCAGCCTTTCCATCGCGATGCGCTGCTCAACATAGCGGAAGTTGGAGGCGTTGAGCCCGAGCCGCTCGAAGGTGGTCAGCGCCGTGACGAACGTGCCGCCGTCCGGAAGGTCGACGCTGACCCGCTTGCCGTCGAGCTCGCGCAGATTGTGGACCGAAAGCGGCGCGATGACCTGCATTTCCTCGTTGTAGAGCTTGGTCACATAGGTGAACTGCTTCTTGATGTCGTGCGCGAAGCCCTTGCGCTCGAGATAATCGAGCGTGTCGGCGCGCACCACGCCGAGATCGACGCCCTGCAGGAACAGAATGTCGGCCACGCTCTGCACTGAGCCGCGGCCCACGATCGGGAGCACGCGCAGCTTGTTGCCCTCATCGAGCACGGAGGAGAGGTCGGCGCCGAACTGCACATAGGTGCCGCCGATGGTGCCGGTGATCATCGTCACGGTGTTGGCGTTGAGCGCCTGCTTGGTCTGCGCCGAGCCGAACTGGAAGATGGCCTTGAGGCTGTCGCTGACCTTAGCCGGATCGTATTCTTCTGCCGCATGAGCGCTGAACGCGGCCGTCATCATGATGGCAGCGAGGGCTGCCAGCCCACTGAAACGTGTCATGTGTTCCCCTGCCTTGGAAGTCTATAATTAGTTCTGCAATTGATCGAGGCGTCGCTGCGCCTCGGCAGAGCCGAGCTGGGCAGCGCGACGATACCAAGTGCGCGCTGCCGTCGGATCGGCGTTGATGTTGCGGACGTCGCTCGTCCCCAGCACCTGAACGTCGTAGGTCTGGGCCAGCATCAGCGCTGCGCCGGCTTCCTGCGCGTCGGCGGCGCGCTCGAGCAACAGCCGCGCAGCGGGGATGTCGCCGGCTGCCAGCAGGCTCCTGGCCCGCTTCATGATTCCGGCAAGCTCGTCGGCATCCATGCGACGGGCCCTGGCTTGCTGGGACTGCATCGGAGCGGTCACCGACGGTCCGACGATGGCGGGGGCCACTATGGCGGTCGCCGCGCCCGGAGCGGTGATCGAATTTGGCGCGGTGACAACCGGCGCCGACGCGGCCGGTGGCGGCGCGACAGGTGCCGGCGGCGCAGCAGCGACCACCGGTTCGACTACAGCGCGGTTTTGCAACGCGGCCTGATAGGCGTTGGCGATGTCCTCACGGCTCGGCGCGACCGAGGCGGTCTGCACCGGGGTGCTGACCGGCGCCTGCACTGGCGGCAGCCGGGCCGGCTCATTCAGTTGCAAGTCGCGCGCGGTCAATTGCGTGTCGGCTGGCTGCGGCGGCGCGGTCGGATCGGTGGGCGCACCGATGATCGAGGCCTTTGCAGTGGCGATCAGGTCGCGCGTCGCATCCGACGTCACGAGTGCGAACAACATCGCCACGCCGGCAGCAGCGACAACGGCAAGCAGGATGCGCGACGACAAGGACGCGCGTCGCGGGCGCGCTGGCCAATGCTCCTCATAGGGAAGGCCCGCCCCGTCATGTTCATCGTCGTAGTCCGACAAGAACATCGGCATTGAATCGTCGGAAGGATAGGTATCCTGAGATGACCGTCCGAAACGGTAGACCCCCGGGCGTTCTTGGGCGGTCTCCTCGGGATACGAACTATATTCGGGACCGCCTGAAACTCTGTCGTGTGACCGACCGTAGGTCGTACGCTCACCCATAGCTATTCCCCATCATCTTCACGCAACAATTGTGACCTTCAAGCTGTCAGACTTCAAGGCCAGTCGCTTTTGCTAAAGGCACCCCATTGCCTTGGCTAATTGACTATCCGAATCGGCCCAAAAGTGGACGACCGCTGGCGTGAATCTGGAAAATCCTTGATCTCATTGCGGCATAGACATGCAAAACAGCGTGCAGTTAAAACCGGAATCGTAAGCAGAACAGTAACTAAGTGTTAACATTAACCATGCCACAATTTTTCTCGGTTGTATTTATCCGTAAATACACGGGTCGTGATTTTCGTCCTCCAATTGATCTGGCTCGATGTCGATTTCGCGCTCGCTGTGGCTTCGCCGCATCGGTGGACTGCATCCATTCCGTGTATTGACGTGCAATACATGCAATAATTGCATTCTTTTCTGGGAAATTCCGATTTTCCGAATAAGGCAACGTCATAATTGTGGCCGCGCGACATGGGCGCCGCGCGGCAGGCATGTTTCTGCCGCATGCTTCCGCAGGGGTTGCGGCTGCGGATGTGACGCAATGACGCGCGTCCCGCGATCTGCCGCGCCGCTCAAGGGTGCAAGATCACCTTGCCCATGGCCTGGCGCCCACCGAGAATCTTCAGGGCATCGGCGGTCTGTGACAGCGGGAAGACGCGGTCCACATGGGACGATAGCTTGCCTTCGGCCGTCCAGCGCGCGAGCTTTTCCAGATTGGCGCGGTGTTTGGCCGGGTTGACCCGGGTCCAGGCGCCCCAGAACACGCCGCGGATATCGCAGCCTTTCAGAAGCGCGAGGTTGAGCGGCATCTTTGGAATGTCGCCTGCGGCAAAGCCGATCACCAGAAACCGCCCTTCCCAGGCGATCGAGCGCAGCGCGGCTTCGGCGTAAGCGCCTCCGACCGGATCGAAGATGATGTCCACGCCCTTGCCGTCGGTCAGCCGACGCAGGCCTTCCTTTAGATCCTCTTTCGCGTAATTCAGGGTCAGCTCGGCGCCATGCGCCTTGGCGAAGGCGAGCTTTTCGTCACTTGAAGCGCAGGCGATGACCTTCAGGCCCATCAGCTTGCCGAGCTCGCACGCCGCAAGCCCGGTGCCGCCGGCGGCGCCGAGCACGGCCAGCGTTTCGCCGGGCTTTGGACTGGCGCGATCCTCAAGTGCATGCAGCGCCGTGCCGTAGACGATGATGATGCCGGCCGCACGGTCGAAATCGAGATTGTCCGGGATCTTCACGATGGATGCTGCCGGCAGCGCAATCTTTTCCCGCGCGCCGTTGTGCCCGCAGGAGGCCATCACGCGGTCGCCCACCTTCAGATCCGTCACGCCGTCGCCGACGCTCTCGATCACGCCCGCGACCTCGGCGCCGGGCGAGAATGGAAACGGCGGTTTGATCTGGTACTTGCCCTGAATCATCAAGATATCGAAGAAATTCAGCGCAGCCGCCTTGATCGCAATCACCGCCTCACCGGGTCCCGCGACCGGATCGGCGACATCGGCCAGGACGAGGTCGTCGGGTTGGCAGTATTGCGAGCACAGAATGGCTTTCATGGGCGCTCCTGATGTTTCTTGTTGGTCGAACGATGCTGGTAGCGTTTCCCAATGTCGCGAAGCTTGCGGCAGGCCGCTGTGCGAGTTCGCGAGGGGAACCGGCGCATCGTTCTCATGCCGGATTTGCGAATGCGCCACAATTGCCTTCCTGTTTGCGGCGAGACATTGCGATCTTTTGCCCGCAGGCAGTCGATAGGAGTTGCGTTCGCCTTGCAACAGCGCACCTTTTGGCGATATCCGTCGCGCAGGGTGAGCAGGCCGGGCCATCTTCCAGTCACAATATTGATGGAACCAAGACTGGGTGCCGCGAATTTGAGGTTCCGGTCGGTTCACCACACGCGTCATCGGAACTTCAATTCAAAGCCGCACTCATTCATGGTTTGCTAGTGCTCTTCGATTCCAAAGTTCGCAGCCGAGGGCGTCGCGATAGGGTACGAACTCCGGAATCGGTGCACTAGGGGGAAGCACGTCTCATCATGGTCTTCGGGCGACGACTGACAGCGCTGGCGGCGGGCGCCGCGCTTGTGTTCGGCGGTGCGAGCCTTGCAGCGGCGCAGAACGCAGCGCCCAAAGCTGCACC
Source organism: Bradyrhizobium sp. HKCCYLS1011 (assembly GCF_051167795.1). Classification (NCBI taxonomy): domain Bacteria; kingdom Pseudomonadati; phylum Pseudomonadota; class Alphaproteobacteria; order Hyphomicrobiales; family Nitrobacteraceae; genus Bradyrhizobium; species Bradyrhizobium sp. HKCCYLS1011. Next base: position 230,058 of record NZ_JBNPTT010000003.1, on the reverse strand, counting down.
CAAGGCGGCGCCGAAGCAGGAGGCGAAAACGGCCGTGCCAAGTGTCGGCGGAGCCGAGCCGACCTTGATCGGCCAGTTCGGCGGCTGGGGCGCCTATACAGCGACGCCAAACGGAAAGAAGGTCTGCTTCGCGCTGGCCAAGCCGACCGCGTCCAAGACAAATCCCCCCAACCGGCCGCGTGACCCGGCTTATGCCTTCGTCTCGACCCGCCCCTCCGAAAAGGTGTTCAACGAGGTGTCGATTATGATCGGCTACGCCTTGAAGACCGGTTCGGAATCGACGCTGGAGGTCGGCGGCGCGTCTTTCGCGATGTACACCCAGGGCGACGGGCTGTGGATCAAGAACGCGGCTGAAGAGGAGCGCATGGTGGACGCGATGCGCCGGGCCCCTGAGGCCGTGGTGAAGGGGCTCTCAGCCAAAGGGACCGAGACCACCGATACGTTCTCGCTGAAAGGTCTCGCGCAGGCGCTCGACCGCATCGCCCAGGATTGCAAGCGTTAACGGATCGCTCCAAACCCTGCCGGTTCCGGTCGCAATTGCAGCGGAACTTGCTATATAGAGCGAGTATGGGCGCCTTGGGCCGGCAGTGTCGGCGAGCGCGCAGAATTTGGGTCCCTTCACATGACATCGACTGCCGAGTCGCGCGAAAGTTCTGCGCCCCTCGAAAAGATTCCGCTCGAAAGCTACGTGCCGCCGGCCAAGCCGTCGCTGCTCGGTCTGTCGCGCACGGAACTCGCGGCGCGGCTGGGCGACATCGGCGTGCCGCCGCGGCAGCAGAAGATGCGGGTTCAGCAGCTCTGGCACTGGATCTATTTCCGCGGCGCCAGGAGCTTCGAGGAGATGACGTCCGTCTCCAAGGACACGCGCGTCGCCTTGGCCGAGCACTTCACGGTCGACCGGCCCGAGGTGGTCGCCGAGCAGATCTCCAATGATGGCACCCGCAAATGGCTGTTGCGGCTGCCGAGCGGAGACACTCTGCAGAAGGCCCATGAGGTCGAGTGCGTCTACATCCCCGAGACCGACCGCGGCACGCTGTGTGTGTCCTCGCAGGTCGGCTGCACCTTGAACTGCGCGTTCTGCCACACCGGCACGCAGCGCCTGGTGCGCAATCTCACCGCGGGCGAGATCATCGGCCAGGTGATGGTCGCGCGTGACCGGCTCAACGACTGGGCTGACCGCGAGACGCCGCATGGCAACCGGCTCGTCACCAATATCGTGATGATGGGCATGGGAGAGCCGCTCTATAATTTCGATGCGGTGCGCGACGCGCTGCTGATCGCCTCCGACAATGAGGGCATCGGCATCTCCCGCCGCCGCATCACGCTGTCGACCTCCGGCGTGGTGCCCAACATCCTTCGCGCCGGCGAGGAGATCGGGGTGATGCTGGCGATCTCGCTGCATGCGGTGCGCGACGAGCTGCGCAACGAGCTGGTGCCGTTGAATCGCAAATATCCGATTGCCGAACTTCTGCAGGCCTGTCGCGACTATCCCGGTGCTTCCAATGCGCGCCGGATCACGTTCGAATATGTGATGCTCAAGGGCGTCAATGATTCGCTCGACGATGCCCGCCTGCTGGTGAAGCTGCTCAAGGGTATTCCGGCCAAGATCAACCTGATCCCGTTCAATCCCTGGCCCGGCTCGGCCTATGAATGTTCGGATTGGGAGCAGATCGAGAAGTTCTCCGAATACATCTTCAATGCCGGCTATTCCTCGCCGGTGCGCACGCCGCGCGGCCGCGACATTCTCGCGGCCTGTGGTCAGCTGAAATCGGAGACCGAAAAGCTCTCGGCGCGCGAGCGCCAGGCGTTGCGCGCCATGGCGATGACGGATTGAATATTGATCGTTGCGCTCGTCTGCTGATCATGGTCGTCATGGCCGGGCTTGACCCGGCCATCCACGTGCCTGCTCAGGAGAGAAAGACGTGGATGCCTGGGACAAGCCCGGGCATGACGAGAAGGGAAGCGGAGCTTCGATTGCCTAGCATCGGTTTTCTGCGATGGCGCTGATCGGCCGGCTGTTCGTGATCGTGTTCGGCTTCCTCGCCGCGTGTTTCGTGGCTGGAATGATCGTCGTCACCGCGATCCTGTTTCCTGAATTCTCCGATCTTGGCGAAGGACCGATCGATCAGGGCGCGCTCGACGTGATCATCGGCTTCGGCTTCATCTTCGTCTCCGGCTTTGCGCTGATCCCGGCCATGCTGATCGCGCTGATCACCGAGGCGTTCTCGATCCGCAGCGTGCTCGCCTATGCCATCGGTGGCGGCGTGGTCGGCTTGGCGTGCTATCTCGGCCTGGTGCCGTTCGATCCCGACACCTTTCGTTTCGAAGGCATCGTGCGGCGGCATCTCGAGATCATGACCGGCGCCGGCATTGTCGGCGGTCTGGTCTATTGGCTAATCGCCGGCCGCAGTGCGGGGCTCTGGCGCGAGCCGCCCGCTGGAACGCCGCCACCTCCGCCCCTGCCGTCGGGCTCGGTGCGGTGAGAGGACAGCAGTACTTTCCACGTTTCCCGTTGTCGGCTAAACGCAAGCCATGAACCGGACCGGACTTTTCGTTGCGCTATCGCTGGCGCTGATCATCGGGGTCGTGTTCGGGATCTATCCCGAGCTCGACCTCAAGCTCGCCGCGCTGTTCTATGATCCGAAGACGCACAGCTTTCCGCTGAAGCTCGATGGCTACGCCTCGTTCGCGCGGGATGCTGCGATGTGGGTCGCGTGGGGCCTCGCTCTGCCCTCGATCATCGCGCTGGTGGTGAAGCTGATCCGGCCAGACCGGCCGCTGCTGGTGAGGGGCCGCACCATGGCCTTCCTGCTGCTCACTTTGTCGCTGTCGGCCATCGTGCTCTCCAACCTCACCTTTAAATCCCATTGGGGCCGGCCGCGCCCGGTCGTCGTGACCGAGTTCGCGGGCGACCTGCCATTCGTGCCGTGGTGGGACCCGCGCGGCCGCTGCGGCCGCAACTGCTCGTTCTTCTCCGGCGAGGGCGCCACCGCGTTCTGGACCCTGGCGCCGGCCGCGCTGACGCCGCCTGTGGTGCGGCCGTTTGCCTATGCGGCCGCAACCCTGTTCGGCCTTGCCACCTCGGTGCTGCGCATGGCCTTCGGTGGGCATTTCTTTACCGATATCGCCGCCGCCGGCCTCGTCACCTTCCTCGTGATCTGGCTCGCGCATAGCTACATCTATCGCTGGCCGTCGACCCGGCTGTCGGATGAGGCCATCGATGCCGCGCTGACCCGCTTCGCCTGGCCCGGCTACCGGCTGATGCGGCGGCTGTTGCGCCGTCGGCGCGAACCGGGGGCGAGCCCGGCGGCGTGAGGGTGGGTCACGGCGCACAAACGTGGTGCCCAAGCTTGCGAAATTTGATATTCGCGCCCCAATTCGCCGGACGCATCAGCCCTTACGATGATTGGAAGCTCTCATGAGTACGATCCTGAAAAGCCTGCCCACAGGGGAAAAAGTTGGCATTGCGTTCTCGGGCGGCCTCGACACCAGCGCGGCGCTGCTGTGGATGAAGCTGAAGGGCGCCCGCGCCTTCGCCTACACCGCCAATCTCGGCCAGCCCGACGAGGCTGACTACGACGAGATTCCGCGCAAGGCGCTCGCCTTCGGCGCCGAGAAGGCCCGGCTGGTGGATTGCCGCACCCAGCTGGTCCATGAGGGCATCGCCGCGATCCAGTCCGGCGCCTTCCATATCTCGACCGGCGGTGCGACCTATTTCAACACCACGCCGCTCGGGCGTGCGGTGACCGGCACCATGCTGGTCGCGGCGATGAAAGAGGACGGCGTCAACATCTGGGGCGACGGCTCGACCTACAAGGGCAATGATATCGAGCGGTTCTACCGCTACGGCCTGCTGACCAATCCGAACCTGAAGATCTACAAGCCCTGGCTCGACCAGGTGTTCATCGACGAGCTCGGCGGCCGCGCCGAGATGTCGGCGTTTCTGACCGCCAACGGCTTCGACTACAAGATGAGTGCGGAGAAGGCCTATTCGACCGACAGCAATCTGCTCGGCGCGACCCATGAGGCCAAGGATCTCGAGAACCTCAATAGCGGCATCCGCATCGTCAACCCGATCATGGGCGTGCCGTTCTGGCGCGACGACTGTGTCGTCAAGGCCGAGACGGTCACCGTGCGGTTCGAGGAGGGCCAGCCGGTCGCGCTGAACGGCCAGACCTTCACCGATCCGGTCGCGCTGTTTCTCGAGGCCAATGCCATCGGCGGCCGTCATGGCCTCGGCATGAGCGACCAGATCGAGAACCGGATCATCGAGGCCAAGAGCCGCGGCATCTATGAGGCGCCCGGCATGGCACTGCTCCATATCGCCTATGAGCGTCTGCTCACCGGCATCCACAACGAAGACACGATCGAGCAATACCGCATCAATGGGTTGCGCCTGGGCCGCTTGCTCTACCAGGGCCGCTGGTTCGATTCCCAGGCGCTGATGCTGCGCGAAACCGCGCAGCGCTGGGTGGCGCGCGCCATCACCGGCGAGGTGACGCTGGAGCTGCGCCGCGGCAACGACTACTCGATCCTGAACACCGAGAGCCCCAACCTCACCTATCAGCCGGAGCGGCTGAGCATGGAGAAGGTGGAGGATGCGGCGTTCACGCCGGAGCATCGCATCGGCCAGCTCACCATGCGCAACCTCGACATCACGGATACCCGCGCCAAGCTCAATCTCTACGCGGAGACCGGCCTGATCTCGAACCGGGAAGGCGCCCAGATCTTCCAACTCGAGAGCGACAAGGACTGAGACGCGGTGCGCGCTGCCCGTCCGCGCATGCGGCGGGCAGCCGCGCCCGGATCAGTCTCGGTTCACCGGCGTTTGGATGAAGCCGCGGTTCCAGGTCGGGCTGATCAGGATCTCGTTGACGCAGACGCGCGGCGGCAGGCTGGCGACGAAAGCGATGGTGCGGCCGAGATCCTCGGGCTGCAGCATCCTGGCCTGTTCCTCAGCGCTCGGCACCACGGGACGCTGCTGCAAGATCGGCGTCGCGACCTCGGCTGGCATCAGGCAGCAGGCACGCAGGCCGTTCACGCATTCCTCCATGTTGAAGGAATGGGTCAGCGCCAGCACCGCATGCTTGGTCGTGGTGTAGGCCGGACCCGGCATCTTGGAGACGTGGCGTCCGGCCCAGGACGAGACGTTGATGATGCAGCCGTCCCGCTGTGCCCGCATCGTCGGCAGCACCGCGCGCATGCAATAGAGCACGCCGTTGAGGTTGATCTCGACCAGCTGGTTCCAGCCTTCCAGCGTCATGTCATTCCAGCTTCGCTTGGGGACGTTGATTCCAGCGGAATTGACCAGGAGATCGACGCGGCCGTGGCGGCCGATGATTGTGTCGGCGGCCTTCTGCACGTCCTCGGCCTTGGCAACATCGAGCTGAAGCGCCTCGGCAGTGCCGCCCTTCGCGGCAATCCGGCTGACGACCCCGTCCAGCACCGCCTGGCGCCGTCCGGAGACCATAACGATCCAGCCGTCGGCAGCGAGCGCCTCGGCGCCGGCCTCGCCGATCCCGCTGCCGCCGCCCGTCACCCAGGCCACACGTTTACCTTTTGTCATTGATCGCGTCTCCCGTTGCCTTTGAAAGGGCGTTTTTGCTAATGCAGCCTCGTCCCGGCCGCGATCCATGAAGATGCCCTCGGGACATTAGGCCCTCATCGCTTATCGTCGAGCATGATGTTTTCGAGCACCGGTCGTTCGCCGTTCCGGATCATGCTCCAGGGGAATGTTGCATGAACCACGCTGCCAACGCCAACCTGCTCTCCCGCCTGTTCGACACGCTCGACGATCCGAGCCGGCTCGCGATCGAAACCCATGATGGCGGCCGGATCACTTACGGCGATCTGATCGCCCGCACCGGCCAGATGGCGAACGTCCTGGTGAGCAGCGGCGTCAAGCACGGCGATCGCGTCGCGGTTCAGGTCGAGAAGTCGGTCGAGAACCTCGTGCTCTATCTCGCGACCGTGCGCGCCGGCGGCGTCTATCTGCCGCTCAATACGGCCTATACGTTGAACGAGCTCGATTACTTCATCACCGACGCAGAGCCCTCGCTGGTGGTCTGCGATCCTTCCAAGGCGGAGGGCATCAGGCCGATTGCCGCCAAGGTCGGTGCCAAGGTCGAGACTCTTGATGCGAGCGGCAAAGGGTCGCTGACGGAGGCCGCCGACAAGGCCGACAGCGCATTCGTGACGGTGCCGCGCGCAGCCGATGATCTCGCGGCGATCCTCTACACCTCGGGTACGACCGGCCGTTCCAAGGGCGCGATGCTGTCCCACGACAATCTGGCCTCGAACTCGCTGACGCTGGTCGACTATTGGCGCTTCACCAGGGACGACGTGCTGATCCACGCGCTGCCGATCTATCACACCCACGGCCTGTTCGTGGCGAGCAACGTCACCCTGTTCGCGCGGGCGTCGATGATCTTCCTGCCCAAGCTCGATGCGGAGCTGATCATCAAGCTGATGGCGCGCGCCACTGTGCTGATGGGCGTGCCGACCTTCTACACGCGGCTGCTACAGAACCCGCATCTCGACAAGGAGACGACGAAGCACATGCGTCTGTTCGTCTCCGGTTCGGCGCCGCTGCTGGCCGACACCCATCGCGAATGGTTCGCGCGCACCGGTCACGCCGTGCTCGAACGTTATGGCATGACCGAGACCAATATGAATACGTCCAATCCCTATGACGGCGAGCGCGCGCCCGGCGCGGTCGGCTTCCCGCTGCCCGGCGTGTCGGTGCGGGTAACCGATCCCGAAACGGGCAAGGAGCTCGCGCGCGACGAGATCGGCATGATCGAGGTCAAGGGCCCCAACGTGTTCAAGGGCTATTGGCGGATGCCGGAGAAGACCAAGTCGGAATTCCGCGATGACGGCTTCTTCATCACCGGCGATCTCGGCAAGATCGATCCCAAAGGCTATGTCCACATTCTCGGGCGCGGCAAGGATCTGGTGATCTCCGGCGGCTTCAACGTCTACCCGAAGGAGATCGAGAGCGAGATCGACGCCATGCCGGGCGTGGTCGAATCCGCTGTCATCGGCGTGCCGCATCCCGATTTCGGCGAGGGCGTCACCGCGGTGGTGGTTCGCCACGCCGGCGCCGACGTCAGCGAGGCGGGCGTCTTGAAGGCGCTGGATGGGCGGCTTGCCAAGTTCAAGATGCCCAAGCGGGTCTTCATCGTCGACGAGCTGCCGCGCAACGCGATGAGCAAGGTGCAGAAGAACGTGCTGCGCGATCAGTACAAGGATATCTATACAAAGTGAGGCTGGGATGGGCCGCGGGTCGTCTCACGAAATTCCCAGGGTCAGCAGCTTTCTGCGTTGGGAGAAGGTCACGTTACTCCCTTCCGTCACCGAAGCCGACCTGGACAGGCTCATCTTTGCAGAGCTGCGGCCGCTCAGCCGCAAGGTGGCGTTGATCATTGCAAGGGTGACGTCGCGGTGCGCAGAGATGGGTCTGCCGATAAGCGACAAAATGATCGGCGCCCGCCTGATCGCGCTGGCGGAAGCCGGTCAGATCGTGGGGCTGGGCGATCTTCGCAAGTGGCGATTCAGCGAAGTGCAGTTGAAGCCCCAAGGATCGTCGGACGGTAACTTATCCGCCTGACACCAGGCTGATCACAAACCGCCCGCCGACGATGAAGAGATAGCAGCCGAATGCCGCTTCCAGCGTGCGCTTGCCCATCGCATGCGCGACGCGGACGCCTAAGGGCGCGGTGAACAGGCTCAGCGGCATCACCAGAACCGCGCCGATCAGCGAGACATAGCCGAGCGCAAATGGCAGCTGCAGCGCCATCACGTCGGGATAGCGCGCGGCTGCCGGCCAGCCGGCATAGACGTAGCCGAGCGCGCCGGGAATCGAGATCAGCACCGCCAGTGCCGACGAGGTCGCGACCGCCTGGTGGATCGGCCGGCCATAGAACGTCATCAGGAGATTGGAGAACAGGCCGCCGCCGATGCCCATCAGCGTCGACAGCAATCCGACGATCAGACCATAGGCCTTCATCAGCGGTCCTTTCGGCAGATCCTCGCCGAATTTCCAGTGGTCGCGGGCGAAGATCAGCCGTGCCGCGGCCGACCATGCCACTGCGACGAAGACGATCTTGAACAATCGCTCCGGCGCGTAGCGCGCGATGACGCTGCCGCCGACCACGCCCACGATGATCGGGAGTGCCCAGACGCGGATCACGGCCATGTCGACCGCGCCGCGTGCATGATGCGCGCGAAAGGAGCGGATCGCGGTCGGGATGATGATCGCCAGCGAGGTGCCGACGCAGAGCGGCATGCGGACATCGAGCGGGACGCCGGCGATGCGGAAACTCTCGTACAGCACCGGGACCAGGATCGCGCCGCCGCCGATGCCGAACAGGCCGGCCAGGAAGCCTGAGAGCGCGCCAACCAGGATCAGCGCGAATGCGAGCTCGATCAGGCTGCTGACATCGACGGTGACCGGCATGTGGAGCAACGATCCTAACGCTGGCGACCGACGAAGAGGCCTGCCAACGCCGCCAGAGGCGGGGCTGCGCACACCAGCGCAAACTCCAGCGCGGCCAAGGGGGCGATCTCGTGCTGGATCAGCAGCGCGAGACAGCTCGCGAACAGGCCTGCTGCGGCGAACCCGAGGACACAGGTCAATGGTTCATCTCCGCTCGGCCTCCGTCGGACCTGGTCGCCCCGGCGGGAGCGGGGAGCGGCAAAGCGAAGCCAGGTTTTCGAGGTCGCGCGCTGCATGAGCGTCTCCGGGAGTGGCGGCCAGTCCTCGCCCCATACTGTAGACTCTTTCAATACTCGGGAGTATGCGGCAAATCTGGTCAACTCTCTTGCGCTTGGCGGAAGGATCGCGCGCATGGATCAGCTTGCGGCGATGACGATCTTTGTGCGTGTCGTGGAGGCCGGCAGCCTGTCGGGCGCCGCCCGCGCCACGCATGCCTCCTTGACCTCGGTCAGTCGCCAGATCGCTGCGCTGGAAGCGCATTACAGCGCGCAACTGCTGCTGCGGACCACCCGACGCCTTGCGCTGACCGATGCGGGGCGGCTGCTCTACGAGCGGGCCAAGACCGTCCTGAGCGAGGTCCGCGAGATCGAGACCGCTCTGTTGTCGAACCAGCAGGAACTCACCGGCCGGCTCCGCGTGAGTGCGCCGAGCCTGATGGGCCGGCTGCTGCTCGCGCCCTTGCTGCCCGCCTTCCTGCGCCGCCACCCCCAGCTCTCGCTCGATCTCCTGCTGCTGGACCGTCCTGTCGACCTGATTGCAGAGGATATTCACGTGGCGCTCCGCATCGGGCGCCTGCCGGATTCGCAGTTGATGACGCGAAGGCTCGGCGAACTCACGATGATCGTCTGCGCCGCGCCGGACTATTTGCGCGCGTACGGCGAGCCACAATCGCCGCGCGACCTGGCGGGGCACGATTGCCTGGCGTTCTCGGACGCGCCGGGGGCCGGTGACTGGCGTTTCCGCAACGCGGATGGCGGCGAAGAGAAGGTCCGTGTGTCCTGCCGGCTCTGGATCAACAGCCTGGATGCGCTGGTTCCGGCCGCCAAAGAGGGCCTCGGCATCGTCAGGGTGCCGTCTTGGCAAGTGAAGGATGCGATCCAAGCCGACGAGCTGCGTCGGATCCTGACCGCGTATGAACTGCCGCCCACACCGGTGCAGCTGGTTTTTCCGCCGGCGCGGCTTGGCACTCCCAAAACGCGGGCGCTGGTCGATCATGTGGCCGCGTGTTGGTCAGCGCTCGACTAACGCCTGCAAGCGGGGGCCCGCAGGCGGCTTGGAACAGGGTTGCGCAAACGTCATTGCGTCCGGGCGAGTGCGGTCGAAACCCGCGCAGCAAACGCTTGGAGCAAGAAGTGAATCTTAGGCTTACAGCAGCGCGGACGCCGCTACATGCCGATCTCTTTAGCTAACTGACGCAAAAGAAGTGAATTTCTATTGCTGACAGCGACTCGCGACCCAGCTCTGGTATACCACGGAGCTGATTGGTCCTTTCAGGATGGCTATCCTAGGACTGAATAGTGGTTCGGTTTCTGCCTATTTGGTCGTTGCGCAGTCTGTTCCGACTCCGTAAATAAAGGCCGCCTCCCACGATCCACGACGGGCTTGCAAGCGCGAGCTGTTTGCGGCCCACAAGAATAAGTCAAAGCGCATCGATGACCGCCAGGATCGAACGACCTCTCTCACCACATCTGCAAACCTACCGCTGGACGCTGACAATGATCTTGTCGATCGTCCATCGCGCCACCGGGGTTGCACTTTATTTCGGGACCTTGCTGCTCGCTTGGTGGCTGATCGCCGCGGCATCAGGGCCCAGCGCCTATTCATATGTGCAGGCCTTCACCTCCAGCATCATCGGCCGGCTCATCGTGTTCGGCTTCACCTGGGCCCTGCTGCACCATCTGCTCTCGGGGATCAGGCATTTCGTCTGGGACCTCGGCTACGGCTTCAAGCCGAATGAGCGCGAGGCGCTGACCTGGGGCGCGCTGATCGGCGGTATTTTCCTCACTGTCCTGGTCTGGATCTTGGCTTACGCGGTGGGAGGCGGCCGATGAGCGATACGCGCGCAAAGTCGATGCGGACCCCGCTCGGCCGCGTCCGCAATCTCGGTGCGGCTCATTCGGGCACCACCGATTTCTGGCGCCAGCGCATCACCGCGGTGGCGATGACGCTCCTGATCATCCCGGTCGTCGCGGTCGTGATCATGCTGCTCGGCCGCAACCAGGCCGGCGCCGCACAAATTCTCGGCTCGCTGCCGATTGCGATGATCATGCTGCTCTTCATCGTCGCAAGCTGCTGGCACATGAAGATCGGCATGCAGGTCGTGATCGAGGACTACGTGCATAGCGAGCCGCTCAAGCTGATCGCCATCATGGCCAACAATTTCTTCGCGGTGACCGTGGCACTGGCCTCGATCTACGCCATCTTCAAACTTTCATCCGGAGTCTAGTCCATGGCCGGCGGAGCAAATGGCAGCGCGAACGGCGCGCCCGCGACGAACGGGAAAGCCTATCCGATCGAAGATCACACCTACGACGTCGTCGTGGTCGGTGCGGGCGGAGCAGGCTTGCGTGCGGTGGTCGGCTGCAGCGAAGCGGGCCTGCGCACCGCCTGCATCACCAAGGTGTTCCCGACGCGCTCCCATACGGTCGCGGCTCAGGGCGGCATCTCCGCCTCGCTCGGCAACATGCATCCGGACGATTGGCGCTGGCACATGTACGACACCGTCAAGGGGTCGGACTGGCTCGGCGACCAGGACGCGATCGAATACATGGTGCGCAACGCGCCCGAGGCGGTCTACGAACTCGAACATTGGGGCGTGCCGTTCTCGCGTACCGAGGACGGCAAGATCTACCAACGGCCGTTCGGCGGCATGACCATGGACTACGGCAAGGGCCAGGCGCAGCGCACTTGCGCTGCCGCCGACCGCACCGGGCATGCGATGCTGCACACGATGTACGGCCAGTCGCTGCGGCACGCCGCCGAGTTCTTCATCGAGTTCTTCGCCATCGATCTGATCATGGACGATCAGGGTGCCTGCCGCGGCGTGATCGCGCTCAAGCTCGACGACGGCACTTTGCACCGCTTCCGCGCCCAGACCACGATTCTCGCCACCGGCGGCTACGGCCGCGCCTACGCGTCCTGCACCTCGGCGCACACTTGCACCGGTGACGGCGGCGCGATGGCGCTGCGCGCTGGCCTGCCGCTGCAGGACATGGAGTTCGTGCAGTTCCACCCGACCGGCATCTACGGCTCGGGCTGTCTGGTCACCGAAGGCGCGCGCGGCGAAGGCGGCTATCTCGTCAACGCCGAGGGCGAGCGCTTCATGGAGCGCTATGCGCCCTCTGCCAAGGACCTCGCCTCGCGCGACGTTGTCTCGCGCGCGATGACCATCGAGATCCGCGAAGGCCGCGGCGTCGGCAAGAAGAAGGACCACATCTTCCTGCATCTCGACCATCTCGATCCGAAGGTGCTGGCCGAGCGGCTGCCGGGCATCTCCGAGTCCGCCAAGATCTTTGCCAATGTCGACGTCACGCGCGAGCCGATCCCGATCGTCCCGACCGTGCACTACAACATGGGCGGCATCCCGACCAACTATCACGCCGAGGTCCTGACCAAGGTGAATGGCGACGACAACGCCGTCGTGCCCGGCCTGATGGCCATCGGCGAAGCCGCCTGCGTCTCCGTGCATGGCGCCAACCGGCTCGGCTCCAACTCGCTGATCGACCTCGTGGTGTTCGGCCGCGCCGCGGCGCTGCGGCTCGCCGAGAAGTTGACGGCCAACGGCAAGCAGCCGGATCTGCCGAAGGACTCGGCCGATAAGGCGCTCGGCCGGCTCGATCACTTCCGGTACGCCTCCGGCGGCACGCCGACTGCGAAGCTGCGCGAGAGCATGCAGCACGTGATGCAGAACAATTGCGCGGTCTTCCGCACCGGCGAGGTGCTGCAGGAAGGCCATAACCTGATCCACAAGGTCTACGGCGGCGTCGGCGACATCGCGGTGTCGGATCGCTCGCTGGTCTGGAACTCCGATCTGGTCGAGACGCTCGAGTTCGACAATCTGATCGTGCAGGCGGTGGTGACGATGGACTCCGCCGGCAACCGCACCGAAAGCCGTGGCGCGCATGCGCGCGAGGATTTTCCGGATCGCAACGACGTCAACTGGATGAAGCACACGCTGGCGTGGATCGACCGGGATGGCAACACCACGATCGATTACCGCCCCGTGCACAACTACACCATGACCAACGACGTGCAGTACATCCCGCCAAAAGCGCGCGTGTACTGAACAACTGAGAAGGCCCTTTTGAAATGGCTGAGTTTGCGCTTCCCAAGAATTCGCAGATCATCGGTGGCAAGACCTGGCCGAAGCCGGCCGGCGCCACCGAGGTGCGTGAGTTCAAGGTCTATCGCTGGAATCCGGATGACGGCAAGAATCCGAGCGTCGACACCTATTATATCGACGTGAATGATTGCGGCCCGATGGTGCTGGACGGCCTGATCTGGATCAAGAACCACATCGACCCGTCGCTGACCTTCCGCCGCTCCTGTCGCGAAGGCGTCTGCGGCTCCTGCGCGATGAACATCGATGGCCAGAACACGCTGGCCTGCACCAAGTCGATGCACGAGGTGAAGGACGGCGCGGTCAAGATCAACCCGCTGCCGCATCAGCCTGTCGTCAAGGACCTGGTTCCCGACCTCACCAATTTCTACGCGCAGTATGCCTCGATCGAGCCGTGGCTGAAGACGACCTCGCCGACGCCGCAAAAGGAATGGCGGCAGAGCCACGAGGACCGGGAGAAGCTCGACGGCCTCTATGAATGCATCCTCTGCGCCTGCTGCTCGACCTCCTGCCCGAGCTATTGGTGGAATAGCCAGCGCTACCTCGGACCGGCCGCGCTGCTGCAGGCAACGCGCTGGGTCAAGGACAGCCGCGACGAGGCCACCGGCGAGCGACTCGACAATCTCGAGGATCCGTTCCGGCTCTATCGCTGCCACACCATCATGAACTGCGCCAAGGCGTGCCCGAAGGGCCTCAATCCCGCCGAGGCGATTGCGGAACTCAAGCTGAAGCTGGTCGAGCGGCAGATTTAGTCAGCCACCCGCGACCAAGCTCCGCTGCTTATCTGGCGACAATTAAGTTCTGGCTAGGCAATTAAGTCTTGGCAAAACGGCCCGCTTTCGGCGCGTTTTTTTGGGCGCTGAAAGGAAGGTCGTTCTTTCGAGACCAGCGCACGCCTGATGGGGTTCGGGACCTAGGAGCCGTATCGCCACCCGCGCGGGCACTCTCATTGGAAGGTCGCGTCCAACCGGTCGCGACCGCGGATTCAGGCGGCGGTGCTGGCGCGTTCAGAGAGTGTGTCGTACCAGCGCGTAGTCGAAGGCCCGTCGGGCATGGGAAGACTCAGAGCCTTGGACGCGAAGTCGATCGTGACGAGCCCGGTGATGTCCGCGACCGTGTACTGCTCGCCGGCCACGAACGTCGAGGCAGCAAGGCGCGCTTCCAGATCGTCGTAGAAGTCCTGGATTCGCTTCATGCCGCGATCGACGATCGCGGGAATCTGCTCGTAGTCGTGAGGACCCGAGATGGCGCGGCCCTTCAGATGCGGCGCCTTGTTGCGTACCGTCTCCATCACGGCGGCGAAACCTTCCAACTCCATGCGCCGTTCCCACATGGAGGCGAGCGCCTTCTCCTTCGGGGTCGCACCCATCAACGGGCGCTCTGGATAGGCCTCCTCAAAGTAGCGCCAGATCGCCGGCACTTCTCCGATCGTGGTGCCGTCGCCGAGAACCAGAGCCGGCACCACGCGCCGCGGATTGATCGCCGCGAAGGCGCTGGAGAACTGCTCCTTCGCGCCCAGATCCACCGGCACCTGCGCGACGCTGATGCCCCGTTCGGCCAGATAGATCCGCACGCGGCGGGAATTCGGCGATGCGTTGGAGTGATAGAGTTTCAAGTTCTCGGTCTTCACGGCGACGTTCCTTTCCGGGGAGGTCTAGAGCTTCGATCCGCCGTCGACGGCTATCGTGGTGCCCGTGATCCAACGGGCATCGTCGGAGGCTAAGAACGCGGCGACGGGAGCGACGTCCTCGGGCTGACCGATCCGCTTGAGCGCCTGCATGTTGAGGATGAACGCTCGCCCCTGTTCGGTCTTCGCGAAGCTCGACATGTCGGTCTCGATGACGCCGGGCGCGACCGCGTTGACGCGGATGCCCTTCGGACCCAGTGCGGCGGCGAAGTGCTTCACGAGCGTATCGACGGCGCCCTTGGATGCGGCATAGGCGGACAGTTCGCCGACCGCCGCCTGCACCGCGAGCGAGGAGAGAAGCACGATGCTGCTGCCTTCGCCGAACAACGGCAGAAGCCCTTGCACGATGAAGTACGGCGCGCGGACGTTCACCGCGTACAACCGATCGAAATCCGCCGGCTTCTGGTCCGCGATTGCGGCCGCACCGCTGATGCCGGCGTTGGCCACGAGCACGTCAAGCCTGCCGCCGACGATGGCCTTCGTCTTCTCGACGAGGTCGGCGACCGCATCGAGCGAACCGAGGTCGGCCCGGACCGCGTCGGCCCTGCCCCCGCCCGCGCGGATTTCCTTGAGCAAGCTCTCGGCCTCCGCCTGGGCGTTGCCGTAGTGCACGATCACGTGAGCGCCGGCGGCGGCTAGCGCGCGTGCCGTCGCGCGACCCATTCCGCGCGATGCGCCGGTCACGAGGACAGTCTTGTTGGCGAGATTGGTCATTGTCGTATCCTTCGATTTGATCTGGTGATGCATTCGTCCGATCCGTCTCAGCCGGCGGTCTTTCCGCCATCGACGGTGAGGATCTGTCCGGTGATGAACGAGGCGTCGTCCGAACCGACAAAGACGATGGCCCGCGCCAGTTCGTCGACGGTGCCAATGCGGCCGAGCGGCACGCCCGAGGCCAGAGCCGCCTTGTTCTGCTCGCGGCCGGTGAAGCGATCGAGCATGCCGGTCTGCGTCGGGCCGGGCGCGACCGCGTTCACGCGGATGCCGGCACCGGCGACTTCGAGAGCGACGGACTTCGTGAGGCCCTCCACAGCATGCTTGCTCGCGGCGTAGATCGAGGCGTTGGCGGCGCCCTCGTGGCCGTAGGTCGACGAAACGTTCACGATGCTGCCGGCGCCCTGCGCCTTCATGACGCGCAGTTCGTGCTTCACGCTGAGGATCGTGCCGAGGACGTTGGTATCGAACGTCGCCGCGTAGCTCTCGGCCGTCTGGCTGGTGGCTGGACCCGGCTTGCCCTCGGTGCCGGCGGCGTTGACCGCGATGTCGAGGCGACCGAAGCGGGCGATGGTCCGATCGACCAGCGCGCTCACGTCGTCCTCATGCCGAACGTCGGCGCGGACGAACTCGGCCTCGGTTCCGACGGCGCGCAGTTCGTTCGCGAGCGCCGCACCGGCGTCGTCGTGACGACCCGATACGACGATCTTCGCGCCCCGGTGGGCGAACGCGAAGGCCGTTGCCCGGGCGATGCCGGTCAGTGCGCCGGTGATCAGGACGACGGGGGCGGTTGCTTGGGTGGACATGGTCTTCTCCTTCGGCAGAACCCTCTCGGAGGCATGCCTGCACAGTCTGGTTTCTCTGACCCGATGCTCTTGGCCGCTGACGACGCGCCGCTTTGCTTCGGTAGTTGCAGAGATAGGCCTTGCTGCCACGATAGAAAAAGACTTTGTTTCTCTGGATCCATACCTCAAAGGCATGCCATGGACCTCCGCCATCTTCGCTATTTCGTCGCCGTCGCCGAGGAAGGCAGCATGACGGTCGCCGCCGAAAAGCGGCTCCATACGGCCCAGCCTTCGCTTAGTCGGCAGATGCGCGACCTAGAGGCCGAACTGGGATGCGAATTGATGATCCGCGGCGCCAAGGGCGTCGAACTGACCGCGGCAGGACGGGTCTTGTTGGACCACGCTAGGGTGGTACTGCTTCAGGTCGAGGCCGCGACGGAGGCGACGCGACGCGCTGCGGCCCCCGCGAAGAAATCCTTCGTGATTGGCTTTCTGACCGGCTACGAATTCGACTGGCTGGCTGCCGTCATGCGAATTCTGCGCGACGAATTGCCGAACACTGAGGTCGTCATCCTCAGCTCGTCGTCCCCGGATCTCGCGGACGGCCTGACGCGCGGAAAGATCGATCTGGCCTTTCTCCGCCGCGAACGCAACGCCTCGGGCGTCGTATTTACGAGGTTGATTGACGAGCCTCTGATTGTTCTGATGACTAAGGAGCATCGCCTCGCGAAGCGGGACGCGATCACGACAAAGGATATTGCGGCGGAACAACTCGTGGGCGTCCCCCACGACAAGTCGCCCGCGCTCCGGAACGTAACCGACGCGTACGGAAAGAAGATCGGCATCGACCTCACGCCGGACCACCTGGTAGACAATCTCTCGATGGCGATCTCGTTGGTGGCGTCCACGGGCGGCATCTCCCTCATGCCGCTCTATGCGCGGAACCTTCTGCCGGCCACGATCATCTATCGCACGCTCGCGGGCGTCGCGCCGACGATCGATCTATCGCTGGGCTACAACGAGGCCAACACCTCTCCTCTTCTGAAGACGATCGTATCGAAGATCGGCGATCTTAAATTCGCCAATGGCTGATGGACATACGCCTCGCTACGGCCACCGCACCCATAAGCGGCGCCATGACGAAACAA
Organism: Bradyrhizobium sp. HKCCYLS1011; assembly: GCF_051167795.1. NCBI lineage: Bacteria > Pseudomonadati > Pseudomonadota > Alphaproteobacteria > Hyphomicrobiales > Nitrobacteraceae > Bradyrhizobium > Bradyrhizobium sp. HKCCYLS1011. The sequence continues at coordinate 212,888 of NZ_JBNPTT010000003.1, read as the reverse complement.
CTCGCCAAGGCCTTTTGTAAGCGGTGAACAGCTCGATCGGAGATAGTGCCAAGACTTTACCTCGCGGCCCAAAATCGAGCATTGAAAGAACTAGCTTTTTTCGGGTCTTTAGCCAAAACTTAATTGTTGCCGGACACCGCTCACCCTTCAGCGCGCTGGAACCGACTATCGGTTCCGGGGCGCTCGCTTTTTTGTGATCAGGGTCGAATTGCGTTAAGCTCGCGGCACGAGAGCCTGGAGCGACCGTGCAGCTTGCACAACGCAATTCCTTGAGACTGCTGCGATGGATGATGGTCGCTTCGCTGGCGCTGCCGATTGCGCTGTTCGTCTTTGCCTCCACCGTCTCCTACGACTCCACGCATAAGGAAGCCGATCGCGAGATCGAGCGCTCGCTTGATGTCGTGCACGAGCATGCACTGAAAGTGTTCGAGACGATCGACCGCAGCCTGTCGGAGATGGACGAGATTATCCGCGGCCTGCAGGATGCGGATATTCGGACGCGCGAGCAGGCGCTGCATGTGCGGTTGCGCCAGCTGGCTGAGGCGCTACCGCAGATGAAGTCGGTCTGGGTGTTCGACGCGCATGGCCGCGCGCTGGTGAACAGCCTGGTCTATCCCGCACCCGATATCGACTTCTCCGACCGCGATTATTTCAGCGCTCATGTCGCGACCAATATCGGAACCTTCATCGGCGCTGCGCTGGCGCCACGGCCGCCCTATCAGGGGGCGGCCTTCTTCGGGGTCAGCCACCGGCGTCAGAGCGATGGCGGCGGCTTTGCGGGCGTGATCCAGGCCTCCGTGCTGCCGGACTATTTCCAGCAGTTCTACGCGAGGCTCGGACGCGACCCCGGCAGCTATTTTGCACTACGTCGCGTCGACGGCTCGGCGTTGGCACGGTTCCCGGCGCTTGCCCGTGAGTCTGATGCGGCCAATCCGGAGGTCAGGGTGACAACGGGAAGCCCGTCGGGACTGATCACGGTGATCTCACCGGCTGACGGCATCGAGCGGCGCATCGGCTATCATCGGCTGGCCGAATATCCGCTCTATGTCGCCGCAGGACTCGAGACCTCGGCCATCCGCAACCGGTGGCTCGCCACCATGAGCCGACACTTGATCTTCGGCCTGCCAGCCACGGCGCTGCTGTTCGTGTTCCTGACTCTCGCCTTGCGGCGCACCGAACGGCTCTATGCCGAGGCCGCGCGGCGCATCGAAGTGGAGGAGGCCCTCAAACACGGCCAGCGCATGGAAGCGTTGGGCCAGCTGACCGGCGGTGTGGCGCACGACTTCAACAATCTGCTGACGGTGATCCGCGCCTCTGCCGATCTGTTGGGCCGGCCCAACATGCCCGAGGAGCGGCGCCAGCGCTACATCGATGCAATTTCCGACACGGTCAGACGGGCATCGAAGCTGACCGCGCAGCTTCTTGCCTTTGCGCGGCGGCAGGCGCTGAAGCCGGAAATCTTCGACGTCGGCAACAGCGTGGCGGCGCTGCGCGACATGATCAAGACGCTGGTGGGGTCGCGGGTCGAGGTTGTCCTCGTCGCAGGCGAGGAACCCTGCTACGTCAACGCCGACGTCGGGCAGTTCGAGACCGCGCTGATCAACATGGCGGTCAACGCCCGCGATGCGATGGCGGGACAAGGCCAGCTCACGATCACGGTGCGGGCCACGGCCGAACTGCCCACGCCGGTTGCGCCGCATGAGCGGCCGCCGCTCGGTTATGTCGCGGTCGTGGTCAATGATACCGGGGTCGGCATTCCCGAAGCGCAATTCAGTCGCATCTTCGAGCCCTTCTTCACCACCAAGACCATCGGGCACGGCACCGGTCTCGGCCTGTCCCAGGTGTTCGGCTTCGCCAAGCAGTCCGGCGGAGAAATCGGGGTGACGAGTGAAGTCGGCCATGGCGCGACCTTCACGCTGTATCTGCCGCGGGTGGCGGCTGCGGTCGAGCCGAAGGCGGCCCGCGCCGGGCAGGGGGCGGCGATATCAGGTGAGGGGCTGTCGGTGCTGGTGGTCGAGGACAATATCGAGGTCGGACGCGCCGCAACGGAGTCCCTGGCCGAACTCGGCTATCACACCATCCTGGTCGACAATGCCAAGGATGCACTTGAAGAGCTGGTCGGCGGCACGCAGCGATTCGATGTGGTGTTCACCGACGTCGTCATGCCCGGCATGACCGGCCTCGAGCTTGCCGAGGAAATGCGCCGGCTCGACCTCGACGTGCCGGTCGTGCTGGCGAGCGGCTACAGCCATGTCCTGGCACAACAGGGCGCGCACGGATTCGAGCTGCTGCAGAAACCCTACTCGATCGAGGAATTGTCCCGCGTGCTGCGCCATGTGGGGTCGGTGCCGAGGCACGGCGCCCCGCCGGTGGTTCCGGCGCCGATGGCGCCGCTGAGACATGATTAAGACATCATGGAGCCCGGAGCTTGACGTTGTCCTTCGATACTGCGGGGGCCATTGGCTAGACGCCGCCAGCGTCACCGCTTGGCGGGCGAAAGAGCAGGGAGGGAAAAGATGACGGCGGTGCACGCACTGAAGTCACGTCCGGAGCCGGGTGAAAGGCTCTCCTATGCGAACGTGACATTGGACCAAGGTTCTGCCTCGGCGCCCTTCGGGGCGTTTGCGCCAAATTGGGCGCAGGCCGCGGTGATCGCGCTGGCCCATCGCTCGGGGCTGAAGCGCGGCGCGTTCCGCCCGACCCTGTCGCGGCTGCTCAATCTGCTCCGCGCCGGTCCTGTCGACGCGCGCTTTCAGGGCGCGTCGTTTCGATTTTATCACCAGTTCAGCGCGACTGAGCGAGGTGCACTGTTCAATCCGGACTATGATCGCGCCGAGCTCGATTTCCTGCGCGCGCATCTGCCCGCGGGCGGCGTGTTCGTCGATCTCGGGGCCAATGTCGGCACCTACGCGCTGACCATGGCGCGCCATGTGGGCCCGCGCGGAGCCGTGGTCGCGGTCGAGCCGCACCCGGATGCGCATGCGCGCTTGGCTTTCAATGTTGCGGCGTCGTCCCTCGTCCAGGTGAGTCTGGTCGCCGCCGCAGCAGCAGATCGCGACGGCGAAGTCATGATTGCGACCGATGCCGATAATCTCGGCGCCAGCCACGTGACGTCGGCGCCTGCAGATCACGCCTTCCAGGTGCCTGCGTTGCGGCTCCGGCGCATTATCGACGAGGCAGGCCTCACAAAGGTCGACGCATTGAAGATCGACGTCGAAGGGTTTGAGGATCGCGTGCTTACCGGCTTCTTCTGCGATGCACCACCGGCGCTGTGGCCGCGCGCGGTCGTGATCGAGCATTTGTCGCGCGACGAATGGCGGCAGGATTGCCTGGCCGCCATGACCGGCCGCGGCTATCGTGAGGTCGGCAAGACGCGCAGCAACACGCTGCTGCTGCTGGAGTGAACGGCAGGAGACGGTCATGATCGACCACATCGGATTTTCGGTCTCCGACTATCCGCGCGCCAAGGCCTTCTATGAGAGGGCTCTGCTGCCGCTCGGCTACGGCGTGGTGATGGAACTGACGACGGAGCAGACCGGACACGCGCCGGCCGCGGGCTTCGGCGCCGATGGCAAGCCGGACTTCTGGATCGGCGGCGAAGGCGGGATCAACAAGCCGCTCCATGTCGCCTTTGCCGCAAAGGACCGGGCGACGGTGGATGCCTTCTATCAGGCAGCCATAGCCGCCGGCAGACAAGAACGGCGCGCCCGGCCTGCGTCCGCACTATCATCCCAATTACTACGGCGCGTTCGTGCGCGATCCCGACGGACATAATATCGAGGCGGTGTGCCACGTGCCGGCATGAGTTCCAGCCGCCGAAATCGGAACATCGACTGATCGGCCGGCGTTAAGGCTCCCGAATACATCGAGGAGCGACCCCCAATGACCACCGGCGATGCGCGCGATCAGGATCGCGTCTGGGACCTGATGAAGAAGATCGGCTTTGCGATGCTGATCACCCGCGACGGAGAGAAGATGCGGGCGCGGCCGATGGCCGCCTATATCGGGCGCGATGAGAACACGGTCTATTTCCTGACCGATGCGCGGCGTCACAAGGACGAGGAGATCGCGCGCGATCCGCACGTCAACCTGTCTTTCGCCGACGCCGGCAGCCAGAAATATGTCTCGCTGACCGGCACCGCGACGATTTCCAACGATCGCGCCAAGATCAAGGAGCTGTTCTCGACGCCAGCGAAGGCCTGGTGGGACAGCGCTGACGATCCCAATATTCGCGTGCTGAAGATCACGCCTGACGATGCCGAGTTCTGGGATTCGCCGGGAACGGTGGTGAGCTATGTGAAGATGGCCGCGGCGGCGGTAACCGGCACCCGGCCGGAGATCGGTGACAATCGCAAGGTCGCCATGTGATGCCGATCGAAGTGATGCCGATCGAACCGCCCGAGATTCCGCCGGCTACGCCGGGGCGTCCTGTCGAGCCACCGCCGGAGGATCCGGTCGGCAATCCGCAGCCGGAAGTGCCGCCACCAATGCACGAGCCCGATACGCCCGCGCCGCCGCGGGAGCTCCCTGGGAATACACCTGACGAACTCCCGGGGCGGGGACCGACGAGCCCGACCGTCCCTAATCCAGCCACGGATTGACCGCGGTTGCGGTTTACAAGCCAATGCACGCAGCCGCGGGCACAAGGCGTCACCTCTGCTGCGGCGGAGTGCCTGCAACGCCTTGGAATTCAACACTGAATGCGACATGAATGAGGCCGGCGCGGGCGCGCGCATGCGGCAAAATAAATCGGTCGGCGCATTTGAACTGCGCCACATTCCGGCCTAACGCATATTTGTTGATCGCGCCGACTCTTATCCGAGATCATTTCCGGGGAAACGATACGACATGAGCAAACTTCGTCTTGTGCTGCTTGCGACGACCGCATTGTCGGCGGCGCAATTGGCAAGCTTCGCATCCTCTGCGCAGGCCGCACCGCTGGTCGTGGCCCAGGCGCAAGGCGAAGTCGGCCCGGACGGGAAGCCGAAGCAGCCACCGCATGGACAGCCGCCGGCGCAGCCGCAACGGCCCGGCCCGGGGCCGGCGCCCGGCGCCGCGCCGCCCCATCCGGCGCCACAGCCTCCTGCACCTCCGCCGCCTCCACCGCGCCCTGCCGCGCCGCCACCCCCGGCGCCTGCACCGCATGCGCCGCCACCGCCACCGCCACCGCCGGCCGCAGCGCCACATCCAGCTCCGCCGCCCGCGGCGCCTCCACCGCCGCCTGCGGCTGCACCGCATGCCGCCCCGCCGGTTCAGAGCGCCCCGCCGCCGTCGCGTCCGGCACCACCGGCGCCTCCTGCTGCGGCGCCGCCTGTTCACACGCCACCTCCGCCGCCTCCACCGGCAGCAGCGCCGAAGGAGCCGCCGCGCCCTGTGGCACCACCGCCGCCTCCGCCGGCTGCCGCACCGAGCCGTCCGACCCCGCCGCCGCCGGTGGCCGCACCGCCCGTGGCTGCGCCGCCTGCGCATTCGGGCCCGGCTCCCACCGCTCCACCGCCGCAACCGGCTGCGCCGCCTGCCGCGGGCGGTCCGCTGCCGGCCCGTCCCGGAACTCCGCCAGGAACTCCACCGGGAGCGCCACAGGCCGCCCCGCAGGGGGCGCCGACCACCCCGGCGCCTGGAACGCCCCCCGGCGCCCCGCCGCGGGGGACGACCAGCCCGGCTCCGGCGCAGCCTCCCGCCGCGCCCGGCGCGCCGCCTGCCGGTCAGCCGACCCCGCCCGCCGCCGGCGGCGCGGGACCGGGCGCACGTCCTGGCACGCCTCCGGGGGCGCCCGCCCAGCCACCGGGCGGACAGAGCGCCTTGCCGCCGGGCGCGCCGCCTGCCATGGCCACCCGGCCGCCGCCGCAGGTCGCAGCTCCGCTTCCCGCGCCGCCGCCGCCGACCCCGCAGCAGCTGACGCCGATTGCGCCCGGCGCCCAGGCGCCCGGTCCGCAGCGGCTGGAGGACTTCCGCGCCCAGCGCCGCGAGGTGCAGGAAGGCGGCCGCACCGTGATCTTCGAGCCGGGTCGCGTCATCGTGCGCGATCCGAGCGGCCAGGAATTCGTTCGCCACGACGAACTCGAGCGCTTCCGCTACGGCGCGCGGGACATCCGTGTACTCCAGGAACACGGCGAGACCCGCACCGTCGTGATCCGCCCGGACGGCAGCGAGATCGTCACGGTCACCGCGCCGGATGGACGGCTGCTGCGCCGGATCCGCAGGGATCCGGGTGGTCGCGAGTTCATCATCATCGACAACACCTATCGCGATCCCGCCGCGGTCGGCGGCTTCTATGTCGACCTGCCGCCGCCGGTGATTCGCATCCCCTATGATCGCTACATCGTCGACGCCGCCGAGGCGCCGCCGGATGTCATCTATGACACGCTGGAGGCCCCGCCGGTCGAACGCGTCGAGCGCCGCTATTCGCTCGACGAGATCCGCTACAGCCCGTCGGTCCGGCAGCTGATGCCCTCGATCGACCTCAACACCGTGAACTTCGACACCGGATCATGGGAGGTTTCCCCTGACCAGGCGGCGAAGCTGCAGGTGATCGCCGACGGTCTCAACCGTGCGATCCAGCGTAATCCGCGCGAGGTGTTCCTGATCGAAGGGCATACCGACGCGGTCGGCAACGACACCGACAATCTCTCGCTGTCGGATCGCCGCGCCGAATCGGTGGCGACGCTGTTGACGCAGCAATTCGGCGTGCCTGCCGAAAACCTGACATCGCAGGGTTACGGCTCGCAGTATCTCAAGGAGCAGACCTCCGGCCCGAGCCGCCTCAATCGCCGCGTGACGGTTCGCCGCATCACGCCGTTGTTGAACGGCGGGCAGGCTTCGCTGCCGCCGCCTCCTCCCGGCATCGCGCCACCGCGGTAAGAGCTGCATCCTCGGTCCCGACCGCACGCAAGGCGGGACCCACGCAAACAAAACGGCCGGGAGCAATCCCGGCCGTTGTTGTTTGAGGCAAGCTCGTGCGAAGTCGTGCAGATGAGCGGCTCAGCCCTGGCAGCGCGGCGCGAGATTGGCGGAAACGAGAAAGCGCGCGATCGGGTCGAGCTGCCGGCATGGCACGATGGCTGCCTTCACGGGCTCTGCAGCGCGCTTTGCCGGCACCACATGTGCGGAGGCCTTGACGCGCGCGCTCGATCGTACCCGATGCGTCGATCCTCCCTGCGGTCTCGATGACGCCGCACGCACCGTGGTGGAGAGGAGCGGCAGCATCGCGGTGTCGTCACTGTCCGCCAGAGGCGGTGCCATGCTGCGGTCGGCTTCGGTCAACGTGTCCACACCCGGAATGGGAGCTCGGTCCAGTGATGCCCCCAAATCAACTTGCGGCTCAGACGAGGTCGATACTGCGGCTGACACCACTTTGGTGGCCAACAGGCCGGCGATCATCGCCAGACAAAGACCGGCTACCCAAATTGTTCTGATCACGATGCGACCCCCGTCACGCCGCGCCTGAGGTTGCGGGAGCCCCTTCCCCGCAACCGCGCCGAGCCACAATCAACCTTAAGAAAGTGTTACTCGCAATGGTCCAGCGGGTTTTGGGCCGCCTTGTCCGTGAACGTAGTTAATGTTCAGGCCGTCTGCACGAATGCCTTCAGTAGTTATACGGATGTCGGCAGAAGGTCGGCCACATCAGGGAGCAAACGTCGATCGGCTCCATGAGGCCATTTCGGCGGGGGGCGGCCGAATCGTCGCAGCTCAAAGAACAAGTCACGTTTGCGCCCGCCATTGGTTTCAAACATCACATTAAATTATGCGTCGAAACTGGATCGAAAAGCTTCCCGTAGCTCCGCCCGACACGATGCGACGGATATCACCGCGAGACAACGCATCGATGTCGCAGTCCACCTGTCGCGCCGGCCTTGCCGGTTGCTCAAACCATTCGGGAGCTATCGATGTCGAAGCGCATTGCCCTCTTGTCTGCTGCCGCCTTCAGCGCGCTCGCGCTGACCTCAACGTTCGTCGCGCCCGCGCGCGCCGAGGAGAAGACCGTGATGGTCGGCGGCGCCGCGATGTATCCGTCCAAGAACATCATTCAGAACGCAGTCAACTCGAAGGACCACACCACGCTGGTTGCGGCTGTTAAGGCGGCTGGTCTGGTCGAGACGCTCCAGGGCAAGGGCCCGTTCACGGTGTTCGCGCCGACCAATGCCGCCTTCGGAAGGCTGCCGGCCGGCACCGTCGACGGCCTGGTCAAGCCGGAGAACAAGGCGACCTTGACCAAGATCCTCACCTATCACGTGGTCGCCGGTAGATATGACGCCTCCGACCTCACGGACGGCAAGATGCTGAAGACGGTCGAGGGCGAGCCGCTCACCGTCAAGCACAAGGACGGCAAGATCTGGATCATCGATGCCAAGGGCGACAGCTCGATGGTCTCGATCTCCAACGTCCACCAGTCCAACGGTGTCATCCATGTGGTCGACACCGTGCTGATGCCGGCCTCGTAACCCCGCTGACATCCGTTTCCCCGCCTCACGGATGCGCGGTTGGCGAGCCGGGACACTGTTCCGGCTCGCCTTTTCGTGAAGGCCATAGATTCTGCCTATCGTTTTGATCGCTACCGGGGTGTAACGAAGCCGGCAATGCGCGCGTATACTCGAAGACGAATGTGAGCGACGGAGCCAGACCGCTAATGTCCAGCACCATGACCAGCGCCACCCCCACTCTCGACACCATGGGCGAAGTCAGCGCAAAGCCGACCAAGGTGATCCAGCCCGCCTGGGTTCGAGTCATGCATTGGATCAACGCGGTCGCGATGATCCTGATGATCATGTCGGGCTGGCAGATCTACAACGCCTCGCCGCTGCTCAATTTCCGCTTCGATCACAGTGTCACGCTCGGCGGCTGGCTCGGCGGTGCGCTGCTCTGGCACTTCGCCGCGATGTGGCTGCTGATGCTCAACGGGCTGGCCTACCTGATCACGGGTCTTGCGACCGGCCGCTTCCGCAGCAAGCTGTTCCCGATCACGCCGGGCGGCGTGTTCGGTGATCTCAAGGCGGCGCTGACCTTCAAGCTCGCGCATGATGATCTCACCGTCTACAATTCGGTGCAGAAGCTGCTCTACGCCGGCATCATCCTGGTCGGCATCGTCACCGTGCTGACGGGGTTGTCGATCTGGAAGCCGGTGCAGCTGCACTGGCTGGTGGCGCTGTTCGGCGACTATCCGACAGCGCGCGTCATTCATTTCGTCTGCATGTCGCTGATCTGCGCCTTCCTGATCGTCCATGTCGCGCTCGCGCTGCTGGTGCCGAAGAGCCTGCGCGCGATGATCATCGGGCGCTAGGCATGATCCCGAAAACTGGGAGCCGGTTTTCGGAATGAGATCATGCCCAAAATAACTGTCGAGGAGATCGATTCATGAGCCGCATGCGCAAGCTTCTCATTCCCGGCGTCGACAAGAAGCTCCTGGTCAAGGATGCGACCAAGTTGATGCCCGATCTCACCCGCCGCCGCTTCATCTCCGGCGGCGCCAGCCTCGGCGCGCTCACGCTGCTGACGGGATGCGACGTGCTCGACAGCGACTCGGCCGAAACGTTGCTGGCGCAGGTTTCCAAGTTCAATGACGCCGTTCAGGCCTGGCTGTTCAACCCGGACGCGCTGGCGCCGACCTTCCCGGAGAGCATGATCACCAAGCCGTTCCCGTTCAACGCCTATTACGATCTCGACGAGGCGCCTGAGGTCGACGGCAAGGACTGGAAGCTCGAGGTGCGCGGTCTCGTCGACAACAAGAAGTCCTGGACGCTGGATGAGCTCTACGCGCTGCCCCAGGTCAAGCAGGTGACGCGGCACATCTGCGTCGAAGGCTGGAGCGCGATCGGAAGCTGGACCGGCACGCCGCTGCGCGATTTTCTCAAGCTGATCGGAGCCGATACGCGCGCGAAATATGTCTGGTTCCAATGCGCCGACAAGGACGGCTACAACTCGCCGCTGGATATGCGCACCGCGCTGCACCCGCAGACCCAGATGACCTTCAAGTTCGGCGACGAGATCCTGCCGCGCGCCTACGGCTATCCGATGAAGATCCGTGTGCCGACCAAGCTCGGCTTCAAGAATCCGAAATACGTGCTCTCGATGGAAGTCACCAACGAGTACAAGGGCGGCTACTGGGAGGACCAGGGCTACAATTCGTTCAGCGGGAGCTGATGCTCGTCTTCGTTCGGAAGATGATGCACGCGCTTTGCGGCCTGATCTGATCCGCGCCATAGCCGCAACCTCTCCTGTCGTCCCTGCGAACGCAGGGACCCATAACCACAGGGTCGAGTTGTTGGGGCGCGGTATCAGCCACGTGCCCTTTCCAGACCTCACGCGGTATGGGTCCCGGCGTTCGCCGGGACGACACTGAATGCGTTGAAGCGGTCGTGTCCTATGCTTTCTTCAGCTTCCCTTGCATCGCCGCCAGCAATGCCGCGAGCAGCAGCAGCGCGGCGGAGACGGCGAGCGCAGCATCGAGGCTGCCGAGCGCATCGGTGATGGCTCCGACGGCCAGTGGACCCAGGGTCTGGCCGATGCCGAACACGATGGTCAGTGCCGCGATCGCCGGCGCCCACGCGGCCGGCGGCGTGTTGAAGCGGACGAAGGCCGTGGTCGTCGTGGTCACGGCGGAGAACGCAAGGCCGAACACGACGGCCGAGAGCGCGAGCAGCAGCGGCGCGTGCCCCAGCATTGGCAGGCCGGCGCCGATGGCATTGACGGTCAGCAGGATCGCCGTCGACAGGCCGCCACGGTCCAGGATCAGCACGCGCCGCCAGACCCAGGGCGTCGTGAAACCGGCGAGCCCGATCAGGCACCAGAAACCGGCCTGCGCGGCTGCGCCCGCGCCGAGATCGCGGACATAGGCGATCATGAAGGTCAGATAGGCGATGTAGCCGGCACCGTAGAGAAAGTAGCTCAGGAGGTAGACCGCCATCGGCCGCAGCGAGAAGCGCTCACCGCTGCCGTCCGCGACGGCGGGCGCAGCCGGAATCGGCGTCAGCAGCAGAGGGATGGTCAGCACGGCGCCGAGCGCCGTCAGTGCCAGCCACACGATCCACCACGAGCCGGGACCGAAGGCCTGCAGCACGAACGGCGCAATCAGCCCGGAGGCAACGATGCCGAGCGGAGGTCCGGCATAGAACAGGCTGAGGATGAAGCTCGCGCGCTCTGGCACGGATTGCGCGACCCGGGCGGCCAAGGCGCCTCCGGCGACGAAGGCCACGCCGGCGCCGATACCGGCCACGAGGCGCGCGAGGCTCAGGACGATGAAATTGTCGCTGCCGGCGCACACCGCGAGCGAGGCCAATGCCGCCAGCGTTCCGCTCCGGATGACGGCCGACCAGCCGGCCCAGCGGATCAGCCGCGACGCCATCAATGCACCGAGCAGATAGCCCGCCGCATTGACGGTGTTCATGAACCCCGCGGCCGAATAGGACCAATGCAGCGTCTCCCGCATGTCCGGCAGCACCAGCGCATAGGCGAAGCGGCCGATGCCGAGGCCGACGATAGGGCTGAGCGACAGCGTGAGATTGAGCCGGGCGGGATGCGCAGGGACCGGGTCAAGGGGAGGGCGTGGCAAGAAATGCTCCGGCCGGCGGTCGTTTCGAAAGAGAGGGAGTGTCGGATGCCGGTCGCGGCGAATGATACAGGCTTCGTCGGCCGTGCTGTAGCCGACCGGCGGGAAAGGTGGCTTGCCAACCACGCAGGAGCGCTTTAGCACTCCGCGGATTTTTCCGTTTTCGTCATGGCCGGCTTCACCGGCAGTCCAGCCTTCAATGTTGGATTCCCGGGTCAGGCCGGTCATGACGCAGATCTGAGCGAGGATGACGATCATGGCGACCCACAAGCTGCTCCTTCTGCCCGGCGACGGCATCGGCCCCGAGGTGATGGCGGAGGTCAAGCGCCTGATCGGCTGGCTCAATGCACGCGGGCTCGCCTCGTTCGAGACCGAGGAAGGGCTGGTTGGCGGCGCCGCCTATGATGCGCACAAGGTGTCGATCTCGGAAGGCGACATGGAGAAGGCCAAGGCCGCCGATGCCGTGATTTTCGGCGCGGTCGGCGGTCCGAAATGGGATGGCGTTCCCTACGATGTTCGCCCCGAGGCGGGCCTGTTGCGCCTGCGCAAGGATCTCGGGCTGTTCGCCAATCTGCGGCCTGCGGTGTGCTATCCGGCGCTGGCGGACGCCTCCAGCCTGAAGCGCGAGATCGTCGAGGGTCTCGACATCATGATCGTGCGCGAGCTCACCGGCGGTGTCTATTTCGGCGAGCCGAAGACCATCACCGATCTGGGCAACGGCCAGAAGCGCGCCGTCGACACCCAGGTCTACGACACCTATGAGATCGAGCGCATCGCGCGCGTCGCCTTCGACCTCGCGCGCAAGCGCCGCAACAAGGTGACCTCGATGGAGAAGCGCAACGTCATGAAGTCGGGCGTGCTCTGGAACGAGGTCGTCACGGCAGTTCATCAGCGCGAGTACAAGGACGTCACGCTCGAGCACCAGCTCGCCGATTCCGGCGGCATGAACCTGGTGAAATATCCGAAGATGTTCGACGTCATCGTCACCGACAATCTGTTCGGCGACATGCTGTCGGATATCGCGGCGATGCTGACCGGCTCGCTCGGCATGCTGCCCTCCGCCTCGCTGGGCGAAGTCGATGCCAAGACCAAGACCCGCAGGGCGCTGTATGAGCCGGTGCATGGCTCGGCGCCCGACATCGCCGGCAAGGGCCTCGCGAACCCAATCGCGATGCTGACCTCGTTCGGCATGGCCTTGCGCTACTCTTTCGACATGGGCGCGCTCGCCGACAAGCTCGACGCCGCCATCGCCTCGGTGCTGGCGAGCGGTCTGCGCACGGCCGATATCAAGTCGGAAGGCACGACGCCGGTGTCGACGACGCAGATGGGCGAAGCGATCATCAAGGAGCTGGAGAAGCTCGCGGCGTAATCCAAACGCAAACGGCCGGGCAGGGCCCGGCCGTTGCAATCAGGCGCTTGCGCCGATCTCAGTACGGAATCGGGAACGCTCGCGGATAGCCGCCGAGATCGGTCGGCGTCATCAGCGGCTGGCGATCGATCGGACGGTTCAGGTTCTCGCGGCCGAAGCTCGGGTAACCCTGCTCCGGCGGCAGCGCATAGTCAGTGAACTTGCGGTCGCCGGGCAGCACCTCGGTGCCGCCGTCCAGCCACGAGCGCTTGCTCACGAAAATGCGGGTGTGCGGGCCGGACTGATAGGAATAGTTCGGACTGCCGCCCTCGACATAGGTGCCGTACTTCCGGTGCTTGGTCTCGGCCTTGGCAGACGTGATGGCAAGACCGGTCGCAGCGATCACCGCCAGGGTCAGGAGCCGGCTCGCGGCAGAAAATGTCGTCATCACGTCCTCTTCCTCGCGCCAAACAGAGCGGGCGCTCGCCATGCATGATTTGGGTGGCACATTAGCTTTGTCGGATATGGCGTCACAAGGTCATTCCGGCCACACCGCCGAAGATAAATCTTTGCTGTGGCGGGAAAGTTGCATCAAATCCGCGACTTGCCGCCGATCCGGCAGCCGTATCGGCGGCAGAAAGGTGACGCGAACGCGTCTCGAAACGCACGAGACGCGTTCAGCAATCTAAAGCGTGCCGCGCAGTCTCGGCTCGTCGATGGCGGTGACCCAGTCGGACGGTCCGGGGGCCACCGCCGTCACGTCGCAGGGCATGCGCTTGACGTCGGCGTGCGCAAACAGCGCGGTCAGCTGCTGGTCGCGGCCGCCCGCGAGCAATGTCAGCCGGTTCAGCATGCAGCCGACCGCGGCGCGCCGCACCGGCGTGCTGACCCCGTGGCACGACCATCCCGAAATCCGCAGCGCGGGCTCGCCGATCCGTTTGAGAAATCCGAGGCAGGCGCCTGGCCCGTCCGCCGCCCCGGTCTGACGCAACAGGCTGACCGCGCCGAACTTGCTGTCGATCACACCGGCGGCCTCCAGCCCGCTGTCCCGATCTGGTGCCATGCGCAGCGCCAGCTCATGAGCGCCGCTCCTCAGGGCGTCGCGCTCGTCGCCAAACCGGTAGATTTCGAGCTCCGCGGCGGGGCGGTCGGCCGGCTCGCCCCAGCGGAAGATGTCCTTGCGGCCGCCGAGGGGGTGCCGGAGCACGGTATAGGTTGCGGACTTGTCCGGCTGGTCACCCAGCCTGAGCGAAAATGTCGGGACCGCGCCGTCCGCAATGGACCAGGCGGACCTCGCTGGTTCCACGGCTGCATCCAGCTGCCGCCAGGCCGCCAGCGTGAGCATGGCGATCAGCGCCAGCGCCCCCACATAGGCAAACAGGCGCGCCAAGGTCGCGCAGGCCTCGTTGGCCGCACCTTCAAGGACGAGAAGAAATCCGCTTCTCTGGGCAGAAGCCGCCTTGGCCGAAAGAGGATGCATCAAATGCGGGGCGTGGTGTTAAGATTGTGTCAGGGACGTTTCTCGCATAGAAGCGCTGCCGCTTCCGTTTCCGCATCCTTGTGCGGTCGGCCATTTTTCGTCGGAGAGTGAACGATGGGTTACAAAGTCGCAGTGGTCGGCGCGACCGGCAATGTCGGGCGGGAGATGCTCAACATTCTCGACGAGCGCAAATTCCCGGCCGACGAGGTGGTGGTGCTCGCCTCACGCCGCAGCGTCGGCGTGGAGGTGTCCTATGGCGACCGCACGCTGAAGGTCAAAGCGCTGGAGCACTACGATTTTGCCGATGTCGACATCTGCCTGATGTCGGCGGGTGGTGCCGTCTCCAAGGAGTGGTCGCCGAAGATCGGCGCGGCCGGCGCGGTCGTGATCGACAATTCCTCCGCCTGGCGCATGGACCCGGACGTGCCGCTGATCGTGCCGGAGGTGAATGCCGATGCCACGGCCGGCTTTGCCAAGAAGAACATCATCGCCAATCCGAACTGCTCGACCGCGCAGCTCGTGGTGGCGCTGAAGCCGCTGCACGACAAGGCCAGGATCAAGCGCGTGGTGGTCTCGACCTATCAGTCGGTGTCGGGCGCCGGCAAGGACGCGATGGACGAATTGTTCTCGCAGACCAAGGCCGTCTACACCAATGACGAGCTGATCAATAAGAAGTTTCCGAAGCGCATCGCCTTCAATGTCATCCCCCACATCGACGTCTTCATGGAGGACGGCTACACCAAGGAAGAGTGGAAGATGATGGCGGAGACCAAGAAGATCCTGGACCCCAAGATCAAGCTCACCGCGACCTGCGTGCGCGTGCCGGTGTTCGTCGGCCATTCGGAGGCCGTCAACGTGGAGTTCGAGCAGCCGATCACCCCGGACGAGGCCCGCGACATTTTGCGCGGCGCTCCGGGCTGTCTCGTGATCGACAAGCACGAGCCGGGCGGTTATGTCACGCCCTATGAGGCGGCCGGCGAGGATGCGACCTATATCAGCCGCATCCGCGAAGACGCGACGGTAGAGAACGGCCTCGCCTTCTGGTGCGTGTCCGACAATCTGCGCAAGGGTGCCGCGCTGAATGCCGTGCAGATCGCGGAGGTGCTGATCAACCGCAAGCTGATCACCGCCAAGAAGAAGGCCGCCTGAGAGCGGCCGGAGGTGCGGCGAGGCGCTGATCATCATGAGCGAGCAGGGGGCGCCGGAGGCCGGCAGACACGCGCCGAACAGGATCGAGCGCGGCATCGAAAGCCTGATCTTCAACAGCCGATGGCTGATGGCGCCGTTTTATGTCGGCCTCGTCGTCAGCCTCGCCGTGCTGCTGCTGAAGTTCTGCATGCTGCTGTGGGAGTTCATCGCGCATGCGCCGGGCTCGAAGGAGTCCGATATCATCCTTGGCGTGCTCAGCCTCATCGACGTCTCGCTGACCGGCAATTTGATCCTGATCGTGGTGTTTTCCGGCTACGAGAATTTTGTCTCGAAAATCGATCCGGGTGGCCATCCCGACTGGCCTGACTGGATGACCAAGATCCAGTTCGGCGGCCTGAAACAGAAGCTGCTGGCATCGATCGTCGCGATCTCGGCCATTCAGGTGCTGAAGGCCTTCATGAACATCGATACCGTGTTCGAGCCGAGCCGACTCGCCTGGCTGGTCGGCGTGCATCTCCTGTTCGTGGTCTCGGCTTTCATGCTCGCGATCTCTGACCGCTGGAGCAGCAGCGATCATGGCGGTGAATAGTGAGTAGCGAATAAGAAAGAATATCTATTCGCTACGGCCCATTCGCTACTCGCCACTCCTACTCGCTATCCCTTGCGCTCTTGAACTGCTTGGTCGCCTTGTCGAGCACGAACAGCGAGCCTTCCTTGACGCCGAAATAGGCGCCATGCAGTTGCAGCTCGCCGCGCTCGACCCGCGCACGCACGAATGGGAACGTCATCAGGTTCTCGATGCTGCGAAACACCGCGGCCTTCTCGATCCGGGTAACGAACTCGGCCATGCTCTCGTGCTCGCGCTGCTCGACCACCTCGCCGGGCTTGATGAACATCGACATCCAGCGGCCGATGAAGTCGCCCGGCGACAGCGGCTCGATCTTGTCGACGAAGGCCCGGATGCCGCCGCACTGGGCATGGCCCAGGATGACGATGTGTTTTACGCGCAGCACCGTAACTGCGTATTCCAGCGCCGCCGAGACGCCGTGCGCATTGGCGTCGGGCTGGTAGATCGGCACCAGGTTGGCGATATTGCGGAGCACGAACAATTCGCCCGGCCCGACATCGAAGATCACCTCGGGCGAGACGCGGGAATCGCAGCAGCCGATCACCATCACCTCCGGGGCTTGTCCGCGTTCGGACAGTTCCCGGTAGCGGCTCTGTTCGGTCGGGAGGCGGTTGGTGGCGAAGGCGTGATAGCCGTCGAGTAGGCGTTGCGGGAACGTGATCATGGTAAATGCCTAATCACAGGTCTTGGGCAGGAACAAGCCTTTCAGGCCAGGGTTCGAAATGGTATCGCGTGGCGCCCGATTGTTCCAAAGGAAACGCGCCCATGACCCGCCCGCGCCGCAGCCTCCTGTTCATGCCCGGCTCGAACGCGCGCGCCCTCGAAAAGGGCCGTAACCTGCCGGCGGACGGGCTGATCCTCGACCTCGAGGATTCGGTCGGACCGGATGCCAAGGCCGCCGCGCGGGAGCAGATCGCCAAGGCGGTTGCCGCGGACGGCTATGGCGGTCGCGAGCTTCTGATCCGCATCAACAGCCTGGATACGCCGTGGTGGAGCGACGACGTCGCCATGGCAGGCCAAGCTGCGCCGGACGGCATTCTGGTTCCCAAGGTCTCGACGGTGGAAGATCTGCGCACCGTGACCGATCGTCTCGCCGAGGTCGGCGCCGACCCCTCGCTCAAGGTCTGGGCGATGATCGAAACCGCGCGGGCGGTGCTCGATGCCGACAAGCTCGCCGCCTCCGCACGCGAATCCGAACATCGCCTCGCCGGCTTCGTGTTCGGGCCGAACGATATCTCGCGCGAGACGCGGATCCGGATGCTGCCCGGCCGCTCAACGATGCTGCCGATAATCACCCATTGCATTCTCGCAGCACGGGCCCATGGCCTCGAAATCCTCGACGGTCCCTACAGCGATTTCGGCAATGCCGACGGTTTTGCGCAGGAATGCATCCAGGCGCGCGATCTCGGCTTCGACGGCAAGACCCTGATTCATCCGAGCCAGATCGACACGTGCAACGCGATCTTCACCCCGCCGGCTCAGGAGGTCGCCGAAGCCCGCAAGATCATCGCAGCGTTCGATCTGCCGGAAAACGCGGCCCGCGGCGCGATCCAGATCGACGGCCGCATGGTGGAGCGGCTGCATGCCGACATGGCCCGACGGACGATCGCCATCGCGGACGCGATCGCGGCGACGGCGAAATAATCCTCACTTCCGCTTCAGGCTGAGGATGTAGTTGACGAGATCGCCTCGCTGCTCGGATGTCATCATGATATTCGGCATGTTGGCGTGGCTGCTCTGCAGGAACACTTTCAACGACAGCTCGGTCGTCGACGGCATATTGGCCACTGCGACGAAATCGGGCCCGGCGCCCTGAGCGCCGGCGCCGCGCCCATCGATTGCATGACAGGCCGTACACCAAGCCTCCGCAAGCTTGTGGCCCGCCGTCGCGCTGTCGGTCGCCGGTGTCGCGCCGCCGGCATTGTGCAGCCGGATCACGACCAAGACTGCAATCGCAAGCAGGATCGCAGCACCGAGATGAATCCATGGATTGCGGTGCATATTGCGGTGCATGTGGAGTGACTCTGTCGCGATGTCATGCGATCGACGGATGGTGTCAGGCGTGCTTGATGTCGCTGCCGAGCCGGTCGATCGTCGGCGCGTTGAGACAATAGTCTTCATAGTGCGCGCCGGCGGTGCCCGCCGCGAGGTCACGGTGGCAGCGTGGCTTGTCGCGGCAGAGGGCGCAGACGCGCTCCATATCGCGCAGAACCATCGGCTCGGTGCGGGCGAGTGCGGCTTCGTCGATGCCGAGGGCGTTGAGCATCCGCGGCAGCTCGTCGGCGGCGTGTTCGCCGTGCTGAACCAGTTCGTCGAGATCGCCCGGCGACACCTGCAGGTCCGCCGCGATGCGCTCGAAGTCCTCGCGGTCCATCTGGCGGATCTCGCTGAGCTCACGCCGATGCTTCAGCCATTGCGCGAACATATCGATCAAGGACTGCACCCTGGGATATGGTCTGGTCTGCGTGGTCATGCGGCACCTCCGATCAGTGGTGCCAATCAAGCATCGCGGCGGCAACGGGACGTTGCGGCAGATCAAGGAGCTGATGGTCCGAAGCGCTCTGCAGCCCAGCCATACAGGCTTCCGGGGACTGGCGGCAGGGCGCCGCGCCCCTTGGGAGAAATATGCAAGCCGATGATATCAGGGTCGCTCACGATCCCTGAGAAGTCCGAGCGGTCGAAAAACGCCTTCGGCTCGGCGTGAACCGCGTAGAACGATTTCTTCGGCAACACGTGCTGGAGCCGGTCGTGCCGGCGGGCGAGCGCGGTCAGCGCCGCCGGGCCGTAGACGGCGACGCGGATGTCGGACAGCCGTTTCGAGCCGCCGCGCAGGCGCTGCAAGCCAAAGGTCACCCGGTGCGACAGCGACAGCCAGTTCGGCGTGAGCTCGTCCTGCTGCATGAGCGCTTCGAACTCCGCCACGATCGGGTCAGCCGGCGGCAGATAGATCACCGAATTCCCGATCTGGCGACCCCGCTCCCAGGCGAAATAAGGCTTGGTGGGATCGATCCGGATCGGCTGCAGCAGCAAGACATCCGCATCCAGCCAGACACCAGCGCCTTGCGCCATCAGCCTGATGCGGAAGAAGTCGCTGAACTGCAGCGTGGTCCAGTCCCGCCAGCTTCCGTCGGGCTGCGGCGGGCGGAGCCGCTCGGAAAAGCAATAGGGCAGCACCGCCTCCGCATCGGCATTGCCGACGCCGTCAGGCAATCCAGGCAGCGGATCGAAACTGTAGACCGTGACCTTGTGGCCTGCGGCAAGCTGCGAGCGCAGACAGGTCTGCCGCAGCTGGTCGAGCGGCCCGCGCCAGAAGGTGACGATATCAGGTAAGGCGTGCGTCACTGGCGTTGGTCGCTCTCGAACGAAAGGCCCCGGACGACCGTCCAGGGCCCAAAGCTATCACGGACGAAGTGGATCACGCCCAGGCGCGCTCGGCCTTCAGCTTGGACTCGTAGCTGTCGATCGCCGCCTTCTTCTCCATCGTGAGCCCGATGTCGTCGAGGCCGTTGAGCAGGCAGTGCTTGCGGAACGGGTCGATCTCGAACTTGACGGTGCCGCCGTCGGGCCCGCGGATTTCCTGCTTTGCCAGGTCAATGGTGAGCGTCGCATTGGCGCCGCGTTCGGCGTCGTCGAACAGCTTGTCGAGATCGGCCTGCGAGACGCGGATCGGCAGAATGCCGTTCTTGAAGCAGTTGTTGTAGAAGATGTCGCCGAACGAGGTCGAGATCACGCAGCGGATGCCGAAATCGAGCAGCGCCCAGGGCGCGTGCTCTCGGCTCGAGCCGCAGCCGAAATTGTCGCCGGCCACCAGGATCTTGGAATTGCGATAGGCCGGCTGATTGAGCACGAAGTCCGGGTTCTCGCTGCCGTCGTCCTTGTAGCGCTGTTCGGAAAAGAGGCCCTTGCCGAGGCCGGTGCGCTTGATGGTCTTCAGGTACTGCTTGGGAATGATCATGTCGGTATCGACATTGATGATCTTCAAGGGCGCCGCGACGCCTTCCAGCGTGGTGAATTTATCCATCATTGCACCTTCCGAATGTGGGGCAGGCCGCTGATGTAGCGCGATTGGCCCTGACGATAAAGGGAAAATGCCTTCCGTTTCAGCCCGCCATGATCGATCGGCCGGGATCAACCGGCCTCGGATCAGTCGGCTTTGGCTTCGATCGCCGCCATATCATCGTCCGACAGCCCGAAATGGTGGCCGATCTCGTGGATCAGCACATGGCGGATGATGTGGCCGAGGGTTTCATCGTGCTCGGCCCAATAATCCAGGATCGGCCGGCGGTAGAGCCAGATCATGTTCGGCAGCCGCGGCAAGTCGTCAGTGCTGCGGAACGGCAAACCGGTGCCTTGGAACAGGCCGAGCAGGTCGAACTCGCTGTCGGCCTCCATCTCATCCAGCACCTCCTCGGTCGGGAAGTCGTCGATCTGGATGACGATACCCTCGCACAGCGCGCGAAAGCGGTCGGGCAGGCGCGCGAAGACGCCCTGCGCGATGACTTCGATCTCGGCGAGCGAGGGGGCCTTCAGCTCCGTCCACATTACCGCCTTGTAGCGCGGGTTTGATGACTGCGCATCTTGAGAATTATGACCTTTTCGCCCGCCGGCGGCGGTTGACGCGGCGTGCGAAAACGGAGACGGTCAAACGGCGATTTTCGGTGGGGGCGGATGCGATGATGCGGATGACGGTGGCCTTGATCGGGACCGCGTTGATGGGCGTGGCGCTCGTGTCCGCGACGGCACAGGCGGATCCGTCCACTGCCGGCACCCATGCAGGTGTTTCAAGGGACGGAGCGAGCACTGAGTTGTCCGCCCAGCGGCGCTCAAGGCGCATCCCGATCTATCCGCGCGAGGAAGAGCATTGGCAGCCGGATGTGGTGCCACACTACGATCCCGGTCCGAATGCCGTGCGAGTCTGTAACGCCCACTATGTGCAGGAATTCAGGCCCAGCGGCACCGTGATCGTGCCGCATATGAGCTGCTACTGGCGGCGGGGCTAAGGGTTCCTGACCTGCTCGCTCAGCCGGTTCACTGCCGGCCAATGCAATGCCCCGTCATTCGTGTCGGCCACGACACAGTGCGAAGTTTGTTGCGCGCCGGGGCGGAACTGCCGTGTCGCGCGCGCATTCTGCTCTCCGGCGCGGATCTTTCACACTCTTCACGTCGCTCGTTCGAGATCCTGA
The DNA here is from genome assembly GCF_051167795.1 of Bradyrhizobium sp. HKCCYLS1011. Classification (NCBI taxonomy): domain Bacteria; kingdom Pseudomonadati; phylum Pseudomonadota; class Alphaproteobacteria; order Hyphomicrobiales; family Nitrobacteraceae; genus Bradyrhizobium; species Bradyrhizobium sp. HKCCYLS1011. Next base: position 191,558 of record NZ_JBNPTT010000003.1, on the reverse strand, counting down.
TCTGCGTCGCGTCGCGGTCATCCGACCTTCAGTCGGCTGTGCGGCGCTCGGCGTGACCTGTCAGGCGATCGAAGGAGACCTTCATGACTGTGACGAAGCTTTTGGGCGTTGCGGCGGTTGGCGCGATGTTGGCGATGGCTGTGCCCGCCGAGCGCGCGCAGGCGCTGTCATTGCTCAATCCTGGCGCTGCTGCAGCTGTGCAGCAGGGTACGGCCGCGCCGACGACTGAAGTTCGCTGGCATCACCACCACTGGCGTCGTCACTGGCATCCGCATCGCCGCTGGCACCATTGGCATCGCCGTCACTGGTGATAGGCTGACGCGGCGCGGTCCGGTCGCTGAATGCAACAGGCCCGTTTGCCGGGCCTGTTGTCATCTGTAGGCGATGAGCAGAGAGGATCCGCTATGAGCACCGCAATCGGTCTCGCGCTGGTACGCGCCGCACTCCTGGTCGCGATATCGACCACACTGTGGTCGACGAGCGCTGCTGCGGAGATTGCGCGCGTTGCACGGCACAAGGCTGTGACGGATGTTGGCGCGCGCAGTCATCATGCCCATCGCATCGCACATCGTCCCGCTGATCAGCTGCGCTATTGCGGCAGGCCGGTCCTCTATGCGCCGGCACCGCTCGGCCCATTTCCGCCGTTCTTCGTCTATGGCTGGAAGCCATGGTAGCTGCCTGCGCGTGACGGCAGCCGCGACATCGGCAAGCCGCAGTTTCTTCGCATCAGCTGCGTGATTGCGTCGCATCACAGGCGCTGCGCATCATTATCAGTTGCGGGCAGCATCGTCAGGATAGCCGGAGCTTTGCTCGGCAGCGGCGCGCAACTACACGCGTCGCGTGTAGCGTTCATGCCGCATTCACGTCGCTATCACTACGTTAATGTTCGGGGCGACTCTATTCGACCAACGGGGACGCGATGCGGGCGACGCTCTCCGTTGCGTGAGAAGCACTCAGGGAGAAGTGACAATGATGAGGACAAGAGATCCGGGAGGTGGCCTGGTTCGCCGCCTCAGCTTTGCTGCAGCCGCGGTGCTCGCGCTTGCTGCGGTGCCTGATCGTCCAACACAGGCGATGTCGTTGATCAGTCCCGGCGCGCGACCAGCTTCGCCTGAGCCGGCCGATGCGCCCGCCATTCAAGTTCGCGGGCCCGGAGGTGGTGGCGGTGGTGGCGGCTTCCACGGCGGCGGTGGAGGTGGAGGTTTCCACGGCGGAGCCGGCGGCTTCCGTGGCGGCGGTGGTGGCTTCCATGGTGGCGGAGGCCCCGCTTTCCACGGTGGTGGTTTTCACGGCGGGCCGGCTTTTCATGGCGGCGGTGCGGTCTTCCATGGCGGAGGTTTCCGCGCCGGCGGATTTCACGGCGGCGGATTTCATGGTGGGCCGGTGTTTCATGGCGGCGGCATCCGCTATGGCGGTTATCATCGCCACTTCGCCTACCGGCCGTACTTCCATCATCATCGCCGGCATTTCTTCGGCGGCTACTACTACCCCTACGACACCGGCTACTACTATCCCTACCGTCGCTGCCGGGTCATCTGGACCTATTACGGCCCACGCCGCGTCTGCCATTATCGCCACTGGCACAGGTGGCACCACTGGCATCATCGTCATCACCGCCACTGGCGCTATTGGTGACGCGCGACCGATCGGATCGCAGCCGACGGGATCAATGGGTCGAACAACAAGGGCGCCGCTGCGGCGCCCTTTTATCTTGATCGCCAGGTGATATTGCTGATGGGGCGCGGTGCGCCTCAGAGCCAATCCTTGAACTGCCAGTTCTTCACCGACAGCTTCCACGGCACTAGCGTCTGCAGCCGCCACTTCGCAAACCGTCCCGGCGGCCAGTTGGAGAGCCGCTTCTCTTCCTTGGCCACTTCGGGCTTGGCGATGATCTTGCGCGGCTGCGTACGCCGGCGCTGACGGGTTGCGTCGCGAACGAGATCGACGAATTCCGGCTTGTTGGCCATTGCACGCTCCTCGCCAGACGCGGCGTCATGCTTGATGGCGTACTGTGCGTGCGGATCTTTAAGGAGTCCTTGCGGAAGCCCGTCGGATTGAGCCGATACGAAAACGCGGTGTCCGGGTCTGGCCACCGCGCTCGATTGCCGGCAAATTTTGCCGGGTGTCGTGCTGCAACAAAGATAGCTGTTAGCGCCAATCCCTGACGTCGACGAAATGGCCGGCGATCGCGGCCGCCGCTGCCATCGCAGGCGACACCAGATGGGTGCGGCCCTTGAAGCCCTGGCGTCCTTCGAAATTGCGGTTCGAGGTCGAGGCGCAGCGCTCTTCCGGCTTCAGCTTGTCCGGGTTCATGGCAAGGCACATCGAGCAGCCGGGCTCACGCCATTCGAAGCCGGCCTTGATGAAGATCTTGTCGAGCCCCTCGGCTTCAGCCTGCTCCTTCACGATGCCGGAGCCCGGCACGACCATCGCATTGACGTGGGCGCTGACCGTCTTGCCTTCGGCGATCTTGGCGGCTGCGCGCAGATCCTCGATGCGGCCGTTGGTGCAGGAGCCGATGAAGACGCGGTCGAGCTTGATATCGGTGATCTTCGTGCCGGCCGCGAGGCCCATATATTTCAGCGCGCGATGCTTCGACAGCCGCTTGGCTTCGTCCGCGATCTTGTCGGGATCAGGCACGATGCCGGTCACCGAGATCACGTCTTCCGGCGAAGTGCCCCAGGTCACGATCGGCGGCAGCTTGGCGGCATCCAGCCGGATCTCATGGTCGAAATGCGCGCCCTCGTCGGAGCGCAGCTTCTCCCAATAGCGCATCGCCGCATCCCAGGCTGCGCCCTTCGGCGCCTTCGGACGATCGCGCAGGAAGTCGAACGCCTTCTGATCGGGCGCGACCAGGCCGGCGCGCGCGCCACCTTCGATCGACATGTTGCACACAGTCATGCGGCCTTCCATCGACAGCGCGCGGATAGCGTCGCCGGCATATTCCAGCACGTAGCCGGTGCCGCCCGCGGTGCCGATTTCGCCGATGATGGCGAGGATGATGTCCTTGCCCGTCACGCCCTCCGGCAGCTGGCCGTCGACCGTGACGCGCATGTTCTTGGCCTTCTTCTGGATCAAGGTCTGGGTCGCCAGCACGTGCTCGACCTCGGAGGTGCCGATGCCATGCGCCAGCGCGCCGAACGCGCCATGCGTCGAGGTGTGGCTGTCGCCGCAGACGATCGTGGTTCCCGGCAATGTGAAGCCCTGCTCGGGGCCGATCACGTGGACGATGCCCTGGCGACGGTCGAACTCGTTGTAATATTCGATGCCGAATTCCTTGGCGTTCTCGGCCAGCGCCTTGATCTGCTCGATGCTTTCAGGGTCGGGGTTCGGCTTGGTCCGATCGGTGGTCGGCACGTTGTGATCGACCACCGCGAGCGTCTTCTCCGGCGCGTGCACCTTGCGGCCGGTCGCGCGCAGCCCTTCGAAGGCCTGCGGCGAGGTCACCTCATGCACCAGGTGGCGGTCGATATAGAGCAGGCAGGTGCCGTCCTCGGCTTCGTGCACCAGATGATCGTTCCAGATCTTGTCGTACAGCGTGGTGGGTTTGGACATGAGCAGGTGCTCCCGGGCTAAGGCTTGAATGGCTTGAACGAGGGACGCGCGTGTGACGCGCGGGAAAAGGAACAAAGGAGATCGGCGCTGCGGCTTACAGCGCGCGCGTAAGCTCCGAGGTCGCTGATGTCGCGAACCGTCCGAAGAAGCGCCCGGGCAGCCGGCTGCGGTCGTCGATCACGACGCGGCGGCAAGCCATATGAGAGCGATTTAGAACCATTTGAGGAAGATATATAGCACGCACGGCGCGGAGTGCGAGATGCGTTTGCGTGAGCCAAGCGATGCGCCGTCTCTTCGCCGTCATTCCGGGGCGCTTGCGTCAGCGAGCGAACCCGGAATCTCGAAGTGATCGAGCCATATCAGGATTCTGGGTTCAGGCCCTTCGGGGCTGCCCCGGAATGACGGTGTTTGAAAACAAAAAAGCGCGGGACATGCCCGCGCTTTCTCACAACCGATGTTGCCGCGCTTACTCGTTGACGGCGGTCTGGCGGTCCTGCTTCTCGACGATGCGGGCCGACTTGCCGCGCAGGCTGCGCAGGTAATACAGCTTGGCGCGGCGCACCTTGCCGCGGCGCACGACCTTGATCGAGTCGATCATCGGCGACAGGATCGGGAACACGCGCTCCACGCCCTCACCATAGGAGATCTTGCGCACCGTGAAGCTCTCATTGATGCCGCCGCCGGAGCGGCCGATGCAGACGCCTTCATAGGCCTGCACGCGGGTGCGATCGCCTTCGACAACCTTGACGTTCACGATCACGGTGTCGCCAGGTCCGAAATCCGGAATGTCCTTGGTGGCGGACAGCTTGTCGTACTGCTCTTTTTCGAGCTGCTGGATCAGGTTCACGGGTAAATCTCCATCGGCGGCGCGCCCAGCTGCTACCCGCGGGCTGCGCTTGTTCCTGCCGTCACTTGCGGAATTGAGCGCTCCTATAAGGCAAAGCCGAGCGCTTGTCACCCGTCTGTCGTGTTTTTTGGCGTTTTTTGGCCGGTCCCGTTTTGTTCGTGTCGCTCCTCGGATCTGCTGGCCCAGAGGTCGGGACGCCTTGCGCGCGTCAGTTCCTCGGCGGCGGCGCGCCGCCACGCCGCCACCTTGGCGTGATCGCCCGAGAGCAGGATGTCCGGGATCGGCCGGCCCTCGAACAACTGCGGTCGGGTATATTGTGGGTATTCCAGTAGGCCGTCGGAGAAGCTCTCGTCGGTGCCGGATTCCAGTTTGCCCATCACGCCGGGCAGCAGCCGCACGCAGGCGTCGATCAGGGCCAGCGCCGCGATCTCGCCGCCCGAAAGCACGTAGTCGCCGATCGAGACCTCTATCAACTCGCGGGCTTCGATGACGCGCTGGTCGATCCCCTCGAAGCGGCCACAGATGATCAGCGGGCCAGGGCCGGCGGCAAGGTCCTGGACCAGCGCCTGGGTCAGCGGCCGGCCGCGCGGGCTCATCAGAAGCCGCGGGCGGTCGGGCGCGATGGCGGCAGCATCGATTGCTGCGGCCAGCACGTCGGCGCGCAGCACCATGCCGGGCCCGCCGCCGGCCGGGGTGTCGTCAACGCTGCGATGCTTGTCGGTGGCGGATGCGCGGATGTCGCGCGCCTCCAGCGTCCAAAGGCCTGCGGTGAGCGCGCGCCCGGCCAGGCTGACACCCAGTGGCCCCGGAAACATGTCCGGAAACAGGGTCAGGACGGTGGCGCGCCAAGGGGCGTTCAGAGGAGCCTTTGAAGGCGTCGGAGCTTCGGTCATGCCGGATCTGTTACGGCACGAGCGCGGTGAGATCGAGCCCCTGCATCATCGCCGCTGCCGCGATGGCGCGCGGGAAATCGGCGAGCGGAAAGGTGGTGACGACAATCTTGCCGAGGTCAAGCAGGCCTTCGCGGGCGAGCGATGCCAGTTTGCCGGGGGCGGTCCGCTCGTACATGAACTGGCCGACCACCTCCCAATCATTCGCCAGCATCTCGCCGAACGATAATTCGAGCGGCACCGTGGCGCTGCCCATCAGCACCAGGCGCCCGCCGCGCTTGAGCGCGCGCAATGTCGCCAGCGTGGTGGAGGTGCTCTTGGCCTGGCCGAGCAGGTCGAGCGCGACATCGGCGCCGCCACCTGCGGCATGGCGGATGATCGCCGCATCTTTCGCGGCATCGTCGCCGGCGACGACCGCAGGGACCACGCGCGCGCCAAAAGCTTCGGTCAATCGCTCCAGCGCCTCGCGCTTGCGCCCCACGGTGATGACCCGGCCGGCGCCCATCGCGACCGCGAGCAGCACTGCGCCGGAGCCGAAATAGCCGGAGGCGCCATTGATGATCACGCTCTCGCCGCCGCGCAAGTTCAGCCGCTGCAGCCCGCCGAACGGCACGATCAGCTTGGCGAGGCCGATCAGTTCCGTCGCCGGACGGTCATCGAGGCCGCCGAGCGGCGTGGCGCAGGCCGCGGGCCAATGCGCGATCTCCGCAAACACGCCGTCGCGCCAGCGCGCCTGCAAACCGAGCGCGGCCTCGGAGTTGCCCATGCTGGTCAGGCCGATCAGGATCTGCGGCGGCTCGGGGTCCGGCACATCGGCGCGCAGATGCGGGCTCAGGAACACGCGGTCGCCTGCGCTGACATGGCTGATAGTGTCGCCCGCGGCAATCACGCGCGCGATCGCATTGGTGCCGGGCACGAACGGCATCGGCGGCAAGGCGTAGGGCAGCGCGCCTGCGACCACCTTGTTGGTGTAGGAGAGCACCATGGCGGCTTCGATGCGGACGATCACGCCGTCCGCGGCGGGGGGCGGCGTCTCCACCTCGTCAAGGCGAAGATCATTCGGGGCGTGCAGGCGCCAGGCTTTGTGCGTCGTCATGCGCGTGCTCCGATTTCACCGTCAGCGCGGATTATAGCTCCGATGTCGTCCCGGCCAAGCCAACGGGTCCGCGCGAATGCGCGGCCCGATGACAGGCTCCGCGCGAGCTGGGACCCAGATCCACCGGCTCATGTGGCAAAGGCGAACTGTCGCTCCAGCCTTCGCAAAACGAAATCCTGTGGTTATGGGTCCCCGCTTTCGCGGGGACGACCCGCGGTGGGAGTGGAGGTGGATTCAATTCCCTGATCACGATCGTCATCGCGTTCATCGCCTTCGATCTCCGCCGGCAGCTCGATCAGGACGCGACCGCCTGCGATGTCGACGGTCGGCACCACGGCGTTGGAGAACGGCAGCATGATCGTGCTGCCCGACGGTGGCGCGATCTCGATGATATCGCCGGCGCCGAAATTATGGATCGCGATGACGCGGCCGAGCGGTTCGCCGGCGGTGGTCTCCGCGGCCAGTCCGATCAGGTCGGCGTGATAATATTCGTCGTCGTCGGTCTCGGGCAGCCGGTCGCGCGGCACATAGAGCTCAAGGCCGTTGAGCCGTTCGGCCGCATTGCGGTCGGTGACGCCTTTGATCGTTGCGACCAGATGATCTTTCGCCTCGCGCGCCTTCGCCACTTCGTAGCTGCGGCCGCCATCCTTGGTGGTCAGCGGACCATAATGCAGGACGGCGAGCGGATCCTCGGTGAAGGTCCATAAGCGAACCTCGCCGCGCACGCCATGCGCGGCGCCGATCCTGGCGACGCAGATCTTCTGGGACATTAGCGGGCCTCGTCCTTCGCGACGCCGCTCCGCGGGGCCTCAGAACGAGGCGCGAAATCCTCATGCCGAGGAGCACGGCGCAAACCGTGCACCTTGAAGCGTGAGGCCGTGCTGTTCAAGGCGACTTAGCCCTTGGCGGCGGCTTCGGCCTGCGCCTTGCGCTCCTTGCGCGGCACGGCCTTTTCCGGGTTGTTGCGCGCTTCGCGCTTCTTGACGCCGGCGGCATCGAGGAAACGCGCCACGCGATCCGACGGCTGGGCGCCCTTGGCGAGCCAGCTCTTCGTCTTCTCCATGTCGAGCTTCAGCCGCGCCTCGTTGTCCTTCGGCATCAGCGGATTGAAATGGCCGAGGCGCTCGATGAAGCGGCCGTCGCGCGGAAAGCGCGAGTCGGCGACGACGACGTGATAGACTGGGCGCTTCTTGGTACCGGCGCGCGCGAGGCGAATGACGACTGACATAAGGGTCTCCTGAGTGTCGTTTGGTCGATTGGTTTACGCGTTGAGTGAGGACGTCATTCCGGGGCTCGCGACTTCGTCGCATCCCGGAATGACGAACGGAGAGAGGAGCGGATCCTCATTTCTTCTTCCCCGGAGGGAGGCCGAGGCCGGGCAGCATCGGCTTGCCGGACAGACCGGTGAGGCCCGGCAGATTGGGCAGTCCACCGCGCAGACCGGCGGGCAAATCCTTCGGCAGATTCGGCAATCCGCCTGCCGGCAGGCCGCCTGCCGGCAGGCCGCCCGGCATCTTCTCGGCAAGCGCCTTCAATTGCTCGGGCGACGGCGTCGGCATGCCGCCGCCGAAGCCCATCGCCTGCGCGATGCCGGCCAAAGGCCCGCGCTTGCCGGAGCTCATGGCCTTCATCATGTCGGCCATGTTCCGGTGCATCTTCAAGAGCTTGTTGACCTGCTCGACATTCTGGCCGGAGCCGGCGGCGATGCGCTTCTTGCGGCTGGCCTTCAGCAGGTCCGGATGCTTGCGCTCCTCGCGCGTCATCGAGTCGATGATCGCGACCTGGCGCTTGATGATCTTGTCGTCGATGCCGGCAGCCGCGATCTGGTTCTTCATCTTGGCGATGCCGGGCATCATGCCCATCAATCCGCTGATGCCGCCCATCTGCGACATCTGCTGGAGCTGTTCGCGCATGTCATTGAGGTCGAACTGACCCTTGCGCATCTTCTCGGCGGCGCGAGCGGCCTTTTCGGCGTCGATATTGGCTGCGGCCTTCTCGACCAGCGAGACGATGTCGCCCATGCCGAGGATGCGGCCGGCAATACGGGAGGGATAGAAGTCCTCCAGCGCATCGGTCTTCTCGCCGGTGCCGATCAGCTTGATCGGCTTGCCGGTGACCGCGCGCATCGACAGCGCGGCGCCGCCGCGGCCATCGCCGTCCACCCGCGTCAGCACGATGCCGGTCAGGCCCACGCGACTATCGAACGCGCGCGCCAGATTGACCGCGTCCTGGCCGGTCAGGGAGTCCGCGACCAGCAGCACCTCATGCGGATTGGCGACCGCTTTGATCTCGGCCGCCTCCTTCATCATCTCTTCGTCGAGCGTGGTGCGGCCGGCGGTGTCGAGCAGCACCACGTCGTAGCCGCCGAGCTTGCCGGCTTCCAGCGCGCGGCGGGCGATCTGCGCCGGCTTCTGGCCCTCGACGATCGGGAGCGTCGCGACCTCGAGGTCGCGGCCGAGCACGGCGAGCTGTTCCATCGCGGCGGGACGGTAGACGTCGAGCGAGGCCATCAGCACCTTGCGCTTGTCGCGCTGGGTCATGCGGCGGGCGAGCTTGGCCGTCGTCGTGGTCTTACCGGAGCCCTGCAGGCCGACCATCATGATCGGCACCGGCGGCACGGAGTTGAGGTCGATGGTCTGGCCGTCCGCGCCGAGCGTGTTCACCAGCTCGTCATGGACGATCTTGACCACCATCTGGCCGGGGGTGACCGACTTGACGACGGTGGCGCCGATCGCCTGCTCGCGCACGCGGTCCGTGAAGCTTCTGACAACTTCGAGCGCGACGTCGGCCTCAAGCAGCGCCCGGCGGACTTCGCGCATCGCGGCATCGACGTCGGCCTCCGACAGGGAGCCACGCCCCGTCAGCCGATCGAGAATGCCGCCAAGCCTTTCCGACAGATTGTCGAACACTTGCTTCGTCCTTTGTCCTGCTCAGCGCAGGCGCTTGAATGTCTCGACCGTCATCACCCGCGAAGGCGGGTGATCCAGTATTCCGAAGCAGCGCGGCTTGATCCGAGGCGCTGCGGCGTACTGGATGCCCCGCCTACGCGGGGCATGACGACCATTTATATTTCGGCAGATAATGCCGAAACCCGATCGTCCAAACACTTTCGCGCCCGAGGGCGCACAGCGCTGTCGGGCGTTGACCTCCGGTCTCCAGGACCAGTCGGTGGCTCGAAAAGATGAGACTTTCCGATAAAGAGGCCGCCTTAAACCCTCAAGCCGGCGAAAAGTCAAGGAAACTTGCGCCCCGGCCCGACATTGCCGGACCGGGAGCGGCGCCTTACCTGTTGCCGGACCTGAGGTATTCCGATTGTTGCGGGGATGAGATTGGCGCGCCGTTCCAAGACCTATTCCGGTCCGATCACCGATCATTTCGATGGCAAGCGGTTCTACGATCCCGACGGCGCCCCGCCCAAGTCCCTGTCCCACGTGTTGCGCTGGCAGTTCGACGGGCGCCGAGAGCGGGCGAAATGGCCGGCATGGGCACCGAGTCCGCACGCGGACGCGCCGCCGGCGCGGGTCAATGGCGGCAGTGTGCGCCTGTCCTTCGTCGGGCATGCGAGCTGGCTGATCCAGGCCGGCGGGCTCAACATCCTCGTCGACCCCGTCTGGTCGGAACGGGTTTCGCCCTTCACGTTCGCCGGGCCGAAGCGGCACAATGATCCGGGCATCGCCTTCGAAGCGCTGCCGGACATCGACATCGTCTTGGTGTCGCATGGCCACTACGACCATCTCGACATCAGGACGCTGTCACGGCTCACGGCGAGGTTCGCCCCGCGCGTGGTCACGCCGCTCGGCAATGATCTCGCCATGACGGCGAGGATCCCGAAGATCCGCGCCGAGGCCTATGATTGGCATGATCGTGTCACCCTCAACGAGGAGATCGCGGTGACGCTGGTGCCGACGCGGCACTGGACGGCGCGCGGCATCTTCGATCGCAACATGGCGCTGTGGGCGAGCTTCGTGTTGGAGACTCCGGCGGGCAGGATCTACATCGTCTGCGATTCCGGCTACGGCACGGGGGCGCATTTCCGCCGCGTCGCGGAAGCGCATGCGCCGCTCAAGCTCGCGATCCTGCCGATCGGCGCCTACGAGCCGCGCTGGTTCATGCAGGACCAGCATATGAACCCCGCCGACGCCGTGCAGGCGCTAAGGGATTGCGGCGCGGACGCCGCGCTCGCGCATCACCACGGCACGTTCCAGCTCACCGATGAGGCGATCGACGCGCCGGTCCATGCGCTGCATGCGGCGCTGGATGAAGCAGGCATTCCGCGCGAGCGGTTTGCGGTGCTGAAGCCGGGGCAGGTGGTGGAGATTTAATTAGGTCGCGAGATCTAAACAGGTGTCGTCCTGGCCAAGCGAAGCGCGAGCCGGGACCCATAAACACCATCGTTAGTTGTCGCGAATGCTGGAGCCACAGCTCGCCAGACGTTGGTAGCCGGTGGTTATGGGTCCCGGCGTTCGCCGGGACGACACTGAACTTATAGCGGCAGTTGTGAGCCCAATCAGCGGCGATGGAGATTGGAGCCGAACTACTGCCCCTGCTTGATCGCCCAGATGACGCTGACCGTGATGGACAGCGTCTCTTCGCCCTGCGCAACCGGCGTGGCGGCTGCGGCCATTGGCGCGGCGAGCGTCTTGACGCGGAACACCGGCGGCGGTGTGCCGTCCTCGGAAATGCTCAAGGGCGTTCCGAGCGTGACGCCGGCGGCCTTGGCATAGATCTCGGCTTTGCGCCGGGCATCGGCCACGGCCTTCTCGCGCGCCTGGTCGAGCAGCTTGGACGGCTCGGCAACGCTGAAATTGATGTTGCCGACGTCGTTGGCGCCGGCGCTGACCACCGTATCGATCACGCTGGCGACCTTGGTCACATCGCGCAGCTTGATCGTCACGCGATTGCTGGCGCGATAGCCCACGACGGTCGATTGCCCAGGTCGGTTCGGCGCATATTGCGGCTGCAGCGACAGCCGCGAGGTCTGATAGTCCTTGTCCTCGACGCCGGCGGCTTTCAGCGCCTGGAGGACCTTGGCCATCGCGGTGTTATTGGCCTCGGCCGCCTCGCGCGCGGTCTTGGCATCGGACGCGACACCGGCGTCGATCTGGGCGAGATCCGGCGGCGCCGAGACGGTGGCCTCGCCGCTCACCGAAATCGCCGGCGGAAAATCCAGCCGCGCGGGCTCCTGCGCCAAAGCGGGAGTCGCCGCACATGCCGCGACGACAAGAGCAAGCCTGAAGCGAGCGGTCATATCCATCATTTCAGCGGCACATAGACGTTGATGACGAGCTTGTCCTCGGCGGTCTTCAAGGGATCGGTCAGATATTCCTCGATGAAAGTGTCCTTGGCTTCCAGCTTGCGCTCGTCGAGGTGATTGGTGATCGCCTCATAGGTGTTGTCCATGTTGTCGTAGGACCCGCGATGGACGAATTTGAGCGCCTTGCCCTCCGGCGACTGGCCGATGCTCATGCCCTTGCCGAGGTTCTTCGGCTCCTGATCGATCGGAATCTCGGCCATGAAGGTGAAGCCGGTGTCGTCGGTCGAGGTGTAGACGATCATGCCGTTGCCGGCCGGCTTGATGCCCTGCTTGTCGAGCAGGCCCGACAGCGACTTGAAAGCGTCGATCAGGGTATCGAACGCATTATCCCAGTTGGCGCTGCCTTTGGCGATCAGGACCTTCTTCGGCGCGAGCGTGGTCTCCTCGCCGAACGCATCTTCGGGCTGGGCCTGCGCCGCCGCGGGCGGCGTTGCAGGCGCTTGCGCAGCGGCCGGCGGTGGTGCCGAGGTGGCTGACGGCGACGGGCTGGCGCTGGCTGCCGGAGCCGGGCTCGCCGCGGGCGCGGGGCTCGCGGAAGCGGCAGGCACAGGCGCGGCCGAAACCGCGGGCGAGGGGCTGGCGCTTGGGGCAGGCACCGGACTGGCTGACGCTGCAGGCGCAGGCGAAGCCGACGGCGATTGTGCCTCAGCGGCCGTGATAGCGAATGCGAGGGCGACTGAGGTTACGGCCAGAATGCGGCGGAAGGTACTGACATCCATTCAATTATTCTCCAGGGCCGTGCATCATTGCCCGGTTCATGCCGGCGAACGGCCGGGTTCGTATCACGCCCGGTCCTGATCGTCCTCTGACAGATGCGTCATGTGCCCATTACGGGGCGGGCTGGTCAATGGCTCGCCATTCGCCATATAAGGCGGACACAATTTGGATATTTTCATGAGCACGCTCGCTGACCACGCCTTCGCCAAGATGAACGGGATCGGGAACGAGATCGTCGTTCTCGACCTGCGGGATTCCAAGCATGTGGTCACGCCCGCGGAGGCGCGCGCGGTGGCCTCGCATGTTCCTTTCGATCAGCTGATGGTGCTGCAGCCGCCGCGGCTTGCCGGCACCGAGGCCTTCATCCGCATCTACAACAATGACGGTTCCGAAGCCGGCGCCTGCGGCAACGGCATGCGCTGCGTGGTCCGGCGGGTGTTCGAAAACACTGGCCAGGCGACCGCGACTTTCGAGACCCGCGCGGGCCTCCTGAACTGCTGGCAGGGACCTTCGTCCGATCTGTACACCGTCGACATGGGCGTGCCGAAGTTCGGCTGGCAGGACATTCCGCTGGCCGAGGAGTTCCGCGACACCCGCTATATCGAGCTGCAGATCGGGCCGATCGATGCGCCGATCCTGCATTCGCCCTCGGTCGTCAGCATGGGTAATCCGCACGCGATCTTCTGGGTCGAGGACGTCAACGCCTATGATCTCGGCCGCTTTGGGCCGCTGTTGGAAAATCATCCGATCTTTCCCGAACGCGCCAACATCACGCTCGCCCATGTCGTCGATCGCGACCACATCACGATCCGTACCTGGGAGCGCGGCGCCGGACTCACCAAGGCCTGCGGCTCGGCGGCTTGCGCGACCGCGGTTGCGGCCGCACGGCTGAAGCGGGTTAACCGGACCGTGCAGGTGACCTTGCCCGGCGGCGAACTCACCATCGAATGGCGCGAGCGCGATGACCACGTGCTGATGACGGGAACGGCGAGCTTCGAATATGAGGGCGTGTTCGAGCCCTCCCTATTCGCATCCCTGGCGTGACGCCGTGCCGGTCGATGTGGTCAGCTTCGGCTGTCGCCTCAACGCTTTCGAATCCGAGCTGATCGCGCGCGAGGCCGACGCCGCGGGCTTGGCTGATACCATCGTCATCAACAGCTGCGCGGTGACCAATGAGGCCGTGGCGCAGGCGCGGCAATCGATCCGCAAGCTGAAGCGCGAGCGGCCCGAGGCGCGCATCATCGTGACCGGCTGCGCCGCGCAGACACAATCAGACATGTTTGCCGCCATGCCCGAGGTCGATCGCGTCCTGGGCAATGACGACAAGCTGCATGCGGCCGCATGGCATGCCACGCGCCAGGCGCTGGCTGGGCCGCGCTTCGGCATCGACGCATCGGAAAAGGTTGCGGTCTCCGACATCATGGCGGTGAGGGAGATGGCGCCGCATCTCCTCGACGGCTTCCAGCGCGGCCTGCCGCGCGTCTTCGTCCAGGTGCAGAACGGCTGCGACCATCGCTGCACCTTCTGCATCATTCCGTTCGGCCGCGGCAATTCGCGTTCGGTGCCGATGGGTGCGGTCGTCGACCAGGTCCGCACGCTGGTGGAGCGCGGCCATGCCGAGATCGTGCTGACCGGCGTCGATCTCACGAGCTATGGTGCCGACCTGCCGGGCGCGCCAAAACTCGGCCGTCTGGTGCAACAGATCCTGCGGCATGTGCCGGAGCTACAGCGTCTTCGCATCTCCTCGATCGATTCGATCGAGGCGGACGCCGATCTGCTCGATGCGTTGGCTTCGGATGCCCGGCTGATGCCGCATCTGCATCTGTCGCTGCAGTCGGGCGATGATATGATCCTGAAGCGGATGAAGCGGCGGCATCTGCGCCAGGACGCGATCGATTTCTGCGCACAGGTGCGGCGTCTGCGGCCGGACGTCACGCTCGGCGCCGACCTGATCGCCGGCTTTCCGACCGAGACTGAGGAGATGTTTGCCCGCTCGCTCGATCTGGTCGAGCAATGCGGCCTCACCTTCCTGCACGTGTTTCCCTATTCACCGCGGCCCGGCACGCCGGCCGCGCGGATGCCGCAGGTCGATGGCGCCGTCATCCGCGAGCGCGCGCGGCGGCTGCGTGCCGCGGGTGAGGCCGCGCTGCGGCGCCGGCTGGAGGCGGAGGTCGGCTGTCAGCGCGATGTGCTGATCGAGAGCGATAGCCAGGGCCGGACCGAGCACTACTTGCCGGTGGCGGTCAGCGGCGCGTCCCTCGGCGCGGTACAGCAGCTCACGATGATCGGGCATGATGGGGTGAAGCTGCTAGTCCAACCCTCGCTGTCATCGCCCGGTTCAACCGGGCGATCCAGTACGCGGTGACGGTTCGGAAGACCCACGACAGCCGCGGCTTACTGGATCATCCGCTTGCGCGGATGCTGACAGTGGAAGGTGAGGCGAAGGCGCGGTGCAGCGCCTTGCGATTGCAGGGCATGATGGCGCTGATTGCCAGCTCGTAGGTCTGGTCCGGCAAATCGAGCAAAGGCCGTCTGGCGGCGAGCGATGCAGTGCACACGGCCGGCAGTGATGCTCACTCCGCATCGATCAAGTCAATCAATGGATCAATTCCAGCGCGAAAATCCGCTTAGGTTGCACCCGTAAAGCGAGCTTCGGAATGGAAGCCATGAAGGGGTGGACGCCATGAGATCAGCCGTATCTCTGCGGGCGAGTTTGCTCGCGCCGTTTCAGCTGCCTTTCATCGCCGAACTGGGACGTGGCTGGATGTTGGTCGCCGCCAGCACACTTCTGCTCCTTCTGCTCCTTCTGGCGGATGGCGCTGCGCTGGCTGCGGACCTGTCGCCACTGCCGGGGGCGCGCCATGTCTGCGCCGATACGCAGCTGTCCATTACCTTCGCCAACCCGCCGACCGTCGGCAATACGGGGACGATCCGCGTGCTGACCGAGGACGGCACGCTGGTCGACAGCATCGATCTTGCCAATCCCGCCGACGCGCAGCGGCCGATCGGCGGCGCGGTGTCGGACAGCGGCGTGGTGCATCAGTTCAACTACTTTCCGGTTCTGGTCAGCGGCAACGATGCGATCATCACACTGCATCGGCAGCTTGCCTATGACACGAAATACACGGTCACGGTCGATCCGTCGGTGCTGAGTGCGGCCGAGGGGTTCGGCGGCGTGAGCCCCGGCGCGTGGCGCTTCACCACCAGGCATGCTCGGCGGCAGCAGCGCGATCGGATCACCGTTGCGGCTGACGGCCGCGGAGACGTTTGCACCGTGCAGGGTGCGATCGACCTCGTGCCCGCCAACAATGCGCGGCCGGTGACGATCGCGGTGAAGCCCGGCACCTACAACGAGATCGACTATGTCTCCGCCGACAAGCCCTTCATCACCGTTCGCGGCGAGGATCGCGACGCCACCGTCATCCAATATCCGAACAACGATCATTTCAACGTCGCGCCGGTCTCCAACAGCAGCAATCAATGTCCGCAGCGCCGCATCCCCGGCACTCCGGATCTCTACAATTGTTGGCGGGCCCTGTTCGGCGTGGAGGCTTCGGACTTCACGCTGGAGAACATCACGCTGGACAACACCACGCCCTATGGCGGCACCCAGGCCGAAGCGTTCCGGGGCAACAATGCGCGCATCCTGCTGAACCGGGTCACGCTCTCGAGCTTCCAGGATACGTTGCGGCTGCAGACCTCCGGATTCGTCACCAACAGCCTGATCGCGGGAGACGTGGATTTCACCTGGGGCACCGGCGCGGCGTTTTTTCAGAACAACGAGCTGAGATTGCTCCACACCGGCTACCTGTCCCAGGTCCGCAACGACAACACCGTCCATGGCTTCGTCTATGTCGGCAACCGGTTCACGCGCGCTGCCGGCGTGCCCGACGGCACCACTTATCTCAGCCGTATCGAGCCGCTGCGCTTTCCCTACAGCGAAGCCGTGTTCATCGACAATGCGATGGACGGCATGATCATCCCGGCGGGCTTCCAGCTCAATCCGAGCACGGTCAGCTGCGCCAACGCACTGCTGGTGCATTTCTGGGAATTCGGCAGTACGGACCTTGGTGGCAACCCGGTCGACACCAGTCGTCGTCTGCCCTGTTCGCTGCAGATCCTGCCCGGAATCGCGGCGCAGTATCGCGATCCGGCTTTCGTGCTGGGCGGCTGGGTCCCCTACACGGTCAATGCGACGCCTGCCGGCGTGGCGCCCGGCCCGACCGTCGGCGCCGTTCCGTTGGGTTCTGCCGTCACCGTGAATTGGAGTGCGCCGGCCGGACATTCCGCGCGCGATCTGATCGGCCTGTTCACAGCGGATGACGACGATGATGGGCTGGTGATGCTGCGCGAGGCGGAGCGGCGGCTGGTATCCCGTCAGACCGTGGGGGAGGGCACCACCGGGAAGGTTGCATTCACCCTGCCCGATTTCGGCGGCCCCTTCATCTTCCGCTATCTCCGCGATGGTCGGGTCCCCGCCGCTTCGAGCAATGTGATCGGCCCGTCGGCGATGCGTGACCGGCGCCACGCCGAGCAGCGACCCGCTGGCGAGCCCGGCGATTGGCGCTGAGCGCCGCGATCGCGATGTCGCTCAGGCTCCCAGGAAGCCGCATTGCTGCAGCCGTTCCATCATGTGCGCCGGAACCGGTGCGGTGACCTGCACCGGCGGCTTGTTCTTCGAGAGCGGGATCGAAATCTCGCGCGCATGCAGATGCAGCCGCGGCTCGCCGAAGCGCGGACCGTTGCCGTAGATGTTGTCGCCGACGATCGGCCAGCCCATGGCTGCCGCATGCACGCGCAATTGGTGGGTGCGGCCGGTCAGCGGTTCCATGGCGAGCCAGGTCAGGTTTTGTGTCTCCTCCCCTTCAGGGTGGGAAGGAGGCGCAGCGGAGCCAGACGAGTCCGCCTGCACGGTCGCGCGAGATGAGCTCCGTCCCAATACCCGCCATTTCGTGATGGCCGGCTGCCCCTCCGGATCCGGCTTCTGCCACCAGCCGCGCTCGGCGTTGCGCCGGCCGAGCGGCAGCTCGATGGTGCCTTCGTCCTCGGCGGGACCACCCTCGACCACGGCCCAATAGGTCTTGGAAATCTTGCCGTGTTTGAACAAAAGCCCGAGCGAGGCCGTTGCCTTGCGATGGCGTCCGAGCACCAGGCATCCCGAAGTTTCCTTGTCCAGCCGATGTGCCAACACCGGCGGCCGCGGCAGGCCGAAGCGCAGCGCGTCGAACGAGGCCTCCAAATTGGGTCCGCCCTTGGGGCCCTTGTGCACGGGAATGCCGGCCGGCTTGTCGATCACCAGCATCAGGCCGTCGCGATGGAGCACGCGGGCCAGCATCTCGTCGTCGGTGGGCTGTTCGATATCCATACGCCGGATCAAGGCTTTCGTTTGGGGGAGGGAAGGGCTAACACCACGCTATGAACGATACCACCTCCGAAACCCCGAAACTCTCCTGGTGGCGGCGGTTGTCGGCCGGGCTCAAGCGCACCTCGGGCGCGCTGGGCACGGCCGTCGCCGATCTCGTCACCAAGCGCAAGCTCGACCGCGCGATGCTCGAGGATATCGAGGACGTGCTGCTGCGCGCCGATCTCGGAACGCAGGTGGCCGCGCGGATTGCGGAGGCGGTCGGTGCCGGCCGTTACGACAAGGCGATCAGCGCCGACGAGGTCAAGTCGGTGGTGGCGACCGAGGTCGAGAAGGTGCTGGCGCCGGTGGCGAAGCCGCTCGAGGTCGATACCGCCCGTAAACCTTTCGTTATCCTTGTCGTCGGCGTCAATGGCTCGGGCAAGACCACCACGATCGGCAAGCTCGCGGCGACATTCGCTGCCGAAGGCAAGCAGGTGATGCTGGCGGCCGGCGACACCTTCCGCGCCGCCGCCATTGAGCAACTCAAGGTCTGGGGCGAGCGCACCAAGGCGCCGGTGATCGCGGGGGCGCAAGGCTCGGATGCCGCGAGCCTCGCCTTCAACGCGATCACGGCCGCGAAGGAACAGGGGCGGGATATACTGCTCATCGACACCGCCGGCCGGCTGCAGAACAAGGCCGAACTGATGAACGAGCTGGAAAAGGTGGTGCGTGTCATTCGCAAGGTCGATGCGACGGCGCCGCATGCCGTGCTGCTCGTGCTGGATGCGACGGTGGGACAAAATGCGCTGTCGCAGGTTGAGGCATTTCATCGTACCGCAGGGGTCACGGGCCTGGTCATGACCAAGCTCGACGGCACCGCGCGCGGCGGCATCCTGGTGGCGCTTTCCGAGAAGTTCAAACTGCCTGTTCACTTCATTGGCGTCGGCGAGAGTGTCGACGATCTCTCGCCGTTTGCAGCAAAGGATTTCGCCCGCGCGATTGCGGGCATCGAGGATTAGTTTTCGCTTGTCATGCGCCGTGCAAGCGGGGCATGCAGTGCGCCGCTCCGCTCACGGTGGACGCACGATCGTCGGATTATCGGTCACTCCCTTTTCGGGTGATGACGGCCAACAGGACATGACATGGACAAGACGCAGCCGCATCCGCTCTTCAAGCTTGCGACCGAACTCGGTCCGCTGCTCGTGTTCTTTGTCGTGAATGCCAAGTTTCAGCTGTTCGCGGCCACGGGCGCGTTCATGGTTGCGATCGTGGTGGCCATGATCGCTTCCTATCTCGTGACCAAGCACGTGCCGATCATGGCGCTGGTCACCGGCGTCGTCGTGCTGGTGTTCGGCACGCTGACCTTGGTGCTGCATGACGAGACCTTCATCAAGGTCAAGCCGACCATCATCTACGGCCTGTTTGCGGCCGTGCTCGGCGGCGGCCTGCTGTTCAACCGCTCCTTCATCGCGATCATGTTCGATCAGATGTTCAACCTGACGCCGACCGGCTGGCGCATCCTCACCTTCCGCTGGGCGCTGTTCTTTGCCGCGATGGCGGTGCTGAACGAAGCGGTCTGGCGCACCCAGAGC
Organism: Bradyrhizobium sp. HKCCYLS1011; assembly: GCF_051167795.1. Taxonomy (NCBI): domain Bacteria; kingdom Pseudomonadati; phylum Pseudomonadota; class Alphaproteobacteria; order Hyphomicrobiales; family Nitrobacteraceae; genus Bradyrhizobium; species Bradyrhizobium sp. HKCCYLS1011. The sequence goes on along the minus strand of NZ_JBNPTT010000003.1, from coordinate 172,203 downwards.
ACGGATTTCTGGGTTGGCTTCAAGGCCTTCGGTGTGATCCCGATCACGACCATCTTTGCGATCACGCAGATGCCGCTGATCAAGCGCTATCACATTGAGCCGGTGTCGCTCGAGGAGAGCGAGGTGGATGCTGGCGACGTCAGCAAGGGTTAGTTTTGCGCGGGGCGCGCGCGTCGGCGAGCGAAGCCGGATCTCGAGGTTCGGGTTCAATGCTTCGCATTGCCCGGAACGAACCGAACCATCTCACCCCGTGCGACGGTGCGCTTGCGCCTCATACTCAGGGTCATCATCCGCGAAAGCGGATGATCCAGTACGCCGCGGCTTTCGTGAGTCACTGAACCGTCACCGCGTACTGGATCGCCCGTCTGCGGTCGACGACTTCGGAAATCGAAGGAATAGCTTCGCGCCTACCTACGACCCCGCCTGCAACGCCTTCTCGATTTCAGGCTTCAGCACCGCGTTGATGTTGTCAGCCGTGATCGGGCCGACCAGCTTGTAGACAATGGTGCCCTCGCGCCCGACGATGAAGGTCTCCGGCACGCCATAGACGCCCCATTCGATTCCCGCGCGGCCATTGCCGTCGACTCCGACGACATCGTAGGGGTTGCCGTAGCGGCCGAGGAAGCGCCGCGCATTGTCGGCGGCATCCTTGTAGTTGATGCCGACGACCTGGAAGCGCTTGTCATGGCCGAGTTCGACCAGGAGCGGCGCCTCGTCATGGCAGGGCACGCACCAGGAGGCCCAGACGTTCACGATGCTGACCTTGCCCTTGAAAGCCGCAGGGTCCAGCCCGGGCACGGCTCGGCCGTCATTGGCCAGCCCGTCCAGCGGCGGCAACTGGGTCTGCGGCGCCGGATGGCCGATCAGGGCGGATGGAATGCGCGAGGGATCGCCGCTGCCGAGCCGGAACCAGAACAGCACGGCCAGCGCGAGAAACAGCACGAGCGGCAGCAGCATCAGCAGCGAGCGGCGGCGCGGCGCGGCCTCCGGGGCCTGTTGGCTAAGGTCGGTCATCGGACATCCGTGGCGGCACGGCCGGAGCGCCGGCTGACGCCGCTCTGTTCGAGGGTGCGCAGTCGCGCCTTCTGGGTGCGGTAGTCGATGCCGATCCAGATGATCAGCAGCACGACGACCAGCGCGACCGCGAGGTAGGACGAGGCAATGAAGGAGGTGTAGGGTCCGAGATCCATCTGACTACACGGCTCCTGCAATCTGGCCGGGCGCGCCGCCGGGCGAGACGTCGCTCGCAACGCTGCGCGCCTGCATCATCTGCAGGCTGCGCACCCGCCGGCGCAGGATCTCGTTGCGCATCGCCGCGACATGCAGTGTCAGGAACAGGAACGTGAAGGCGATCGCCATCACCAGCAGCGGAATCAGGAATGCCTTGTCGAGTGTGGGACCGCCCATCCGCATCACCGAGGCTGGCTGATGCAGCGTATTCCACCAGTCGACCGAGAACTTGATGATCGGAAGATTGATCGCGCCGACCAGCGTGAGCACCGCGGCGGCGCGCGCGGCCCGGGTCGGGTCCTCGACCGCGCGCCACAGCGCGATCAGGCCGAGATACATCAGAAACAGGATCAAGACCGAGGTCAGCCGCGCGTCCCATTCCCAGTAGGTGCCCCACATCGGCCGGCCCCAAAGCGAGCCGGTGAGCAGGGCCAGGAAGGTGAAGCTGGCGCCGATCGGTGCAGCCGCCTTTGCGGCGACATCGGCGAGAGGGTGCCGCCATACCAGGGTGCCGAGCGAGGCGACGCTCATGATCCCCCAGACGAACATCGACAGCCACGCGTTCGGAACGTGGATGAACATGATCTTGACGGTGGCCCCTTGCTGGTAATCGTCCGGCGCCAGTGCGGAGAGATAGAGACCGGCGGCCAGCAGGACGGCCGTGACGACCGCGAGCCATGGCAACAGGCGCGCCACCAGCGCGAGGAACCGGGTCGGGTTGGCGAGGTCGATCAGGGTCATCGGCATCCTGTTAAAGGCCTGAACGGCTGCAGGCAATCAGCATAGAACCCCTCTAGAAGAGTTGATACGGGTCAAGCCGGAACCGGGTGCCGCCAGCCGGTCAGTCCAGCCCGTGACGCAGGCTCGCAGCCGCGGCAAAAGGACCCACCACGAAGCTCATCAGAGAGAGTGCGCAAAGAATCGAGAACGGCGCGCCGAACGGCAGTGGGCCGACGATCGCGGCCTGCGACGCCGCAACGCCGAAGATCAGCACCGGGATCGACAGCGGCAGCACCAGCACGGCGAGCAGCAGGCCGCCGCGATGCATGGTAACGGCCAACGCGGCGCCGATCATGCCGATGAAGGTCAGCGCCGGTGTGCCCGCAAGCAGGGTCAGCGCCACCGCGCCGGTCGCGACCGCATCGAGGTTGAGCAGCAGGCCGAGCACGGGCGTCGCAACGACCAGCGGCAGGCCGGCGGCGATCCAGTGCGCCAGCGCCTTGGCGGCACAGGCGAGCTCCAGCGGCGTGCGGCTCATCACGATCAGGTCGAGCGAGCCGTCCTCGTGATCGGCGGTGAATAGGCGGTCGAGCGTGAGCAGGCTCGCGAGCAACGCGCCAAGCCAGAGGATCGCAGGGCCGAGCCGGGTCAGGAGCGCAAGGTCGGGCCCGACCGCAAACGGCATCAGCACGACCACGGTCAGGAAAAACAAGACACCGATCAGCGCGCCGCCGCCGACACGCAGCGCGATCCTGATGTCGCGACGGATCAAGGCACCGAGGGCGGTCATGGGAGCAGGGCCTTGGTGAGGGGATCAGACGGAAGCCAACACTCTTGCAGAGCGCGCGGTGTGCTCCCTCCCCCACGCAACCGGGGTTTACCCCGGTTGCGCATACATATTTTGCGCAAGTCGGGCAGGCCCGACTTGCGTAAGGGGAGGGGTGGGGAGGGGGGTAGCTCCGGGCGACACTGTCTTTGGCGACCTCCGACCCCTCCGCGCGAGAGGGAGTGGGGCGCGCTGCGACGGGATGACCCTGAAGGCAAATGATTCCTGTCGAAGAGGAGAACGGGCGTCGTGTGGCACCCCCCTCCCTGACCCTCCCCCACAAGGGGGCAGGGAACGGAAAGAGAGGGGCCAGAGGCCTTCATTTGGCTGTCGTCCTGGAGCGAGTGCAGCGCTATCACCCCATCCCTCCGATCCGCAGTTCGCGCGCGTCGATGCCCAGCGGGCCATGGGTGGCCGCGACGATCAGCCCGCCGCCGGCCAGATGCGCGCGCATGAGCTCTGCGAACATCGCCTGTCCCGCGACATCAAGTGCATTGGTCGGCTCGTCCAGCAACCAGAGTGGACGGGGCACGGCGAGCAGCCGGGCCAGCGACAGGCGGCGGCGCTGACCGGCGGACAGATAAGCGGCGGGTAGTTCGGCGGCATGGGCCAAACCGACCGCGGCGAGACAGTCGTCCGTGGGACGAGCGGCGCCGCCGCCGAGGAAATCGGACCAGAACGACAGGTTCTCATTGACGCTGAGCGCTGGTTTGAGCGCATCGCGATGGCCGAGATAGTGCGCCTGTTCGGCGACGGTCAGCTCGGTCTCGCCGCCTTCGATGGCGATACTGCCGCCGGCCGGCAGCAGCAGGCCCGCGATCAGTCGCAGCAGCGAGGTCTTGCCCGCACCGTTGCGCCCGGTGACCGCCACGGCTTCGCCGGCCGCTGCCTGGAAAGAGAGCCCGGCGAACACCTCGCGCCCGCCGCGCACACATCTGACATCGCTTCCCAACAGCCGCATCGCCAGTCCGTTACAGCCCTCTGAATCTGATGGCTACCGCTTCAGAATTTGTGGGTGACGCCACCTCGCGACTTGCTTGTCACTGTGGCGGCGCAGTTAGAAAGCTTCTATAAGCCCGGGCTTGATGCAGCATCAAACCCCCCGCTGCAAGCCATCCGGCGCTTTGCGCTGACGGTCCTTGGGTACCCGGTCCGGGTATAACGATCAATTGGGATTTCCACACATGACCTCGCTCGACAGCTTCAAGAGCCGCAAGACCCTTCGGGTCGGTACGAAGTCTTATGTTTATTACAGCCTGGCCGCCGCAGAGAAGAACGGTCTGAAGGACATTTCCAAGCTGCCTTATTCGATGAAGGTGCTGCTCGAGAATCTGTTGCGCAACGAGGACGGCCGCAGCGTCACCAAGGACGACATCCTCGCCGTCGCCAAGTGGTTGAAGAAGAAGACGCTGGAGCACGAGATCGCCTTCCGCCCGGCGCGCGTGCTGATGCAGGATTTCACCGGCGTGCCGGCGGTGGTCGATCTCGCCGCCATGCGCAACGCGATGCAGAAGCTCGGCGGCGACGCCGAGAAGATCAATCCGCTGGTGCCGGTCGACCTCGTCATCGACCACAGCGTGATCGTGAACTTCTTCGGCGACAACAAGGCGTTCTCCAAGAACGTGGCCGAGGAATACAAGCAGAACCAGGAGCGTTACGAATTCCTGAAATGGGGCCAGAAGGCCTTCACCAACTTCTCGGTGGTGCCGCCCGGCACCGGCATCTGCCACCAGGTCAATTTGGAATATCTGGCGCAGACCGTGTGGACCAAGAAGGAGAAGGTGACGGTCGGCCGCAACAAGGGGACCTTCGAAGTCGCCTATCCGGACTCGCTGGTCGGCACCGACTCTCACACCACCATGGTGAACGGCCTCGCCGTGCTCGGCTGGGGCGTTGGCGGCATCGAGGCCGAGGCCTGCATGCTCGGCCAGCCGCTGTCGATGCTGCTGCCCGACGTGGTCGGTTTCAAGCTCACTGGTGCATTGAAGGAAGGGGTCACCGCCACCGACCTCGTGCTGACGGTAACACAGATGCTGCGCAAGCTCGGCGTCGTCGGCAAATTCGTCGAGTTCTTCGGTCCCGGCCTCGACAACCTGTCGGTCGCCGACAAGGCGACGATCGGCAACATGGCTCCCGAGTACGGTGCGACCTGCGGCTTCTTCCCGGTCGATGCCGCGACGATCGATTACCTGAAGGTCTCCGGCCGCAAATCGGCGCGGGTTGCGCTGGTCGAGGCCTATGCCAAGGCGCAGGGCCTCTTCCGCACCGCCAAGTCGCCCGATCCGGTGTTCACCGAGACGCTGACACTCGATCTGGCCGATGTCGTGCCATCGATGGCCGGTCCGAAGCGGCCCGAAGGCCGCATCGCGCTGCCGTCGGTTGCTGAAGGTTTCTCCACCGCGCTGTCGGGCGAATACAAGAAGTCCGATGCCAGCCAGCGTTTCCCGGTCGAGGGCCGCGATTTCGAGCTCGGTCATGGCGATGTGGTGATCGCGGCGATCACCTCCTGCACCAACACCTCGAATCCGAGCGTGCTGATCGGTGCCGGTCTGCTGGCGCGCAATGCGGCTGCCAAAGGGCTGAAGGCCAAGCCATGGGTGAAGACCTCGCTCGCCCCGGGCAGCCAGGTCGTGGCTGAGTATCTCGCCAATTCCGGCCTGCAGAAGGACCTCGACAAGGTCGGCTTCAACCTGGTCGGCTTCGGCTGCACCACCTGCATCGGCAATTCCGGACCGCTGCCCGAGGAGATCTCCAAGTCGATCAACGATAACGGCATCGTTGCGGCCGCCGTGCTGTCGGGCAACCGCAACTTCGAGGGCCGCGTCTCGCCGGACGTACAGGCCAACTATCTCGCCTCACCGCCGCTGGTCGTGGCCTATGCACTCGCCGGCACCGTGACCAAGGACCTCGCGGTCGAGCCGATCGGCATCGGCAAGGACAAGAAGCCGGTCTATCTGAAGGACATCTGGCCGACGACCAAAGAGATCAACGACTTCATGAAGAAGTACGTCAAGGCGTCGATCTTCAAGAAACGCTACGCCGACGTGTTCAAGGGTGACACCAACTGGCGCAAGATCAAGACGGTCGAGAGCGAGACCTATCGCTGGAACATGGGCTCGACCTATGTGCAGAACCCGCCTTATTTCGAGGGCATGAAGAAGGAGCCGGAGCCGATCAAGGATGTGATCGACGCCCGTGTCCTGGCGCTGTTCGGCGACAAGATCACCACCGACCACATCTCGCCGGCCGGGTCGATCAAGCTGACCTCGCCCGCCGGCCAGTTCCTCAGCGAGCATCAGGTGCGCCCGGCGGACTTCAACCAATACGGTACCCGTCGCGGCAATCACGAGGTCATGATGCGCGGCACCTTCGCCAACATCCGCATCAAGAACTTCATGCTCAAGGGCGCCGACGGCAACATTCCCGAGGGCGGCCTGACCAAGCACTGGCCGGACGGCGAGCAGATGTCGATCTACGACGCCGCCATGAAGTACCAGGCCGAGGGCGTGCCGCTGGTCGTGTTCGCCGGCGCCGAATATGGCAACGGATCTTCGCGCGACTGGGCCGCGAAAGGTACCCGGCTCTTGGGCGTCCGGGCCGTGATCTGCCAGAGCTTCGAGCGCATCCACCGCTCCAATCTGGTCGGCATGGGCGTGCTGCCCCTGACCTTCCAGGACGGCGCCTCGTGGCAGTCGCTCGGGCTCAAAGGTGATGAAAAGGTCACCATCAAGGGCCTGGAAGGCGATCTCAAGCCGCGCCAGACGCTGACCGCCGAGATCGTTTCGGCTGACGGCGCGACCCAGCAGGTCCCGCTGCTATGCCGGATCGATACGCTCGACGAGCTCGACTACTACCGGAACGGCGGCATTCTCCACTACGTGCTCCGCAAGCTCGCGGCCTGATCGGTGCGACAGATTGGCTCACTCTGAAGTGAGTAGCAGGTGATGCCAGAGGCGGCCTATGACAAAGGCCGCCTCTTTTGTGTTCGGTATACCATCGAACGACGAGGGGCCTTCAAGACATCGCGAACGCGGCAAGGTGCGACAGGTAGTATGCAGATATGGCAGGGATGATGGGTGGTAGGACGTCTTGGTGGTCGGGTGCGGCGGTCGGGGTCTGTGCGATCATCGCTATCATCCGGCCGGCTGATGCCAATCCTCGCGCGGTCGTCGAGCTCTTTACATCCCAAGGTTGCTCATCCTGCCCGCCCGCGGACAAAGTGCTCGGCGAACTGGCCCAGGACCCGTCCGTAATCGCCATGAGCATGCCGATCGATTACTGGGACTATCTCGGCTGGAAGGACACTTTGGCCGATTCACGGTTTTCGGCCCGCCAGCGGGCCTATTCCCGGATGCGCGGCGACCGCGAGGTCTACACCCCACAGGCGGTCGTCAATGGCGCCGTTCACGTCATCGGCAGCGATCGCGAGGCGATCGAAGGCGCGATCGATGACACGACCCATGGCGGCGCGGTGATGTCGGTGCCTGTCAGCATGGCTATCCAGGGCCATGAGCTGACCGTGAGCGTCGCCGCCGCCAACGAGCAGGCCTTGCACAAGCATGGCGAGGTGTGGCTCTGCTCGATTTCCAAGGCGGTCCCGATCTCGATCAGCCGGGGCGAAAATAGCGGTCACGAGCTGACCTATTACAACGTCGTGCGCAATCTCTTGAAGGTTGGCGACTGGAACGGCATGCCGGGACATTGGAGCGTGCCCATCGACAAGATCGCCCATGAGGGCGTCGACGGCGCTGTGGTCTATGTGCAGGACGGCACGCGCGATCGCCCCGGCCCGATGCTCGGCGCGGCCTTTACCGAACTCCACTGACGTTCCATTCGGCCTACCAGCGGCTCCGCCCGTCCAAGGACGGTCTCGGGACAGTTTTGTCCAAGCGCTGAGGCCAGCCCGGTCCCCTGCGCGCTATCAGGTTCCAAAAAACACGAGTCGTCAAAACAGGGCCACCTAAAACAAAAGGACCAACTCGCGTTGGCCCTTTGTCTTTGCGTGCGAATAGGCCCGATCCTGACGACCCCGGGGGGCTGGGGGCTGAGGAATCCGGAACCGAAAGGACCGGGCCAACGCACACGAACTTTATGCTAGATGGGAGGGGCGGTCGCTGGGCGGAAGTGGGGCGTCATTATGACTCTGCTAACGATCCCGTGACGGCGTCTGCTGGCGCGCTATTCGGCATCCTGCGAGCCGCGCTGCGAGAAAGCCCCCTTGCGGCGCCGGAGGGTTGAGGTGATCATGTCACGACGATGACAGGAGAGGCGCGATGCATTTGATACCGGAGGATGCCGATCCCAGCGAGAACCGCGCCGCGGCCCGCAACGCCGCCGCGGCGGTTCCCAACCGGGTGACGTTCAATCGCCTCGAACTCAATCGCATCTTGAATCTGTATGGCCGCATGGTCGCCGATGGCGAGTGGCGGGATTATTCGATCGACTTCCTGCGCGACCGCGCGGTGTTTTCAGTGTTCCGCCGGGCTTCCGAAGTGCCGCTCTATCGGATCGAGAAAGACCCACGGCTCGCGCGCAAACAGGGCATGTACAGTGTGATTTCGGCCACCGGACTGATCCTGCGCCGCGGGCATGAGCTGGAGCGCGTGCTCCTGGTCATCGACCGCAAGCCAGCCCTGGTCTAGCTCCGCCCCCATTTCGGACGATCCCGACGTCGTCATTCCGAGGCGATGCGCGAGCATTGAACCCGGAATCTCGGAGTGGATAGATCTCGTCCCTCGTTTGAGATTCCGGGCTCACCGCTTCGTGGTGCCCCGGAATGATCTCGAGGTGGCCTAGGCCGGCACCGTCGTCGCCGCCTCGCCAAGCGCAAGCTGCATCATCACGGTGTCGAGCCAGCGGCCGAACTTCAGCCCGACATTGGGATGCGTGCCGATCATCTGGAAGCCGCATCGGGTGTGCAGGCCGATCGAGGCGGCGTTGGCGGAATCGCCGATCACCGCGATCATCTGCCGGAAGCCTCTCGCCTCGCATTCCGAGATCAGCCGCTGCATCAGCCGTAGGCCGATGCCGCGGCGATGGCTCGCAGGATCGAGATAGACCGAGTTTTCGACCGTGAAGCGATAGGCCGGACGCGGCCGGTAGGCGCCGGCATAAGCATAGCCGGCGATCGCTCCGTCGAGCATGGCGACGAAATAGGGAAAGCCGCCGTCTGTCAATGCGAGGAAGCGCCGCGTCATCTCAGTCAGGTCCGGCGGCTCGAGTTCGAAGGTGGCTGTTCCTTCGCGCACGGCCTGCGCGTAGATCGCGGTAACGGCGGCAATATCGGCTTCGACAGCCGGACGGATTTCAAGTTCGGACATGGCTTGAACAATAGCAGCGGACAGGTCTTGTTCAACGATGTTCGCGGACATGCCCGCTCTGAGCACGACGTGCGGCGACGTGTCGGATCGGGCGGACAGCGACAAAGAAAAAGCCCCGGCTGGCGCCGGGGCTTTGAACAGATCAGTTGGCGTGACGTCAGTCGCGCTGGCCGAGCAGCTGCAGGAGCAGCGTGAACAGGTTGATGAAGTTCAAGTACAGCGACAATGCGCCGGTGATCGCCGCGCGCTCGGCGATGTCGCCGCCGGCCGAGGCGTAGCCGTAGATGTACTCGTTCTTCAGCCGCTGCGTATCCCAAGCGGTGAGGCCGGCGAATACGAACACGCCGATGATCGACACAAAGAACTGCAGCGCCGAGCTCGCCAGGAAGATGTTGACGAGGCTCGCGATCACGATGCCGATCAGGCCCATGAACAGGAAGGAGCCGAACCCGGTCATGTCACGCTTGGTCGTGTAGCCGTAGAGGCTCAGCGCACCGAACGTCGCCGCCGTGATGAAGAACACGCGCACGATCGAGGTGTGAGTGTACACCAGGAAGATCGACGACAGCGAGATGCCCATCAGCGCCGAGAACACCCAGAACAGCAGCTGGGCAGTCGACGGCGCCAGGCGGTTGATGCCGGCCGAGATCGCGAACACCATGGCCAGCGGCGCCAGGATGAACAGCCATTTCAGCGGGCTCACGAACATCGCATAGCCGAACTGGGTCAGGTACACGTTGTTGCCGAACCTGGCGACGGCGGCGGAAGGGTCGCCGGTCACGGCGGCCATGTACACGCCGAGCGCGGCAAGGCCGGTGATGGCCAGGCCGATGCTCATGTAATTGTAGATGCGCAGCATGTAGGCGCGCAGCCCGGCATCGACGGTCGCGGCGTCAGCCCGCCCGGCAACCCGGCCGAAGGGAGAAGTATAGTTGCGGTCTAGATCCGACATGGTCGAATTCCCGTTTGGTTGTCCGGCGGCTCGTCTGTGGGATCGTTCCGTCGGCTCTCGAAAAACCTATCTCAGATACCACCTGTCCAACATGAAATCTGCGTCATCTGCAAATTTGCCCGTTGGTGTGGCCTCTGAACCCATCGGTTAAATGGGAAACTAGCATATTCGCTGCAAGCTTCCACGCGCGGCCGAATGTCGCTCCGCACGCGATTTTGCGCCTCAAATCGCCTTAACCGTGCGGCCGAAAGCCGCGCAATTTCATAAATTTCGCAAGACTGAGGCGGGTTTCTGGCTCAGCGCCAACAGCGTGCCCAACAGGCCGAGGCCGACGGTCACGATCAGGGCGGCCAGGACCACCAGAGCGGCGCTGCCGGCCTGCCAGATGAAACTCAAGGTCATCAGCCGCGTCACGATCAGCCAGGCCGCCACCGAGCCGGCGATGACCCCGAATACCGCCGTGGCGAGGCCGATCATGAGATATTCCAACCCATAGGCGCCGAGCAGCCGCAGCCGCGTCGCCCCCAGCGTCTTCAGGATCACGGCATCGTAAACCCGGTGACGGTGGCCGGCCGCCAGAGCGCCACCCAGGACCAGAATTGCCGAGATCAAGGTGACGGCGCTCGCTCCGCGGATCGCGAGCGCCAGATTGGCGACCACCCCGCCGATCGTCTCCATCACTTCGCGCACCCGCACACTGGTTACCATCGGAAACGCATCCGCCACCTTCTTGATGATCTGCGCGTCGTCTGCGACATCGGAACGCGCCTCGGTCAACGTTGCGACGTGGGTGTGCGGCGCGCCTTTGAAGGCGCCGGGTGAGAACACCAGCACGAAATTGATGCCGAGCCCCTGCCAATCGATATTGCGCATGTTGCCGATATGGGCGGTGATGTCGCGCCCGAGCACATTCACCACGATCTCGTCACCGACCTTCAGCCCCATCCCGTCGGCGATCCGCTTCTCGATCGAGACCAGCGGCGGTCCGACGTAGTTGGAGCCCCACCATTCGCCTTCGACCACTTTGGAGCCTTTCGGCACCTCGCCTGTGTAGGTCAGGCCGCGGTCGCTCTGCAGCACCCATTCGGCGTCCGGCGAGGCCTTGATGTCCTCGGCGCGCACGCCACGGGCCGAGACGATGCGCCCGCGCAGCATCGGCACCTCCTCGACCTTCGCGTTCGGCGCGATCTGCCCGAGGAAATCGCCGAAGCGGTCGGCCTCCGTCGAGGGAATATCGATGAAGAAGAACGAGGGCGCCTGGTCCGGCAGCTGCGCCAGAAACTGCCGACGCAGATTGCCGTCAATCTGAGTAATGGTCACCAGCACCGCGAGGCCCAAGCCGAGCGAGAGCACCACCGATGGCGTCAATGCGCCGGGCCGGTAGATGTTGGTGATCGCCAGCCGCAGCATGGGAAAGCGGCTGCGCGGCAGTCGGCGGGCGACAGCCATCACCAATGCGGCGATGCCGCGCAACAGCGCAAATACCAGCACAGACGCCAGCACGAAGATCGCTGCGATCCGCTTGTCATAGGCCAGTCCGATCACGACCGCGATCAGTAGCGCCACCACCGCGGCGATCAAGGCGAGATAGCTCCAGCGCGGCCGATGAAATTCGGCAATCACAGCTTCACGGAACAGCGCGGCCACCGGCACGTCATGAACCCGGCCGAGCGGCCACAGGCCGAACGCAAGCGCAGTGAGCAGGCCGTAGACGAACGACAGGGCGAGTTCGTCGGGATGGACAGCCGGCACCACCGGCAGCGGCAACAGCTTGCCGAACAGGCCGACGATGGCGAAGGGCAGCGCCGCGCCGGCGCAGAGCCCGACCACCGAGCCGATCCCCGCCAGCACGATCACCTGGGTGAGATAGATGCCGAACACGTCGCGGCTGGTGGCGCCCAGCGCCTTGAACGCAGCGATCACTTCTGTGCGCCGGTCGACATGGCTCTTGACGGCATTGGCGACGCCGACGCCGCCGACCAGAAGCGCGGCCAATCCGACCAAGGTCAGGAACTGGGTGAAGCGGGTGATATTGCGTTCGAGCTGCGGCGAGGCGTTGCTGCGGGAGCGGATCTCCCAGCCCGCGGAAGGGGCCGCCTCGCGCGCATCGGCGATCAAGGCCGCGGTGGCGCGGTCGTCCGCGGCAGCGTCCGGCAGGCGAACGCGGTAGGTCCAGCGCACCAGACTGCCGGGCTGCAAAAGCTGCGTGGCGCGCAGCCCCGCCTCGCTGACCAAGAAGCGCGGGCCGAGACCGATGCCGCCGGACAGCTTATCCGGCTCGGCCTCCAGCGCGCTGCGGATCTGAAAGCGGGTGTTGTCGATCGTGACGATGTCGCCGACCTTGAGGTCGAGCCGGGCGAGCAGCGCCGGATCGGCGGCGGCGCCGAACACGCCGTCGCGCTCGGCAAACAGATCGGGGAGCGGCACGGCCGGCTTGAGGTCGAGTTTGCCGAGCAGCGGGTAGGCGCCATCGACAGCCTTCAATTCGACCAGCGCCAGACGTCCATCGGCAGCGCGCACCATGGCGCGCAGGGTCGCGGCAAGGGAGACCTCGCCGCGCGCGCGCAGAAACGCAACCTCCTCGGGCTTGGCTTCGCGCTGAAACAGCGAGAAGGCGACGTCGCCGCCGAGCAGGGTGCGGCCTTCTCGTGTCAGCCCGTCGCTGAGGCTGGCGGCAACCGAGCCGACGCCGGCGATCGCAAGCACGCCGAGCGCGATGCAGGCGATGAAGACATAGAAGCCGCGCAGGCCGCCGCGCAATTCGCGCAGTGCGTAACGGATGGACAGCATGGTCGCGCGGCTGCCGCCGATCGGTTCTGAGATCGTGCTCATGCGCTCTCGACTTGCGCCTTGCTGTGATCGCCTTCGATATGCCCGGAGCGCAGCCGCACCACGCGGTCGCAGCGATGCGCCAGCGAGCTGTCATGGGTCACCAGCACCAGCGTCATGCCGCGCTCGGCGTGCTTGGTGAACAGCAGGTCGATGATCTGCTTGCCGGTCGCTTCGTCGAGATTGCCGGTCGGCTCGTCGGCGACAAGGATCGCGGGATCCGGCGCCAGCGCACGCGCCAGCGCGACGCGCTGTTGCTCGCCGCCGGAGAGTTGGCTGGGATAGTGGTGCAGCCGGTGGCCGAGACCGACCGATTCCAGCTCCTGCGCCGCCCGCTGCGCCGCGTCCATGCTTCCCGCCAATTCCAGTGGCACGGCCACATTCTCCAGCGCCGTCATGGTCGGGATGAGGTGAAACGACTGGAACACGATCCCGACCTGCCGGCCGCGGAACCGCGCCAGCGCGTCCTCGTCGAGGGCATTGAAAGCGGTGCCGTTGACCACCACCTCTCCGCTGTCCGGACGTTCCAACCCCGCCATTACCATCAGCAGCGTCGATTTGCCCGATCCCGAAGGCCCGATCAGGCCGATGGTTTCTCCTTGGCCGACGCGCAGGCTGATATCTTTCAGGATATGAACCCGCGCAGCGCCGGTGCCGAGCGAGAGGTTGACGTTGGAGATGGAAATGGTGTCCGGCACGAGGCCGGCCAATTGCGAGGTTTCGATGAGGCTGTCCATGGCTCGGTCATATGGCACTTCAGCAAGCCGGGTCGAGAGATTCGCGCGGCCGTTTGTGCACATACTTGTGTTGATGCTCGGCTTGATGACGGGACATCCGGCGCTGGCCGGGGCTGAGGCCACCAAACCGATCAAGGTGGTGGTGCTCGGGGATTCCCTGAGCGCGGGGCTCGGCCTAGCGGGCCAGGAGGCATTTCCGGCAAAATTGCAAAAGGCTTTGCAGGACAAGGGGCTACCCATTGACATGACGAACGCGGGGGTATCCGGCGATACCGCTTCCGGTGGCCGCGACCGGCTCGACTGGTCGGTGCCCGAGGGGACCGAGGCCGTCATCGTCGAGCTCGGCGCCAACGATGCGCTCCGCGGCATCGATCCCATGCTCACCCGCAGTGCGCTCGCCGAGATCGTGACCCGGCTGAAGGCGCGCAAGATTGCGGTCATGCTGTGCGGCATGCTGGCGCCGCCGAACTATGGCAGCAATTATGCGGCGAAGTTCGACGCGATCTACCCGGATCTCGCCAAGCGCTTCGACGTGCCGCTCTATCCGTTCTTTCTCGAGGGCGTCGCGGCCGACCCCAAGCTCAACCAGGCCGACGGCATCCATCCAACGGCGGCAGGCGTCGACATCATCGTTTCGAAGATGTTGCCCACCGCGGAGGCATTTCTGCGTCCGCTCCGTGGGCAATGATCGCCAACCGCTTAACGCAGGTGGTCCCCGCTAACCTGCGATAATCCACTCGACCAAGGTTGTCCGCAGGTTTCCCATCCGTTAACGCGCCTTGCTTCGCAGAGTCATATAAGTTCGGTAGGAAATATGCATCGGCGATTCGTCGTCGATCAACTTCGGGAGGCCGGGCCCGGTATCTTGCGGGGGCGGTCTCAAGCATCGGGAGTCCTCACACGATGCCGCGTCTGTTCACTGGACTGGAAATCCCGGCCGATATCGGCCAGACCCTTTCCGGCTTGCGGGGTGGCCTCCCCGGCGCCCGCTGGGTCGATCCCGAAAACTATCACGTCACACTGCGCTTCATCGGCGATATCGACGGCGCCTCCGCCAACGAGATCGCCTCGATGCTGTGGCGGGTCAACCGCAAACCTTTCGAGGTGACGGTGCAGGGCTTGTCCAGCTTCGGCGGCCGCAAGCCGCGCGCCGTGATTGCCAACATCGCGCCGAGCCGGCCGCTGATCGAGCTGCAGGCGGAGCTCGAGCGGATGATGCAGCGGATCGGGCTCGATCCGGAGGGGCGCAAATTCGTTCCGCATGTCACGCTGGCGCGGCTGCATGATGCCTCCAGCCAGGACGTCGCGGATTATCTGTCGGTGCGCGGCTATTTCCCGAGCCAGGTGTTCGTGGTCGAGCGCTTCGTGCTGTTCTCCTCGCGGGCCTCGACCGGTGGCGGACCCTATGTGGTCGAGGACGCCTACGAGCTGTGCCCGTGAGCTTCGCGGTGTCGTTGTAGCTCGCCGGTATTTTGCGGCGGTTGTTTGGGCGCCGTATACCAAAACAAGGATGGTGCCCGCATAGCGGCCACCACCAAATGACGGCTTGCAATTTTCGTAAGCCTCATGACCTAGAGTGGGCTCATGCTGTCCACTCCGTCAGATGCGTTTCGCGCCCAATATCAGGCGCTCATCGATTCCGGCGCCATTGAGGCCGATCCCGCACAGGCGGAGGTTGCTGATGCTTTGGCCGCGCTGGAGCGCCGGCTGTCGACCTACAAGCCTGCCCGCAAGCAGGGCCTGCTGGGCCGGCTCTTTTCCGACAAGAGCGAACCGCCGCGCGGCCTCTATGTCCATGGCGAAGTCGGCCGCGGCAAGACCATGCTGATGGACCTGTTCTTCCAGACCTGTCCGGTCGAACACAAGCGGCGCGCGCATTTCCATGAGTTCATGGCCGAGGTGCATGAGCGCATCTACGGATACCGGCAGAGCATCGCGCGCGGCCAGCTTGCCGATGCCGATGTGATCGGGCTGACCGCGAACGCGATCTTCGAAGACGCCTGGCTGCTGTGTTTTGACGAATTCCACGTCACCGACATCGCGGACGCGATGATCCTGGGACGGCTGTTTGCCAAACTGTTCGAGCTCGGCACCGTCGTCGTCGCGACCTCGAATGTCGCGCCCGAGGATCTCTACAAAGGCGGGTTGAACCGCGCCCTGTTTCTGCCCTTCATCAAGCAGATCGAAGATCACATGGAAGTCGCGCGGCTGGACGCACGCACCGACTTCCGGCTCGAGAAGCTGGCCGGCGTCAAGATGTGGCTGGTGCCGCCGGATGTCGACTCGCAGGCTGCGCTCGACAAGGCCTGGGCGAAGCTCACCGGCAACGCCAAGTGCAAGCCGCGCGACATCGTGATCAAGGGCCGCACCTTGCGTGTCCCGTGCTCGGCGCCGGGTGTCGCACGCTTTTCCTTCGCGGAATTGTGCGAGCAGCCGCTGGCGGCGTCCGACTATCTGCGGCTCGCGCACGACTATCACACCATCCTGGTCGACCGTATCCCAGTGATGGACTACGCCGAGCGCAATGCCGCCAAGCGCTTCATTACCCTGATCGATGCGCTCTACGACAACGCCGTGAAGCTGATCGCCTCAGCGGAAGCCAACCCGGTCTCGCTCTATCTCGCAAACGATGGCATCGAGGCGATGGAGTTCAAGCGGACCGCCTCTCGCCTGATCGAAATGGGTTCGGAATCCTATCTGGCCCTGCCTCACGGCCGGAAGGACTCGATGGCTAGCGGCACCTCGACCGGGTTGGTCGAAACCTGACATCGCAGGTACGGCGGCGGGCAAATCCTCTCAGCGGGCACACGGCCGCGAAATGGCCATGCCCGTGCCGCCAATGACGATCCCGACTAGGTTTTCAGGGGGGCTGATGGAAATGCAGGCAGCCGCGACAATTGGCCATGGCGTGACTTGAACGGCCAAGGCGAAAGGGATAACCAGCCTCCAGGCTTTTTCCACCTCCCTCCACCCGCTCGGGGTTCAAAGGACATTCCTCCATGGCGCGCGACAAGATTGCTTTGATTGGCTCCGGTCAGATCGGCGGAACGCTGGCTCACCTCATCGGCCTGAAGGAGCTCGGCGACGTCGTGATGTTCGACATCGCGGAAGGTGTGCCGCAGGGCAAGGCGCTCGACATCGCCCAGTCGTCGCCGGTCGACGGCTTTGACGCGCACTACTCGGGCGCCAATTCCTATGAGGCGCTGGACAATGCGAAGGTCTGCATCGTCACCGCCGGCGTACCGCGCAAGCCCGGCATGAGCCGCGACGATCTGCTGTCGATCAATCTGAAGGTGATGGAGCAGGTTGGCGCCGGCATCAAGAAATACGCGCCCGATGCCTTCGTCATCTGCATCACCAATCCGCTCGACGCCATGGTCTGGGCGCTGCAGAAGGCCTCGGGCCTGCCGCACAAGAAGGTGGTCGGCATGGCCGGCGTGCTGGACTCCGCGCGCTTCCGCTACTTCCTGGCCGATGAGTTCAATGTCTCGGTCGAGGACGTCACTGCCTTCGTGCTCGGCGGCCATGGCGACACCATGGTGCCGCTGACCAAATATTCCACCGTGGCCGGTATTCCGCTGCCCGATCTGGTCAAGATGGGCTGGACTTCGCAGGCCCGCATCGACGAGATCGTCGACCGTACCCGCAACGGCGGCGCGGAGATCGTCAACCTGCTGAAGACCGGTTCGGCCTATTACGCCCCGGCGGCCTCGGCGATCGCGATGGCTGAGAGCTATCTGCGCGACAAAAAGCGCGTGCTCCCCTGCGCGGCCTATCTCAACGGCGAATTCGGGGTAAAGGACATGTATGTCGGCGTCCCTGTCGTGATCGGCTCCAAGGGCGTCGAGCGCGTGGTCGAGATCGAGCTGGCCGGCAAGGATCGCGACGCCTTCGACAAGTCCGTTGCTGCGGTGCAGGGGCTGGTCGACGCCTGCAGGAAGATCGCGCCCGACTTGCTCGGCAAGTGAGCGGCTGAGGGCGGGCCGCCTGGTCCGCCCGCAATCACCGGGTTGCCGGCCGCTTGGTATATGGTATACCAACGAACCGGATTGGATCGTTGCAATTCACCCCAGGTGGGGTCGGGGAGCATGCTCGTATGAACATTCACGAATACCAGGCCAAGGCGCTGCTGCATGAATTCGGTGTGCCGATCTCGAAGGGCGTGCCGGTGCTGCGGCCGGAGGATTCGGATACCGCCGCCAAGACGCTGGCCGGTCCGATCTGGGTGGTGAAGAGCCAGATCCATGCCGGCGGCCGCGGCAAGGGCAAGTTCAAGGAAGCATCCGCCGGCGACAAGGGCGGCGTCCGCCTCGCCAAGTCGGTCGCCGAGGTCAACGAGTTCGCCAAGCAGATGCTCGGCGCCACGCTCGTCACGGTTCAGACCGGCGCGGAGGGCAAACAGGTCAACCGCCTCTACATCGAAGATGGCTCCGACATCGACAAGGAGTTCTATCTGTCGCTGCTGGTTGATCGCGAGACCTCGAAGGTCGCGTTCGTCGTCTCGACCGAAGGCGGCGTGAACATCGAGGACGTCGCGCACGAGACTCCCGAGAAGATCGTCACCTTCTCGGTCGATCCGGCGACCGGCGTCATGCCGCATCACGGCCGCACCGTTGCCAAGGCGCTGAAGCTCTCCGGCGACCTCGCCAAGCAGGCCGAGAAGCTTGCGACCCAGCTCTACACGGCCTTCGTCGCCAAGGACATGGCGATGCTGGAGATCAATCCGCTGGTGGTGACCAAGCAGGGCCAGTTGCGGGTGCTCGACGCCAAGGTGTCGTTCGACTCCAACGCGCTGTTCCGGCATCCGGAGATCGTCGAGCTGCGCGACGAGACCGAAGAGGACGCCAAGGAGATCGAGGCGTCGAAATACGATCTGAACTACGTCGCGCTCGACGGCACCATCGGATGCATGGTCAACGGCGCCGGCCTTGCGATGGCGACGATGGACATCATCAAGCTCTACGGCATGGAGCCGGCCAACTTCCTCGATGTCGGCGGCGGCGCCAACAAGGAGAAGGTGACGGCGGCGTTCAAGATCATCACCGCAGATCCCAACGTGAAGGGCATCCTGATCAACATCTTCGGCGGCATCATGAAGTGCGATGTCATTGCCGAGGGCGTGGTCGCGGCGGTGAAGGAAGTCGGCCTGAAGGTGCCGCTGGTGGTGCGCCTTGAGGGCACCAATGTCGAGCTGGGCAAGAAGATCATCAGCGAGTCCGGCCTCAACGTGCTGCCGGCCGACAATCTCGACGACGCCGCGCAGAAGATCGTTAAGGCGGTGAAGGGAGCCTGACACCGATGGCGGACCGTCTCGCCGCACCGCTGCCGACGGAAGAGCATCGCAGGCTTGCGGTGTTCGCCGGCGAGTGGCGCGGCGAGGAGACGGTCTATCCGTCGCGCTGGGTCGAAGGCGGCGAGGCGACATCGCACGTCACGGCGCGCATGGACCTCAACGGCTTCTATCTGGTCCAGGACACCAGACAGACCCGCGACGGCAAGGAAAGCTTCGCGACCCATGCGGTCTTCACCTATGACCGCGAGGATCGGCTCTACAAGCTGTTCTGGCACGATTCGCTCGGCTATTTCGCGCCGTCGCCGGCGTCAGGCAGTTGGAGCGGCAATTCCCTGGTGCTGGTCCGCGGCTCGCTGCGCGGCAATGCGCGCCACATCTATGAGGTCATCGACGACAACAGCTACGCGACGAAGATCCAGTTCTCGCCGGACGCCGAAGGCTGGTCCGAGGTGCTGACTGGCATCTATCGCCGGGTTGCTTGAGGGTCGCCGATGATCAGCGCCACGCAGATTGAAGCCTCGTCAAGCTGCCCGCTCGGCTTGAGCCGCGATCCTGCGCGATCGTTATCCATGGCTTGTGCCGTGGCCAACTTGCTCAACGCCCCGAAGAAACGTCAAACAATCTGGGTCTCAGCCCGGGGATCTCGTCTGGGGAGGTCGATGTCCACCCTCTCAACCCCAGTTCGAGTCAGGTAGTCCCGATGTCCGCAGCCGACCGTCATCTTCACAGCAGCCACGTATCCGGCCTCTCCGCCGGTCTCTGCGGCTTGGTTCTCATGTGTGCGGGGGCGAGCGGCGCGCAGGCCGGCGAGAGCGCGGCCGCGCTCGTGGCCTCGTTCCAGACGCTTTGCATGGCCGAGCCGCTGGATTTCGCCGGCAGCGAGCAGAAGGCCACCGCGATGCAGCTGTCGATCCAGCAGAGCATCGGCGCGCCGCCAGACGACTCCGGTTATTTCTCGCGCTCCAAGAGCTGGACCGTCATCGGCGTTGCTCCGCATGAATTCGTCGTGTCCGAGTCGCATGGGCCGAAGGGCGACTTCAAGAGCTGCGGCATCCGCTCCGCGGATATCGATGCCGCCGATTTCAAGACCGAGCTCGCGAAGACGCTCAAGCTCGGTAAGCCCTTGAGCGAAGGCATGAGCTCCGACGGTCAGCGCAGGAACCTCGTATGGACGGTGGGCGATCGCACGCTCACGCTCTCAGACAAATCGCCTCAGAACGTCAAACAGGGCGTTCGCCTCCTCCTCTCCAACAAACCGCTCTAGAGAAAGAACGATGTCCATCCTGATCGACAAGAACACCAAGGTCATCTGCCAGGGCTTCACCGGCAAGAACGGCACGTTCCACTCGGAGGCCGCGATCGCCTATGGGACCAAGATGGTCGGCGGCACCTCGCCGGGCAAAGGTGGCTCGACCCATCTCGGCCTACCGGTGTTCGACACCGTGAAGGAGGCGCGCGAGGCGACCGGTGCGGACGCCTCGGTGATCTACGTGCCGCCGCCGGGTGCGGCCGACGCCATCTGCGAGGCGATCGACGCCGAGGTGCCGCTGATCGTGTGCATCACCGAAGGTATCCCGGTGCTCGACATGGTCCGGGTCAAGCGCTCCCTGCAGGGGTCGAAGTCGCGGCTGATCGGGCCGAACTGCCCGGGCGTCATGACCGCCGGCGAGTGCAAGATCGGCATCATGCCGGCCAATATCTTCCGTCCGGGCTCGGTTGGCATTGTCTCTCGCTCCGGCACCCTGACCTATGAAGCCGTGTTCCAGACCTCCCAGGAAGGCCTCGGCCAGACCACGGCGGTCGGCATCGGCGGCGATCCGGTCAAGGGCACCGAGTTCATCGAGATGCTCGAGATGTTCCTGGCCGATGACAAGACCAGCTCGATCATCATGATCGGCGAGATCGGCGGTTCGGCGGAAGAGGATGCGGCGCAGTTCATCAAGGACGAAGCCAAGCGCGGCCGCAAGAAGCCGATGGTCGGTTTCATCGCCGGTGTCACCGCCCCTCCCGGCCGCCGCATGGGTCATGCCGGCGCGATCATCTCCGGCGGCAAGGGCGACGCCGGTTCCAAGACGGCAGCGATGGAAGCGGCTGGTATTACGGTGTCGCCGTCGCCCGCACGCCTCGGCAAGACGCTTGTCGAAAAATTGAAATCCTAATTCAGTGCTTTGTTCTTTTCGGCGCGAATATTTACAATAAATAAGGTAAACGGTCCTAACCGAGCCTGATCCGCTCCCTGCGGGTCAGGCCTTGCGCCGTATTTGATCTGGCGCACCGAAATCACCAGGACGACCTCATGTCTCGCCAAGATGCGAACGCCGCCTTTGCCCTGTCATCTTTTCTGCAGGGCACAAACGCGACCTATATCGACGAAATCTATGCCCGTTATGAGAAGGACCCCGCCTCGGTCGATCCAGACTGGCAGGAGTTTTTCAAGAGCCTGAAGGACCAGCCAGCCGACGTCATCAAGAATGCGGAGGGGCCGTCCTGGGAGCGTGCCAACTGGCCGGTCTCCCCGCGCGACGATCTGACTTCGGCGCTCGACGGCAACTGGGCGGAAGTCGAGAAGGCGGTCGGTACCAAGGTCGCGGCGAAGGCACAGGCCAAGGCCGTCGAGCTGTCAGCCGCCGACATCAACCAGGCGACCCGGGATTCCGTGCGCGCGCTGATGCTGATCCGCGCCTACCGCATGCGCGGCCACTTCCACGCCAAGCTCGATCCGCTCGGCATCGAGGCGCCGCGCAACCGCGAAGAGCTCGATCCGCGCTCCTACGGCTTCACGGAAGCCGATTTCGACCGCAAGATCTTCCTCGACCATGTGCTCGGTCTCGAATACGGCACCTTGCGCGAGATCGTCGCGATCTGCGAGCGCACCTACTGCCAGACGCTCGGCGTCGAGTTCATGCACATCAGCAATGCCGCGCAGAAGGCCTGGATCCAGGAGCGCATCGAGGGGCCGGACAAGGAAATCTCCTTCACCCGCGAGGGCCGGCGCGCGATCCTGATGAAGCTGGTCGAGGCTGAAGGCTTCGAGAAGTTCTGCGACGTCAAGTTCACCGGCACCAAGCGCTTCGGCCTTGACGGCGGCGAGGCCCTGATCCCGGCGCTCGAGCAGATCATCAAGCGCGGGGGCAATCTCGGCGTTAAAGAGATCGTGCTCGGCATGCCGCATCGCGGCCGCCTCAACGTGCTGACCCAGGTGCTGGCGAAGCCGCACCGTGCGCTGTTCCACGAATTCAAGGGCGGCTCGGCCAATCCCGACGCGGTCGAGGGCTCCGGCGACGTCAAATACCACCTCGGCGCGTCGTCCGATCGTGAGTTCGACGGCAATCGCATCCACCTGTCGCTGACCGCCAATCCGTCGCATCTGGAAATCGTCGATCCCGTGGTGCTCGGCAAGGTCCGCGCCAAGCAGGATCAGCACGGCGATCCGCCGGACATGCGCATCTCCGTGCTGCCGCTGTTGATGCATGGCGACGCGGCATTTGCCGGCCAGGGCGTGGTGGCCGAGTGCTTCGCGCTGTCGGACCTGAAGGGCTACCGCACTGGCGGCTCGCTGCACTTCATCGTCAACAACCAGATCGGCTTCACCACCTATCCGCGCTATTCGCGCTCGTCGCCCTACCCGTCCGACGTCGCAAAGATGATCGATGCGCCGATCTTCCACGTCAACGGTGACGATCCGGAAGCGGTGGTGTTCGCCGCCAAGGTCGCGACCGAGTTCCGGCAGAAATTCCACAAGCCGGTCGTGATCGACATGTTCTGCTACCGCAGGCACGGTCACAACGAGGGTGACGAGCCGGCTTTCACCCAGCCGGTGATGTACAAGAAGATCGGCGCGCATCCGTCGACGCTCGAGATCTATGCCAAGCGTCTGGTCGCCGAGGGCGTGATGACCGAGGGCGAGGTCGAGAAGGCCAAGGCGGACTGGCGCGCCCGGCTCGATGCGGAGTTCGAGGCCGGCGCCAGCTATCGTCCGAACAAGGCCGACTGGCTGGACGGCAAATGGGCCGGCCTGAAGTCGGCCGACCAGGAAGAGGAAGCCCGCCGCGGCGTCACCGGCGTCGAGATCGGGAAGCTCAAGGAGATCGGCCGCAAGATCACCAAGGTGCCGGACGGTTTCCGCGTCCATCGCACCATCCAGCGCTTCCTGGAGAACCGCGCCAAGGCGATCGAGAGCGGTGTCGGTCTCGATTGGGCGACCGGCGAGGCGCTGGCATTCTGCGCGCTGCTCCTGGAAGGCCACCAGGTGCGTCTCTCCGGCCAGGATTGCGAGCGCGGCACCTTCTCGCAGCGCCATTCGGTGCTGATCGACCAGGAGGATGAGAGCCGCTACACGCCGTTCAATCATCTGGCGCCAGAGCAGGGACATTTCGAGGTCATCAACTCGCTGCTGTCGGAAGAGGCGGTGCTCGGCTTCGAATATGGCTACTCGCTCGCCGAGCCGAACGCGCTGGCCTGCTGGGAGGCGCAGTTCGGCGATTTCGCCAACGGTGCCCAGGTCGTGTTCGACCAGTTCATTTCTTCGGGCGAACGCAAATGGCTGCGCATGTCGGGCTTGGTCTGCATGCTGCCGCATGGCTATGAGGGGCAGGGGCCGGAGCACTCCTCGGCGCGCCTGGAGCGCTACCTGCAGCTCTGCGCCGAGGACAACATGCAGGTGGTCTATCCGACCACGCCGGCGAATTACTTCCACGTGCTGCGCCGGCAGCTGCATCGCGAGATCCGCAAGCCGCTGATCCTGATGACGCCGAAGTCGCTGCTGCGCCACAAGCGCGCGGTGTCGCGGCTCGACGAGCTCGCCAAGGACACGACGTTCCACCGCATCCTGTATGACGACGCCCAGATGCAGTCGGACGACAAGACCAAGCTCGTTCCGGACGATCAGATCCGCCGCATCGTGCTGTGCTCTGGCAAGGTCTATTACGACCTCTATGATGAGCGCGAGAAGCGCGGGCTCAATGACGTCTACCTGATGCGCATCGAGCAGCTCTATCCGGTGCCGCTGAAGGCGCTGGTCACTGAGCTCAGCCGCTTCAAGAATGCCGAAGTCGTCTGGTGTCAGGAAGAACCGCGCAACATGGGCGCCTGGCACTTCATCGAGCCGTATCTCGAGTGGGTGCTGAACCAGGTCGGCGGCAAGAGCAAGCGTCCGCGCTATGCCGGCCGCGCCGCGTCGGCTGCGACCGCAACCGGCCTGATGTCGAAGCATCTGGCCCAGCTCAAGGCGCTGCTCGACGACGCGCTGAACTAGTCCTTCGTGGCCCGCATGAGCGGGCCACTCAGTACGCGTAGCCACATCTGTTCGTACTGGATCGCCCGCGCCCGCGGGCGATGACACTCACGTTTATGACCGCTCGGGGTTATTGAGGATAAGACCATGACTGAAATTCGCGTTCCGACGCTCGGTGAATCCGTCACCGAGGCCACCATCGGCCGCTGGTTCAAGAAGGCCGGCGATGCGGTGGCGGTGGACGAGCCGTTGGTGGAGCTCGAGACCGACAAGGTGACCATCGAGGTGCCGTCGCCCTCGGCCGGAACGCTCGGCGAGATCGTGGCCAAGGACGGCGAGACGGTCGCGGTCGGTGCGCTGCTCGGGCAGATCAACGACGGCGCGGCCGCGGCCAAGCCGGCCGCCGCTCCCGCCAAGCCGGTCGCTTCGGCCGCTCCGCCGGCGGCAGCGGCTGCCTCGGCTCCCGCCGCAAAGGCGCCGCCGGCCGACGCGCCGCTCGCCCCTTCCGTACGCAAGCTCTCGGCCGAAAGCGGCGTCGATGCCACCACCGTGCCGGGCTCCGGCAAGGACGGCCGCGTCACCAAGGGCGACATGCTGGCCGCGATCGAGCGCGCGGCCTCGGCGCCGACCCTGGTCAATCAGCCGGCCGCCGCGGTTCAGGTCCGGGCACCGTCGCCGGCCGATGATGCCGCGCGCGAAGAGCGCGTGAAGATGACGCGCCTGCGCCAGACCATCGCCCGCCGCCTGAAGGACGTGCAGAACACCGCGGCGATGCTCACGACCTTCAACGAGGTCGACATGACCCACGTGATGGCGCTGCGCAGCCAGTACAAGGACGCGTTCGAGAAGAAGCACGGCGCCAAGCTCGGCTTCATGGGCTTCTTCACCAAGGCGGTGGTGCAGGCCCTGAAGGACATCCCGGCAGTCAACGCCGAGATCGACGGCACCGACCTGATCTACAAGAACTACTATCACATCGGCGTCGCGGTCGGCACCGACAAGGGCCTGGTCGTGCCCGTGGTGCGCGACTGCGACCACAAGTCGATCGCCGACATCGAGAAGGGCATCGCCGATTTCGGCCGCCGCGCCCGCGACGGTCAGCTCAAGATCGAGGAGATGCAGGGCGGCACCTTCACGATCACCAATGGCGGCATCTACGGTTCGCTGATGTCGACGCCGATCCTGAACGCGCCGCAGTCGGGCATCCTCGGGATGCACAAGATCCAGGAGCGGCCGATGGTGGTCGGCGGCAAGATCGAGGTGCGGCCGATGATGTATCTGGCGCTGTCCTACGATCACCGCGTCATCGACGGCAAGGAGGCGGTGACCTTCCTGGTGCGTGTCAAGGAGAGCCTGGAGGATCCGGCGCGGCTGGTGCTGGATCTCTGAGTGGAGGCGTCGATGGAGGAGCCGTCAATACCGTCACTCCTGCTGTCCATGGTGCCATTTCTCGTGACCACCGTGATCTTCTTCATCTTCGCCATCCCAATCAGCAGAAGGAAGGGGAAGGGTATCGGGTTCGCCGCCTGGAGCCTCATTCCGTTCCTGACGCCCTTCATCGTGTTCTATCTGGCGAGTCTGACTGACAAAGCCGTGCTTGACCGGCTTGCCGCACTCGAAGGCAAATCACAGTAAGACATCGGTCAGGCGGTCCGCGCCGCCTGGCCATACAAAGTGGGGGCAATCATGACGGATCGAGTTGCAGTCATTACCGGTGGCAGCCGCGGCATTGGCCGTGCGACCGCGCTTGCCGTGGCCGCGCGCGGCTTCAAGGTCGTGGTCGGTTACGCCAGCAACGAAGCCGCAGCCAAGAGCACCGTTGCGGCGATCGAGGCGAAGAACGGCAAGGCCATCGCCGTGAAATGCGATGTCGGCCATGAGCGCGACATCCTCGCTTTGTTCAAGGCGGCCGATGCCTTCGGTCCGCTCGGCGCGCTCATCAACAATGCCGGCATCGTCGGACCGACCTCGCGGGTCGACGAGATGAGCGCCGAGCGCATCGAGCGGCTGATGGCGATCAACGTGACCGGCAGCATTCTCTGCGCCCGCGAGGCGGTGAAGCGGATGTCGACCCGGCATGGCGGCAAGGGTGGCGTGATCGTCAATCTGTCCTCCGTCGCCGCGCGGCTCGGCTCGCCCAACACTTACGTCGACTATGCCGCCTCCAAGGGCGCGATCGACTCGTTCACGGTCGGCCTCGGACATGAGGTCGCCGGCGAAGGCATTCGCGTTGCCGCCATTCGGCCCGGCCTGATCGATACTGAAATCCATGCCTCCGGCGGCGAGCCTGATCGCGCGCATCGGCTGGCGCCGATGGTGCCGATGAAGCGCGTCGGCACCGCCGAAGAAATCGCCAATGCCATCGTCTGGCTGTTGTCGGACGAGGCGTCCTACGTCACTTCAGCCATTCTCGACGTGTCCGGCGGACGCTGACGCCGACCGTTGCCCTCCTCAGACTGAATTCCCACGGAAAACTAGCATCATGGCTACTTACGATCTCGTTGTTATCGGCACTGGGCCCGGAGGTTACGTCTGCGCGATCCGCGCGGCGCAGCTCGGCATGAAGGTGGCCGTCGTTGAGAAGAACGCCACGCTCGGCGGCACCTGTCTCAATGTCGGCTGCATGCCCTCGAAGGCACTACTGCATGCCTCGGAGATGTTTGAAGAGGCCGGACATTCCTTCGCCAAGATGGGCGTCAGCGTTCCCGCACCCAAGCTCGACCTGCCCTCGATGATGAACTTCAAGCAGCAGGGCATCGACGGCAACGTCAAGGGCGTCGAGTTCCTGATGAAGAAGAACAAGATCGACGTGCTCAACGGCAAGGGCAAGATTCTCGGCACCGGCAAGGTTCAGGTCACGGGCCAGGGCGGCGCGAGCCAGACGGTCGAGACCAAGAACATCGTGATCGCCACCGGCTCCGACGTCGCGCGATTGAAGGGCATCGAGATCGACGAGAAGCGCGTCGTCTCGTCCACCGGCGCGCTGTCGCTGGAGAAGGTACCTTCGAGGCTGCTCGTGGTCGGCGCCGGCGTGATCGGTCTCGAGCTCGGCTCGGTGTGGCGCCGCCTCGGCACGCAGGTCACGGTCGTCGAATTCCTCGACCGTATTCTCCCGGGGATGGATGGCGAGATCGCCAAGCAGTTTCAGCGCATCCTGGAAAAGCAGGGCTTTGCATTCAAGCTCGGCGCCAAGGTGACCGGTGTGAACACATCGGCGGCGAAGCTCGCCGCGACCATTGAGCCGGCCGCCGGCGGCAGCGCCGAGACGATCGAAGCCGATGTCGTGCTGATCGCGATCGGCCGCGTGCCTTATACGGAAGGACTGGGCCTGCAGGAGGCCGGTGTCATCCTCGACAATCGCGGTCGCGTGCAGATCGATCACCATTTCGCGACCAACGTGCCGGGCGTCTACGCGATCGGTGATGTCGTCGCCGGTCCGATGCTCGCGCACAAGGCCGAGGATGAAGGCGTGGCGGTGGCGGAGATTCTCGCCGGCCAGGCCGGGCATGTGAACTACGACGTGATACCTGGCGTCGTGTACACCACGCCGGAGGTTTCCTCTGTCGGCAAGACCGAGGAGGAACTGAAGCAGGCGGGCGCCGCCTATACCGTCGGTAAGTTTCCGTTTACCGCGAATGGCCGTTCGAAGGTCAACCAAACCACCGATGGCTTCGTCAAGATTCTCGCAGATGCAAAAACCGATCGCGTGCTCGGCGTGCATATCATCGGCCGCGAGGCCGGCGAGATGATTCACGAAGCAGCCGTATTGATGGAGTTCGGTGGTTCGGCCGAGGATCTGGCGCGCACCTGTCACGCGCACCCGACCCGCTCCGAAGCCATCAAGGAGGCGGCGCTTGCGGTCGGCAAGCGTGCCATCCATATGTGATCGACGCCCGCAGGCATCATCGTTCCAATACGCGTCGAACGATCATGCTGACAGCCAGCCAAGCGCGATGCTGCGTCATTTGACCGCATCGCGCGCAGCTCACGGGCGGAGATGGAGTGCCATGCTGCGCCGCTTGCTTCAGCCGTTCTGGGTCCTGCTTGCGATCATCTTCCTGATCGAAGCCTGGCTATGGGATCATCTCGAGCCGATCGTGGCGCGTGTGGTCGCGGCGATTCCGCTGCGCGCGCTCAAGCACTGGCTTGCCGCGCAGATCGATACGCTCTCGCCGCCTCTGACGCTGGTCGTCTTCGTGGTGCCGCCGGTCCTGCTGTTTCCGCTGAAGCTCGTTGCGCTTTGGCTGCTCACGCATCATCACTTCATGGGCGGAGCCGCCACGGTCCTGTTCGCGAAGTTCGTTGGTCTCGGCGTCACCGCCTTCGTGTTCGACGTGACGCGGCCCAAGTTGTTGCAGATGGCGTGGTTCTCGCGGCTCTATCAGGCCGTGCTCTCGCTGCGCGCCAGGGCCTCTGAACTGGTCGAGCCGGTCAAGCAGCGTGTCCTGGACGTCGTGCGCGGCAATGGCGATCGCTGGTCGTCACGGTTCTGGCGGCTGATCCTGCGCTTCCGCAAGAGCGTGCAGGAAGCACGGTGACGTCACCTGCCCTCTAGGAGAGGGCAGGTGATTACGCGTGCAGCCTTGCGCGCCGAATCAATGCAGAGGCAGCAGGTGCGGCTCGAACAGGCCGAGCGCAGTCATGGCGATGCCGACCAGCATCAACGCACCCGAAACCCAGGCCAGCGCCAGCATCCCGGTGATGATGGTCGCCGATGCCAGCACGATCGCGATCTGGAAGGCGCCTGACGCCAACTCATAGTGGTGGTACTTGGCCGTGGCGAGGTCGCGTTCCTCCTCGGCATGCCTGGCGCGCTCGGAGAGCTGCTCGCTGCCTTCGCCGGTCTCCGGCTCCGAGCGGTAGCGCGCGGCGTTCTTCTGCCAGTCGTCGATCTGCTTCTGCAGCGCCGCCCTGGTCGCGTCGTCGGGCAGGGCGGGCAGATTGAGCTTGCCTTGCTCGGCCGCCGTCTGCGCCACGGTGCGGCGGATCGTCTTGGCCTGGAAGAAGGCCCAGAGGTTGGAGGCCTCGACATTCTTGCTGATCGCTTCGGTCTGCGCGCCCTTGCCCAGGGTTTCGGACAGCGCCAGGAACAGCGCGATCACAGCGATCAAAAGTGCGATCTTTCGATTCTCGCCCGAGGCATGCTCGGCGTGTTCGGCGTGCTCCATGCTCTCATGTGCGCTCATCTGTTCCCCTCCGTATGGTCTGAAGGACGATTGCCGGAACGGCGGGGGCAGCGCAAGAGCAACGATGTGACGGAAACGTGTCTGCGCCAGCTCAGCGCCGTGGATGCGCTGAGGCATACACTTCGAGCAGCCGTTCAGAATCGATGCCGGTATAAATTTGAGTCGTCGACAGCGACGCGTGGCCGAGCAGCTCCTGGATCGCGCGCAGATCGCCGCCGCGCGAGAGCAAGTGCGTCGCAAACGAATGGCGCAGCGCATGCGGCGTGGCGCTGTCGGGCAGCCCGAGCGCGCCACGCAGCCGCTCCATCGCGAGCTGGATGATACGGGGACTGAGCGGCCCGCCTTTGGCGCCGATGAACATCGGTCCCTCCGCAGGCAGCGGGTAGGGGCACAGCGCGGCATATTCGTCGATCAGCTGCAGCACGTTCTGCAGCACCGGCACCATCCGGGTCTTGTTGCCCTTGCCGGTCACGATCAGCACGTCGCCTTCGCCCGGCCGCGGCACCTCGCGCCGCTTCAGGCCGAGCGCCTCCGAGATGCGCAGGCCCGAGCCGTAGAGCAGCGCCAGCACGGCGGCATCGCGCGCCAGCACCCAGGTCTCGCGGGTTTCGCCGGCGCGCTCGTCGGCGTCGGTGACGCGCTTGGCCGCATCCATCGGCAGCGGCTTGGGCAGGCTCTTGGCAATCTTCGGCGCGCGGATCGCTGCGAAGGCCCCGACCTTGCCCTTGCCCTCGCGTTCCAGGAAGCGGCCGAACGAGCGCAGGCCGGCGAGCGCGCGCATCAGCGAGCGCCCGGCAATGTCGCCGGCGCGGCGCATCGCCAGGAAGGCGCGGATGTCGGCGGCCTCCAGCGCGGCGAATCGTGCCAGCGTGACGCGCTCGCCCCAGTGCTCACAGAGGAACTGCAAACATTGCCGCAAGTCCCGCGCATAGGCTTCGACCGTCTTCGGCGACAGCCGCCGCTCGCTCTGCAGGTGCTGAAGCCACTGCGCCATTGCCCGCGAGACGCTGTCGTCGGCGCAGACGAGGTCGAGCGCTTCGGGTGCCTTTGCGGTCGTCTTCTCTACCTGGTTCTCTGCTTTGGCCATGGTGTTCTGGACAGCGCGGATGATCTAACTATATCGCATTGCCTTCGTTTACCATTCGCTAACCTCGCGCGGCCGCGCTAGCGTCAATTCCCCAGGCAAACCGATCCTAAACATGGACCGCGTGACCAAATCCCATTCAGGCGCTGCCGCCTCGACCGGCGTGGTCGATGTGCTGGTGCCGGTCGCGCTCGACCACACCTATTCCTACCGCGTGCCGCGCGGCATGGAGCTGAGACCGGGTGACGTGGTCGGCGTGCCGTTGGGGCCGCGCGAGGTGCTGGCGGTGGTCTGGGCCGACAACGCCAATCCGGACCCGCGCCTGCACAACCGGCTGAAGGATGTCTCTGAAAAGCTCGACGTGCCGCCACTCAAGGACGAGTTGCGGGCGCTGGTCGACTGGGTCGCCAATTACACGCTGTCTGCCCGCGGCATGGTGCTGCGGATGTGTTTGCGCATGGGCGAGCATCTCGGGCCGGAGCGCATCCGGCTCGGCGTGCGGCTGGTGGGCGAGCCGCCGAAGCGGCTGACGGCGGCGCGTCGGCGGGTGATCGAGATCCTGTCGGACCGGCTGTTGCACGGCAAGTCGGACCTGGCGCGCGAGGCCGGCGTCTCCACTGGTGTGATCGACGGGCTGGTCGACGAGGGCACGCTGAGCGTCGAAGCGATGCCGCGCGCTCTGCCGCCGCCACCGCCCGATCCGTCCTTCGCGCAGCCGGAGTTCTTTCGCGAGCAGCGCGCCGCCGTCGATGCGATGCGCGCGCTCGCCGCCAACGGCACCTTCCACGTCGCGCTGCTCGACGGCGTCACCGGCTCGGGCAAAACGGAAGTGTATTTCGAGGCGGTCGCCGAGACCGTCCGCCGCGGCAGACAGTCGCTGATCCTGATGCCGGAGATCGCGCTCACCGGTCAGTTTCTCGACCGCTTCTCGCGCCGCTTTGGTGTGCGGCCGCTGGAATGGCATTCCGAGCTGACGCCCCGCACCCGCCAGCGCAACTGGGCGGCGATCGCCGCCGGCGAAGCGCCCGTCGTGGTCGGCGCGCGCTCCGCGCTGTTCCTGCCCTATGCGAATCTCGGACTCATCGTGGTCGATGAGGAGCACGACCAGGCCTACAAGCAGGACGACGGCGCGCACTATCACGCGCGCGACATGGCCGTGGTGCGCGGGCACATCGCCAAAATCCCGGTGGTGCTGGCCTCGGCCACGCCCTCGGTCGAGACCGAGGTCAATGCGCGCAAGGGCCGCTACCAGCGCGTCGCGCTGCCCTCGCGCTTCGGCGGCCAGCACATGCCGCACATCGAGGCCATCGATCTCCGCCGCGAGCCGCCGCAACGCGGCCGGTTCATCTCGCCGCGCCTCGCCGGCGAGATCCGCACCGCGATCGAGCGTCGCGAGCAGGCGCTCTTGTTCCTGAACCGGCGCGGCTATGCGCCGCTCACGCTGTGTCGCGCTTGCGGTCATCGCTTCGCCTGCACCATCTGCGACGCCTGGCTGGTCGATCACCGCTTCCGTCAGCGCCTGGTCTGCCACCATTGCGGCTTCTCGATGCCGCGGCCGCCGACCTGCCCGCACTGCGCGGCGGAGCAGTCACTGGTCGCGGTCGGCCCCGGCGTGGAGCGGCTGCAGGAGGAGGCGGCGGCGCTGTTCCCGGACGCGCGCAGCATGGTGCTGTCGAGCGATCTCATCACCTCGATCGAGACCATGCGCGCCGAGCTGACGGAGATCGCCGAAGGTCGCGTCGACATCATCATCGGCACCCAGCTCGTCGCCAAGGGACACCACTTCCCGAGGCTTAATCTGGTCGGCGTGGTCGATGCCGATCTGGGCCTGGGCAATGGCGATCCGCGCGCCGCCGAGCGCACCTGGCAGCTGCTGAACCAGGTGATCGGGCGTGCTGGCCGCGACCAGGGGCGCGGGGTCGGCTATCTGCAGACGCATCAGCCGGAGCATCCCGTGATGAAGGCGCTGATCGCCTGCGACCGCGAGGCGTTCTATGCCAGCGAGATCGAGGCGCGCGAGCGCACGTCGTACCCGCCGTTCGGGCGGCTGGCGAGCCTGATCATTTCAGCAGGCGACCGGCCCACGGCCGAGGGGTTTGCGCGCAAGCTCGCGGCGACGGCGCCGCGCGAGGAGGGCGTGACCTTGCTGGGACCGGCGGAAGCGCCACTGGCGGTCATCAAGGGCCGTTATCGTTTCAGGCTGCTTTTGAAATCCGCGCGCAATTTCGATCTGTCGGATTATCTGCGCCACTGGTTGGCGCATGCGCCGAAGCCGAGGGGCAATCTCAAGCTCGAGGTCGACGTCGACCCGCAGAGCTTTTTGTAAGGACGCTTCGCGTCGTCATTCCGGGTCTGGTGCTAACGCACTAGCCCGGAATGACGAAAAAGGCGGATGTTGCGCCCCTCACCGCACGCGAGGGGGCGCATGGGCCGCGCGGCTACGACACCACTTCGGCGGTGACGCGGCCGACGCCGGCACGGGTCAGACCGATGGCGCGGGCGGCGCCGGTCGAGAGGTCGAGCACCCGGCCGCGGATGAACGGCCCACGATCATTGACGGTGACGATGACGCTTTGGCCGCCATGGGTGACGCGCAGCTTGGTGCCGAACGGCAGCGAGCGGTGCGCGCAAGTCATGGCGTTGGAGTTCATGCGCTGGCCGGAAGCGGTGCGGCTGCC
This sequence comes from Bradyrhizobium sp. HKCCYLS1011, assembly GCF_051167795.1. Lineage (NCBI taxonomy): Bacteria > Pseudomonadati > Pseudomonadota > Alphaproteobacteria > Hyphomicrobiales > Nitrobacteraceae > Bradyrhizobium > Bradyrhizobium sp. HKCCYLS1011. Next base: position 139,115 of record NZ_JBNPTT010000003.1, on the reverse strand, counting down.
GGACTCGCTGCCGTAGTAGGACGCCATGCCGGAGAAGGTCCGGCCGCCGCCAGAGCTCGAGCCGAACGAGGCATTGGCGTTCATCCAGGATCCGTTCGACCAACCGTTCGAGGACCAGCCGTTCGAAGCCTGCTCGGAGGCCGCCTCGCCCATGTGCCGGGCGGCGTGGTGGTGATGATAGCGATGATGGTGATGCCTGGCCCGGGCCGACGCCTCGGTAGCGGTGCCACCGACGATCAGGGTGACGGCAACGGCCAGCGCGGTCCGCGAGCCGGCGATCTTGGCGACCGGCAGGTTGTTCAGTTTCAGCATCTATAATGGTTCCCTTAAGGCAGTATTGCCACGTTCTGTGGCCAGTGGACCCCCGTGACTTTTGAGCGGGCGCCGTTTGGTGGCGAAATGCGTCACGAATGGGGCAGTAAATTTTGAGCGTCCGTGCGAGAAATATTCCGTGATGCCAGAAGCTGATCCCAGAAAATTCCGTAATCTTGCACGTTAACTAAAATTTAACCAGTTCAATACTTTCGAATACTGTCTAGATAAGTCTTTGTCATTTCTCGTAAGTTTTCAGCAAATATTGCGGCTGTAACGCGCGGGAGACGGCGTGCGGCCCGAAAAACGCAGGTCAAGGGGATTCCTTCATAACGGCCATGCATGCAGCGCGGGGAACCCGATCCCGACCAGCTCCCGATATGCGGTATGGTGTTCCGGTGACTGCGAACGGCTCGGCGTCGGGAGATCGGTGCAGGCCGGCCGCTCCGCGACAATCAGGCGCCGATTGCGGGGCCCGTCTTGTTGCGGCTGCGCTTACGCTATGTTAGCAAAGCGCCGCTTTTCGTGATCGAGCCGCTCCCGCGGCGATCGAAAATCAAAGTCTGGCTTGAATTCCAAGGACTTAATCGGTTTGCGCTGCATCGTGGCGCCGGTTTTTTCCTTGCGGATTTGACATAATAAAAAGAGCACGTCTGTGGCTGCTGAAGATCCATCCGTATCAGGTGTATCCGGTCGTTATGCGACGGCCCTGTTTGAGTTGGCCCGCGACGAGAAGTCGATCGACGCGGTCAAGGCTGATCTCGATCAGTTTGACGCGCTTCTGACCGAAAGCGCCGATTTGAAGCGCCTGGTGCGCAGCCCGGTCTTCGCCGCCGATGTTCAGCTCAAGGCGCTGACCGCGGTGCTCGACAGCGCCGGCATCTCCGGCATTGCCGCCAATTTTCTGAAGGTGCTGACCGCCAACCGCCGCCTGTTCGCGGTGGCCGACGTGATCCGCGCCTTCAACGCGCTGGTGGCCAAGTTCAAGGGCGAGGCCAGTGCCGATGTGACGGTGGCCGAGCCGCTCTCCGAAAAGAATCTCGACGCCCTGAAGGCCGCCCTGAAAACGGTGACCGGCAAGGACGTTGCGCTCAATGTGAAGGTCGATCCAGCGATCATCGGCGGTCTCGTCGTCAAGCTCGGCAGCCGCATGGTCGATAGCTCGCTTCGCACCAAACTCAATTCGATTAAGCACGCGATGAAAGAGGCAGGCTGATGGACATCCGCGCCGCGGAAATTTCCGCGATCCTCAAGAACCAGATCAAGAATTTCGGGCAGGAAGCCGAGGTCTCCGAAGTCGGCCAGGTGTTGTCCGTCGGTGACGGCATCGCCCGCGTCTACGGTCTCGACAACGTCCAGGCCGGCGAGATGGTCGAGTTCGAGAACGGCACCCGCGGCATGGCGCTGAACCTCGAAACCGACAATGTCGGCATCGTGATCTTCGGCGCCGACCGTGAGATCAAGGAAGGCCAGACCGTCAAGCGCACCCGCGCCATCGTCGACGCGCCGGTCGGCAAGGGGCTGCTCGGCCGCGTTGTTGACGCGCTTGGCAATCCGATCGACGGCAAGGGCCCGATCCAGGCGACCGAGCGCAAGCGCGTCGATGTCAAGGCTCCTGGTATCATTCCGCGCAAGTCGGTGCATGAGCCGATGGCGACCGGGCTGAAGGCGATCGATGCGTTGATCCCGATCGGCCGCGGCCAGCGCGAGCTGATCATCGGCGACCGTCAGACCGGCAAGACCGCGATCGCGCTCGACACCATCCTGAACCAGAAGCCGCTGAACGCGCAGAACGACGAGAAGATCAAGCTGTACTGCGTCTACGTGGCGGTCGGTCAGAAGCGCTCGACGGTTGCGCAGTTCGTGAAGGTGCTCGAGGAGCAGGGCGCGCTGGAATACTCTATCGTGATCGCGGCCACCGCCTCCGATCCGGCGCCGATGCAGTATCTCGCGCCGTTCACCGGCTGCACCATGGGCGAGTATTTCCGCGACAACGGCATGCACGCGGTCATCATCTATGACGACCTGTCGAAGCAGGCCGTCGCCTACCGTCAGATGTCGCTGCTGCTGCGTCGTCCGCCGGGCCGCGAAGCCTATCCGGGCGATGTGTTCTATCTGCATTCCCGCCTGCTCGAGCGCGCCGCCAAGCTTAACGACACCCAGGGCGCAGGCTCCCTGACGGCGCTGCCGGTCATCGAGACCCAGGCCAACGACGTGTCGGCCTACATTCCGACCAACGTGATCTCGATCACCGATGGTCAGATCTTCCTGGAAACCGACCTGTTCTTCCAGGGCATCCGTCCCGCGGTGAACGTCGGTCTGTCGGTGTCGCGCGTCGGCTCCTCGGCCCAGACCAAGGCGATGAAGAAAGTCGCCGGCAAGATCAAGGGTGAGCTCGCGCAGTACCGCGAAATGGCGGCCTTCGCGCAGTTCGGCTCCGACCTGGATGCCGCGACCCAGCGCCTGCTGAACCGCGGTTCACGCCTGACCGAGCTGTTGAAGCAGCCGCAGTTCTCGCCGCTGAAGATGGAAGAGCAGGTCTGCGTGATCTGGGCCGGCACCAACGGCTATCTCGACGCGCTGCCGGTCAACAAGGTCGGTGCGTTCGAGCAAGGGCTGCTGTCCACGCTGCGCGGCAAGCATGCCGACCTGCTCAACGCCATTCGCGACAGCCGCGACCTGTCGGACGACAGCGCATCCAAGCTGAAGGCCGTCGTCGAGGCCTATGCCAAGACCTTCTCCTGATCGGGCAGGGTCGTGGCTGGGGCGATCCGGCCATCCGCGTCGCCGACGTGAGACAAGAGGACACGTCATGCCCGGCATAAGGTCGGGCATGACCGAGCTTAAGGGTTGAGCGGCCAAGTCCTGCGGGATCGGCCGCCGGGGTGAGCTGGACGAACAATGGCGTCACTGAAAGACATGCGGGTCCGCATCGCCTCGACCAAGGCGACGCAGAAGATCACCAAGGCCATGCAGATGGTTGCGGCGTCGAAGCTGCGCCGCGCGCAGATGGCGGCCGAAGCGGCGCGTCCCTACGCCGAGAAGATGGACGCGGTGATCTCGAACATCGCGAGCGCGGCGGCGGGATCGAGCACCGCGCCGAAACTGCTGGGGGGCACCGGTGCTGACCGGGTGCATCTGCTCCTGGTCTGCACCGGCGAGCGCGGCCTGTCCGGCGCCTTCAATTCCTCGATCGTGCGTCTGGCGCGTGAGCGCGCGCTGGCGCTGATGAACGAGGGCAAGGAAGTCAAATTCTTCTGCGTCGGCCGCAAGGGCTATGAGCAGCTCCGCCGCCAGTTCGAGAAGCAGATCATCGAGCATGTCGACCTGCGCGCGGTGCGCCAGCTCGGCTTCGTCAACGCCGAGGGCATCGCCAAGCAGGTGATCGCGCGTTTCGAAGCCGGTGAGTTCGACGTCTGCACGCTGTTCTATTCGCGCTTCAAATCGGTGATCGCGCAGCTGCCGACCGCCCAGCAGATCATCCCGCTCGAGCTCGAAGAGCGACCCGCCAATGCCGGGCCGATCGCGCCTTACGAATATGAGCCGGAAGAGGATGAGATCCTTTCGCGTCTGCTGCCGCGCAACGTCGCCGTGCAGGTCTTCCGTGCCCTGTTGGAGAACAACGCCTCGTTCTACGGCGCGCAGATGACGGCTATGGACAACGCCACGCGCAACGCCGGCGAGATGATCCGCAAGCAGACGCTGGTCTACAACCGGACCCGCCAGGCGATGATCACCAAGGAACTTATCGAAATCATTTCGGGTGCCGAGGCGGTCTAACCGGCCGCGCTGCACTCATCGGAAGCAATCAAAACGCCAATATCCCGGTCGAGCCGGCCAAGGCGAGAATTCGGGTTCGTTAAGGAGAGAGATGAGATGGCTACCGCAGCCAACCAGATCGGTCGCATTACCCAGGTCATCGGCGCCGTCGTCGACGTTCAGTTCGAAGGTCACCTGCCCGCCATTCTGAACTCGCTGGAGACGAAGAACGCCGGCAACCGCCTGGTGCTCGAAGTCGCGCAGCACCTCGGTGAGAGCACCGTGCGCACCATCGCCATGGACACCACCGAAGGCCTGGTGCGCGGCCAGGAAGTCACCGACACCGGCGAGCCGATCTCGGTCCCGGTCGGCGACGGCACACTCGGCCGCATCATGAACGTGATCGGCGACCCTGTCGACGAGGCCGGCCCGATCAAGGCGGTCGGCAAGCGCGCCATCCATCAGCCGGCTCCGGAATACACCGATCAGTCCACCGAGGCGGAAATTCTCGTCACCGGCATCAAGGTCGTCGATCTCCTTGCGCCCTATGCCAAGGGTGGCAAGATCGGCCTGTTCGGCGGCGCAGGCGTCGGCAAGACCGTGCTGATCCAGGAGCTGATCAACAACGTCGCCAAGGCCCACGGCGGTTACTCGGTGTTCGCCGGCGTCGGCGAGCGTACCCGCGAGGGCAACGACCTCTATCACGAGTTCATCGAGTCCAAGGTGAACGCCGATCCGCATAAGCCTGAAGCGGGCGTCCAGTCGAAGTGCGCGCTGGTGTACGGCCAGATGAACGAGCCGCCGGGTGCGCGCGCCCGCGTCGGCCTCACCGGCCTGACCGTCGCCGAGTATTTCCGCGACCAGGGTCAGGACGTGCTGTTCTTCGTCGACAACATCTTCCGCTTCACGCAAGCCGGCTCGGAAGTGTCGGCGCTGCTCGGCCGCATCCCGAGCGCCGTGGGCTATCAGCCGACGCTCGCCACCGACATGGGCGCGCTGCAGGAGCGCATCACGACCACCACCAAAGGCTCGATCACCTCGGTGCAGGCGATCTACGTGCCGGCCGACGACTTGACCGACCCGGCGCCGGCCACCTCGTTCGCGCACTTGGACGCGACCACCGTGTTGAATCGCGCGATCTCGGAAAAGGGCATCTACCCGGCCGTCGACCCGCTCGACTCGACCTCGCGCATGCTGTCGCCGCTCGTGGTCGGCGAGGAACACTACACCACCGCGCGCATGGTCCAGCAGATCCTGCAGCGCTACAAGTCGCTGCAGGACATCATCGCCATTCTCGGCATGGACGAGCTGTCGGAAGAGGACAAGCTGACGGTGGCGCGCGCCCGCAAGATCGAGCGCTTCCTGTCGCAGCCGTTCCACGTCGCCGAAATCTTCACCGGCTCGCCCGGCAAGTTCGTCGAGCTCGCGGATACCATCAAGGGCTTCCGCGGCCTCTGCGAAGGCAAGTATGACCACCTGCCGGAAGCCGCCTTCTACATGGTCGGCGCCATCGAAGAGGCGGTCGAGAAGGGCAAGAAGCTGGCCGCCGAGGCGGCGTAAGGGGGCGAATAGGGAGTAGCGAATAGAACGGACTGTTCGCTGCTTCCTCTTCACTACTCGCTATCAGCTGTTCGCTATTCGCAGGTGTTCAATGGCCACTTTTCATTTCGATCTCGTGTCTCCGGAAAAGATCGCCTTCTCGGGCCAGGTCGACCAGGTCGACGTCCCCGGCCTGGAAGGTGATTTCGGCGTCCTGGCCGGGCATGCGCCGTTCGTCGCGGCCTTGCGACCGGGCATCCTGACCGTGACGACCGGCAACACGCGCGAGAAGATCATCGTGGCGGGCGGGCTTGCGGAAGTCTCCGAGAAGGGGCTGACCGTGCTCGCCGACATCGCCACTTCGCTCGCCGAGCTCGACCGCACTGCGCTCGCCGACGAAATCGCGAAGATGGAAGCCAAGCTCGCCGAAAAGGAAGGCGACGAGCTCGATCGTGCCATTGAGCGGCTGGATCAGTTCAAGACCGTCCAGCAGCAGATCAACACGACTGCCCTGCATTAAGCCGGCGGCGGCCCGAGAACTCGCAAACACCATCAATCAGCAAAAATGGCCGGGCATCGTCCCGGCCATTTTCCTATCGAGCAGGTCCGGCGTAGTGGGCGAACTGTTGCGCCACGGCGCGATAGACCTCGCGGCGGAACGGCACGACAAGATCTGGCACGCGCGCAAGCTGCTCCCACCGCCACGCATCGAATTCGGCCGCCTGTCCGTTGCGCGGCGTCAGCGGATCGATCTCCACCTCACGCCCGGTAAAGCGCATCGCGAACCATTTCTGGCGCTGGCCACGGAATTTCGCCAGCCGATGTGAGGGGTCGTCAAACGGCGGAAACTCATAAGTGAGCCAATCGGTCTCGCCGAGAAATTCGGCGGCGCGGATGCCTGTCTCCTCCCAGAGCTCGCGACGTGCCGCCTCGCGAAAATCCTCGCCCGGATCGACGCCACCTTGCGGCATCTGCCATTCAAGCCCGGGCAGGACGATCTCGGGCCCGTCGTCGCGGAAGCGGTGCCCAAGGAACACCTCGCCTTGCGCATTGAACAGCGCGATCCCGACATTCGGGCGATAGGGTCTGGTCTCGCTCATGGCTGCCTGAACTGACGCTATTGAGAACGTACGGCGCACGACGCGCGCGCACGCTATTTCCGTGCGAGATTGGCGAATTCCTGGACCACGCGTTCATAGACCGGCCGCTTGAACGGCACGATCAGCTCCGGCAGGTTCTGCATCGGCTCCCAGCGCCAGCCGACGAATTCAGCCTTGTGGTGGCCGCCGCCGGGATGGGCGACGTCGATCTCGCTATCCTGGCCGGTGAAGCGCAAAGCAAACCACTTCTGACGCTGACCGCGATAGCGCCCCTTCCAGGCGCGCCCCGCCACCGTGCGCGGAATGTCGTAGGTCAGCCAGTCGCCGACTTCAGCGAGCTTCTCGACCGAGCGCACGCTGGTTTCCTCATAGAGCTCACGCTTGGCCGCCTCCCAGGCTTCTTCGCCGGGGTCGACGCCACCTTGCGGCATCTGCCACACATGAGATTCGTCGACATGCTCGATCCCGCCGGCGCGGCGACCGATGAAGACCAGCCCCTCTTTGTTGATCAGCATGACGCCGACGCAGTCGCGGTAGGGCAGATCTTCGTAACGCGTCATTCCATCAGGCCTTCCTGCGGCCGACTCGTTTCATTGAGTCTCGTTGAGCCGCTCGCGTCGCCGGTGCCGGCCGGTCGCTGGACCGGTCGCCCGTCAATTCGATTTTGATTTCAGCATGGCCGTTGTCAATGGCACAAGCAGAATGCCTTTGCGGTCCAGCCCCTTGATCCAGGTTCCGATGCGCTCGATCGAGACCGGCAGGGCGGATGCCGTCCCGATCGCCACGCCGCGATCTTTCGCCAGGCTCTCGAGCTTGGCCAGCGCATTCTCGATCTCGACCGAGGTCGGCACCGCGTCGATTGCGACATCCCCCTTTGCGAAGGGCATGGCCTGCCCGGTTGCAAGCGCGTTGGCCACGCTGCGCGGAGCCGCGCCATCGTCAAAGAAGGCGAGCCCCCGCTTGGCGGCCTCGGCCATGATCGGCTGCATCGCGCTATCGGTCGCCACGAAACGTGCGCCCATGAAGTTCGCCAACCCGACATAGCCCTGCAGCCGGCTCAAATGCCAATAGAGCCGATCGACATTCTGGTCCGGCGCCAAGGTGGCGAGCAGCGTCTGCGGGCCGGGGTCGTTGTCCGGATAATCATACGGCTCCATCGGGATCTGCAGCAGGATTTCGTGCCGCTGCGCCCGCGCCCGCTCGGCGAGCTTGCCGGGATCGGAGCCGTAAGGGGTGAAGGCGAGCGTTACGGCTGGCGGCAGTTTCATGATCGCGTCGGCGGTCTTGGCCGCGCCGACGCCGAGCCCGCCGATCACGATCGCGACGACCGGCATTTTCGCAGCTTTGGCCCGATCGGCGTCGGCAGCATAGGCCGTGAATGGCTTCAGCCCGTCGGCGGACACCGGAATCATGCCGTAGCGCGATTTCTCGAGCAGCCGCGGATCGACGCCGATCATGGCGGTGGCCGGCGCAGCCGTGCTCGAATCACTGCCGTCGGTCGCGCCGGAGCCGATCGCAACCTCGTGCCGCGCTCCACTGGAGCCGTCGATGATGGTTACGGTCTTGGCGCCGCTATTCGATTCCTGGCCCGCCGGCGCGGTGCCCTGCGGCTCGGACTTGCCCTCCGGCTTTGCCGCACCGGGCTTGGTGTCAGTGGCTTTGGCCCCATTGTTGATCGCAATCCGCGCCATCGGCTCACCGCCAAGCGGATCGTCATGGAATAGCGCAAAGCCGGCAAAGATGACCAGGAACAGGCCGAGCAGCACTGCCAGGGCCTGCCATCCTGTGAACGGAAGCCGAATCCGGCGCCTGCGACGTGTCTCCGTCTGCCCGAGCGGGGCGCTCAGCTCGTCGGCCGTTTCTGTCATCGAAATTCCCGAATCAGTCCGGGCGACGATACCACGCCCAAGCGCCGGCGGCAGGCTTCGGGCTTGGCGACCGAAGAGCAGGGGAGGGTGGGCTGATACGCTGACGGGCCCAAAACAAAAAGGGCGGCCCGTACGTAGGCCGCCCTCTCGAAATCTCGCACTGGCTCGTTGCGCGCCGAGTATCAGTTCGGCTTCGGCGCCTGGCGGTCGCTGACGGCCGGCTTGTCTGCAGCCGCCTTGTCGGTCGTCGTCGCGGCCGGTGCAGGGTTCGCCGAGGAGCTGCTCTTGATGCCGTGCAGGAGATCGTCGGCCATCTTGAGCGCCTTGTCGTCCTTGGCATCCGGCGGCACGTAGGACTGCGAGCCGGTCTTCTCGTCGCCATCGTTCTTCAGGTGGCCGCGCAGCGAGGCCTCACCCTTGGTATCGGTGCGCGACTTCAGCTCATCCGGCACGTCCTGCAGCACCTCGATATCAGGCACGATACCCTTGGCCTGGATCGACTTGCCCGACGGCGTGTAGTAACGCGCGGTGGTCAGCCGCAGCGCGCCATTGCCGGCGCCGAGCGGGATGATGGTCTGCACCGAGCCCTTGCCGAACGAGCGCGTGCCGACCAGCGTCGCGCGCTTGTGGTCCTGCAACGCGCCGGCGACGATCTCGGAAGCCGACGCCGAGCCGCCATTGATCAGCACGATGACCGGCTTGCCCTTGGTGAGGTCGCCCGGATGCGCGGTGCGGCGCTGGGTTTCCTCGGCATTGCGGCCGCGGGTCGAGACGATCTCGCCGCGCTCCAGGAAGCTATCAGATACGGTCACCGCCTCCTCGAGCAGGCCGCCCGGATTGTTGCGGAGATCGATGATGTAGCCCTTCAGCTTGTCGCCGATCTGGTTCTGCAGGTCGCCGATGCTCTTCTTCAGGCCTTCGGTGGTCTGCTCGTTGAAGGTGGTGACGCGGATATAGGCGATGTCGTCAGCCTCGACGCGCGAGCGCACCGAACGGACGCGGATGTTGTCGCGGGTCAGCGTCACATCGAGCGGATTGTCGACACCCTTGCGAACGATCTTGAGCTTGATCTTGGTGCCCACCGGCCCGCGCATCTTCTCGACCGCCTGGTTCAGGGTCAGTCCCTGCACCGCCTCTTCGTCGAGATTGGTGATGATGTCGTTGGCCTGGATGCCGGCCTTTGAGGCCGGCGTGTCGTCGATCGGCGAGACCACCTTGATCAGGCCGTCTTCCATCGTGACCTCGATGCCGAGGCCGCCGAACTCACCGCGGGTCTGCACCTGCATGTCGCGGAAGCTCTTGGCGTCCATGTAGCTCGAGTGCGGATCGAGGCCCGACAGCATGCCGCTGATCGCGGATTCCACGAGCTTCGAATCATCGGGCTTCTCGACGTAGTCGCTGCGCACCCGCTCGAACACGTCGCCGAACAGATTGAGCTGGCGATAGGTATCAGCGGTCGCGGCGCGCGCGGTCGATCCCATCAGCACTGCGCGTGGCTGGGTCACCATCAGGGTCAATGCCGCACCGGTGGCCGCGCTCAGGAGAATTACCGAAGTCTTACGCATCATCCGCGTACCTTTTCGCCTTCATTTGTGGCCCACCATGGGCCTGGATCGATTGGAGTGCCGTCTTTACGAAATTCGACATAGAGCACTGGTTGGCTCGCATTGGTGGCGAGAATGGAGGCCACCTGTGAGGTCGCCCCCATGGTCGCAACCGGCTCTCCCGCCTGAACAAACTGTCCGATAGTGACGGAAATGCGCTCCATCCCGGCGATCAAGACATGATACCCGCCCCCGGCGTTGAGGATCAAGAGTTGTCCGTAGCTGCGGAAGGGGCCGGCATACACAACCCAGCCATCACACGGCGTTGTGACCTGGGCGCCCGGCCGGGTCGCCAAAGAAATGCCTTTATCAACGCTGCTGGCGCCGTCGGAACCGCCGAAACCGCGAATCTTGATGCCGTTCACCGGAAAAGCGAGCATGCCTTTGCTCGAGGCGAAGGCGATGGCCGGGCTCTTGCGGTTCGGATTGCGCAGCGCGTTGACGTCAGGCTTGTTGTTGACCGGGACGCCCTGCAGGCTCGCCGTCACCGCGGCCTTGGCGGCGCTCTTGACGTCCTGCTCCATGGTCGAGATCAGGCCCTGCAGCGTGTCGACCTGCTGGGCCAGCGCGACCGCCCGGACGCCTTCGGCCTGCATGTCCTTCTCGGCGGTCGCCTGCTGGCGCTGCCGCTCGTCGACCAGAGCGGCGAGCCGCGTCTGATCGGCCCGCAGCTTGTCGCGGTCGAGCGCGAGCTTGTCACGTTCAGTGCCGATGGTTTTGCGCACGTTGAGCAACTCGCCCAAATCGGCGGATAGCTTTTCGGCGCGGCTGCGCATCTCCGGCACGACCGAGCCCAGCAGCATCGCGGTCCGCAGCGATTGCAGCGCATCCTCGGGGCGCACCAGGAGTGCCGGCGGCGTGCGACGACCGGCGCGCTGCAGCGCCGCCAGCACTTCGATGATCTCGGACCGGCGCGATTCCAGCGAGTCGCGCAGATCCTGCTCGCGGGCATCCAGGCCGCGCAACCGGGTCTCGGCCTCGCCGATGCGCGCTTCGACGCCGCGCACCTGCGCGGCGACATCGACCAGTTGCTGATTGAGCTTGCTGCGATCCTGCCCGATCGAGGCGATGTCGGCCTTCAGCCGCTCCTGCGCTTCAGCCGCGCTTTTTTGCGCGGCGCGGGCTGCGTCCAGCTCCTGCTGGCGCTGCTTCAGCGCGTCGGCGGACGTCGCGTCAGCCGTTGGCGTGCCGATCGAGGGCCGCAATGTGGTCTGGCTGGATGCCGGCGCAAGGCCGGCCAAGAGGGTCGCGGACACAACGAGGGCGAACAGCGGCGCGGTGCAAGCCCGGCCCGAGTGGCCGGTGGGGAGGGGGGATCGAAAAGGCCGCGCAGCGGACATCGGATGGTAATGTGCTCGTCTCGGCGCCCGTTCAAGCGCGGTGATAGGGGTGGCCGGCCAGGATCGTCGCGGCCCGGTAAAGCTGCTCCAGAAGCAAAACGCGGACAATCTGATGCGGCCAGGTTGCGGTCCCGAAGGCAATCCTCAGTTTCGCTCTGCGCTGCAATTCGGGCGAAAGTCCGTCCGCCCCGCCGATCACGAAAGCGGCCGCGGGGGCGGCCGCGTCCCGCCAACGACCGAGCTGGGCGGCAAAGCTCGCACTGTCGATGTTCTGGCCGTGTTCGTCGAGCGTGACAAGCACGGATTTATCCGGGATGTGGGCGGTGATCGCCGCCGCCTCCTCGGCTATGCGCGTCGCCGAATCGCGGGCGCGGCTTTCGCCGATTTCAAGAATATCGAGGCCACGGAAGCCGAGCTTGCGGCCGAGATCGTCGAAGCGTTCGCGGTAGCGCTCGGCGAGCTCGCGTTCAGGGCCCTGCTTGAGCCGGCCAACGGCAATCACTACGCTGCGCATGCGACAGCGTTAGCATGCGCTCGCGTCGCGTGACACCGTCGTCGCGTCAGAGCGTCTTCGCCGGCTTCGGCCCCTGCGTCCACAACCGTTCGAGATTGTAGAACTCGCGGACCTCGGGCCTGAACACGTGCACGATCACGTCGCCGGAATCGATCAGCACCCAATCGCAATTGGGCAAGCCTTCGATATGGGGCGGCTTGGCACCGGCTTCCTTCAGGCCTTTGGCGACGTTTTCCGCGATCGAGCCCACGTGCCGGTTGGACCGGCCCGAGGTGACGACCATGTAGTCGGAATAAGCCGATTTGCCGCGGAGGTCGATGGTGACCGTTTCTTCCGCCTTCATATCGTCGAGGCGGGAGAGGATGGTGCTCAAGGTCTTGTCGGCGTCGGGTTGCGCCTGCAAGGCCGCTTTCGAGGTCGCAGTTTTACGCGCAGACTTTACCGTCTTGGGTAAAACCGACTGGGACAATACAGATGTGGTCAGGGACCATTCCTTTCACTGTATCGCAGGCCGAATCTGTCTTCGCCTGCCGACTATACTACGCATGTGGGGTTAACGAGTTCAATAATCCAGTACCCCACTTTTCCAGGCACTTTTCCGAGGTTCGGTAACGGAATCGGCCCTCAAAACCCCGGAGCAAGGGGGCCGAACCAACGCTATGCACGTTTAGTGCCTATGCATGTTTGGTACCGCACGCGCGTTTCGCTGCGGGCCTGCATCTACGCCGACTTCCAGCTGCCGTCCGGGTTCCTGAGGCCGGTGGACGACAGGTTCAGTTTCAATCCGCTCAGGAAGACCCAGGCCGGCGCGCGGCGATCCGCAAGCCGGGCCGCCTGGGTCTCTGGGATGCGGTAGCGGGCGAGGGCGCGGGCCGCAGGCGCGGTCAAGGCGCGGAAGCTCTGTGGCGGCCGATCGATCACCGCAATCGGCACTTGGGCAGCGATGCGCTGCCAGTTCTGCCAACGATGGAACTGCGCGAGATTGTCAGCGCCCATGATCCAGACAAAGCGCAGGCGCGACGCACGCTTGCGCAAGTAGTTGATCGTGTCGGCAGTGTAGCGCGTACCGATGACGGATTCGAGACAGCTGATTTCGATCCGGGGGTCGGCGGCCATTTTCTCCGCGGCGGCGGCGCGCTCGGCCAGCCCATGCAGCCCGCCATTGTCCTTGAGCGGGTTGCCCGGTGTGACCAGCCACCAGACGCGATCGAGTTGCAATCGCTTCAGCGCGAACAGGCTGATTGCGCGATGCGCCTGATGCGGCGGATTGAACGAGCCGCCGAGCAGGCCGATGCGCATGCCATCGCTGTAAGGCGGCAGACCGTGGGGAAGCGCGGGCGCGGCGGCGGAGATGTCGCTCAATGACGTCTCCGCTGCTGGCTCTGGCAGCTCGGCTGGTGACTCACGCTCGGTTGACCTGCAAGCGCATCGACGTCACGGGCGGGTCTGCCCGGTGCCATGGATGCGATATTTGAAGCTCGTCAGCTGTTCCACGCCGACCGGGCCGCGCGCATGGAACTTGCCGGTGGCAATGCCGATCTCGGCGCCGAAGCCGAACTCGCCACCGTCGGCGAACTGCGTCGAGGCGTTGTGCAGCACGATTGCCGAGTCCACCTCGTTGAGGAACTTGTCAGCTGTCTTGGTATCTCCGGTGACGATAGCGTCCGTGTGATGCGAACCGTGTTCGTGGATATGGGCGATGGCGCCATCGACGCCGTCGACGATCTTGGCGGCGATGATGGCGTCGAGATATTCCGTGTCCCAGTCCTCTTCACGCGCCGGCTGCACGCGTGCATCGGCCGCTTGCACCGTGCCGTCGCCGCGCACCTCGCAGCCGGCGCCGATCAGCGTGTCGACCAGGGGCTTGAGCAGGGTGCCGGCTGCGGCGCGATCGACCAGCAATGTCTCGGCGGCGCCGCAGACGCCGGTGCGACGCATCTTCGCGTTCAGCACGATCGATTTGGCCATCTCGAGATCGGCCGCACCGTCGACATAGACGTGATTGACGCCTTCGAGATGCGCGAACACGGGCACGCGTGCTTCGGCCTCGACGCGCGCCACCAAGCTCTTGCCGCCGCGCGGCACGATCACGTCGACGCCGCCGTTCAAGCCGCTCAGCAGCAGGCCCACCGCGGCGCGGTCGCGCGTTGGCACCAGGGTGATAGCCGCTTCGGGCAGGCCGGCCTCGCGCAAGCCCTGCGCCAGGCAGTCGTGGATCGCGCGGCAGGAGCGGAAGGAGTCGGAGCCGCCGCGCAGGATCACCGCATTGCCCGACTTCAGGCACAGCGCGCCGGCATCGGCCGCGACATTCGGGCGGCTTTCGAAGATCACGGCGATGACGCCGAGCGGCACCCGCACGCGCTCGATGGTCATTCCGTTCGGGCGCTGCCAGCTTTCGGTGACGACGCCGACCGGATCGGAAATCGCGCGCACGGCGGCGATCCCGTCGGCCATGGCGGTGATGCGCGCCGGCGTCAGCGTCAGGCGGTCAATGAAGGCGCTGGTCGTTCCAGCGGCCTTGGCCTCGGCGACGTCCTCGGCATTGGCCGCCAGGATGGCATCGGCGCCGGCGTGGATCAGGCGCTCCATCGCCTCCAGCGCGCGGTTCTTCTGCTCAGCCGGCGCCAGCGACAGCACGCGCGCGGCGTTGCGCGCCTGTGCGGCAAGCTCGTTCATCAGCACGGGCAGATCGGCGCTGCCGTCGATGGCTTTGAGGGAAGCAGTCATAGCGTTCCAACCTTGGATTCCGGTCGATTTCCTAGCACGAAAGTGGCGCCGGCGCGAATTTGGGCCGGCTACGCCATCGGCCCAACCGCGGCCGGCCCGATCACGAGGTCATCGCGGTGGATCATTTCGGCACGGCCGGAGACGCCGAGGATCGCGGCCACGTCGGGCGAGGAGCGGCCTTTGATCCGGTCCGCGTCGTCGGCATCATAGGCGACGAGGCCGCGGCCGATCTCGTGCATGTCGGGGCCGCGGACCACCACGGCATCGCCGCGGGCAAACTGGCCGTCCACCCGGATTACCCCGGCCGGCAGCAGGCTCTTGCCGGCGCGGAGCGCGGCAACCGCCCCCGCATCGATCGTCAGCGTGCCCCTCGGCTCCAGCGAGCCCGCAATCCAGCGCTTGCGCGCGGTGACGGGGTTGGCGGGGGTCAAGAACCAGGTGCAACGGCCGCCGCCGGCGATCGCGGCCAGCGGATGCTCGATCTTGCCCGAGGCGATCAGCATGTGCGTACCGCCGGTGGTCGCGATCTTGCCCGCCTCGATCTTGGTGCGCATGCCGCCGCGGGACAGTTCGGACGCGGCGCTGCCTGCCATCGCCTCGATCTCCGCGGTGATGCTTTCGACTACGGGAATGAGCTGCGCATCCGGGTTCTGCGCTGGCGGCGCCGTGTAGAGCCCGTCGATATCGGAGAGCAGGATCAGGAGGTCGGCGCTGGCCATGGTGGCGACGCGCGCGGCGAGCCGATCGTTGTCGCCATAGCGGATCTCGGCCGTGGCGACCGTGTCGTTCTCGTTGATCACAGGCACCGCGCGCCAATCCAGGAGCTTGGCAATGGTCGAGCGTGCGTTCAGATAGCGGCGCCGTTCCTCAGTGTCCTGCAGCGTCACCAGGATCTGGCCGGCATCGATGCCGTGCGCGCCCAACACCTCCGACCAGATCCGCGCCAGCGCGATCTGGCCGACCGCGGCGGCCGCTTGGCTCTCCTCGAGCTTCAAGGCGCCGCGCGGCAGCTTCAAGCGGCTGCGGCCGAGCGCGATCGAGCCCGAGGACACCACCAGCACCTCGCGACCATCGCTGTGGAGCTTGGCGATATCGGCGGCGAGAGCTGCCAGCCAGGAGGACCGGACCTCGCCGGCCTCGGCATCGACCAGCAGCGACGAGCCGACCTTCACCACGATGCGGCGGAAATTTTCGAGTTGGGGCTGGGCCATTGGTCAGCTGCGGGATCGGTTCGGATGCCTCGCCTCAACGGAGGCAAGGGTCCATCGGAGGGCATGCTTGGTTCGGATGAGTGGGACGTGGCGGATTGTCGCAAGCCGCCGCGTCCGAGGCAAGCTGCGCGGGGGGCTCAGCCTTGCGGCGGCGGCGGTGGTGCCGCCCACGGCTCGTCCGTCGCGGCGTTCTCGACCGCGCTCTTGGCCTTGTTGGACACCGGCTGCTCGCCGATCACCTCGGCGAGGCTGCGCAATGCCTCCTTGACGCCCTCACCGGTCGCGCCCGACAGCAGGAGCGGCGTCTTCTTGGCGGCGCGCTTCAGGCGGTCGCGCTGCTTCTTCAGCTCATCGGCGTCGACCGCATCGATCTTGTTCAGTGCGACGATCTCGATCTTCTCGGCGAGCTCGCCGCCATAGGCCTCGAGCTCGTGTCGCACGGTCTTGTAGGCTTTGCCCGCGTGCTCGCAGGTAGCGTCGACCAGATGCAAAAGCACACGGCAGCGCTCGACATGGCCTAAGAAGCGGTCGCCGAGGCCGGCGCCCTCATGGGCGCCTTCGATCAGCCCGGGAATGTCGGCCAGCACGAATTCGCGGCCATCGGCATTCACCACCCCGAGCTGCGGATGCAGCGTGGTGAAGGGATAATCGGCGATCTTGGGCTTGGCGGCGCTGACCTTGGACAGGAAGGTCGATTTGCCGGCATTGGGCAGCCCGACCAGGCCGGCATCCGCAATCAGCTTCAGCCGCAGCCAGATCCAGCGCTCCTCACCGGGCTGGCCGGGGTTGGCGTGGCGCGGCGCGCGGTTGGTCGGCGACTTGAAATGGGCATTGCCGAAGCCGCCATTACCGCCATGCGCGAGCACGAAGGTCTCGCCGCGGGCGGTAAAATCGTGGATCAGGGTTTCCTTGTCCTCATCGAAGATCTGGGTGCCGACGGGGACCTTCAAGGTCACGGGCTTGCCGCCGGCGCCGTGCCGGTCCTTGCCCATGCCGTTCTCGCCCTTCTGGGCCTTGAAATGCTGCTGATAGCGATAGTCGATCAGCGTGTTCAGGCCGTCGACCGCCTCGATGATGACGTCGCCGCCGCGGCCGCCATTGCCGCCGGAGGGGCCGCCGAACTCGATGAACTTCTCCCGCCGGAACGCAACGCAACCGTTGCCGCCGTCGCCGGAGCGCACATAGACCTTGGCTTCATCGAGGAATTTCATGCCGCTTTAGGTAGGCGAGACGGGCCGTCGCGGCAACCGCGGATTCCCTTGATTTCGGCCGAAAAGCTTAATCGGGGATCGCCAAACCTGATCTTAAGCCTGATTATGCCTTTGTTTCAGGCTCGCCTGCGATTTGGGCTGTCGGCAGCTGCTGTGGCGATGCGACCGGCGTCAGAACGATCCGAAAGCGCTGCCGATCGCGATCACGGCGATCAGAGCGATGATGGAGGTGACGATGCCCACCATCACGATGTCGAAATAGCTCTGGCGATGGGTCAGTCCGCAGATCGCGAGAAGGCTCACGACGGCGCCGTTATGGGGCAGGATATCGAGGGTCCCCGAGCCGATCACGGCGACCCGGTGCAGGAGATCCGGATGGATGCCCCGTTGCGCGGCGATATCCATGTAGGTCGCACCCAGCGCGTCCAGCGCAATCGTCAGGCCGCCCGAGGCCGACCCGGTCAGCGCTGCCAGCAGGTTGGTGGCGACGGCCAGCGATACCAGCGGACCTCCCTCGATCCCCAGCACCCAGTCCCGCACCAGGCCGAAGGCCGGCAGCGCGGCGATGACCGCGCCGAATCCGACCAGGCTCGCGACACTCAGCGCCGGCAGCACGGATGCGTTGGCACCGGCATCCAGGGTTTGCCGCAGTTCCGGCAGCCGCGACCAGTTGCAGAAAATGACGGTGACGATCGCGGCCGCCAGTGCTGATGACACCGACCAGACGCCGGCAACCGCCGCCAATGACGTGCCGCCCCAGCGCGGCTCGGCCAGGAATGAGACGTCAAGACGCGGCAGGATGACCAGCGACATCAGCAGATTGACCGCGACCACGACGATCAGCGGCAGGAACGCATTGAGGGCGGGGACGCTTGCTTCGCTGCGATGACCGTGGCGAAGCTCCGCCGGATCGAACTCCCGCGCGGTGCTGGCCCGCTCGCGCACGAACTCATCATCGACCGCCGCGTGGGGCGGCGCCGCCGGCGCCTCGCCATAGCCTTCGTTCGCGCGCCGCGCGGCCTGCTCGGCGCGATGCAGCCACCACAGCCCGACCGCGAGCATGATGACCCCTGCGATGATGCCAAGGCCTGGAGCAGCGAACGGCGTCGTGCCGAAGAACGGCATCGGGATCGCGTTTTGAATCGAGGGCGTGCCAGGCAGCGCCGACATCGTAAAGCTCGATGTGCCCAGGATGACGGCTGCCGGAATCAGACGCTGTGGAATCGCTGCGGCACGAAACAGCGATTGCGCCATCGGCACGATCACGAAGAACGCGACAAACAGGCTGACGCCGCCATAGGTGACCAGGGCTCCTGCGAGCACGACGCCGAGGATGGTCCGGCGTTCGCCCAGCTTGCGCGTGATGAAGCCTGCGACCGCGGTCACTGAGCCGCTGTCATCCATCAGCTTTCCGAACACGGCGCCGAGCAGAAAGATCGGGAAGAACTGGGCGAGAAAGCCGGCCGCACTCCCCATGAAGATCTGCGTCCAGTTCGCGAGCAGGGGCTGGCCGTCAAAGGCGGCGGCAACCAGCGCGCAGAGCGGTGCCAGCAACAGCACGCTCCAGCCGCGGAACGCCAGCCAGATCAGCAGCCCCAGCCCGACAAGGATGCCGAGGAGGCCCATTGCTCAGCACTCCGACAGCAGCAGATCGAGATTGGCCGTCGAGCGCACGCCGAGATCGGCGCCATGCGTGTCGAGGAAGTCGCTCGCGGCGCGCCGCCCTTCGTCGCGCAGCATCGAGACGAACTCCCATTCGGCGTTGAGCTTCGACGAAGCGCCGAACGCCGCCAGCATATCGCTCTTGATCCGGTGGGCCTTCATCTGCGCCCAGCGCGCGCCCTCTCCTGTTCCGGGGTCGACGACCTGACGGAGCAGGGCAATCATCCGCAGCTCCTTGGCGAGTGGTGAATTGAAGGAGATCTCGTTGAGGCGGTTGAGGATATCGGCGGCGCTGCGCGGCTCCTCCGCGCGTTCGGTCGGATTGATCTGCACGAGGATCGTGTCCCGCGCGTCCGTCTCGCGAACGAGCGGGGTGATGGTGGGATTGCCGGCGTAGCCGCCGTCCCAATAAGGTTCGCCCTCGATCTCGATCGCGCGAAACATCGTCGGCAGGCAGGCGGACGCGAGCAGGACTTCGGCCGTGATCTCGCCGTTACGAAAAATCCGTCCACGTCCGGTTCGTACCCGGGTGGCCGTGACGAACAGCTTGATCGGAGCCTCGGCCAGACGTGCAAAGTCGATGCTGTCGACCAGGATCTTGCGCAGCGGATTGAAGCCGAACGGATTGAGGTCGTAGGGCGACAGCACCCGCGACATCAGATCGGTGAAGATATAGGCGGGAGAGGTGTCGATCGACCATCGTCCGAGCATGCGATCGACAGGCGAGCGCTGCAGCAGGCTGAAGGCCGCGGCACGCGAAACGGCTCGCCAGTATTTGTCCAGGGCCTCGCGGGCACCGCCGGCCTGTCCCTCGATCCAGCCATGCGCCAGCACAGCCGCGTTCATCGCGCCGGCTGAGGTTCCGGAAATGCCCGCGATCTGAAGCCACGGCTCTTCGAGCAGCCGATCGACAACGCCCCAGGTGAACGCACCGTGCGAACCTCCGCCCTGGAGGGCCAGATCGATCAGCACGGGGCTTCGGTCCATGGGTGGATATTCCCCTTGGCTGACCTGCCGTGGGGGCAACTATGTCGCAACTGGCCCGAACTTGCGAGAGAAAGTTGCAGGCTTGCTATCTGATGGCGAAACCTTGGATGACAGGCCTGCTCACGCTGGCCGGCGCCATGCGCTCACGATCCGGTGTCCGGTGCTGGGCGAGGTCGAACTCGTGCATCGCAATCATCCTGGCGAGAACGAAAGATCGTGAGACGCAGAGCGCACCACATCGTTATGCGCGTGGGCTTGTCCCGGCCATCCACGTCTATAAAACAGCGCGGCATCCTTGACGCGGATGGCCGGGATTCGCGTCAAGACGCGCTTCGCGCTTGCCCGGCCACGACGCAGAAACGGCGACGCAGAGAAACATCTAGCCGCGGCAATGACCTTCCTCTCCCGGATTTCCGTTCATAACGATTCCCGCTCGGCGCGGCTCGCCGGCATCGGCCTGATGCTGCTGTCGATCTTCATGTTCTCGTTCGGCGATGCCACCGGCAAGTTTCTGGTTCAGACCTATTCGGTCGGCCAGCTGTTATGCTTGCGCGCCTGCGCCGCATTGCTGCTGCTGTCGCCGATGATCTGGCGGCAGCGGTCGCAATTCCTCAACCTCGATCGGCCATGGCTGCAGCTCGTTCGCGTGATGCTCTCGACGCTCGAAGTCGCGGCATTCTTCCTCGCCACCGTCTATCTGCCGCTCGCTGACGTCATCACCTACTATCTCGCAGGTCCGATCTTCGTCACCGCGCTGTCGGCGCTGGTGCTGCGCGAGCACGTCGGCTGGCGGCGCTGGTGCGCGATCCTGATCGGCTTCTGCGGTGTGTTGATCGCGCTGCGCCCGTCGGCGCAGACCTTCAGCCTGCCGGCGTTGATCGCGCTGGGCGGCAGCCTCTCCTTCGCGGTGTTGATGCTGATCACGCGTTCATTGCGTGCGACGCCCGATATCGTGATGGCGTCCTCGCAATTCGTCGGCACCTTCCTGCTCGGGACGGCGATGGCGCCATTCGGTTGGGTGACGCCGACGCCCAGCAGCCTGGTGCTGTTCGCGGCCGCCGGTCTCATCTCGGTGACGGCCCTGTTCTGCGTCAACCGTTCGCTGAAGCTCGCACCCGCATCCGTCGTCGTACCGTACCAATATTCGATGATCGTGTGGGCCGTGATCTTCGGCTTCGTCGTGTTCGGCGACGTGCCGCATCCGGCCACGCTTGTCGGCGCTGCGATCATCATCGGCGCCGGCCTCTACATCTATCTGCGCGAGCGCAGCCTCGGCAGGGACGAAAGCGCGGTCAATCCGCCGGCGTGAGTGGTTATCCTCCCCCGGAGGGGAGGATAAGACATGCGCCTAGCCTGTGCGCCGGGCGGCGCTGGCCCAGGTCTTCAGCGAGGCCCAGACATTGCGGCTGAGGCGGAAGGCGTCCACCGGCGCCGACGAGCCCAGCACCTCGAAGCGGTGCAGCTCGACGCCGGTCCACTGGAAGCCGCACTTCTCCAGGATGTTGCGCGAGGCCGGATTGGAGACGCGCGCATAGGCGAGCAGCACGTCCTGTTCGGACTCCTCGAAGAAGTAATCGATCGCGGCGCGCGCGGCTTCGGTGCCGTAGCCGCGGCCCCAATGTGCGACGCCGAGCCAATAGCCGAGCGCGGGCACGTCAGGTGCGCGCCAATTGATGCCAACGATGCCGATCGGCTCCTGATTGGTCTCGATCAGGAAGGCGGTTTCCTGGCTGTCGTCGGCCAGTGCGCGCACGAACTGCACCGCGTCGTCGGACGAATAGGGATGCGGCAGCCGGCGGGTGTTCTCGGCGATGCGGCGGTCATCCGCAAGGCGGGTAATGGCTTTTACGTCCGCGAGCGTCGGCCGACGCAAGGTCAGCCGCTCGGTCTCGAGGACGCAAGGTCTCGCCTCGCGAAAGGTCGATATCGGAATCTCCTGCAGCATGTCGGGGCTCCATCAACACGGCAATGACAACAAAAACGCACGCAACGAAAAGGGGAGGCCGGTGTCCCGCCTCCCCTGGAGCCCATTGCGCTCCGCCGGTTCATCAGGACCCGGCGGACGTATTTTGATCCACCGTTATTCGGCCGCCTCTGCAGCCACCGGACGCACCGAGATAAAGGTGCGGTTGGCCCGGTCATGAAACTCCACGACGCCTTCGATCTTCGCGAACAGCGTATGGTCGGTGCCCATGCCAACATTAAGGCCGGGGTGCCAGGTCGTGCCGCGCTGACGCGCAATGATGTTACCGGGAATCACGTGCTCGCCGCCGAACGCCTTGATGCCGAGGCGTTTGCCCTTGGAATCGCGGCCGTTGCGCGATGAACCGCCTGCTTTTTTGTGAGCCATGGCTCGTCTCCGATCTCGCTTCTCTCTAGCTCAATTTAGCTCGAGAATCATTCACATTTACGATGCGCGGACGTGAAGCCCGCGAAATTGTTCGCCGTCGCAGCAACGCTGCTTGCGACTACTCGGCCGCGTCGGCCGCAGGCGCTTCCGCTTTGACCTTCTTCGGCCGCGGGCCGATCGTCGGCTTGGCGTTGTCGGTCAGGATCTCGGTCACGCGCACCAGGGTCAGCTCGTCGCGGTAACCGCGCTTGCGGCGCGAATTCTTGCGGCGGCGCTTCTTGAACGCGATCACCTTCGGGCCGCGCTTGTGGTCCAGCACCTCGGCGGCGACGCTGGCGCCGGCCACCGTGGGGATGCCCAGGATCGGCGTCTCGCCGCCGACCACCAGCACTTCGGGAAGCTGCACGATTGTGCCGACTTCGCCTTCGATCTTGCCAATCTCGAGCACATCATCCGGGGCGACGCGGTATTGCTTGCCGCCGGTCTTGATGACTGCGAACATCGTTTTGTTCCTTCGTGTTCGATCCCGGCCTCGAGGTGTGAACCTCGGGTCGGCTTCTTGTTCAGTCGTTATGGTTCGGTTTGGTCGTACCTCGACCGGTACGATCCTGCGCGGTCTCCGGGCGCGGAACGCCCGTCAAGTCCACACAAAAACAAGCGGCGCGAGGGGGCCCGCGCCGGATGAAGCGGCACTTATAGCCGCAACTTATGGTGAGTCAAGGTGAAATGGCGCGGGGCGAATAGCGAATGGCGGGTAGCGAATAGGGACGGCGGCAGCCTCTTCCGTATTCGCTATTCGCCGCCCTCGCAATTCGCCCCCTGACGAAACCAACGGTTCCCTCGGCCGTTGTGTCCAGCCAACACGCTAAGCTCAAGGGGGCAGGGACCAAATGGCCGAGGACGTCATTACCACTACGGGCATTGCCCGGCACGGCGCCACCCGGCTGCCTTCGGTCGATGTCGACAGTTTCAATATCGAACTGAAGGACGAGGAGGGCTTCATCGGCGATCGCGCCTCCAAGGGTGCCTTTCGCCGGATCTTCGAGCGCTGGCGCAAGCCGTTGCGCCGCTCCGGCGAGGACCCGTTCGGCGACAAGGCGTCCGAGGAGATCAGCAAGAAGGCGCTCGACGAGATCCTGGTCGGCGACGACACCGAGGCCTCGGCCGTCGTGCATTCGGCGATCGAGGAGTTCGCCCAGGAGCTCGCTTATGTGACCCGGCGTTTCCTGAAGACCAAGGCCTGGGCCAAGACCGAATGCATCGTGGTTGGCGGCGGCTTTCGCGCCTCGCGGCTGGGCGAACTCGCGATCGCGCGCTGCGAGATCATCCTCAAGGATGAAGGGTTCGAGGTCGATCTGGAGCCGATCCGCTACCATCCTGACGATGCCGGGCTGATCGGCGCGCTGCATCTGGCGCCGTCCTGGATCTTCGAGGCCCATGACAGCATTCTGGCCGTGGATATCGGCGGCACCAATATCCGCTGTGGCGTGGTCGAAACCGGCGCCAAGAAGGCGCCGGATCTGTCGAAGGCCGCGGTATGGAAGTCCGACTTGTGGCGCCATGCCGACGACGAGCCGACGCGCGAAGGCGCGGTGAAGCGGCTGGTCAAGATGCTGAAGGGTCTGATCGAGAAGGCCCAGGCCGAGGGCCTCAAGCTCGCGCCCTTCATCGGCATCGCCTGTCCCGGCGTGATCGACGCTGACGGGTCGATCGAGAAGGGCGCGCAGAACCTGCCGGGCAATTGGGAGAGCAGCAAGTTCAACCTGCCGACCAGCCTGATCGAGGCGATCCCGACCATTGGCGATCACGATACCGCGGTACTGATGCACAATGACGGGGTGGTGCAGGGGCTGTCGGAGGTGCCGTTCATGCAGGGTGTGGAGCGCTGGGGCGTGCTCACCATCGGCACCGGGCTCGGCAATGCCCGCTTCACCAACCGCCACAGGGAGAACGGCAAGAAGGACAAGGCGGACGACAAATCCGAGGACAAGAAGGCGGCCAAGAAAAAGAGCAAGGATTAGCCGTCAACCGGGCAACGAACGATCTGCCCCGGTCGATCATTCTTCTCATTCTAAGATTGCGTTTGACAAGAATTGCTCGTCACGCGGGATGATTTGGATCGGTGGCGTCCGGCGCAGGCGAGTGCCGGAAAGCGTCTGCAATCAATGCGATAGGGCGTGGTCGCGATTGGAACGCGGTAACCTTGACCGGTTAGGTTAAGAAACGGTTTGCATTGCGGCGGAACTGCCGATGCCGCAAGGGTTCTACGTCGCTCAGGCCGGCCGGATTGACCCCCGTCTCTTTCGGTTGGTTTCCCCAAGATGCAGCGACACGGGACCGCCATTGTGTGTCAGCGTATGGCGGTCCCACCTCTTGGCCTTGTTGGACGTCGTCTTGGGTTTGGTGATGACGGCTGCGGTTCATTTCCATGACCGAACTGCTCCGCGTTGCCCCACTTCGGGCCGGAAATATCGTCAGGCCAGCCTTGTCACCCCCGTCATCGTGCCCTAGAACACGCCGCGACCACAGGGCAGTGCCCTGATTTGCGCCCGGAGAGGTGGCAGAGTGGTTGAATGCACCGCACTCGAAATGCGGCATAGGTGCAAGCCTATCGGGGGTTCGAATCCCTCCCTCTCCGCCAGCGGGTGCTTGAGCCCAGACCCACGACATCATCGGCAGGAACGCCGCGGCGAGACTTGAAAGCCGTGACGTAACCGCGTGCCGAGCCTGTTCCATGGGGCGGCTTCGTGTCTGCGCATGAAATGTTCCGTTAATGTTACCAATATGTACTGTCTTTGATCTTGCTTCGACGACTCCAGGCGGCCCGTTCCGGCATTGACGCAGTTCCACGATGCGGATTTAATCGCCGAGCGACGGCATTCTCACCGACACTCCAGAGTTGTATTGGCAGCCCTATGGCTTTGCGGGTCGTAGCGAGATCAAATGAGACTGTCCCGGCTACGGCCAAGCCGGTCGCTGCACAGCGACGGCTGATGGCGGTGATGCTGGCCGATGTCGTCGGCTACAGCCGCATGATGAGCCGGAGCGAGGACGAGACCCACACGCGGCTGACGGCGATTACACGGGATGTGATTGATCCAACCATCGCCGAATTTGGCGGGCGGCTCGTGCGCAGCATGGGCGACGGTTTGCTCGCCGAGTTCGTGAGCGCGACCGAGGCGGTGCGTTGCGCGCTCGAGATCCAGCGCGGGCTGGCCCGGCGTCAGGGCAATGAGACGGATCCGATCAGGCTGCGCATCGGCATCAATACCGGCGATGTTCTCGTCGGGCACCGCGACATCTATGGAAACAGCGTCAACATTGCCGCGCGGATCGAAGCCGTGGCGGCGCCAGGTACGATTTGCGTCAGTCAGAGCATCTACGACCAGACCCGCGCACAACCCGAGTTCTTCTTTGCCTCGCGTGGCCGGCACCGGGTCAAGAACATCCCGTACCGAATCAGTGTTTACGAGGTTGCGGACCAGCCCATACGCAGGTCGCTGCTCGCCGGGCTTGGTGCGCATTGGGTGGGGCTCGCCGCCGCAGGGATGACGGCGGTCGTTGCGACGATGGCGATCAGCGCTGTGCTGCTGCTTCGCGAGCAGACTCCGGCGCTGGCCCGGACCAACCGGATCGTGGTGCTGCCGTTCACGACGGCCGATGGCAATCCTGCCGATGATTATCTGGCCGATGCGATCACCGATGATGTCACCAGCGAGTTGTCCAGGCTGAGGCGCGCCTGGGTGATCGCCTCGGCCACCGCCTTCACCTACAAGAACAGCGCGAACGAGCCGCGTGAGATCGGTCGCGTACTCAAGGTCCGCTATGCGCTGGCCGGCAACGTCAGGCGGACCGGCGCGATCGTGCAGGTCAATGCCAGGCTGATCGACACGGCAAGTGGTGCCAACGTCTGGGACAACTCCTTCGCCTATGAAACCAGCAGCCTGCTCGACCTCGAAGACAGGTTGCTCGGCCGGGTCGCGACGTCGCTGAACGATGACGTGAAACGCCTCGGCGTCCGTCACGAGGTCGGCACGCTGGCCGCCGATCACAATCCCCTCGATGCGAGAATGAGAGCAATGGCTGCAAGCACCGGATATGCTACCCCGGAGAAGTTTTTGGAGACTCGTCGGAATGCCGAGGCGGGCCTGAAAGCCGATCCTGACAATGCGCGCCTTTTGGCCCTTACGGCCCACACGTTGATGGGCGATGTGCTCAACGGCTGGAATGGCGCCGGCAGTGCGGAGGTGGAGCGGGCCGAAGCGGCGGCACGAAAAGCCATCAGCCTCGACCCAGGCGTTCCGCTCGCGCATTTTGCGCTCGGCTACGTCCTCAGGCTCCACGGCGACCACGCGGCGGCGCTGGCGTCCTTCCAGGAAGCGATCAGGATCGATCCCAATTTCGCCAGGGGTTATGCCCAGGCGGCCAACGCGCTGGTCTTCCTCGGCAAGCCCGCTGACGCGCTGCCGATGGTCGAGACCGCGCTCGAGCTGAGCCCCAACGACCCCGCGGTTGGCGTGTTCTACTGGGTCAAGGGACGCGCCTATTTCGCGCTGGGCGATTATCCGAAGGCGATCGAGGCGCTGAGCGAATCGGCGCGCGTGCGACCGAACCTCTGGTACGTCCAGGCGTGGCTGGCTTCGGCCTACGCGCTGACTGATCAGGACGCCAAGGCGGGCGAGGCGCTCGGGGTCTTCAACACCCGTTTCGGTGCTCAGTTCAATCTCGATCGGGTCACGCAGTACTATCAGGAAGAGCAGTATAAGAATCCGACACTGCAGACGGCGTCGGCTGAAATGCTCAAGGGCCTTCGCAAGGCTGGGCTCCATTAGGGCCGAAGTCGCCGGCTTGGCGGCTGCCGGTCAGTCCGCGGTGCCTGATGCCATCAGCAGCATCTGCTCATAAGCCGGTCGTGCCACGGCATCGATCGCGGCGCTGACGTCGGCAGCAACGCGTTGCCGTTTCCCGGTGCTGTCGGCGACGAAGGTGCGCTGCGTTCCCAAGGGGTCCTTGGAATAGAACTCCGCCGCTTGCTGCATCCTGGCCAGCGCCGCCGCCGGCACCGGCAGATTGAACGCCGGCGCAACCGTGCGCCAGATGCTTTCCGGCATGCTGTCATATCGGATGATCCGGCTGCTCTGCGGCTCGAGCTGTCGGATCGCCGCGCAGAACCTGGTGTAGAACAGAGCGATGTAGTCGCCTGGCGCAGGCCGCGCGGCGGTGTCCAAGCCGAACTGCGCGAAGAACGGATTGTTGCCGCTCTTAAGATGGCGGTACCACACCCCGGGATCCGGATCCTCCATCACCGAGACCGCGACGTCGATCGGGTCCCGAATGCAGAACACCGAGGGCGTTGCCGGGAAGGCCTGCTGCAGCAGACGGCAATAGAGAACGTTCCAGCTTTCCAGCTTGAGCACATAGGGGCGGCGCGCGTGGTCTGCGAACAGCGCGCCGAGCGCGCGCAGCGCCTGGATCAGCTGCTCGGCGCTGTAAGCATGCGGCGGCATCAGGAGATCGTTGAGCGCATCAGGCTGGGAATAGACGATGACATCGTCGAGCCGCTTCAACAATTGGCTGACCAGCGTCGAGCCGCATTTCGAGACGTGATAGATGATGCCGCGCGGTGCGATCGTCTCAAGACTGCGGGCGTCGCCGATCGTCTGGAGCCGACGTTCGATCGGTGGCTCGGTGAAGCGCGCAGTCGTCTCGGCGACGAACGGATCGGTGAACGCTTCAGGCGGAATCGACTTGAAAGCCACCGCGAAACCGCTGCCTTCGCGCCGGATGTTTATGGGAAAAAGCGGGTATCCGTCCGCCGCCTGGTCGGGCGTCTTCATCGCGCTCTCCCGCTCCCTCCGGCCGCGATGCGTTGTCATCGCGGCGGTCGGTCGAGGATCGGGAGGGATCTGGATATGCGCTGTGCACCGGCGAACCGCAGCTGGAACGTGCTTGGCATGACAGTAATGATTCGGGCGAGCGTGATGCAGAAAGGCGGGACGCGCCTTGACGGCAGCATTTAACGCGGCCCGGTGCGGTCGGCAAAGGCGGTGCATCGCACGCCGTCTGATTTTTTTCCGCCTCCAAAGGACGTGTTCGTACGGGAATTTGCGCCGGGCTCCCACGATCCGACCGATACGACAACACCCCGGCTCGCATCGAGCCGGGGTGTTGTCGTCGCTCAAGGAGATGCTGATGCCTGGCCGATGCCGGGCGCGGCGAGCTCAGCGGCGCCGCCCGACCATCAGCAGGATGCCGCCGAACTGCGGCAGCAGCGCCAGCAACACCAGGCGGAGCATGGCGAAGTCGTCGGCCGCCGGCTTGAACAGGCCGTGGGTGACCCAGGCGACGAGCTTAATTGCAGCTTCGGTCTGCGGATCGGCGGTCTGCGTCACCGAGGCCATCGCCGCGTCCAGCGAGCGGCGGCGTTCGGCCACCTCGGCCTCGCGCTCCCTGCAGAACTTGCCGACGCCGCTCTTGCATTCGCGGTCCCGCGCTGTGGTGGCGTCGGTGAGCTGCGTCTGCGCCGTTTGAATCGCCGGCGTCACGCGCGAGGAGCGCGCCAGCGCGACCTCGCTGATATTGGTGGAGGCGAAGCCGATTCCTGCGGTGACCGCGAAGACGAAGGTCATCGCCCACACCGTCCATCCCGCCAGCGCAGTGGCGCGGTGGCGGTCGTGCCAGAGCCGGGCGGCACAGGTCGGCATCACCAGCGCGACCAGGTCAGAGGCGACGCCGATGGCCAGGAACATCCAGCCCGCGACATGACTCGAGCCGAGCGACTGGGCGAACCAGCCGTTCATGGCAATGCCGACGAGCGCCAGCGCCAGCGCGGCACCCTGCAGCAGATAAGGCGACAAATTGTGTCGCACGTTCTGCAAATCATGCGGGGCGGCTTGCGGCGCGGCCCTCGTCGCCGGCGCGGCGGGCAGTCCCGCCGCAGCCCACGTGTTGGCTGTTTCTTCGATCTTCGCGGCAGCAGCCGCTGCCGACGGACGCTTCGCCTCCGCCTCGACCAGCTCCAGGAAGTCGGGCGCGATCAGCGAATCCGGCGCGTAGAGATCGTCGTCGTCAGGCGCGGCGGCGCTGGCTTTGGCTTTGTTAGCTTGGGTCTTGGTCCGCTTGCGCGGTTTTGCGGCCGGCGAACGTTTCGCCTTGGCCGCAGGTGTCTTGCCTGGCGGCTTGGGTTGATGCCAGGGAATGATAGACGCAACAGATTCATCGGCCATCGGAGCCGCTCCATTCGGTCATGACGATGCGATGCGCGGCGTGCACATGAGCACGCTGTTGCGCCGACGTCGGGTGATGTTGGACCGGGAATCAGGCGGCGGGCCCGTCCAGGGCGGGCCTCTTCATCGATTGCGGCTTGGCCGGCTTCGCGCGAAGAATTGGCAGAGCGGTCGCGCGCCATCTCCGCCGATGATGCGGGCGGGCTCGCGGGATGCGAACGCGACGTAATGAGGCCGACGTCCGAAAAAGGTACTAATCGCGCGGGGCCGGGCTTTCAGCCAAAACGCCCAACACCCACTTTTCTTAACCGATGGTTAACACGGATTCGCGCCCGGCGAAACCGTGACGCGCGGTTGTGCAAGGAACTCATACAGGCAACGCGGGCAGTGCGGCTTTGCGGTCACAGGCCGGGCTGCCGCGCGCCTCGATCAGGCGCCGACGCCGCCAGCGCGACGCAGTGCAGGCAGCATGTCCTCTGGCTCAGGCCGGCGCGTGTAGTCCGGGTTGACCTCGGCGTAGAGGATCGCCCGGTCCTGCGCAATGACGAAACGCGCCGGCATCGGCAGCGTCCAGCTCGCGTCGCCGTTGAATGCCGGCAGGTCGTTCCTGAACTGCTTATAGAGGTCGATCAGATAATCGGGCAGCGTGAAGCGTAGGCCGAAAGAAGCGGCGACCTCGTTGCCGGGATCGGAGAGGATCGGAAAGCTCAGTGCATTCTGGCGCAGCGACTTGCGGCTGTTGGCCGCGCTCTGCGGCGAGATCGCCACCAGCCTCGCGCCGAGCGCCGCGAAGTCCGGCAGTGCCGCCTGCAGCGCTTGCAGCTCCATGTTGCAATAGGGGCACCAGACGCCGCGATAGAAGCTGAGCACCAATGGTCCTTTGGTCAGAAGCTCGGTCGAGGAGACCACATCGCCGTCCGGGTCTTTGAGTGCGAACGACGGCGCCTGGTCTCCCGCTTTCAGCGCAAGGCCGGCGGCGCCGGAGGTGATCAGTTCAGCGGTGGCGCGATGCATCGTCTCGATGACGGCGCGGGCGGCGTTGTAGGGCGGCTTGCCGGCTTCGAACTCGGCCTTGAAGGCGTCGAGTTGGGCTTGAAGCGTCATGGAAGGTCTCCTTGAGGTTTGAGAATTCAGTGCGGCGAAGCGGCCGCTGCGGCACGCGAGCCTCAGGCGTTCGCGGCCATGGAACGGGCGACGTCGGCGGCGCTGATGCCTTCGAGCGCGAGGCCGTAGCCGGTGCCTTCGTCGATGATCCGCCGCAGCTTCTGCGTCAGTGCGATCCGCGTGTAGCGGCTGGTGAGCGGCGGCAGGGCTGCGAGGGTTTCGGCAATCTCGTGGGCGCGGGCGAGCAGCCGCTCTGCGGGCACGATCTCGTTGACGGCGCCCCACGCCTTCGCGGTCTCTGCATCCAGCACTTGGCGCGTCAGAAGAAAATAGCGGCCACGCACGCTGCCGATCACTTCGGGCCACAGCAGGTTGACGCCGTCGCCCGGCACGATGCCGAAATCGAAATGCGGCTTGTCCTGGAACACCGTTTCCGGCGTCGCGAGCACAATGTCGGCGAGCAGCGCATATTCGGAATGCAGCAGCACCGGCCCGTTGAGAGCGGCGATCATGGGCACCTCGATATCGAGGATGTTCATGAGCACCTTGCGGCCTTCGCGGAAGATCTTGTCGTAGCCGCGCGGGCTGAAGAAATCGAAGCCCTCCGGGCTGATCGCGTCCATGAAGGCGTCGCCCGCGCCGGTCAGGATGACGACGCGGTTATCAGTATCAGCGCCGATCTCGTGGAACAGATCGACGAACTGCGCGTGGGTGTGGCCGTCGAAGACCAGTTTGCCGCCGTCGCTGTGCAGGGTGACCTGCAGCACGCCGCTGGGCGAGCGGGTCAGCCGCGCATTGGTGAAGCGGTCGCGATAGGTGGTGAGGGGGGCCATGGTCGTCGTCCCTGGTGTCCGGTTGCGGGGGGCATGCTGGGTGAACCAGCTCCCACGTTATGGCCATTCCATTCAGCCTATGGCAGGTAGGATAAGGCGATAGTGTTTATTCCCGATAGGAATGATGATGGACCGGCTGCAGGCGATGGCGGCGTTCGTGCGCGTGGTGGAGACCGGCTCGTTCTCGGGCGCCGCGAAGCAGCTCGGCGTCGGCCAACCGGCGGTAAGCAAGATCATCGCGCAGCTGGAGGCCCGGCTGCAGGTGCGGCTGCTGTTGCGCTCGACCCATGGGCTGACGCCGACCGAGGCCGGCTTGCGCTTCTATGAGCGAGCGCGGCTTGCGATCCAGGAGGCCGATGAGGCGGAGCTGCAGGCGCGTGGCGCCGGCCGCGGCCTCTCCGGGCGGCTGCGCGTTTCGGCCGCGACCACTTTTGCCCGGCTGATGATCGTGCCCCGTCTGCCGGACTTTCTTGCGCGCCATCCGGAGCTCGAGATCGACGTGGTCCTGGACGACCGCGTGATCGACCTGGTCTCGGAGGGCATCGACCTGGGCCTGCGCATGGGCGAGCTGAGTGACACCAGCGCCGTCGCGCGCCGCATCGCGAGCGGCGGCCGCTCGGTGGTCGCCACGCCGGCCTATCTCGCTCGTGCAGGCACGCCAATGGTGCCGGCCGATCTCGCTGCGCATGAGGCCGTGATGTACAGCCAGCTCGGCAATGCCTGGACGTTCCGGCGCGACGGCACCGAGGCTTCCGTCGTCGTGCGCGGCCGTCTCAGCGTCAGCGCGGCTGAAGGCATCCGCGCCGCCGTTCTCGCCGACATGGGACTTGCGGTAGCCTCGGACTGGATGTTCGGCCCGGAGCTCGCGAGCGGCGCGGTCCGCCGCGTGCTCGCGGATTGGTCGCTGCCCCGGCTCGATCTCTGGGCGGTGTTTCCGACCGGGCGGCTTGCGAGTGCGAAAGCCAGGGCGTTCGCGGAGTTCGTGGAGGAGAGTTTGAGCGGGGCGGGCTGACGGACTCCAGCTTAACCACAACGTTGTCCGTCAGA
Organism: Bradyrhizobium sp. HKCCYLS1011; assembly: GCF_051167795.1. Taxonomy (NCBI): domain Bacteria; kingdom Pseudomonadati; phylum Pseudomonadota; class Alphaproteobacteria; order Hyphomicrobiales; family Nitrobacteraceae; genus Bradyrhizobium; species Bradyrhizobium sp. HKCCYLS1011. The sequence continues at coordinate 106,721 of NZ_JBNPTT010000003.1, read as the reverse complement.
TCCGGCGAATGCTGGACCGCGAGAGGTCGTCCCTGACGGAGAGCGGCAGGCCGTCGTGCTGCTTGGCGAACCTCGTAGGCGATCAGTCGCGCAGATTCGAAGCGTCAAGGTACACCGCACCGGTCGAGCACGGCGGTTGAGCTGCCTGACTCACAACAGAGATCATGCGCTCACATCGGGAAGCGATGACCTGCGGCCTTTCGATCGGAATGAGATGGCCGGCATCGGGCACGACCGTGAAAGTAGCATGTGGCAAGAGACTGAAGAACAATGGCCGCAGGACCGACTCGCGCTCCACCTGGTCGTGCTCACCAAGCAGAATGTCGACCGGCAAGGCCAGACTTCTCAGCACTGCGCTGACATCGACGATCATACCCTGTTGTGGCCAATAGCGCTTCGCCTCCGGCGCGCCGCGCAGCGTATCTTCGATGACCTGCTCGCGGTGCACGGTATCGAACGTCGGTCCAGCCAACACCGTCAGGGCCTGCGCTACGCCTTCCCGCGATTGATAGGACGCGAGCATGCCGGCTCGGACCTCGAGCGGAACGTCCATGGCGGTTGGAGGCGCCGGCGCGACCAGAACGAGCCCGGACAGACCGGAGTGGCCGCGGCCCGCGAGGACTTGGGCCACCTTGCCGCCCATCGAGTGGCCGACCACGACGTATCTCTTGATGCCGAGATACGCGACGACAGCGGCAACGTCAGAAGCGAGCGCATCCAGGTCATAGCGTCCGTCGATCGCACGCGAGCCGCCCCAACCGCGCTGATTGATAGCCACCTTACGGATACGCTGGGGCAGAAGTGCCAACACCGGCTTCCATGTGCGCGCCGATCCGCCCCAATAGTGCAGGAAAACAAGTGCCGGATCGTCCCGGCCAGTGTCATCCACGATGAGCTCGGCACCTTCCGTCCGAATCGTTCGCGCTGTCATCATTGTTGCTCCAAAGTCGTTAGTCGAAGCGACCCATCCAGGGGTCTTACATTCTGGCCGAGATGCGCCCCAGCAGGGTGGTCCGAAACGCACTCACCAGTCGCTGATGCCATTCGCCTCCGACGTTCGTAGGCGAGCGCCGGGAAGTTTATGCGGTCGTCAGGGCCGGGGGCGCGAGCGCCCGTCCGTGCCGGAATTCCGTTCGCGTGCGTGACGCGCAACGAACTCGGCGTGAATCCGCTCGGTTTCGTCGTCGGCGGGGATCATGCATTCCAGACGAAGCTCCTGCGCCGTGATCGTCAGGGGCGTGCCGACGGTCGTAATCAAGGAAAAGTAGCTCAAGGACACGCCGTCCTTCGTGAAGGTCAGCGGGATCATCGGGGAGGAGGCGTCGGTGTCCAGCGCGCGCCGCCGTATATCCACGTCGGGATATTGCCCGAGTTCCTCCAGGAGTTGCCGGGTTCCGGGATCGATGACATGGCCCAGCGCCTCGCGATAAACGCGCGCCAGAAGCATGCGTGACGTTGCGCGCCAGTCGACCACGAAGGGACGCAGACCCGAGGGATCAAAGGTCAGATGGAGCAGGTTGCGCGGGGCCGGCCACGCCGCCAAGTTGATGAAACAGCCGAAGAAGAGTGGAGCCGCATCGTTGGCCAGCATGACGTTCCAGTAACGGTCCATCACCACCGCTGGGAACGGCTCGTTCTGCTTCAACATGCGCTGCAGCGCCTTGCTGATACGCGACAGCGATGGGGCATCCAAGGCCGCATCGGAATAGTGCGGCGCGTAGCCCGCTGCCAGCAGGATGGCGTTCCGTTCACGCAGCGGCACCTCGAGCGCCTCCGCGAGGTCAACCACCATCTGTCGGCTGGGCTGGCTCCGGCCGCTCTCCACGAAGCTGATGTGCTTCTGGGATACCCCCGCGTCCAGTGCCAGGTCGAGCTGCGACTTGCCGCGGAGATCACGCCAGTGTCGTAGCAGCGCGCCAGCCGAACCCGATTCGAATTGTCTCGTGGTTGCTGAAGCCGTCATTGTCGTCCTCTTGCTGCGAGCCGCGGCCTTGGGATTGGCACATCAGGCCGCGTGCCACCTGTGATCACCGAATCTTGCTTCGAGCGGCGGCCTTGTCACGTTGGATGTGTAGTTCGTGATGGTCGAGGCCGCGCTGACCGCGATCACCTCCAGCAGATGTGCAGGCGTGAAGCCTGCTTCTAGAAAGGCTTCGATATCGCGCTGGTCGAGCTTGCCCCGGGTCTCGATCAAGGTCCTTGCCAGCAGAGAAAGCGCGGCGAGCTTGGGCTCGGCGGGCGCGCGGCGCGCTCGGATGGCCTCCACGTCGGCTGCTGCTACGCCCTGCTCGCGAGCCAGAGCGCTGTGGAACGCCACAGCCCATTCGGCGCCGTTCGTCACGGCATTCGTCAGCAGCAGCACCTGGATCTGAGGCTCGGTGAAGCTGCCGCCGTGGACATGGCCGAACAGCCCCACGAGGCTTTCGATCAGGACCGGGGACGTGGCCATTGCACCGGCGATGTTGGGGATGAAGCCGAAGGCGGACTGAATTGCCTTAAGGGAAAAGCGCGAGGCTTCAGGCGCGTTGTCGACAGTGTGAACGGGATACAAGGACATTTGGGGCCTCAATGGTTGGGGAACCGAAGCCAACCTCGCAACCAGGTCGGCTATGGACCGACGTGTCGCCTATCGACGGCTTTGTCTCAATTACCTCCAATGTAATCGAAACTCCGCGCGACTGGCCTCCTTTGCGCCCACCGCGTCAGCGCGCCAGATGATCGCGCGCCTCCGTTACGCGGCCGCCCAGTATCGATCAAAATTCCTATTTCTTTTTTTCAGAAATCGTGCTATCTCTTCTGCATCCCGTCTCGATGCGAGGGGCGTATCGCGGTCGTCACGAACGTGAGGCGGGGAGCGGTGGCCGCGACGGTGTTGCCCGACGAGCAGCATCGATCGGCGCAGCGTCGAGGCTTCGGCGGGCAGGTACCAAGCCCGTCGATAGAAGCCCCGTGAATGCGCCTTTGCGGACGGCCAAGCCGTGTGGTCCTGGCGCCCCGGTGCTGGCGCTAAGCTCGTGACAACGCTGGCGCGTTGCACGGGTGACAGGGGCAAGACAGCCGGTCCCTGAGGAGAGCGCGGAGCAACCGTAAATCCATCGCGCAGGGAAGGCCGGATGATCGGCCATACCTGTGGTGACTGCCGCCTGCTTTTTTTCTGCAGGCGGGCCATGGGTGAGGTCTTCACCCGGCCTTCCCTGCGCCCTCACGTTTACCGGGGGCCAACCAATGCTCAAGCCTCGAGTGCCATGCGGCCCGCGAGAACGCGAGAGGCTATCCGCTGTTTGACATCAGATCCTGCGCCGACACGCAACAGACGCCGCCGCACGCGCGCCGCTGCGGCACTTTCCGCCTCACATGCAAGCGGTCCTATTCGTCCTTCGCGATATCAGGGGGGCTTTTCCGGAATCTCGATCGTGCCGCCTTCGCCGATGGCGAGATCGCGGTCGTCTCTGCGATCCTCGTTCGCGTCGCGCGGCGAGCGGTCGGCGGGCAGCCGATCACCGTGCTGAGCTGCGGGTTTCTTGTTCATGCCCAGGTCTCCGGAGCAACATGATGGGTCAAGTCGCTGAGGCCTGTCCGGGATCCTCATGTCTTGGTCGGGGGACGGGCCCGCGTTCATCAAGGCCGGCCTGTGTCCGGCGGTGCGATCCCCATCCTTCTTCACCACACCGCCATCCCATCCCAACAGGGACACGACGGATGAAGTCAGCTGAGATGCTGCGACCGTCAGAGCCGGCGCCGGAAGGGCTTCAATTCGCCGCAGCCAACGGACGATCCGAGGAATCGTTCAACGGACGATCGCTGGCCACGGCCTGCGCAGGCACTCCGAGGCGAACGCTCCCGAAGCCCGGCACCTTCAGGGCTGGCGCTCGGAGGTCCAGTCCAGCCACGAAGGTGAAGAGATTCATTTCGACCCCTTCGACCCAGCCCATCTTCAGGCCGAGAACGCCCCATGCACTTGCCTCGATTCCGGTCCGGCTGTCCGTCAATCCGACATAGATGCCGGGCTTGAAATCCCGTCCCACCGCCGTCGGAGGCAAGCTCACGCCCAATTCCGGCACCGAACGGAGCACCGCCGCCACAAAGGTGTTGCTGTTGGGACCCGGCCAGAATCTGTAGTGTCCAAGCGTCGCTTCATAAGTATCGATCGCGTGCTTCAGCTTGGGGACCATCGCGGCTGCGGCAGGTCCTCGGACGTCAGCAAGGATGATCGGCGTTCGTCCGTACCAGCGCCCGTCAGGCGCATAGCGATTGAGCGACGGGGTGCTGCCGAGCCACACGCCATTCAGTTCGCCGTTGAAGTCGCGGCTCGCATATCCAAGCACTTCGTAGCGCTCCCACGACGGCGCATTCTCAGCCTTCAGCACGATCCAGGTATGCGTAAAGAATTTTCCCCGTTCGCCGGAGAGGGGAGCCGACATGACGACGACCCGCGGTGCCGGATCGCGATCGGCGCTTGGCAGATATCCCGTGCTCGCCATGTCTGCCGATCCGGTGAGGTTCGCAACCGGCGCCTCGCCCAGGAAGATTGCCACCCGCAAGACAACAGGGGCGACGAACACGATCAGGAAAAAAAGCAGGGCCTTGATGAAAAGGCCAGCTCTCTGACGCGTGCCGCCAATGATTTCGACGTTAGGAAGGGTGGTCGACACGCTGGAACCATTTAAATGATAGAACGAATGTTGCGGATTATTCTTTATCAACGCAAGTGCAAAACAGAAAGCTGCACATGTTAAGTTCGCCGTGGGAACTCACGCTTACGCTTAAAATGGATGCAAGTTCTTTGCATGCCGCGATGAGGACTGATCATTTATTGGAAGATATTGGAACCGCGAGTGCCACGCCACAAATACACGCTCTGCGCGAAAGTGCGCGAAGTTCCATAAGACGATATCATGGGCCCTTGATGCGGAACTCTTCAAGCTTTCGGCCTGATCGAAGCTGCGCAACCAGCCAACGAGGCTGCTTCCCTCTGCCGGCCCAGGTCTCGTCCGGGTTTTTTGGATTGCGATATTTGGGAAGGACCTTCGGATACGGCCGCTTCGTGTCCCTGGCGGGCATATGACGGCTCACGGCGCCGATCTGGTTGGATGCGGCCGTATGGCGCTTGACGGAGCCGAGCTGGCTGAGACGTTCCTCCAGCATCGCCTTCTCCGCCGCAATCTTGCGGCCCAGCTCCGCAACCAACCGCTCATGGAGATCCCAGAGCTGATCCACGGACATCGATTTTAGGTTGTAGCTCTTCATCTCGATTCAGATAACCCGAGATTCGCCGATAAGCAATTCAGCTAAGGATTTCAGTGGTAACTTTCAACCGCAAAATCGTTTCTGACGGAAGCTGTGATGTCGCAGCAATATTAATAGATACAAATAGAATTAAGAACGTTTGGTAGTATCCGTAGGACTACAAGGGCGATGCAATTGCCGATTGTGCACAGCCGTAAATTCGGTGCGCCGAATACAACCAAGCGTGCATATAAAGCAGCTGTCGGGCGCGAAGATGTCGATTCCTCGGTCTGATCAGCCGACGATCGCAAGCGGCTCCACAGAGTAACCATGCCGCACGGTGCGCCGGAGCACGGGGTCGAACATCTCAAACTCGAACCTCTCCGCCGGACGAATCCCGCCTTTCGCGGCAAATGTGCCGCCGAACATTGCGGTGCCCTCAGGTATGCCAGCGTCGCCATAGCGTCGCGCAATCAGGTCGTCCGCGGCCAGCATGCCGTCGAGCGTGCCTTCTTGGTAGAGCTTCCGCTCGCCGTTGATGGTTGCATACGAGCGCAGCACGATGCGGTCCCAATGCGCCGCCACATCGGAGTAAAGCCACAGCTCCGGCGCGATCGGCTTGTCGCACATCTGCTTGGAGACGGTGATGTTGTAGGTCTCGACCTTGCGATCGGTATGATCGGAGCCGACGCCGACGTAAAGCTGGCCGTTGGCGCGAAGCAGGACGAACTCGACTTCCCCGCTCGAGTCCCCCCCGCTCACCTCGATCGCATCGGCCGTCGTCAGCCGGCGTGCCGCAACCTCGTAGTAGATCGGAGTCGATGCCGGCCGCGCGATGCCAAGCGCTTCGAGTTCGGCGATGTGCTTGTCGCGCGCCACCGGATCACGCCCGGTCCAGCCCGCGATCACCAGCCGGCCGATATGGAGCCGCTGCCGCGCAGCGTCCGATCCCTGGTGAACCGTGAACTCGACCGTCGCGCCGCTCATCTCATCGCCTTTCTGCTCGAATCGCGCCTCCGCCCCGCGGGCGCCGCCAGCCGGAACCCAGCCTGCGCGCCGCCGTTGTCAAACGACAAAGGAGCGCAGCGATGGCCGACAACAGGGATCCGAAGCAGAAGCAGCCGGGCGAGAAGGAAGCCGGGCAATATCACTACAATCCGGGTAACCAGTCGGGCAAGGTGGCCGACATCGTCAAGCCGGAGTCCGAGCGCGACAACAATCGCGACCGGATCGAGAACCGCGACGAGCCGCACAGCCGCTAGGCCCGATCGAACCTGCTCAGCAGGCATGCTCGCCCTCGAGCAGGAAGGCGAGCGCGCTCTCGCAGGGCGCCTCGACCTTGAGCGTCAGCAGCTCGTCGGCACGGGTGCGGCCGAGATTGATCGCCGCGATCGGGATGCCGCGTTGCGCGGCGGCCTGCGCGAAGCGGAAGCCGGAATAGACCATCAGCGAGGAGCCGACGATCAGCATGGCGTCGGCCTGCTCAAGCTGCGCCCGCGCGTCGGCGACGACATCGCGCGGGACATTCTCGCCGAAGAACACAACGTCGGGCTTGAGCACGCCGCCGCAGGCAGGGCATGCCGGCACCTGGAAACGGGAGAAGTCCATGCCGTCGAGATCGGCATCGCCGTCTGGCGCGTCAGCGGCGTCGAGCGTCAGCCAGCCCGGATTGGCGTGCGACAGCTGCTCCTGGAACGCCTGGCGCGAGCTCAGCGCGCCGCAGCCCATGCATCTGACGCGATCGAGCCGGCCGTGCAGGTCGATCACTTGGCGGTGGCCGGCGGCCTGGTGCAGCCGGTCGACATTCTGGGTCACCAGCAGCTTGTTGCGGCCCTGCGCCTCGAGCCGCGCCAGCGCGTGATGGGTCAGGTTCGGCTGTGCCCGGCCGAAGCGCTGCCAGCCGATCAGGCTCCGCGCCCAATAGCGTTGGCGCGTGCGTTCCTCGCCCATGAAGGCCTGGAAGGTCACCGGCTGGGTCCGCTTCCAATTACCGTGTCGGTCGCGATAGTCGGGAATGCCGGAATTGGTGCTGCACCCGGCCCCGGTCAGTACGAACAGATTGTCGTGCCGACCGATAAAATCCTGGAGCGCGCGGTGTTCGACCATGGCGCATGATCTAGGCGATGCGAGGGGCGATTGCCAGACCTGCCGCCGCCGGTCCGACGATGCGGGTCAGTGTCGTGATGGTCATGGCGCGCTACCCTGGATCGACCGCGCTGAGCTCGCCTCCGGCCGCGGCCTTCGGGATCGCGCCGACGGAGACCTTGCTGCGACCTGGGCCGCCGCAGGGCTTAGCGTCAAGGGTCAATCAAGCGTCAGTCCGTGGTTATGTCGCCGTTGGGCGCCAACGTCACGGACAGCGTCGTGCCATCCTTATCCGCCTTGCCGCGCCACCGGCCCTGATAATCCTTCTTGAGCTGCGATACGTTGGAAAAACCTCGTGCTTGGATCTTGGCGATCGCTTGGTCTTCGGTGAATGCGCGATCACTGGTGTGGCCGGCAACGGACGTCTGTCTGGAACTCTGGGCTGGCGTCGAGGGCGTGCTCACGTCCGCGCAGCGCTGATCCGCTCCCGTCGCCGAATAACAAGGCAGCCGTGATGCCCTCGTCGAATAGCAGGAGCTCGTTGGATTGAAAGCGTCGCAGGGTGCATTGGGACTGGTCGACGTAGAAGCCGGCAGGGTCGATATGGTCGAGGTGGAAGATGCCGGCGTCCGGGTGGTTTGCGCGAGCGCGTGGCCGGAGACAGCCAGCAGCACGGACGCAGCTGCAGCGGAAACCGGCAGTCCAGCGGTATGCGAACGCCGCGGCCCAATCGCGGATCCAAGAAAGCGGATCGCGAAAAGTGAACCGGCGATTCTGCCCGCCCGGACTTCAACAGTCATTTGCAGTCTCCCCACAATGCTGGCTCACGATCGGAAAGCCGGACCTTGCGCTTATGGCGGCGATTTGATCCGTAACTCAGTTTCAAAGGGTCGCTTCCAGGCTGGGAAATAGCAACACCAATCTGTCCCGCCAGCGTCGAGCCGCAACAAGACATGCGCCCATTGATTTCTTGAGCCCGTGCTTACGATGCGGTCTTCTCAATAGCAGCGCGTATTTCCGCTGACAACTTGTCGTCCGGCGCAAGGTCGAGGGCGCGTTTAAGATGTGTGGAGGCTTTCGATGATTGTCCGACCGCGATTAAAGCCATTGCGTAATGGTATTGTACCGAAGCCTGATCGGGAAGGGCAGCCGCGGCTTCCTCGCACTGTGAAAGGGCCTTGCGATAGTCGCCCTGGAGGTAGTTGGCCCAGCACAGGGTGTCCTTGAACTCCGGTACCGGCGATTTCCGCAGCGCGGCCGCTATGGATTCTGCCTTCTTGAGGCTCGCTTGATCTGTCCGCTGTTCAAAAATCAGAGCGGCAAGGTTATTGATTGCGATCAGGTTACCCGGCTCCCTGTCAAGGAGCTCCTCGTACTCAGACATCGCGCTTTCGAAGTCACCTTTTTGCTCCAAGGCTCGCGCGAGCAGAAGGTGCTGGTTGGGGGCGTCGGGAAGTTCGCCAATTTCCGTCCGCAAGGTTCGGATCGCCTCGTCATACTCTTTGCGGCTCAGGAAGAACTCCGCGAGCGCCTGATAACCGGCCGGATTCTTCGGTTCCAGGCTGACCGCGGCACGCAAGTCTGACAGGACACGCGTGGGATCGCCCCGCGCGATGCCCACCGACGCCCGCAGCACCAGCAAATTGGCATCCTGCGGATTCTCCGCAACTGCGGAGTTGATGACGGCTTCAGCTTCGTCCGTGCGGTGAGCCCTATTGAGTGCGGCGACAAGCAATTTCAGCGGATCGAGCGCTTTGGGTGCCGCTTCGTGCGCTCGCCGAAGCGTCGCGGTCGCATCGTCGAGCCTGTTTCGCTGCAGCAGCATCATGCCGACGAGCTGATCGGCCAAGCTGCTGTTCCCGCTGTTCTTTATGGAGGCCGCGATCTCCTGCACTCCGTCCCAATTCTGACGGGCCATTTTGATCTGCGCCAACATCAGCGATAGCTGAACATCATTCGGTCGTCGCGCCATGAGCTGCTGGATCACGTCCTCGGCGCGTGCGCTCAACCCGCGCCGCTGGAGGAAGGCGACATATTGTTGGCCAATGGACTGATCGAAATTTGACGCCCGGCTCGCGTCCGCGAACTGCTTGTCAGCGAGTTCGATCAGACCGCTGCGTTCATATGCGGTTGCCAACAGCAGCATCAGCTCGGTCGAACGCGGCTCCAGGTTGATCGCCTCGACCAGATCGGTAATTGCGCCCTCGTACTGGCGCCGTTGAATGCGCAGCGAGGCGCGCAATTTGAGCGCTGAGGCATCCCGAGCGTCCCGCAGCAGCTCGGCGAGCCGAGCCTCGGCGCCGTCGAAATCCTTCTGTTTCAAGGCCAGCTGAGCTAGCGCAAGGCGCACCTGCCGAGCTTGCTTTGCGTTGCCGTCCTTCTCGAGGAGCGCTTCGAGGCGCCGCCGGCCGTCGTCCAACCGCCCGTCGGCGACATCGACGTCGACGATGCCCATTTCGAGCGGGAACAGGTTTCCGTTTGCGCGGATCCCGGCCTCCAGCGCCTCTCGCGCCTGCGCCGGCGAATTCCTTGTCTTGAGCAGGAAGCGCGCCAAGGTCAAACTGCCCGCGATGTCGGAGGGATGCTGGTCCGCGTAGTCCCGCAGGACCTGCTCCGCAGTGTCAGGGTGGCCTCGCCCGACATAGAAACTCGACAGCAGGGAACGATAGGTCAGCTCATTTGGTGCAGATTCGGTGAGCTCTCTGAGAGTTCTCTCCAGTGCTTCAAGGTCGCCCGTTCGTTCCAAAAGGTTGATCTTCAGAAGCTGCAGTCCGAGTTTCGAGCCTTTGAAGTCCGCACTGTCATCTCGGTCCAAGAGAGACAATGCGCCCTCGGAATCGCCTTTGCCCATCCGCTGGATTGCAAGAACGATCGTCGCATCGACACTATTTGGATCAGCGGCAAGCGCCGTCTGCGCCTCTTGGCCGGCTTGATCGCTGTCGCCGAGCCTGATCGCGATCGCAGCCTTCAGCGCGTGCAAGTCCGCGCTATTGTTGCGTTGCAGGCCGGCTTCGGCCAACTTCAACGCTTCGCCGGTCGAGCCAGCCATCAGCAGGATCTTGCCCAGCTTGACGCGCGTTCCGACGTCGTCCGGTGCAAGGTCGACAATGGCGCGCAGATCGGCCGCGACGTGCGGCCAATCTCCCGCCTTCTCGTCGAGCTCGGCGAGAGTCCGCCAAGCGCCCACGAGGTCCTTCTTCAGGCGAATTGCATTTTTGAGCTCAATGGCGGCCTTGGCCGTTTCATGGTCGGCCAGCAATTTTTGGGCGCGTTCGAAGTGCTGCTGCGCGCGTGTTTCGGGGGAACTACAGCCGGCGACCTGAAGAGAAGCGACCACAAGCAAGTTGGCAGCTAGCACTTTATGAAATCGGAAAACGGAGGACATCTCGATGTTCCGGAGCCCTTACGAGTTCTGGGAAGATTTGGAGGTTGCCAGATATTGTTTCAGCTGCGGCATGAGTGCATTGATAAACAGCTGCAGTCTGGCATCGGCGTCGCTCTCGAATTCGCTCGGGCGAATAATGGTTGTCAGGCGGACCAGCGCGCCGTCCGATCGATTGAGTGTCAGCGCATCATAGAGCAGATAGGTTTTTGAGATATATTCGTTGGCGATCTGCCTGCCGCGCTCGTCGTACCAGTAATATACTAATTGGCGCAGCCCGTTCCGTTCGACGATCGCGCGGTTGAAGGGATGGTCCGCGTCGAGGCGAGTGCGTTGGAAGTGAGTTATCAGCCAACCGCTGCCGGGAATGCAAACGAGAGGCGAGTGCGGGGACTCGCCCATGCGTTGCGATGCATAGTAGGCAACATAAAGATTGACGGGTTCTCCGCCAGGAGCGGCGTAGTCGGAGAGGATATAGTCGTCGAGTGCGAGGGTCTGCTCGACCTCAGGCTCGAGCACCGAGGGGCGGCCCTGCCAACCTTCAAGCGCGCCTGGAAACGTCAAGAAGCGGCTGCGCGCGGGAATATTCTCGGGCCGATGCGCCACCAGCGGGCTCGCCAGGAGAAGCAGGAAGACCAAAGACAAGCAAGCGGCGAGAGGTCGTGATCGAAGCTGCAGGGCCGGCCGATGCACCGAAGAATCGTTGATGCCGGAGTTCTCTGGAAGCGAAAGGGAAAAAGCGTGACCGGAGAGCCGAGACAAGACGTACATCTCAGCCGCCAACAGAGTTGCACAAGCCACAAAGATGACCCAGCCTTCAAAGAAGTGCAGCGCGCCTTCGGCCATCTGCGCACCCCAGCGATCGACCGTTACACCGATCAATGCGATGCGAAACCCGTTCATGATCACCGTGATCGGAGCGCAGGACAGAAGTACGACGACCCGCTGCCAAAGCGGCGCACGAAAGATGTAGGCTGCAAAAAAACTGAGGCTCAGCAGAGGGAACAGGTAACGGAGGCCGCTGCAGGCATCGACAACTTGAAGCTTATAGACGCCGAGGTCGACGATGTTCCCGTCGAGGAGCACGGGAATATCCAACAGGCGTATCAGGAACACGCCGAGGCGCGACGAGATGAGCTGCAGCTGAAGCGATAACGCGGCGTCTATGAAATACGGAAGGGGAATAGCGAACACCAGGAAGGCGATTGGCCAGAACGCGGCCCGAAACAGACTGAAGCCGCCGAACGCGAGCGCTATTCCGAACAGGGTGACAATAAATGCGAGCTGGGAAAAAAGAAAAATCGCGCTGAGCTGGCCAATAAAATGCATCGCTAGCGCGACAGCGACCAGGGCGACGCCGGCCCAGGATGGGCGCCCAATGCATCGACGGAGTGCCTCGCGACGCGACCAAAGCAGCCAGGCCGTAATCAGTGGAATCAAGAACCCGTGGCCATATTCTTCCTGGGTGGTCCACCTCCGCACCAGCTCGAGAAGCGCATCTCGAAAGGCAAACAAAGCTAAGATCAATGTGGCAAGGGCCAGCAGTCGCGTTCGTACCCAGGCCCGCTCGGAAGGCTCAATCCAGCTCGTTAACATTGTTGTTTCTGGCAGATTGGTACGAAACACCTGAACTCCAGCCGATACTCTACGGTCTCCCCATGAGAATTGATGAAATTAAACCGCAGATTTCTACGCAAGTACATTTAATTTGACGCGATGGGCCGTTCCGGTCGGAACGGCCGGGCAAACAGCTAGCGTAGGTTAGAGCGAGTTTTTCTTGGCGTTCGACCTGGGAAGCGGGGCTGCTGCTGCAAGCTGGCTGGCCGAGTATGCGGCAGCGCTTTTGCCGCCGGCTGTGAGGTGAATGCTACGTTGCACAATGGGGGCGCGGCGGGCCTGCAGGAGCCGACCCTGATCCGATCCGCCGACGCGTTAAGGAGGCGTTCTCGGATCGGCGATATCCTGTACGAGGAATTCCGGAAAGCTCCGTATTTTCCCGGATATCGATGCCGCGGCGCGGGAATCCGATTTCCATTTGGAATTGTTGCTGAATTGATACAGCTTTGGACGAGGCGCCGTTTTAGACTACGGCTGTATCGCGGCGAAGTACCACTTCCAAAATTCCTAACGATTTCAGAAAGCTGAGTTGCTCGATGATTGCGAGATCGATCAGAAGCCTAGTATTCTTGGCGGCCGCACTGGGACTCGCAGGCTGCTATACAGATTATGGGCCGGTCGAGCTCGAAACCAGGCCCGTTTCCTTGGCTAATTCGGCGGCGCCGACCCGGTTGCATCCGGGCGACAAGGTTAGGGTCACGGTTTACGGCGAGGAAGGCCTCACGGGGGAATACGAGGTCAATCCTGCCGGCTCTATCTCCATGCCGCTCATCGGCCAGATTAGAGCCGCGGGTCGGAGCCAAGGCGAACTTGAGCGGGACATCGCCGGCCGTTACCGGGGTGGCGGATTCCTCCAGGACCCGCATGTCACCGTCGCGATAACTCAGTTCAAGCCGTTTTACATCCTGGGCGAGGCCACAAATCCTGGAGAATACCCGTTCAGGAGTGGGCTCACCGTTCACTCGGCGGTCGCAATGGCTGGTGGATTTACTTACAGGGCGAGCCGCTCTGTCGTTCTGATCCGGCACACCGGCGAGGAGATCTGGAAGGAGTATCCTCTCAGCGAGCCTGTGCCGATCGTGCCGGGAGATCTCATTCGGATTCCCGAACGATATTTTTAAACAGTATGGGCCTAGTCTTCCCCCAGTGTAGAGGCGTGGCGATAAGGTCCGATGAACGATGCGCCTAGGCGGATTCAATCAGGCGGGAAGCCGCATCCGCGTGCTGGCAAGCGCGATCGTCCTCTTGGTCTCTACGCAGTTCTCGTTCGCGCAAACACCATCTTCGGCGCTGGTTTCTCCGGCGTCGGAAGGTCCCGCGCCCCCTCCACTCGACGTCGCGGCCAGCCGACTGCCGGCGAAGGACCCCAACGCCATCTCGATTGAGGGCTGGCGGCTGTATCCCACGTTGCGGGTGTATTCGCTCTATTCAGACAACCTGTTTTTCGGCACCAGCCCCCGAACCTCGGCCGGCGGTTTCGGCGTCACGCCTGGGATCGTTGCGGAGTGGACCAATGGGATTCACACGACGACCCTTTATGGAAATCTCGATAGGCAAACCTATCCCACGAACAACCCGATCGACACGTTGGATGGACGTGCCGGCTTCACTCAGCGCTATGAAGCGCTGCGAGACCTGATCTTCACCTTCAATGGAAATTTTGCTCATCAAACCTGGGCAACCGGCCTGCAAAGCTCGATTCAGACAGCGCCCGCATCGCCAGTCAGCCAAGTTCTTCCCAACGGCGATACGCTTCTGCCGAACGGAACGATCATTTCGCCGACAGGCCAGGTGACGGGGCAGGCAACGGCGGGCGGCAGCAACGTTCCACTCAACGTCAATCCCTACAACCAGTACACAACCACGCTGTCGGTAGATAAAATATTCAACCGCGGCATTCTCTCGCTCAGCGGATCGTCCAATCGGACCGACTACGAAGTCCAGACTGCACTCAGTACCCGCAGCCGGACCTACACCGAGAACGCCGCTTTCTGGCTCGGGCCGGCAGTGTTTGCCTATTCGAACGGCTCGTTCGGAACTGTGACGACCGATGCCACCTCGGTATCGACGACCTCGTACAGGGCCATCGGCGGGTTTGGCACAGACCAGATCAGTCTATTTCGCGGCTCGATCTATTTCGGCCACCAGGGATCTGAGGGTGGAGGTTCCTCGGCGAGCGGTGATGTGTATGGTGGAACGATCGCCTACTACCCAAGCCAAAAGCTCACTCTGACGGGCGCGTTCGACCGGACTATCAACATCGCCGGCACTGGCGCGGCTTCAAACCTTGCTCTCGCACTTCCTGGCCTCACGGCGGTTCAGGTTCCGTTGAGCGCGTCAACACGGATTTCATCAGCGACGCTCCAGGCGAGCTATGAAATCTCTCAAACCTGGTTCACGATCTGGCAGATTGGACAAACCTGGATTGATTACGTCGGAAGTACCAGACGAGATCGGTCCCTCATTTTTGATGCTCAGCTTCGTTATGACATTTGGCGAGACATGTCGATCACGTGGGAATATCGCTATCGGAGCGTGGACTCGACTTTCCCGGCCGTGAGCACCACAAGCAACACGGCTACGGTCGGGGCCACCTACCGATTCTGAATGCTCTGTTGAGCGGCCCCGCGCGCAATCAGTAATAGGCGAACGTGTTGTTGGACTGTGGGACCTTGTTGAGAACGACCCGCACGATGTCCGAGTTCTCCAGATACTTCTTGCAGTCTTCGATCTCCGAAGTCTTCGTGGTGCCGACTGCAGCGACCAGCAAGACGCAGTCGATCTGAGGCAGGATCGAGATCACGTCATGTCCGGCCAGCATTGGCGGGAGGTCGACAATGGTGATGCGCGATCGCTCGTAGCCCGCCACGTCCTGCAGCAGCTTCTTCAGAGCGAGCGAACTGCTCAAATCCGAGGAATTGACGCTCGTCGTCGTCGGCATGACCTCGAGCCGAGTGCTGCCAATCCGGACTTGAACCATCGCGTTGTGAAGCTCCGAACGACCTTCCAGGACGCTGGTGACCCCGTGACCGGACTTCAAGCCAAGACTTGTTGCGATCTGCGGCCTGCGGAAATCCAGGTCAACGAGGCAGACCTCGCGATCCGCCTGGCGCGCGATGCTCATGGCGAGATTGAGGGCGGTAAAGGTCTTGCCACAGCTCGGCGTCGGCGAGGTCACCGCGAGAATCCGCCAGCCTTTCAGGTCCATTGATCGCAAGACCTCGGCGCGCAAGAGGTCAAACGGGCGGGCGGCGACATCCTTTCCATCGTGCGCGAGGATGCGATGCTTCTGCAGATGGGCTGCGTTCAACTCGACGCTGCTCAGGCTTGCCGAGCGAAACGGTGAAATGTCGGTCAAAGGGTGCCGTCGATAGACGTCAGACGCTCCGACGCCATGACTTTCTGCGCTCAATTTGGCCCGCTCGACGGCCTGTCGAATGCTTTCCATGTCGATTCTCCCGCCTGCTTCAACCCTGACCGGTTGCGGACAACAAAAAGAGTGCGCTTCGGGCCTTCTCTAGCCAAGAGATGTCGATCGGCATGTTGAACGCGATCGCAGCGACCAAGCCGGCCCAGGCGGTGAGAAGAACGAGGATGCTCAGCAAGCCGACGGCAAAGCGCAGCCGTGATCGGAACACGTCCCAGGGCGTTTTGAGATACGGGATGCATACGATGAGGGGGCCCGAAATGACTGCTGACAGCTGGCCGCGAGTACGGATCGTTCCGCTTAGTAATTCGGTACCGATCGCGAAACCAACCCCGAGCGCTGCCGCAGCCGCAAACGCAAGACCCACCAGTTTCAACCGGTTCGACTTGACCGGCTTTTGCGGTAGCGATGGCGCTTCAATCAACTGCAGGCGTTCGGAGTGCTCCTGTTGATCAAGTTTTTCGCTGAGGCGGGCATTCGACAACTTGCCATTGGCTTCGGCGAGGCGTTTCTCAAGCGTATCGCGCTGGCGTTTAAGGCCTTCGATGTCGTCGTCTGCGGCTTGAGTCTCGACCGCAGATGCGGGGAGCGGCTGACTGGCGACCTTCTCCATAGCGGCGATACGCTTTTTCAGCGAAACAACGGCCGGATGAGCGTCGGAGTAAATAGACGTTTTTTGGGCAAGCTCCAGCTTCAAGGCAGACAGAGCGGCGGCCTGTGTTTTTTGTTGCTCCGAAATTTCAGGAACGGTTTCTCGCGGCCGCCGTGAGGCCTCAACGATTTGCGCTTGCGTCGACGACAGCTTGTCCTGGATGTCCTTGGTTTCCTCGGTCAGGAGCTTGACCATCTCCGTTGCCCGGCTGGTCCGCGACCGTTCGTCTTCGCTGATGATCAGGGTGACAAATTCGTTTGCCACCTTCATTGCGATTTCTGGATCGTCGTACTCGAAAGCGACTGTAAAAGCCGTAATGGGTGTGTTCTGCCGCGCCTGACCTTCAATGTCCGCCGGCTTGATGATGAGGTGCTGCCGCATCAGATCGGCAACGCCGGACTGGTCCTGGAACAAGCCATATTTCTTGGCAACCAGAAGGAGGTTGTCTCTGGTGATTACCCGCTGCTGGATGAGCTGAACCCGCTCGTTTCCGTTTCCGGAGATGACGGGTTTGACGAAGTCTGCAGCAATCCCGGACGATTCCACGAGGATTTTGCCCTCAGACAAATAGTTCGGGCGCACAAACGTAATCGCAATCAAGCCCAGCACCGAGACCAGGCCAAACGGTATGAGAAAATAAAAAAAGCGCCTTTTGAAAATATCTAGATAATAACTTAATTCTAATTGTTGTGACGGACCGGCGCCTGAAATCTCGCTCGGTCGATAATTATGATCTGGGCCTAGCGTTTGCAGCACTGCCGTCACCTCGATAAGGTCTGTCCGGCCCCCGGCGTTTCGCGGGATCGAAGAGGGCCGCTGTCAAGCCCATTAAGTCATTGGAACTGTACAATATCTAGTCCACGTTGCAAGAAAAATTCAATTGATGATTAATTTCGCAGGTAGCAGAATATTAGCGCGACATTGCGTCGCGACCATAGATTGGCGACCTTATCCATTCGAAATTGGGGCGTCGAAATCGGTGCAATCTTGGTCTGGCTTAATATTAATCATCGGAAGAATTTCCCTTCCTGCTGGCCATCGTCTATTGATGCCTTGAGCATAGAGCATGCTAGTAAGGCCTTCCAATGTATGAGGCATTTTATGGGCTACGCGAGAAGCCCTTCTCGATCTTGCCAGATCCGGATCTGATCTACTGGTGCGAGAATCACAGGTTTGCATTTGCAATGCTTGAATTCGGCGTCATGAATAGCGCCGGATTTACCGTCATTACTGGCGAAATAGGCTGCGGCAAAACAACTTTAGTGCGATATCTGCTGAGTAAACTGGATCAGCACGTCACGGCATGCCTGATCTCGAACACTCCGCGCGCCCATGATGGTCTGCTTCCGTGGATCCTCATGTCCCTGAATTTGCCCTTCGAAGGCACTCACCCGGCGCTTTTCAAGCACCTGCAGCGCTTTCTGCATGATCAAGCCGCCAAAGATCAACGAACGATCCTCATCATCGACGAGGCGCAGAATTTGGGCTCCGAGGCGCTCGAGGAGCTTCGGATGCTGTCGAATATCAACACCGACAAGCAGCAGTTCCTTCAGATCATCCTGGTCGGCCAGCCGCAATTGAAGGAGTTGCTCGCGGCGCCGCAGCTGCTGCAATTTGCTCAGCGCATTTCGTCGGACTTTCACCTGAGGCCCCTAAATCCGGACGAGGTCACCGAGTACATCGATTTCCGGTTGAAAGCGGTCGGGGCAGAGCACAATCTGTTCTCAAAGGGTGCGTGCAAGATCATCGGCGAAACCAGTCACGGAATTCCGCGCACCGTGAACATCATTTGCGACACGGCGCTGGTCTATGGATTTGCTGCAGGACTTTCGTCAATTGACGAGGCTACGGTCAAGGCGGTGATCCAGAACAAGGCCGAATTCGGGGTGCTGCCGTTTGGAATGGGGCACGCCGACGCGTCACTATAAGGGGCCTTCATAGCGGGCCTTCGCTACCGTTGAACGAATAACGATCTGAGGGAACTCACTTGTAAGCCTTGGGGGCAGGCAAGATAAGTTGAGTAGAAATGTACCATCGGTGCTGTTGGCCTCGGCGGCCATGGGCGGAACCATCGCAGCGGTGCGTGGTCTCGCCCGCGAAGGCGTGGAGGTTCGGGTCGTCTCCAGCGGACGCTTCGCGCCTGCGGCGTGGTCCCGATACGCGGCTCGTGCATACATGGCGCCGTCCGAAAAGAGTACAGAGCAGTTTCTGCAACGTTTGGTTGTTATTGGCTCCGAGGCACCTGGCCAGGTGCTGCTGCCGACATCGGACGAAACCGCTTGGCTATACGGCACGCATGCGGCTGAGCTTGGTCGGCACTTCCGGATGTATTCGGTCTCCGCCGAGATCTTGAATCGCGCGCTCGACAAGCGGCTGTTTGCCGATGCGGCCCATGCCGCCGGGCTCAACGTTCCGCCAACCTGGTATCCGGCGGATCTGAACGACGTTGCGCGTTTGGCGCCCGCGCTCGACTATCCGATTCTGATCAAGCCCCGCACGCATGTTCGTCGCTTAAGAAATGACAAAGGCGCCGTGGTTCGCACCGCGCAGGAGCTCATCAGCGAATACAAGCTCATTATCGCGCGCGAGGGATTGTCCGGATCCGAGGCGCCGCTCCCCTCCAGCCATTGGCCGATCCTGCAAAAATTCCTTCCGGTCGGCGCGGAGGGCGTTCTATCTATCAGCGGGTTCCTAGATCGAACCGGGGAGTTCTTTGTTGCGCGTACGACGCGCAAGGTATTCCAGCGGTCGCAGCCGGTGGGTGTTGGAGTATGTTTTGAAGCGCTTCCGCAGGACCGCGCGTTGACGGAGGCTGTGCATGCGCTTTGCAGGCGGCTGGGCTATTTTGGAATATTTGAGGTCGAGTTCATTCGCTCGGAAGGCAATTGGTACGCGATCGATTTCAATCCGCGGCTCTTCAATCAGTTGGGGATGGATATCAGGCGGGGCATGAACACGCCGCTGTTCGCCTATCTTGATGCGACGGACAATCGCGCTTTGCTCCGAGAACGAATTGCGAGGGCGCAAGTCGAAGACAACGAGAAGATCGTCTTTTTCGATCGGTTTACGCTGCGCGCAATTCTGCTCGCACAGCGATTCAGCGGCCGAATATCGCACGACGATCTCGGCAAGTGGCGCGCGTGGCTGAAAGAGAACGAGTTCAACGGGGTCGATTTCGCTGAAGACGCAAGCGATCCTGTACCAGCCGTCCTTCATGCGCTGGACGAAATATATTTGGGACTCAGAGCTCTTCCGCGTTTCCTGCGCAATACGCCGCGAGTTTCTTCGATTATCGCACCCAATTTGATGAAGAGGCGGACGTGAGCGCGATACCGGTGGCCATCATTGGAGCGGGACCTTACGGCCTGTCGCTTGCGGCACATCTCGCGGCCCTCAAGATAGAGCATCGGATCTTCGGCCGTCCGATGCAATTCTGGTCCAACGTCGCGGCCGCCGGCGGCGATCGCTTCTTGCGGACATACTGTTTCGGTACCAATATTTCGACGCCGCGTTCCGGCTTCACGTTTGCCGACTATAGCGGACCACGCGGACTCGAAACCTTCGAGCCATGCTCGATCAGCGATTTCGTCGGTTATGGGCAGTGGTTTCAGCAGGCCAATGTGCCCTGGGTCGAGCCCGTGGACGTTGCGCAGGTGAGCGGGGCGCCGCATTGTTACAAGCTGAGGCTTGCCGACGGCACAGAGGTGAGGGCCGAGCACGTCGTGATCGCTATCGGCTTGAACGGCTTTGCCCATGTTCCGGCCGCGCTTAGGTCCCTGGCGCCGGGGCTTGCGGCTCATACATCCGAGATCAACAGCTTCACGTCGTTTAAGGGACGAGAGGTCGCGGTCATCGGCGCAGGACAGTCAGCGCTGGAAGCCGCCGCTCTGCTGTTGGAAGCGGGCGCTCAACCATCTCTTCTCGTACGCGAGCAATCGGTGGACTGGATGAGCCGGGTCGCACAGAAGCGCAGCCTGTGGCGGCGCTTGCGGTCACCCATATCAGCTCTCGGAAGCGGTCCTGTTGCGTGGACGCTCGCGCATTTTCCGGGCGCCATGTATCACCTTCCAGACGCGGCGCGAGCGCGGATATTCAAGAACTATTTAACCCCCGGGGGAGCCTGGTGGCTCCGGGACCGGATCGAGAACCGGCTTCCGGTTCACGTGGGGACCACGGTCGAGGGGGCTCGCGAGACAAACGGCCGTGTCGTCCTTCGTCTCCACATCGACCATGCGGGAGACAAGAGTGTCCGCGAGATGACCTTCGATCACGTCATTGCGGGTACCGGCTATGATATCGATGTCGAGCGGCTTTCCTTCCTCGATCCGGATCTGCGCCAGTCGATCCAGCGTCTGGGGCGTGCGCCGAGAGTGAACGCGCGCTTTGAAACCTCGGTGCCCGGGCTGCATGTGATCGGTCCGGCGTCTGCGATGAGCTTTGGGCCGCTCTTTCGTTTCGTGGCGGGATGTGAATATGCTTCGCAGGCCGTCTCGGCGCAGCTCGCGTCACGCCGCAAGGCTATGGCTTGATTTCCGCAGTTGCCGCTTCGATCGAATCGAATATCCAGTAAGTGTAAGGTGCGTAAGCATCCATGAAGAACGGTGTTACGCCGTGCGCGCGTTCGCAAAAGCGCTGGGATCTCCGGATCACGGCCGCGGCAGCACGAATTGTCTCGGGCAGGCTTCCCGAGATGACCAGGCGCATCGGCCTCCGGTTCAATTCATTGGCCCTGACAAGCGCGGGAATAAACCGCTCCCATATGTCGACGGTGAACGGGTTGAAGCAGTAAATGAGCAGAGGATTGCCCGATGGCAGATCCACCGTGGTTGCGTCGGCATTGATGATGGCCCATTCGGCGGGCTTGCGGCCAGAAAATCGGACGAGGTTTTGGTCGGCCACACGGCAAAGCAACGGCGCGAACTCGATGCCCTGAACTCTGTCGAACCCGTATTGAGCGGCGAGCATGACGACACGCCCTTTGCCGCAGCCGATATCGACGAACGTAAAATCTTTCCAATTTGCGGGGAAAAACTGCGAGAGATATGCAAAGGCCCTCGGCGACGTCGACACAGACGCGTAGCCGCTTGCCTTGTTCGGCCCAATAACATCCACGTTGTCCAGGTCGATCTGGCCCGAAGTATCAACGCCGTATTTGCGATCCCATCGTTTGCCGAGGAATGAGCAAATCTGATAGCGTCCCTGGCGAACGATGAATGCGATCGTTCCCCGCAAGCCGACCTCGCGCATCTTTGCGAGCAGCCCGCTGAGGCCATGCTCACGCAGGAACTCGACTAGGCGCTGACGTCGGGATGCCCAGCGATCCTTGGCCTGCAATTCGGCTTCGAGGTGGTTGAATTTCATCTCAGGGCTCATACGCGGCGATGACGGTTCTGATGCCGGAGGTTAGGGACAGCCGCTGCCTGCTCACCTGCCCATGCTCCGATCTGTCCATGCTCCGGTCAATCGCGGCAACCATTACGGCAGACGACGCGATGCAACGTGTCTTTCGGGCTCCGGCTGCCGCGCCGAGCCCTCTCCTATCTCGATCGGTCAGGCGCTTGACCATTATACAACGGAAAATCTGGATTTAAGTATAATAAGGAGAGGGATAATTCTCTGCTATTTGCAGGTCGGCGGCTCTCGTATAACTGGGATGCCCGCCCTCAGGTTGCCGGGCCGTAAAGTGCGCCGGTATTTTGCGGGACGGTTCGAATCCGCTGATTGTTCATGAGCATGACAGCCTCATCGTCTCCAATCATCTTTCTGTCGGGTGCGGGCGGCGGCGCTCCGGACTTGAATGTGTTTCGGGATGGTGCTGACGACAATACGCAGATTGAAGTCATCCGTTATCCGGATTGGCGGCACTACGTCGTTAATCAATTGTCTGCCGATACGCTTATCAAAGAACTCGCCGAACAGATATTGGCCAAGGTGCCGCAAGGACCTATTCGGATGGTGGGCCTGTCGATTGGCGGGCATTTCGCCTACGGAATTGGACTTCACCTGCGGGCCAGGGGGCGCGAGATCGCAGGATTTTGCGCCATCGACTCGTTCATGTTTGTTTCGATCGCGCCGTCGGCTCAGTGGAAGAAGCGTGCCCTGGAGCAGGGGTTTGAGCTCCTGCGTAAGCGGCGCTTTGGCGAATTCGCCGATTTTCTGCGCTCGAAGTTTTGGCGCGCCTGGATCAGACTCGTCGGCGATCGTTTGCCGTTATTTCTTCGTGCCCTCGCTTCGGCAAGTTGGTTACCGTCAGTTCTGACCGCTGATCCCGTCGTCGAGGCGGAGTTGAGCATGCGAATGCTCGTTCGTACGACGGCGCCATGGCTCGCGGATCTCGACCGGACGCCGGTCCCGCTCGAGGTCCCGGCCGTCCTGCTGAGGACGGCGCTTGCCCAAGGCGATGACGCCGCATGGCGGCTGCGCTGCCCGAATATCAGGATCTTGGAGATACCCGGACACCATCACAACCTGTTTGATCCCGAAAACGTCGGTGCTTTGCACGAGGCGTTCATCGCCGCAACTGAGGAGTGGCGAGCCGGGCGTCGCGTTGATTAGCGAAGGGAGCATAGGGTCGTGACCGACGAGGCGTTCGCAGAGATGCCGTGGGTTGACGCCGCAACTTGTTCGAGTGGGGGAACGTGGATATTCTACGTACCACGCTGCAGGCGAGGCGACGCGAATAGTCGAGTGAATTTCCTGAGTCCGTACCGGTAAATCGAGAGTCGAGTGGATCCGCTGTTGAGACGTTTTCGCCTTATTCAGATTCAGTATTGTTCGCGCATTTTGCGCGGCGTCTGCGGCGTCCCGGCTGGGTTTGCCGCTGTCCGGGCCGTGCGGAAGCTCCCGCTGGTCAGAGATATCATCAATGCGCTCGTCGGCTATAACCGGCCGTTTCTCACATTACAGGACGCAACTGCGGTCATCGCTGGATATGAGGGCGGTGGACATCACAACTCCTCTTATCTTTCAGTCAAGATTCCGGAGGCCGAGAAGCCTCGTCCTGGAGACTATGCCGCGCTGTTTCACCTGGAGAGAGTGGCCTCCGAGGTTCATCGCGTGTTTGACCTCGGCGGCAGCGTAGGAAATCTCTTCTACTGCTATTCGAAGCAGCTGCATTTTCCATCAGACCTGCGCTGGACCGTGTTCGATCTGCCCGAGACGAACAAGATCGGCGCAGAGCTGGCGAGATCCATCCAGGAAGAGCGCCTGCATTTCACTGATAGGCTGATGGATGCGGATGGATATGATGTCTTCATCAGCTCTGGCTCGCTGCATTATTTTCAACAGCCACTTGCTGATATTCTTGCGCCTCTGGCCGTGAAGCCCCGCTATGTCATCGTCAATCGGGCTCCGCTGGTCGACGTTCCATCCCTTGCGACCATCCAGGATGGCGGGAGCTATCGGCTCGCGTGCATGCTCCACAATCGGGCTGGCCTGATCAAGGGAATGGAGCAGTTGGGCTATGAGCTCGTCGACAGCTGGGACATCCGGGAACGTTCAGTGATGATCCCTTGCTATCCGGATCTGTCAGCCAAAGCCTATTCCGGGCTCTTCTTTCGCAAGGCCTGAAAGCCCGCGCGTACCGGCCGACATCACCTCGGCGCAGCCGGATCTCCGAGGGCGATTTCGAGCCGTCGCTTTGCTGGGTCTCGTTCACGAGCCGGAGGATCCCGCAAGGCGCGGGATAATCTCATCCATAACTACACGAACCTGCGGCCGATTCATCATCTGGCCATGCTCCGCCTGCAAGAACTGCACCTCGACTCCGGCCGTGGCGCATACGTGCCAGCCGACAGTCTTGTCCTTCAGCTTCTTGTCGACCGGATCATCCGGGCGAATTAGCAGAAAGCGCTTAGCGTAGGGTCGGGGAGAGAATCCGCTCAACACGGAATTGACTTCGATGTTCTTCATGCTCGCGGGCGCCGGCTGATTGGCTCGCCGGAAGAGCAGGCCATTGAGGCGCCATACCAGCCCCTTGACACGCTTGCCCAGGAATTCCTGCAGGCCACCGAGCAGATCGTCGACCCGGCCACTGCGGAGAAACCGAGCGTATTTTTTGAGGCGGTCAAGATAGCGCATCCCGCGATACTTGATCAGCTGCGGCTTTGGCAGATTGCGAACGAATTCCGGGTGCCAGGTATCGATCAGCGCAAGCAGGGAGACCTCTTCGCCCTGCTCCGTCAACAATCTTGCAACTTCATACGCCAGCAAGCCCGCGTTGGAGTAGCCCAACAGCTGATAGGGGCCGTGAGCCTGGATCTTGCGGATGTCGCGCAGAAAGTCGATCGCCAGCTGCTCGGTCGTTGGAAAGCTGGCATCACTGCTCAGCTTTGAGAAATACAGGTCGTAGACCGGCTGATCTAGAGGCAGCATATCGACGAATTCGCGGCCCCCGGGGGGAGCCGGAAATACGCCGAAAAGGGCAGGGCGCGTCCCGGTCGCACGTATCACGTCGGTGAAAGGAATGTCGTGCGGCTCCGGGCTTGAGAAGCCTGGTGTGACTGCCGCACGGGAATGGGCGTTTGTAGACGACTGCATCTCGAAGGATCTGGTCTGCTTGCGGACTCTCGAGAGAGCCCGACTTTACGGGCGCTCTGTCATTTGCGTGGCATATTTGGCGTTCGCCCAACAATCGCGGGATTTAGCGCTCCGGCGAGTGTCAGTCACCCGATATCAATTCCAAATCCGGTCTCCGCGATGGTGGCCACGAACAACGCGCCGGGCAGCCAATGCGCAGGTCATGGCAAACGACTTGGCGGCATCTCGCATCTTGTGCGCACCAGGAACCGATGGCGTAACGCCGAGGCGCCGCAGGAAGTAATTGGATCGGTAGACGTTCGCTCGCATCGAGTCCAAGAACTGAAAGTTCACGCTGAGCGACACCGAGATGTTGTCGTCGTTCTGGATCCAATGCGGAAAATTGACGGGTATGTGGACTCCGTTTCCCGGTACCAGGCGATAGGACTTGGCTCTGTCCTGATAGTTTTGCCTGAACACCGGAGCGTTGTTGTCGACAGCCCAGAACCGCTCAACCTCCTCCTCGGGAAGGACGTCCTTATCGTCTCGATCGAAAATGTGGATCGTCTTGGTGCCGGCAATCTGGAGCAGGAAGTTGCATTCCCGGTCGATGTGGTATGGCGTGACCCGCCGCGGCGACGTCACGAAAATGATGATGTCCTCTTGGCGGATCTTGGATTCGACGTCCTCACCGGCGATGGCTTTGATCTCTCGAAGGCCGTCCTCAAAAAGAGCCTTGTATTCCGGGTCGCGCTGGGCGTGTCGGAAGATAAACCAAGCGTCCGAGCTCTCCAGTTGCTCAAGGGCTTGGATCGCCGAGAACTTCGCCTTCGGGATCTCGTCCCAGCGCTGTCCGGTTCGAACCTTACCCATATCGTAATAAAGATCGTCGGGACGAGACTTTATCGTGCGTTCGGCCAGCTCCAGGAGCTTCGGCAGTTTCAGGAGCGGATGCGCCGAAAGCCGATGGGAAACTTCGAAACTTTCGCGATCGAACCTTGCGCGGGCGGCTTCCTTATCGACGGCGATCCACGTGCCTTGCGCATCCCTAGTCGTCTCAGAAAGAGGTCTGTCTAACATGGTCTTAACGCCCCTGGTGGTCTGTTCGGGTTTACCTTTTCTGAAGCAGATCAAACAGCCTGGCTGCCCGCTGCCGCTTGCATCGGCGCAGACGCGGCGAAACCCTCTGGCTCGTTAGTGAGCAGAAAGCCGACTTCGTTCAATCGGAACAGTCGCTTAATTCTACCCGGTACCTGATCGAACGAGAGTTGACAGCCACGAAGCTTAAGCTCTTTGCGCAACATCAACAAGAGACCGAAGAAGCGCATGTCGATATAGCGAACGCCGCCCAGATTGATAATAACGTCCTTGCCTGTCGAGATCGCTTCGTTAAGGAGCGGCATGACGGTCGACACGTTACTCTCTGTGGCGCTGCCATCGAGACGGAGCGTGACAGCTCCATCATTCGAGATACGCGTGACCTGCAGCTGACCTTCGGCGGCAGACCTTATGCGCTGCAATTGTGTAATGATTAGCAATGGCAGCACCCGAGTGACCAGCAGGCGGCCAAAAACAAGGCCGTCGTCACGATACCGCCGCCAAAGGACGCGCTCTTCCTTGATCCGCCAAAGCCATTCAAAGCCTAGTTCCCGAAATATCGTCGGCGCACGTTTCACGGTCCCGGCCTGAAAATTGATTGCCGCCCCCAGGTGTGAGCGTACCGGGATCGTGAGCCGGTCATGGTTTCGCTGCAGCCAGAGTTGCCCCTTCTTGGCACCGAGCGAGACGATCAGGAAGTCGGCGTCACTCTCGTTCACGGAAGTGATGACGTCATCCGTGCTCATCTCGGCGAGGTCACAAAAGCCAGGATCCAGCGTGCCGACGCACAGGAGATCGCCATGCCGGTCGTTGAGGCGGCACGCGGCCGTCGCCGCGATCCCCGGAGCGCCTCCGAACAGGAAGGCCGTCAGCCGGCGCTCGGTCTGCTTACGGAGGCTCAGCGCATCG
Organism: Bradyrhizobium sp. HKCCYLS1011; assembly: GCF_051167795.1. Taxonomy (NCBI): domain Bacteria; kingdom Pseudomonadati; phylum Pseudomonadota; class Alphaproteobacteria; order Hyphomicrobiales; family Nitrobacteraceae; genus Bradyrhizobium; species Bradyrhizobium sp. HKCCYLS1011. The sequence continues at coordinate 79,808 of NZ_JBNPTT010000003.1, read as the reverse complement.
AGCAGATCGGCCCCTGCCGCTCTCTTGCGGATGGGCAGCCCGAGCAGACGAGCGATCCAGATAATTGGTTTCCCATCCGGCGGGCAGGCATCGCTGTCCAGCACTGACTCCCTGAACTCGGTGTCTGAGAGGCTGGAGGTAAGGAAGTTCAGATTTGGCGTGGAGACGAGAAATCTCGATCGATCTGCGGCCGCTGCATCAATGAGGCGAACAAGATCCGGTAACTCAATGGCATCGATCGGCAGGCCGAGAATGCAATAGACTTGCCGCGGAAGATTCGACGGCGCAATGGAGCTGGCTGATATAGCCAGCGGACTGTCTGACTTGAAGCTGCGTCTCGCTGCAGCGACGGAAGCAGTTTCGTTATAACTCATGAAAATGGCCGTCCTGAACCCGCTTTAAAGTCAAAAACAGATTAAACCCTTGCGCGCGATATTGCCGCTTCTTTTTTGCATTATGATAATCTGCCGAAAAAAGCGCTTTTCTTGGAATGAACCGCGGCGCGAGCCTTGCGCAGGCTCATTTGTTTTCGGGAGAAAACCGGAGTTGTGCCGGATTTGTACGATTCTGGCGTAACTTAGCCGGGCGCTGGCCCTCGATCGGAGCGGCAAGGCTTCGATCCGCCGACGTAAAGTTCCGGCCGGTAATTAACGATATTTTTTACGGTTAATTTGATTTGGCAGGGTTTTGGCTCGGAGGCGGGGCCGGGAACTTCCGTCTCTGCAGTTCGGCCGCGACCTCCTTGGCAATCAAAGTATTGGCCATGACGCTATAGTGCCCGCCGCAGGGGAGGAGAGGCGCAAGCCAGGAAAGCCCATGGCGTTGATGGGTGAAGAGGACGCAAGGCGACCGGCCACTCAGTTCGTCCGTGAGGGGAGGGCCCAAGTCGAGGGTTTCGATCCCGGCGGCGCGCAACCTGTCGGCAAGCGGTGCGTATTCAAACTCGCCATGGAATGCCTTTTCCCTAAAGCTTGCCGTGCCCGGCAAGAAGAGGATGAGGGGGCGCTGGCCTCGCGACTTGGAGACTTCGGCGAAGGATTGGCAGATCGCCGTCATGAGTTGCAGCGCGCCTGACGGATGGCGGACATCGTAGAGCGGTCCCCACGGGGCGTGCTGGGCAAGGGTGGCTACGAGGCGGGGCTTCATCAAGACCCGAGCCAGCGTCACGGTGTATGGAAAGCTGGGCGTCACCGGTCCATCGCGGGTGTCAGGAAGGAAGTAGGAGTTTGGGAGCATCGCGGCGGGAGCGCGGTTCAGGCGGATAAAGCCGTCGCGATCAAGAGCTGGCTGCGGGACCCATCGGAGATGTCCGGGCGGATCGAGCAAGAACCGCCCTTTCACGGCCGTTGGAACAAGGGGCGCCCCGAGAAACGCGTCGTACTCCCCGATATTGTCCTCGATGTTGTTGGGATTGATACCGAGCAGCGCAATTGGCGACCTGTCATTGATCCGCAGAAAACGCAGGTAGGCTTGATCCGTCCCGTAGTTGCCGACGGCATAGTTATCGATACGGCACCCGAGGAGATGCGAGAGCTGCTCCACCCATCCCTTGTCATCAGGTGTTTCCGCACCCCCAACAAAGGAGTCGCCAAACGCAGCGCCACAGGAGCGCGAGCCTGACGGGAATTCCCGATTTTCCTTGGCGCCGGACGCGCGATAGCCGCCCATCTCGGGGTCGATGATCGCCCCCTGGTCGTCCCAGTTGCGGCCGGCCTCCTGGAGATCCGGATCCCAAAGGGGCCGGCCAACGCCTATCCGGTCAACGTACAGGCAAATCGCCGCCGAGGTGCCCTCGACCAGCAGGATGGCTATGGAAGCGATGGCCAGCCGCCGCCACGTCGCCTTCGATCGGATGATGTCATTGAACTTCATGACTTCGTTGATATTGATCTTGGAAAATCGTCGGTTTGTCGAAACAAGGATCGCATACCCTCTCCCTGAATATCGCAATTTGATCGATTTGTAGCACCGCAGCAAAGTCCGCCATCAAAATAGGTCCAAGACCCTCATGGGCGGCCCAGGACCGCTCCTGACCGGGAGTGGTGTAAACCAATGTAAAATAAAGGATTTGAATAAGCCGAAGATGGGCTCGGTGACATTGAACTCGGGCCAATCCCGCAAGACAAAACCTTGAGGCCGAGATGATGCTCCAGGATACCCGTGCACCTCATTGCAGGTTAACCAGCATCTCCGTTTGAGTATTTGCGGAAAATCAAGGAGGCTGACGGCGAGAGGGTTTTGATATAATTGGAAACGATTAGGAGCGTTTCCTTTTTGAGTGTTGGGTAGTCGTAGATGTTCGGGGGGAGCTGGATACCGTGCGGGAAGCCGGACGGTTCGGCTTACTCGTGCGGCTCGATTTGATGAGGCGTAAAAAAATGGCGCCAGCTGAGTTAGGCTCGGTAGTCGCGAAACAATATGCGGTCACAGGGGAGATTTTGCCGCTGGACACGATCGGCCGGCTGTTTGAGCGTCAGGTCGACCGGGCGCCGAACAGGACCGCTGTCCAGATCAACGAAGACAAGGTGACCTACGGCGAGCTGGATCGACATGCGAACCAGCTCGCGAGACGGATTCGGAAGACCTGCGACTTGACCGGCAGTCGCCTGGTGGCGCTGTGCTTTGAGCGCTCGATCGAGATGATCGTCGCGATGCTGGCCGTCGTGAAGGCCGGCGCAGGCTACGTTCCAGTCGATCCCGCCTATCCCGCCGAACGGATCCGGATGACGCTCGAGGATGCGGGTCCTGCGCTCGTTCTGACGCAGCCCTCTCTGGTCGCAAAGCTTCCGTTGAACGGGAAGCCGGTCATTTGCCTGGATCGTGATCTGAGCGCTGCGGCGGCTGAAGATGGAACGCGCCTACAGCAGACAGCCAGCGCTGAGGATGTCGCCTACGTCATCTACACATCGGGATCTACCGGTACGCCGAAAGGCGTGATGGTCACGCATCACAACGTCAACCGTTTGTTGACGTCGACGTCGTGCTGGTTCGACTTCAATGCCGACGACGTCTGGACTCTGTTTCATTCCTCCGCTTTTGACTTTTCCGTCTGGGAGATCTGGGGCTGCCTCCTGACCGGCGGAAAACTGATCTGCGTTCCCTATTGGGTCGCGCGGTCGCCGAGGGATTTCTATGCCCTGATGGCCAAAGAGCAGGTCACCGTACTGAACCAGACTCCGGCCGCATTTTACCAGCTCATCCAGGTCGAAGACTCCGGTTTCGTCGAACAGCTGAAGCTCCGCTATGTCATCTTTGGCGGAGAGGCCCTCAATTTCGCCAGCCTGCGGCCGTGGTTCGACCGTCACGGTGATCGCGTCCCGCGGCTCGTCAACATGTACGGCATCACCGAAACGACCGTTCATGTCACCTATAGACTGGTAACGGCTTCAGATGCGGCCGGCGAAACACGCAGCCTGATCGGAACGCCAATTCCGGACCTGCAGCTCCATTTGCTGGGGTCGGACTTGCGGCCCGTTTCCGACGGTGACGTCGGCGAGATCTATGTCGGCGGCGCAGGCGTCAGCAAAGGTTATCTGAATCGGCCGGAGCTCACCGCAGAGCGGTTTGTGACCGATCCGTTCTCGGATCAGGTCAACGCTCGGCTGTACAGATCTGGAGACCTCGCGCGTCGGCTCGCCAATGGTGATGTTGAGTATCTCGGCCGAGGCGACATGCAGGTCAAGATCCGCGGGTTTCGGATCGAGCTCGGAGAGATCGAGGCAGCTCTCGCAGATTGTCACGGTGTCCAACAAGCCGTTGTGCTCGCGCGTAAGGATGGGCCAGGAGAGCCCAGGCTCGTCGGCTATTATTTGGGCTCGGCGAGTGCAGCCGAACTACGCGACCATCTTGTAGCCAAGCTGCCAGAGCACATGGTTCCGCATACATTCGTGCAGGTCAACGCGTTTCCATTGACGATCAACGGAAAAATCGATCGAGCTGCATTGCCGGCCCCGGCCCTGCCGACGTTGCCCAGGCAGGTCGAGCCGGGGACGCAGCTGGAAGCCGAGCTTGCGGTCATCTGGCGTCAGGTGCTTGAAAAAACTCAAGTTGGTTTCGACGACAATTTCTTCGATCTTGGCGGGGACTCGCTTCTTCTGGCCGGCGTGCAGACCCGGCTGCAGGCGCTGCTGCAGGCCGAGGTGCCCATAACGGACCTATTTGAATTTCCAACCATTCGTTCGCTGGCGCGGCGGTTGGAGTTGAGAAACACGCCATCATCAGCGCAAGCAGTTGAGCAGAGGGCAATGAAGCAGCGCGCTGCCTTCGCGAAACAACAGGCGCGTCGTTTAAGGGGAATGTCTTGAACGAGAATGCCGGGCTGGAAGAGGGAGGCATTGCCATTGTCGGTATGGCCGGGCGTTTTCCCGGGGCGCAAAGCGTTGCCGAGTTTTGGCGCAATCAGCTCGAGGGCATCGAGGCGATCTCTCAGTTTCGTGTCGATGAGCTCGAGATTTCCAACAAGCAGGCGGTCGGGAATGATCCGCGCTACGTGAAGGCGCGATCGATCCTTGAAGACGTCGATCTGTTCGACGCCGAATTCTTCGGGATTTATCCTCGCGAAGCCGAACTGTTGGATCCGCAGCAGCGTTTGTTTCTCGAATGCTGCTGGCAAGCTCTCGAAGACGCCGGCTGCGTGCCCCAGACCTATCCGGGGCTGATCGGGGTCTATGCCGGCACGAGCATGTCGTCCTACTTCCTGACGCGGCTCTGTACCGAACCCGGCTTCATCGAGAAATTCGCGTCCGGCTACCAGGTCTCCAACTACGTGGAGATGATGGGGAACAGCCCCGATTTCCTGGCGACGCGAGTCTCGTACAAGCTCAATCTGCGCGGGCCGAGCGTGACCATGCTGTCCGCATGTTCGACCTCGCTGGTTGCCATCACGCAGGCTTGTCAATCGCTGTTGACCTACCAGAGCGATATGGCGCTGGCCGGCGGTACCTCGGTCACGCTCCCGCAGAAGCGCGGTTCGGTTTACCAGGATGGTGGCATGGTCTCGCGAGATGGCCACTGCCGGGCATTCGACGCCGATGCGCAGGGAACTGTGTTCGGCAGTGGCGTTGGCGTCGTCGTCCTGAAGCGGCTCGAGGACGCGCTGCAGGATGGCGACCAGATCTACGCCGTCATCCGCGGCTATGCAGTCAATAATGACGGCTCGAGCAAGGTCGGCTATACGGCGCCGAGCGTCGAGGGGCAGGCGAATGTCATCGCCATGGCTCATCAGGCTGCGGATATCGATCCAGCGACAATCGGCTATATCGAGGCCCATGGAACGGGGACGCCGCTGGGCGATCCGATCGAGCTCGCCGGTCTTACCCAGGCCTTTCGTGCGCGGACTGACCGGACGCAATTTTGCACGATCGGTACGGCCAAGACCAATGTCGGGCACCTGGACATCGCTGCCGGCGTCACCGGATTGATCAATGCTGCGCATGTCGTGCGGCACGGTGTGTTTCCGCCAACGCTGCATTTCAAGAACCCGAATCCCAAATTCGATTTCAAGGGCAGTCCATTTCGGGTGGTGGCCGAGCGCACCGAATGGGATGCAGGAGATGCGCCGCGGCGAGCCGGGGTCAGCGCGTTCGGGGTCGGCGGGACCAACGCCCACGTCGTGTTGGAACAGGCTCCCGAGCAGCAATCCTCCGCGTCGCGGCGAACCAAACAGCTGCTTGTTCTGTCCGCCCGTTCCCAGGCGGCACTGGATGCCGCGGGCGATCGTCTTCGGGCGCATCTGGAAGCCCATCCGGGCAGCAATCTCGCCGATGTCGCCTGGACGCTTCAGACCGGGAGGCGTGAGTTCGGCTACCGCCGGGCTGTCGTCGCTGGCAACGTCGCAGAGGCGGTCCGGTCGTTGTCAGAGCGGGCACGCGTTCCGGCCCCTTCGCGGTCTCGCGAGGTCTCCGACGTCTGTTTCCTCTTTCCGGGGCAGGGCTCGCAGCACCCCAACATGGCGCGCGAGATCTATGATCTCGAACCGGTCTTTCGTGATACGGTCGACCGCTGTGCAGAGATCCTCCGTCCTCATCTCGGTGCGGATCTGCGAACCCTGCTTTATCCCGACGCCGGTGCCAGCGACGAGGCCAGGCGCGCGGTCACTGACACGATCATCGCTCAGCCCGCGATCTTCACGATCGAATATTCACTGGCGCAACTCTGGTTCAGCTGGGGCATTCGGCCCAAGGCCATGACCGGCCACAGCATCGGCGAGTTCGCCGCCGCCTGCATTGCCGGCGTGATCTCGCTCGAGGACGCGCTTGGCTTTGTGGCCCTGCGCGGCCGCCTGATGCAGGGTGTCGCGCCCGGCGGCATGCTTTCGGTGCGGCTGCCGGAGGCCGAATTGCGCCAGCGACTTGGCGCGCCACTGTCGCTGGCCGCGGTCAATTCGCCGAGCCTGTGCGTCGTTGCAGGGCCGCTGGAGCCGCTTGCACAGTTCGAACGCGAACTGAACGAGGCAGGGGTGGCCTGCCGGCGGCTGGTGACTTCTCACGCCTTCCATTCCGCCATGATGGATCCCTTGATCGATCCGCTGGCGAATGCCCTGTCGGGTATCCGGCTCAACCCGCCCCAGATTCCCTATGTGTCCGGAGTGACGGGGACCTGGGTCACGGATCGGGAAGCGACCGACCCGGTTTACTGGGCGCGACATGCCCGCGAGCCGGTGCAGTTCTCGGCGGCGATCCAGGAGCTTCGCAACCGGCCGGACGCAATTCTGCTTGAAGTCGGTCCGGGCAATGTTCTGACGACGCTGGCTCGACAGCACGGTCAGCCAGCGGCCAATTCGGTCATCGCGCCATCCTTGTCTGACGGCTTTTCCGGCGAAGGTGATTACGAAGCGCTCTTGTCGGCCATGGGGAAGCTGTGGGTGGCCGGCGAAAAGCCCGACTGGACGGCATTCCATGCCGGCGAGCGCCGCCATCGGATGTCGCTGCCGACTTATCCTTTCGAGCGCAAGCGCTACTGGTTGCAGAATGCCCAAGCCGCATTCGATCAATCCGTGACCGGGTCGACTGATGCGCCAGTGACCTCTCTCAGCAGCGAAGCCAAGCCGCAAGTCCTTCAGGGAAGCGATGCCGTGAATGTAATGTCCAGTGTTAGCTCCGCGGTTGCACCCGCGACCTCAGCCAAGCGTCGCGATCGAATCCAGGCCGCCCTGGTGGAGATGTTTGAAGGCTTGTCGGGCGTTGATCTCGCGGCCGCCGATCCGGCGACCACCTTCCTCGAGCTGGGGTTCGATTCCCTGTTCCTCACGCAGGTGGCCCAGGCGCTGCAGGAGAAGTTCGCCGTCAAGATCACGTTCCGCCAGCTCCTGAATGACGTGTCGAGCCTGAACGCCCTGGTGGATCATCTCGAAAGCCAGCTTCCCGGCGACGCCTTTGCGGACCGCGTCGAATCCAGCTCTGAGCTGCAAGCGGCAGCCCCGGCCGTGGTTGTCACGGCAACCGCAGCCAGCGAGCCCGCCGTGCAGGCTGCGCCCGTGTCGGCCGGCTCGGCCTCGGAAGGCGCGATGGAACGCCTCATGCGCGAGCAGCTGCAGGCCATGAACCAGCTGTTCTCGAAGCAGCTCGACGCGCTGAATGCGACGCGCGGACCGACGGCCGCTGCTCCCGCGATCATCCCGGCCAGCAGCGCGACGGTCGAGCAGCGGGCCGCCGCCGAAGCTGTGACGTCCGCACCTGCGGCTGCGCCTGCCGCGCCACAGAAGGCATTTGGTCCGTACAAGCCGCCGCAAACAACCGCATCCCAGGACCTGACGCCGGCGCAGCAAAAGCAGCTCAATATCCTGATCGATCGCGTCACGCGACGAACGGCCAAATCGAAGGCGTTCACGCAACAGCATCGTCAGGCCTTGGCTGACCCGCGCGTCGTGTCCGGATTCCGTCCCCAGTGGAAGGAGATGGTCTATTCGATCGTGACCGATCGGTCGCAAGGGTCGCGGATCTGGGACATCGACGGCAACGCCTATATCGACCTCGTCAATGGCTTTGGTCCGATCATGCTCGGCCACCGCCCGGATTTTGTCGAGAAGGCCATCGAGGCCCAGCTGCGCAACGGCTTCGAGACGGGACCGCAGACGCCACTTGCCGGTGAGGTCGCGCAGCTGTTCTGCGAGATGACCGGCAATGAGCGAATGGCGTTCTGCAACACCGGTTCAGAGGCCGTCCTCGCCGCATTGCGCGTGTCGCGGACCGTGACCGGCAAGAACAAGATCGTCACATTCTCCGGCGACTACCACGGCATGTTCGACGAGGTCCTGGTGAAGGGCTTCATGAACAAGGCCGGCGAGCCGCAGTCGGTGCCGATCGCGCCTGGCATTCCGCGCCAGAGCGTCTCCAACATGGTCGTGCTGGACTACGGCGCGGAACAATCGCTGGATTGGATCCGGCGCAACGCCGGCGACATCGCCGCAGTGCTGGTCGAGCCGGTGCAGAGCCGGCATCCCTCGCTGCAGCCGGTCGACTTCCTCAAGCAGCTTCGCAAGATCACGGAAGACTGCGGCGCCGCGCTGATCTTCGACGAGGTCGTCACCGGATTCCGCGTCCATCAAGGCGGCTGCCAGGCGAAGTTTGGCATTCGCGCCGATCTCGCAACCTACGGCAAGGTGGTTGCCGGGGGCATGCCCGTCGGCGTTCTCGCCGGCAAGAGTCGGTTCATGGATGCCCTGGACGGCGGCATGTGGCAATTCGGGGATGATTCCTATCCTCAGGTCGGCGTGACGTTCTTCGCCGGAACCTTCGTTCGCCATCCGCTTGCGCTTGCGGCGATGCGCGCCGTGCTCAGGCACTTCAGCGAGCAGGGGCCCGCCCTGCAGGAGCGGCTCAATCAGCGCACGACCGAACTGGTCCAGAAGCTCAACGAGGTGGTCCGGGAACACGGTCTCCCGACGCAGGTCGAGACCTTCGGCAGCTTCTTCTACCTCGGCTTCCCGGCCTCGGAGCCGCTGGCCAACCTGTTCTACTTCTACATGCGCGACAAAGGCATCCACATTCGCGAGGGCTTTCCGTGCTTCCTGACGACCGCTCATAGCGAGGCGGATCTCGAGGCCATCGTGACCGCGTTCCGGGAGAGCGCGATCGAGATGCGCCAGGCTGGATTCCTGGGCGATGTGGTCGAGGCGCCCGCGCTTGCCCCGGCGGCCATGGCCGTGCAACTGGATCCACCGGAAGCAGCTGAAGCTCCCTTGACCGAATCTCAGCTGGAAGTGTGGTTGTCGGACCAGCTCAGTTCCGATGCATCATGCAGCTACAACGAGTCGGTCTCGCTCCATCTGCGCGGAAACCTCGACGTTGCCGCGCTTCGGCGTGCGCTGGATCTCGTCGTCGCGCGGCACCAGGCGCTTCGCTCCACGTTCGGCGGAGAGGGCGACCGGCAAAGCTTTGCCGCCCGGCTGGCCCTCGAGGTCCCGACCATCGATCTGAGATCCCTGGCGCCCCAGGAACAGGAGAGCCAGCTCCATCAGATCATCGCGACGGATGCGCAAACGCCGTTCAACCTCAGCGCAGGACCGCTGGTTCGCGCCCGGCTGGTGACGCTGGCAGCGGACCATCAGATCCTGATCTTCACTGCGCATCATATCGTCTGTGACGGCTGGTCGACCAACGTCCTCGTTGACGAGCTATCGCAGGCTTACAACGCAACGAAGCAGGGCCTGTCCTGGAATCCGCCGACCTGCATGCCATTTGCAGATTATGCAAAGTCTCAAGCGGAGTTCGTCGACAGTGCCGAAGGGCGCAAGGTCGAGTCCTATTGGTTGGAGCAATTCCGCGAGGTGCCTGCGCCGCTGAACCTGCCGCTTGACCGGCCACGGCCCGCGATCAAGGAGTTCAAGGGCGCGACGTTCCGGACCCGCATCGAGGCCGATGCTTACAATCGGATCAAGAAGTTCGGTGCCAGCCAGAAATGCACGTTGTTCGTGACCCTGCTGGCCGGGTTCGAGATCCTGCTTGGCCGCCTCAGCGGTCAGGACGACATCGTCGTCGGCGTGCCAACGGCGGGCCAGTCCCTGCTGGACAACGTCACCTTGGTCGGTCACTGCGTGAACTTCATTCCTCTGCGGGGCCGCTTGACGGGCAATCCGACGGCAGGCGAATTCCTGGCGCAGATGAAGCAGACCGTGCTCGCCGGTTATGAGCACCAGAACTACACCTATGGCCGCCTGGTGCGGAAACTGGCGCTGCAGCGCGATCCGAGCCGCCTGCCGCTCACCGAGGTCCAGTTCAACCTGGAGCGGATCGGCGGCAAGCTCGGTTTCGACGGTGTCGATGCGGAGGTCGATCCGAATCCGAAGAGCTTCGTCAACTTCGACATCTTCCTCAACATCATGGAAGCAAGTGACGGGTTGACGCTCGACTGCGACTATAACACCGGCCTGTTCGATGAGGACACGATCGGGCGTTGGCTCGAGCACTACAAGATCTTGCTCGAAGGAATGGCCGCACAGGTCCATGCACCCGTCTCGAAGCTTCCGCTCCTGTCGGCAGGCGAGTTGGACGGATTGGCACGCTGGAACGATACGTTCACGAACCGGCCCAACCAGTCCACGGTTCATGGGCTCATAGAAGCCCAGGTTGGACGGAGTGCGGACGCGATTGCGGTCATGTTCGGGCCGGAGCGGCTGACCTATGCCGAACTGGACGGCCGGGCCAACCAGCTGGCCCAGCATCTGCGCAAGCTCGGCGTCAAACCCGGCGTTCTGGTCGGCCTGTTCATCGAGCGGGGCCTCGATATGCTGGTCTCGCTGCTCGGAATTATGAAGGCGGGTGGGGCCTATGTCCCGATCGATCCGACATTTCCGCCCGAGCGCGTCCGGTTTGTGCTCGAGGATGCCGGCGCCCAGGTGGTCGTGACCCAGGCAGAATTGACCAAGCAATGGTCGTTCGGCGATGCGAAGGTGGTCCAGATCGATACCGAATGGCCGGTCATCGCGCGCGAGAGCTCAGCGCGGTTGGATGGAGGTGCTGGTCCTGCGGATCTTGCCTACGTCATCTACACGTCAGGTTCGACCGGCAAGCCCAAGGGCGTCGAGGTCCCACACCGCGCCGTGGCCAACCTGTTGCAGGCCATGCAGGTGCAGCCCGGCCTGAACAGTTCGGACGTTCTGGCGGCGGTCACGACGCTATCGTTCGACATTTCGGGGCTTGAGCTCTTCCTGCCGCTGACCGTCGGGGCCAAGCTTGCCATCGTGAGCCGCGACACGGCGCAATACTCGGTGCGCCTCCTGGAGTATTTGAAGGAGGTGAACGCGACTGTTGTGCAGGCCACGCCTGTCACGTGGCAGCAACTGCTCGACGCGGGCTGGACTGGAGAACCGGCTCTCAAGGTCCTCTGCGGCGGCGAAGCTTTCCCACGCGAGCTGGCAAATGAGCTCGTGAAGCGTGCTGCGTCGGTCTGGAATATGTACGGGCCGACCGAGACCACGATCTGGTCGGCAGTTCTACAGGTTGCCGCCGGCGAGGGGCCGGTCCCCGTCGGCTATCCGATCGCCAATACTGAGTTCCTGGTTCTCGACCAAGATCTCCAACTGGCGCCAGTCGGCGTGGCCGGAGAGTTGTACATCGGTGGCGCGGGCTTGGCGCGCGGCTATCACAACCGGCCGGAATTGACCTCGGAGCGGTTCGTCGCCCATCCGTTCAGCTCCGAACCGGGCGCGCGCCTGTACAAGACCGGCGATCTGGTTCGGCGGCGGCGTGACGGAACGCTCGAATTCCTCGGTCGGCTGGACAACCAGATCAAGCTGCGTGGCTTCCGGATCGAACTCGGAGAGATCGAGAGCATCCTGGAAACCCACCCCGGCATCGCTCAGGGGGTTGTCTCCTTGCGTGAGGACGTCGCTGGAGAAAAGCGTCTGATCGGATATGTCATTCCGAAAAACGGCGTTACTCCGGGGGCAGCCGAGCTGCGCGAGTTCATCGTCAAGAAGCTACCGGCCTATATGGCCCCAGCGGCCTATGTCAGCCTCGATGCGATGCCTTTGACGCCAAATGGCAAGATTGATCGCAACGCGCTTCCGGCACCGAGCTGGACCAAGCAGCAGGAAAGCATGGCCTATGCCGCGCCGCGCAACGCCGATGAGGAAAAGTTGGCGGCGATCTGGGCCGAGGTGCTCCGGCTGCCGCGCGTCGGCATCAACGACAATTTGTTCGAGCTCGGAGCGGATTCGCTGCACGTGTTCCAGATCACGGCACGCGCCAACAAGGCAGGCATCCAGGTGACGCCGCGCCAGATCCTCAAATTCAGGACGATTGCCGCAATCTTCGACGAACTTTCCAAGGGAACACAGGATCAGACGACCACTTCAGATCGGGCGATCAAACCGGTGCCGCGACAACAGTACCGACTAGCGCCCCAGCCTGTCCGGCAAGTCAGCAGATGGCCACAATCATCAAGCTCCCACAATTGAACGCAGACATCGGCGAATGTCTGGAACCGGCTAACAGCCAAGTTAGCCTGGTGTTTCCGCTGTCTGCGGCGCAGGAGCGCGTCTGGCGTGCTGATCGCGACAATCCCGGCGACTCCGCCTACAACGTAGCCTTTCGATGGAGTCTGAAGGGACCCCTGGACATTTCGATCGTCGAGCGCGCCTTCAATGAAATCGTGGCGCGGCACGAAATTCTGCGCGCAAGTTTCACGGTCATAGGCGTTGATCCCGTTCAGCTCATCGCACCGTCGGCAAAGATCGATCTCAAATTCCACGATGTGCGGTCGCTTGAAGACTGCGACCAACAGGTGGATGATCTCTGCAGGACTGAGGCAACGCGCGGATTCGAGATCGAGGCCGGACCTCTTCTGCGGGTTACGGTTATCCGTGTTGAAGAACAGCATTATCTGCTGTTGCTTACCGCGCACCTCTTGGTCGCAGATGGCTGGTCCATCCGCGTGATGATGGACGAGCTGCGGCAACTGTACCGGGCATTCAGCGAAGGGCAGGCGTCGCCACTGCCGGAGCTCGTTGTCCAATACCCCGATTACGTCATATGGCAACGCGAGCGCGCAGAAGATGCCGAGCGGGAGGCGCAGCTTGCCTACTGGAAGTCCTCGCTCAAGAACTATCGACGGCTGGAAGTCCCAGGCGATCGCGAGCCGCCAGCCCAACCAGGTCGCGACAGTGACATCGTCTCCCGCGAACTCCGACGTGAACTGACCGACACGCTGAACCAACAGAGCAACCGTCGCGGCGGGACCATGTTCGTCACCGTCCTGTCCGCGCTCTGTGTTCTGCTCAAGCGCTATACCGGACGTGATGATATTGCGGTCGGTTCGGAGCTCGCAGGCCGCAACCGCACCGAACTTGAAGCGTTGGTCGGCCTCTTCATCAACCATGTCGTCATCAGAACCGACGTGGCCGGTGACCCCCGCTTCATCGATTTGGCGGACCGCGTGCGGGACGCCATGCTTGAGATCTTCGCCAATCAGGACGTGCCGTTCGAGGACGTGATCAAGGCTCGGGCCGCGGATAGGGATATTGATCCCGAACCGTTCTTTGTCGTCAATTTCAATTGCTACCGAGCCTATGGCGGGAGCTCGAATTCCGTCATTGAGCCCGCGAAGATTCAGGTCACGCCGATACCGTCGATCTCGCAGGGGGCACTCTACCGGCTCAACTTCTTCATGGTGGAGCGCGAGAGCGGTTGGCGATTGTCGATCGACTTCAACAAGCACTACTACAGCCGGGAATTTGCACAGGGGCTCTTGGACGATTTCTGCGGCCTGCTCGAACAGATCAGCTCCGGACCGGAGCTTCGCGCCTCGGAATTCGTCGTGTCGGGACCGCAGGCGGCGCAGGGCAGCCCTGTGTCGGAGACACAAGAGCCGATGCCGTCGAACGACGCCGCCGAAGAGTTCTGCACGATGCCGGCGAGCGTTGCGCAGGAGCGTTTTTGGCTACTCGCGCGGCTCGATCCGAATTCGGCAAAGTTCCACATGCGCGCCACGGTGCGCCTGACGGGTTCTGTGTCGACCAATGTACTCCAGGCGAGCTTTCAGCATCTCGTCGACCGCCACGAGATTTTGCGGACGACCTTCGCCGAATACGAGGGCGAGCTTGTTCAGGTGATTTCGGCGCGGCAGGCGTTTGCGCTTTCTGTCGCGGATCTGACCCAAATCGCGGACGCGGAGCGCGAGTCCAGGCTTCAGGAGCTTTTGCAGGAAGAGGCGCGGCAACCGTTCGACCTCGAGCGGGGGCCGCTTTTCCGCGCCTGCCTGTTCGTGCTGGGTACCGCCGAGGCGGTCCTGCTCATCACGACACACCATATCATCGTTGACGGATGGTCGCAGCGGGTCATCCAGGACGAGCTGTGGGCAAACTACGAGGCGCTCGCCGGCAACAGGCCGGCGCACCTTGCGCCGCTGTCGATCCAATACGCTGACTTTGCAAGCTGGCAGCAGGACTGGCTCAAGTCGCCCGAAGCAAGCGCTCATCTCGACCATTGGCTGACGCGGCTCAAAGATCCGCTGGATGTTGTCGATTTCCCGACGGACCGGCCGCCGGCTGCGCGGATGACCGCGAAGGGCGGCATCGAGTCGCTGTCTTTGCCGGCCGAGCTCATCCAGGACCTGAAGCGCGTCGCGAAGGCCGAAGGCGTGACGATGTTTGCGCTGTCCTTGGCCTGCTTTGCGATCCTCCTGTCGCGGTACTCGGAACAGCCGGAGATGGTGATCGGATCGCCGGTGGCGAACCGGAGCCCGGAGACGGAGCCTTTGATCGGTCCGTTTGCCGGACCAATTCCCTTCCGGGTCGATCTGGGTAGCAATCCAACGATCGAGGAAGCTATCGCGCATGTGAGCCAGGTGTACCTCGATGCGCTGGATCACGCCGATCTGCCGTTCGAGGCGCTGCTGAAGCAGTTGCGCATCCGCTCGGTCGATGGTCGGACGGTGTTCTTCCAGTTCTACTTCCTCTATCAGGTCGCATTCCTGCAGCCGCATCAGGTGCCCGGACTGACCGTGTCCCCGATGCCGACATTCAGCGTTGGAACTCCATTCGAGCTTCAGCTCGCGCTTATTGAGCGCCAGGACGAGCTGCGGGTGAACTGCGAGTACAATGCCGACCTGTTCGACCCGGGCTCGATCCGGCTTATCCTGGACTATTACCAGATGCTGCTGCGGACTGTGGTGTCAAACCGACGCCACAGAATTACGGAGCTCCCGGCCCCGACCGTTCCGAAGCGGGCTCGCGAGTCGATACCGCTAGCCGAGGAAAGTACCGCGCGCGTCTTCGTCGCGCCAAGTACCGAGGACGAGATCAAGCTTGCCGAGATCTGGAAGGCCATCCTCAAGGTGCCCGTCATCGGGATGAATGACAACTTTTTTGAGCTCGGCGGGCACTCGTTGCTGGCCGCCGAACTGGTTACGAGGGTGCAGGCAAGTTTTGGGATCACTATCGATCTGTCGCTTCTGATGGTCGCGCCGACTGCCGGGCAACTGGCGCGGAAGCTCCACGAGGCCCTGCAAACCGACCGTCCGCACATTGTCGCAATCCGCGAAACCGGCAATCGTCTTCCCCTGTTCTGCATCCATGGCGGGGGTGGCCATCTGCTGGATTATCGAGATCTGATCGCGGCGTTGCCGGGGGACGTCCCGGTTTATGGGTTGCGAGCGTCAGACGCCAAAGAGTCTTGCCCCGACAGTGTGGAAGACCTTGCAAGTCAGTATGTCCGAGAAATTCAAGCCGTCCAACCGAACGGACCTTACCAGATATGCGGCCTTTCGTTTGGTGGGCTCGTTGCTTTTGAGATCGCAACGAAATTCGTCGAAATGGGCGAGGCGGTCGCGCTGATTGCGCTTTTCGATACTGGCAACTGGGCTCACTATCGGAATCTGCCGGCGGAGCAGCTCGCGAAATTTCGACGCAAATATCTGAACGATCGGCTCAGGAAGTATGGGCGCAATCTCATTCATGGTCGGTTCGACGAACTCTGGGCGGATGCGCGCCTCTTTGTTACCAGTCGGTTGGATGCGCTGCTCTGGAAGGTCGGCCAGGACGTTTGTCGTTCACTCGGGGTGCCTGTCCCTCGCTTTCTGCGAAGCAACCTGGTGTTGTTCTCGGCGATCGGCCGGAAATATGTACCGAGATCTTATCCCGGTCGCCTGTTGCTATTCCGCGCGGAAGGGCGAACCGCCGAATATGGAGATGACCTGACGCTCGGATGGTCGAACATCGCCGCCGGGGGCATCGTCGTGCATCAGGTTCCGGGCAACCATCTCTCGATCATGCGACAGCCACAAGTTGCCCGGTTGATCGAGCAACTATCTCCTTATTTGGCGAGCGCGCCCGAGCGCCAGGAATAGTTGCCGCTGCAGCGGGAGCGTGACGATGGTCCGATGAGAGCGCTGGAATCGACATTGGTGCTGGCCTTGCTGCTCGGCGCCTCTGTCGTGCTTGTCCCGTCATTCGGTGGCTGCCATGCCTCGCTCCCTCTGGCAGTTTTGGTTGCGCTGTTGCTGGCGGGGCATCTCCATCTGGAGGGGGCGCGCTACCAGATGGCTCCGGCCTATGTTGCAGCACTCGGCTTCGTGACCGCGGCCGGCTTGAGATGCATTGCGCATATTGAAAGTGTCCACGTATCCGGGCTGGGCTACGCGACTGCCTTCCTCGCCCTCATGGCCGGCTTGCTGTGTCTTGCCATGCCGGTCTTCAGGCTGCCGAAGCCAACGGGCGCGTACAGGATCGGCACTCACGTTCGGCACCTGATCGATGTGAGCAGAAGCGACCCATATTCGGATCGAGCCGGTTGCCGTGAGCTCATGATTCAGATCTGGTACCCGGCGAATCCATCCCGTCGTGGGCGCTATGCGCCTTACCGGGAGCGCGCCATCACGACCTGGCGAAGCGCGCATTTTTCGTATGTGAAGACGCATGCAATGTTGGATGCCGAATTGCCGCCGCTACCGCCGCGCTTTCCGGTCATCCTCTTCTTGCCTTCGTGGGCGGGAATCCGGACCGAATGTACCGTCTTGGTCGAGGAGCTCGCCAGCCATGGCTACATCATCGTGGGGATCGACCATCCCTACAGTTCCAGCCGTGTTGCCTTTCCGGATGGCACGGTGGCTTGCCGTAAATTCAAAGGCGATGAAGACTACTCGTCCGAAGCGGCTTTTGCGGAGTTCGTGAAGACCGCAAACGAGCAGATCGATATCAGAGCAGCTGATGCGCGCTTCGTATTGGATAGTCTGGAAGATTTGAACCGCGACGATCCGCAACAATTGTTGGCTGGCCGTCTCGATCTGGATCGGATCGCGGCGTTCGGCTTCTCCTTGGGCGGAGGAGCCGCAGCCGAAGTCTGCTCTTTGGACGAGCGCGTCAAGGCAGGGGCCGATCTTGCGGGGATGATTGGACGGAATACGGCGGAACGGCAAAGGTTCACCCCGTTTCTATTCATGTTCGAAGGAATGTACGACGAGGAGCCCTTCGTGGCTGAGGCTGACTTGAGCGGCTTCCCACCGGCCAAGCGTCGAGAGATCGCGTTTTCGTTGGACCAATTTGCGATGATGAATCAACTGCTGGAACGGCGGGGCGGCTACTGGATGACAATCCCCGGCGCCGAGCACATGCATTTCTCGGACATGAAGCTTTATTCGCCCTTGCGCCGCGGCAGCGTCAACCCTGTTCAGATCCTTCGGGTCATCCGCAGCAATCTGGTTGCGTTCTTCGACCACAGCCTGGGGCTTCAGAGAGCAACTCCGCCGACGGACATCGAGGGCGCGTCACCGCTTCTAAGGGTCAAGAAGGTCGATCCAGCAGTACCAGCAGCCTGACGTGTCAGGACATCGGGCCCTTCACGCTCTGGTTCTCGTCCATCTTCAATCCATCCTTCGCCCGATCAGTTCTTGTCCACTGTGAATCCACCTGACCGAAAGCGAATTGGGCGTAGAGCTTCAATTTTCGGGCGACATAGAATGGAATCAACAGCAGCGAGGCAGGGGGAACAAGATCCATGCCGCATTTGAGCCAGGCGATGCCGATGGCGGAGACAAACACCAGCAGATTTCCGGCGCTCACCCAAAGACCAATCGAAGAGCCACCGATGAGCGACGCCAGGAGCGAAAGGCCGAAGGCTGCGAGGACCAGCATCCCGAGCAGAGACACAGGCGGGACGGACAGGTCGAGCGCAACGGCCATAAGGTCGAGGTCTCGCTTGACACAGGCGCGCGCAAGAAGCTTGGGAGCCGCTCTCATGATCGTGTCGAGATGGCCATGCTCCCAGCGCTTGCGCTGAGACTGCGCGCCCTTTGCAGACGTCGGGAATGTGCTTCCAATGCGGGCTGTCGGGCAGAACAGCGGAGGATGCCCAGCTAAAGTCAGGTCCAAACCGAGGGTCAAATCCTCCACGATCTGCCCACTTGCAAGCTCTGCTGTCCGTATGACCTCCCAGGGGAATGCCATGCCACTTCCCATCAGCTGGCAGGGCAGGTCCAGAACGAACAACCCGAGCGGGCGCAGCCAGTTCTTGACCCGCCAGGAGAATTCCGCGACCTGATAGTTGATCGAGGAGTTGACGGGGGCGCTCATCAGGTAAAGCGCCTGGACCGGTCGGTTGCTGCTTCCGCAGGCACTTGCGAGAGCCTCGATTGCGCCCTCTGAGACGCGACAGTCGGCATCAACAATGATGACAACTGCGGGAGGCCGCGAACCAAGGTGACGTACGCCCCAGTCGAGCGCGTAGCCCTTTCCCCGCCGTATGAGGTCGGTCCGCTCGATGACCTCAGCACCTGCATCTCGCGCCATCGCCGCGGTATCGTCCGAGCAATTATCGGCCACGACCAGCAGTCTGTCATGTGGGAGGAGCTGGGCGCGAATATCGGCTATTGTCGGACGGATTCCGGAGCTCTCGTTGTGAGCCGGTATGAGGACGGCGAGCGGGGGACGCTGGATGCCGGTAGGTGCGCCGGGGACGGGACGCTTGCGTCGAGAAAGTATTACCGCCGCAATGATCTCAGCGGCGAACACAGCCACCAAGGGCGCGAGGAGAACCGCAACAGCTATCGACAACAAGGAGACGAAAGCCGTCATTCCCCTATATTCCTCTGTTCCCGCGGGCCAAACTCGCGAACTGAGCAGGCGTTCCCATTATCAGAACTGCTCATGGCGCGGTGTCGGAATTCTTGCAGGCAGCACGTCGATCCCCAGCGAATTCGCCCCTAAATAGCCGCGAGCTGGGAACGGCACGCGTAAGATGGACCTGGAGACCAACGTTCCCCATACTTAAAAAGAGCGCGGTATGTTCAGTCACACCGCTCCGTTTTCACCATTTAATCATGTTAACTTTTCCGGCAACTTTGAAGGGCTCGCCAAGACCACCCATTCCGGCTAGAGCGTATCCGAAAAGCTCAAGTGTTGCTAGACACAAGCGCAAGATACCGTGGTAAATGCAATGCGCCAATTGGAAGCTCTGCAATAATCTGCAACATCTCGGTATTAATGGTAGAGCTAAAGTTGATATTAATGCTAGCGCCGGACTCGCCACTGCTGATTGCTGACAGGTTATGAAATGAGAAAGCTTTCGGGTGTGTTGATCGGGTGCGGCGCCATCGCGCGCGAACATCTGACCGCTTTAGCGGAACTTGACAACGTTGAAGTCTCCGGGGTCTGCGACATCTCGTCCGCCCGAGCCGAGGCGATGGCTGAACGTTTTCAGGTGCCCAAATTCTATACGAACCATCGCGATCTTCTGGATGAACTGAAGCCGGACCTCGTCCATATCACCACGCCGCCGGCGTCGCATCTTCCCATCGCCATGGATTGTTTGGAGCGGGGGCTGAACGTCTTCTGTGAAAAACCCATGACGGTGCAGTACGCCGATTTTTGTCTGCTCAAAGATAAGGCGATCGCCAAGGGTACTATGCTGATGGAAAATCAGCAGAACCGTTTCCATTCGTCGGTCCGGCGCATTCTTCAGCTGATCGAAACGGGTGAATTGGGAGACGTCCTTGACGTTCAGATCTGCCTGTCTCTCAACATCACTGGACCGAATAGCGCCTACACGGACATGAACGCCCCGCACTTCGGCATGACGCTGCCGGGCGGCGTGATCGGCGATTTTTTGCCGCACATCGCCTATTTGGCCTACATGTTCACCGGCAAGGCGCTGGCTGTGAATGCGGTCTGGACGAAGCATACGAAGTGCACGCCATTGCCGGCCGATGAATTCCGCGGCCTGATCAAGGGTGAGCGCACGACGGCCTTTGTCAGCTTCAGCGGCAATGCCCAGCCGGACGGATTCCTTATCCGAGTGATCGGGACTCGGATGCGGGTCGAAGCAAATCTTTACGAGCCCCCCAAGGTTGTAAGCAAGCGCTTGCGCAAGGGTGAGCCGGCGCTGATGACAGTCGTGGACGGGATTGCGGAAGCCCGCCAGGTGCTGACCGGCAGCATCGGGGGCTTTGTCCGGAAGCTGGCCGGGCAAAGCAGCTATGACGGGATGAAGGACATGCTGGCCGCTACATATCGGTCGATCGAATTGAAGCAGCCCCAGCCCATATCGTTGCAAGAGCTCGATGAAATCGCGCAGCTTGCCGATCAACTCTCAGCTACGGCGAAGCCATGAAAGTACTTGTATCCGGAGCAGGTGGTTTTCTGGGCCAGTCGGTGGTGAACTCTCTGGTCGAGCGCGGGCATCAGGTCCGCGCGATGGTGCGGCCGGCCGCTCGGGCTCCTGACTGGCCCGAGCAGGTCGAAGTGTTTCGCGCCGATCTGCGCGTTCATAAGGATCTCGCGCCGGCGTTCGACGGCGTCGATGCCGTGATTCATCTTGCAGCCGCTGTGACCGGCAATGAAGACGCGCAATTTGCCTCGACCGTCGTCGCGACAGAGCGCTTCCTCGAGGCCATGGCGAAGTCGACCGTCAAGCGACTTGTTCATGTCAGCAGTCTGGTCGTGTATGATTGGTCAAGGGCCAAATCCTGCATGGATGAGGAGACGCCGGTCGAGTGTGCTCCCTACACGATGGGCGGATACACGATTGCGAAGATCTGGCAGGAGCGCATCGTGGAGCGCTTTGCTAAGACGAACTCCTGGGACGTCACGATTGCCAGGCCCGGTTTCATTTGGGGCGACGGTCACGAGGAAATCGCCGCCATGGGGCGCAAGTTCGGGCGGCTCTATCTGATGTTCGGCCCGTTCACCCGATTGCCGCTGAGTCATGTGACCAATTGCGCCGATTGTCTGGTCACAGCTCTCGAAAGCCCGACCGCATCGGGGCAAACCTTTAATATCGTCGACAGCGATGATGTCCGAGTCTGGCAGTATGTCAGAGAGTATGCACGGCGGACGCGGCAACCGGGGTTGCTTGTCCCATTGCCGTATCATGTTGGACTTGGCTTGGCGCAGCTGGCCGCCTTTACCAGCAGAAAACTATTTGGTGAGAAGGGGAAGCTTCCGTCCCTGCTGACGCCGCGCCGCTTCGAGTCCCAGTTCAAGCCGCTTCGTTTCAGCAATTCGAAGATCCGGACGAAATTGGGCTGGAGACCCCGCTTTAGCTTCGATGAGTGCCTGGCCGCTTCGTACAAGCATCAAGTGACTTGACCCGGCGGACATCCAAGCTCCATCAGCGAGCAGCAGTTGCGAGCGCGCGGGCAAGTATTGCGGCGAACCGTCTCGCTTCCGCGCCAATATCGAATTCCTGTTCGACTTTTCTGCGCCCGGCGGTGGCCAGCCGGGTCCGCAAGCTCGGATCCTCGACCAGTTGGTGAATGGCGGCAGCGGTTGCGCCGGCATCACCCGGCGAGATGAGCAGACCGCTCTTGCCGTCCTCCACCAGTTCTGGGATCCCCGCAATTCGCGTCGTGATGACGGGAACGCCCGCCGCCATCGCCTCCATCAGCACGACAGGGACGCCCTCGGCGAAGCTTGTGAGCACGAAAATATCGGCCTGCTTGAGCAGGTCTCGAACTTGCGCCTGTGATTGATAGCCGAGAAAATGAACGCGCTCCGAGATGCCGAGCCGGCGCGCCTGCTCGATGAGCATGAGCCGGTCGGGGCCGTCGCCGGCGATCTCCAATGATACGTCGTCAAGCTTCGCTAATGCATCGAGCAGGATAGGTAAGCCTTTTGCGGCGGCGAGGCGTCCGACGAACAGCAACTTTTTGCCTCGCCCGGTGTGTTGACGCAACTCGAACAGATCGGGCTCAACGCCGCAATGGACGATCATCAATTTGTCCCAACAGTCGACCGGCGAAAACAACATGGCCTGACTGCGACAAAAATGGCTGATGCAGTTCACGAACAGCGCGCGTCTGACTTTCTCGTCAATCCACCAGAGCCTGGGCTCGAGGAATTCGGAGGGTCCATGCATTGTAAAGCTGAATGTGAAACCTCCGAGCTCCGCGGCGATTGCCGCGACCGAGCAACTTGAATCGGAGAAGTGGTTATGGAGATGGGAAAGCGAGTGCTTTCGCATCAGCCGCGCCAGCATCGCCGCTTCGGCAAAATAGGCGGCTTGCCGTAACAGCGCGCGAAAGCCGGGTGGGCATGTCCTGATGGCAAGCGAAAGCGCCGACAGGTAACGCTTGGGCGAAGAAAACAGCTGCGTCAGGTGGGCTCGAAGCAAGTTTGCCGGCGGAAGAAGATAGATCGTCGACCTTCTGATGGCCTCGACCTCGGCGCTGACGTTTTCGGTTGCTGGCGGCTTTCGGATCGAGAACGTCTGCACGTGATATCCGAGAGAGCGCAACATCGCGACCTCCCGTTGGATAAACGTGTCGGTTGCTCGCGGATATTGGCCAGTCAGAAATCCGAGCCGCATTTGGCCTGCTCTTGCCCGAGGACGATCGTCGCCCGTTGCGGCCGCATCGGTGATTACGTCCCGCGCGGTCTTCGCTCGGAGCTCCGTGCCGCCAGCCGGTCTGGCCTTGTATCGCAGCTCTGCCATTGAAATCTACCTTATTACCCGCGCTGGTATCCCCACGGCGGTCGCTCCGGCCGGGACGTCGCGCAGTACGACGCTCATTGCGCCGATCTTGGCGCCGGAGGCGATCCTGATGCCGCCTAGCGCCTGAGCGTAGGCCCCGAAGTCGACATCGTCTTCGATCACCGGTGTTGGACCGCCCTCGACCCGGTTGCCGATCGTGACGCCTTGGCGAAGGGTGCAATTGCGGCCGATGACGGCCTGAGAATGAATGAAGATATTTCCGAAGTGATAGATCCGCAGGCCCGGACCAATTTGCGCCTCGACCGGCAGGCTTATGCCGGTCATGGTTTCCACCAGCCGAAAAAGCAGCCAATAGACTTTCAAGAGAACGCTTCGTGCCAGGCCGTCCTTTCGCAGCAGGATACGTCGACCGAACCGGTAGACCCAGATCGCCCAGATCGACTGCTCCCGCAGGAAGGGGCGGGACGGGTAACGCGACAGGTCGGCTGCGAAATCGGGATCCTGCGTCATTCGTCTGCTGCTGCTGTATGACTTTCCGTTGATCGATGCCTGCGGGCTGGACATCGGTCAAATTCCGGCCCGCGTCAAAGTCTGTTCAAGGATCTCAATATCAACTTCGATATCAGCGCTCGCATCCCATGATTGAGGATAATCCGTGCCTAGGGTCGCGGGATGTCCCCTGCCCAGCATGTAGTAATACTGCAAGCCCAGCTGGTTGCTGAGCTTCCAAAAATACGTCGCGACCAGTTCGGGCGAATAGATTTCGATGATCTTCGTTCCGGGCGAGCAGAAGATGACGTTGCTCATCCCTCCGCCATGTGGAGCAACGACCACCTCGCAGGATGCCATTACAGCCGCCTGTTCCGGCACCGACATCGTTTCCATGGCAGCGACCTCGAAGCCGCGCTCTTTCAGCGTCTCAATCACGATGTCTTCATTCAGGACACGACGATAGCCGGCAAGGCCCCGGCTGATGTAGAGTCGACGCCCGGGCGACGGCATATTGCGCCGATCCTGTAGCAGAAAGTTGCGTCGGAGAAAATCGACCATCCATGGCCTGAAACAGCCGCCACCTAATGGGACAGATGGAACGATCAACTCGCGCGCGCGCAGATACCGCGTCTTGTCTCCGTCGATGATTCTGGATGGTTCGATCCCGAGCGTAGCCAAGGTCTCACGCTGAAAGCGGGCACGCTGGCTGTTGACCAAGAAATAGTCGACCCTGCTCAGGTCGATTCCAGCCAGCCTCATCAGTTCATAGCGCGGCAGCAGCTGAAACAGCCAGTGGTAATAAAGACTGGCGCCGTCCGTCGCCAGCACGGCTACACTTGCGTCAATCTCCGTCAACGGTTCGAGGTCCCAATCCGAATTGAGCGCTGCCTCCGTCGTCAATTTAGGATCGTGAAAGTAGGTCGAGACGTCTTTCAGAAACTGGCCGTCCGGCGCGATGACGAGACCACGGTTAGTGGCCCGTCCTCTTGGCACCGACGCGACGAAGGTCTCGGGATAGTCGTAAGATTGATCCATCAGGAATTGACGGCGCATCTGACGGTGCACAGTCATCGGCAGAGGCATCGGCACCGTGCAGGCAGGGTCTACCCGGCTGATTTTAGCCCCCAATGCACGGCCTGATGTCGAGACCCAATCCGGCGTTGCCTCACAGACCGAAGATGGCGGATATAAGCAATCGTTGTCGATAGCGGCCGATGGCAAGATTTTCGCCAGCATTCGAGATCGCAACAGCTTGATCTGACGGCGCCATCTTTGGAGCGCCTTCCAGGAGGGCCGCAACCGACGTTTCAACCAGTTTTTTGGCTGGTAGATGTCAAACCAGAAAAGGGTCGCCATGAACGATTTCCTTCCCTCAATTGACGCCAGAGTTCGATGACGATCGCGACCGCTCAACGATTTCAGCCAGAAAATCCCGATACTGCCTGCCTATCGCAGCCCATGAGAATTGTGCAGCTCGCTCAACGCGGGCCTGTTGTTCAACCGGAGGCGCGGCGAGCGCAAGCTCAAGGCTGCGGGCGATGTTGGCCGGATCATTCGTGTCGACTAGGTACTCCCGATCGCCAACGATCCACCGCGACCGGGGAGAATCATGCCCAACGACCGGCAGCCCGCAGGCTAAGGCTTCCACGAACACGTTGCCAAAAGACTCATCCATCGAAAGGTGTAGAGCGACGTTGGCTGCTCGGTAAAGCGCCGGCATTTGCTGCGGAGTGAGCGTCAGGCGTGTAAAGCGCCCGGGCAGTTGGCGGGCAGCGAGCTCGTCCACAGCCTGTCTGAGGGGACCGTCGCCTGCCACGACCAGGTGAGCATCCGGGATACGGCTGACCGCATCGATGCCGACCTCGACGCGCTTGGAAGGGCTCAAGGCACTGACCATCAGGATGATCGGTCGATTGGCGGGCAGCCCAAACTGCTCACGTTGAGCAGGCCCCGGCATGAAACGGCTGCAGTCAACACCGTTGGGGATCAGTCGACATTGCCAACGATCCTTGTTCCGATCATAGAAATCGGGATTGATGCAAATGAGGCCTTCGCATCCAAAGAACCGGAATTCGGCGTCGTTGGAGTAGGCCGGCCAGTCCCCGTTCTGCGTTACGAATACGTGGGGCGGGCGGGAACCCGACCAGACGGGGCGTCGCAAGGCCCAGTTGGTGAAAGGGTAGCTGCAGGTAACCGTCACGTCATAGTCTGCCGGCCGATAGGCAGCCAGCAGGGCAGGCACGAAGCTCAGCTCCTCGTAGGCAAACTCGTTTCTCAGCATGGGCATCTTTGGAAGTCGCTCAAGCTTCTTGCGCGACACGCTCGCCGCGCGCAGAAATCGGTACTGGACGTCGGGTTTTTCCTGTCCAGAGCCGATCAGCGTGACGGTGTCGCCGCCCTTTGCCAGCTCCGATGCCACGGAAATGAATGCTATTTCGGCCCCGCGGTCGTAACGGTGCAGGCCGGGCAAGGCGAACAGAATTTTCATGGACGCGAATGTTGAGGTTTAATCATTGAGACGTCGTTCTCGAACCCATTCAGCGCCTGAGATGACAGCGCAGCACTATGCCTCCGTCGACCTTCTTCTGTGCTGGATGAGTTTTCTCTCAACCGGATCAATATTATTCCACTGTAGTTTATCCGTAGTCTTTCACCGAAGGAATGTCATAGGTTTTTCGATCAAAATCGAAAAGTGAATGTCAAATACGCTAATATTTATCATGAAGTGACACAAAAGCGTTAAGGGGCAGGAGCTGCGCGGCGGGTCATCAGCCATTCTGAAGCGCTATAGAAGGCCCTTCGGACAGCGGGTTCCCAATAGGCGCTAACCAGCCAACTGAGCACGATGACCATCAGCAGAGCAAGGGTAAGGGATAGCCACTTGTCGATCCCGATCATCGTCAGGGCTTGGATTGCCCGACGTCCAATCTCGTCGTGAACCAAGTACAGCGGGTAGGTAATGAGACCGAGATGGCGGACGACGGTCGCCACGCGCGGCGGGATCGAAAGGGGCGCGCGCCCGGTGATTGCAATACATAGGACGGCGACCAGCCAGGTCGCGACGGGCGCCGCAATCCAGTAGTAGGTCAGCACCTGTCGAGGCAGGAATTCCGCTCCCCGAAGGCAGATCTCGGTGATGCACGCCGCGATTGCTGTCAGGGCGGTCAGATACTCCCAGGTCGCCAATTGCCGCGTGGTCGACAGCCACAGCCAAATGCCCGTCGCGAAGAAGCAGCCGTGCCGTAAGAGCAGCACGTTCATATGATCACTGATGTACCAGTCCTGGAACCCGGCGGCGACCATGTATATTCCGCTCCCCATCGTGAGCAGAAGTGCCAGCCGATTGATGTACTGAAACCGGTTGATGGACAACACGATGAAGATCACCGCATAGAACACGATCTCGACGGCAAGCGTCCAATATACCGGAGAGATCCAGGGGCCTTTCGGCAGCAGGACCAGGGACCTGAGATACGGAAGGATCTCTGCGTTCGGGGCCAGAAGAGCAAACGTGATGGTCGCGCACAGCCACGGCGCCGGGAGCAATCGCAGCGCACGGCCTTTGAGGAATTGGAGCGGGCTCGAGCCGTTGGCCGAATTGGCGATCACGAAGCCGGAAATGACGAAAAAGACCTCGACCCCGACCCAGCCGAACCATGTCAAGGGCCATACCAGCTGGAAATCGGCGACCTGATTAACGTATGCGTAGTGAAAGCCAACGACCGAGAGCGCGGACAGAAACCGAATGATGTCGATGGCATAATAGTAGTGGGTCGGCTGTTTCGGTCGATTTGGATGCACGTGCCTCAACTCCTGGGCGGCGCGGGCCTGATTTATCTCGATCATCGAAAATGCAAAGGCCGAGCCGATCCCGGGTCGCGCAGGAAATGGTTTTTAACGTTGTCGTGGAGGCTCGCAAGATCGATGAAAAATCGGCTTCTTCAATATTCGGACAAGCCGTCCGCTTTGCAATAGGGTATATCCTTAATTGTGTCTGATTAAGAGTCCCCGAGCTCGTACTGGCGAGTAACCTTATTTCGTATGGTTGCCTGGACTGGGTTGGTGGTCAGCGTGTTAATTTGGTCGGCGAGGGTTTTGTCCGGAGCTTCGTCCGTGCTATCGAGCAGGAGGATGGCTGACCGCCGGTTCAAGAATTCTGTATGACTTATGAAATTTGATGATGTCGGTGTAGTGGTGATTGGCCGCAACGAGGGCCAGCGGCTGGTCGACTGCCTCGAGTCGGTCAAAGCGGCCGCCGACCACATCGTATACGTCGATTCTGGATCAACGGATCAAAGCGTCGTCGCCGCGAAGCAGCTTGGCGCCATAGTCGTAGAACTCGATCGCAAGCGCCCATTTACGGCGGCGCGGGCCCGCAATGAAGGGTTCGCCGAGCTTAAGTCCCTGCTCCCCCAACTTCGCTTCGTCCAGTTCGTCGATGGTGACTGCCTTCTTATGCCCGGTTGGATGGAGAGCGCGGTTGACACCATCCGAGCGCGCGAGAATGTCGCGATCGTCTGTGGCCGTCGCCGGGAGCGGCATCCCGAGGTTTCGTTCTACAACAGGTTGTGCGACCTCGAGTGGGACACGCCGATCGGCGAGATAGGCGCTTGCGGTGGAGACTCTCTCATCCGCGTGAAGGCATTTGAAGAGGCAGGTGGTTTCCATCCGGGTGTTATGGCCGGAGAGGAGCCGGAACTTTGTATTCGGCTGCGCGAGCGCGGATGGAAGATCTGGCGGATCGACGCTGAGATGACGCTGCATGATGCCGCCATGACGAGGTTCGGACAATGGTGGCTCCGCTCCGTTAGGAGCGGCTATGGGTTCGCGGAAGTCTCGCGCTTGCACCGGCGTTCGCCGTTTCGCATATGGGCTCGATCGGTGCCGAGCGCGCTGTTCTGGAGCACCGTCTTGCCGCTATTGATTCTGCTCGGAAGCCTTGTTTATCCGATCGTTCTCTGTGCAATCCTGATCTATCCGCTACAGATGTGTCTGATCGCGCTCCGCCGCAAAACGGCTCAGCCGAGCAGATGGGGCTATGCATTCCTCATGGTCGCAGGCAAGTTCGCCCAGACCCGCGGAATCGTCCGTTTCTACTGGCGCTTGCTCCGGGGACAGGCCGCGCAGCTAATCGAATATAAGACTTAATAGTCTCCGGTCGTCGAAAGTCTGGCAGGAACTCTATTATGATTTTGCCGGTAAGGAGAACGGATGTGAGCACCACACCGGCTTATAAAAATGTGCAGATCTCGGTTTTTTGGATCGGGTAGCGAATGCTTTTTAACTCGCCGGAATTCGTCGTATTCTTTCTCCTCGTCTACTGTCTGTATCTGGGGCTGTCCTTCCGCCTGCAGAACTACATGCTCCTCGTCGTGAGCTACATTTTCTACGGATGGTGGGACGCTCGTTTTCTTTTTCTGGTTGCCCTCTCGACGACGATCGATTTCTGGGTTGGATTGATGATCGAGAACGGACGGCTGCAGCTTCGGCAGTGGTTGATGCCGGCAGCGTTCTTCGTCCTCTCGGCGGTCATCTTTCTCGGTCTTGATTGGACCGGCCTTCCCGCACTTGGATCCGGCTATCCGGATCTTGGCAGGCTTTTGAACATCCGCATGCTCGCATTGTCACTCGCGGGAAGCGTCGCTTTCGTAGTGTTGATCTCTGCCGTGTTCTCGACCTTAAGCCGGATGAAGGATGAAGGGCGCAGACGCTTCAGGTGTCTTCATGTCAGTCTTATTACTCAGTTGGGGCTGCTGGCTGTCTTCAAGTATTTCAACTTTTTCGTCGATAGCCTGTCAGCTGCGTTGGCTGGGGTCGGAATCGAGAGCAGTCCGCTTCATCTCAACATAGTGTTGCCGGTCGGCATCTCGTTCTACACGTTCCAGTCTCTGAGCTATACGATCGATATCTATAGACGCCAGTTCAAACCGACGGATCGCTTCTCCGACTTCGCGCTTTTCGTTGCCTACTTTCCGCAACTCCAGGCGGGCCCGATCGAACGTGGTAGGCATATCATCCCGCAGCTTGCCCGGCCGCGGACCCTCACCATCGAGCAGACCTCCCGAGGGCTCTATCTTATCGTCCTGGGCTTCTTCAAGAAAGTTGCCATTGCAGATGGTGTGTCTCCGGTGGTCGACCACATCTTCGGCAGCAGCGGGAGGGTCACGTGGATCGATGTCGTTGCGGCAAGCGCCTTGTTTGCCGTCCAGATCTATTGCGACTTCTCGGGCTACACCGATATCGCGCGCGGCATCTCGAAGATGTTGGGCATCAACATGATCGTCAATTTCAACCAGCCCTATTTCGCGACGAATCCGCAGGACTTCTGGCGCCGCTGGCACATCAGCCTATCGACCTGGTTACGCGACTATCTCTACGTTCCGCTCGGTGGAAACCAGGGCGGTCTCGCCTTCATTTGCCGCAACCTGATGATCACGATGATGCTGGGCGGCTTATGGCATGGTGCGTCTTGGAATTTCGTACTGTGGGGATTCTATCAGGGCGCAGCTCTTTGCGTTTATCGGATATGGAGCGAATATCGAGGAAAGCCCGCGCCTGTGGTCGGGAGTGAGCTAGGGCTCTCCTCGGGACACATCGCTCGCCGCCTGCTGGCGAGCGCAGGCTTTCTGATCGTCGTCTGCTATGGATGGCTGCTATTCCGAGCGCACTCCTTTGCACAGATAGTCAACTTCACGTCGTTGCTGATATCCGACTTTGGGGATCTGGACTACGGAGGCCGAGCGCCGCGGCTGTCTGCATTGTTCGGTATGGCTCTTCTGGTCGCGATGGAAATCGTGCAGTACTGGAAGTCAGATCCTTGCTTTTATCAGCGGTTTCCAGTGCCGATCCGAGGCTTCCTGATTGCCGCGATGATCGCCATCACCCTTATGGGCATGAGCAATGAACCAGCTCAATTCATCTATTTCCAGTTCTGAGAAGGCAAAGTTCAGGGCGGTCGGAGCGGCAGCCCATACTGCCGCCTGGATCGTGATCGGCCTTGTCCTCATTGACATCGCGATCAATGTCGTTCTGGCCTACCCAAGCGACCCTAAGGTCACCAATCCCTCCCAGCTGCGGCTGTACTTCGAATATGGGCGTTCGACGGAAGGGCAGCTTGCCCGCATGACGCGGCCGGACAGATCGCAAACTGCTCCGATTACGTTGCCAGGGTGGTACGATACGCTTGAGATCACGGAATTTCCGGAAAAATCATCGAACTCGATCGTGACAATCTATGGCATGTCGCATGCCGTGCGGTTGGGGCATGCTCTAGAACGGACGTCGTTGCGTCTGACGCCGCGGATCGTTGGCGCACCGGGAGCTCCGACCAATTGGTCATACGGAGCATTTCTTCGTGACCGTGGCGGCGGCAAGAGCCGTGCGGTCGTTCTCGCGATCATGTCGTACTCGCTTCCGATGATCACGACGCTATCCGCCGCAACATGGTCGTTCGATCTTCCGATGCCCTATACGATGGATCGGTTCTACGTCAGGAATGGCCAGTTGGAGGTCGTGCATCCGCCGTTCACATCGTTCGAAGGATACGTGGCCGCATTCGATGATCCGGCAGAATGGTCCAAGGTTCGCAGCGAATTTGTCCAGCATGACACGATGTACAATTCCTTCATCATGCGCGCGAACATCTTCGATCATTCGTCTCTGTTCCGTCTGATTCGTCGTGCCTACGCGCAGCGTTATATGAGGGCCATCCGCAAAGGTATTCTCGATGGGTCAGGTTTCCGAGCCGAGAGTGAGCAGATCCAGGTAGCGCGAGCCATCATCCGCGACTTCGCGAAACAGGCGCGCCGGGACGGTATCGTTCCGGTCGTCTTCGTCGTCAACAATTTCGGGTATTCCGACAATCTGTACCGGGCGCTCGAGCCGGTTCTCAAAGAAGATAATATTCCCTATGTGAGTTCGCACACCGTCGCTTCTCCGGACGATCCGCGCGGCTATCTGCCGGACAGCCATTTCACGGACGAAGTCGACGATAGGCTCGCCAAAGAGCTGGAAAAGGTCATTCTCGAAGCCGCCCGGTAGCAACGCTGGGGAACGGCGCATTCGCGCTGGGAACAGGTCCCTGTAGCTGCTCGGACAGAATGGATGTCACTGGGACGAGTTGGTTTCGCCGCGCGATCGGCAACTAGTCTCGTGCGAGAGTCCAGTAGCGCTCGAGATGTTTGCGATAGAGTGCTGGATCGACGCCATCCTTG
Organism: Bradyrhizobium sp. HKCCYLS1011; assembly: GCF_051167795.1. Taxonomy (NCBI): domain Bacteria; kingdom Pseudomonadati; phylum Pseudomonadota; class Alphaproteobacteria; order Hyphomicrobiales; family Nitrobacteraceae; genus Bradyrhizobium; species Bradyrhizobium sp. HKCCYLS1011. Next base: position 48,241 of record NZ_JBNPTT010000003.1, on the reverse strand, counting down.
GAATGGATCATCACAGCAACCGTACTCGGATCGAAATCAGAGAAGAACGCCGCCAAGGCTGACTCACTCCGCAGATCCATGCCCCAGGAGGCTTTGACCAGCGGCACCGACGACGGCGCATGGTTGACTGCTGAATACCCCAAGACTTCCTTCACAAAAATCCCATACAGCATGTATTCGGAGAACTGCAGTGTCCGAGCGATGGCCACCTTCCAGCTGATGCCGGTGTGCGCTTCGATCCTCTGCTGCATTGCCCTGACGATGTCTCGATTCCAGCAGATCATGTTGCCGACATGGTTTTGTGAGCCGATACCCTGATTCTCGTTGAGCCCGAACAGGCGGCGCGCCGTTGCAGTCCACTCGGGTCTTCCAGGCATGCCCACGTCGAGCAGACCAACCTTTCCATCGACGAGAAGATCCTGATAGCCGAAGTGTCGGAAGAACGCTGTGTCCGAATCGCAAAACACAAGTGTCTCTTCGGGCACCGCTTCGATCGATGCAATCTTGAGAATCTGTTGGATGATCCATCCCCGCACCGGTGGTGCCTTGAGGCTCAGCCAGTAGCCCTTGCGGCCGGGCATCCTCCAGATCCATCGGCCCAACAGCGCCTCCGACTCTATGATGCGTCGTCGCGGTCCCGACAGATGCTTGAACGCGGCATAGTCACGCCGGTCGACGATCAGATAGTGGTGCACGTCCGGCGAAGTCCTGTCGAGTGACTCGACCAGAAGTTCGCAGCGCTCGAGGTCCGGGAGGTACGTCGGCGTAACAATAGCGAAGGAATTCTGTGGATCGCGGGACAAGAGGTTTATCCTATCTTGCTGTTTGCGTGACCCGAGCTGCCGAGATGCACGGGTCCAGAATGTAAGCCGATGTTTGCTCTAGCTGGCTTGCTCGACTGGCGCGGCTGCGCCGTGCAGCCGTCCCAACGTGAGGCGCCTTGTCCCCACATGACCGCACCGATACTCTGTATCCTCCTTGGCCCTTCAAGCGTCCTGACCCCGAAGTATTGCTTGGCGCGTAGGCACAGCTGCTTGTCACCAGGCTGACAGCCAATAACAAGATGCCGCAACCTGCGGAATCGTATGATGGCGTAACCGTCGGCCTGCGGCACATCAGCTATTTCAAAAATGTCAAATGGCTCCAGTCGATCGGCAGGGTATCGAACGACGTCCCAAATCCGGACATCCAGCGCAAATATTCCAGAAGCGCGGTGGTGGCGAACACGAGGATCGTGAATAGCAGGTCCTGCATGCCGAATGAAAATCGCTCTCGTCGCTGGCCAATCAGGATCGGAACGTACCTGGCGAGATCAGACAGGCTTATCGCTAGCACTCCTCCAAGAACGCCGAAATATCCTACCATAAGCGGAAGGCTGATAACGAGGATCGCGAGTTTTGTGCCATTAGAGGCGGCTCCGTAAGACGGTTTGCCCAGACCGAGAACGATCGCTTCGTTCACATAGGCGAGGATCGAAAACCATGATCCCAGAACGAGCAGCGGCAGTATCCAGGTGGCGGACTGATAGCGTTGATCGTAAAGAAGACGGATGGCAAAATCGGCTGAGGCAACGAACAGCGCAAACCCAAGCGCCGCCACAAGGAGGAACTTCGCCCGAAGCGGAGCGAGCTCCCCGTAGAGCTTGGACCGGGCCGTCTGAGCGTGGGACGCAACGAACGGGAATAGAACGATGTTTCCGAGCCGCATGGTGAGATTGCCGGACAGGTCGGAGATTGACCGTGCGATCCCGTAGATTCCAAGTAGCTCCAGCGGAATGACTTTTCCGAGATACAGTCGGTCGACATACATCGAGAGAAAGAAGACGATCGAGGATACGAAGATCCATTTTCCAAAGCTGAGGATTTCCTTGGAGTATCTCTTGGAGATGTAGAACCGATGTCTGATCTCCGGAAGTAGTAGGTAGCTGCCGATCAACGAGACCACGGAGCTGAATATAGTCCCGTAAACCATCGCCCATATCGTCGGGGTAAGATAGGCGAAGAGCAGTATCGCCGCAGAACCGATGAACCCCAGAATCAATTCATATACATTCAGTCGGACCACCTGCATGCGCTTCTGCAGCAGGAATTTGCTCAGAGAACTCAGTCCGGAAAGGACAAGACTAAATGAAGTTATCGGTATGACGACGGCGAGAACCGGAATCTGATAGAACCGGGCGATCGGTAATGCAGCCGCTATGAACACGAACCAGAGAGCGATACTGCGCAGTAGCTGTAAGCTCCATGCAGTATTGTAGAATTCCGGTTCATCTGCGTGTTCGTTGTAGACGATATTCTGGTTGATGCCGACATCGGAGATCAGTTCGATGCCCATTCTGAATGTATAGACAATCAGCATAGTCCCGAAGATGTCAGGCGCGAGCAGCCGAGCGAGGACGATGTTGGTTGCTGTTCGCAGCCCTGTGCTCAGGCCATAGATGCCGATCGTCCAGACGGTTCCACTGAAGAGAGTGCGCGTTGAGATGGTCATTCGTGAGTTCAAGGCTTGCTCATGGCGAAGCTGTCCTTGGGTCTAGGCGACAGCGGGACCTTTGCGCCGAACTGGCCAGTTCTCGGCGACTATTTCCCGGCCAAGCCATGTAGGCTAGGTAAGCCGAAGAAGATCACTCCCACTGTCTCATACAGAAAGAGCACAACGACGCATGCCAAGAAGAGTCTCATTCGCGCTTCACAAGATGCTGAGCGTCGTTGCGTCCGTTACTGTCGGTGAATGCGCCGGTCCAACGCAATCACGCGGATAAATTGGTTCTGAAGTAGGCTGTGGTCGGCTTGAGACCCTCCTCCAGCGGAATCTTTGGATTCCAGCCTAGTTGCTTCTGAGCCAGCGTAATGTCGGGCTTTCGTTGCTTTGGGTCGTCTTGCGGCAGCGGTCGGGTAACGAGGGGCGATGAAGACGACGTTTCTGCGATGATCAGTTGGGCCAGTTCCTTCATCGTGAATTCCGTCGGATTACCGAGATTGACCGGGCCGGTGAAACCGTCGGGGCTTTCCATCAGGCTGATAAGACCTCCGATCAAATCATCCACGTAACAGAACGATCGGGTCTGGCTACCATCGCCATATAGCGTAATGCCTTCACCCTTGAGTGCCTGGATGATGAAGTTGGACACGACTCGGCCATCGGCCGGATGCATGCGTGGACCATAGGTATTGAAGATTCGCGCGACCTTGATCTCAAGTCCGTGCTGCCGATGGTAGTCGAAGAACAATGTTTCGGCGCAACGTTTGCCCTCGTCATAGCAGGATCGAGGACCAATAGGATTGACATTCCCCCAGTAGGATTCCTGCTGTGGATGGATTGAGGGATCACCGTAAACCTCGCTCGTGGAAGCCTGCAGAATGCGGCATCCAAGCCGCTTTGCAAGACCGAGCATATTGATGGCGCCGTGCACCGATGTCTTGGTCGTTTGCACCGGATCGTGCTGGTAGTGGATCGGCGAAGCTGGGCACGCCAGATTGTAGATCTCGTCGACTTCGACATAGAGCGGGAAGGTCACGTCATGACGCAGAAATTCGAAGCGTGGGTTGCCGTGGTGATGCTCCAAGTTGCGCTTGGTGCCGGTGAACAAGTTATCTACACATAGAACATCATGCCCCTGCTCCAGGAGGCGGTCGATCAGATGGGATCCCAGGAAACCGGCCCCTCCCGTGACGAGAACACGTTTGCGGCTGTCGTAGAGGCGCGGCATTATCTATCTCCTAGTTAAAGCGTGAAAATACAGATGAGGGCCGTCAGGGCTCATTGACGAGTTGGTGATCATAGAGACTGCGCGTTGGTTCGATCCGATCCGACCCACGAGACGCTTTCGAAAGATAATGGACCGTCGACGTTGATCGGGACCAGTAACCGAGTTCCGTTGCGAGCCCGGCTATTAAGCCAACATCTATCGCGAACATATACTGGGTCTCTTCGAGCACGAAGATCCATTCGAAGAAATTGTGAACGTATATAGTTAACAGTGCGACGCCGAGGCCAATCAGCAGGTCACCGCGTCGATCGCCGGGATGAGCTGAGCCGCATAGCATGGCTACGAGAAAAGGACGTAGCAGTAGTATCAGGAATGCAATCAGCCCCGCATATCCGGTCTCGGCGGCGACGAGAAAATAGACATTATGAACGTGAGCCCCTTCACTCGTTGTTGACCAGGCCACTCCGGCGCGCTGGTTATAACCACCCAGGTTGGCAGCGATCACGTAGTGATTGGCTCCCTGACCCAGAGGATTGTCCGATAGCATCAGTTGTGCGGACTTTTCGAAGGCGGCGCGTTCGTCATAATCAATTGCGATCGAATCGGCCTGACTTTCAAACCGCTTGTCCAAGGAAAGCAGGGCGACTGGGACAATCACGATGAGGGCGGCCAGCCCGCTGAAGAGAAACTTGCGCTTCCGCGGCGTCCAGCCACGCAGACTGGACAGAAGGAATGTAAGTGCATAGCCGACCAGAGAAAGCGCAAGCGTTGCCCGGGATCCCGTTAGTACGCTGAGAGCCAGGCCGGCTGGTACGGCACCTGTTAACAGACGGCTTAATGGTCCGGAGAGCAGCAGCGCAAAGACCGGAATATCCACGAAGTGGACGATCATGCCGAGCAGGTTTTGCTGGTACATGGTGCCCGGCGCTTGCACTACACCCAGCGCCAGCCGCTGCCATGTCGCAATAATCGCCTCAAAGATTAGGCCTGCAGCCATGCCCTTCAGGATAGCGATGGGCACACGTTGGTCAGCACAGCCTTGGGCGACCACGACGCATACAAAAAATATCCGGCATAGCTGCCAAGAATAGAAGAGCGCGGCGGTGGGCTCGGCGGATGAGACGCATGAAAGTACGGTGACAAGAATGTAGAAACCAAAGGCGAGGCGGAACGGAAAGGGGTGCCCACTTCTGGGCGTACTCAGGTAGAGCGCTATGGCAAGCGCGTCCACAACAGAAAACTCGGCTCCCTTCACATGGCCTGGCCAACTGAGCCACGAAATGAAAGCCATATTGAGATGGAGAAAGCTCAGCGCGAAGGGCAGGAATCCAAGAATGCTCCAGAAAACAGGAGATTTTTCCGGATTCTGGCGCAGCCAATTCGCGAGCGGCGCTATTGCTGCCAAGAGAATGGCCAGACCGATCCACTTCATCGATCACGCCCTCACATCGCGGCCGAGGACAATCCTGTCGGCCAGCACGGGTTGAAAAACTGGCGCCACGTCGCCTTTCACGCCGCTACACCGCACGGTCCAAGGAGCCGTAAATGCGGATGAACACGGCAGCGACTTGCGACGGTCCAGCGAAAAGGGCGGATCAAGCTGCAAGGCTGAAATATGCTCCTCCGCTTCCGCTGAACCCGATATACACTGTTCCGAACTCATTCGCGTCGCCCTCGACAGTGGTGATCATATCATAGTTGCCGAGTGGGTAATCACCGATCTGAAGCCATTCGACCGTATTGGCGTTCCATGCAGCAAGGTGGTCGGTCGAGCGATAGACGCCCCACTTCTTCTTGTACAGGCCTGCTATGTATACAGCTGGATGGTCACTTCCTGGGGCGGCTTTTCCGAAGCCGAAGGCACGTACGCACTGTACGTTCGCGATAGGGATAAAATTGGCGCAACCATCTGTCGAGCGCATGAAGACGGCGTAGGGCTGATTGGCTGGATTGAGCGGACCGCTGCATGCAAATACGTGTCCGGCGTGCCCCGGTACCGAGCGGATTTTAACCAAACCTTCGTCCGACGGCAGAAGCTTGGCAGTCCGTCTTGACCACGTGCCATCGGTTGCCGCGGTCCCAGCCTCGTACCTGTAGAAGCCTCCAACCGAACTGTAGGCGTAGAATGTTCGATGAAGGACCCGATCAGCGCAGACGATCTGGCGATTGGGAAGGAACGAGTTGCCCCAGCCACCATCGCCGCTTGCAGGGATCGCTGGGGGAATTGTTTTCGCCCAGGTATTTCCACTATCAACCGTGACATAGGGTTGACTGAGATGGGGCGTGGAGCCGTGTCGCCGCGGAATCCACATGAAAGTGAGATGGTCCGCAGCCGCAATGCATCCGCCGACGCAGCCGGATATTGAACTCGAGGGCGGGTTACCCGAGGGAAACTGGATCCAGGCTTTACCACCGTCGTGTGACTTGGAGGAAATATAGCAGCCGTAAGTGTCTGCGTGGCACACTAGGGTCTTGCCATCGTTGGAGATGCTGTGTCCCGTGATGAAGCCGCCGGCACCGAGCGGCAGGCCTGACCATTGTCCGCGCGACTGCTGCGGCGCGGACGATGCACGTGAGGACAGAATCGGGCCGCCGATCGCTGCAGCGAGCATCAAAAAGCGACGTTTAGTCAGCATCAGCAACTGCCCTTTCGTCGACCCGGGACGCGTCGATGAGTGACCATCGGCCTTCAGGCTGGCTCGTTGAGAAGAATGCGTCGTCGGCCCGTGCCTAAAGAGGCCAGCGGTCGTTCCAACAGATAGTGGATGCAAATCCCTCCAACGACGGCGGAGGTGAGTGCGCCGGCAAGGTAGATGGCGTCCCACATCCGGCCCGATCCAAAGAGCGATAGGTGCTCTCCAAGCAGCTCTGTCACTCTCAAAATGAACAAATGACTCAGATAAATCGAATACGAGGCGTCTCCAATCGTGCGAAGTATCAGGCTGGGCGCCCGCCGAACGGCATCTTCCAAGGCGAGCGCTCCGGCCACTATTGTCGTTGCAGAGATACCCAGAAGATCATTGATCCTGGCGAGTTCGCTGGAAGCCGGCACCAGGAGGAAACTCAGGACTCCCGTCGCCAGCAAGGCGACTCCCAATACCGGAGATCTTAGCGCTCCAGCCTGATAAAGAATGGCAAGACTTGCGCCGTACAGGAATTTCAACAGATCCGGGTTCGTGTAAGTGGAAAGCACCGCATCGGCTGGCTGCACTGCGAAACCCAGCAGCACGAGTGCCAGAAAGCCTAGTCCGAGAACCGTGATGCGAACGATGCGCGATCCGATTAGCAGGAGAAATCCGAACACAAAGTAAAAGAACATCTCATAGTTGAGCGACCAGCCAGGAATGAGAATTGGCGCGATCAGACCCGTTTGGACCACGTGAAAGTGTGGGATGAACAGGAACGACTTCGTCGCATTCTCGGGTGTGATCACCGTGGTGTGGAAGAGGTTGGGAAACCGCAATGCGGCCCCGATGAGGATCGCGAGGAAGATCCAGTACAACGGTACGATACGTGCGATGCGGCGACGCCAGAAAGCCACAGGCGAAATATTCGAGTTCGCCGTAGTGTACCACATGATAAAACCACTGATCACGAAGAACAGCTTTACGCCAAACGGACCCAGGTTCGAGTTGCTGAGATAGTCGATCCGCGTCGTCGGGCTTAGCATGTGATGGACAACGACCATCATGGCGGCGATCCCTCGCAGATATTGGATTGCGATGACCTCTTTTTTCATCGAGGAATCTCTTCCGGTTGCCTGATCGCTATCGACTTGGTCTCGTCCGGCCGGGAAAGATCACCGCTGCCAGAGCAGTACCGGAGGCGGTAAGTCAAACCGAGCCTACTTCATGGTGAATATTCTATCATACAAGAAAGACGTTTGGTGTGCCCCAACCAACGACATGTGATTGTCGTCAAAGAATATTGGTTTTCCGTCGGAGGACACCGGGCATTTTGTGTCGTCGCAAAGAGCGAGGTGCGGCCAGATCACGTGCACCGGAAACCGCTGCTTCGCTTCCGCAAGTACTGAAAATATGAACTTGTTCCTGTTTTCGAAGTCGAGCAGTCGAACATCAAGTTCGGTCCGATCGAACCCGACATGCTCGATGAAGAGCGCTTTCGGAATGCGAAACGGTGGTTCTGGTATAGGACCAACGATCCAGACCGTCTTCTGAGCAGCGGTTAGTGCCTTGAGAAGTGTCTCGAACCCTCGGACGAAGATTCGCTTGTTAGCCTCGGGCGTTTCCGCGGTTCCGTCAGCGTCCCTTAGCCGGATGTCGACCGGCTTCTCCGACGCCGAGCCTAGCTCGCCAACTTTCCAGTTCGTCCATCGGGACGACAATACGACGGTGCTGATGTCGCTGCTTGCCTCGACGAAGCGAAGCATCTCCTCATTATAGGCTTGGCAGTGTTGATATCCGGGATTTGCTGCCAGGTCGCTGCCGAGGCGGGGATCGATGCCGAAGCCAATTCCAATCGGGCAATCCACCGAGGCGACAAGAAGCACGCTGGCATTATTTCTCTCGGCTGCTTCCGCAATTGCGCTGCCTGTCACAATGGCGTGGGAGTCGCCCCACACGAGCACATGCGCGGGCTCTCGCGTCGCTCCCAGTTTGCACGCTTGCGACGGACTCACGATCCGGTTCTCCAAGCTCATGCATTCCATATGGTGCCGATTTTTGTCGGTTTCCGTGTCGAGGTACGCTGCCGATGTCGCATCGAGGCGTGATGGGAAGCCGCTACCCACTGCAATCAGCAATCCTGCAACACACGCCATAGCCATGCCGGCAAGCGCGACGGGCGCCGGACGGCGAAGACCAGCGACCTTGGATGGCAGTCTGAAGGGGCGTTCGACGTATCTGAGCGACAGAAACGAGATGAGAAGCGAGCCTAGACAGAGGCCCGCCTTGGTCGTCCACGACAGACCAAACAGGTCGACATAGCTAGTGAATGCAATTAGCGGAAAGTGCCATAGGTACAGCGAGTAAGACGCCTTGCCGATCGCTGTGAACGCTGCGCAGCTCAGCAAGTTGTGGACGATGCCCTGCTTGGAATGACCGCTCCAAATGATGAGAGCCGCGCCCAAGGCCGGTGGAAGAGCCGCTATTCCTGGAAATCTCGTGGAAGCGGAGTAGGCGATCATCGGGACCGCAATTAAGGCTACTCCGAGCCACGCCGCGGAGTCATTGAGCTTGGTAAGGCGGTAGCCGGAGCTGCAAGCGAGCGCGATCATGCCTCCAAGCGCCAATTCCCAAGCCCTAGTCGGCCCCAAATAGAAAGTGGCACTAGGCTTGTAGTACACGAGGACGGCGCCGACCCCGAACGAGACGAGGCAAATGATTGACAAGGCTAGAATGCGGGCTCGCGGCCGCCGCGAGACCAGGATCAAGAGCCAGGGATAGAAGACGTAGAATTGCTCCTCGATCGAGAGCGACCAGGTATGCAGCAGCGGGCTCTCGCTGGCAGGAGCAGCAAAGTAATCGGTCTGTCGCCAGAAAAAAATGTTGGAAACGAACAGCGTGGTCGCAAGGATGCTTTCGCCGAGCGTCTTGTAATCTGACGGGGTCAGGAGAACGAAGCCGGCCACCGCGCAGAAAAAAAGGACCACGGCCAGAGCCGGGAAAATGCGTCGAGCCCTGCGCTCGTAAAATGTGGTGATTGAAAAGCGTTTGGCGTCGATATCGGGAAGAATAATAGACGTAATTAAATAACCTGAGATAACGAAGAAAATATCGACGCCGACGAAGCCGCCGGTCAGGATGGGCATTCCTGCGTGAAAAAGCACAACGGGAACAACGGCAACCGCCCGCAATCCATCGATATCTGCCCGATAATTCGTAGCCACAAGGATATGCCTTAGCGCCAAATGAGAGAAAATAGCGTTGCCATATTGATAATGCAGAATCAACCAAAGGACGAATGGTTTGGTAAAGGCGGGACCATCATTTGATTACCCTCCGTATGGTGCCCCGCGGGGTGGCCGGGCGGCTCGCCGCATTGGTCGGCGTTGCCGTTTCTCTGCCCCAAAATTACCCGCAGGCTTGGCGGCGATCGCGCATCCGGTCGATGGGGGGTGGTCCGCGGCGGGGCGCGTCCCGTTGGCCTGCTTGTGTGCGTCGTTTAACGACGTCGATTCGGTTGGGGCCTAGAGTGAAGGAAGTCCCGCAAGGGGCCGCTGACCGCGGGCGAAAGGGGGCAGGACGCTTTCGGCTATGCTGCTTGGACGCTCGCCAGGCGGAAGTCGCGGCCTCCAAGCCTGCTCTGGCCTGATCGGGATGGTTGCGGTCTCGGCTGAGACCGGCGCGGGTGGCATCCGAGTTCGCGTCGAAGCAAAGTCGAGACCGGTCCAGGGCCGCCGTGGCCAAAGATCACTCAAAAAAAGGGCACTTTGGGCTCCCACGCATCCCAATTTTGAAAAATTTCGGGCAGCCGGGCCAATTCCGCCGGTATTCCAGTCGACATTCGAGCCCGGTGTCACACGGGCGCTTTGGGCAAAGAAATGCCAAAAACGTCGCGAGACCGAGGCGTCGCAATCCTGGATGGTCAGAAATAGTATTTATTAAACAGGCGGTTGTCGCGATTCGTCCACGGGGCGTCCGGCTGTCAAGAAAAAGCCTCACCCCGAAATTAACTATGCTCGCGCTTGGGGACGCGAGACGTTATAACGCTCTCGTGGGTTAAATTTAGGTCCGACTCTGGTCGGGATTTTGGGGAAAAGGCGAAAAATCCGCGTTTTGAAGCGCGCTTCGCGGCTTGCCGAAGCGAGAGTCGCTTATCTTGCTGCGGTTCCGTGCAATGTTCGTTTGGAAAACCCGTCGACGGGGATCTGATGGCTGTATGCGCTATTCAAATTGCTGGGGGTGTAACGGCTGGCGACTGTCGGCCATCAACTATTAATCCTGGGGCAACTAAGGATCAATTTTTCCGAGCATTTGGAACCTCTTTTTTAGGTCGTGTCCCTACCCTCCGCTGCCGTCTGCGAGGATTTGAACTGACAGCCGGTAAACAGCGATCGGTGAGGTCATTGTGCTAAAAAATAATGATCGTGGGTTTTCCCAGCGTAAGGCTGGTCGAGACACCTCCAATATTGATTCAGACGGTACCGATTCTCTGACATTCGACGTAGATCAGTTCGTTGACGGCGTGCTCACGGGCGCCGTTCTGCACAACGCTGTCCACCACAACGATGGTGTCGGTGCGCAGGCTGGCGGGCCCATAATTCGCGACACGGTCCAGGTCTCTTCCGCTTCGAAGCCGGACGCCGGCCAGCCTCAATCCGAGATGTTTGCCGCGACATCGGGTGCGGCCATAACCGGGCCTGCGGTTGTTGTTGCCGAGGGGGCGACAGTTGAAATTCCGGGCGGCGATTCGCAAGCCGTAACGTTCAGCGGAACGACGGGAACGCTGAAGATCGATCACTCGATCACCTACACAGGTGAAATCACCGGTTTATCTGGCCTCGATGCGCTGGATCTGGTCGACATTAATTTCGGAACCAATACGCAGGCAACTTTCCTCGGCGACCACTCCGGCGGCACGCTGACCGTTACCGACGGAACGAATACCGCTAAGATCACGCTGGAAGGCGACTATCTGTCCTCAACGTGGACGCTCTCGAGCGACGGCTCGGGCGGCACCGTGGTCGTTGACCCGGTCGCCTCTGGGACTTGGCAGACGCTCAAAGTCGGCGCGGGCGGATTCATTCGGAATTTCGATATCGCGTCAGACGGGACCATGGTGGGCCGCACCGACTCTTACGGTGCCTATCTGTGGAACGGCTCGCAATGGGTACAACTGGTCACCGCAAGCAGCATGCCTGCTGCATTCGTCGCTTCAACCCAAAATACGCAGGCGACAGGCCAAGGCGTCTACGAAATTCAGATCGCCGATAGCAATACTCAAATTCTTTACATGCTGTACGACGGTTACGTGTTTAAGAGCACGAACCGGGGCACAACCTGGACGCAGACATCGTTCGCTCAGGTCAACGCATATCCCAACGCCAATTCTGCGCAGTACGGGCAGAAGATGGCCATCGATCCAAACAATCCCAACATTGTTTACGTCGGTACGCCATCGAACGGTCTCTGGGTTACAAAGGATGGAGGTAGCACCTGGCAACAACTGAGCCAGCTGCCGGCCACGACAGAGGTGGATAGCAGCGGTGTTCCAACTGGGTTTTCGGGAATTTTGTTCGATCCTGCCCTCGGCGGTGTCGTTAACGGCGTAACTCAGACGATCTTTGCCGAGAGTAACGGCAACGGCGTTTATATGAGCAGCAATGGCGGTGTGTCGTGGACGCTCCTGACTGGCGGTCCGACCACCGTTACGAACGCCGCCGTTTCTTCAACGGGCGTCTACTACGCGGTGGACGGTACCAATCTTTGGGTCTACGCCAATGGCCATTGGTCAGAGCCAGATGTCGGGATGGCGGGCCAGCCAATCCAAGCTGTTGCCGTCAACCCAGCCAACCCCAATCAAATCGTCGTTCAGGGGCCGGGTGGACCGATCAGCGTAAGCTACGATGGGGGTGCAACCTGGAGCGGCCTTGATTGGGCAAGTAACCAAGTCAGCTCGAACGATATTCCCTGGCTTGCGGCCGCTAACTCGGCTGCCTGGGGATCTTTTCTTGATATCGGAGGCTTGGCATTCAATCCGCTGGTGCCTGGCCAACTGATCGCATCGGCCGGTACGGGTTTCTGGACCGCGACTCTCCCGTCGAGTCTGGGAGCTTATACTCCTGTTGTTTGGAACGACCAGAGTGCCGGTATTGAGCAGCTAGTTGCCAACGAGATCATTGTTCCTCCTGGCGGTAAGCCAATCCTTGCGTCTTGGGACCGTCCATTCTTTTATATCAGCGACCTCAACGCCTACCCATCGACATATGGCCCGGTCAACAGCGTCAATATCGACGCGGGTTGGTCGGTAGATTATGCGTCGTCTGCTCCAAACTTCGTGGTCGGCCTCATCTCAAATGGGGTGGGAGTCTACTCCACTGACGGAGGTCAGACTTGGAGTAACTTCGCGAGCGAGCCCTCGTTTCCCGGGCAGGCGAACGGCGGCACGATTGCTGCGAGTTCGCCGCAGAACGTCATCATCGCACCCGGAAATGGCGTTCAGCCCTATTATACGCTGGACGGTGGGGCAACTTGGCACCCTGTGAATTTGCCGGGCGTGACAGATTGGAGCGGTTTCGAAGGTCCATCTTACCTCGATGAACGCTCGATCGTCGCAGATCGGGTGCTGTCGAACACGTTTTATCTCTACTATCCCGGCAATGGCGTCTACAAATCCACGAATGGTGGTGCCACTTGGACGCTTGTTTACAACGGCAATGATGGATTTGGCAGCCAGTTCAATGGCTACATCACGCCGTTTAGCTGGTACAACAACGAGCTGATGTCCGTGCCAGGAGAGGCAGGCAACCTCTTCTTTACGGGTGGCTGGCAAGGCAATTCGGGTGGCGCCGCCGGCCCTGACACAAATGAACCCTTCATGCGATCGACAGACGGCGGGGCTACGTGGACCGCCGTTCCGAATGTGCTTGAAGTCAACTGCTTTGGGTTTGGTGCTGCCGCAACGGCCGGTGGGTATCCCGCGATTTACATCGTAGGGTACGTCAATAATGTTTATGGCATCTGGCAGTCTATCGACAACGCGCAGTCGTGGACCCAGATCGGAACCTATCCGAATTCCAGCCTGGACACGATCAAGACAATTGCCGGCGACCCCAATGTTTTCGGGGAGGTCTACATAGGTTTCGCAGGCTCCGGTTACGCTGTATTGACAGCGAACTCCGCGAGCAACGGGCCGACGGTGTCGTCGGTTGCGGCCTCCGGGACCGGGATCACGTCCGGCAGCGGTGACCTTGGCGCCGGCAACGTGGTGACGCTGACGGTGAACCTGAGCGGCGCAGTGACGGTAGCAGGCGGCACGCCGACCTTGACGCTCAATGACGGTGGGACGGCGACCTACACCGGCGGCTCCGGCACCGGTGCGCTGACCTTCAGCTACACGGTGGGTGCAGGCCAGAACACCTCCGACCTGGCGGTGACGGCGTTCAATCTCAACGGCTCTACCGTCAAGGACGGCTCGGGCAACTCGGCTAATGTTGCTGGCGCGGTCACCAACCCATCGGGGACGCTGCAGATCGACACGACGGCGCCGACAGTGTCGTCGGTGGCCGCCTCCGGAACCGGGATCACGTCGGGCAGCGGCGACCTCGGCGCCGGCAGCGTGGTGACGCTGACGGTGAACCTGAGCGAGGCGGTGACGGTGGCCGGGGGCACGCTGACGCTGACGCTCAATGACGGCGGCACGGCGACCTACACCGGCGGCTCCGGTACCACTGCGCTGACCTTCAGCTACACGGTGGGTGCAGGCCAGAACACCTCCGACCTGACGGTGACGGCGCTCAACCTCAATGGTGCGACGGTCACGGACGGCGCCGGCAACAGCGCCGCTCTGTCCGGGGCGGTCACCAATCCGTCGGGGACGCTGCAGATCGACACGACGGCGCCGACGGTGTCGTCGGTGGCAGCCTCCGGGACCGGGATCACCTCTGGCAGTGGCGACCTTGGTGTCGGCAAGGTGGTGACGCTGACGGTGAATCTGAGCGAGGCGGTGACGGTGGCCGGCGGCACGCCGACGCTGACGCTCAATGACGGCGGCACCGCGACCTATACCGGCGGCTCCGGCACCGGCGCGCTGACCTTCAGCTACACGGTTGCCGCGGGCCAGAACACCTCCGACCTGACGGTGACGGCGGTCAACCTCAATGGCGCGACGGTCAAGGATGGTGCGGGCAACAGCGCCGTCCTGACCGGGGCGGTCACCAATCCGTCGGGGACGCTGCAGATTGACGGCACTGCGCCAACGGTGTTGTCGGTTGCAGCCTCCGGGACCGGGATCACCTCTGGCAGCGGCGACCTTGGCGTCGGCAGCGTGGTGACGCTGACGGTGAACCTGAGCGAGGTCGTGACGGTGGCCGGGGGCACGCCGACTCTGACGCTCAATGACGGCGGCACCGCGACCTATACCGGCGGCTCCGGCACCGGCGCGCTGACCTTCAGCTACACGGTTGCCGCGGGCCAGAACACCTCCGACCTGACGGTGACGGCGGTCAACCTCAATGGCGCGACGGTCAAGGACGGTGCCGGCAACAGCGCCGTCCTGACCGGTGCAGTCACCAACCCGTCAGGGACGCTGCAGATCGATGGCACTGCGCCGATGGTGTCGTCGGTTGCAGCCTCCGGGACCGGGATCACGTCCGGTAGCGGCGACCTCGGTGTCGGCAGCGTGGTGACGCTGACGGTGAACCTGAGCGAGGCGGTGACGGTGGCCGGTGGCACGCCGACCCTGACGCTCAATGACGGCGGCACGGCGACCTACACCGGCGGCTCCGGCACCAATGCGCTGATCTTCAGCTACACGGTGGGTGCAGGCCAGAACACCTCCGACCTGGCGGTGACGGCGTTCAATCTCAACGGCTCCATGGTCAAGGACGGCGCGGGCAACAGCGCCACCCTGACCGGTGCGGTCACCAACCCGTCGGGGACGCTGCAGATCGATGGCACACCGCCGACGGTATCGTCGGTGACGGCCTCCGGGACCGGGATCACCGGCGGTGCAGGCAGCGTGGCGGCGGGTTATGTGGTGACGCTGACGGTGAACCTGAGCGAGGCGGTGACGGTGGCCGGAGGCACCCCAACCCTGACGCTCAATAACGGGGGCACGGCGACCTATGCCGGCGGCTCGGGCACCAATGCGTTGACCTTCAGCTACACGGTCGGCGCAAGCGACAGCGATGTTTCTGCGCTCGCCATCACCCAGGTGAACCTACCAACTGGAACAACGATCAAGGACGGCGCGGGCAACAGCGCGAACTTGACGGGTGTCGCGGCTACATTCGCAAATCTGTCGGTCGACCAGCCGAGCGCTATCGAGATTTCCGGTGCAACCTCCTTGGTGCAGGCCGCAAATAACTACTACCTTGATCCGATGAGCGGCGGCACCGGTCCCGTGCTGAAGTATCAGCGGAGCGCGGTCTACTCCGGCGAATTCGGCGCCTGGACGCTGATCGGCGCGGAAGCGGTGTCCGGCGGTTACGATGCGGCTTGGAAGAACAGCAGTACGGGCCAATACATCGTTTGGAACGTCGATAGCAGCGGCAACTATGTCAAGGATCTGATCAACGGCGCGTCGGCCACCAACGCGGTCTTGGAGTCCTACGAGATAACTTTCAATCAGGATCTGAATGGCGACGGTGCCATAGGTCTCGCTGGCACAAATATTGAGACATCAGGTGCAACAAGCCTGCTGCAGGTCGGAAGCAACTATTTTATGGTACCCGCCGGCGGCAACAGCGGCCCCGAACTGATGTATCAGCACAGTCCGGTGTACTCCGGCGAATTCGGCGCCTGGACAACGATCGGCGCAGAAGCGGTGTCCGGCGGCTACGATGTAGCGTGGAAGAACAGCAGCACGGGCCAATACATTATCTGGAATGTCGATAGTAGTGGCAATTACGTCAAGGATCTGATCAACGGCGCGTCGGCCACCAACGCAGTTTTTGAGTCCTACGAGACGACCTTCCATCAGGATCTGAATGGCGATGGTACCATCGGTCTCGCTGGCACGAACATCGAGACATCAGGTGCAACAAGCCTGCTGCAGGTCGGAAGCAACTATTTTATGGTACCCGCCGGCGGCAACAGCGGCCCCGAACTGATGTATCAGCGCAGTCCGGTGTACGCCGGCGAATTCGGCGCCTGGGCGCCGGTCGGCGCCGAAGCGGTATCGGGCGGTTACGACGTTGCGTGGAAGAACAGCAGTACGGGCCAATACATCGTCTGGAATGTCGATGGCAGTGGCAACTATGTCAAGGATCTCCTCAACGGCGCTTCGGCGACCAATCCGGTCTTGGAGTCCTACGAGGTAACTTTCCATCAGGATCTGAATGGCGACGGCACCATCGGTCTCGCTGGTACGAATATCGAGACATCAGGTGCGACAGGCCTGCTGCAGGTCGGAAGCAACTATTTTATGGTGCCGGTCGGCGTTAACGGCGGCCCCGAACTGATGTACCAAGGCGCTCCAGTTTACTCCGGCGAATTCGGCGCCTGGGCGCCGATCGGTGCAGAAGCGGTGTCGGGCGGTTACGATGTTGCGTGGAAGAACAGCAGCACGGGCCAATACATCGTCTGGAATGTCGATAGCAGCGGCAACTACGTTAAGGACCTGATTAACGGCGTGTCGGCAAGCAGCGCCGCTCTCGCGTCCTATGAGCCCCTCTTCCAGCAAGACCTCAATGGTGATGGAGTCATTACCATTCTGGCTGGGCAAACGATGGAGCTGACCGGAAGCTTCTCGGGGCAGATTGTGTTCGGCGGGTCTACCGGCACGCTCATCGTCGACCATTCCGCGACGTTTACGGGGACGATCGGCGGTCAGCTCGCAATCGGTGATGTGATCGACTTCAAGGATATCAGCGCGGGCGGCAGTGCCTCGCTTGCATATTCAGGTAATAATTCTCCCGGCACGCTGACGGTGAGTGACGGCGTCCACACCGCCAACGTGGATCTGCTGGGCAGCTACTCTCTGGCGAACTTCACTGCATCAAGCGACGGTCACGGAGGTACTTCTGTCGTCGATCCGCCGTTGGCTTCGCAACAAACCAGCAGCCTGGATCAGCAGATAGCTCTGTTCTCCCAATATATGGCTTCCGACTTCTCGAGCACATCGTCCAGCATCGACAACAGCTCGATGTTCGGTTCGGATCATCTCCCGATGCCACCTCAGTTGGCAGTGTTCACGGCGCCCCAACAGCACGCCCCTATCTGACGATGTCCCGCATCGGCTGGCTTTGAGCAGGTTGGAACCGGTCCCTGCCAAAGCCTTCAGACTTTGTGGTTTTCGTACTATGAAGGCTGCTCAGTTCACGTTGCTCAAGGGCGTCAGGTAGTGAAAGTCCGTATCTTCCGGACCTTGTTCGCGTTGCTTTTGCTGGTGCCGCTGGCCGCGGGTGCAAGCGCGGCGGAACGCCGCTTGGCGCTCGTCATCGGCAATGCCGCCTACAAAGCCGGGCCGCTCGCCACTCCTGCCAATGACGCTGCTCTGGTCGCCGAAACTCTGCGATCGGTCGGCTTCGAAGTAGCCGGAAGCCGCGATCTCGAGGCGGATCTTCTGCGGCGGGCCTTCGAGGACTTTCGTGAGAAGGTCAGAGGGTCGGGGCCTGGAACCGTCGTCCTGGTCTACTTTTCCGGCCTCGCACTGCAGCTGGAGGGCGACAATTATTTGATTCCAGTCGATGCCGCTCCTGGCCAGGCATCAGACATCCGCCGTGACGCGCTTCAGTTAGCCGGACTGATCAGATCGCTCGTTGAAGCAGGGCCGAAGGCAGCGTTCATTATCCTGGATGCAGCGCGACGAAATCCGTTTTCGATCTCTGACGGGCCACCGGCGGGCGGCTTTGCCTGGGTGGAGCCGGAAGCCAATTCGCTGGTCGCGCTCAACGCGGCGCCCGGCACGATCGCCCCCGATGACAAAGCGGGCTTTGGTGCGTACGCGATTGCCTTGACCGAGATGATTCGTCAGGGAGGGCTGGAGCCGGAAGATCTGTTTGCCCGAGTGAGGTTGAGGGTTACCGAAGCGACCAACGGCAGCCAAGTGCCTTGGCACGTGTCGAGGCTACAGGACCCGCTCGTGTTTGCGGAACGTCCTTCTGACGCACCGCTGCGGGCCGATCGGCCCGAGCTGACCCGCTCGTTCCGAACCCGGCCTATGCGCGCACTCTCGGCAGGCGATGCCTATCTGACCGCGCTCATGCGCGACACTTTTGATGGCTATTCGGAGTTTCTCGCCGAATATTGGAAAGATCCGATGACAAGGCGCGTCCGCGCGCTGCTTTCCGCGCGACGCGAGATCCTCACTTGGCGCTGTAGCATCCGAGAGAATACGCCGAACGCGTATTGGATGTATTTGGAGAGATATCCACGCGGTCCGCACGGGCCTGATGCTCGGCGGATCCTGGCGCGTGCAGGAGCTGGCCCTACAGCGCCTTCGAAGTTCGCCACAACGGGGTGTGACATTCCAGCTCCGCTGCCGGACGAAGTTGAGTATGTTGAACGGGCCCCGCTGAGCTTCGGCGATCCAGCCTTTGCCTTTGAGCCTCTAAGGCCATTGCCGGATTATTTTCTAAGTGCCTCAGCTTCGGAGCTGCGCCGGCTGTCTGCACCGGCTGCTCCAATCGGGAGCCATGATCTGCCCGTCGTGGCACCCGCATCGATTCCGAGCTCGACTCTACCTGCTGTCGCGACGCCGCTGAGTCCGAAAAAGGTTGAGCAGGCGCGCACGCCGCAATCGACCGCGACTGACGTGGGATATTTGACAAGCGCCGTACCGCTCGCCAGCCAGCCTGTGCCATTGGACTCGTCCGGCAGAACGGCAGCCAGCATCGGCAATGCCGTGGGAGAGCTCGCAGACCCAACGGTGGCGCCCGGCTCGTGGACCGGCGGCGGGCTGCGTTACCAATCCCTAACGCCGCCCACAGATACATTGGGCGCTGCCGCATCTGAGGGACCGCAGCAAACAACCTCGCAATCGGCGCCGTCGCTGCTCAACGGGGGTCCCGCCTGGAATCGTCCGGCAGGGCAAACACTGGGGGCAAGCGTCAACGAACAGACATTGGCACCGGTTGCGCCAAACCAGATGCGCTCTCCTGGAACCAATCCGCTGCCAAATCCGCGAGCCAGTAAACGCGGAGTTCCTGCAGTTCGTCCGACGACGCGGAATGCGGATGGCGGCGCCTCCACAGCAGGCGCGGTTGGTGATGTCGCGCCGTCCGCCGGTGCCAAGCCGCCTTCCACTCAACCGCTCGCTTCCAGGGCTGGCGTGAAGCCAATGAACCGGACGGGGCCACTCCCCGCCAGGACGGGTGTATCACCGTCCGTCAACGGTGGTGCGGTTGCTACCGATAGTGTTTCGACGGGACGGCCCGTTACCGGAATGAGCAAGACAAAGGGAGCGCCAGCGAAGAAACTTACGCCGGAGGCTCCTTCAGAAACGGAGCCAGCTCCCGAAAAGCCCGATTCCTTACCGCCGTCGGATTAGTGTTGCTGCGTCAAACCGACGTTGTTCCAGGGCGGCCCGTCAGAGCTGAACCCCTGAGACTCGATATTCTCAGGCGCGCAATTGCGCGCCCTAGTTCGATGCTGTCGCAGCGCCCCGGAATGACTGCGAAATGGGCCGTGTCTCGCGGTGTTGGCGCTGTAGGATTGGATCAGTCCAACGTTGATCTTCCGGCGAACTCGGTATGCCCCCACCACGTCTGTGAGGATTGCGCACAGCCGCGGTCAGTCCTGTGATCATCGCTCGCGGAAGCTTTCCTGCCGATATTTCATCACCGGCGACAAGAGATAGCCGATGATCCTTCGGGATCCGGTCTTGATCTCTGCCGTAATGGCCATGCCCGGCGAAAGGCGCACTGTTCGGTCCTCGACCTGGATCTCCTGGCTGCTCACGGAAATTCGTGCCGCATAGGTCAGCTGCTGCCCGGAAGGTTCGCTCGTTGCCTCGGGGGAGCCTGCAACCTTGTCATTTTGCTTGTCGGTCGTTTCTCTCGCGATGGAATCGGACGAAATGGTGCGCACCTTCCCGTGAAGCAGCCCGTAACGGGTGAAATCGAACGTATCGACCTTGATCTCGACGTCGTCACCGACGTGTACAAATCCGATATCGCGGTTGCTCACCATGGCCTCGATCTCCAGCGGACTGTCGCTGGGGACGATCACCATCAGAGTCTGGGCTGGGGTTACTACGCCTCCCAGCGTATGCACTGCCAGCTGTTGCACGACGCCCGAAACGGGAGCGGTCAGCTCTTGAAGCTTTAAGCGCTGTTCGGCCTTCGATAGGTCGGCGGTGAGACCTCCAGCTTTCCGCTCGGCTTCAGCCAATTCCCCAAACAGAGTCCGTCGATATTCTCCGACGGTTTGTGCACGAGTCTCGATGATCGCTGCAATCGAAGCCTGGATCTCCTTCACATGGCTCTTCTGCACCATGCGTTCCTGCTGGCTCTCGGTCAGCTGCTGCAGCACCTCGTAGTACTGCAACCTGGAGCCATATTCGTTCAGCGATTTGCGGATATTGACCCGTTCTTCAATCGTCGGAATAACCGCGTTGAGTTTTTCGATCGTAGCGGAGATCGTCGCAAGCTCCGCCTCCTTCTGAGCCCGCTGGCCGTCGAGGGCCGCGATCTTGGAGCGGTGCTCGGAGATCTGGGCGATCAAGAACTGGCGCTGCATCGCGACCAGAGACGCCTCTGCTTCCTTGGGCGGTTGGAATGCAGATACGGGATCGTCGGTGTCGGTCAGCGCGGCGCGCAGACGAGCGATATCAAGCTGGGCCGCAAGCAGGTCGCTCTGCAAGTGACTGACTTCGCCCTGGATCATGGTCGGATCAAGCTCGACCAGAACGTCGCCCGCCTTGACGGTCTGCCCGTCGCTGACCCGTATCGCGCGCACGACCCCGGCCTCGAGCGGTTGGATCACCTTGCTGCGACCCGTCGGGATCACCTTGCCTGATGCGGTCGCCACAACGTCGACTTGACTAAAGCTCGCCCAGATCAGCGCCGTTACGAAAAGTGCAATCAACGTTGCTCCGATCGTCCTGCCCGTCGGCGAAGGCGGTGTCTCGACGATCTCCAACGCGGCCGGCAGAAAGGCGAACTCCTCCCGTTCCCGAGGCGGCGCCTGGCGCGTCGGAAATGGGATGATTTTCAGCTCCGGTCTCATGAAAGCCCCGCCGACCGTAGAACGCGCGCGCCGATTGGTTCGCTCTGACAATGATGCCCCTCAAATGTGAATAATCGAATCTATCTTTCCGTCGAGTTTAGATGGACTTGCGGGCCATTTAATGGCCGCTGCCGATGACGGTCCCCAGTTGGAGTTCGTGTTTTCCAATCCAGAGGCCGAAAACGGTGGCGAAAAATCCGCCATTAAATTATAGCTAACGCATTATGAAGTATAAGCATACTGCGACTGGAGATCGTTGTCTGCAATTTCAGGAGAGGCGCTGTCGATGACGGCTGATCCGGAGTCTACAGGGCTAAGCGATCCGGGCCTTACAGCATTGGTGATGCTGTTGCGCTTTCACGGAGTTGGAGCTGATCCGTCGCAAATCCGCCATCATTGCGGAGCGGCCGAAATTGGCGTCTCCGACATGATCCGTTGCGCCAAGGAGTTCGGATTAAAATCGCGGGAGATGAAAACCAGCTGGGCACGACTGGCAACGACGCCACTGCCGGCCATTGCGGTTTTGCGGGACGGCGACTTTCTGATTCTCGGAAAGTTCGGGCAAGACAAGATCATGGTGCAGTCGACGAAGACCCCGCGTCCTGCACTGATGGCGAAGGAAGAGCTGGAGCAGATCTGGACGGGGCGCGTTGTCTTGATGACCAAGCGCGCCGGCTTGATGGAGTTGTCCCGCCGCTTCGACATCACGTGGTTTCTGGATGCGATACACAAATACCGTCGGCATTTCGGAGAAGTGCTGCTCGCGTCTTTCTTTCTTCAGGTGTTCGCTCTCGTCTCGCCCCTGTTTTTTCAGGTCGTGATCGACAAGGTCCTGGTCCATCGGAGCGTGAGCACGCTCGATGTGTTGACGATCGGGCTGATCGGTATTGCAGTATTTGAGACCATTCTGTCCATTCTGCGGACCTATTTATTCTCCCATACGACGAACCGCATCGACGTCGAACTAGGCGCCCGGCTGTTTCAGCATCTGTTGGCACTGCCGATATCCTATTTCCAGACGCGTCGCGTCGGCGATTCGGTCGCGCGGGTACGCGAGTTGGAGAATATTCGAAATTTCCTGACCAGTTCGGCCTTGACGCTGGTCATCGATCTCCTTTTTACGCTGGTCTTCCTCGGCGTCATGTTTGCCTATTCGCCGCTCTTGACCGGTGTCGTACTTGCGGGGTTTCCGTTCTATATCGCGATTTCTGCGGGAGCGGCTCCGGGCTTCAGGCAACTGCTGGACGAAAAGTTCAAGCGCGGTGCTGAAAACCAAGCCTTTCTGGTCGAGAGCATCGGTGGCGTCGAGACTCTCAAGGCGATGGCCATCGAGCCTCAGATGCAGCGCCGTTGGGAAGAGCAACTGGCCGGCTATGTGGCTTCCAGTTTCCGGGTCCTGCGACTGGGAAATACGGCAAGCAACAGCGTTCAATTCGTCAATAAGGTCGTGATGGCCGCCGTTTTGTACTTCGGGGCCAAGCTGGTTATTGCGGGAGGGTTGAGCGTCGGAGAACTCGTCGCCTTCAACATGCTGGCCGGCCGGGTCACCCAGCCGGTGCTCCGGCTCGCCCAGATCTGGCAGGATTTCCACCAGGCGAAGATCTCGGTGGAGCGGCTCGGCGACATCCTGAATACGGCTCCCGAGCCCAAGTTCAACCCGGCTCGTGCCGCGCTGCCTGCGATAAGAGGGGATATTGCTTTCGACCACGTGTGGTTTCGGTATCGGATCGACGGCCCGGAGATATTGCGTGACGTCAGCTTCAGTGTTTCGGCCGGGCAAGTCATAGGCGTCGTTGGCGCATCTGGGTCCGGCAAAAGCACCGTCGCCAAGTTGATCCAACGGCTCTATGTTCCGGAGCGCGGCAGGGTTCTCATCGATGGCGTAGATCTTGCGATGGTCGATACTGCATGGCTACGCCGGCAAATCGGCGCGGTGTTGCAGGAAAACGTTCTCTTCAACCGCTCGATCAGGGAGAACATTGCCCTTGCCGATCCGGCGATGCCGATCGAGCAGGTGGTTGAAGCCGCCAAGCTTGCGGGAGCTCACGACTTCATTCTCGAACTGCCGGAAGGGTATGACACCGTGGTGGGGGAGCGCGGCGCCAGCCTTTCAGGCGGGCAGCGTCAGCGCGTTGCCATCGCGCGAGCGCTGGTTACAAATCCTCGGATCTTGATCTTTGACGAGGCCACAAGTGCCCTCGATTACGAGAGCGAGCGCATCATTCAGGACAATATGCAGCGCATCGCGCAGGGACGTACGGTCATTGTGATTGCTCACCGCCTATCGACCGTTCGGCGAAGCAACCGAATCATAACGATCGACCGCGGCAAGCTGGTTGAGGACGGGACGCATGAGGAGCTCATCAGGCGCGGCGGGCGATATGCGAGCTTGCACCGCGTCCAGTCCGATATACACGAGGTCAAATAGGCCGGTTTCTCGCCACAGAACAGCTTGGCGACGGCGGGCGACTTTCAATCGCACTGTTCGGGCGAAGTTTCCGGATAGCCGGCGCTGAACCGAACGTTGGGGATGTGACCTGCCAACGCATCTTTGTCGGGGAGCAGTTGTCGGTTCTCAGGACGGCGGTCCGCGATTGGCTGCGAGCGAATGGCGGAGGATATGGCGGAATAGGACCCGGTTACGAGGCCAGTCCGGAGGCCTTATCGTGCTGAGTTCTGGGTCGATGTCGGATGGGCGGTGTAGGCCGGTAGCTTATTTGAGATCCACAACGACCGGCAATGTGCGCACGCCAGTCCCACGAAGTAACCGATCTGAAGGCTGACGGCTGCGACGATCACTATTGTGAGCAATGACCAGAAACCGGTGGTTGCCGTCGTCATACCCGCGCTTCCCAGGCCGATGACGACCACGGGTGTGGCAGGCAGGATTGCCAGCACGCTGTATCGCTGCGCCAGCAACGCGCCGAGCAAAAGACAGAAAATGACCGCTGTCATTGTCATTGCTAGCATCTCCCTTGAAGCGGGCCTGTCCTAAGACAGAATTTTGCCCGCTCAAGAACAGGTTCCCACCGGCAAGTTAACAACCTTTGAAGTCAGCCGCCGCTCGAACGCGAGACTGGCCAATAGGGTGTGCCAACCGTTTCCACAGACGCCACCAACTTCTGACCAGATCGTACCCAATTCAGGTAATTACGTGGCAGCGCGAAAGATAGTCCGTTAGAATACCGTTAAGGTCGATTCCAGCGCAATACAACTATTGCGCGAAATTGACCCCGTCATGCGAGATGGTGCGTCAGGACCAGATCGCGAAAAAGAAAATTGGATCAAGAGGTTGGAGCGCGCCAAACTTCAGCGCGCCAATTCATCGGCCGATCGCCGGAGCGTAGGATTGCAAATATGCGCTAGGTGCTCTGAGGGGGGCCGTTCTCTGGCTCACCCGCGCCGATCACAAAATCCTCAATTTTGTGGCCCGTGCGGAGGGCGGCCGTCAACCAACGGGGGCGTTTGCCTCGACCGGACCATGTCTCGGTTGGCTCGTTCGGATTGCGGTATTTGGGCGAGACCTTCGAATATTTGCGTGCCTCGTGTGTCCCGTTCGCTCCTGGTGAAAGAGGAGCTTCGTCGGAATTAAGAAGGGACCAGTCCTTGTCACGGTGCAATTGAGCCAGCCGTTTTTCCAGCGCATGCTTTTCGGCAGTTAGCCTCGCTGCAAGAACTTCAATAACTGTTTCGTGAAGCTGCCATATCTCATCGACCGACATGGCATCGAGATTTAATTTTCTAACCATCCCGCAACTTTCGGTCGGTTCTTGGAATCGGAACAATAATAGCCCTATTTTATCCGATTTCTAGTAGAATGTCGCAATTGCTGCTACTTAGGTCAGTGAATTCCTCTGCTTAGGCGAGTTGCACATCTGGTCATTAGGCTTCGGCATAGGGAGACACATTTAATTTGGTCGCGATAACGAATTTGGCGGGCTGACCCGTTCAAAAGTGGGCTCTAGCGATACGAAATCACTTGAACGACAGTTGCTGCTTCCCAACCGAGATAGGCGCAGCAATTGGGCGTCCCGCGCGACGGCAATCAAAAACAGAAGGTTTGGATTTCGATAACGACCCGGGCATTTCAGGTCCGAATGATGCATAGGAGGGCGAGTATTCTGAAGCAGGCGCGGAGCCCGCACTGGTAACGATCAGAGCAGGGCAAAAGTGACGGGCGTTCCGTATGTATAGTTTCGCCGCCGCATATGCGATTAATTGGCATATGGCTTGATAATACAGATATAGACGGGAGGGCGACGAGCCTCTGTTCCGACGATCACCGGAGTATTCCGAGATTAACTGTAGGGCGGCCGCCCCGCTAGAGACCATTGCTTTGCGGTACACTCCACATTAAAGTCTTAAAATAGGATTTATGTGGTCGGTTGTGTGCAGAGATTGCGAGTATTGGAGCTGGCGATGATTTTGGCGTTCCCAATCCAAAGAACCTTACTCGCCGCAATGACGGCCGGGGTGGTCCTACTCCGAGCCAGCGCGCCAGCGGCGGCTGCGACTTATTCCGGTCCACTTCCCGACGGCTATTCGGATAGTTTTTTTCAGATTGGCTCTGACACCTCAAGATTATCGATAAATATCAGCACGCTCGGAGTTCGCGACCCGTCGATCTGTGCCACGTGCTACAGTTCCTATACTGACAATTTTGTAGTCAAGTTTTACGATAGTACCGGGCAGATCCTGAAATCCTACAACGAAATAAATTATCTCTCCTATAATATGTACACGAGCTCGCACGGAATTGGTGCTGGACCAGTGTTCGTTCCTGCTCCGAGCGGAGCGGTTACAATGGAGATCGTGAGCCAACTTACGATCGCTGGTCTTCTGGGCACAGATGGCCTTCCACTTGGATTTGGAAATCTGAACATATTCTCAGATGGCTCGACCGTGGCCGCGACCCCGATTCCTTCGAGTATTTCACTGGTGGCGTCGACTCTCGCCATAGCCGGCGTCTTTGCCTGGTATCAGCGGCGCAAGAGAGTCACCGCTTTGGCGGCCTTAGCGTAGGCAGGAGTATTCGAGGCATCCTCATTTTGCTGCGGTCGTAAGCAGAGTGGCATAAGACCCCGGCTGGCTTAGGCCTCAGCGGCGGATGCCGGCCTCGATCAACTTCATTCTGTCCGTCGGTTCGGCGTCGTTTGCGTGGGGCGTGACCGTTCGAGCTGACCACGCGGGTTGACGGACTTCGTCTGCCGCTGGTGTACTTGCGGCACGTCTTGATCATCATCATCGTCATCATCGCGTATCGCGGAACTTCTCCCGCTGACGCGCCCTGACGGTTGGCGGGTGACAAAGAGGAATTGTCGGTGCGGAGGCACCCGGCAACAAGCTGTGATTTTATCCGACAAGCTCATGCTGCTGACGGTAGCTCGTAGCGAGCGAGCGGCAGCTCATCGTGGAGCGAGATGATTGCGGGTCAGGACAAATCAATCCAAGACCCGCCGTTTTTCCAGTCAAACAAATTCTGCGTCGTCCCTGAAAGACACGAGCGCGGGTCAAATCCTGCCCTTCTCCGTGGGAGAGTCGATGCCTCAGCGAACTTCGCAGGACCTCGCTCCGGCGTGCCGCTCAGGCATCCGACCGATGGTCCGCTTCAATAGGCGTTCCGTTTCCGCAAAACCTCGAAGACGGTCTTGATGAGAATAAACAGGTCGAGCCAAATGCTCCAATTGTTGATGTACCAAAGGTCGAGCTTCACGCGCTTTGCGATATGTTGGACCGTCGGCGTTTCGCCCCGGGCGCCGTTGCATTGAGCCCAGCCGGTGATGCCCGGCTTGACGTGGTGCCTCACAGCATAATCACTCAGGACTGTTTCGAAGTAACTATCGTGCGCCAGAGCATGGGGTCTCGGTCCCACCAGCGACATGTCGCCCTTGACCACGTTGAAGAGCTGCGGCAACTCATCGATGCTAGCTGCTCTAAGCAGTCGCCCGACGCCCGTCACCCTCATATCGTTGCGAGTTGCCTGAACGACGTGCGAGCCGTTTTCCTGCACGGTCATTGTGCGGAATTTGTAAATAACAAACTCCTTGCCGTTAAATCCTCGCCGCAGCTGTCGAAAGATCACAGGCCCGGGACTTCCGAGCTTGATAGCCGCCGCCGCGAGAAACATGATCGGCAGGAAAAATACGATCGCGAGAGAGGAAAACACGACGTCCATCCCGCGCTTCACGAGACGCTGCCATTCTGACAGCGGAGCCCTCTGAATCTCGACGACGAGAGCTCCTCGCTGCGCGGACGAGGTAAGGCTGGTCAACGATCGGATTCGCAGGTCCGGCAGCAACTGAGATGCAACCGGAAGCAATTTCATCTGGTTCTTGACCAGCTCTATGCGGTCAATGTCGTTCCACGGCAGCGCGATGAGGACCTGCCGGCAGTTATGTTTCCGCACGAATTGAGATGCGGCACTGATGACCTGCGTATCCAGCAGGGACCGCTCCGAGATATCCCGTTCGACCCCCAGAATAAATCGATTTACCTCGGTAGCGCCGCAGAGAACCAGTAAATCGGCCGGGGTCAAAGCAGCCATTTCGGCGAAATCGCCGATCAAGACAGTGTCGCGCCCACCTATCGCGCCTCGTTCAACGGCACGCGCGATCGCCTCTTTCGCAGCCTTCCGGCTCAGAAGCAGCCCAACGGCTGCGAGAGAGCCGAAGATAATAAAAGCACCGCGTGAGTAAACGACGCTGATCTTCAGAAGAAACGCAATGAACGCAAGGAGCAGGCCGGTGCTAAACCAGCAAACAAGTATTTCCTTGAGCTCAACTCTCGGCTTGGCAATTTCCTGAAAATCATAATGGCCGCTTCCATGCATTCTAAGAACGTACAATATGCTGGCGAGCAACCCGACGCCGCTTTCAAGCACGTATTCGGAACCGGAGTTTCCGGCGAGAAATTGATACCCCACGCCGCCAATGAGAGCCGATACGAAAATGACGGTCGCGTCGCAGCTTAGTAGTCCATAAGATACAATGCCGGATGAGAGCGCCTTCGAGTTCGGGCTAACCGAATATGCATAGTGCGCAGTCTGTTCATTAACATCAGATTTAATCGACATAGCCGCCGCCACCGCCTATTTAATTTCGATCCAGCGAGAAATTGAGTTCAAATCGTCGATTTAAATATCCGTTAACTAAAACAATATACGATGGCTATTTGTGTGGCGCAATATCAATTTTTAAGGCGATGATGCCTGAAGCTTGGCCTTTGGTACGGTATCGGCCCTTGCAAGCTCTAAAATGCCGCGAGGTCATTTTTGACGCCGGGATCGGCGGCAAGCCGTTGAATCCAGGATGACAAGATACGGCCGGGTTAAAGCCTGGACGCGAGTGTGGATCTCTATCCGGCCCAAGCCACGCAGTTTAATCGGTCTTCTTTTCAGAATTGTGGACCGCGGAAAAACCCCAAAAAACTTGGCCCCCTTTCGTTGTTGCAACTCAGGTGGCGCCGCCTCGATCGGAAGGTTTGTCTCGCGCTCGAGTCAATGTTGGCCTTCTTCCGGCGTGCGCGGGCACGTGATGCCCTCGCCACGGTGAGCCGCGCCATGAACCCGTTTGGTTAACCCGTTATGGTTAACCCGTTGGGTTTTCCTGGCGACGTTTTATTCATCGGATGGCGGCGAATCGATGTCTCGGGGGAGCGGAGCAGCTTTGCAGGGGCGAGAGCAGGCGCTTGCTCGGGCAACTCGCATGAGCCGCCGGCTGGAAACCTCGCCAGAGATGGCCCTGTTGTGCGCATGACACCAAGACGGTTTAGACGTCATACATCCCGAATGGCCAGCCTGTCCCATAACAAAACATTTAGAACGGCCCGTGCGGGCGAAAGGCCGATCGGGTCGTGTCAATAGGAGCTTGGTTGCAACAAAATGATGCAATAGCAGTTGGCACGCCCGATGCAGGAATGCGACAGTTTTTAGGAGATGCCAAAAAATGGAAAACCGGCGCTCGCTGCAGATAAGACTGGCCCACCAGAGTGACGAACTTAAGGTCCTGGAGCAGGATAAGGCTCCGGACTTGGCCGCCCAATTTCTCGAGATCAAGCGGCTGCGCCGCGAGTTGCGGATCGCTCAATGTGGTCGCATTGCGCTCACCGCAGGACATGAGCCTCTCTCTCCCAACCTGGGTTCATCAAGACGACGCAGCCTGGCGATGAAGTCATGACGTACATGGCCATCAAGGGGCCAGGCGAGGCGGGGCCTCGAGGTCGCGCATGGCGAACGAGCCGGGATATCAATCCCGCTCATCTCACACCGCGGGCAGTAAAATGCCCACAGAACAATGAATGGCCCAGGCATTGGTGGATGCCCAGGTTCATCTCCCTGTGACTTAAGCTGGCCGCGGCCCTGCTCTTCAGCTTTGCCGCTTGCGAGCAGCTCACCTTGCCTCACGACATCAGCATTCGGTGCCCGCGAGCAACGAGGATCAGCTTGCCGGTGCCGATGGGCCGGTTGCTTCGACCAGCAGCGGTGCGGTTGGAAGCTCGGCTATAAAGACAGCCGAGACCGCCACCCGAGATGGTTCAATCTATCCTCGACCGCGAAAAATGGACCGGGCTGCACGCAATTACGTTTCGCCAATGCCGGCCCACTGGCACTGCCTTGCGGCAGCACCCCCCACGGCAGGCATAATATCCGTAAGGCGCGAAGAGCGGATTGGGCGGGTATGCTCCATCATAGTAAGGATAATCGCCCGAATAGACGGGAAGGGTCCCCAAGAAGCCCGGGCCCAGGTCGACGGCGGCGGACTGTGAAAGGGGAATGACCGAAAGGCCGAGGACAAGCGCAACAGCGGAAAGGAGTTTCATGAAGACATTCCTGTCAGAATACGGCCGGCCGCAGGACGCTTCCGCACTTGCCCCGGCAACTGCTGAATCAAGCTCGCACTATATCGTTTGCCGCGATCAGCGCTAGCCGTTGTCGGACCCAAGGATGTCTTGGACATTCTGATTCGAGCGAGCTCCCTCTGCGATCTCGCGGTTGCTCCTCGCTCGCCTGATCCGAGCTTCGCGATGCTGGGATGGCGGCTGCATTATATTACCGTTTTCGCATTAAATCTTCCCTTACAGCTGGTCTTTGGCTCCCGCCGTTCGGGCAACGCGTCAAATCTGGATGTTGGCGTGTTCGATGTGCAGCTTTCTGCCGGTGCCGGGCAAACGATCTGCGTCGTTAGCTAGTCACGGCCGAAAACAGCCCTCGGCGAGAGCAGATCTGTGTCGATCGTACGGGCGTCGTCTAATGGTTAACAGGCCGCTTCTCTGTGTTAGAAGTCGACGCCCGCAGATGTCGATGGATTCGCCAAGCGAAACCAGGAGCGTGTGCGCCGGGGCGGTGATAGTGAAGCAGTTCATAATGCGCCTGATAATGCGTGTGCTATTAAATGTGAGGAACATGGAGCTTCTGTCTCCGTGAGACCTCGGCCGCCGCAAACAAAAAAATGGATAGAGATCGGATGCCAAAGTTATTGACGAATCAACAGCTCGCCCAATGCTTTCGTGAATTGATTCAATTGCGGGCCGCGGTACGTGAGGCCGAGCGTGATATCGAACAAATGACCAAGGACGAGATCAGGAATGCGTCGAATTTGGTCGCCCGAGAAATGGGGCTTCCGGTCGGGCTTCCGGTCGTCCTGCACTAGATCTTCCGCCTGAAATCTGGCGCGTCGTGCTGCTGCAAGCTTGGCAACAGGCCGAAGCCTCGACGCTCCTTCCCAGTTAGCGTGTTCGGAAGACGATCTGGCATCACCAGTTGTCAAGATCGTATTTGCTGGGACCGGAGTTTTACCTCGGCCAGACTTGCGGGTGATGGCCGGCCCAAGACAGATCTACGCTCGCTCAGGCGGTTTCATGATCTGAGATTTTGCATTGTTCGGTCGAATGACGCTGGTGCGTCAGTTTTCCTGACTTATCTCGTTTCCTAACTTGTCTCGATAGTTCAGGTCGAGTCGCCCGGAAGATCATTCTTTTCGTTGCTGCCGACCTGTTTATCACTTTGATGGTCGGAGCCGGGGGATGCATCGCCGACCGTCAACCCGACAATTTGAATCGGCGTCGACCGCCCTTGAAGCTCGCCTTCCAAAGCGGCCGTCCCGATTGTCTGCTGAGGGCGCGCTCCCGACACACGAACGGCTAGCACCTCGACTGGCTTACGAGTCGGGGATGCTTCGTGCTGGTCTTTCGTGGCGTGCGGACTGGTGGTCGAGGCAGACACCTCCAAGCCGACAAGCTTTACTTCATTTTGAGGAGGAGAATCTTGAATGGGAGGCTGAGTGATATTTGGAGCAGGGACCGCCTCGGCCAGTCCCTGCAGGCGTTTCAAGCCTCCTTCCAGCAACCCGATCTCTTCCGTTAACTCCTCGAGCAGCGGAAGATGACGATCGGCGTTGGAGATCGATTTCAGATCGCTGGTCAGCTTCCGCCGATGCGCCAGCGAGTCCTGAATGGCCTTGCTGTTTCCATTCCGAACGTAGAAGTCGACAATTGTTTGGAATGCGCTTGCCATATGCGGCTCTTAGAAGAAATGTTTAGGCAAAAACGGATTAAGTTCGATGATCATTAAATAGGGATATAAAGAGTAACGCGTCAAGCTCAATGCCGGCGGGATCCCGATGCGAGTTCACTCGCCCAGACGCTAAATCCGTCACCACGCGGGCAAGCTGGTTTGGTAGCCTCCGAGTGTCGGATCTCGTTGAGATAGCATGTGAAGTTCGATTGAAATCGACTCTGTTTTCTGTGGCTCCTGGCCAGACCTTAAGCGATAGGTTGAGTGCTCAGAGGAGAATTGCTGCTGTATGAGGCGACGATCGATACCAAGTCGCAAGGAGGTGAGGCATTGCCTGGCTGGGTCGAGCGAAGCGTGTTCTGGCACATCTATCCTTTGGGGTTCGTCGGTGCCGAGCCTCAGCTTACGGCGGATGCTATCGTTACGCACCGCTTGCGCCGTCTGATCGGCTGGCTCGATTATGCCGTCGAGCTCGGCGCATCCGCGCTTCTGCTGGCACCGATCTTCGCGTCCTCCACCCACAGTTATGACACGATCGATCATTTCCGGATCGACCCACGGCTTGGCGAGGAGGAGGACTTCAACGCGCTGATTGCGGCTGCCCACGCCAAGGGCTTGCGGGTCGTGCTCGACGGCGTCTTCAATCATGTCGGACGCGATTTCCCACGCTTTCAACGCGCGATCGCGAGCCGCGCCAATACCGATGACGCCGCCTGGTTTCGACTGGCGTGGCCGGTGAATTCCGCCGGGATGTCGGAGCCCGACTACGCGACCTTCGAAGGCCACGCCCAGCTCGTCGCGCTCAACCATGATGCGTCCGAGGTCGCCGACTATGTCACCCGCGTCATGAATCATTGGCTCGACCGGGGTGCCGACGGGTGGCGGCTGGATGCCGCCTACGCCGTTCCGCGATCGTTCTGGCACAAGGTGCTGCCTTTGGTCCGCGCCAGGCACCCCGACGCGTACATCTTCGGCGAAGTGATCCATGGCGACTATGCCGGCTTCGTGCGCGAGACCGGCGTCGATGCCGTCACGCAATATGAATTATGGAAGGCGATCTGGAGCGCGCTGAACGATCGCAACTTCTTCGAGCTCGCCTGGGCGCTGGAGCGGCACAACGCGCTGCTCGATAGCTTCGTGCCCCAGACTTTCATCGGTAATCACGACGTGACGCGGATCGCGAGCCAGTTGAAGGACGAGCGCCATCTGGCGCATGCCCTGGCCATTCTGATGACAATTGCGGGCACGCCGTCCATCTATGCCGGCGACGAGCAGGCGTTCCGCGGCATCAAGGAGCATCGCGCCGGCGGTGACGATGCGATCCGCCCCGCCTTTCCAGCAGCGCCCGATGGCCTCGCCCCGTTCGGCTGGCCTGTCTACCGGCTGCATCAGCTCCTGATCGGGTTGCGGCGGCGCCATCCGTGGCTGCATTGCGCGCGAAGCCGAATGGTCGAATTGCACAATACGGACGTCGTCATTGAGGCGTCCTGCGGCAGTTCTCGACTTTGGACGGCCCTGAACGTCTCGGATGCCCCGGTGACGCGAACCGTTCCGGCGGCTGCCCAAAGCATCGCAGGTGAACTCGCAGTCCATCGCAAGGATCAGGTGACGGACGTCGTCATTCCCGCGCACGGCTTCGGCATTCTCGCGCCGCGCTGAATGTGACGCGATCCACAGTCGTTGCCGGGGTTCGGCCGCATCTTCTCCGCCACGGAGGAGGTGAGCCATATTCGATGCTTTCGACCTGGTGCTCGTGCTTGCCCTTTTTGTCTTCCTGTTCTTGCCAATCACCAACCGCAGAACGGTGATGATGAAGCTCGGCATGGTCGCGCCCCTTGCCGCGCGATTCGCGCTCTCTGTCACCGGAGCCCACAGTCCCCGAACTGCACGCCCAGCGATCGCAGAACGTGTCGACTGGCGGCAATTGAGCGAAGTCGGCCTTGGTCGGCATCACCGCCAGCGCCGCTCCTTGTGCGTTGGCACCGGCTGCCGCATTGTGTAACGACGAACCATCGCAGCGAGCCCTATCTAGGATATCCGATGCCAGCTCTTGCCCATGCGCTTCTCGCCGCCCTAAGGGAACACGGCGCTCGCGAAATCTTCGGCATTCCCGGTGATTTCGTGCTGCCGCTGTTCAAGGTGATCGAGGAGAGCAACATCCTGCCGAGCTTTACCTTGAGCCATGAGCCGGCAGTGGGCTTCGCCGCCGATGCCGCCGCGCGCTACCATGGCGGCCTCGGTGTGGCCGTGGTGACCTACGGTGCCGGCGCCTTCAACCTGGTCAATTCGATCGCCGGCGCCTATGCCGAGCGCTCGCCGGTCGTGGTGATCGCAGGCGCGCCCGGCGCACGCGAGCGAGTCTCAGGCTTCCTGCTGCATCACCAGGCGCGCACGATCGACACGCAGCTTGCCGTGTTCAAGGAGATCACCTGCGATCAGGCGGTGCTGAGTGATCCGGCCACCGCTCCGGCGCAGATTGCGCGCGTATTGCGTAGCGCCAGGGAGATGTCGCTGCCGGTCTATCTCGAATTTCCCCGCGACATGGTCGATGCCGAGGTCGAACCGGTCGTGGCGCTGCCGCCGCGGCGGGCCGATGCTGAGGCGCTTGGCGAATGCGTCGAGGAGATCCTCGGCCGCCTCCAACATGCGTTGGCGCCCGTCATCGTGGTCGATGTTGAAATCCGTCGCTATGGCGTCGAGGACAGGATCGCCGCACTGGCGCGCAAGCTCAACGTCCCGCTGGTCACGACCTTCATGGGCCGCGGCCTGCTGGATCAGGCCGACGATGTTGTTGCCGGCACTTATCTCGGTGTAGCCGGCGATCCTGCGATCACGCGCGTGGTGGAAGAGGCCGATCTCGTGCTCATGCTCGGGGTCATTCTGTCGGACACCAATTTCGCGCTGTCGAACCGGGCGCCCGACCCGCGGCGGACGATCATGGCCTCGAGCCGCGAGGTGCAGATCGGCCATCATGTCTATCGCGACATGCCGCTTTCCGATCTGATCGGCGCGCTGGAGAGCCGGGCCGTGCCGCAGCCCCCGCGCGCCGGCATGCCGCGGCAGCGCTCGACCTATCCACGCGGTTTGCCGCAGGATGATCAACCACTCGCGCCGTCCGATGTCGCGACCGCGATCAACGACATGTTCGATCGCTATGGCAAGATGCCGATGACATCTGATATCGGCGACTGTCTGTTCACGGCGATGGAGATCGACAACACTGCGCTGGCCGCACCGGGTTATTATGCCGGCATGGGCTTTGGCGTGCCGGCCGGCTTCGGCGTCGCCGCGACCGGCCTGCGGCCGCTGATCCTGGTCGGCGATGGCGCGTTCCAGATGACCGGCTGGGAGCTCGGCAATTGCCGCCGCCACGGCCTCGATCCGATCGTCGTGCTGTTCAACAATTGCAGTTGGGAGATGTTGCGCGTGTTCCAGCCGGAATCGCGCTTCAACAATCTCGACGACTGGCATTTCGCAGAGGTTGCCAATGCGATCGGCGGGACCGGCGAGCGGGTGACGACGCGCGGCGAACTTGCTGCGGCGCTCGATCGCGCCGTGGCACGGCGCGGACAGTTCTCGCTGATCGAAGTGATGCTGCCGCGCGGGAAGACCTCCGACACCTTGGCGCGCTTCGTCGCGGGCTTCAAATCGGCGCGCGAGCGGATGGCGAAGAGCTGAACGACGCATCGCGGTGCGTCCCCGACCGGCCGAATACACCGATCGGCGGTTGTGAGCCGAGCTTCGGCGTTCCCGCGCCCCGCATGAACCGATCTGCTTCCGCGGAGACCGCCCCTGAAGGGGCAATGGGGCAGATCTATCTCGCTTCGGGCAAGCGCGTTGCGATGCGGCTGTGGAAAGCGGAGCAGCCTCAGGCCAAGCAACCGGTGCGCCGCGACTACGAAACCGTCGGTTACGTGATCTCCGGACGTGCAGAGCTCAGCCTCGAAGGCCAGATCGTCAAACTCGGACCCGGTGATTCCTGGCTGGTGCCGGCCCAAGCCGAGCATAGCTATCGCATCCTGGAGCCGTTCACGGCGCTGGAAGCAACCGCGCCGCCGGCGCAGGTCCATGGCCGGGACGAATAGGCTGCGTCGAAAGATCTCGGTGGTGGTCGGACGGTCCGACAGGCCGCCCCCCCCCCCGGCAAAGCCCTGCCCGCGATCAAGCGCCTCGAGATCATTGCATGGGAGAACCGCAACCATGATGTGCAGCAGTAGCGTCGGCAGGCGACGCTGCGGATTGCCGATGGCGCTACTGCGCGGCCTTCTCGTGCGAGGCAAGGCCGACAGCCTTGTAGTCATACGTCGGATAAAATTCGGTGCGATACGAGCCCCACGCGGTGTCTTCCAGAATCCGGTTGACCTCGCGCAGCCGTGACGCCGGCAGCCGCAACGTGACGACCTGGCCGATCCCCATCATCACGTACCAGCTCACCACCTCCACGCCCGCGGGCGGAAATGCCTTGTAGAAGCCCTGCTTCTCGAGCTGCGCATTAAGCTCGCTCAGCGGGCGCGATTGATCGTGTTTGAGAAAGACCGTCAACAGCACGGCATTGTCGGGCATCGGCGTTGCCGTGCTGGCCGGCGGTGTCTGAGCGATGCTGCCCGAACTGTAGACGGCGGCCGATGTCAGGACGGCGAGGGCGGTCAGCAATGCCGATGTCGATCTCATGTCGTGTTCTCTTCACATAGCGTCAACGGCGTTCGGCGCCGATCGCGCGCGAGCATCGACGTGGAGCGTTGGTCTGTAAACCGCAAAGGTGCTGACAGGACCTCTCTCCGGCAAATGTGAAGCAACTCACACGCGATCATTGCGCAGTGCGATAATCAAGAGACACGCTGGTCGCGGCGATAAGGAAGACCTGATGACGACACGACGACTGGCCTATTGGTGGCTCAGATTCGTGTTCTCCGGACGGTTCCTGGACACGTTTCTGGGGCGGCGCAGCCGACGCCCATAGTCGCGCTTCGGCGCCAGCGTGAAGGATGATCGCGCCTCACGCCTTCGAGATTGGGGGCGAAGTTGAGCGGTCGTCAGCCGATCAGCCGCTTGCAGAAGGCGGCGCCGTCCTGGATTGCGTCGCGGCCCTTATAGGCGAAATAAGTCAGTCGGCCGCTGAGCGAACGATGGCTGCGGAGCCGACGAGACCCGAGCACATGGCCGACCTCCTGCGGGAAGCGGCTTACTTCGGCTGCGACCATGGTCTCGATCGCTTGCATGATGCTCTGCAACCGTCTGCCCCAATCGGAGTCCTCAAGCCGATCGAGGCGCACCTGTATGGCGTATTCGGTGTCGTAGATGTCGGTCAAGATTTCCTTGGCAACGACCACGCGGTTGTTCTTCAAGGCGATCCGAAGCGCCAGGCGCTTGTCCTCGAGCTGGTCCAGCACCATCGATACGGCAATTGCATAGGGCGTCGCGGCGACGTCCGCGGCGTTCTTGCTGCGGGCTGCCTTGGTGGCGAGGCGCAGTAACTGCCAAGGTTCCTTCAATCGCTTGGCCACGAGCGCGAGCGCAAAGGGCACCGCCTCCGGCGTCTTCTTCCGAAAGCCATCGAGCAGGGCGGTCATCTTCTTGACCTGGGGATCGTCGAACTCCACGATCCGTTCCGGCAGCGTATCGTTGAATTTCGCCAGCTCGTCGCGCGCCTGGAGGGCCTGCATCAGCTTGATCACGTCCTCGAACACGGAGCGGGCTGCCGTGTAGGCCTTGAGCTTGCCACGGACCTGCTCCGGGCCATCGGAACGCGCCAGCACGCCCTCGAAGGACTTCGTCACCTTGGTCTGGAAAGCGTTGGCGGCCTGGCGAATCTCGCGCTGCCGGTCGGACGCGATCAGATCCTTCATCTGGGCATTGTAGTCGCGGGCCATGGTCGGCAGCAGATCGCGGCTGATCCATTCCCAGATCGGCGCCAGCGATGAGCGCGCGATCCGCCCCGAATTGGCATGCTCGGGCGAGCCGTCGATCAATAACTGCTCGATCGGCATGAAGAAATATCGGGATGGGTTCGCGGTCCGGTGATGCGTGGTGCCGTCCTTGCGGAACTCAGCACGCAGCCGCGCCTGGATGTCGGACGAGCCAGGCATCTCGACGCCATTCATTTCGAGCCGTTCGAGCTCGCTGAGCAAACAGCTCCGCGTCAGCGGCGATAGCCGCTGCAGGAATTCCCAGATCCTGTCGATCGATCCCATTGAGGTCTGGTTTTCTGCGAAACGCCTGGCTCGCTCGCACCGGGGGCGAGAATGACCGATGCAAACACAAAATTGTTCGCACTCGATTAATCAAACCGAGTAAACGAAAATTGCCGGGGCTCTGGCGGTCCGATGGACCGGGCGGCGGGCGACACGCAAGGCGCAGAAGGCCACGTCTATCTTAGGAAGTGATGAACGCACGGAGAGGGGGCGGATGCGTCTGCAACCAGGGCGAGAAAATTGCCCATGCGTTGTAAGGGCTTATTTCGAATTCCCGTAATAATACGGATCGGGAAGTTAACGCTCGTTAAGCATGTTTTCGGACACAATCCCGGGCATGCCACAGCCGAGCAAGATCATTGTCGACGATCGGCCCATGCCGACGGTGCCTGGGCGACAGCTCGCTGACCATCGGCTTCTGGAGGAGAGTCCAAATTCCTCGGACTTCAATTCAGGCGTGCCGACCCACGTGCCAGGCGCGGAACCGAGCGGCGATGCGCTTGCGCGCCAGCTAAACGGCTCGCTGATGGCACTCTTGCTTTACATGGGCGAGATCAAGCAGCAGAGTGACAAGATCGCGCAGACACGCACGGAGCGACGCTATCTGCAGGCGATCGTGGACAATGCGGTCGAACAGACAGAGCGGGTTTGTGCGTTGGTCCGCCAGATCTCGGGCTCGCATGTGCCTTCGACAACAGGGCGCTCACGCTCTGCCGATCAGAATGCAGCCGGT
The DNA here is from genome assembly GCF_051167795.1 of Bradyrhizobium sp. HKCCYLS1011. Classification (NCBI taxonomy): domain Bacteria; kingdom Pseudomonadati; phylum Pseudomonadota; class Alphaproteobacteria; order Hyphomicrobiales; family Nitrobacteraceae; genus Bradyrhizobium; species Bradyrhizobium sp. HKCCYLS1011. The sequence goes on along the minus strand of NZ_JBNPTT010000003.1, from coordinate 9,306 downwards.
GGCGCCTCGATGCCAAGCGTCCCGGCCCCGGTTGCCCGCCAGCAGAGGCCGCTGACGCCGCGCGAACGCGAGGTGTTGCAGCTCATCAGCGAGGGCTATTCCAACAAGCAGGGCGCCTTGCGCATGAGGATCAGCCCACGCACGTTCGAGAGCCATCGCGCTGAGGCGATGCGCAAGCTTGGCGCCCGCAATACCGCCGAGCTGGTTCGAGCTGCGCTGCTCCAGGCGCTGGACTGAGATAGGGCGTCGGCACCGCGTCGACTTGGCCGGGGCACATCGCGCCAGCAAGGCCACAAGCGTCTGTGGCAAAAGCTCGCGGCTGCTCTGCAGCCTTGGCCGCGAGCTGTTAGAATTAGAAATAGTCTTCCGCGAACGGGCGCACGCGCGACGTCGGCCGCAACGGAGCTTCCGGTTTTGGCGGCATTGGAACGATGGTGATGGTCCAGCGCGGCGGCACACTGGCTTCCTTTTCCATCACCGAACGCACATGGCCCGTGATGGTGGCGCCACCGGATTTTACAGTTGCCGGTCTGCCGTTGAACTGCGCGATGCGAAAACGCCTGACTTCCTTCTGGTCGGCTGTTTCGAATGTAAACATGGACACATCTCCTATGTTCGCAGGAGTGTCGCAATTCATCATTAGTCGTTTGTGAAAATCGGGGGCCGTAGAAGTACGGCAGGGTTTTGGCGCGGGCGCTACATGCGACACGCGTCCGAAAAATCAGTCAAAATTGACGAAACAGCGACGGCGCTGCAGCGATCTCATAGGCGAACTACGGACTCGAAGGTCATCAGAAGTTCCGGATTCCGGTGTGGTTCGATTCGGAGATTCGCTCGATGCACTTCGCCGAGACACTGAAGCAAATTCTCTGAGCCGTCACATTAGTTCGGTTGCGTCTCCTCCAGCTCCTGTGCGCGGGCCGCGGCATAGGCCGCATCGATGCTGTCCAGCAGCTCCGCGTAGTCCTCCTTCGAGAGGCGCGGCGCGCTCTTCTCCAGCGCCAAAGCGAGGCTCGCAAGCCGTCGATAGCCGAAGGTTCCTGCAGCGCTCTTCAGCGAATGGGCCTCCCGACCAATCCGGATGCGCTCGCGATTGAGCGAGAGCTCGCGCAGCAATTTCAACCGTGCATCGGTTTCGCTGATGAAGACGGAATGGATCTCCCGTGCTGCATCCTCGCCGATCTCGCCCAGCAGCTCGGCATAGGCCTCGTGGTCGAGCGCGGGCTCAGGCGCGACTTCGGTCTCCAATCGTAGCGTCGCGAGCGAACCGCTCGTTTCCGTGGGCTGCAATGGCGGAGCCGCAGATCCCTTCAGCGTGTCCCTCGCGGCGGGAGGCATCGGGATCGGGAGGACGCGCAGGATCGCCTCCACCAACGCCTTCTTGCGCGCGGGCTTGACGACGAAATCGTTCATGCCTGCCTCTCTGCAGGCCCTGATATCTTCCATGAACGCGTTGGCAGTAAAGGCAATGATCGGAACCTCGGAGCGCCGTTCGCCGCGCGCACGGATGGTCCGCGTGGCCTGGAAGCCGTCCATCTCCGGCATCCGGACGTCCATCAGGATCAGGTCGTAGTTGAAGCGGTTGGCGGCTGTGACGGCCTCGGCGCCGTCGCAGGCCGTGTCGGTCTGGATGTCGAATTCCTTCAGCATTTTCGTCGCGACCAGCCGGTTGGTCGGGTTGTCGTCGACGACCAGCACGCGCAGAGGCCGACCGAACGCCGCGATCCGGCTCTGCAACGCCGCGAAGATGCCGTCGTCATTCTGTTCGGGCGCAGCCGCCGTCTCCGCGATCGGCAGCGTGAGGCGGAACGAGAACGTCGAGCCGCGGCCCAGGGTCGATGATACGTTGATCTCGCCGCCCATCTGTTCGGTCAGGCGCTTGCAGATCGCAAGACCGAGGCCCGAGCCGCCGAAGCGCCGATTGATGGAGGCATCAGCCTGCACGAAGTTGGCGAACAGCGTGCGGATTTTCTCGGGCGCGATCCCAATGCCGGTGTCGCTGACCGACCATTCGATCGTTGCCTTCTGCCCGTCCCGAGCGACGCAGCTGGTCGTGACGATGACTTCGCCTGCCGCGGTGAACTTCACCGCGTTCGACACCAGGTTCAGCAGAATCTGGCGGATGCGGCCGGCGTCGCCAATCAGCGCCGGCGGCAGCTCGGGATCGATGACGCTTCTGATCGTAAGGTCCTTGGCGGCCGCTCGCGGCCCGATGATGGAGAGGGCGTTGTGGACCATCGCCTCGGCGGAGAACGCGATGTCTTCAAGCGAGAGCTGGCCGGACTCCAGCTTGGAGAAATCGAGAATGTCGTTGAGGATCTCCAGGAGGCTGTCACCGGCGTTGTGGATCGCGACCACCGAGCGCCGCTGCTCGGGATCGAGATCGGTCTCGAGCAGCGTGGTGGCGAGCCCGAGCACTGCGTTCATCGGTGTGCGGATTTCGTGGCTCATCATGGCCACGAAGGTCGATTTTGCCGCATTCGCCGCCTCCGCGGCATGAATCAGGTGCTCGTGTCGACGCCACCAGCGCGTAATCAGCACCGCGGCGGCGAGCACGGCGACAGTGCTGACAAGCGACATGATCGTGAGCAGGGTCGCCATGGCGCGCCAGCTTCTGAGCGCATGTTCTTGTGAGACGGAGACGACAACGGTGGCCGGATAGCTCGGCAGCATCTTTGCCGCGCGCAGCCTCGCCTCACCGGTCTTGCGGCTCGGCTCGCGAAGCACGCCACCGGCCGCAAGGGTGCGCTGGCCGAATCCCGACGAGGGACTGCCGAGCTCATTGACCGGCGGGAAATGTGCGATCATCACGCCGTCGTCGCGCAGCAGCGCGACGTTGGCATCGAGTCCGAGCGAAGTGGAGCCGAATACGTTCTCAAGATAGGGCACCGACAGGGCGCCCAGCATCAGTCCCATGAACTCGCCCTTGGCGTCGTTCAGGCGGCGGGCGAGATAGAAGTTCCAGGTGCCGTCGCCGCGGTTCTGATACGGCATGCTGATGACGGTTCCGGGCGCAGCATCTGCCTTCAATGTTGTGAAATAATCACGATCGGAGATGTTGACGTCGGGGATGGGCCAATAACGGGAGAAGTTGAGCAGCTTGCCTTGTGCGTCGATCAGGGTGACAGCATCGAGTTGCGGCAGGCCCGCGATCTTCTCCTTCAACAGGTGGTGGGTTTCGATATCGGAGGCGGCCACGCGAAAGGTCGTTGCATCCACGGCGCCGCGACGGACGAGGTAGTCGCCGACGCTCGACAAAACGAGGTCGACGGACTTGAGCGAGCGGTCGGCGTTCTCCGCAAGCGTCAGGCTATAGCGGCTGAGTTCTTCCTCGCTCTCCTGCAGCGCGCGTTCGCGCAGATTGCTGAGAAAGAACAGGTTGCTGCCGGCGATGATGCCGATCAGGGCCAGCGCGATCGCAGCCGGCACGCCCAGGACGCGTTTGGAAGCAGCCATCTTTTGCTACCAGCCGGCGGATCTGACCAGTTTCTGCCGCTCGGTATCCGTCGCGATCTGCTTCAAGGTCTCTCGAAGCAGCTGCAGATTGATCGGCTTCGCGAACGGCGGACAGACGTTGACGCTGAGAAAGTTTCCGATGCGCACAGTCTCTGCGAGCGCCTTGTCGTCGGATGCGCTGATGATGATGACCGGCGCACGACATTTCAGTTCGGCCAGCAGCTCGAGGACCTCGATCCCGGATCGTTCGCCGAGCGAGAGGTCGAGCGTGATGCAGTCGAAGGTCTGTCGCCGCAGCACGGTGCAGGCCCCTTCGACCGAGTTCACACCCGTTGTGTTGAAGCCGGCCTGAGCGGCAATCTTCCGCAGAATTGACAGATGCACGTCGGCATCTTCGATCACGAGGAGTTCGTTGCGCATGTTGCCTTTCCCGTGCCGGCCTAGGCATCGCTCGGCAGGCCCACCGCTTGGTTTAAGCTGGCGCCTCTGACGCCCTCGTAAATTTTCGATCCCGTAGGATTACGGACGAGCGGCGGACAATCGGGACGAGAATTCCGCGGAACCGCGTGTGGCGTCGACACGGCAGGCGCGAAAACGGCGGCTGAGCATGCAATCCGCCACCGCTGTCAATGGGCGGCCGATCTATTCGGCCGGACCGAACACGGCTTCCATCTTGGTCTTGAGCGTCGCCGCATTGAACGGCTTCACGATATAGTTGCTCACGCCTGCCTTCTTGGCGGCAATGACGTTCTCGGTCTTCGACTCCGCCGTAATCATGATGAAGGGCGTTTTCGAGAGCTCGGGGCTGGCGCGGACCTCCCGGAGCAGATCGTAGCCGGTCATCGGTTCCATGTTCCAGTCGGAGATGACCAAACCATATTTCTTGGCCTGCATCTTTGACAGCGCAGCCGATCCATCGCTGGCATCATCGACGTTCTCGAATCCGAGTTGCTTCAGCAGGTTGCGGATGATCCGGATCATCGTGGCGTAGTCATCGACCACCAGGATGGGCATCGACAGATCAAAGGCCATGTCACGTTACTCCGCGCGTTTCGTCATCAGCCGAACACGGGCGAGATATTCAGCACGAAGACTATTCGACGCTTTTGGACTCGCGCTCGTCAGCATCTGACAATTATCAGTGCCCGTTGAACAGCGCGTTAATGCCGTCCCGTACAATTGTCGGGATTGTGAAGGGCGCCGTAATTCTACGGAGGCGGCGTCAGCGGCTCGCGGAACATCTCGACGAATTCAGAGCGAGGAGCGCGGTCGCACCAGGCGGTCGTACTGTGTCTTGACCGCGGCGTAACATTCGCAAGCGGTCTTCTTCAAGCCCTCGAGATCGACAATATCGATATGGCCGCGACTGTAATGGATGAAGTTCGCTTGCTGCAAGGTGCTGGCGACCAGCGAGACGCTGTTGCGGCGCGCGCCGATCATATGCGCCAGCGATTCCTGGGTCAGATAAAGCTTGCTGCCGCCGGACAGGTCGTGCGTCTGCAATAGGCAGCGTGCGAGCCGGGATTCGACGGTATGGGCCGCGTTGCAGCCCGCAGTCTGCTGGGTCTGCACGTAGATGGCGAGTGCGTGCCTGATGAGCAGCGCCCGGAACGTAGGGCTTTGGTCGGCCGCAGCGCGAAGGCGATCGAGCTCGATCGTGGTCGCGACGCCGGGCACCATCACGACGGCGCTGTTCAGCGCGATCGGTTCCACGGTGAGCGCCGATGCGGCGCCGAACACGCTGTCGCGTCCGATCATGGCGACCTGCACGCGCTCGCCGCGTGCCAGATTGACAACCAATGAAATCACGCCGCGATGGGGAAAATAAGCGCGCTGTAGCCTTTCCCCGACCTCGGCGAGGGTCGAATCCTGGAGCAGATCAACGACCCGCAAATGGGGGCGGATGAGCTCAAAATCGTCTTCAGTCAGCGCCGACAAAAATCCATTCGGAGAGCGCGGGCTCGTGTCCAAAGTCAGATCTCCTGCCTTGCTGGTAAGGACGCCTCCAGCCAGCCGACAATGCACGCTGATCACCCCACACAATGAATCTCGTGCGTTCCTCTGACAAGAGAAATCGGCCGGAAAGCCTTCGTTCGATTTTTAGCTAAATTCGCTCTGATTTGTGTGGGTGGTATTGTGCAGATGCACAGGGACGCTGAACGAGATAGTTCAGTTCAGTTCAGGCGTCGGCCGGACATGGTGGTTCGCCGCGCGCGCCTGGCGAACAGCGGGTTGTTGCATTGTCGACCGCGCCGGATCGATCGTGAGGCGTGAAGTAGCTCGGCATGAAATGCCGAGCCCGTCCTTGCGCTTGCGCTGCCAGCATTCCGTCCGATGGGCATTGAACAACATGACGCATGATGGGAGTCGACGATGTAACTTCGTGTCGGTGTGATTGACAGGCCGCGGCATTGCAGACGAGAGTGAATGAACGCGCTGATTCGTCGGGTTCTCACGCTTGATCCGCAATGGTCGCCTTTGCAATCTGGGGCGATCACTACTCGAGTTGTCGGTGTGGAAGTCGATCTCGCGCGGCGACTTGGCTCAAGCAGGTGACGCCTGCGTGTCGAGCCGTCGGAGTCAATGGCTTTAATGTTGTTCGCGAATGGCGACGACGGCGGCGGTCCACGAGTCCCGTATCGCGTTTCGATTTGCACTCCTGCAGACGGATTCGGAGCCTGCGCTGGAGGGATTTCAAATCGCGGCATCGGTTCGTCAAATCCAGGAATGCAGCGAAAATGGCGGCACGATTTCAACAACAGAAGCCTGATCAGCCTGCATCGCAAGACGAGGAGCAGACGCTACTGAGCCAAGGGCAGGGCATGGCGCTGGTCGGCCAGATCGCCGGCGGCATACTTCACGACTTCAACAATGTCCTGACGGTCATCACGGGGACCATCGATATACTTGCCCAAGCTGTGACGGATCGACCGGAGCTTGCGGCCGTGGCGCGGTTGATCGACGAGGCTGCGAGTCGAGGTGCACGGCTGACCTCACAGCTCCTGGCTTTCGCCCGCGGGCGGCCGCCCCAGCCGTGTCAAGTTGACATCAACGAGCTGCTGACCGATGTCGGCCGTCTGCTTCGTCCTACCCTGGGGTCGCAGATCGAGATCACCACCGAAGTGGCGGCCGAGACGCCGAACGCCTTTGCTGATCCAGGCCAGCTCATGGCAGCGCTGCTTTGTCTCGGAATAACCGCGCGCAACGCGATGCCGGAAGGCGGCGCGCTGCGCTTCGAGGCCGGCTGCTCGGTGGTCAATGCTGCGGATCGGGCCGCAGTCAATTGCGTCGTGATTTCGCTCAAGGCGATGGCGAATGGAAACATCGCCGTGAGCTCGTCCCAGATGTTTACCCAGATCGGGATGGTCGAAGACTTCGTCAGGCGGTCGAACGGGCGTCTCGCCATCGAGGAAGCTGCAGGGGCCGTGGCAAAGGTCGAGATTTCACTGCCGCGCGCGGAGTTTCCTCCTCATGGTTAGCGGCGGGCTAATGGACCGCAGATAGCGCGGAGGACCGATCCGTCTTGCCATATCAAGGAAGGTGAATTTCGGACACGGGCGCTTGCCGGCCTGTTTGGGCACAAATTGGCATCAACGATTAGGTTGCAGTTAGGGATAACCACGGCAGCCGTCCTTCTCCCTGGAAATGCAGAACTCCATTTAACGAACGGGTAGGACTCCGCGGACCAGTCTGCGCCATCGCCGACAGAACTGTGCGGCGGTGTTCAAACTGTTCATCCAGAAGGGAATGACAATGTCAGGTATCGTTCTTTCGGCGTCGGTGCGCCAGAATCTGCTCTCGCTGCAGTCGACCGCACAGCTTCTCGCCACCACCCAGAACAACCTCGCCACCGGTAAGAAGGTCAACTCGGCGCTCGACAACCCGACCAACTTCTTCACCGCGCAGGGTCTCGACAACCGCGCTTCCGACATCTCCAATCTGCTCGATGGTATCGGCAACGGCGTGCAGGTGCTGCAGGCCGCCAACACCGGCATCACCTCGCTGCAGAAGCTGGTCGACAGCGCCAAGTCGATCGCCAACCAGGTCTTGCAGACCTCGGTCGGCTACTCCACCAAGTCCACTGTCACGACGGCTGCGCTGACCAATGCCACTGCGACCAGCCTGCTCGCGGCCTCCACCACCGCCGTCACCGGCTCCGCCCTCCTGAACGACAACACCACGGCCGTCGCGATCACCGCCACGACCAAGCTGTCGGGCACTGCGGGCAGCGCCTCAGACGATCTGGCGACCGGATTCTCGGCTGGCGACACGCTGACCGTGAACGGCACCACGTTCTCCTTCGTCGCCGGCACCACCTCGACCGGCACGTCGATCGGCATCGGTGACACCGTGGGCCACCTGCTCTCGGCGATCCAGACGGCGACCGGCGTGAGCGGCTCGGTCACCGCGGGTGCCATCACACTGACGCCTCCGGCGGCCGGCCTCACACTGTCAGGCTCGACCGGCGCGCTGGCGAAACTCGGTCTCACCGCGGTCGGTGATGGTCTTGCCGGCCAGACACTGACGATCGGCGCTACCGGCGGCGGTACTGCGACCACGCTCACCTTCGGTATCGGGACGGGCAAGGTCAACTCGTTGAATGATCTGAACACGGCCCTCGCAGCCAACAACCTGCAGGCCACGGTCGACTCCTCGACCGGCAAGATCTCGATCACGACGACCAACGACGCGGCGTCTTCGACGATCGGAGCGGTCAGCGGCGGCGCGGCCTTCACCGGTCTGACCGTCAGCGCCCCCGTTTCCGATCCGACCTCGCAGTCCAACCGGGCCAGCCTGGTTGCGCAGTACAACAACGTGCTGACGCAGATCAACACGACCGCGGCCGACGCCTCGTTCAACGGCATCAACCTGTTGAACGGCGACACGCTGAAGCTCACCTTCAACGAGACCGGCAAGTCGACGCTGTCGATCACCGGTGTGACCTTCAGCAGCACCGGCCTTGGTTTGACCAGCCTGACCTCGGGCACGGACTTCCTCGACAACTCGTCGGCGAACAAGGTGCTCAACACCCTCAACTCCGCCAGCTCCACGCTGCGGTCCGAGGCATCGACGCTGGGTTCGAACCTGTCGGTTGTGCAGGTCCGTCAGGACTTCAACAAGAACCTGATCGACGTGCTGCAGACCGGTTCGTCGAACCTGACGCTCGCCGACACCAACGAGGAAGCGGCCACCAGCCAGGCGCTGTCGACCCGCCAGTCGATCGCTGTGTCCGCGCTCTCGCTCGCCAACCAGTCGCAGGCGAGCGTGCTGCAGCTGCTGCGCTAAGCGGCACTGTAGGCCGAGCCAACAAACGAGGCGGCGGGGGCAACCCCGCCGCCTTCGGCCTGATGAGCGGCAGCTCAGATATGGCCCAGGAGATGTCGAGCAGATACGCCGAGTTGAAAGTATCGGCAGCACGAGCTGCGTAGCTTCTGAAACGAATGATGAGGATGCTTGGCGCCGAATTGCGGCCGCGATTGCGCATCCGACTTGCCGGCAGCCCGAGCCGCGCCGAGCCAGGCGGTGTCGGATCTTTTGCGCCTTGGGTCGATAGTAAGGTTACCGACCTAGCTCGCCTCCGTATTTGCACGGACCTCGAAATTAACGGGACGGAGAAGGCGGAAGTCTATCGATTGTAAGAGGAAAGTCCGTTGATCTCAGCCAGGCGGTGGCTGTGTGGGCTTGAACCCAAGCCGCCTATGAGAGCACGGGCATGCCGCCGGCATGTCTCGGCCGGACAGCGATTACTCGGTTGTCGCAGCGCGAATTCTTGGAAGGCCTGGTTTCATGGATGATCTGTTGCGTGAGTTTCTGACGGAGACCAGCGAGAGCCTGGACACCGTCGACAAT
>NZ_JBNPTT010000002.1:0-956393 GCF_051167795.1 Bradyrhizobium sp. HKCCYLS1011 | reverse complement strand
CGCTTCCGCTTCATCTGTCCGTCCTTCGTCAGGGCGGACTCTAAATCCTTCTGGAGGAAATTCTTAGGGGCAGGTCAACCGCAACCTCGAAACAATCGCGTCAGGGGCGGGGATCAACACCCAGGACATTGTCGGACTGGATCAAGCAACAAGAGCGCAGTCGTGGGAGATATTGACCGTCCATCGCGCGACGGTTTGGAAGTCTCGACAAGCAGCTCCACGGCAAGGGATCTCCAAAATTTCTTTCGTGTCGTGACACAATCTAATGTTGCTTTCTATCATTATATGCAATTTAAAATTAGCACCGACGATTCTTGCAAGGATTTTGGAACATGATTTCGTGGGCAACGAGTGGGACCATACTCTCCACGCTGATCAGGTTCGCAAGGCGGGTAGCAGATTGGTGGTCAAGCGGGCGACCGCCGTTTCTGGCGCCCACATTGGCGCCGTTCAGTGACCCTGAAATGTTGAGGGCCTTCAGGGTTACACTGAAGAATGTTTCGTCGGTCAAAGTACAACTCCATTCGATATTCATTCGAGCACCTAAAGGCGCAGAATTTGCAATTTCCTGGCACGTACCGATGACGATTATCGGCGGCGTGTCCTCGCCCAAGATCGAATGGGAGCGATCAAGGGGAATACCGGCTTGATCAGTCGCTTGATCCGGGGGAAGACTACGATTGTGAGATAGGCATCCCATCGGGTTTCGCCATTTCCGCTTCTCGCAAGCCGCCGGTCACGATCTCCGTCAAATTCAGGACTCTCGGCACGGAGGAACGCACAGTCATTCAAGACATCAAACGGCGGATATCAGTCGATTAGCTAATCCGTAGCCTGAATTTCGGTAACAGCGCTGGACTGGACCCCTGTGCTATAAGTTGCACAACCGGCAGCAAAGCATCATTTCCAGCGGTTGAGGAGGCGTCAGCCGTGGGTCCTCCTTGCTAAGGGCTAGCTTCAGCGAAATTGAACGGAGAAGTCAGAATGGCCAAAAATAAGAGAAGAAAGGGCGGAAAGGAAAGGATACGCCAAGCTGATCCGGCCAGAGATGGATTGGCCTACAAGATGTTGAACCACTTCATCCCATACGAAGTAGGTATGATGCGGGCACTCTTCGAACGTTTATCGGCAGGATCGCCTTCGCAGCTTCAGCGCAACGCGGAGATTGAGGCGTTTCACATTCACGCACGCAATCTGATTGAGTTCTTCACGAACGACAAGCAATGCGCTATCGATCCGAGAACTTTTGCGGATTCAAGTTATACCGTGAACGGCAACTTCATTCCGAAGAAGCTTGAAAGCAAGATCAGTCAGCAAATCGTGCATCTCACACATGAACGCACCGATGTCGAAAAGGACAAGCTGAGCGATAGCGAGCGAGGTGAGACGCTTAGGTTCATCGAAGCTCAAATACGACGATTTGAAAAGGCTCTAAAGCCCGAATGGCAACAGGGGTGGCGCGACGGCCTCACAAGGATGAACTTCAGTGGTCCCGTCGGCCCGAATCCGCGCGCACAGCAGACAACCGGTCCAACTGGTCCAATTAGACCGGTTCACTTTGCGAGCACTGCGAATTTGGTAGCCGGAGCAACAAATCACATCGAAGCGACTTCATCTCAGCCCACCGCTGGCGCGCTCTTTCCTGAACGAGCATCGGACATGCCCCAGAAGACCGAAATTCGCACGGACTACGATCGTGACCGGAGCATCTGATCGCTAGGCGAGCACGTATACACCATCGGACAGATTTGGATTTCAGCTCGACTGAAGATACCGATCTGGAATTTAATTTCACAGGCGAGGAATTGATTCTCCAAGCGGAGCTTTCGCGACGCGAAGAAACGGAATCGTATTTCCTTCGTGAAGCTAAACATTGCGTCGGCCTAAAGTACGTTCGCCTTAGCAGGCGGACGTACGACCAAGATCAGCTTAAACGACCTCGGCTCGACATCGCCCTCCGCATCCCACCTATGCCCAAACTGCCCGTCGTGCCACTCTGTCGCAGGGTGTGCGGCTTGCAGCGTCGGGCAAATCAGAACGATCATCCTCGCCGTCTCGCGCTCACTGGAGGGGCGTTTCGCGATCGTCACGGACCGTGGAGCGTGGGATGCGGTGGCCGCATCGGGTCGCAGTGCGCGTTTCGCGTGCGGACGAACGACCTGGTCGCGGACGGTCAAGCCGTGTGGTCTCGGCACCCCGACGCTGGTGTCCCGCGCAACGCGCCTTGAAGGCGCGTGATCGCGAAAGCGACGAGGCCTCGCCTCGCGCGGAGGGGGCAAGAAAGCCCGGTCCCCTGGGAGAGCACGGAGCAGCCGTTAAGACCATCGCGCAGGGAAGGCCGGATGTTCGGCCAATCCTGTGGTGACTGCCGCCTGCTTTTCTTGTTGCAGGCGGGCCATGGGTGCGGCCTGCACCCGGCCTTCCCTGCGCCCTCCTCATTGAAGGGCGTCCATCTGGCAAAGCTCGGACGCTGATCGCGCCGCGGGGCTGCGAAGTCGCGCCGCCAGACCAGAGATCGAGGGAAAAGCGCCTGATATGGCGCGCACTCGGAATAAAGCTCGTATGGGATTGAGATGCAACGTTTTGCGTGGACCACACAGAGAACCAGGCCAGTTGCTAGGCTCCCAATGCGCTGGCGAGAGCGACAAAGCTGTCCGTGTAGATATCGAACCAGGTCTCCGATGCGGTATCAACGGTCCCGCCCGGGCCGAACTCCAATTCGCGCGCCACGAAGGCCGTGCGCATCCCGAATGCGCGCGCGGCTTTCAGATCGTATTTGTGGCATGCGACCATCAAGATCTCCCCAGGCTGATAACCGAGGTAATCGACTGCGAGCTGGTAAACCGCAGGAGCCGGCTTGTAACTGTGTGCAAGCTCAGCCGTCAGCACGGCGTCAAAGGGCAGGCCGGCATGCTTGACCACCGCGACCACCGCGGCCATGCCCGCATTGGAAAGGGTGGCTGTGACGAAGCGCCGCCGCAGTCGCGTCAGTCCTTCGACACTGTCCGGCCAGGGATCAAGCCGAGTCCAGATTTGATTGAGCTCATCTCGCTCGGCCGGCGTGAAGACTGCCGACAGCCCCTGGCGCTCCAGCAGCGTATCCAGAGCTTCGCGATAAATGCGGTCCACACGCAGCCATGGTCGGCGCCGCGCGATGACGTGATCGAGCGCTTGGCGGTAGAGATCGCGCCATTCAGAGGACAGGGCTGCCCAATCGATATCGAGGCCCTTGGCCTGGTTCAGGGCATGACCCAAGCGCAGGATCGGCTGGTAGAAATCCACGCATGTGCCCTGAACATCGAAGGCGAGCGCACGAACCGCTTCCAGGGCCCGGTCATGTCTCGCAAAAACCCGCTCCGTCACGGCCTTCCTCTCCGTTCAACTCATCCGGCCAGGTGGCCCGGATCGTGCGCAATGGCGCAACATCGGATCGACGACGGGTTGTAGGGATGGAATTCTCCGATGGGAACGATGGCATCCGCGAAATGGTGACACAGTGTCACGTTGTGACTGCGACCTTCGCCGATTTGTCATCTTTGTGTGTGCGCGGCCTGGTCGCGCATGTCGGTGCACGAGCGGCGGTTGAGAGGTTGGAAGATGAGCGAAGGCGGCGCGCGGCGCTGGCGCGCTCTAACCCTCGGCGGGAGGAAGAAATCCGCTCAACGCTTTCGCTTCGGCCATCAGGGCTTCGATCGCAACCCGGATCGCCTGCTCGTCGAAGCGGGTGCGGATCGAGGACACCGACAGCGCGCCGCGGAGCTTGCCGTGCACATCGATGACCGGCACAGCTGCAGCGGCGACCTCGGGGTCGCGTTCGCCTGCAGACAGATGAAAGCCCCTGGCGCGGATGGCTCGGCTGTCGGGGTCGTCGCCATTGCCGAAAGCGACGAGAACGCGTCCTGCGGCGCCGCGGTCGATCGGCAGCCGCTGGCCCTCCTCGAGATGGTGCCGCACCGACCGTGGAGAGTTGAGCCGATAGAGGCAGATGCGTTCGTTGCCGTCGGCGATGTAGAACGAGGCGGTCTCGCCGGTCGCATCGACCAGGCGGCGCAAGCATGGCCTGACCACATCGCCGAGATCGAGGCTGCGCTGATACAGCGCACCGAGCCGCCACAGCTCCTGTCCGGGGCGGAACAGACGATCGGCGCCTCGCACCAGGAATCCCTCGGCCTCGAGCGTCGCAGCCAACCGCAGCACCGTGCTCTTGTAGAGATCGGTCGCGTCCGCAATTTCGGTCAACGACATCGCTGCACGATCCGAATTGAACGCCTTCAGGATCGCCAGCGCGCGCGCCACCGCATCGACACCCGTCTTGGCCAAGCCCGCTTCCCCATGAGTTCTGCTGTACAGAACAAATATTGAAAATGGCGCCGATAGTCCATCAAAAACGATGAATGCCAATTCTATTGCACAGAACCCGCTTGACTCGCCTGATCGCTGCTGCCATTGAGTTGCACGTATCAGAATAAGTTCTGCGGGATGAAACAAATGGATGAGCGGCCCCCGCTGGCGGTGGACCTCAGCAATGTGATGATCCGCTTCGGCGACTTCGTTGCTGTGCGGAGCATGGATCTCGCGGTCGGCGAGACCGAGTTCGTTGCGGTCGTTGGACCGACCGGCTGTGGCAAGTCCACCATTCTCAACACGGTCACCGGATTGCTGCGGCCCTCAGCCGGCGATGTCCGCATTTTTGGCAAGGCGCTCGCGGGACTTAACGAGCAGTCTGGCTACATGCTGCAGCAGGACGGCCTGCTGCCGTGGAAGACCGCCGAGGACAATGTCGGGCTCGGCCTCGTCTTTCAGGGCAAGCCGATCACGGACGCGCGCGAGAAGGCACGCGTCTGGCTCGCCAAGGTCGGGCTCAAGGGTTTCGAGAAGCGCTACCCGCATCAGCTCTCGGGTGGCCAGCGCAAGCGTGTCGCGATGGCCCAGACCCTGATCATGGAGCCGCGGATCGTGCTGATGGACGAGCCGTTCTCGGCACTCGACGTCCACACCCGCCGTCTGATGCACCGCATCCTGCTTGACCTCTGGCAAGCCGACCGGCGCTCGCTGATCTTCATCACCCACGATCTCGACGAGGCCATCACGCTGGCGGACCGGGTGGTCGTGATGTCGGCCGGCCCCGGCAGCCGCATGGTCGGTGACGTCAGGATCTCGCTGCCGCGGCCGCGCGACGTGTCGGCGCTGCAGACCACCGACGAATTCATGGCGCTCTATCGCGAGATCTGGTCGCTGCTCGGAGCCGAAGTGGAGAAGAGCTATGCCACGCAGGCTTAAGATCCTCCTCACCCAGCTCGCGATCGTGCTCGGCGTGATCTGCTTGTGGGAGGCAGGCGTCCGCGCCGGCCTGATCGATTCCTTCTTCTTCCCGGCTCCGTCGGCGCTCGCCGCGCGGATCGCCGAATGGGCAGGCAGCCAGGATTTCTGGACGGATGTCGCCACCACGCTGGCGGAAACCGTGCTGTCCTTCATCGCCGGAATCGGCATCGGCACGGTGCTCGGCATCTGGCTGGGCTTAAGCCCGTTTGCCGCCGACGTGGTTCAGCCCTTCATCAAGATGTTCAACGCGATCCCGCGCATCCTGCTCGGGCCGATTTTCGTGATCTGGTTCGGTCTCGGCCTGACCTCCAAGGTCGCGCTTGGCGTGACCTTGGTGCTGTTCGTCGCCTTCTTCAACACCTTCCAGGGCATCCGCGAAGTCAATCCGGTCGTGCTCGCCAATGCCCGGCTGCTGCGGGCATCGCGTGCCTCGCTGTTGCGCCACGTCTATCTGCCCTCGGCCACCACCTGGATCTTGTCGAGCCTGCGCGTCTCGGTCGGCATGGCCGTGATGGGCGCGGTGGTGGCCGAATATCTCGGCTCGTCCGCCGGACTGGGCCACCTGATCGCGCAGGCCGAAGGCGTGCTCGATGCCACCGGCGTGTTCGCCGGAATCGTCGTGCTGTCGGCCTTCGTGGTCGCGCTCGACGCCATCGTCGACCGGATCGAGAAGCGCCTCTTGGTCTGGCGGCCGGCCCATGTTCACGAAGCCTGATCGATACCGGGGAGGATAAAAAGATGCGCGTCGCAACTCGCCTGTTTGCCGCAATGCTGGCCGTCGTCCTATCGGGCGCCACTGCCCATGCCGCCGAGCCCGAGAAGCCCAAGCTGAAGCTTGCGGTCGGCTCACAGATTCTCAACTACATGCCGCTCGAGCTCGGCGTGAAGCTCGGCATGTTCAAGGAGGAAGGGCTCGACGTCACCGTCGAGAATTTCCAGGCGGGCGGCTCCAAGGCCCTGCAGGCGCTGATCGGCGGCTCGGTCGACGGTACGGTCGGCTTCTATGACCACACGATCCAGATGCAGGCCCAGGGCAAGGAGATCACCTGCGTCTTCCTGCTCAACGAGACGCCCGGCGTGCTGCTCGGCGTCCGCAAGGATCTCGCCGACCAGGTCAAGTCCGGCGCCGATCTCAAGGGCCTCAAGCTCGGAATCACCACGCCCGGCTCGTCGACCGATACGATGGCGCGCTTCTACCTCAAGAAGTCCGGGTTGACGCCGCGCGATGTCAGCATCATCGCGGTCGGCAGCGGTGCTCCCGGCATGGTGGCGCTCGAAGCCAAGACCATCGATGCGCTGGTCTATTTCGATCCCACGGCGACCCTGCTGGCGCGCAAGAATGCCGCCAGGCCGCTATTCGATGCACGCACAGTCGAAGGCTCCAGGCAGGCGTTCGGCGGCGCCTATCCCAGCGCCTGCCTCTATCTGCCCCAGGCGTTCATCGACAAGAATCCGGAAACCACGCAACGCATGGTCAATGCGATGCTCAAGACCCATCGCTGGATCCATTCGGTGCCGACTGAACAGCTGGTCGATGCGATCCCGACCGGCTACAAGACCGACAATCGCGACGTCAACATAGAAATCCTGAACGCCTCCAAGGCCCTGTTCTCGCAAACCGGCCTGATGGATATCGAAGCCGCCAAGGTGCCGCTCGCAGTGCTGAGCGATTACGACCCCAAGATCGCCGCCGCCAAGATCGATCTCACCAAGACCTTCACTAATCGCTTCGTCGAACACGCGGCGAAGCAGCTGAAGTAATCGACCGGCGCGTCACGCCATACGCGGGCGCCGCGCGAGAAGGAAGTTCGTCATGTCCCTGCCGCTCAACGGCGTCCGTGTCCTCGATCTGTCGAACGTGCTTGCGGGTCCGTTCTGCGGCTATCACCTCGCGCGCCTCGGCGCCGAGGTGATCAAGATCGAGAACCCGAAAGGCGGCGATCTGGCGCGGCGACTGGGCGCGGATGCCGAGCGCGCCGAGCGTCTGCAGGGACTGTCGTTCGTCGCCGTCAATGCCGGCAAGCAGTCGGTCGCGCTCGATCTCAAGTCGGAGGCCGGACGTGATGTATTCCTGCGCATGGTGGATCAAGCCGACGTACTGCTGGAAAACTTCCGCCCCGACGTCATGAAGCGGCTGGGCCTCGGCTTCGAGGTGCTGAGCGCGCGCAATCCGCGCCTGGTCTATTGCGCGATCTCAGGCTTCGGCCAAAGCGGGCCATGGGCGGGCCGCCCGGCCTACGACCAGATCGTGCAGGGCCTGTCGGGCGCGATGAGCGTCACCGGCGATGCGCAATCGGCGCCCTTGCGTACGGGGTTTCCGATCTCCGATACCATCGCCGGCCTGACCGCGGGGTTCGCGATCTCATCGGCGCTGGTCGAGCAGCGCCAGACCGGCCGCGGCCGCTTCATTGACGTATCCCTGCTCGAGGCGACCCTGGCCGCGATGGGCTGGGTGGTCTCCAATCATCTGAATGCAGGCGTCGAACCGCAGCCGATGGGCAACCAGAACTTCACCGCCGCTCCGTCTGGCACGTTCCGGACCGCGACCGGGCCTTTGAACATCGCCGCCAATGAGCATAAGCAATATCACGCGCTGTGCGACATTATCGGTCGGCCCGATCTCAAGACAGATCCGCGCTTTTCGCGCCGTGACCTGCGCAAGCTCAATCGGAACGCGCTCAATCACGAATTGAACGAGAGTCTGCAGTCGCGCTCCGCCGAAGAGTGGGAGGCGGCACTGAACGACGCCGGCGTGCCGGCCGGGCGCGTGCTCAGCGTTGCCGAGGTGCTGCAAGAGAAGCAGCTGCGTGACCGCCACTTCGTTGAGACCTTGCCGGCGGAGCCGGGGGCTGCGCAGCCGTTGCGGGTGACGCGGCCGGGCTTTCGCCTTGATGAGGACTACCCGGCCCCGTCCCAACCGCCGGTGCTCGGCGCCGATACCGAACGATGGCTGGCGCGGCTCGGCTATTCCTATGCGGACATCGAGGACCTCGTCGCAAGCGGTGCGGCCGGCACGCCCAATCATGGCGACGCTTACTGGTCGGGACTGCGGGCGCCGCGGGGCGGCGCGGAGACATGAGCAGTCGCGCGAAAGCCGCATCGCTGCGCGAGGGCCCGCGGCAAGAAAGGAAACGACCATGACGGAGCAGGATGTGCTGGCGCAGGCCGCGCGCTGGTGGCGGACATCGATCTGCGACATCGCGCCGGGCCGCATCGCCTATCGCGGCTACCCGATCGAGGAGCTGATCGGCCGCATCTCGTTTCCCGCTATGATCTGGCTGATGCTGCGCGGAGATCTGCCGACGGCCGCCCAGGAACGTCTTTTGCAGGCAGCCCTCGTCGCCTCCGTCGATCATGGCCCTCATGCGCCCTCGATCGCCATCGCGCAGATGGCGGTCAGTTGCGGGCTGCCGCTCAACGGCGCCATGGCGTCGGCGATCAATACGCTCGACGATGTCCATGGTGGCGCCGGCGAGCAGGCGGTGGCGCTCTACGACGATGTGCTACTACGCGCCAAAGCGCTGGAGATCGACGCAGCAGCTGCTGAAGCCATCGACCATTTCACGACGACGCACGGCAAATATCTGCCGGGCTTCGGCCATCGCTTTCATCCCGTCGATCCGCGCGCCGCTCCCTTGCTGGGGCTGGTCGATCAGGCCGTGTCAGACAGTGCCGTCAGCGGCCGCTACGCCGCAGCCGCGCGCGCGATCGAGCGGGTGATGCAGGCGCGCAAGGGCAGGCTGATCCCAATGAATATCGACGGCGCCACCGCCGTCATCTATGGCGAACTCGGCTTCGCACCGCCGCTCGCCCGCGGCATCTTCTGCCTGTCGCGGGCGGTTGGCATTCTCGCCCATGCCTGGGAGCAGACCGGGCGCAAGGATCGCAACAAGGGGCCGATGCCAAAGCAGTTCGGCTACAAATATGAGGGCGAGCCCCACCGCAGCCTCGATGTAACCTGATCATGATGTATCTCGATGCACCTCCTCGCTTGATCGAGACGCGCCTGTTCTCCACCATGCCTGCGGAGTTCCGTAGGAGCGGCGTCCGCTCGGCTTGGGCCGATGCAAACAAGGGCGGACACCCGGTGGACAGCTTCATCGAGGGGCCTGCCTTCGATCGGGACGGGCATCTCTATCTGGTCGACATTCCCTTCGGCCGCATCTTCAAAGTGGCGCCCAACGGGACGTGGTCGCTGGTCATCGAATATGAAGGCTGGCCGAACGGCCTCAAGATCACCGCCGGCGGTCGCATCCTGGTCGCAGACTACATGAACGGGCTGATGGAGCTGGATCCGGCACGTGGGACGATCCGTGCCCTTCTCGGCCACCGCAATTCGGAGTCCTTCAAGGGCTGCAACGATCTTCACATCGGACTGGCCGGCGAGATCTTCTTCACCGATCAGGGCCAGACCGGATTGCACGATCCGACCGGCCGGGTGTTCCGGCTGAGCCCGGATGGCCGGCTGGATAGGCTGATCGCGAACGGGCCGAGTCCGAACGGTCTCGTGCTCGATCCCCATGGCACCGTGCTGTTCGTTGCGATGACGCGCGACAACAGCATCTGGCGCGTCCCCTTGATGCGCGACGGCAGCGTCGCCAAGGTCGGACGCTTCGCCTCCTTCTTCGGCACCAGCGGGCCGGACGGCCTGGCGCGCGACAGCAAGGGGCGTCTGTACGTCGCGCACGCCTCGCTCGGCCATGTCTTCGTGCTGGCGCCGAACGGCGAATGCATCGCGCGCATCAGGTCCTGCGCCGGTCCCACCTGCACCAATGTCGCCCTCGATGAGGCCGGCAAACGGCTGATCGTGACGGAATCATCGACCGGATCGCTGCTGGTGGCGGATTGGCCGGAAGATCTCTAGCACCGCTGCTCTTCTTCGCCATGCTGCCGAAAGAGCTCGAGCAAGCGCTTGCGCATGATCATGCCGGGGCGGTCGGACGGCATATGCATCTCGATCTTGCGGCCCATATCGACGATGGCGTCGGGATCAGTCGATTCCAGCATGTCGCGATCTTCGGCGATGATCGCGGCATCCCAGTCGATCAGCTCCTGCGTCGAGCAGTCGGCCTCGGTGTCGTTGCGGAACAGCAGCTGAACAACCTGGATCTGTCCATCCGAGATCGGCGTCGCGCAGTTGAAGATGATGTGACGGATACCTGACGGATATTCCATGTCGAGACGACGGCAGAACGGCATGAACCATTTGTTGCGTTGATGACGTCTGGTCATCGGCTCCTTCGTGCCGGTGATCCTATAGGCATCGGGCGGGTTTCGAACCGTGATGATGGTCTCGGCATCGAAGCCGGCATCAGACTCGACGATCTCATACTTCTCCGGCTTGGGCTGATTGATATCGCCGAAAGTCCCCTTGTGAACGAAGGCGAAGTGGGCATTGTCGAAAGAATTTTCCATCAGCCGCAACGCCGCCGTGTTCCATTTGTCATAGAACTGATTGATGCGGCGATAGCCCGGCATATCGTCCTCGGGGATCGAGGGGATGTCGCTCAGGGGCTCATCGAGGGCCACCCAGACATAGCCATAACGGGCCTTGGCACGGAACGAGCGCGCCTTCGCCTCCGGGACAGGCTGCTCGAACGGAAACTGCGGGATCATCACCAGCTTGCCGTCGCGATCGTATTCCCAGCCATGATAGCCACAGACGATGTTGCCGTTGTTGCACCAACCCTTCGACAGCCTTGCGGTGCGGTGGCAGCAGCGATCTTCCAGCGCGGCGGGCTCGCTCTTGGCATCGAGGAACAGCACGATCGGCTCGCCCAGCAGGGTGAAAGGCTTCGGACCATCCTTGAGATGATCGACCGGCATCAGCGCATACCAGAACCGGCGCAGCACGGGCTGCTTCGTGCTCAACATGACTTGTCCTCCCTGAGCCTATGCGGCCAGGCGCGTGATGACGCGCGCGGCATCGGTTTTGAGCTTTTGCAGATCGAGCCCAGGGATACCGCCATCCTCGACGACGATACGGCCGCCGATCAGGAGATAGCGGAGTTTGGGCGAGCCGCCGCAGGTCACCGGCGCAACCAGAGGATCGTGCATGCCGAAATGACGGGGTTCATCAAGATTGAAGATGGCGATATCGGCCTGCTGCCCCGGCGCCAGCGTGCCAACATGGGGCATGCCGAGCACACGGGCACCGCCCGCGGTTGCCCAGTGCACGATGTCCTCCGCCGTCACGGCGCCCGCACCCTTCACTGCCCGATGGGTGTGCCAGGCGCTGTGCATCTCGCAGAGCATGTCGGCCGCTTCATTGGAGGCGGCTCCGTCGACGCCGAGCGAGACCGCACCTCCGAGGCGCGCCATCGCATCGGCGGGCGCGACGCCTGAGCCGAGGCGGCAGTTGGATTGCGGACAATGCGCCATTCCGGTGCCGGTGCTCGCCAGGATCCGCACCTCCTCCTCGTCGAGATGCACCAGATGCGCGAACCATACGTCCTCGCCCAGCCAGTCGTGATCGGCCAGCCAATGTACCGGACGCTTGCCGTGGACGGACATGCAGAACTCGACATAGTCGGCCGTTTCCGACAGATGGCTGTGCAGCCGCACCCCCATGCGCCGCGCTGCCGCGATCACTTCGCGCAGTTCGCCGGGATCGAGCGACCAGGTCGGCGTGGTCGGCGCCAGCGCAACCCGCGACAGGCTATTCGGCGACGAATCGTGGAAACGCTGCGCGCACGCCTCCACCGACTGTAACATGCGATCGAGCGTTTCAACCGGCATCGCTGCAAATTTGCCGGTATCGACGTGGCGCGCCGTGGTGCCGCCACCGCGGCAAAACACCAGGCGAATGCCGAGACTGCGCGCGACATCGAAGATGACCTGAGCCGGGTCGAACCGGAAGGTGTCGCTGAAGAGATAATGATGGTCGGCGACCGTCGTCGTGCCCGACAGCAGCAGTTCCACGAGTCCGATCCGGGCCGCGACCGCGAGCGCCTCCTCGTCGAATTTCGACCAGAACCGATAGGGCACCGCGCGCAGCCAGCCGGCCAGCGGCAGGTCGATCCCGGAGCGTACGCCCTTCAAGACGCTCTGGAACAGATGATGATGCGTCGAGACCAGACCGGGATAGACCACG
The DNA here is from genome assembly GCF_051167795.1 of Bradyrhizobium sp. HKCCYLS1011. Lineage (NCBI taxonomy): Bacteria > Pseudomonadati > Pseudomonadota > Alphaproteobacteria > Hyphomicrobiales > Nitrobacteraceae > Bradyrhizobium > Bradyrhizobium sp. HKCCYLS1011. The sequence continues at coordinate 943,978 of NZ_JBNPTT010000002.1, read as the reverse complement.
CCGCCCCGCGCATCGAGCCGTTCCTCGCCCGCCTCCGGCGCGAGCGCGCCGATTGCAACGATCACACCGTCACGGATGCGAATCTGGCCAGTGGTGCGCATTGCGGCGCCGGGCAGGCCGGTGAAGATGCCTGCAGCATTGTCGATCAGCATCGCGGTCATGTCTCGGTCCTGGTCTCACTGTCGTGCCAATTCGCCAGAGCCAGTTGCGACAGCGCGACCATGGCCGCGAACAACAACACGCCGGTCAACGTGATCAGGAACAGCGCAGCAAACATCCGGGGAATATCGAGGGAGAACCCCGCATCCAGGATTTCGTAGGCGAGCCCCGACGAACGACCGCCGGTGCCTGCTACGAACTCCGCGACCACGGCCCCTATCAGCGCGAGGCCGCTCGATATCCGCAAACCGCCGAAGAAATAGGGCAGTGCGCCGGGAATGCGCAGCTTGACCAGCGTCTTGAAACGGCTGGCGCGATTCATCCGAAAGAAGCTCGCAAGTCCGGGGTCCACGCTGCGCAGGCCGAGCGTCGTGTTCGAGATGATCGGAAACAGCGCCACCAGCGTGGCACAGATGGTCAGCGACAGCTGGGTGTTCTTGACCAGGATGATGATGAGCGGTGCGATCGCCACCACCGGAGTCACCTGCAGGAGCACAGCGTAGGGAAACAGGCTGACTTCGATCGCCCGGCTCTGCACGAACATGAAGGCGATCAGCGTGCCGAGAATGACGGCCGCCACGAATGCCTGCAAGGTCACGCGCAAGGTCACAAGCAGCGCACGGAGCAGCGAGGGGCCATGTTGCAGGAAGCTGTTAAAAACGTCGCTCGGCTTCGGAAATAGATAGACGGGAACGGCAGCCAGCCGAAAACCGATCTCCCAAACCGCGAACAGCACGACCCCGACCGCAAGCGGGGCTGCGATACACACGAACGTCTCGGATTCGAACAGCGGCTTCACTTTTGCCCTCCCCCGGCCGATTGCAGGGACGCCTCGGTGAGCCACGTCGACAATTCGCGGCAATAGGCTGAAAATTGAGGACTATCGCGAAATCCCTGATCGCGTGGCTGCGGATGATCGATGGTCATGACGCGGAAGATGCGCCCCGGGTTGGCAGCCATGACGATGATCCGGGTCGAGAGGAACACAGCCTCGTAGATCGAATGGGTGACGAACACCGTGGTCAGCTTGCGTTCCCACGACAGAGTGACGAGATCATCGTCGAGCCTGTTGCGCGTGAACTCGTCGAGCGCGCCGAACGGCTCGTCCATCAACAGGAGATTTGGGTTCGTGACGAGGGCACGTGCGATGGAGACGCGCATCTTCATGCCGCCGGAGAGCTGCCTTGGAAAATGCCGGTTGAATGCAGAGAGACCGACGCGCGCAATGGCATCGGCAACCTTCGGATCCGCGATGGCTCGCGGCATGTTGGCGAACTCGAGCGGCAAGCGGACGTTGGCCTCGACCCGCGCCCACGGCATCAAGGTCGGCTCCTGAAACACGAATGCGAGGCGCCGGCCCTCCTGCCCCACTTGCGTGAAATCGCCACGCCACCACAACAGCCGGCCATCGGAGGGTTCGATGAGATTGGCGATCAGCTTGAGCAAGGTGCTCTTGCCGCAACCGGATGGCCCGATCAGGGTCAGGAATTCGCCCTCGACTATGGCAAGGTCGATCGGCGCCAGGCCGCGCGCACCGTTGGCAAAAACCTTCTCGGCAGACAGGACCTCGACCGCCGGCGGCCGGTCATCAGCAGTCGTGGTCTGCTTTGCCCTCTCCTCGAGCGGCTCAACGGGCAACAGCGCCGTCATCTCAGCTTCCCCTACTTCAGACCGATCTTCAGGTTCCTGACGAACCGGTCGTCGAACGACTTCTGCCAATCCACCTTCGGATCGAGCAGGCCGCCGGCGACCAGGAAATCGTAGATCTGCCTGTAACGATCGGCCGTGATGATGCCGACACCGAGCGTTGCAGCGTCGCCACGGTCGATTGCCTTCATCTCCTTCATTCGCTCGACCGCGAACGCGAGCTGCCCGTCCGTCATCTTCGGATTGTCGGCCTTGATAAGCGCATTTCCGGGCGCGGGATCCTTCATGTAGTCGTACCAGCCTTCCAGCGAGGCCTTGACGAACCGCTCCACCACGCCGGGTTTTTCAGCGATCATCTTCTCGGTCGTGACGATTGTTGAGCCATAAGGCGGGTAGCCGCCATCAGCGAGCAGGAAGAACTTGACCTTCTCATGCTGCTGCTCGGCTTGATACGGCTCGGACGACGGATAGGCCTGCTGGGCCACCGTCTTGTCGGCGAAGAAGGGCTGCAGATTGAAGGTATAGGGGCGGATCTGGTCGTCGGTATAGCCGTATTTGGTACGCAGCCAGGGCCAGAATGTCGTGCGCGCCGATCCGGCAATCAGGATCGGCCGCCCCTTGAGCGCGCCGAGATCGGCGACGTCGTCATGGGCCATGATGCCCTGCAGGTCGAACTGGAACGAGGAAGCGACTGTCACAAGCGGCAGGTTCTGCTCGCGTCCCTTGAGAACCTGGATGTCGTAGCCCATCATGAAATCGGTATCGCCTGCCAGCAGAAGCTGTGAGCCGTTCACCTGCGGGCCGCCCATCTTGATCGTGACATCCAGGCCGGCCTTCTCGTACAGCCCGGTCGCCTTGGCCTGGTAGAACCCGCCATGTTCAGCTTGCGCGAACCAGCTCGTCAGGAACGTTACCTTGTCGGCAGCCCGCGCCGGCGTAAAGGCGGCGGCCAATGCTGCGCTCGCCAACAGACCGGCTGCGATCATTCTGGACAGAGTTTTCACGGCCATACTTGTGCCCTTCTGCATCTCGCCGGCCTCGACCGGCGAGCAGTGTGCTGAGAGACTTCCGAGCTTTTAGGATGCCTAAGCAGACTGTCACCTCAAAGCATTTTAATTCGAGCAATCCGTTGCCTTTCGAGCAACGCCGCTTTCGTGTGCAGGTGGCCTCGGCCGACGAGATCGGTCGCGCTCCATCGACCCATCCCCTTCGCAGGCCTCGGTCCATTAAGCAGAGCCGAACATGGGCTTGGCAGGACAGGACCGAGTAGCCCTGCGCATCTTGTTACCCGCTCAGCGATGCTGATTTCATGGGCAACTGGCTGCCAGAGATAGGCACAAGGTGGGCTGCGAGGGCGAAGGGCCTCGTGCCGGTGACCAAGTCGTCACCGGCACGGAGTTCGTCAGAACTTCATGGTGACGCCGGCATAAACCGTCTCCTCCGTACAGCTATTGTTGCTGCTTCCTTTGAAAAGACAGCTTGAGCTGCGATTGTGATCGAGGCCGAACTTGTTCTGCCAGTAGCGGTACGCAACCCAGAGATCGACCAGGTGGGCGTAGCGCGGTCCCCAGAGTGCCTTGCTCGCGTCGAATGTCAGGCGAATGGGCTCCGAGTTCAATGTCACCACAGTGGGCGTGCTGACGACCGGATTCTTCTCGTAACCTTTTGGTCCCTGCCAGGCGGCTCGGCCGCTGATCGACCAAAACTGCATGTTCTCCGGCAGGAAGCCTAGATCCATGTAGTAATTCGCCTCCACCGACCAGGTGGGATTGAAACTCCGCTCGCCGTCGGCGAGACAGGTGGCGCCGGCGGCGGGATAAGGAATGCCGGCTCCAAAGAGGCCGCATTGTGCGAAGGCGTTGCGGCTGGAATATTCCCAGTAAGCAAGCGGCGCGACGTTGACGTAGCCCTTGTAAGGCAGGTCAAAGGCAAACTGCAGACCGGCCACGACGGCGCGTTTGGAGTTCGCCAGGAAGCTGTTTTCCGTGTTCGCGTCCATGCCGACATCAAATGAAATGTTGTGGAGCGGCCCGATCGCGAACGCCTTGGTGTTGAATATCTCGTTCCACCCGAAGGTCGAACGAAACAGACCGTAAATTTCAGTCATCCCGGCGCAACTGGCCGGCAAGCCGGATACGCTGCTCACGATGGCGCCGGACGAGTTGGTAAGGCACGGATTGGCCGGATCGTTATGATCCGACTTCAACATGGAGACCGAGAGGAAATTGGTACCATACGCCCAGACGTCGAAATGCGTGAAAGCGTAGACTTGCTTCGCCGTGGTACCGTTGACGCTTCCGTTCGGTCGAACGCTGAAAAGACCAGGATCAGTCGCCTTTGGCATCCACGCATATGTCAGGCGGTCATCGACCACGAGAAAGAACGGAAGATCGGGCGTCTTCTTGACGGACTTGACCGCCAGGTCGTCTGCGCGGGCAAAGCCATCTGCATTCAGAGCAATCAGCGACAGAGCCGCCGCAGTCAGGAATCGTCGAAGATCGAACATTGAGTGTGCCCCTGGTTTGACAAGCGGGCGCTCGCAACCGTTCGCAGCGACGGCTTCGTCGCTACGGCTGTGGCTCGAGCATTTTACAAGGAGCGTCCCCCGACGACTGCGTCCTCGCCCGTACTCAAGATGCACAGGCAAGCTGTCGCCTAGAAGCATTTTGATTCGAGCAATGCGTTGCCTTTCAGATCACGCGCGAATATTTGCCGACATGCTGCACCAACATTGCTGATGCACGACAACATTCGCCGGCGGCGTCGAACACGTAGCTGATCTGTTCGTTAGTAGTAGGCCGCATGGTCAATCGCGTCCACGCGCGCGGCGTGATGCGCTTCGCGAGACGCGGCTAGAACCGGCTCATGTCCCGCGCCACCTTTGCAAGAAAGCGCCTGCGCTTCTCCGCGGTCGCGACGTTCATGTGGTAAAGCGCGTAATAGCGCACGCGCGCCTTGCCGCCGGTGAACCAGGGCAGATAGCGCTTGATGATCTTGCGCGGCGGATCGGCCATGCCGATCGCCTGCCAGCGCGGCCGGCCATAGGTCGCAATGCCCGTAATGCGTTCGATGTGTTGCAGCATCGGTTTCGCATGACCTGGATCTGAGAGATCGAGCGCGATGCCCGGGCCGAACATGCGGTCGAACCAGCCTTTGAGCATCGCCGGGGGTCCGAACGACCAGGTCGGAAACTGCACGATCAGCGCGTTCGCCGCCATCAGGCGCGCGGCATAGGCCTCGTTGTTGAGCCGGTTGCGCACGGGATCGTGGTAGTCGCGGCGGCGCTCCGCGTTCAGGACGGGATCAAACCCCTCGGCATAGAGATCGAGCAGATCCACCGTGTGGCCAGCCCGCGCGAGCCCGGCGAGCGCCTCGGCTCGAATGGCCGCATGGAAGCTGTCGGCGAGCGGATGGCAATACACGTAAAGTACGCGCATCGCTCATCCCCTCGCGCTGACAAAGCTCCGCATCTTGCCGGGATTGAGCAGGCCGTGCGGATCGACCTCATGCTTGAAGCCGAGTTGGTCCGCATCGGCGCGCTTGTAGCGGCTGCCGTCCTCAATGGTGAAGACGTGTGGATTGGCGATGAAGACACCGCGCTCCTCGTGCAGACGGATGATCTCGTTCAGGCGGTCCGCATCGGTGTAGCGGATCACCGGCAAGCTGCTGCACGTGACCCGGCCGCCAAAGCGAATGAATTCGAGGTGCTGCAGGACCTCATCCGGAAACAGCTCGCGCATCTCGGCGACCTTTTCCAGCACACGGTCATGAGGGTAGAGACATTGCAGGTAGGTCACGGAGCGATCGCTCTTCAAGACCTGCAGCGTGGTGTGATTCCAGCAATATTCATAGAGCGGGACCCGGCTCGGGCTGTCATCGGTCGGCGTCTCCAGCGTGATCGTGCCGCGGCCACCGAGTAGCGACTTGAAACTCTCAAGAGACGGCGCGGCGATCATCGCCATCAGCACGCTCTTACCCTCGGGACAATGCGGCTTCAGCGCGCCAAAATAGGAGGGCAACGGCCAGGTGACGGGCGAGAGAACCTTCTTCACGATCCCATCGGCGAGAGCAGCCTCGTAACCGAACGCCGCAGCTTCGATGAAATCGTCAAAGGCGACCACGACGTCGATCCAGTTCCACGCCGGCGCCAGCGGCATTTCCAGCGCCGTGATGATCCCGGTGGTGCCATAGGCGCGATTGACCTTCTGCGCCGCGTCGCCGCGCAATTCAATCACGCGCGGCTCCTCCTCGAGGGTCACGATCCGCGCTGCCAGAATGTTGCCCGGCTCCCGCAAGCCGCCATAGGTCACGGACCCGATCCCGCCCGACCCGCCCGCAACAAAGCCGCCGATCGTCGCCATGCGCTTGGTCGATGGATGCAACCGCAACTCCCACCCCTGCGCCTGCGCAGCGGCATCGATCGCGTTCATCTTCGCGCCCGCGCCGACCCGGACAGCGCCGGGCTTGATCCATTCGATGGTCTCGAGCCCCGAGATATCGAGCAGCACGCCGCCTTCGAGCGGCACAGCCTGCCCGTAATTGCCGGTCCCTCCTCCACGCACAGTAACCGGCACCCGGTGGCGCGCGCAGACGGATGCAATCCGAATTACATCGTCCTCGTTGCGGGGCAATGCGATCAGATCGGCCGACTTGCCATCGAGTTGTGCGTTCAGGATAGGGCTATACCAGAAGAAATCGCGCGACCTCCGGCGCAGGGCCTTCTGTTCGGTGACGACCGGAATGTCGCCGAGATCGGCCATAAGCCGGTCCAGCGCATCGACTGCGACATCGCTCACGATCGGTCACTCCTGGATGGACGCTGGGCGAGCTCAGACGCAATGACCTCGGATCTGACCACGAAGCCAAAGCACTGGTTAACATTGTAGATCGTTGCGGCCATGCAGTAGTCGGGCGACGTCGTGGCGGCACAGTCCTCCAGAAGCACGCAATCGTAGCCTCGGAAATTCGCATCCTGCAACGTGCAGAGCACGCACTGATCGGCGTTCACGCCCGCGAACAGCAGCGTGGTCACGCCGAGATTGCGAAGAATGCTGTCGAGCTCGGTGTCCTGGAATCCGGACATCCGGTACTTCGCGACATGGACGTCGGTTGGCGCGACCGGAAGCTCATCGACAATGGCCGCCGACCAACTGCCCCGCTCCAGCACCTTTGCCCCCGAGCCCGGCAGCGCGTCACCCAGACCAATGCCAACGCCGCTCGGTTTGTAGACATGCAGCAGCGACGGGCTGAGGTTGAGGCGGTCGGGCCGATTGCCCCAATTGAGCCAGATGATCGGCACCGAAGAGCCGCGCAGCATCGGAATCAACCGGCGCAACGGCGCGATCGGACGGCGTGCCGGCGCGATATCGACGCCGATGTGCGCCAGCCAACCTTCGGAGTGGCAGAAGTCGTTCTGCATGTCGACGACGACGAGCGCAGTGCGGGCAAGGTCGAACGTGATCAGCTTGCCCTGCGCCTTGACCGTGATCGGTCGTGGCAGGACCACTTGCCGCACCAGATTCGCGCGATCGTCGGAAACCATCCAGCTATTTGATCCGGTCGATCCGAGCGGCAGCAAGCCTTCGTCGTTGATGGCAGGATCGGTCGATACCGCGTCCATGGATCAGAGCCCTTGCAGAACGCGGATATCCTCGGCGTCGAGCTCCACCGGTTCGCCGCCGCGGATCAATTCGGAAAAGCCCTCGTTGGGTGTCATCACGGTAAGCGTGTAGAGCTTGCCTGGTCCCGTATTCTCGATGACGTGCTCGGAGCCGGGATGCAACAAGAGCGAGTCCCCTTTCTTGATCGGCAGGACCTTGCCGTCGCAGCGCGCAACGCCAACCCCGTGCAACACGTGAAAAAACTCGTGCGCGGAAGCATGCTCGTTGGGCGGCGTCGCCCCACCAGGTTGGAAAATCTCGATGACGAAGATGTTGCCGATCCGGTCCGTCACCTGATCGAACAGGACCGCGAAATAGTTGGTGTCCTTCGGCGAAATGCGAAAGGCCTTCGCACGCGTGAGTTCGGCAACGCTGAACGACATATGATGAATTCCCTTCGACAGTGCGCGTGTCGTCATCATGCATGTCGCATGCCCCAACGTCACTTCAAAGCGCTTTAATTCGACAGACCCGTTGCCTTTTTGGCAACGAAACGCCATCCTTCGCAATTCATTGGGGGGCAAGGATGCTTCACAGCCGGCTGCTGAACTATGTCGATGAGGTCGCCCGTACGGGCTCGATACGCAAGGCAGCGGACCGTCTGAATGTCGCAGCGTCGGCGATTAGTCGCCAAATTCTGGCACTCGAAACCCAGCTGGGAACGCCCATCTTCCAGCGCCTTCCCAAGAAGCTGATCCTCACCGCCGCCGGCGAAGTGCTGATCGGACATGTTCGTCAGACGCTCAAGGAGCTGACCCGGACACAGATCAAGATCGAGGAATTGAAAGGCCTGCGTCGGGGCGAGATCACAGTGGCGATGATGAGCGGCCTCGCCTCGAACCTCGTCCCCAGTACCGTCAAGGAGTTTCGAGCTGCCAATCCGAGGGTCAAGCTCAATCTGACGCTGTTCAATACGGGAGCGGAGATCCAGCTCGCTGTTGCCAATGGTGAAGCGGATCTCGGCATCGGATTCGACTTCGGCAAGGACAGCAGCCTGAAAGTCCTGGCCCGAGGCGTCGGTCGGCTCGGCGCAGTCATGGCGCCCAATCACCCGCTGGCCAAGCGAACCAGCATCCGCCTCAGCGATTGCACCGACTACCCGCTGGTCATCGCCGACAGCACCAGTGCGATCCGGCCGTATCTGGATACGGCTTTCGCCCGCGTCGCGATCGACCTGCAGCCGGCGATCGAGACGAACTCGATCGAGATCATGCGGCACGCAGTCATTTTGAACGACGGCATCACTTTCTTGACGCCGTTCGACGTCGAGTCCGAACGGCGTGCCGGGCGGCTGACCTATGTGACCATTCGAGAGCTCGCCCACGACACTCAGGCGCTGATGCTGATCGGCCATGTTCGCGGGACCAGCGCTATCGCGAGCGTGTTGGCGGAGATGCTGAAGGCCATGATCAGGGACGTTGCCGAGTAAAAGGCGGCCAGCGGTGGACGCGCAGCGTGATGATGGCAGCCATCTGCGGGCCACATCGCGTTGCCGAAAGGGCAACACAACAGGCTAAATTAAGCACTTTTCATACCTGAGTGGATATCTGACAGTGAGGTGGCCCGAAAAGTCGTGGCCCGATGCTGCGAAAATGCCACGCGCATCCTGCTCGCTAAAACGGAAAAGCGCTGAGATGAAGCTGAAATCGCACTGGTGGTGGGACCTTTCTGCCGAGGATTTCCGTCGCCTCGACGTGGAGAGGATCGTCGCTGTTCTGCCGGTCGGCGCCGTCGAGCAACACGGACCACATCTGCCCGTCCGCGTTGACACCGCCATCGTCGAGGGCATCATGCAGCATGCAGTTGCACGGATGGCCGACGACTTTCCGGCGCTCATCCTGCCAACAATGTCTATCGGAAAATCGAATGAGCATTCCGCGTTCCCGGGGACGTTGACGCTGTCGGCGGAAACTCTCGGGCGCCTTTGGTACGAGGTCTGCGAAAGCGTTCACAGAGCTGGGGTCCGCAAGGTTGTCTTCGTCAATTCGCACGGAGGGCAGCCGCAAGTCATGGAGATCGTCTGCCGCGAGCTCCGCATCAGGCTTGGAATGCTCGCCGTCTCCTCGCAGTGGTCGCGCTTCACGGACATGTCCGACCTTTTCACCGCGACCGAGCGCAAGCATGGAATCCATGCTGGGGAAATCGAGACCAGCGCGATGCTCTATCTTCATCCCGGTCTGGTCGACATGACCCTTGCCGAGGATTTTCGGTCGCTGTCTCAGACCCTGGAGACAGAATGCGAAATCCTGATGCCGGAGAGCCATGCAGTTGGATTTGGTTGGCAAATGCAGGACATCAATCCCAAGGGCGCATGCGGCAATGCAGCCCTCGCAGATGACAAGCGTGGCCAACAAGCGATCGACCGCGCGGCCAGTCGCCTGATCAAGCTGATCTCCGAGGTCGACAACTATCCGCTCTCTCGCATCAGGGCGACAGCGGACCCGGCGCCACCGACCAAGGATTGAGTCTGCGGCAGGCGGGCGATTCGAACCGCTCGCATACACGAATTCACTTCGACGAAGTCCGAGCAGATGTCAGCAAAATCTCTCCAACTACCCGTGCTTCCGCCCGAGATCGAGACCTTGACGTTGAAGGACGGCACGCGGCTCGATGCGGACGTCTATCGCCCGGCCGCGCCAGGACCCTACCCGGTTCTGCTGCAGCGGCAGGCCTACAGCAGACGCATCGCCTGCAGCATCTGCTACGCACATCCTGCCTGGTACGCCTCACACGGCTACATCGTCGTGGTCCAGGACGTCAGGGGACGCGGCACGTCGGAGGGGACATTCAGGCCCGGCGAAACCGAAATCGAGGACGGCGCCGAGAGCGTTGAATGGGCGGCGCGTCTCGATGGCGCAAACGGCGACGTCGGGATGTACGGCTTTTCCTATCAAGCCTACGACCAACTGCTTGCGGCCGCGGGCGACTGCCCGTCGCTGAAGGCGCTCGCGCCGGCCATGGGCCCTTGGAATCCCGCGCACTGGGCCTACGAGAACGGCGCCCTGCAGATGAAGCACATGATCGGCTGGGGCATTCAGATCACGGCCGAGGCCGCACGACGCGCAGGCGATGACGAGGCGTTCAGTGTCCTTCAGGCCGCCGGCAGCTACCTGCCATTCAATGGCCCGGTCGCGGCGATGCCACAGCTATTGCAGACGTACCGGCACTATTCACACGTCATGGACTGGCTCGAAACCCCGGTCGATTCACCGTATTGGGACCGCATATCGCCCGTGACACATGTCGACGCCATTCGTGCCCGCCATCTGCCGATGCTGTTCGTCGGTGGCTGGTTCGACCCTTTCCTGCCGGCAACAGTCGAGTCCTTCCGGGCTCTCGCAACCAGCAGCGAGGACACCAGACTGATTGTCGGACCCTGGATCCACTTCCCCTGGACGCGAAAGGTGGGCTCGGTCGATTTCGGTCCCGAGGCGCAGCGCAACGTGGACATCGATCACATCCGGTTCTTTGACCGCGTCCTCAAGGGCGCGCCGAGCGAGGCGGAACATCAAAGGATCGAACTGTTCGACATGGGGCTGAAAACATGGCGACGGTACCAGGACCTGCCGAATAACACGCAAGCTCTGTTTCTGGGCGGCACGGGGCGGACATCGATGGACCCTCAGGATGGCTCCCTTAGCCCTCGGCAGAGCCCGGACGACCATGTCGAGCATATCGTGCACGATCCCTGGCGGCCCGCACCGACCACTGGCGGCTACTATGGCGTTCCGACCGGGCCGGTCGACCGCCGGTTTACCGATGAACGCGGCGACGTGCTCACCTTCACGACGCAGGCCCTCGAGACTTCGATAGAGATCGTCGGCGAACCCGCGGTCGAACTCGACGTGAGCTGTGATCGCCCCAGCTTTGATCTTTCATGTATTCTTTCGGTCGTGACCTCAGATGACAGAGTCTTCCAGATTTCCAGCGGATATGCGCACTATCGCAAAGCGAGGGCCGGTCGATATCAGCTGAAGTTGGCCACTACGTGCGCGACGCTCAAGAAGGGCGAGCGGCTGCGTCTCTCCATCGCGGGCGCGGACTATCCGGCGTATCCCGTCAATCCGGGAACGGGCGAAGATCCGGTGATGACCCCAAAGACGCATGCCGTCGTGACCACAATTGCCGTCCATCATGGTCCATCACGGGCTTCCCTTCTCCGGCTGCCTGTCGGGCCCGGTTCGGACATCGGTTCCGACAGATATTGGGCCGGCTCTTAGGCATTCGTGTCGGCCCTCGCCGGCGTCTCGAACGTTCGCAGGTGATCGATCGTGCCTGCCGCAGCTTTGACGACACCGTGCAGGCGACAATCGTGAGTATCAGCGTTTCCGTCCGGTCAGCTTGACCCCAGTACGAAGCGCGCGCGATCCGTCATTCGTCCAGCAGATCCAAGAACTGTTCGACCCTTCGCAAGGCATGGTCGCTGCTCCGTCCGGCATAGATGACCCGATTGCCGTCGCGCTGCAGCAAGCGTGAATATGACTTCCGGAGCTTCCCCGCGAGCATGGTTGCGGCAATCGCCTCCGGCCCGACGTCAAGGCGCATGATCCCCCGCTCCCTGCAACTGACCCTGAGCTTGGCGACAGCGAAAAAATTGCTAGCCGCAGGCGGCAACTTGCCGAACCGGCGGAGCGTTTCATCCTCGAGCTCCTCCAGCTCCTCATCACTTCGGCACCGCGCAGCTCGAGCATAGATCTCGAGCCTGACCGCCTCCGACTGCACATAGTCTGAGGGAAGCAGCTCAGCGATAGGCAAGTTCAACTCCGGGACCCAGAGCGCGCACATTCCGTCGCGATCTCCCTCCAGGGCAAGGGTCAGAAGATGGCCGTAGAGCGTCGGGCCGAACACCTGCATGTGACCGGACTGTCGATCCGAGAGCATGTCGCCGCCGCCGCGGAGGTCGAGATCGCGGGCGCTGATCGCAAAACCTGCGCCAGGGCGATTCAGCTCCTCGAGAACGGCTAGCCGCTTCTCCGAGCGGTCGGAGCCGCCCTCCGTCAGAAAATGCGCAAACGCCCGGATACCGCCGCGCCCCACCCGCCCCCTGAGCTGATGCAGTTGCGCCAAGCCAAATCTTTCCGGCCAGCACACCACGATGGTGTTTGCACGCGGGATGTCGAGGCCGCTTTCCACGATGTTGGTCGCAAGCAATACGTCGGCCTTGGCTTCGACGAAGTCCATCAACCTCTCGTCGATCTCATCTGCAGGCAGCTTGCCGTGAATCGTGATGATACGTAGTTCAGGTGCCAGCGAATGGATGCTGGCCAGCATGGGATCCAGATCCTGGATCCGGGGACAAATGACGAAGCTCTGACCGTTGCGTCTATGCTCGCGGACCAGGGCTGCGGCGATCGCAATGTCCGAAAGTGGCGCCACCTTGGTCACGACCGGAACACGATGAACCGGCGGGGTTGCGATCACGCTGAGATCCCGCAGGCCGGTCAAGCCGGCTGCAAGTGTGCGGGGGATCGGTGTCGCGCTCATCCAAAGCCTGTGACCGTTCTTGTTGAGACCCGACAGCATGGCTTTTTCGGCCGCCCCGAAATGCTGCTCCTCGTCGATGATGATCAGGCCAAGATCGGCAAACTTCACTTCCTTCGATGCGAGCGAGAGAGTCCCGACGACAACCTTGAGCTCTCCGCTCCTGAGTCCCTCTCTCACCCGCCGCGCCTCGGCCGCCGACGCGACCCGCGACAAGTTTCCGACCTCGATACCGAGCGGCGCAAAGCGCTTGCGGAACGTTTCGACATGCTGTCGTGCCAGCACCGTCGTCGGCACGACGATCGCAACCTGCTTTCCTGCAAGCACGGCGGCCGCCGCTGCGCGCAATGCCACCTCGGTCTTACCGAAGCCGACATCACCGCAGACGATACGATCCATCGGGTGCCCCGAGGCAAGGTCATCCAGGACGTCGCGGATGGCTTTGGCCTGATCGGGGGTGGTGAAATACGGAAAGCGGGCGACGAACTGTTCATAGCTGGCAGGGCGCGGCACGAGCTTCGGTGCCGGGCGCCGCCGGCGCTTGCTCATCTGCTTGGCGAGCTCCTTGGCGACCACGTGAACCTCGGTCTCGGCAGCAGCTCGCCGCGGCCGCCATGAGCTGCCGTCGGCCTTGTCCAGCGAAGTGTCTCCGAGCTCAGCAGCGTACGGCCAGGTCAAAGCCAATTCCGCGAGAGGCACCAGAACGGCGTCGTTTCCGGCAAACACCAACCTGACCATCTCGCGTGCGGAGAGATCGCCCGTGCCCATTGACCGCAAACCGCCAAGGCGGGCCAGCCCGCGTTGCAGGTGGACGACCACGGATCCGAGTTCGGGCAGGTCCACCGCATCGAAGCCCGGCGTCCATGCCCAGTTCGCCGGTTGCGGTTGATGCGCCCTGCTGCCGAGCACGTCGGCAGCAGTGATGACCACGAGCGGCTTCCTTCCGGGAACGACAAAGCCGGCATCGAAGCCGGCCAGCATCGCGGCCTCCCGCCTGCCCTTCGCCGTGGCCTGCGCCCAATCGGTCACGCATTCGGCCTTGACGGCGCTCATCCGGGCCATGAGACGCAAATCCGCGTCCACCGCGGCGACGAACAGCAGACGTGCGTCACCACGCTGGGCTTCCTCGATAAACGCGCGCAGCGCCTTCCGCGGAGAAGCTTCCTTGTAGAACTCCGGCGTCGCCCGATACGGAGCAGTCGGGGGCAGCAGGGCGATCCTCTTCGCCGCCTGATCCCATTCGCGCCGGCTCAAATATGCGCGATCACGCTCGCCAGAGGCGGCCGCATCCTCGATCGTGCTCAGCCAGGTATCGGCGTTTCTGGGCACAGCGGTGTCGGCAATCCACTTGGCGCGCGCGCAGTACTCGAAGAGGTCCGACTTTTTCCGAGCTCGGTCCTTGAACGCTAGCTGCTCGGACATTGGATCGATCAGGAGCTCCTTGGGTTCGGAAATCACCTCCTGATCCATCGGGTTGAAGGCTGCGATCCGCCGTATCTTGCCTCCGGAATGCTCGATTCTGAAGGGGCCGAGCGCGCCGGCTGGAAAGATCTCGAACGTATTGCCGTGAAACAGAACGCCACCGGGATAGTCCGGACTGTCGTCCAGATCATATCCGAGAGCACCCAAGCGGACCTGGAGATCGTCTTCGGAATAGGCGCCCCCGGTGCGAAGCGGCAAGCCGATCCGAGACCAGTTCGCCGGCAACGGCAAGCGCTCCATCATTGCTTCCGCCGTGGTGATCAGCAGGATGGGCTTCTTCGCGCCGGCAAGATGTCTCAACACGGAGCTCCGCCTGCCCGCGATATCACGTGACGGCTCAAGCTGATCGAATGGCAGCGTGTTCAAACGCGGGTAGACGAGCACATCACACGTCGGCTCGATGACCTGGATGACGGAACCCAACCGTTCGGCCCGGCGCTCATTCTCGGCGAGAAACACAAGACCGCTGCGGCCCGACGTACGCCACTGGGTCACGAGATGCAGTGCCAACATCCCCAATGGAGATGAGGAGGAAACGCCGATCCGGGCTGGCGCCGCCTTCTTAGGCGCAGCGGAGGCCTTCTTCCGCGGAGCAGCCTTCTTTGGTGACGTGGAGTGCTTTGGTGAAGCGGTCTTTCGCTGCGCTGGGCTGCGAGGGGTACGAAGAACAGAGGGCAAGGGGGTCTCATGCGTGATCTGCAAACGCCAGGGAACCCCCAGCGAATCTGCCCCGAGCTTTAGCGGATTCGGTCGTTCAAAGGGACCCAAACTTCGGGGAGCTTGATCACGGCGTTGGCTTGAGCTCGAAGGTGTCACCGAGCAGCATCAGCGGCACCGCTCGTATCCCGGGAAAGCGGCGCGCAAGCATGAACATTCCGCAGACTGACCGATTGCAGCCGTTCCCCCGCAAAAGCAGCAGAATGGGAAGATCAGCGCATGTGGTATTTCCGCCTGGGTTCTTGGTGTCGGCTTCGCGTCTTGCTCGCCATCATAAACGCATTGTGCGGATGGACCGAAGATGTGCGACCCGCCAACAACGAAGCACACCACTGAGATGGCCTCGCTTGCCGAAGCTCAGATGCTGCTCAACCTGCCCTGCCGGTTGAGCGCATCATCCTCATGTTGGTTGGAACGCTTTACCCGCCGCTTCCGGCAGATGCCACGGGACGCGTTAGCCACCTGTCGGTTGGCCTTGCGTTCCGCGCGATGAGCGCAGGTGTCGTTCGCGGCGTCGGATTCGTTCCGCACTCCCGCTGACCTCAATGGCTGTTCTCCGCCTGCGAACAGGTTCAACGCACGTAGGAGCGTGCGGTACGGGGCCAGGGCTCACGACGTGAGCTCGCTGGATAGCGGTCTGCAATCTCGCTGTCGTTTCCCCGGTTTGACTTGGCGCAATGACCAACGGAGTCACTCACGCCATCTTGTTCAGGAAACATGAACTGAGGGTGGCTCAATGATAAGGACGGTGTTGCTGGCGGCCGCCATCGTTGTCGTCTCTGCAACCTCGGCGCTCGCGCAGGGCACTGGGGTTGTCTCAGCCCAATGTGCGGCCGACATTCAGACCTTCTGCGCGGGTAAAGGGCACGCTTCGGGCCAGACCCGGAGCTGTCTGGAGGCCAATCGGGACAAAGTGTCCGCCGATTGCCGTCACGCGCTTGATACGACCGGGCCAGGGCGAGGCAGACGTTCCAACCGATAGGGATCGAGGACCACTCCGGGAGCGCCTGTAGACCTGATCTGAGCAGTTTCATCTGGCAGATCGGCCAGCGGCTGCTCTATTTTCGGTTGGACGCGACTGGAATGCGCAAGGAAGATTGGACCAAGGCGTTTCCGCCGCTGCAGCAGTTGCCGCCTGAGACAGTCGAGCGACTACGCGCTGGGAGCCTGCTCGTCGAACTCCCTGAAGGCAGCCGGATCTTCGGGCCAGGGCAGGCCCCGGAGTCCTTCCTGCTGCTGCTCGCAGGGACAATCCGCGTGCAGCAGACCTCGGAATCCGGCCGTGAGATCGTGCTCTACCGGGTGCACGCCGGCGAGAGCTGTGCGCTGACGACGGCCTGCCTGATGGGCTACGAGGAATATCAGGCTGAGGGGGTTGCAGAGACCAAGGTGCGGGCGGTTGCGATTCCGCGGTCGCTGTTCGATGATTTGATCGCAACATCGCGCACATTCCGGCAGTTCGTGTTCACGGCCTTCAGCCGGCGAGTGACCAATCTGTTCCGGGTGATCGAGGAGGTTGCGTTTGAGCGCATCGACGCCAGGCTCGCGCAAAAACTCCTGGCACTCGCTGGGAACAACGCGCAGATCGTCGCCACGCACCAGGAGCTCGCCAACGAGCTCGGTAGCGCCCGCGAGGTAATCAGTCGCCAGTTGAACGAGTTTGCGCGGCGCGGCTGGATCAAGTCACTGCGCGGGACCGTTGAAATCACCGACAAAGCGGCGCTATCCCGGCTGGCTCAGCACAGTTGATCCGCCAGATATGAACACCCGCCGCCTCGGTGACTTAGTTACATACGGAAGGCCGGTCGCGCCCTAGGTTTTCGCCTATCACGGAGCAATGGGAGCGCCAAATGGCACAGAATATCGGAAAACTCGACCGGACGATCCGCGTCATCGTCGGGGCGGCCATCCTCAGCTTGGTCTTCGTCGGACCCAAGACGATGTGGGGCCTGTTGGGGCTGATTCCCCTTGGCACCGCACTGATCGGGTGGTGCCCGCCCTATGCGATGCTGGGAATCAGCACCTGCGGAACGAAATCAAGCTGAGCGGAATAGCGATTCGCATCTCGTCTGGCGGTGCGGCCGAAAGACGGCCGCACCGCCGGTTGAACTGCCTGAAGCGAGAAGCGTCCTGACCGCCTCGATCCAACAGTGGAGGAGATAATGCCCTATCCCATCGATACCGGCGTAAAACCGAAGGTGGCGGGCTTCTTCGATCCCGACACCAGCACGATCAGCTATGTCGTGCAAGATCCGCAGTCGGCGTCATGTGCGATCGTCGATCCGGTGATGGACATCGACTATGCGGCCGGCCGGATCAGCTTCAAGTCCGCAGATATTGTAATCGATTATGTCAGAACCAACGGGCTGACGCTCGAATGGCTGATCGAAACGCATGCCCATGCCGATCATCTCTCGGCCTCGCCCTATATCCAGGAGAAGCTTGGCGGAAAGATTGGGATCGGCGACCATATCCTGACCGTCCAGGAGACGTTCGGGAAGGTCTTCAACGAGGGCACGGAATTTCGCCGGGACGGCAGCCAATTCGACCGGCTGTTCAAGGACGGCGAGACTTATACGATCGGCAACATGACCGCGTTTGTGATGCACACGCCAGGACACACGCCGGCTTGCGCGACGCATGTGATCGGCGACGCGGCGTTCGTCGGTGATACGCTGTTCATGCCTGATGGTGGGACCGCTCGGGCGGATTTCCCGGGCGGCAACGCGCGAACGCTGTTTCGCTCGATCCGAAGGATCCTGGAGACGCTGCCGCCGGAAACCCGACTGTTCATGTGCCATGACTATGCGCCAAACGGACGGGACGTCCGGTGGGAGACGATGGTGGGCGAAGAGCGGGCCGCGAACATCCACGTTCGCGACGGCGTGACCGAGGACGAGTTCGTCGCCATGCGCGAAGCGCGTGACCGGACGCTTGGAATGCCGCGGCTGATCATTCCCTCGCTTCAGGTCAATATCCGCGCCGGGCACCTCCCTCCGCCTGATGCGAGCGGAAAAACGTTCCTGAAGGTCCCGATCAATGCTCTCTGAGGTGATGCCGATTTACCCTCGGCGTGCCCCTACGGCTCGCGACCTTAGGCAACCGCCCGATGCCGACATCGAGCAAAATAAGCGAGCAAAATAAGCGCGTGGATTTCAGGTGACCTGCCCGCCCCGCGCGCGCCAGCCGCTCATCCCGCCGGCGTAGTGGCAGACATCCTGCCGACCAGCGGCAAGCGCGCTCCGCAACGCCTTGGCCGACCGGCCACCCGCCTGGCAGATCAAGACAACGGACTTCCCCTGCGCAAGCCGCGCAGGATCGAATTGCGATAGAGGATGATTGATCGCGCCAGGAATATGCCCGCTCTTGAACTCATGCGGCTCGCGGACATCGATGATGACGCAACTCCGCTCCTGACGGGCTCGGACCAGTTCGTCGTGCTCGATCACCGGCACGCTCGCCGAGCCCATCAGCTTGTTCAAAAATCCAGACAGCATCGTTTCGACCTTTCTCTTGTGCGGACGCCGACGCCGCGAAACGCCGTCGGCGTGCTCGTCCCCGCCTATTAACGCCTTTGCTTGGCCTCAGTGGATTCGACCCAGAGGAAGAACGCGCCGGCCAGAATGGCGAGCGCCGCGAACCAGACCGCATCCGGCACGCCGGTGAGGTCAGGCAATCGCAACTTGCCGAGCGCCCAGACGTTGAGAATATGCGCCTTGAGCCAGTCGAAGCTCAGCGCATAGAGAATGGCACCGGCAATCATTCCGAGCGCGCCGAC
This sequence comes from Bradyrhizobium sp. HKCCYLS1011, assembly GCF_051167795.1. NCBI lineage: Bacteria > Pseudomonadati > Pseudomonadota > Alphaproteobacteria > Hyphomicrobiales > Nitrobacteraceae > Bradyrhizobium > Bradyrhizobium sp. HKCCYLS1011. The sequence goes on along the minus strand of NZ_JBNPTT010000002.1, from coordinate 925,054 downwards.
GGCGGCATGAACGCTGCCGCTTGCAATGGCGCCGAGCGCAGTGCCCGGACAATAGCCATAGACGACCATGCCGATGCCGAACAGCGCCGCGCCGAGCGCGACCGCGAGCATATTGGCGTCCTTGACGTAGTACTTGGTGTTGCCGGTATCGACCAGCAGCAGCACGCCGACGCCTCCGACCACGATCGCCGTGCCCATGACTTTGAGCACGGTGAAATCACGCAGACGAAATTGATTTTCGATGACATTGCAGCTCGTGACTTTGCCACGTTGCAGCAGAAAGCCGAATACAGTCCCCATCAGAAGCGGACCGAGAACACTTGCCAGTGCGGTCATGATCTCATCCTTTCACGATTTGCGGAACATAATGCGCGACACCAACAGGCCGGTCGCAAACATCACGACGAGGAAGAGCCAACTGGACACCGCAAGCTGCAGACCACCGGAGATACCGTGCCCGCTGGTGCATCCGCCGGCCAGACGCGCGCCGTACATGATGACGATGCCGCCGAGGAAAGCCGCGATGAACCGTTTGAGGACGGACGGTCCGAAACGCTCCTTCCAGACCTCAGGTACCAACTCCAGCCGCCACGTTCCCGACAGGATCGCAGACAGGAAGGCACCAAGCGGAATGCCGACCAAAAACCAGACGCCGTAGTCCCACTTCAGCGGCATCGATTTCCAATAGCTGTTCGCGGCGACTGCGTCGGCACCCATCACCGGAATTGCAAACAGTGAAGCCACGCGCGAATAGGCCGTGGTGACGCCCAAGGGATCTCCGAACGCCGCAAATGCCACCCAGCTCAGAACGCCAATTCCGGCGCCGACCAGATAGGGCGACCAGTTGATCCATCCGGATTTCTTGGTATCGCGGACTATGACGTCCGTCATCATCGTCATAGCAATGTCCTCCCTGCCTCTGGCAGCCTCCTTGCTGCCGTCCCGGCATTATATATTCATATCTTCGAATTTGTGAAGATAATTATGATGCTGCACGGCCGGCGAGATCGCCGGCCTGCTGTGCCGGTTTCCGGGACATGGTCCACCGGTCGACCACGAGATCGGTCATCGCCGCCCCGATCCACATTCCGCCCAGCACCAGCCACGCGGTCAGCGCGAACACGGAAGCTCCGGTGACGCCAGCGCCGACGGCGCAGCCCCCGGCCAGCATCGCACCGAACCCCATCAGCACGGCGCCAACCAGATAGCGCCGCATCCCGCGTCCGTCGGAGAAACCCTCGAGATTCAGCTCATGGGCAAGCGCGGCTGCCGCAAACGACCCGAGAAAGACTCCGGGTATGACGCCGAGATCGAAGTCAGGCCTCAGATGCGGGCTCGCGAGAACCTGCATCAGCAGCTCGGCCGATGGGCCGCTGAAGGTGAGACTCTTCAACGTCACCGGCGCAAAAGAGGCCTGGCCGAGCTGGTAGGTGAAGAGCCAACCCGCAACCACGGCCGCGCCGGTCGCGACGGCAGCCAGGGTCATACGCAGCCCGATCCGGAACCGCGCGACACCTGCGAGCCCTGCAAGCAGCCAGAGCAGGCTGAAGCCAAGCTTCTCGGGCGAGCCGCCGCCGATCAGGCTCATAATGTCACGGGACGGGCCACCATCGACCAGCCAGAGACTGGTCAGCCACTCCCGTGCTGGCGCAAGCAGGCCACGATAAGCCGATTGTGCCGTCACTGCGAACACGAGCCCCGACAGCAGCGCCCGCAGATTACCGTTGGCCGACAACACCAAGAGCCGGCTCGCGCAACCGCGCGCCAGAATCATGCCGCAACCGAACATCAGCCCCCCGATCATCGCGCCGGAGATGCTGCCCTGCTGCGCGAGCTGGCGCGCTTCGGAGACATCCAGTAGGCCTGCCGCGACGAACGCCTGGGTGCCGAGCAGCGCCGAGGCGAATGTCAGCAGCCAGACCGTCAGACGTGCTCCGCCCTGCCCGCGCGAGAACTCGATCGTCGCGGCTCGCAAGCAGAACCGGCTGCGCTGCGCGAAGAAGCCGAACAATCCCCCGACCAGAAGCCCGCCCAGCAGCGAGACGAGCTCTTCGCCGAGGAGATCGACCGCTTCATTGAGCAAGGGAATGCCTCGTGCTTGCGCTTGCCGGCTATGGGCGCAGGTAGGCGTAGCCGTCCTGCTGCAGCTCCGTCAGTCGGACGACGCCGCCCTTCTCGGCGACGATAAACCCATCTGTCAGGTCGTCGAGCTTCACGCCCTGCGCCTTCATGGTGTTGGCACAGGCCTCGAGGGCCGTTCCGCCTTTGATCAGACGAGCCGCGAGCTCCGCGATGTTGGGCTCGATGGAGATCGCGTGGAAAGCACGCAACGCCGGCCCGTGCACAACCAGTCGGATGTCCGCCTTGCCGGGTCCGCCGGTGCCGTCGATATGGTTCTGGATGTTGCCGAGCACGAACAGCACGCGGTCTTGGTCCGACAAATGGTACGCGACGCGTTGCCGCGGCCGTTCGGGGCCGGCCGCCTGGGCTCGGTTGGCGCCCAGCACGCCAACCAGGGCTGCAAGGCCTGCGCGCATGATCGATCGTCGTTCCATGACATCCTCCTGACGCGCCGCTCTGACCAAGCTTCCGCCACTCAGGGGCGCACGATAGTCCAGTGCTTTTCCGCCAAATCCATCATAGTGGCAACACCCGTCTCGACCACAGTGACTCCGGGCAGCAGCGGAGGCGAGGCACCTTCCTTGCGAGCAAGCGTCTCGAGCGTGTTGCCGCAGGCAATGAAACTGACGTTCGGCATCGACTTGGCAAAGCCTGTAAGGCGCTCCTTGACCGGCGAGCGGTCGGCCAGCAGCATGTCGAGCCCGCCGTTGAAGGCGACGACGACGATGTCGACCTCCTCGCCCTGGCCGGTATAGTGGCGCGAGACATTTGCCGCCACGTCGAGCACGGCATGCATTTTCACCGGGTCATCATCGCTGATCTGGAGCACCAATCTATGCGGTTCGGCCGCCAGAAGCGGTCCAGCGGTAACGATCAGAAGCCCGGCGGAGATGATCGCCGAAATAAGACCCCGACGGCTTTGGGTCCTTCCGGTCACTCGACCCCTCGGGATTTTCCCTCCTTGGCATCCTCAGGCGTGACGTCGACCGCGGTCGCGCGCCCAGTGATCTTGACCGGCGCAATGCAGTCCTTCATGCACGGGTCCTTCTGCCAGAACGCCTTTTCACTGGTGGCGCGGTCGTCCATGATGAAGCCGGCTTCGTTCGGCATCTTGATCGAGGCAAGGTTCTTGTTGTTGAGCTCGAAGTTCTGATCGGTGACGACGTCGTTGAGGTACAGAACGTAAGCGACGAGCGAATAGTAGTCGTCGACACTGAGAGTCTCGGCATTGCCGAACGGCATCGCGTGCCGCACATAATCGAACACGGTCGACGCATAGGGCCAGTAGGATCCGACCGTCTTGACCGGACTGTCGGCCGTCAAGGATCCCTTACCGCCCGCGAGCACCGGCCAGCGGCCATTGCCCTCGCCGAACTCGCCATGGCAGGTCGCGCAATTGTCCATGAACAGCTTCTCGCCCTGAGCCACGGTGCCCTTGCCGATCGGCAATCCCTGTCCGTCAGGACGCACATCGATATCCCAGCCGCGGATCTCCTCCGGTGTCGGCGCCCGACCGATATCGTAGTGCGGAGCCGGTTTCGCTTCGCCCTTCAACTCGGTTGGTCCGCCCGCGAACGCGGCAGATCCACTCAGGCAGGCCAGCACCAACGCAACGACAAGCTCAGGCGACTTCAACATTCTCGACCTCACCGTTGGCCTGCACGTGCCAGGTCTGGATGCCATTGTTGTGATAGATGGAGTTGTAGCCGCGCACCTTGCGCAGCTCCGCCTTGGACGGCTGCACATAGCCGGTCTCGTCCTGTGCGCGCGACTGCAGCAGCAGCGGCTGCCCGTTCCAGTCGAACTCGTAGTAGAAGCGGGTCAGCGCCTTGTCGAGCACCGGACCGTCGAGCCGCGCCGGCCACCAGTTGCGTCCGCCATCGAGCGATACATCGACGCGCTTGACCTTGCCATTCCCGGACCAGGCGAGACCGGACAAAACGGTGAAGCCCTTGCCGTGCCTGATCGGCGCCTGCGGGCTGGGATTGGTGATGACGGATTTCGCATCCATCACCCAGGTGAAGCGCCGCGCCTTGCCGTTTGGCAGCAGGTCGGTGTATTTCGAGGTTTCCTCGCGGGTCTGCCAGGGTTGATCGCCGACCTTGATCCGGCGCAGCCACTTGACCCAGAGATTGCCCTGCCAGCCCGGCACGACGAGTCGCATCGGATAGCCCTGCTCGGGATAAAGCGCTTCACCATTCATTTTGTAAGCGATGATGCAGTCGTCGAGCGCCTTCTCGATCGGCAGGCTACGATCCATCGCGGCCGAATCAGCGCCCTCGACCAGCAGCCATTTGCCGTTGCTCTTGACGCCGACCTCTTCCAGCAGCGTTCGCAGCGACACGCCGGTGTACTGCACGCAGTGGACCATCCCGTGGGTGAACTGACAGCCGTTCAGCTGAGCCCCACGCCACTCCATGCCGGAATTGGCGGCGCATTCCATGAAATGGATGCGGTTGACGCGCGGATAACGCTTCAATTCGTCCAGGGTCAAGATCAACGGGCGCTCGACGAGGCCGTGGATCATCAGGCGATGATCGGCCGGATCGATGTCGGCCATGCCGCCATGATGCCGCTCGAAGCACAGGCCGTTCGGCGTGATGATGCCCTCCAGCTCATGCAGCGGCGTGAAGCTGACTGAGGATTCACGCGAAGCCGTCAGCCACTCAACGTCACGGCGGATCACATCCTTCTCGAATTTCGACGGCTTACCATAGGGGCGCACGGCGACACCCTCGCCGAGCGATCGCGTCCACTCCGGCACGTTCGGCGGCTGGTTCGCCGGGTTGCCGCCGGCGCGCGCCGCTGGCGCAAGCGCCGATGCTGCGAGTCCGCCGGCTGCAGCGAGAAAGCCGCGCCGAGATTGGCGAGCAATCGAGGCTGATTGAATCTTGTTGTCCTTGGACATCGTCCTCTAAACTCCGGTGACTTTGACGGCGCGGTTGGGTTCGAGACGAACGGTCTTCTGCCGCTGCAAATAGGAGGACACGACCTCCCAGATCGGCGGCCCCTGCGTGCCTTCATTGACGCTGGCCCAGCCAGCGACCTGATATTCGCGCGACGGATCGATCGCAGCGCCGGTCTTGATCAACCGCATGTCGGAGATGCGTTGCCCCTGCGGCTTGTTGATATCGATGGCGTAAGACATGCCGCCGATCCGCACCATGTCGCCGCCCTGCTGATAATAGGGATCGACATTGAACAGGTTGTCGGCGACATCCTCGATGATCTCCTTGAGCCGCGCTCCGGTCATGCCCATGCGGTACACGGCGGGATAAGTGATCGCGGTCGCGTTGGTCACATCCTCGAAGGTGATATCCTGGCCCGGCATCACCGTGGTGCCCCAGCGGAAGCCGGGCGATAGCGCGATCTCCGCGTCGCGCTCCTGCAGCAGCGCCTGGCAGATCAGATCGTCGAACGTGCCGTTGAAATTGCCGCGGCGATAAAGCAGCGTCTCGGTGCGGCCCAGCGCGCGGCCGAGTTCGGCTGCGAACGGCTTGCGCACCTCGGCGATCTTGGCGGCCATCTGCGCGTCGGGCGTGATCACGTCCGAGAACAGCGGGATCAGCTTGTAGCGGTAGGCCTTGACCTCGCCGTCCCTGACATCGAGATCGAGCCGCGAGACGAACTTGCCGGACGAGCCGGACGCGATCAGCAGGGTCTTGCCCACCTTGACCGCCTCCGGCAGCGCATCATGCGTATGACCGGTGAGGATGACATCGAGGCCCTTGACGCGGCTTGCGAGCTTACGATCAACATCGAAGCCGTTGTGGGAGAGCAGCACCACCAGATCGGCGCCGCCCTTGCGAGCCTTGTCGACCTGCGCCTGCACATCCTCCTCGCGTACGCCGAACGACCAGCTCGGGATCATCCAGCGCGGATTGGCGACAGGCGTATAGGGAAACGCCTGGCCGAGAACTGCGATCTTAGCGCCGCCGCGCTCGATCGTCGTGGACGCCTCGAAGGCAGGCTCGTTCCATTCGGTATCGCGAATGTTGAGGCCAAGGAACGGGAAGCCGAGTGCATCGACGGCCTGCTTGACGCGTTCGGTGCCGTAGGTGAACTCCCAATGTCCGGTCATCGCGTCCGGCTTCAGGAGCGCCATGCAGTCGATCATGTCCTGGCCGCGGGTCTGCAACGACGACCACGAGCCCTGCCAGGTGTCGCCGCCATCAAGCAGCACCACGCGATCACCACGTTCGGCGCGGATTGCCTTGATCACAGTTGCGGCCCGATCGAGCCCACCGATCCGCCCGTAGGTTTTGGCCAGCGCCTCGAAATCCTCCGAGGTCAGAGCATAGGCGGCCGATGAGCCCGGCGCGACGCCGAACCGCGCCAGAAAATCGCGGCCGGTGATATGCGGGGGCTGGGCCTTGGCATCGCCAACGCCGAGATTGGTCGACGGCTCCCTGAAATAGAGCGGCATCAGCTGGCCATGGATGTCAGTCACATGCACCAGGGTCACGTTGCCGAGCGGCTCGAAAGCCAGGAGCTCCTTCTCGGTCAGCTTCTGCTGGGCGAAAGCCCGCGTCGCAGTGCCGCCGGCTCCGGCCGCCAGCGCGGCGGTCGCAAGCGCAACCTGAACGAACTCGCGACGTGAAATCATCGCTCTCTCCTTACGACCGGGGTTAGTTGCGGACCGAGGGCGTCTCGACCGGAAGGCCGATGCCGCGCCACGCCACATACAGTTCGAGTGCAAGGAATTCGTCCGACAGCGGCTTGTACGGCACTCCACGGACATCGAACATGCAGCCTTCGAACCGCTCATGGAGCGGGATCAGCCGCTGGTCGCGCAGTCGGTAGGTGGGAAAGCCGTTGCTCTGGCCCTGGCTCAGGAAATCCGCCCGCAGGAACTTGCCGTTGTTCTGCTCGTGACAGGACGCACAGGCGAGATCCAGCTGCCCGACGCGCGTGTAGTAGATCTGCTTGCCTTTCTCGAACCATGGCGACATCGGGCCGTCGGTCTTCACGGTCACCGGCATGCCGCGCGATTGATTGCGAACGAAGGCCGTCATGTCGGTGAGCTGCTGCGACTTGAAGGCCCAGGGCTCAGCCTTCATGTGCTCGCTGCGGCAGATGTTGATCTGCTGCTCCAGATTGACCGGCTTGTTGAGCTTCTCGCTCCACTTCGGCATTGCCGCGCCGACGCCCTTCATGCTGGTCTCGGCGTCGCCATGGCAGCTCATGCACGATTTGCCCTCACTGCCTTCGACCGTCTTCCACATGTCCGTGGCGCGCTCGATCGCCAGGAATCCTGGATTCTCCAAGTCATCGTCCTGCAGGGCGCGCGTCTCCTTGGAGCGATACTCGTAGCCCGAGATGATGGTCTTGAAGACGTGACCGGGAGGCGCCGGAATGCCTTTGCGCTCGGCCTCCTGGCCTGACGCGGCAAATCCCGACAAGACCAGCGCAACTGCAGTCAGCAGGGCAAGTGAATCATAGCGTGCGACCATCCGTCCCTCCCGTGGCATTCGGACGTCAGTGAAATCAGGCTTTGAGCGTGATCTTTTCTTCCGCCGTGATCACCGTGCCGTCGTCATCAGTCCAGGCAAACTTGAACGTTCCGGCTTCGTCGACCCGGGCGTCGAACTGGATGTAGGGGTTGGCGGAGATGGCCGGCTCGAGCGCACAGGCAAACACCGCCTTGCCGTTGAACTCGCAGGTGAACTTGTTGATGATCTTGCGCGGAATCGTCTTGCCCTGCGCATCCTTGCGCTGCCCCGATTCCATCAAATGCGACACCAGGGTCTTGATCTGGATGATCTCGCCCTGCTTGGCTTCCTTCGGAAGCTTGATCCGCGGCCTGTCTGCCATGTTGTCCTCCCTGTTTTAGCCGCCGCAGCCGCCGATAGTGACCTTCACGGTCTTGCGCTCGGTGAAGAGCGAACCGTCGCTCATCCTTGCCACCGCGATGACGTTCTGGGTCTGCGCGAGCCGGATGCGAATCGATGCTTCGGCCTTGCCGGACAGCGGCGAGAACATCAGCGTGGCGACGCCGCCATTCGGATTGCCATCGGCTACGAACAGGACTTCCTTGACGTAGTTATCCGCGGTCATCGGGCTGTCGACCGTGAGCGACAGCGGCACGGTGTTGCCGTTCTCGGCGATCTCGGGAAGATCGAGCGAGATCTTGCCGCTTGCCGCCTCCTTGCCGCCGGTGAATTTCTTGATCAGCTCGGCCGCGTCATTACTTGGCTCGGCATCTGCGGCCATCGGCATCAGCGTCAGGGCGACGAGACCGCCGCCAAGAAGAAACGCCTGTCGTCTGTTGATTGCGCCCATGCATCCTCCTCAAAAGGCGGTTATTTCAAAGTCTCGAGAAACGCGACCACATCCTCGACCTGCGCAGCGGTGAGGATCGACTTGCCGACAAATTCCGGCCTGACCCGGTTGAGCCCTTCGTTCCGGAAGAACGCAGGCATGACGGTGTCGGCGAATATCAGCTTGGGATTGGCAACGATCAGGCGCAGCTGCGCCTCGCTGTAGCGCCCGGCCACGCCATCGAGCGAAGGACCGACCTCGCCATGAAATTCTTCGGATTTCAGGCTCGATACCTGATGACAGGCAAGACAGTTGCCGAGCGTCCGGTTGAGAAACACTTTTTGTCCGGCATCGGCGCTGCCGGGCGTGCCTGTCAGTGACTTGGACAGCGCGCCATCGACGACGTCGAGCTTGATGGGCTCTTCGGCCTGCGCCGAAACGGCGAGCAGCAGGCACCCCAAAACGGCCGCAAGCGGGCTCCGCATGTTTCCACCCTGATGCGAGGCTTCCCTCGCCTTGATCGATGGGCTTACGACCCATCATATTCACAAATTATGATATGAGAATGAATCGGCTGTCAAGACGATTTGTGTGCGGCGATGCCGTCAACCTTTCGACGCCGAAAGATATTCGAGAAACGTGCCGCGCTCATAAGCCTGCTCGCGCACGAAGCGGAACATCGCGAGGAAATGCCTCGGCTTCAGATAGCCGGGCGCACGTGCCACCTCGCGCGCCATCGGCTCTTTCTGCGCGAGGCCGTCGGATGAGGACGGAAAGAACTGGAACGTCGGTGTGAAGCGAATCGCGTATTTTTCGGCGAGCTCTTTTTCGCTGGCTTCCTTGCCGTCGAAGTCGACGACCTTCCTTGAGCCGATCAGATTCAGCTGCAGCACCTGGAAATTGGTGCGGATGTAGCTCGCGATCTCCTGATCGGCGAAATTGACGAGGTGCGTCTCGCGACAATACGGGCAGCCCCGCAGCTCCCACATGATGGCGAGCCGCTTGCCTTCGGTCGCGGCGGTGTCGAGATCATCGCGCAGATCGAGAAAGCTGCTCAGGAACCATGGCTCATGATAGAGCCCGTCATCGCCGAGAACCGGCTCGGCTTTCGCCGGCAGTTGGGCCGCAGCGGTGATGACCGCGGGTGCCAGCGCGACAAACGCCCGGCGCGTCATTCTCGTCTGCGAAGCCGCCGATGCATTCATCCGCTTTACCGAAGCTACAACCTTACGCTACATAATATTCAAATATCAAAATGTGAAAAGGACATTCGATGCTGCATCGCGCCATCATCCTTGCCTCGATGCTGCATCGCGCCATCATCCTTGCCTTGCTGCTCTGGGCTGGTTGCGGCTCGTGCATCAATGCCGCTGAGACGCCGGACCCGGCCGGGATCATGCAAACGGTCATGGCCAGCCTTCGCGCTGCAGCGAGCTATGCGCGCACCAGCAATCTCGCCCTGGCGCAGGTCGAGCTTGGTGACGCAAGAGGTGCTTGGGACAGTTGGCTCAGCAGTTTCTCCGATCGGCCTGCACCCTACTCGTCTTCGGCCTTGCACAACCTGCTGATCGCCGAAAAAGACAATCTCGCGCGGGCAAGTGACGCGCTCCGTGCCGGCGACGGCTCGGGTGCAACATCCGAAATTCTGGCATTGCGCCGATCCATTCGAGAGCTGAGGCGCGAGGCAGGACTGTTCGAGCTGAACGACTGCGTGTTCGATCTGGCGGCGCCGATGGAGCAGCTACGATCGGCGGCCGTGCGGTTCGGCGAGGCAAAGGCCGGCGCTGAAGAGGTTAAGACTGTTGGCGTGGCTTTGCGCGATCACCTGCAGCGCTGCAACGGCCTTGCCTCGCCCGAGATCGCCAGCGAGGCCGAATTCCGCCGGCTGATGGACGGCGCGATCTCGAGCGCCGGCGAGATCGGCAGCGCGGCGACAGCGGGAGATGCCGGCCTCGTCCATCGCTACCAGATCGAGCTGCAGTCCTTCGTCAATCTGCTCGACTTTCGCTTCGGCTGATCAGCCGATGGTCGAGAGCGCCGGAAACTGCTCGAAGATCCATTCCGAGATGCGCGGGATCACGCCAGATAGAAACGCGATTCCAGTCAGGACCAGGAAGCCGCCCATCGTCTTTTCGATCAGCGCGAGGTGCGGGCGCAGGCCCTTGAGCATGGTCATGAACTGTCCGGTAAAGGCTGCCGCGATCAGGAACGGAACGCCGGTGCCGATCGAATAGGCCGACAGCAACAGGGCTCCCTTGCCCACCGTTGCCTCGGCTCCGGCCATCATCAAGACAGCCGCAAGAACCGGTCCCGCACAGGGGCTCCAGCCGAAGGCAAAGGCCAGCCCCATGACGAACGCCCCGAGCAGCCCGGCCGGCTTCTGCGCAAGCTGAACCGTGGCACTCCGATACAGCAGCGGTATCTTCAGCAGCCCGAGAAAGTGCAGACCCATGGCGACGATCACAGCGCCGGCGATGACCCCGAGCTGAGCGAGATGGCTGGAAATGAAGCGGCCGAACACCGACGCCGTGGCCCCAAGTCCAACGAAAACCAGCGAGAAGCCGGCGACAAAGCACAGCGCCGAACGGATGGTCTGCCGCCGATGGCTGGGGCTGAGTTCGCCGCCTGCCTCGACCGACACGCCCGCCATATAGAAGAGAAAGGGCGGGACCAATGGCAGGATGCAGGGTGAAAGGAAAGACAGAAGGCCCGCCAGGAACGCGGCCCCGATCGTCACATCCAGATCCATGTCCTTACAACCCTCCCCTGGTACATATTCGAATTTAATGATAGATAGAGGGCCAAGTCCAGGGTGGTCCGATGCTCCACAAGGTTCTTCGCTTAGCCGTTGCCGCACTGGCCGCGTTCTGGCTGCCGGCACAAGCCTTTGCCGCGGAGCTCGTGATGTTCGAGCGCGCCGGCTGCACCTGGTGCGCACGCTTCGACGCCGAGATTGCGCCGGTCTACGCCAAGACGGACGAAGGGCGGGCCTTGCCGCTGCGCCGGGTGGACCGCGACAAGCCGCTTCCGGACGATCTCGCGGCGATCGATCCGGGCGCGTTCACGCCGACCTTCGTGGTCGTCGACCAGGGTCGGGAAATCGGTCGAATCAGAGGATATCCGGGCGACACTTTTTTCTTTGGGCTTCTCGGCCGTATACTGATCGCCGCGCCCGCGCTTCAGGCCCGCTCTTGAAGGGAAATTAGGAGATCACGACCCCATGCCGCTTCCGAAGCTCAAGGACATCGAAACCTCTGCCGAACTTGAGCAGATGATCGAAAAGGCGCGGGAAGCCAGCGAGATGCTGAAGGCGCTGTCGCACGAATCGCGGCTCTTGCTGCTCTGCATCCTCGCGGAGGGAGAGAAGTCGGTCACTGAACTCGAGCAGTTCCTCGGCGAACGGCAGTCGACAGTCTCGCAGCAATTGGCCCGCCTGCGGCTGGACCGGCTGGTGACGACGCGGCGGGACGGCAAGACGATCTACTACAGCCTGGCGAGCGACGATGTCCGCAAGATCCTCACCGCCATCTACGACGTGTATTGCGAACCGGTGCGCAAGCGAAAGCGCTAATATAACCTGGATGCGACGCTGGATTCCTTGCCGCGGGTGGCGCAGAATGCCGGAAGACAAGCAAGGACATCCGGGGGAATGCTCAGCCAATCTGCCATGATGTTCGCCTGTGGCCTTATTGCCGGTGGCGTGCTTGGCGTCGCAGGACGCGCGGGACGCTTCTGCACGCTGGCGATGCTGGAGGATGCCTTCTTCGGCTCGGATACGCGCCGGCTCAAATCATTCACGTTGGCGGCAGCCGTTGCGCTGGTCGGAACCCAGCTTCTCTCCGCTTTCGGCTTCGTCGACCTTGCTCGTTCGATCTATCTCATCCCGTCCATTCCGCTTGGCGGCGCCATCCTCGGCGGCCTTCTGTTCGGCATCGGCATGGCGCTGGTCGGCACCTGCGGCTTCGGAACGCTGGTCCGGATCGGCGGCGGCGACCTGCGCGCCGTCGTGGTCTTCCTTGTGCTCGGAATTTCTGCGCTGGCGGCGATGCGCGGCCTGACCGGCTACCTGCGTCTCGCTCTGACCGAACCGCTGTCGTTGCGCCTGCCTGAAGGCATGACCCAGGCGGCGGATTCGCTCTTGTCATTTGGGCTGGGCCGGCTGGCGCAGCCGATCGCGGTTGCCGTTGCGGCTGTCGCGCTGACGGCCTGGTCGCTCGCGGATGGGCAACTTGTGAAGTCGCCTCGGCTATTGCTTGCGGGACTCGGTGTCGGGCTTGCAGTCGTATTCGGCTGGTTCGCCACGGGCTGGCTCGGCAACGATGATTTCGACCCGGCGCGTCTTGCCTCTTTGACCTTCGTCGCTCCGCTCGGCAACACGGTACTTTATATCGCTACCATGTCGGGCGCCCACGCCGATTTCTCGATCGGCTCGGTGGCCGGCGTGATCCTCGGCTCCTTTCTCTCGGCGATATTTTCGCGGCGCTTCCGTTGGGAAGCCTGCGACGACGCGCGTGAGCTGAAGCGCCACATGACCGGCGCGCTGCTGATGGGGACTGGCGGAATCATGTCGATGGGCTGCACCATCGGTCAGGGCCTATCCGCATTTTCCACGCTGGCCGTCTCGGCCCCGATCACGATGCTCGCGATCGCTTGTGGCGCGCGCGTCGGCCTCGAATACACCATGACGGGTGAGTGGCGGCCGGCGCTGCGCAATCTGCTGAGCGTGCACTCCTGGTCGACCAAATAGGTAGGACGCGGCAAATTGGCGTACTCTTCCTCAGCAGGAGGTGACGAGCCTTCGCCCAGCTCTGGAGGGAAGCCAACGGGGAGCTGCCGACCGACCGCTCCAAGCGAGATCGTCAGGTCGATGGTTGCTGGAGTCTGCGGCAGCATGGCCCATCTGCTGCTGATGTCCTTCAAATCCTGGTCGGGACTGCTTCCCTCGTTCCAGCCCTATGAAAATCTGCAAGCCACGCTCCACCAGATCACGGGAAGCTCGGTCGATCCGATCGTGCCCTGGGCACTGTCTTTCCTGAACGGTTCAACCATCGTCGGCGTGGTCTTCGGTCAGCTCTATCGATGGCTGCCGGGCTCCTCCGGCGAAACCAAAGGCGCGGTTTACGGCGTCCTCGGTTGGCTCATCATGGGAATCCTGTTCTTCCCTATGATCGGTCTTGGCGTCTTCGCCACCGGCGCGGGCCTCGGCATCGCTCCCGCCCTGTTCTCGCTTGCCATGCTACTCACCTATAGTGTGGTTCTCGGCAGCGTCTATGGTGCGCTCGATTGCGCCAGCCGCTGAAGGGCCAACTCACTCTACCAGGTCGATCGGAACGCGCGCTGCATCATGCAGCTCTCACGCCGTCGATGAACTTTCTCACTTCCAGCTTCAGTCGGGCGCTGTCGCCTGCCAGGGACTTCGCGGCCGACAACACCTCGGTGGCCGCAGAGCCGGTCTCGACGGCGCCGCGCTGCACGTCGGTCACGTTGGAGGACACCTGCTGGGTGCCCGAGGCAGCATGCTGAACGTTGCGCGAGATCTCCTGGGTGGCCGCACCCTGCTGTTCGACCGCCGCGGCGATGGTCGATGAAATCTCCGAAAGCTTCTCGATTGTCGTACCGATCTCCCGGATGGCGCCGACCGACTGCTGGGTCGCGGCCTGAATGCCGGAAATCTGCTGACCGATCTCGCCGGTGGCCTTTGCCGTCTGCTCCGCCAACGCCTTGACTTCCGACGCCACCACGGCAAAGCCGCGGCCGGCATCCCCGGCACGGGCCGCCTCGATGGTGGCGTTGAGGGCAAGCAGGTTGGTCTGTCCGGCAATGGTGTTGATCAGCTCCACGACGTCACCGATCCGTGCCGCCGCCTTCGACAGTTCACCGACTTGATCGTTGGTCTTGCGCGCCTGCGCGACCGCCTCGTTCGCCATCCGGGCGGAGTCTTGGACCTGGCGGCTGATCTCTGTGACCGATGCGGACAGCTCCTCGGTCGCGGACGCGACGGATTGCACGTTGGCGGACGCCTCCTCGGAGGCGGATGTCACCGCGGTCGCCAGCTTCTGCGCGCGATTGGCTGTGTTGCTCAGGCCGTCGGCGTGACCTTCAAGTCCGTTCGATGCCGTCGAAACCGTCTCGACGATCTCCGCGACCACGCTTTCGAAGCGCCTGGTCATGTCATCCAACCGCTTGGCGCGCTCGATCTTCACCCGCGCGTCCGTCGCCGCCTCGTCATCGGCCGCCTTCTTGGCGATCAGCGCAGTCTTGAAGACCTGCAACGCATCCGCCATCGTGCCGATCTCCGTCCTTTCGCCACGATGCGGGATCTCAGTCGCGAGATCGCCCTGGCCCAGCGCCTGCATCGGCCGCAGAATGGAGGCGATGGATAGAGTGATGTCGCGGACGAACCAGAAGCCGACGACGATGCCGGCCACGACCGCCGTCACGATAATCGCGGACACCATGGTGAATGACTGCGCATAGCCCTGGGCAGCGTTCCGGGTCTCGGCTTCCGCACCTTGATTGTTGAGGTCAATCGCCTTCTTGAGATAGCCGTCAGATTCATTGGCTACGCTGCGGACGGTCTTACGAAACTGTTCACTTGCCGCGCGCGCCGCGTCGGCGCCTCCCTTCCGGGAGATGTCGAGCACATCGGCCGTCGCCCTGACATATTCGTCCCAGCTTTTTGACCAGTTCTCGAACAGCGATCGCTCCTCGGCAGACGAGATCAGGACGGAATAGGCCTGGCGCGCGTCCGCAATGGAGCCCAGCGTGGCTTTCATGTTCTTTTCGAGCATTGCCCGCTCGTCTGGGCTCTCAGCCGTCATATAGGCGCGGAGCTGCGCTCGGTTGAGGTTGATGTCCGACCGCAACTCACCGAGAACGCGAACGCTCGGCAGCCAGCTGTTGGCGATCTGCTCGGTATGCGCGTTGATCACCTGCATGCCGTGGACCGCCATCGCGCCAAGCAGCGCCATGGCCACCAGCAGCAGCAAAATGACCGCCACCATCTTTCCGCGAATTGAGAGCTGCGACATCAATTTAGCCCAATGGGGTTTATGAGCGACTGCTTGCGACAGCTGGCCCGGATCCGACAGTAGCCATCAAAGCTCGCCGAATGGTTAAGATCCAGTACCATACCACCGGTCGTTGCTGTGTCCGGCTTCGACGCAAAGATATCCGCTGTTCAATGATCTCCGAAATACACGGATTTCGTTCAGGTGTTAGCACGACGATTTTCGACTTCTTCCGACCTATTACGAGCGTTTCACGCGGACGCGTCAGGCAGGCGCGTGCTCGCGACGGCCTGTGATCGGCTTTGCCGGCAGGCGACGACAACACCTGTGGTCCATGCGGGAGTTCGTGCTGGGCCCGCGTGCCATGCGAGCGCACACGTCGACGTCACATCGTCATTACTGTCGCGAGTTTGGCTCATGAACCGGTGCCATCAGCCGAGGGCACCTTCGTAAGCACGATCATGGCGGCGTCCTTCGCGGCGAGAAACACGAGACCGCCGCGGCGCAAGCAGCGGAACTGGCGGGGTCAGAACTCGTTCAGAATGGACGCTCGTTCTTGCCCGGGGCATCGGACCCGGATTGCACCGTTTCGTCCCTGCTACTATCCTTGAGGTGAGACACGCGCTGGCCCGCATCCAACAGGAGCGCCCCATGCCGACTGCGAGCTTGGCTCCCCTGGACGAGACCATCACGATCGCCGAGCTGACGCGCGATCCCTATCCGATCTACCAGCGCCTGAGACGCGGAGCGCCCGTCCTGCGGGTCAAGTCCGTGGGCCGTACGTTTCTCACCAAAGCGGCTGATACCAAATACGTCAAGGACAATGCGGCGCTGTTCTCGTCCAACGATCCGAACACGCCGATGAAGCGGGCCTTCCTCGCGCATACGCTGATGCGCAAGGACCACGACGAGCACCGGGCCGAGCGCATGGCGATGATGCCGGCTTTGATGCCGAAGACAATCGAAGCCGTCTGGGAGCCGCTCTACAGGACGTTCGCCACTGACTATCTCGACCGGCTGCCGCGCGGTGAGGTGGTCGATCTGTTTCCCGCTCTCGCAGGACCGCTGGCCGCGCGCATTCTCGCTGAAGTGATGGGCGTGCCGGACGCCAGCGACGCGGACATGCAGCGCTGGTCGCAGACCCTGATCGACGGCGCCGGAAACTTCGGCTGGACTCCGGGGCCGTTCGACGCGACCGACCTCGCCAATGCGGAGATGGACCGCTGCATCCGCGCCAATGCCGAGCGTGTCCGCGCTGAACCGGATTCCTCCGCGCTCTCCTTCATGGTCAACGCGAAGAACCCGATTGCGGAAAGCCAGATCATCGCCAACATCAAGATCGCGATCGGCGGCGGCATCAATGAGCCGCGCGACGCCCTGCTGACGATCATCTACGGCCTCCTGACCAATCCGGAGCAGCTTGCCGCCGTGCACGACCAGGACAAGTGGCGCTCCGCGTTCGAGGAAGGGGTGCGGTGGGTGGCGCCGATCCAGGCGAGCTCACGCCTCGTGATGGAGGACACGGAGATTCGCGGCTGCCTGATCCCGAAGGGCGACACCGTGATGACGATCCAGGCCTCGGCGAACCGGGACGAGGACCTCTTCGACGATGGCGAAAACTACAACGCGCTGCGCGACCCCAATCCTCACCAGGCCTTCGGCAACGGCCCGCATCATTGCGCCGGCGCCCACCTCTCCCGCCGCACCGTCGGCGCCATCCTGCTGCCCATGCTGTTCGAGCGTTTCCCGAAGATGACGCTGCCCGATCCGGCGAGCGTGCGGTGGCATGGGTTTGGGTTTCGAGGGCCGCTCAATCTGCCGGTTCGGATGCAATAGGATTGGGGCGAGGGAACTAGGCTAATCGCGGTCGGAAAGTAGGCACTCTAAAAGAGCTTTGTGGTCAAATAGATGTGGTTCTCGCTTGTCCGGGCCACGTAGAAACTCGAAAGGCGGAAATCTCAGTTCGCCGTCATAATCACGCGATCTCATTTCGCATCGCGCGCTCTTCAGGCGAGGAACGACGGAAGCATATTCGCTTGCCTTACTGAACTTAAGGTATTCATCAGTTTTCTCCTTGAGGCACTTGTTCATGACCTCCATTCGCTGATCAACGCTAGTTGCACGACTGAACGCTTGCTCTACGCAAATAGCTTTCGCTACCGCGATGTTATATAGTAGGCCCTTGATACCTTTTTCGGCATCCGCCCGATCACTACTCGAGGATGGCGCCTTTCCCCGCGCGATCTTGCGTTTATCCTCGAGCGCTACGCCATCCCAAAATCTTTGGTAATCGGCGCGAATCTCCGGCTCAAGACTCCGGTAGAAGCTTTGTATGTCTTTAATCTCTTGAGAGAGGCCCGCGGTGCACCAAGCCACAAAGAGCGCACTTAGACCGACGCGATGGATGCACATAGTCGCAAGCCCCCATGATTTCCTTGTCACAGCGACTCTCAGCCTACATTTTCATCACTCCCTACAAGCCAATTGCACTTTCACTGCAACTTGCGCAGGAGATACCCGGTAAATACCAATTCGTTACAGTCGAGTTTTCTTGTAATAAGCTGAATCGTTTCAAGGTTCTCGCTCGTCGAGAAAATCACCTGTTGATTGGTCTGCTTCGAGGCAGAAGCTCGTCGCAAAAGACTCTCAAAACTCACTTCTGAGGAAGATTGCTGCCTAGGCTCATCGAACACCAGCAGGTTTGGATGATTGGTCCTTTTTTCATTTGCTAACTCAAGAAGACTTAACTGGTAAGCCCACTTGAGACGAATCGCATCGCTCGCGGACGTCTCAAAGCCGATCTCGAAACCTTCCTTTTCTGGGCGATAGCTATCTTCTGAGACCGACAGCTCTCTCGGAACCGCAGCAGCAATCGCTGAGATAAGTGAATCAAATTCGGTATGAAGAACAGCGCTCGGTGTTGGACCACCTCTCGAGCCCGCAAATTGAAGGCGGCGAGCCCGACTTTTGATCGCCGACATGATTTTTTCGTGCAGATCTGGCGATTCCGTTCGGAGCGCATCTAGCATTGCATTTCCCTGAAGGAAATCTCGAATAGTTTGAGCGACTGCAGCTTGAACTTGATCGGGGCTGGCCCGCTTTCTCATTTTTTTCGTCGCGTTTGCTAGCAAATTTGATGAGCTGGCAGCCCATTTATCAAGCTCCTCTTGAGAGAGGTTCGGCACTGCCAGCGTTATGGTGGAAAGAGAGGACATTCCGGCAGCGATGGCATTGCAGGGGAATGAGCTGGTATCTTGAATCTTGACCTCGAATAGCGGATCAAGAACCGGACATTTCGTCTCCCGCATATCTCCAGTCTTTTTTGCGCAGTGGAGATTGACCTCTTTGCTGTCGTGAAGAGGAGCGAGAAGTATCCAGTGCTTGATCGGCACGCCTAGAAATAGCTTTGCAATATCGAGGTAATTAGCCAGAAGCTTGGACAAGTCCTTAGTAATCTTCGTCTTTTGTCGTTCAGCACGCGTCGCGATATCGACCGGCTCTTCTACCGAATAGCACTGGTAGGCCACCAAATCATTAGTGCAGTAATAGTCTATCCCGTAGTCACCCTTGTGCGCAGCGGGTATCTTTTGCACGTTCAATGGACCATGACGGTTCTGAAGCAGACCTAGCGAGAACAATTCCCAGTCGTCAGGATTCCAGATTTGCACCTGATTGATCATTGGTTGCAAAAAACTCCTCCCACACCACCACTTTACATTTCTCCGTCCATCCAGCAATGGTCGCCTTGGCCTATTCAGTGACTTTATCCTGCGTTCCTAGAGAGGGAGGCGGCACGCCGGCCCCAAGGCTCGCGCCGCGTGCGGGCTAGGCGCAACCCCATGGAATTGGCAGACAAGAAGCTTTTTGCGCTCCCTCACAAATTTCCTTTCGCTATTTCGGAAATTCTGCTCTGACTACGTCTCGCCCTCACTGAAGGGGCGTTTCGGATATCGGTGACAGTGCGGATATCGGTGACAGTGCATTCAATTCTGTCGGTTCGCTCAGCTCGGTTAGGGATTCTCGCGAAAGGCGCCGCCTTCGTCTCCGCTGGCCGGCATAGTCGCATCCCACCCATGCCCCAACTGCCCGTCGTGCCAGTTTGCCGCATCACGTCGGGCAAACCGCGGCTTGTGTCGTCGGGCAAATCAGGACGATCATCCTCGCCGTCTCGCGCTCACTGGAGGGGCGTTTCGCGATCGTCACGGACCGTGGAGCGTGGGATGCGGTGGCCGCATCGGGTCGCAGTGCGCGTTTCGCGTGCGGACGAACGATTCCGTTGCGGACGGTCAAGCCGTGTGGTCCGGGCACCCCGGTGCTGGTGCCGAGTTGGCGATGATGATTTGCCGATGACGGGGGCAAAAAGCCGGTCCCCGCGGAGAGCGCGGAGCAGCCGTTAAACCCATCGCGCAGGGAAGGCCGGTTGTTCGGCCAATCCTGTGGTGACTGCCGCCTGCTTTTCTTTCTGCAGGCGGGCCATGGGTGCGGCCTGCACCCGGCCTTCCCTGCGCCCTCCTCGTTTCGAGGGCGTCCACGAGAGCAAAGCTCGGACGCTGATCGCGCCGCGAGGCTGCGAAGCCGCGCCGCTCAGGTCAGAGTTTTCAGGACAAGCGCCGGAAATGGCGCTCCCTAGGGGAATCGAACCCCTGTTTCAGCCTTGAGAGGGCTGTGAATTTTTCCTTCGACCGTCCACCGACGTCCACCACAATCCAATAAAATCAAACACTTATTGAAACGACGCCCATGGTCGTCTACCACCGTACAGGGATTTATATTCGACGGTTATTCGACGACTTTTGGGGTTGGGGCGATGACGAAGACACTCACAGAGGCTCAGATCACGACGGCCAAGGCGCGCTCCAAACTGGGCGCCGGCGTGCATTGGCGTCGCCTCGATGCCGAGGCGCACCTTGGCTACCGCAGGGGAAAGCGCGGCGGCGTTTGGCTGGTGCGCTGGCGTAACCACTATGAGGGCGCCAACTACAAACAGGCGCAACTCGGCATCGCGAATGACATCAACGACAAGCCTACCGAAGGAGTGCTGACCTTTGAACAGGCTGCGAGAGGGGCACGGGATTTCGTCACCCATTCCAGAACGGAAGCCGCCGCACATGCCAGCGGACCCGCGCCGACCGTGCGAACGGCTGTCGAAGCCTATGTTAACGAGCGCAATGCTCGTGACAGCCGAAGGTCCGGCCGCGAAGTTCGATCTGACGCGGGACACCGCTTACGACGCTACGTTCTCGGTCAGGAGAAGCGCGGTAAACAGGAAGCCATCGGTGCAGCACCTCTTGCCGACATCCACCTGCACGCGCTGAAGGAAGACGACCTTCTAACCTGGCGCGACGAGCTGCCCGAGGAACTGAAAGCCACGACGAAGCACCGGCTCTCGAACGACCTCAAGGCCGCGCTGAATGCAGCATGGCCGCGGCTGTCCGTGGAGCAAAAGAAACTAAACCCGACGTTTCTCGCGATCGTGAAAGACGGCTTCAAGGCCGAGCGCATCGATGATGACGACGACGCATCCATCGCGCGAGACAACCAGATCCTCACCGATGCGCAGGTTGGCGCCCTGCTTCGCGCTGCGGGCGAGATCGACGCCGAGCAGGAAAGTGAGGGTGACCTCTACCGACTTGTGGTCTGCCTCGCCGCCACGGGCGCACGGTTCGCGCAGGTGCGGCGGATGCGCGTCAGCGATGCCCAGCTCAAGGAGCGCCGCTTGATGATGCCGGGCTCCTACAAGGGACGCGGCGGCAACGGTGGCTCCGTTCCGATTCCGGTGGGCGACGACGTGATCGAGGTCCTGCTGCCCGCAATCGTAGGCCGCCCAAAGCAGGCTCCGCTGTTCGAGCGCTGGAGCTATAAGCAAGAGCCCCACAGCATCGCATGGACGAGATCAGAGCGCGGCCCATGGAAGACCGCAGAGCTTACTCGCCCTTGGCAAGCGATCCGCCAGCGCGCTGGACTGCCGGAGGTGATCCCCTACAGTCTGCGCCATAGCAGCATCGTCCGCGGCCTGCGAAGCGGGCTCCCTATCCAGCAAGTCGCGAAGCTGCACAACACGTCCGTGACGATGATCGAGCGGCATTACGCGAAGTACATCGCTACGGCATTGGAGGATCTCGCGCGAGCAGCGGTCGTTCCCCTGGTCCCGCAGCCCCACGACAATGTGGTTACGATTGCCAAGCGCGTTTGATGGAGCGCTCATCGCCCAAAGCACCGCAGCGTCGCTACGTCACCGCAAGATTGCAGACCTGAGAACACCGCACACTTTGTCCACAAGCATCCACAGGCGCTCTGACGGAGTTTGAGGACTTATTGGGATTCTGGAAATTCCACTGGTGCGTATCAGATCGAATCACCTATCTTGTAATCGTTAACCCCGCGCAGGATGTGCGGCCCCTTGATCAGGGAGCCCATGCTTGCGCGTTTTTCGTTTTTGCGCTGGGCTTCCCAATGGCGGAACGCCAAATGCACAAAGACAACGACTATCACCCCGACGAACGACTTGCGTACAGGCCGGCTGAAGCCGCCCGGCTCATCGGCTATTCTCGCAGTGGCTTCTATCTGCTGCTGAGCAGCGGCGAGCTCCCATCATTCAAGCTCGGCCGCAAGCGCCTAATCCGGCGCTCAGACCTTCTGGAGTTTATGCGGCGTGCCGTAGCATCTGCTCCCTCACCGCACGACGGAGAGGAGAGCACATCGTGAGAAAGGCTCTCCTCGATACCCGAACCGCCGATCTACTGGCAAAGATCGCCGGCATGTTCGGGTCCGAACATCCTGGCGAAAGAGCGGCTGCCGCTGCTCAAGCTCATGCTTTGATGACCCGGCTCGATATGACTTGGCGAGACTTGTTCTTCAGGCTGGCCGAATTGCCCTCGGACACGACCGCAATCCGATCGGATTGGAGGCATATGGCGAAGGTCTGCGGATTGAACGTTCACCGCTTTGATCCTCGCGAGGCCAAATTCGTCCGGGATATGCTGGTCATACGCTGGCAGCCCTCCGGGAGCCAGTTGGATTGGCTTATCAAGCTCTATAGGCGGATCGCTTGTGAGGCTCCACAAATGGCCACGCATCGCTAGCGGATGCTTCGCCGACGCCGCCGAGATCGGCAAGAATCCCTGACGCTTGCCACGGACGCCGAGCGCTGGCTTCGGTCGCTGCCCGCCGCAGCGGCCTAACCCTTCCATCAATCTTCACCCGTGTCGGGCTTCTCGAACGAGAAGCCCGCGCCGCCTCGGCGCATCCGGGCTTATGAGACATACGATGATGAGCATCGAAAGCAAATCCGACGTTTCTGCTCACGAAGGCAACGTTCACCCTTTGCGAGTTTCCGACCCCAAGATTCGCGTCCAGCTTCAGTTGGCAGGTCTCCGCTACATGATCACCAGAGCGAATTGGCTGATCAGTGAAGCCAATATATTGGGCACCGCTCTTAAGGCGGGTCTCATGACGTCCGCAGAGGTCGATGCCGAATTAGACAGAATGGGTGCGCTCGACCTTGTCTATCCCGACCTCATGATTGCTTCGATGGAGCGGGGATGGTGATGTTGCGCCAGACTTCTAATCATACAGCAACTGAGATGCGCATGAGTGGTGAATGCCAGGAGTGGCTCGCGCATGACATTTACAACTGGCAAACCATACCCAGCAAGGCGGCGACGATCGGCACCCGAGCGGTGCTCACCATGTGCGATAGCCAGTCTTACCGGGCAGGCACGAGCGTGAGGCTCCGGTTCTTCGCCACAGCAAGCGTGGAGACATCGGAAGGCAAGCCGCCCTACAAAACAGCGCCATTCGCGCTCTCAAGTGCGAGTTCGCCCGGCAATTCAGGTCGGACAGCACCAATTCCAGGGAGGCCCTATGAGCATCGCTGATGTAGATGGCCTCGACAATGCCGCTCTCGATCGGATCGCATTGCGCCGAGACCAGCAACACGAGCGGAATCGGGCTGGATTTCGCTACGAATTGATGTCTGAGTTCGGCCTCCACGCGTTGCGGAAAAACTGGATTTTGAAAGGCATCATCGCGAAGGGCGAGACGACCGCGTGGGTCGGCAAGCCCGGGTCGCTGAAATCGGCCCTCATGGCGGACCTGTGCCTTGCGGTGGCTGGCGGGAAGGATTGGCGCGGCAATCGCAGCAAGGCGGCCTGTGGCGTTGTCTACTTTGCGCTCGAGCGGGTAGATCTCGTCCGGCGCAGGCTTCGGGCCGGCTGGCCGCCGGCCGAGAGCGATCCACCAGTGGCCGTCGTACCTGAAACCATGAACCTCATGGACGTCCGCACGGTCGGCAAGGTGATCGCCATCATCAAGGACGTCAACGAACGCATCCAGCCGCACCAGGTGGGCCTGATCGTAATCGACACCTTCGCCAAAGCCATCGCAGCGGGTGGTGGCGACGAAAACTCCGCCAAAGATCAAGGCGTCTGCTTTGCCAACCTTGCACGCATCAAGAATGCCACCGGGGTGCATGTCGCGATCGTCGGTCACACCGGCAAGGATGAAGCGCGGGGCATGCGCGGCTCCAACGCCAGCTATGGTGACGTGGACGTCATGGTGGAGATATCGGGCGAGCAGGTAAAGACCGCGACCGTAACCAAAGCCAACGATCGGCCCGAGGGCCCTCTGCTCTCCTTCCGGTCGGAGACCATCGAGCTGGGTGTTGACGAGGATGGTGACCCTGTAACGGTCAACATCGTAAGCCAGGAAGCGGTCGAAACGGGGTCTGGTGGTTCAAATTCGGTTCGACTGACGCCCAATCAGCAGACCTTCTACCGCATCCTGTACGACGCCGGCGACCAAGGCCTCACCCTCGAGCAATGGAACGAGCAGGCACGGCAGGCGGGATTGGGCGAACGGCGCAGGGCCGACTTGCTGGACCTGCGGAAGGCATTGCGCGATAAGCAGCTCGTCCGAGAAAGCGGCGGCCGGTGGCGCGTGGACCATGCCTGACGCCGCGGCACGGAACGTTACGTTCGGTTCGTTTTCTCCATAGGGCCGTATCCGAACGTAACGTGTCATTGTTCGCGGCTATTCGCGACAGGGGTCTGGTGATGACCAACAAAGCACGGCGTGGCCGACCGACCAATTACAGCCCGGAAATCGGGAACGTCGTGTATCGCTTGATGTCTCAGGGCCTCTCCCTCACCGCCGCGGCCGGCGTAATGGACATCGCCCGCGCAACCGTTCACAACTGGATGAAGCGATACCCGGAATTTTTGGACTCTGTAGAGAGAGGCCAGGCCGCCCGCGTTTACAGGCTCGAGACCGACATGCTCAACGCCGATCAAGCCCACATTGTCCATGCGCGCCGTTTTGCCCTGGTGAACGCAGCACCCGCCGAATGGCGCAGGAGTGGGTTGGAGAGCACGGCGTAACCTGCCGCGCTGCGTAACCACACTCGCACGGCGGCAGCGTAACCAATGGAATCCGCTTCGTATCGCTGGGTGCTAAAGGTCAGCAAACGGTTTAGATGCCGAGGACCCTCATCTTGGTAAACACTGCGCCCGAAGATTGGGCCAAGATGCGGGTCAGTCTCACCGGGGGGAGTGCCTGCGCGCTTTACGGCTCGTCCACACCGGCTACGGGGCCCCGCCTCCGTGCCCACACCATGTCGGGTGATTATCGGCGTATCACGGCCTTTGGCCGTGGCGTGCGCGTCGTTCTAGCGTCCGACGGATGTTGGGGTTGAGATCGGGATGACGTCAGCGCAGCCCCTCCGGCGCGCCGACTGCCCGGATTCCGGTAACCAGCTCCGCCCAACATTGTCGAAACTCACCACCTTCATGGACGAGGCCGACACCGACGTGATGGGCCTCTTCAAGGCGTGACCACGGTCGCGCATAGCCTTAGAAAGGGCGTATCAGCTGCAGCGCAGCGGAGGCACGTCGCTGGTGTCAGAACCGGCTAAACGGCCCCCGCAGGAGCGTGAGCACAGCGACGTCGCCGCGGACGCGGCGACTGTACGCGGGACCGAGTGTCCCAGCGAGGCGCTCCGAATCCCTTCCGCGAAGGATCGTACCCGTAGGGCCGAGATTCGCATCGCGGGGCTAGGTGACGTCCGCGCAACCGCGGCACAGATCCTGGCCCCCGCAGGCAGCGCCCTGAA
Source organism: Bradyrhizobium sp. HKCCYLS1011 (assembly GCF_051167795.1). Taxonomy (NCBI): domain Bacteria; kingdom Pseudomonadati; phylum Pseudomonadota; class Alphaproteobacteria; order Hyphomicrobiales; family Nitrobacteraceae; genus Bradyrhizobium; species Bradyrhizobium sp. HKCCYLS1011. Next base: position 899,554 of record NZ_JBNPTT010000002.1, on the reverse strand, counting down.
GGTGCTCTGTGAAATATTGTTCCGACCAAGGGGATCTGGCACAGCAGTGGCTGAACAGCCTCGCGCTGGAACGGTTGATAACTTGCATTAGGATAGCGCGGCCAGTCGAGCGCAAGACCGTTTCGCACCAGCCACTCGCCGAGATCGACATTTCCGACGGAGCAGCTCGCGACCCTGCGTCCATAGCGGTCAAACAACATAGGCAAGCGGTTCATAGGCCGTCGCGCGAGGAAGGTGTCGAGTTCGTTGCATGCCTTCTCACCGCCCCACAGGCAAATACGGATTCCATGGATGTCCACAGTGTCTCCATCAATAACGCAGGCTACTCCGGCGAGCTCGCCTGTTTATGTTTTCACCGGCAGCCAGTGAAAGGCGCCGGCGGCAAAGGCAGGGGTGAGTCGCCGGTTTCATTGCCCATCAAACATGATGGTCGAAATTCGTGATGAAGGAGACGCGTGAGGTCGCGCACGCCGACCGGCCCGGTGCGATGCACGAGCAGTAAGCGTTAGCCAAATGCTCCCCGATGGAACGGAGTGAGCCCGTAACCCGCTCTGAATCTTCGTATATTCGTCGAATACCCCCGTTGCAACCGCTCGTTTTATGATTATGGTGCACAGGCTGGCCGGGTGTCGCAGCATGGCTTACCGTGGATAGGCGTAATGGTGGTCGGGGCCTTTCGGAAGCTCAGGGATGCTGTCCGGGGTGACGACGGGCGAGCGAAAGCACAGGGCTATCTGAAGCCGATCGATGTCGATGAGATTGCCCGTCGGATGGATCTGGCGCGGCTGTCGAGCGATCGCGGCAGACAGGAATTGCCGCCGTCGGATTCGCCGGGGCTCGATTCGATCGAACAGCAGATCACCCAGACCCTTGAAGGCGAATGGGCTTGGCATGGCGCCGAGCTGATCAACAATCTGCGGGCCTATGCAGCGCGACTGATCGCGGTCTCGGTCTCGACCGAGCTCGCCAATCTACGCCTCGGTGCGAAGAATACGCTCGCCCAACTGCGCAATGCCCATCATCGTGCAGAAGCCGAACTTGGACCGTTGGGGGAGCGTTTCGTGGCCTATCGCAATGAGCTGCGCGATTTTCAGGAGGCGAACCGTCTCAAGCGAACTGCCCGGCCGCCCTCGAACCGTTATACGACCCTCGGCCTGCTGGTGCTGCTGGTGGGGGCAGAAGCCGGGCTGAATGGCCTCTTTTTTGCGAAGGGATCTTCGTTCGGGCTGGTAGGCGGGATCGGAACGGCGCTCGGTATTTCGTTCGTGAATATCGTCACGTCCTTTTCCGTGGGTCTATTGCCGCTGCGATGGGTCAACCACCGAAACATCGTAGTCAAACTGTTTGGCTTCCTGCTGGCGGTCGGGGTCATAGCAGGGCTGGTGTTCCTCCATGGCTTCGCCGCCCATTACAGAGATGCAACCGCTCTGGTGGGCGAAGATCGCGCCTTTGCTGCCGCGCGTGAGACGCTCCTCGCGAGCCCTTTCATGCTCGCCGACCTCAACTCTTTCTATCTGTTCGGCCTTGGCCTTGTTCTTTCGGCCCTGGCGATTTGGAAGGGCTATACGTTCGACGATCCCTACCCGCGCTATGGCGCGCATTGGCGGCGGGCAGAACATGCCCGCGAAGATTACAGCGACGAGCATGCAGTTCTTTTCGACGATCTCGAAGAGATCAAAGAGAAGACAGTCGCTGAACTCGATGCGGGCATTCGCCGGATCCCGCTCTTTCCGCAGCAGGCGGCCAATGTCCGCGCGCAGCGGGAAGCCGAATTGCGGAGCTTTCAGGCTTATGAGACTGCCGTTGAGGCGGCCGTCAACCGTCTGCTGGCCATGTATCGTGATGTCAACCGCGCGCAGCGCCAGTCGCCGACGCCGAAATATTTCAGCACGCAATGGAAGTTGCCGCGGAGCTTTCTCAGGGATGCGGCCGTGCTAACGGAGATTGCCGAATCCCCGACCCCGCCTATCGACGCCGCAACGGCTCTTGAAGAGTTACGCACGCTTTCGGAGAGCGTGATAGCCGAGTATGAGGCGCTGATCGTCAAATACCCACACCCGACGCAGATGCCCCGCTGATGGCGCGGCATTCGCGCCATTCCAAGCGGCGCATGGATGGCCTGCGGGGCGCCCTGCTGGGCCTTCTTGGCCTTCTGCTCATTGGGGCGTTCCTGGGAGGCTATTGGTGGGTCCAGCGCACGCATCCGGTCCTGGATGCCGAGACCAATTGCCCGTCCTCGGGGCCGACGGCAATCCATGCCATCCTTTTCGATCGCAGCGATCCGATCACGGATCAGCAGGGGCAGCGCATCAGGCAGGCGATCGACCGCTACAAGCAGGACGCGTCGTTCGGCACCCGCTTCGATATTTATACTTTCGAGGGCGATGCCGTCCATGTCCTGAAGCCGAAGCTCGTCCTTTGCGCTCCCGGGAAACCGGGCGATGCCAATCCGTGGACGGAAAACCCCGAACAGGTGCGAAAGCGATACGAGGCGAAGTTCTCCGCGGTACTCGATCAGACCGTGGATGATCTTTTGCGTGCATCCCGTCAAAACTCGTCGCCGATCATCGAAAGCTTGCGCGCGGCCAGCGTCACCTCGTTCGGTTCGGTCGAAGCCGGCCAGGTGCCGCTGCGGCTCACCATGGTATCCGACATGGTTCAGCACACCGCCCTCGCCTCGCAGTTTCAAGCGGAGCCCAACTTTTCGACGCTGTCGCACAGCAACGCATGGCCGCTGCTCGAACCGCGACTGAAGGGGGCCGAGGTAAATATCCTTTATCTGCTGAGGCCGGCGGCCGTCCGCGGCAAGGCTCCTATTCAGAACCGTGGCCATCAAGCCTTTTGGGAACAATTGATTGCAGCTTCGGGCGGTCGGCTTGCGACCGTCGAACCCCATTGATCGAGCGAGACGACGACAATGGCTGACATTGCGCAAACCACAGATGCAGCGCCGGAAGACGTACTTGAGGCGCGGCTTGATCGCGCCTCACACTTGCTACCGCGCCGGCGCTTCTTCAGCGACATGCCCGACAAAGGGCTGTTCGCGCTGGTCGCCGTACTCGGCTTTGCCGGCATTCTGATCTTCAAGCTCAAGCAATTTGATGCGGATTATATCGCAGCCGGCGCGGTCGGACTGATGCTCGCCTATGGCCTCGTCGCCTTTCAGTTTCGCCGCGTGCGGATGCGGCCTGACCGGCTGGGCGATAATTTTTACTATCTCGGCTTCATCTTCACCCTCGCAAGCCTTTCCGCGGCGCTCCTGCTGCTACGTAACGGCGGCGAGATCAAGGATATGCTGGGGAGCTTCGGCATTGCGCTGTTTACGACGATCGTCGGCGTTGCCGGACGCGTGCTGTTCGTGCAGATGCGCGCCGATATCGATGAGGTGGAAGACGAGGTACGGCGTGATCTGTTGAACGCATCCGCGGATCTTCGTGCTCAACTGAGCCTGACACTCGCTGAGTTCGAGACGTTTCATACGGGCGTCCAGCAGGCCGCACGGAAGGCGGCCGAGGAGTCGGTCGGCGCCGCGCAGGATTCTCTCTCGAATATCAGCCGCGTGGCCAACACGACCGCCGACAATATCGACCGCGCTTTCCGTACCGAGGCCGATCGCATGGAAGGGTTGCGCCAGAGCACCTCGAAGATCGAGGCCAAGCTCGTTCGACTGGCCGACGATCTGAATGACCGCTTTGACGAATTCGGCAATCGGCTCGATCGCGTCGTCGACCGGCTGGCGGCCGCCGTCGCTCTGGTCGAAAAGCGTCCGCGCAAGTTTCGGTTTTGGCCATTCCGTCGACGGTAGGAGGAGGATCGCATGCCTTCCCGCACGGCCGATGAACGCGAACAGCGCCGTGGACTCATTCTGGGTCTGACGCTGGCCGAAATGCTGCTGCTGCTTCTGTTTCTCCTCTTGCTCGCGCTCGTGGCCGAGCTCAAGGACTGGCAGGACAAAGCCAACCGGGCAACCGCGGGGCTCGAGGCGTTGAAGCCCCTGCAGGAGGAGCTCTTTTCTCGGGGCGCCGTCGATATCACCGGCGTCGAACAGCTCGTCGAGCGTTTCCGGCATTTGCAGGAGCTCGAAGCTGACAATAAGACGCTGAAGGAAAGGAACGAGGCTCTCAGTGAACAGTCCAGCCTGTTCAAATCCGTCGGAGTCGATAAGCCGCAAACATTGCGCGGGCTAGCCACGGTAGTTGAACGAGCGGCAGAGATCGATCCCAACGATCCCCCCGCTTTGCTCACGCGAGCCGTGGAGATCCTGAACAAGTTGGGGCGCGATACACGCCCCGAGCAGGTCAAACCACTCTCGGAGATGGCGAGCGCGGACGATCTCGCCAAGAAGCTGGCGACGGTCGAGGCCGAGCGTGAGAAGTTCCGGCTGGACGCGCTCAATCTGATGCACCGGAGCGGAAATGGCCTGACTTATCCGTCCTGCTGGAAAACGCCCACCGGTCAAACTGAGTATATCTTCGATATCACGTTCGATGATCGTGGAATCCGGGTCAAAGATGCGACGCCTGGCCGCGCCAAGGATGAGGCTTGGGATAAGGTCGGATCCTTTCCGCGTGACGCCGAGATCGATGAGCGGAGCTTCGTCGCGGCGACCAGGAAGCTCGCCGACTGGGCCAAGACGCAGAACTGCAAATTCTACACCCGCAACAGGGATGAAACCGGCCCGGCGAACAAAGTACGGTACAAGCTCCTCCAGCGGACCGTCGAGCAGAATTTCTATCCCTATTATCCGCCAGTCGCCAACGCGCCCCATACCAAGCCGCAGGCAGGTGCGGCTGCAACGGTTGCGCCGGCGGCGTCTCCGACCGATATCCGGCCGGAGTGAGCCAGGCCGCCTGTTGCTCCTTTATGACTTCCACATGCGGGCGGCGAACGTCCTTTCGTCCGGCCCGGAGAACTCGTAATAGATCGCGGTGCTTTCGGCGAGGCGTGGCCGAGCCAGCGTTGAATGAGATGTTGCTGCACCAGGCCTATCGTGGCGTTGACGCCGAAGCCGTGCCGGAAGCCGTTAGGCATGGCAGCCGACTGAATGATGCCGGCGGCCGCCATCATCTCCTTCACACGGCGCCAGGCCGTCGTCCGGCTCCATCGCCAGAGGTGCAAGCGAATCTCGGTGGGATCGCACTGCCGCCCCCGAATGTGAAAGGCGCGGTTCAAGGCGCGAACGAGGCTACGTAGCAGCGGCCGTTGCGTATGACGCCGGCCCAACTAACGACGCTCGAGGGGTGGATGGTCGCAACGCAACATTCGAGATACATAGCCGCAGGGGTCAGTACCAGGATCTCTGAGACATGGATGCCGCTGAAGGCCACGGTCCACATAGAAGAACCTTACTTCCTCGGAGGTAGCGCGTGACCACCCGCAAGAATGAACCTTCACGCGCTCCTGGAGACAATCTCCGACGCGGCTCTTTTGCGCGAGCGATTGCCATCCAGAGAGCAGATTTGCAATTAGGACCATATCGTTCCCAATTGTCACCACTCGCCGACGCGGACGCACCGCGGTCCCATTGGTATTGGAACGCCCGTGTCTACGTCTTCGCAATTCGGTATCGCCGTCCCGGTCTTCTTCTTGAACAGTTCGCCCCCCGACGCGATCGACGCCAGCATCTTGCCTCCAGGGAGCAGAGCCTGGTCGCAACCGTAATAATCGAACCACGGCAGGCCGGCTTCGGAATACTCGCGCGCTGTCGGCGGATGATGGGGGGCATTTTCTCCAGTGACGGATTTCCAGTCTTTCGCGTGTAACAATGTGACAAAAACACGGTCCATCGATTCGAGATCCCAGTCGTCGAGCTGAAATTGATCTGGATGGATTGCCTGCTTCATCAGGCCGCCAGCTCCCAGTCCCATAAGGCGATTGCTACTTTCGCAAAGCCTGGGTGCAGACTCGGCAAAATGTGGCCGACGCACTTTCTCTCTCCATGCCCCACGCATCTTCTGCCAGATATGCTTCTTGAGCGGGGCGACCTGAATCTGTAGGCCACCCCATTCCTCCCTGCCGGAAATCTGCTGCTCGACCGTGTAGCCTTCGCCCAGTGGCATGGCGACGAATTGGCGGATGACACCTGGCTTGACGGCAAACCCATCTAGCCATGGCTGCTGCGGTGAGACCATGTAGTCCTGGGGATCACGGCAAAGCCCAGGCCTCCACGTTTCGCCGGTTACAGCATTCATCTTGCCGGCCGCGACCTTGATCGCAACAGGGAAACTGGGCCCGTCATACCGTGACTGGTCGCTAAAGTTCAGCCACATGGCTTCTGCCTGCCACATAGGCATGACGACGCCGCCGCGGGAGACGGTCGCACGATCCAGACGATCAGCGAGATCCTCGACATGACGTAACGGAAAGAGGCCGAGGCCCGGCGGCAGGCTATAAGTCTTGTCGGTGTCGGGAATGCGAAGCGTGCGTTGAAATTCGATCGAGAACTGCGCGCTTTCCTCAATGTGAGGAAAGCGGAACACTAAACGGTTGCTTTCAAGAGTCGGCATTAATCTCTCCTCCTCACCAATCACCGTCACGAACTTCCCGCACAATGCGCAGCAAGGCATTGTCGGGCATGGATTTGAGCGCGCGGATCAACTCCGCAAAGAGCTGGGGGCGCCCCAGTATGACCGCGCGTAGATCGCTCGAGATTTTGCCGGCAAGAGCCAGCATCACATCGCGATTTTCGCCAAGCTCATCGGCCAGTTTGACCAGGGTTTCTTCACCCGGCGGAGGTACCTCGTCGCGCTCGACCCGCGAGAGATAGGCAGGGGTGACCCCGCACCGAATCGCAACCTGACGAAGGGAAAACGCCTTGTCGAAATCTGCCCGCTTTTCCCTGAGGCCGCGGATATGGTCACCTAATCTGCTGACCTTGGCCGCCGATTGTTTCATGTTGCGTATATAGACAACACTTGTTAGACGGTCAAGCAGGATGCGTCACGCTCCTCATCACCGAAAGCCGCCTGAATGAGGTCAAGAATGTCAGCAAAATCAAAACGGGGCAAAGTAACGAGCTGTCGCAAGAATCCAGAAACCGGCCAGCTCGAATTTTACGAGATGACGCCGGAGGATATCGAAGACATCTTCCATGCTCTGGAGCAGTTGCCGCCGGCCAAAGCCCAAGAATTCAAAACCGTCGCAGGTGAAGCAAAGCGCGGCACCCGCCATGCTCAGCGGTTCCTCGCGGAAAGTCCTACGCAGGAGGACATTCAGGACAAATGGGATTGGACTTGGGATGAGACCGACATGAACTCCGACTGTCCTGCAAGTCTGGCCTATGACGAAGCATATAGAAGAGCGCTGCGCGGCAGTCTTACCTAATTCTAATTGCAATCTGATCCGGCTTTCGCGCATATCTATTGAGCAGGCCGCAACGACCTGCACGAGCCGCAAAGTCGGTCCGCGCCGCCATATCTCGAAGCCGCCGCCATCTGCAGCTTCTCGGCCGCGCTTCAGGGCCTGACGCTGCTCAACCGAAGTGATGACCTCGAATCGCCCGGTCGTCATGTGAGTACTCCTGTGAACACTCCGTGACTAACCCGCGATCGCTCACGAGTGAGCTAAATAAGATCAGAACGGAATGTCGTCGGGCGCACTCTCTAATTGAGTTGCAAGATGACCCATTCCCTGACCCGTCAAACTAGCAACAATTTCCGCTTTCGGCAGCTTTTCGTTTTCATAGATGTAGCGGCAGAAATTGTTAAAGCTGTGGGATCCGCGCAGATCCGCGCTTTCCTCAACCGAAGCGTTGAGAATACGCTTGATCTGAACTTCGGTGAGGTCGGCTAGAACAGGCTCAATCACCACCGAATAATTTGTGTTCGCGTCGTCCCAGCTGTGCGACTCACAATAGACATCGACACCTGCTTGCACAAAAATTGGATGTTTCGACTTTTCGACGATAAGCCCAAGTTGCTTGGGCGTGAGCTTCTTGGCCCTCTCTTTCACAGCCTCGTTTAGATCCGGAATTTCTGCCGACGCGGGCAACACTCGGACCGCGATCCCATCATCCATTCGTCGCACGACCTCCTTAAGTCGCGCTTGATTGTCCGCCTCCAGAAAGTTCCAGGCCTGCGAGAGATGGCGTTGAAGTGCGACAAACAGAGGCAAAGTTGGGTCCTGTGCACGCCTGCAGATCAGATTAAGGGCCTTCTTCACGCGCGGCTCACACGCGAGCGGATGAAGTTCACAGACAGCGCGCAATGCCGTAGCCGTCTGGGCGCGCCCCTTAAGACTTGCCGATCCCTCAAGTAAGCCAAAGACAAGATGATCCGCCACCGATCGAAATAGACTATCTCGCGCCCGGTCAAGGCCGGCCGCCTTAAGCTGCAATTTTGCCGTTTCCGGGTCGGTCGGGAAGTAGGCGGACTCGACTAGCTTTATTATTTGCGCAGTCGCGGCCTTACCTTGAACGGGAGCTTGCGACAGCACATGGCGCACCGCGTCAACCAAATGGGTCCGCGCAAGCTCAGCGCTCGGAGCATACGGCTGTTCTGTTCCCTGGTATGTCGGATGTGCACATCGATTGCGATCATCGTGGAGGCGCTCGAGATCCTGGACTTGCAGCCCTTCGAAGAAAACAAACTTGGCGTTCACCAGTTCGACAATGGAGCGCTCTAGATCGAGCGATTTCTTTATCGCCCCCATGTCGCCCTTGCCGATTAACGGCTGCCATCGATTCAGATCATCGATAATAGCCTGAGCTTCAGCATCACCAGACAGAGCCAGTTCGCGGACTTTGGAAATGAGATCGAATACGACGGCGATCCACGTCGAAACTATGCAAGCTCGGTACGCACCCGCTCTGTAACAAGCAACAGCTTCAGCAATGTATCCTCGGCCCTCCTCATTCCGGCACGTTAGAATCAGTTCGTCCAGATCTCTAAGGCTCATGTAATCACCAAATCCGATACCGGGGACAATGGCAGCACGCAACCTGCGGATTTTCGGGAGGCTCAATTGGCGGAAGCAGTCCAACTCTTGCCTATGTCGCGAGCTTTCGCGCATTTTCGGTTTTTGTCTTTGCGATCAGAGGACTCGACAGCCGTTGGGCGGCGTCACGCATGTTGAGCCACCCATTCGTCGGGGCCACGTTGTCTTCGACAATCGGCCATTATTGAACATCCTGAGCGATCGAGCGGAGCCGACCCAAGATCTCGGACGGCTTGAGAGCCAAATCGACCGTGACGAAACGGATTCTATGTCCCTGGATGTTGAACGTCTCATCCACGTCACGGTCAATCGCCGGATAGAGCAGCACGCCTTCCGCTTTGTCGCACAGGGGACCACGTCCGCGCTGGGAGTGCAGATAGGCGTAGATCTGATAGATGTTGGCGCTTTTGAGCCTGTCCTTGTCGGCAATGCCTTTCGTGAGAACACTGGTGAATTTGGTGTCGATGACGATCCTGCGCTCCTGGCGCCGGTCCAGCACGATGTCGGGCACCATCCCCGGCAGCAGCCTCTCATCGTCGGATCCACCCGGCTCCAGTTGCCAGCTTTGATAGTTCTGCACCCGCACGCGCCAGCCATCCGATCGGCGCAAATGATGCCGGTAGAATCCCGCGACCGCCTTCTCGAAGATCTTGCGCAGGGTGAACTCGTCCCGCTTGAGCCGGGGCAGTTTCATGTCGCCGTGCGTTTCGTTCGGCAGCAGCATCTCGAACACTAGCTGGGCTACGCTGATCATGAAGCGGTCTTCGGATTGATGGCTGCCGATCGTGTCCGCGGACATCTCCTGCCGGGTCGGCCGTGACGCCGCGATGCCCAGCCGCCCGAGGTCCTCACCGAGCCGGCGGCACTCGGCGGCGACGGTACGATTCCGCACCCGTCCGGCGATCGCGATCAGCGCGCAGCGCACCAGCCGGTTTCGCGGCGTGTCGAACGACAGCTCCTCGAACCGGCATGCGAGGCGCCCACGCTGCAGATGCTGTCGTGACAGCGTCTGCAGCCAGTCCACCCGTCCCCTGACCCGCGGGATCACGGCTTCCCTGCGCTGATAGCCGCGCGACAGATTCGTCCGCAGCCGCCGCTCGACCAGCCTGGCCAGCAGGCGGCCGAGAATATCGGCCAGCTCGATGTCGTCATCCGTGCCGGCGCCGCACTGGCTCTCGAACTCGGCAAGCCCGGACGCATAGACGAGCAACAGCCAGAGATTACGGATCGGAATGCCTGTCTGGCTGCGCCAGAGCTGATCGGACATCGGCATCCGTCCCTACAGGCAGGCCTGCAGCATCTTGACTTGATCCTCCGCCTTCTCCTTGGCGTCGTACCAGTATTCCAGCAGCAGCGGCCTGATCTCGGTCAGGATCACATTGCCGAGCCATGTCCTCCATCGTTCGGCATCCATATCCTTCGCCTCCTTCGCCGGCGTCAGAAAGCTGTGACCGACGCTGAACTGTGCGCCGAGCGAAGGGTCCGCCGCAATCGCTTCGTTCAGCGCGACGATGGCCTGCCTGATGGACTGCAGCAGCTCATCCGGTGCACCACGCGCCTTGCAGTATTGCAGCCAGGCCGCCCCGAAATTCGGATTGAGATTAACGAATGCGAAGCGGCGCCGCAGCGCGAGGTCGACCAGCGCCAGCGAACGGTCAGCAAGATTCATTGTCCCGATGACATGAAGATTGTCCGGCACATGAACCCGCTCGGTCTGCGACATCGGATAGGCTAGCCGAAGCGCTTCGCTCTCGTTACGCTTGTCCGCTTCCAGCAAAGTGAGCAACTCGCCGAAGATCTGCGCCGGGTTGCCTCGGTTGATCTCCTCGATCACCAGCACATATGGCCTCTTCTCGGTCTTCGCCGCCGCAACGGCTTCCAGGAAGGCGCCATCGACCAGTTGCAGGCCGGTGGTGCCGTTCGGACGGTAGCCACGGACGAAATCCTCGTAGGATAGCGAGGGCTGGAATTGCACCGCCATCAGCCGCGACGGGTCCTGCTCGCCGATCAGCGCGTATCCCAGCCGTTTTGCGAGCCAGGTCTTGCCGGTGCCCGGAGGCCCCTGCAGAATCAGGTTCTTCTTCGTCTTCAGCAGGGCGATCGCCTGTTCGAGCGTTGCGCGTTCCAGGAAGCAGCCTTCGTCGATAATGGCATCGAGCGTATAGGAAGCACCGGAGCCGAAAGCTTCCACGATGAGTTCGGGCACGCCGTCATCCAGCGCTTCGGCCGAAGCGTTGATCCGCCAGCGCTCCTCGAAATCGTGCGGCAAAGCGGATACATATTCCTCGCCGTCATCCGTCAGATAAATCCGATTGATGCCATTAACAGCTTCGGCTCTCGCGAGACCAGTTGCTCTCGCCCACGCGATGATGTGCGACCCCGGTATAGCCGTCTTCCAGGTCGGCACCAGCGATTGCAGCCATTTGGCCGCCTCGGTCGCCCCCATGCCCTCGGGGTGCCGCGACAGTTGCAGCAGCAGCTGCCCCATGCCGAACACACGGCCGACCAGCGGCGCGCGCAGCACGTTCGCCGGTTCGTTCGCAGACAGCAGTTCGAGGCCGCGCTGCGTCGGCCGGTACGCGCCGTCGACGAGATGAATGAGTCCGAGGCCGCCTGTGGCCTGCGAGATCACATTGGCGGCGCTGTTCGTATTGAGCTGCGGCGCTTCCGACAGAATCACGCTGGCGAGATCGTCCCGTGCAATCCCGTTCTCCGCTTCCCGGACGACGGCGACGAAGACGCCGACGGCTCCCTTCATGCAGGCCAGGCTGCGCCGCTGCGCGGTCACCGGCAGCAGCGACAGAGGCGGGATGTCACTTGCCTCCGGCTGCACGGCCTCGACAGTGACGGCCCCTTCGTCGGGACGATTCAAATATCTGTTCCAGAGAAACCACGCGAAGATCGACTGGTCGACCTCGCCCGCCATGTCAGGCGCAGGCCCGATCGCGTCGCGGATCCGCTGCCGGAGCGCCGGATGCTGGGCGATGAAGTCACCGATCAATCGCGGCGCACCGATCAGGCGTTGCGTGGCCCATACCCTGTTGGCATCCATCAGACAGGTCATGTCGCGCGGAAACATCGCCGCCATCAGCCGGACCAGGCGCGCCTTCGGCCGGCGCTTGGCGTGAGCCGGATAGACCCTGGCCAGAACATGATCGAACATGTCCTGGAGCCGCTTCCCGCGTTCGGCGAGATCGCTGCCGATCGGCGCGTTCCGAAACTGAAGCAGCTCACGTGCGAGCGCGACGTCGGAATACGCCCCTTCCACCGTGACCGCAGTGCCCGGCCCGATGTTGGAGACGGGATTCTCGTCCCAGAGCCTGCGCTGGAATGCCGGGTCGAGCCATTGCGCCTCGTCCGCATTCTTCGCCAGTTCGACATGGGCTGCATACTTCTGACGCCACTCCACGGCCCACGGCTCGTCGCGGTAGGCGCGAAACGGTCCGTTGAAAGCCTCGATCAATGCCTTGTCGTCAAATGAACCAACCATCCCGTCGCCCCTACGAGCCTTGATGTCATTCTAGCTTGGTGATGTTCGCTCGATAATAATCTTTGAGATACCGAACTTGTCGCTCGCGCTTAACACGTTCAAAAGATCGTCTTTCATAGATTCGGCACAACCGGCGATCTGGTTATTACCTGGCCCTTCTTCGCCGACGCGAGAAGAGGATGAAAGATCCTGACTGAGGCGAAGCTTCGATCAGAGCCATTTGGCGTTTTTCAGAGCCAGCGAGGTCGCTTTGGACGAGTCCCTTCACCGGAAGCCAAGGCTCATGCCTGGTTTCATCGTGAATTGGCTCCTCGCCAAACTCCGGGACCCACGCACTTCTCCCGTCGTCGAACAGATAATCATATCTGTCTGTCAGGTCCCTCAACACTCTGACTCGAGTCTGCTGCATCCCTCTCGACGTCACCGGCCGAAATGGCCTCTTGGTCGGCCTCAATTCGGGTTGCTTACGATCCTCGATATTCCAGTCAGCGTCGAGCTCTAGGCCTCCTCGCCCCATCTCGATGCCCTCCGTCTTGCAGAAGAGCGCGTACGAAGTATTCTTCAATGAAGACAGTGCTTGAGCTGGACCGGCAGGAAGGCTGCTGAACAGATAGATATGGACTTCTGCATTAATTCGATCGATCTCGCTCAGGTCTTCGGCAATCTCGAAATAGATGATGTCACCAACTTTCGGGCGACGACCGCTGGAGACGGCGGCGAGGATGACAATCGTCCTTTGTCCCTCAGAGTCCTTTGGAGCATCGTTGGCCTCGATCCGAAGCCCGTCGAAATATTCTCTCGTCCACCAGGCATAGGCTTCCTTCATCGTCGGATCATACGGCACCGCCTGCGCGAAACTCTCTGCGATATGACGCCGGATGTCTGCGAAGGCTGCATCAGAGCTGGCGCCTTCGAGCAGCACACCTGCCTCGCCATTCAATCCCCGCAACGCGAAGCCGGTGACGTTGTGAGACCCGATCAGGGCTGCGGATGAGCCGTCAGTCATCTCAAAGAGATAAATCTTGCTGTGCAGCATTGGATGGTAACGCTGAAAAAGATTTTTGGTCGCAGATCTGGACCGGTTGTGACCAAGATGGATGCGGACCCGGTCGAGCGGCACACCCGCACTGATCAGCGAATCGATTGCCTCGAAAGCTCGATATGTCCCTGCTCCGATGACAAGCTCTGAAATCTTTGTTGCATGAGCCATTGCATCGAAGCCGGCCGCATCGATTCCGTCCGGCGTCATGAAGCCGGCCACAACAGAGGCCGTGCGACATCTCGCGAGCCGATCGCGCAACAACGAACCAATCTCGGACTGAGGGCGCGCAAAAATTACTGTCGGCGTCAAAATTGCACCTGTTCGATCAATATCTCAATTGCCCAGAGCGGCGAAAAACACCTTCGCGCAATGCGGCCGCTCAAACATTCGGCGTGCCCTGCCGATCATAGGTCGCCGAAAAGATCGTGTCGGCGAGCCAGCGCCTGAATTCGGGATTGTCGCTATATTGTTTGAACAGCTCGGTGTCGTCCTTCATCAATCCGACGATCACGCCTGCCAGCGCCCTGTCGTGCTCGATGCGGGCGTTCTGCTTGTCCGAGTTCTGCATCGCGTTCTGGTAGGCGCCATTGGCTGCGACCTTGTCGGGGATCACGGACGCGATCAGGCGACGAATGCGGTCGCTGTCCTCCCAGGTGATGTTGCCGAACAGATCGTTGAAGCTGCGGATGATGTTGGACAGACGATCGAGCTCGGGCTCGGCCCGATGCCCACCGCCATCGGTCGGCACCGGATCGATCTCCGCATCCTGATCGGTCAGCTGCACTCGCTGCGCGGCTTGCTTCTCGACCCGGTAGCTGTCCATGTCGATAGCTTCGAGAATCCCCTTGGACAGATCCTCCTCGCGAGGAGCCGGTAGTTTCGGCACAAGAAAATTGAGGAAGATCGACAGCTTTTCCCAATCCGCGTTGGTGTAGGGCAGAATCGATGAGATGAAGGCGTATGTGCGGGTGAACGCCTTGGCCTTGCCCTTGAAATCGACCTGACCGTCCTCGTCGAGGTTATCGACGTAGACCGCGACGCAGGCATCGAGGATAGGATCGAGCCGATCGCGATCCGCGCCCGCGAGATACAGCTCGACGAGTTGCTCGATCTGGGCGGGCTCATAGACCTGGTGCGCGTCGAGGCTGGCCTTGAGATCATGCAGCCGGTTCGGGTCGGTCTCGTCGCTGAGGATCGTGGTCCGGTAGAATGTCTCGAACGACGCCCGTATCGTCTCGATATCGTTCATGAAGTCGAGCACGAAGGTATCGTGCTTCTGCGGATGCGCGCGGTTGAGGCGCGACAGCGTCTGCACCGCCTTGATGCCCGAAAGCGCCTTGTCGACGTACATCGTGTGCAGGAGCGGCTGGTCATAGCCGGTCTGGAACTTGTCGGCGCAGATCAGGAACCGATAGGGATCGGTTTCGATCCGGTCCGCGATGTCCTTGGAGGGGAAGCCGTTGAGACTGGCCTCGGTGACCTTGACGCCCTCGAACTCGTGCTCGCCGGAGAACGCGACGATCGCACGATAAGGGCTCTTGCGTTCGACCAGATAGGCGCTCACCGCCTGATAATACTGGATCGCGCGCTCGATGCCCGAGGTCACCACCATCGCGCGCGCTTGGCCACCGATCTTGTTCAGCGCCAGCACCTGCTCATGAAAATGATCGACCATGATCTCGGCCTTGAGCCGGATGGCATGATCGTTGCTTTCGACATAGTAGCGAAGCTTCTTGGTCGCACGCTTGGTGTCGAATTCCGGGTCGGCTTCGACCGTCTTGACCAGCCGGTAATAGCTGTTGACCGGCGTGTAGTCGGCAAGCACGTCGAGAATGAAGCCTTCCTGGATCGCCTGCTTCATCGTGTAGCTGTGGAACGGGCGATGCTTGACCTTGTCGCCTTCCGGCCAGGGCTCGCCGAAGATCTCCAACGTCTTGTTCTTCGGCGTGGCTGTGAACGCGAAATAGCTGGCATTGGCGAGCATCTTGCGGCTCGCCATGATTGCATTGATCCTGTCCTCGACGGTTTCGTCCTCGTCGTCATCGTCCACGCCGGCCAGCGCCGTGTTCAGCGCAGCCGCGGCCCGGCCACCCTGGCTCGAATGCGCCTCGTCGATGATGATGGCAAAGCGCCTGTCGCGGTGCTGCGAACCGATGTCATCGAGGATGAACGGAAACTTCTGCACCGTAGTGATGATGATCTTCTTGCCGTCGGCAATGAAGCGGCGGAGATCCCCTGAGCCCTCGGCATGGCCGACGGTGGCGCCGACCTGAGCGAACTGCTTGATAGTGTCGCGGATCTGCTGGTCGAGGATACGGCGGTCGGTGACGACGATGACGGAATCGAACACCTGGCCGGCGGTGTTCGCGAGCCCGACGAGCTGATGTGCCAGCCAAGCGATCGAGTTCGATTTGCCGGAACCTGCCGAATGCTGGATCAGGACCCGTCGTCCTGCTCCCCTCGCTTTGGCGTCGGCAAGCAGCTTGCGAACCACATCCAGCTGGTGGAAGCGCGGGAACAGCTGCTCCCGCTTGGTCCTGTTGGTCTTGGGATCCTTACGCTCGACGATCTGCGCGTAGTTCTCGATAATGTCTGTGAGGCCCAAAGGCGTCAGGATGTCCTTCCACAGATAGTCGGTCTTGAGTCCCGCCGGGTTTGGCGGATTGCCGGCGCCGTCGTTCCGGCCCTTGTTGAACGGCAGGAACCATGAGGCTTTGCCCTTGAGCCAGGTGCAGAACTTGACCTGCGCGTCGTCCACCGCGAGATGCACGATGCAGCGGCCGAACTCGAAAAGCTTCTCGCGCGGATCGCGGTCGCGCTTGTATTGTTCGACCGCGTCCTCGACGGTCTGCTTGGTCAGGCTGTTCTTCAGTTCGAAGGTGGCCACTGGCAGGCCGTTGATGAATAGCGCCAGATCGAGCGCATGGGCGGTGTCGTCGCGGCTGTAGCGCAGCTGGCGAGTGACTGAGAAGCGGTTCAGCGCGAAGCGTTCGGCTGCCTTGGCATTGCCCGGCGACGGTGTGCCGTAGAACAGCTCGACCTCATGAGCGCCATGCTTCACGCCCTTGCGCAGTACATCGATGATGCCGCGCTTGCCGATCTCGCCCTGCAGCCGGGCCAGGAATTTCTGCCTAGCCGGGCTGTCATGGTCGAGATCGAACACATCCACCAGCAGCGGCTGGGTCGCGCCGACGAACGCGCGCAACTGCACGAGATCGACGGTCCAGGCACGATCATAGGCCTTGGGGTCGCCGAGCAGCCAGTTGTGCAGGCCGGCGAAGGGATTGGGGTCCTCGGAGAACCCGCCGACGGCTGAAGCGTTGCGGCCAGTCATGTCGGCGACGATGAGGGCTTCCAGGCCCTTCTCCGAGGTGTCCGTGCTCATGCCGCGGTCAGCCATCCCTTCGCGCGCAGGGTATTATAGGCGATGCCGATCTGGCGCGGCGAGAAGCGCTTCTTCCGATCGTTCCAGGCATAGACCTTCGCCGCGGCCTCATCAGCGCTGGCCGCCTTCTCGTTCTTCACCACCCAATGGACGGTGGCCAGCAGTTCCAGCCCGAACGGCGTTTCGAAGCCTTCAACCAGCGCGCCGACGCGATCGAAGCGCTCCCTAGTGTCGCCGTCATCGCTCAGAAAGGCTTCCGCCTCCTTCACTGCACCGGGAACAAGTTCGAGCTCCTTGTCCGGTGCGTCTCCACCATCATGATAGCCGGACACAAGGTGCCCCTCGATGGCCGTCAGCACATGCCGCAGATTCTCGGCATAAGGGCCATAATGATGCTTGATGTACTTCAGCTTGAGCGGCTCCCCCGCCTCTTGCATGAAGTACATCAGCTTCTGCACCTCGATCAATGTGACGAACGGGTCCATAAGCCCACCGAGATAACGGTGCATCAGGCCGACGAGCGCCGCGCGGCCCGAGGTCATCTTCGGCACCTCACGCGATCTGGTTTCGACCGGCGCGCTGTTCGGCTCATAGACGAGCACGCTCAGATCATCGAACTTCTCCAATGCGGAGACAATCCGAGGTCGAACATCGTCCCACTTCAACCCACCGAGGCCACTGCCGAGCGGCGGGATGGCGATCGAGCGGATGTGGCGCGTACGGATCTCCTCAACCAGAGCCTTCAAGCCGGATTCGATGTCCTCCATCCGGCTCTTGCCCTTCCAGTGACGCTTGGTCGGGAAGTTGATGATGAATTTCGGATTGGTCAAAGTTCGCGTCTCGTACACGAACATCCGGCCAGGCTGCACCTCCTCGCGCGCACACGCGGCCTGATAGGCCTTGAAGTTCTCCGGAAACGAATTCTTAAACTGAAGCGCAATGCCGCGGCCCATGATGCCAACACAATTGACGGTATTGACGAGCGCCTCGACGTCAGCTCGCAACATGTCTCCGGTCCGAAATTCGATCATGTCTCGTTCCTAGTAGTACCAATCGCCCTTGACTTCGAGCACCGGCCTATGCGGCGCCCCCAGCATCGCATTCGACGCCCGCTGGGCAATCCCCTGCGAGTAGACCCCAATCCGTCGAACCAAGTGCCACGGGAATGAATCTTGGAGTAGAAATTCGGCCTGCTTCTGATCTCTGCAACCGGTCCAGTACCGAGTAGCGACGGCCTCCCAGTTGACCTGGTCGAAATGATCAACCCTCCCATAGAACTCGGCAGCCCCATGCGCCGCATTTATCGTCGAGAAGGCCCATCTGCGGTCGCACGACTCCGCCCATTCAATGACCTCACGGAGATCCGCTTCGAGGTGGACGATCGGCTGCTGTCCACCCCGATAAGCCAGTTCCGGGTGATTGGCACAGTGGATGACGTACAGCATGATCGATCTTGGACAGAAGTAGAACGGAACGCAATCGCCAACGTTCAAGTTCATGTGGCATGTCACCGCAAGGCCCAGCCGTCGTCGCTTGATGCTGCCCATCCCAATCACAGTGGCGCCCTGCCGCTGGATCATCACGGAATCCGACCATAGGCAGCCATCCGCCACGATCGACGCCAGATTGTCGACATGCACGATGTGATAGATCTTGGAGTTGGTCGGAACGGTCATGACTAGGCGGCTATCTCCTCGCCTTCCGGGCCTTCAATCCCTTCGTCGAGGTCGTCGTCGTTCTCAGCAACGTCATCGACGGGCTCCTCGTCTATTGTATCAGGCAGGCTTGCAGCCAAGGCCCGAACATCAAGCTTACCGGTGACGACGTCAGAGACAAGTCGCGCTCGAAACTCCTGAATGAGGCTGATTTCGTTCGTTGCGGCTCCGATCCATCGCGTCAATCCTGACGTAGACGTCTCGCAGCTATCGATTATCCCACGTTGCTCATGAGGAGGCGGAATTGCGATCGCAATACCCATAAGCCGGTCTTGAGTGAGCTTCGGCTGAGCTGCCCCAGAAATCCATGGCAGAAAGTTTAGTCCTTCCAGAACTGCTGCAAGGAAGCGAATATCGCCTCGACGCGGTTTGAGAATGTGAGCGTGGTTATTGACCCAAAATTTTCCCTCGGCAACAATTGCCAACGGCAAATTGCGAAGGACCAAATTGGCCCCATCTTCCGCGATCAAGAGGAGCTTGTCGTCGAACAGATAGTCATCGACCTTGTCTATGATACCGGATGCTCCGTAATAGTCATACAGGCGACGAGTCATTTTCCCACGTTCGGTGCCGCTTAACGGAATTCGGCGATAGTTGAGACATTGGAACTCTGTCTTGACCCGCGAAACACTCCAGTCTTGCGGTATGTCGCCGATCCAAGGAATACTGGTGGGTTTGAGCTTAGGATTCGGATCAAGCCCTCGAGTAACAGCGTGGTGGATGATTGCCCGTTTTCGTTCATTCAGCAGTGCAACGATCTTCTTCTTCGCGCGGATTAGCTTCGCTGTCTGCGCACCATGCCAATCCAGAAACCGCACGATCAGGCGCTGCTCCTCAAGCGGCGGTTGCACAATGGGAATATTGAGGAAATCAGGCGGATAGAGCCGCAATCTAGATGTTGTTATGCCCCGCGAGCTACGCAGAAATTCTGCGCGGTACACCTCGGTTCGGAGGAGGAAGTCGAGATACTTCGATTCGAATCGGTCAGCAGTTCTCGGGCGGTAGACGGCGTAGGCCGGACTGACGATTCCGACGTGGCGACTGACACCAACCGCGGCCATCCACGCCCACATCGTATTCACAACGATGTCGTCGGGTCGACAAACCTTGTGCCCCTCATAGCTTTCCGCCATGAACATGGTGATGTTCTTTTGACTACGCGGCGTCACACCCGTCTTGTGGGAGACGGACAGCAGCTCTTCGGCCCCAGTTTCCGATCTATCGTCAACCTCTTTGAACGAGTATTTCGCTCTGTGGACCTCCCAGCCCTCAGGCAGCGAGGGCAGCCAGTCGACGCCGGTCGGCTTGAGCGCCCCATAAGGATGCAATCCGTCGATCATCGGGCAGCTCCGATGATGCCGACCATCAAGCCATCGGTCTCACGCTCCAGCGCCAGAATATCCGCCCGGATCAGCGCCAACGGGCGCAGCGGCTGCGGCTTGTAGAAATAGCGGGTGAAGCTGATTTCGTAGCCGATCGTGGTCTTGGTCTCGTCGAGCCAAGCATCGGGCGCATGTGGCAGCACCTCCCGTCGGATGAAGGCCTCGATCCCGCCCAGCTCCTTAAGCGGCACCGTCTCGGTGTCGCGCAGGTCGCTATCCGGCTCGTATTCGACCACGCAGTTCTTACCGCCGATGGTGCGCGGAAACAGTCCACGCAAGGGATCTGCCCCGACCCTGCCCACCTTGTGAATCCTGCGAATTACGGGCTCGCCGTCCTCGGCGATCCGTCCCTCGTCCTTCAGCGCCTTGATCTCCTTCGGCGAGTAAGCACGGTTCGCCTCGATGCCCGTGGCTCGCAGGGGCCGCTCGACCGTGACCTTGGAGTAGCCGAACTCAGCATTGTCGAAGATGCGGGATTGCTCGCTTTCTTCGAACGCCAAGAAAGTAGCAAGAATGCGCTCGATATCGGCATCGGTCAGCTCGCAATTCTTCTTCCCGAGATTCTTGCGCAGCGGCTTTGACCACTCGGTTGCATCGATCAACTGCACCTTGCCGCGGCGATGGCCCGGCTTGCGGTTGGTCAGCACCCAGACATAGGTGGCGATGCCGGTGTTGTAGAACATGTTCAGCGGCAGGGCCACGATAGCCTCCAGCCAATCGTTCTCAATGACCCAGCGCCGCACATTGCTTTCGCCTGAGCCCGCGTCACCCGTGAACAGCGACGAACCATTGTGCACCTCGGCGACGCGCGACCCCAACGGGGTGTCCTGCTTCATCTTCGACAGCATGTTCGCCAGGAACATCATCTGCCCGTCGCTGGAGCGGGTGACGAGGCTGTAGTCAAGATCACCCGCGTGCTCGATCACGAAGCGCGGATCGCGAAGGCCGGCCTTCCCGCCCATGCGTTCCTGGTCGCTCTTCCAGCTCTTGCCGTAGGGTGGATTGGACAGCAGGAAGTCGAACTCGCGGGACGGAAAGGCGTCGTTCGCCAGGGTCGACCATTCCGGCCCGCCGACGATATTGTCGGCCTCCTCGCCCTCGCCCTTGAGCAGCAAGTCGGCCTTGGCGATAGCGTAGGTCTCACCATTAATCTCCTGCCCGAACAGATGGGTGGAGACTTGCTTGCCGTGCTGCGCGGCCAGCTCCTTCAGCGTCTCCTCGCCCACGGTCAGCATGCCGCCGGTGCCGCAGGCGCCATCATACAGCAGGTAGGTACCGGACTGGATCTGGTCGGCGATCGGCACGAACATCAGCTGGACCATGAGCTTAACAGCATCGCGCGGCGTCCAGTGCTGGCCAGCCTCCTCATTGTTGGCCTCGTTGAAGCGACGGACCAGTTCCTCGAACACCGTGCCCATCGCGTGGTTGTCGAGGCCGGGGTGCTTGATCGAGCCGTCGCCATTCAGCACCGGCTTCGGACCAAGATTGATCGAACTATCGAGGAATTTCTCGATAAGGGTGCCCAGCACGTCGGCCTTTGACAGCTTCGGGATCTGGTTGCGGAATTCGAAATTGTCGAGGATCACCTGCACATTGGGTGAGAAGCCGTCAAGGAACGCCTCGAAATCGGCTTTCAGTTGCGCCTGAGACGCGCGGTTGCGAAGGTCACGCAGATTGAACGGCGAAGTGTTGTAGAACGCCTGTTCCGCCGCTTGGCGCAGCGCCGCGTCCTGGTTCGTGACGCCGGCCTTGTCGAGATTGAGCTTCATGGACAGCACGGCCGCCTTGGTCGGCTCCAGCACCGCATCCAGACGGCGCAGCACCATCATCGGCAGGATCACGTCACGGTACTTGCCGCGCACATAGAGATCACGCAGGGCGTCGTCCGCGATGCCCCAGATGAAGTTCGCGATCCAGTTCAGATCACCGTTGCTCATGTCTTGACCGTAGTCCCCTTAATCTTGCTCGGCGCCGCCGCGCAAGCGCTGTCCGGCGCGCAGCTCCGTTGGCGCGCTCGCAAGGCCGCTCATATTCTTCGATGGCCAGCACGACCACAACCGGCCGGCCATGCTTCTCAACCGTTACCGGCGCGGCGTGGGCCAGATCGATCAACCGTTCAAAGCCGTATTCGCGTTCTTGGCCGATATGCTCTGCATGGTGTGCCCTGCCCGAATCGGCGCGACTTTTGGCCATTTTGTCTATTTTGGCAAAAAAGGTTGGCCAATTTGGCAAAAAAGGTTGGCCAGTGGGGGAGTTGCGGCCAAGACACGCGCCGCGCCCAGAGATGGCGTTCGCCAGCTTGACCGGAGCGGTCTACGGCGAGAAGAGCGCCGAGCGATTGGCCCAGTGCAACGGCTATCGTGGTCGGACTGGGAGACCGGGCGGGCGTCTCGAGCCGCTCGGCGGACGATCTGGTGCCGGCGATGAGGATGAGTGGGATCTTCGAAAGCGTGGTCTCGGGGCTACGTGCGGAGATCGACAGAGTGAAGTCCGTTCTCACGCGCCCGATCGAAGGCGACTGGCAGAAATAGACCGTGGTTTCGAGTTCGACCTCATGGCAGCCAATGGGCGCCCCCGGCGCACTTTCCAAGTCGCCGCGGTCAATTTGGAGATCTGAGGAGCCCGGCGAATTTCGACGCGCTCAAAGATGATCCGGCACATAGCTGTGATCCGCGCCTGAGAGGGTGTCGAGCTTTGGCGTCAATCGTGAAAAGGAAGGGGTCGAAGGGCGATCCACTCCGCAAATGTCCGTGGACGTCCACAGACGCTTATTCGACGGATATTCGACGACTTTTTGCCGCAACAGCTAAGTCATTGATTCTGCTGGCGCTCCCTAGGGGAATCGAACCCCTGTTTCAGCCTTGAGAGGGCCGCGTCCTAACCGCTAGACGAAGGGAGCGTGATTTGAACCGAATAGCCGCGAAATCGGCCCGCCGCAAGACGGGCGGTGGAATTATCGTGAGGTTGTTGGTGGGGCGGTGTCAGGCCGCGGCAGGACGGCCTGCACCTCGCCCCGCTTGCGGGGAGAGGTCGGATTGCATCGCGAGATGCAATCCGGGTGAGGGGGACTCTCCACCAGCCCGGTCCGTGGAGAGTCCCCCTCACCCCACCCTCTCCCCGCAAGCGGGGCGAGGGAGCAAACCGCCTCAGCCGCTCCAGCAGGGCTCAAAAGGGTTTTGGAAGCAAGCGCAACAGGATGCGGAAGGTATTCCGCGCACGAGAAGGCGATCTTTTGGCCCTCACGGCTCCACGGCGAAGCGCAGGCGCCCCGTGGGTTTCAGCGTCTTGGCATCAAAAGTGCGGATCTCGGTGGTGCCGCCGATATCAATGGTCACCGCCAGGCGGTCGCCGCCGGCGGCGGTCGAGACGATCCGGCCGCCCTTGGGCAGCACCGCGGTGATGTCCGGGCCGGACGCCGCGCTTCCCTCGCCCTTGAAAAGGCGATAGCCGATGGCGACCAGCAGGACGGCGATCGCGACCGACGTGGTCACCCCTGCGATCATCATCATGCGCCGCAGCCGCGCCATCAGCTGGACCTGCTCGGGGGATGAATCGGGCGCAACGGTAGTGTTCATGGAAATCTCGGCTTCCCATCCTCAAGGCCTGGTCAAGGTCGTCGTCGCCGGCGACGAGGGCTCGTCGCGGCTCGACCGCGTGCTCGCGGCCAGGCTGCCGGAGCTGTCGCGGTCGCGGCTGAAGGCGCTGATCCTGGCGGGCCAAGTCAGAATCGACCAGGTCAGCATCGGCCAAGGCAGCATCGGCCAAGCCAGCACCGACAAGGGCAGCACCGACAAAGGCAGCGTCTTCGTCGCGGTTCGCGACCCCGCTTACCATGTCGAGGCCGGCCAGACGATCACAATCGACGTGCCGGAAGCAGCAGTAGCCGAGCCCGCGGCGGAGAATATCCCGCTGCAGATCGTCTACGAGGACGCGGACATCATCGTGATCGACAAGCCGGCCGGGCTGGTGGTGCATCCCGCGGCCGGCCACGAGACCGGGACTTTGGTGAACGCGCTGATCGCGCATTGCGGCGCCAGCCTGTCGGGGATCGGCGGCGTCAAGCGCCCCGGCATCGTGCACCGGCTCGACAAGGACACCTCGGGCCTGATGGTGGTGGCCAAGAACGACATGGCGCACCAATCGCTGAGCGCCCAGTTCGCCGATCACGGCCGCACCGGCGCAATGGAGCGCGGCTACCTCGCCTTCGCCTGGGGGGTGCCGCACCGCCAGCACGGCACCATCAACGCCCCGATCGACCGCCATCCGCACGCCCGGGAGAAGATGGCGGTGCGCGCGCGCGGCCGCGAGGCCGTCACCCATTATGAGGTGCAGGAGAGCTTTGCCGGGCGGGACGGCAAGCCGGTGGCCTCGCTGCTGGCCTGCCGGCTCGAGACCGGCCGCACCCACCAGATCCGGGTGCATCTTTCGCATCTCGGCCATCCCCTGCTCGGCGATGCCGTCTATGGGCCCCATTTCAAGACCAAGGCGAGCCAGCTTGGCCCGGCGGCCCAGGCCGCCCTCGCCTCCCTCGGCCGGCAAGCGCTGCACGCATACCTTTTGGTAATAGAGCACCCGCGAAGTGGGGAGCTGATGCACTGGGAATCGGATCTGCCGCCTGATCTCGCCGATCTGCGGCGTGCGCTGGGGGCGGCGCTATGACGCAGGGGCTTCAGAAAAGCGTAAGCATGCCAATACGTTATAGCAGCCACACGGGGACGTGACCCCGGTTATCCTTCCAACCGGGGGTCGTCTTAGTGTATGTTGCGACTGCGTCGAATAACCGACGCAGGAACATCGCTAGGCGGTCGGCTTTAACCAAGCGACCGTCTTGCCGGGCCCGCCGCTATCGGGGGCCTGAACCAACTGGAGGGCGCTCGATGGCCCGTACAGCTACTTTACCGGTTCTCAATGGAGAATCCGGACTTGCCCGCTACCTCGCCGAAATCCGCAAGTTCCCGATGCTGGAACCGCAGGAGGAGTACATGCTCGCCAAGCGTTGGCGCGAGCATGACGACAGCGACGCAGCGCACAGACTCGTAACCAGCCACTTGCGGCTCGTGGCCAAGATCGCCATGGGCTACCGCGGCTATGGCTTGCCGATATCCGAAGTCGTCTCGGAAGGCAATGTCGGCCTGATGCAGGCTGTGAAGCGTTTCGAGCCCGACAAGGGATTTCGCCTGGCCACCTACGCCATGTGGTGGATCAAGGCGTCAATACAAGAGTACATCCTGAGATCCTGGTCGCTCGTGAAAATGGGCACCACCGCGAACCAGAAGAAGCTGTTCTTCAACCTGCGCAAGGCCAAGAGCCGCATCAACGCGTTGGACGAAGGCGATCTTCATCCGGACCAGGTCAAGCTGATCGCCAAGCGCCTCGGCGTGACCGATCAGGACGTGGTCGACATGAACCGCCGCCTCGGCGGCGACGCTTCGCTGAACGCGCCGATCCGCGACGACGGCGAGGCCGGCGAATGGCAGGACTGGCTGGTCGATACGTCGCCCAACCAGGAAGCCATCATGGCCGAGCACGAGGAGTACGACCACCGCCGCCAGGCGCTGAACGGCGCCATCGGCGTGCTCAACGCCCGCGAACGCCGCATCTTCGAGGCGCGGCGGCTCGCCGACGAGCCGATGACGCTGGAGGATCTCGCCGCCGAGTTCGGCGTCTCCCGCGAGCGCGTGCGGCAGATCGAGGTCCGTGCCTTCGAGAAGGTGCAGTCGGCGGTCAAGGGCGCAATCGCCAAACAGGAGGCGGCAGCGCTGGAAGCCGCGCACTAAGCGCGGCTTCGACGCGATACGAGAGATCGGTCAGAACTGACGATGGTCAGGAGTGATGATCAGGAGTGACGACAACAGCCGGCGGCAACGCCGGCTCTTTTTTTCAGCCCATTGAGGCCCCCTGCGCGGCACGATCGGAGAACGAGGTCCCGATTTCGTCCGGCGCCAGCGGCGGTGTGCCGTCATAGAGCGCGTAGCGGTTCTTGCCCTGCTTCTTAGCCGCATAAAGCGCGTGATCCGCATGCGCGATCAGCCGGTCCGGAAACAGGCCCACCTCGCGGGTCCATTCTGCAACCCCGATCGACACCGCAATGCCGACATCGCTGCCGGCGCAGGCCTCGGCGTCATCGCGGCAGACCTGCAGCACGCGGCGCGCGATCATCTCGCCTTCGCGCAAGGCGGAGGACGGCAAGACAATGCAGAACTCGTCACCACCAGTGCGCGCAAGCATGTCGTCAGGCCGCAGCCGTGTCTGCGCCATCAAGGTGAAATGCTGCAGACAGGCATCGCCCGCGGCATGCCCGTAGCTGTCATTGATCAGCTTGAAGCCGTCGAGATCAATTACCAGCAGCGCAAACGACCGGCCCGAACGTTCCGAGCGCGCGCATTCCTCGGTGAGCCGCTGCATCAGGTGACGCCGATTGGCGACGCCGGTGAGATCATCGAGCAAAGCAAGATCCGCGACCTCGTTGCGGAGCCGGTCCACCGCCATCAGGAGGAAGCCGAAATTGAGCGACATCGACAGGAAGATCAGGAACAGCACCGCGACCGATTGCACGTTGCTGGAATGGGTGATGTTGAAATCAAGACCCGTCAGGGTGCCCACTACGCGCAACACGAACATCGCCATGATCATGACGGCGAGAACACCGGCCAGCCGTGCGCCGGGATTGACGCGTCCGTGCTGCGGGTCGAGAAGCTGCCGCGCGATCAGAAATACCGGCACACACTGGCCGATCGAGTACGCCATGATCCGCAAGGATTGGCTGTCATAAACATAAACGAAGAACGTGACCGCAAGGCTGGTGAGCAGAACGATGAGCGCCGTATTCCGCCACGACACCGGCCGGCCGTAGAAGCGCTGAACCCCCATCGCTTCAAGACAGATCGCGAAGACGATCATCGCGCTGCCCAATAACAGCGGCAGGATCGCGTCAAAATAGACCCGCAACAGAGCGAGCATCGCGGCGGCGGCGGCAACGAGCGCCGATCCGGTCCAGAAGCGGGCAGCTTCCAGATTGGGATAGCTCCGCATCACGTAAGCCCAGATCAGACCCAGCGCGAGAAAATTGACGATGAACGCGGTCCACAGCGTCGGGACGCTCAGCATGGCGGCAGCAGAACGCGCGCTCTGTCCCGTCGATGTGCGAAGCTCTTGGCCATGGCGATCCCTGATGGTTGGAGCACCATGGGGCGGGCGCGCTTAAGAGAACCTCAATGGCGGAACCGAGATTTAGCCGTGGTTTTGAATTGATGAAGATCGCCATTTGCACCGCGTTAACGCTGACGCCAGCCCGGCCGGCCGGCGTCCGCCTGCATCGAGTTGTGGATAACGGCATGACAGACCGGTGACAGCGTGGGGCAGCGGTTCGCGAATCTGTTGGGATCGTCATCCGAGGCTGATGCACAGACAGACGTCCGCTGCAAAGGCCTCGAGTCGCGTTTCAATCCATGAACTCCTGACGAGGACCTGATGGCAAAGAAAGCGAAAAAGGCCGCGAAAGCGACCAAGAAGGCCGCCAAGAAGACCAAAAAGGCCGCCAAGAAGAAGTAGTTGCGCTGCCCCCGGGTGGGAGCACCGCTTCCACCCGGGCTCTCTCCCGCTGGGACACGTGGGATCGCGTTAGCGGTCCGTCAAGGCAAGCCGGGCGCCGAGCAGCGCAAAACCACCGGCAAAGGCGCGGCGCATCCAGCCCGTCACAGCCGGCCTGCTGACCACCCTGTCGCGCACGCGGGCGGCAAACACGCCATACAGCACGAAGACGACGAAGGTCATCGCCATGAACACGGCGCTGAGCAGCAACATCTCGCCCAGCGGATGCGGCGCGTCCGCGGCGATGAACTGCGGCAGGAAAGCCAGGAAGAAGATCGACAGTTTCGGGTTGAGAATGTTGATCAGAAAGCCGGTCGTGATCACCTGCGCCTGCGATTTCGCCTCGGTGCGGGTTTCGACCGACAGCGCCCCCGTCTCCTGCAAGGTCTGCCAGGCCATGTAGAGCAGATAAAGCACGCCGCACCATTTCAGCGCGGCAAAGGCCAGAGCGCTGGTGTGCAGCACCGCGGCGAGCCCAAAGATCGCCGCCACCATCGCCGGGATGATGCCGAGCGTGCAGCCGAAGGCAGCGGCGATGCTCGCGCGCCCGCCACGGGTCAGCGCTACCGCAAGCGTGTACAGAACTCCGGTGCCGGGCGAGGCCACCACGATCAGGGAGGTCAGGAGAAAGGCGATCGACATCCTCAGTCCGCCCTCTCTGGTTTGGGCGGTGCGACCGCGACCGTCGTGTCCACCTGTGCGGTGGCCGCCTGCTCAACGGCGTCAGTTCCTACATCGCTCGCTGCGCTTTCGGTCGACCCGCGACCTGCCGCCGGTACGACGAGATCCGGAAAGATCTCGGCGAAGCGCGCCCGCTCCCCCGGAAAGACGGCAAGCCAATGCCTGATGACCTCATCCTCCTTGGCACCGGAGACGCGCAGTGCCCGGAACAACTCGGTCCTCATCTCCTGCAGCCGTGTCCCCGGAAACAGCTCCATTTGAAACGACTCGGCAAAATCCGCCGGCAGCCAGCGGGCAAACATCTGGCTGAGCAGGCGAGCGCGGCTTTGCGCGGCCCAAGGAGAATAGGATGCCAGCACGAGTTCGGCCGCCTTCATTCTAAACTGCGCGCGCGCTTGCCAGAACAGGGTGATCACGGCGGCCACGAAGGTGATCAGCGCCCCTACGATCGGAATGCCGACGCTGAGAGCGTTCCATTTCGCCTTGCTGCGTTCCAGCTCCAGCTTGTCGCGCTCCAAGTCCAGGCTCGCCCTCTGATAGGAGCTGAGCTGATCGACGAAAGGCGGAGCCGCCGGCACTACAGCTCCCGCGGCCGGTGCGTTGGAGGACGACGCCGGCGTGGGAGGATCGGCGTGCGCGACGGTCCCAAAGAGCGCGACGAACGCGAGCGTTACAACGACAGCGCAGGACCAACGGACGCAACACCCCATGCGCCTCTCCCCATCTGAAGGTCGAGCCACGAGACAATATAGTTGATCTTTGGTCTGTTCGCACGCCTGTTCGCAAAAAGGTGCCGTCCCCGGCTCTAATCCCGCCGCCGCTCCTCCGCGGCCGGGTCCGCCGCGTTGAGCGCAACCTCGGCCTCACGCAGCACGTCGAGCGGCGCCCATGGCTTCGACCAGAACTTGGTGTCGCCCGGCAGCGGCTCCGACAGCGGCCGTCCGGAGGTCACCACCACGCTGAGCCGCGGCTGCTGCTGCTTGGCGATATGCGCAAGCTCGACGCCGCTCATCTGGCCCGCCAGATTGACGTCGGTCATCAACAGCACCAGGCGATTGCCCGGCTTGTTCAGAACGAGCTCGGCCGCTTCCGCGCTCTCGCATGCGATCACGTCGTAGTCGCTCTCCTCCAGCAGCATCGTCATCATGTCGCGCTGCATAGGATCGTCCTCCACGATCAGCGCCGTGGCGCGAAATGGTTTTGATTGTCCCATGCGGGGCCTCCAGAAATGTCCTCGACAAAAGCAATATGGGTTAAAAGCGGAACCGCTGGATGGTTCGGTTCCAATCTGAAAAAGTGTGAGGAAACCGAGATGGCGCTGCAACGCGCAGCGCGTGTCTCCGGGGAGGGAGCAACAAAACAATGACGGCAATCCGGGGAACGGCGGCGATCACGGGGGCCGCAAGCGGCATCGGACGCGCGCTTGCGCATGAGCTGGCCGCGCGCGGCTGTGACCTCGCCCTCGCCGATCGTGACGAGGCGGGCCTGGCGAGCCTCGCCGACGAGATCGCACGCAGTGGCCGCCAGGTCAGCACGCACCGCCTCGACGTCAGCGATGCCGGCGCGGTCGAGGAATTTGCCGACGCGGCGACCCGCGCACACCCAGCGCTGAACATCCTCATCAACAATGCCGGCGTCGCGCTGGCCGGGACCTTTGCCGAGATCTCCCAGGCTGACATGGAGTGGCTGTTCAACATCAATTTCTGGGGCGTCGTCCATGGCACGCGCGCCTTCCTGCCGCATCTTGCGCGCAGGCCCGAGGCCCACATCGTCAACCTCTCCTCGATCTTCGGCATCGTCGCGCCGCCCGGACAGTCTGCCTATGCAGCAGCGAAATTCGCCGTGCGCGGCTTCTCCGAAAGCCTGCGCCATGAGCTCGCAGTGGCGCAGAGCCCGGTCAGGCTGTCGGTCGTGCATCCCGGCGGCGTCGCGACCGCGATCGCGCGCAACGCGCGCATGGGCCAGGGCATGACCGACAATGAACGGCGCGTGCAGGGCATCGAGCGGTTCGAGAGGTTTGCGAAGACGACGCCGAAGCAGGCGGCGCTGCGCATCATCAAAGGCATCGAGCGCAACGAGCCGCGCATCCTGATCGGCAGCGACGCGCGCGTCATGGATATCTTGCAGCGGCTCATGCCCGGCACCTATTGGAAGGTGCTGGCGAAGCAGCTGGAGAAGGCGGCGGCGAAAACGGGGTGATCGAACAAGTCTGCCCAAATATCGGCTGGTCATTACCCGCGAATGCCGGTGATCCAGTATTCCAGAGACCGTAGCTAAATCCCGATAGGCCTCGGCGTACTGGATGCCCCGCTGGAGCCTGTCCGCGGGCTCGCCGAAGGCGAGATCCGGGGACGGGGCATGGCGAATGAGTGTGAGGCAGCGTTCTCGCGACATGGCATGCCCGAGTCATGATCGACATTTTTGCTCCCTCTTCAAGCAGAGGGCGCAGGGAAGGCCGGGCCTCGGCTGAGGCCCGTGGCCCGCGTGCGAAAGAAAATGCACGCGGCGGTCACCACAGGTTCAGCCGGAACGACCCGGCCTTCCCTGCGCGATGGTTTACCGCTTATACGCGCTCTCCTCGGGGACCGGCTTTCTTGCCCCCGTCCGCGCGAAGCAAGGCTTCGTCGCGTTCGCGACAACGCTTGCGCGTTGCGCGGGCCTCAGCACCGGGAGGCCAGGACCACACGATTTCGCCGTCCGCATCAGAATTGTTCGTCGGCTCGCTGATCGCGCGCTGCAACTCCGATACGTCCATCGCATCTCAGGCCCGACACTCGTGACGATCGCGAGGCGCCCCTCTTGTGGGCCGAGACGCGGGAGAGTGTGCCGGTGATTTGCCCGACGCTGCAAGCCGTACGCCTGCGACAGGTTGGCACGACGGGCAGTTTGCGCATGGGGTGCATGCGCCGCGCCATCAACACGCATGGCGGCGCCATCTTCTCAAGCGTCATCACCCGCGAAATGTTTAGTCCGGAGACATGGCTGACACCTGTTCGGAGACATCACTGACACCTTGGCCATTGGTCAAGTCGATTGTTGCGACTTGCCAGCTGGCAAAGAAGATTCCGTATTGACCGTCGCGATCGAGCGGTCGGATAGCGAGGCGCTCGCCGCAGAAGGCTTGCGGGACCTTCCAGAATTGCCCTCGGAAGGACACGTAGCTACGTGTCGAGGAGACGGTGCGAACGATCTCACGAGTGTCATATTGGACCTCCGGCACACGTGCCGGCATGGCGCGGGGGGCTCGGCCGGTAGCGATCGGCAGGGACAGCCATGTCCAATCCCTCGTGAGGACGCTCCAGATTGTAGAGCGTGCGCCAGCTATCGAGGGCGCGTTGGACTTCCGTCAAGCTGCGGAACGCGCGCATGGCAAAGACTTCCGCGTTCAAGCTGCGGTGAAAGCGTTCGTTCTTGCCGCGGCCCTGTGGGTGGCGCGGCCTGGCATGCACCACGTTGATGCCGAGCTTGAGCAGCCACACCTTCAGCGCGGTCCAGCGGGCGCCGGACGTGTCGCCCCAGGGCGAACCGTTGTCGATGTAGAAGGCGTCCGGCAGGCCATAGCGACGGAAGGTCTCGGTCAAATGCTTCTGCACGCCGGGACGCTGCTCATTGGCGCAGGCCTTCAGGCACAGGGCATAGCGCGAATGATCGTCGACCATGGTGAGCGGATGACATCGCGTCCCGTTGGTCAGCCGCATGTGGCCCTTGAAATCCATCTGCCACAGCTGATTGGGCGCCTGCTTCTCGAAGCGATGACCTGGCGGGCTAGGTGGGGCCTTCTCGCTCGGCTTGATCCGCTCGTTCCGACATAGGATCCGATGCACGGTGGAAGGGACCGGCACGGCAGGCTGTCCGGCGCGCTTCAGGCAATGGGCGATCTTGCGCGCGCCCCAGGCCGGGTGCTTGTCGCGGACCGCTACGACCTCTGCCTCCACTGACGCGGCGCTGCGCTTGGGCATGCTCTTTGGACGGCGGGACTGATCAGCCAGCTCCCGATCCCCGGCCTGCCAACGCCGCAACCATTTGTAGCCCACATCAGGACTGATCCCGAACCGTCGGCATAGCTCTCGCCGGTTCGCCCCCTCCTGTACGGCAAGCCGCACAAACTCACGTCGCTGATCCATTACCGACACCTCGCTCCAAGGCATGGACGGCCCCCCGAATCGACCAATCCAGCCCAGTTTGATGTGTCAGCTATGTCTTCGAACACCTGTCAGTGATCTGTCCGGGCTGAACAGAAAGCGGGTGATCCAGTATTCCAGAGACGGCAGTTGTCCCCTGATAGGCCTCGGCGTACTGGATGCCCCGCATGCGCGGGGCATGACGAGGGAGAGGCGTGAAACTCCCCTGCCCTCACCGCCCCATCAGCTGATCCGCGAAGTAAGCGATGGTCTTGCGGTAGATTACCGCCCTGTTCCACTCGCGCATCGCCTCGAAATTGGCGCTGCCTTCCTCGTAGGATTGGCCCATCTTGAAGCCGTTGGTGTGCAAGAGGTTCGCGGTCGAAGCCAGCACATCGGCGACGCTGTGGCGCAGATCGACGCGGCCGTCGCCGTCGAAGTCGACGCCATATTTGATGTAGGACGACGGCAGGAACTGGGTCTGCCCGATCTCGCCGGCATAGGCGCCGATCAGGTCGCGCAAGGGCAGATCGCCGCGCTGCACGATCTGCAGGGCCGCCAGCAGTTCGGTCTGGAACAGCTCGCTGCGGCGGCAGTCATGCGCGAGCGTCGCCAGCGTGCGGATCACCGGCAGCTTGCCCATGTCGCCGGTGCCGAAATCGCTCTCGAGGCCCCAGATCGCCACCAGGATCTGCCGCGGCACGCCATATTGCTGCTCGATGCGCGACAGCAGCGCCGCGTGGCGCTGCAGCCGGGCGCGGGCGCCATTGATGCGGCCGGGGCCGACGCGCGTTGCGACATACTGTTCGAAGGTCTTGTTGAAGGTGTAGCGCTGGCGGCGATCGAACGCGAGCACGCTTTGGTCGACCGTCACGCCGGACAGTGCCGAACTGACCGTGGCCGACGAGATGCCGGCTCCTTGCGCATCCGCCGAGACATTGGCGATGAAGGAATTGAAGTCGCCGCCGCAGCGGGCGGCCTGCGCGGAGCTTGCCGCAACACAGGCCACGAACAACACAGCCAGACGACGAATCAGCATGCACTTTCCTTCTCGATCGTTGCGATCAGCGGATGATGCCACGGGCGCGACGACGCCGTCAAAAATGCCACTCCCTGCCGCAATCCTGCCGAACAGACTTGATCCGCGTCAATTTCGCACCACCGCTCACCCTTAAGCTGAACGCAAAAGGAGAGACGCCATGATCGGAATTACCTTGTCGACCGACCAGATCCGGAATGCGCCACCGGAGGTGCGGCGCTGGATCGAGCATCAGGTGCTGGCTGGCCTTGGGCTCGCTGCGGACGCGCCGCCGCAGCCGACATTGCCGGTGCAGGGCGCGCATCTGGTCGCGCTGTCCGCCGAGGACGCCGGACGCATCCTGGCGCAGATCGAGGGCATGCTGCCCGCCGTCAACGTGTTCTTCGAATTCGCCCGCCCCGGTGTGGCGCTCGGCCAGCCGCCGGTGATGATGGTCCGCCTGATCGACATCCTGCATCACACCCGGCTGCAGAACATCGGTCAGGTCATGGGCTGCCTGGAGCTGATCAACCGCGCGCTGATCGAGATCCGACGCGATCCGTCAGCGCGCTTCTGCGGCTTCGACAATGAAGGGCACTGCCTGATCGCACCGGAAACCCAGCGCGCGATTGCAAGCGTCTGGCAGACCGTCATCGCGCAGCAGCACGGCGTCGCCGAGGGCGAGGCGGCGTAGGCCTGCGATTGAATTGCTCGGCGCTAGGACACTAACGTTTTGCAGCCGTTGGCGCGTGGCAGTCGTAGTCCCGTGGATGCAATTGCATAGCCGGGACTCTCGCGCCCAATCTCCATCGTCATTCCGGGACGCGCTCGAAGAGCGCGGGCCCGGCATCCATAACCACAGGCTGGCGTTTCGTTACGCCACCCTCTCCCATCGTGCTCGATGATCTCTCCCTGTGGTTATGGATGCCGGGCTCGCGCAGAGAATGTCATTAGACCGCGCTTTGCGCGGTCCCGTTGGCGCGCCCCGGAATGACGTGCCGCTACTAGGTACCGCGCTGCGTGCCGGGGGCCTTGAGCGCGCTCCGATCAGTGGTAGACTTCTGTGCTCACGACCACCAGGGATGACAAGCGATGGCAAACCGGATGCTGAGACAACGCAGCCTGTTGCGGCTGCCGCTGCTCCGACTGCTGGCGATCAACCTCGCGCTCGGGCTCGGCATGGCGACGCTGCTGGTCGGCGGCCTGCTCGCGCTCAATCCGGGCGGCCTGCGCCATCTGATCTTCACCGACCGCTCCCCCGGCGTCGCGCTGGGGCTGCTCCTGATGTCGTTCTTCATCACCTTCGGCTCGACCGCGATGGGCACCGCGATCATGGCGCTCGGCAGGCGCGAGGATGATGACGGTCCGCCCGGCGGCACGCGGGCGCATGCGCAGGTGAAGGTGCGACACAGTTAGATTCAAGATCTCGCCGCGGCAGCGGTGGGCTCCCTCGCCCCGCTTGCGGGGAGAGGGTCGGGGTGAGGGGGACTCTCCACACACCGCACTCCTGGAGAGTCCCCCTCACCCGGATTGCATCTCCGATGCAATCCGACCTCTCCCCGCAAGCGGGGCGAGGTAAAAAACGCTGGGAGCAAAATTCCCCCTCACCAATGCCCCTTCCACCTGTTCCAGGCGAACAGCACGTCGGCGAAGCGGTCGTAGCCGAGCCGCGTGACTGGCCGCATCACGCGGTTGCCGAGCAGCGTGGCCAGCCAGCTCTCGCCCGGCGTCAGCTTCCACAATAGCAGCGCAACGTCGGCGCCGGTGATCAGCCGCCCCTCCTCGTCGGTCGCATGCAGCCGGCGCCTGACGTCGTCGACATCGGCGCCATAAGCGGCCAGCGCCTCCGGCTCCTCGTTGATGTCCTTGAAGGCGACCCGGCCCGACTTGACCAGCGCGAGCAGCTTGTTGCGCTGCCAGTCGATGCCGGCATCGCAGACCGGACAGCGCGTGTTGTACCAGATGGTCAGTTGCGGCATGGACATGGGGCGTCTCGCAGGCCTGGATTTGTCTCATCAAGGCACCGGCATCGGGCAAAATCGAGGAGCTTGCGGAGCCGCCGGCCGGTGCGGCGACCCCGCCTTGACAACGCGGTGGGCCACCCGATCGGCGGGTCCGAACACGTCTCGATTCTGCGAAATTCATGTGACGGAACGCGCAAATTCGGGCAGCGGATCAGCGCATTATTGCGTTGACCGGGCCCGCCCGGCCGCCGTAAAGCGGCGCCATGGCGAAAAAACCCGGCACCAATCCCAAAGGCGAATTCGCCTTCTTCAATGTTACCTATGAGGACGGCTCGCAGCGTTCCAACCGGCGCGTGCCGACCGAGCTGCTCGGCGGCCTCGACGGCGATGAGCCAGCGCGCGGCTTCATCATGGAGCAGGACCGCGAGATCGCCGAAAAATCCGGCCGCCCGCCGCTGGCGATCAAGGAGATCAGCCGGGTCGGGGTGAAGAAGAAGTAGCGCCTTAAGCAACCGGTCCGGTCAGCCGATCGGCTCCTCGTCATGCGCGGGCTTGACCCGCGCATCGACGTCTTTCTTCGGTCAGTGGACAAAGACGTGGATGGCCGGGACAAGCCCAGCTATGACGCCGTGGGTGCATAGCCTATGCCGCATCCCTCTGCTCCTGCGGCAGCGCTGCTTCCTCATCAAGCACCTGCATCTCGTTCGGCCGGTTGATCAGGCTGACCAAGGTGTAGCTGATGATCAGCAGCAGAAACCACGAGCCGAGCTTGGCGAACGAGACCATGGCCCAGCCGTGGCTTTGCGACGGGTAGAGCCAGGTGCAGGTGAAGGTGCCGATGTTCTCCGACAGCCAGATGAACAGCGAGACGAGCACGAGGCCAAGCAGCAGCGGCATCGACCGATGCACGCGCCAGACCCGGAAATGCACGGTGGCCGGACCGATCAAGAGCGCCGCCAGCACGAACAACACCAGGCGCAGGTCGAAGCCGTAATGGTCGAGAAAGAAGTTGAGGTAGATCGCAGCGCTTAAAGCTATCAGCCAGCGGCGCTGCGGATGGTCGGTGAAGCGGAAGTCGAACAGGCGCCAGACGCGGCAGATGTAGCTGCCGATGCAGGAATACATGAACCCCGAGAACAGCGGCACGCCGCCCAGC
Source organism: Bradyrhizobium sp. HKCCYLS1011 (assembly GCF_051167795.1). NCBI lineage: Bacteria > Pseudomonadati > Pseudomonadota > Alphaproteobacteria > Hyphomicrobiales > Nitrobacteraceae > Bradyrhizobium > Bradyrhizobium sp. HKCCYLS1011. Next base: position 863,076 of record NZ_JBNPTT010000002.1, on the reverse strand, counting down.
CGGATGAGGCTCGGCTCCGGATAGATCCAGGAGCCGGTCGCGGTCTTGAACAGCTCCATCGCCGTGCCGACGAGGTGGTAGATGAGGATGACCTTGGCCTCCTCGAGCGTCTCCAGCCTGGCCGCGAGCAGCGCGGCCTGCACGCCGAGCATGCAGAGGAAGAGGAAGTCGTAACGCGCGAGCGGCGCGTGCGCCGGATAGAGCTTCCAGGTTGCCAGCATCAGCGCCACGGCGATGCCGCCAAACAGACAGGCCCAGGCCTGCTTCACGCCGAAGCGGAGGAATTCGTAAGTAGCCGCGGTCCAGGGCTTCTGCGCGGCCGCTTGCGCCAGCCGCGCTTCGGCGGCGATGAAGGGACGCAGCGATACCCAGATCGCGGCTGCGCTGGCGGGCGTGGCAGTTTCAACAGATTGGTTTTTAGTATCGCGCATGTTGGCCCTGGCGGCAAAGCAACACGCGCATGTTTAGCAAGCGACAGACCGCGACCGCCTCCGTAAAGCCTGGCCGGTTTCAGCCAGCATGCGGACAAATCAGCACAGCTTTAGAGATTCAGTAGCCCGCATGAGCGAAGCGACATGCGGGATTGAAGAACCGCTCATTCGGGATACGCTTGCTCCCGGAGCGATGCACACATTTTCGCACATAGTTCGCTCAGCAATTGCGGCGACGAGCGGATCAGCGCGAGCTAGAAATTTTTGCCCCTCACATCGGAGAAACCATCCAACTCATCGACGTCGCTTGAAGTTCGGAAGATAAGAAGCGGTGTTAATAAATGTGCCCTCTCCCCTTGCGGGAGAGGGCATCTCCGGCCATCCACGCCCGCGATTGGGTGAGGGGTATCTCTCCGCGAACGATGCTCGACGGAGAGATACCCCTCACCTGACCGATCTTGGCGCGCTTTCCTACATGCCCTCTCCCGCAAGGGGAGAGGGCGCTGTATCGCACAGTAGTAGGATGAGCAAAGGCCCGCCTGCGATATTCTCTCGCCTTGCTCCGGCGTTGAGCGCGCCGTGCCACCGCCGCGCATTGATCGCGCGCTTGATGGTGGGCACGCGCTGCGCGCTTTGCCCACCATCCACGCTTGCAAATACTGGCGGCACCGCACCGCTCGTACCTGCTCACGAACTCCGCAGACCAATCGCTGAGCACGAGCGGACAATAGCTAACGATCCCCAGGACGACGCCTTGGCTGCTGGTCTTAACAAAAAACGGCGGACCTTTCGGCCCGCCGCTTTGTCTCGATGGATTGCCGGGTCAAGCCCGGCAATGACAGTCAGAACTGACCGACGATCAGTTATCCAAGAAGCTCCGCAGCTTCCGCGACCGTGACGGATGCTTCAGCTTGCGCAGCGCCTTGGCTTCGATCTGGCGGATGCGCTCTCTCGTGACCGAGAACTGCTGGCCGACCTCTTCGAGGGTGTGGTCGGTGTTCATGCCGATGCCGAAGCGCATGCGGAGCACGCGTTCTTCGCGCGGGGTGAGCGAGGCGAGCACGCGCGTGGTGGTCTCGCGCAGGTTGGACTGGATCGCCGCATCGATCGGCAGGATCGCGTTCTTGTCCTCGATGAAGTCGCCGAGATGGCTGTCTTCCTCGTCGCCGACAGGCGTTTCGAGCGACAGCGGCTCCTTGGCGATCTTGAGGACCTTGCGCACTTTCTCCAAGGGCATGCCGAGCTTCTCGGCCAGCTCCTCCGGGGTCGGCTCGCGGCCGATCTCGTTGAGCATCTGGCGCGAGGTACGCACGATCTTGTTGATCGTCTCGATCATGTGCACGGGGATGCGGATGGTGCGGGCCTGGTCGGCGATCGAGCGGGTGATCGCCTGCCGGATCCACCAGGTGGCGTAGGTCGAGAACTTGTAGCCGCGGCGATATTCGAACTTATCGACCGCCTTCATCAGGCCGATATTGCCTTCCTGGATCAGGTCGAGGAACTGCAGGCCGCGGTTGGTGTATTTCTTGGCGATCGAGATCACCAGGCGGAGGTTGGCTTCCACCATCTCCTTCTTGGCCTGGCGCGCCTCGCGCTCGCCCTTCTGCACCGAATGCACGATCTTGCGGAATTCGACGATCTCGAGCCCGGTGAGCGCGGCCAGCGACTGCACCTCCTGGCGCAGCTCCTTGATGCGGTCCTTCTCGTGGTGGACGAAGTTCTTCCAGCCTTTTGCTGAAAGCTTCGACACGCGGTTGAGCCAGCGCGGATCGAGCTCCGAGCCCTGATAGTTGCGCAGGAAATCCTCGCGCGCGACGCCATGGCTGTCGGACAGCCGCATCAGCCGGCTCTCGAACGAGACCAGCTTCTTGTTGATGTCGTAGAGCTGCTCGACCAGCGAGTCGATGCGGGCCTGGTTGAGCCGCAGCGACTTCACCTCGACGATGATCTCATCCTTGAGCTTCTTGTACTTGCGCTCCTGCGAGGGCGAGAGCGACTCGCTCTGCAGCTGGTTCTGGATGTCCTGCTCCTGCAGACGGCGCAGCTTCTTGTACTCGCTTGCGATCTTGTCGAAGGTCTCGACCACCTTCGGCTTCAGCTCGGCCTCGATGGCCGCAAGCGACATCTGGTTTTCGAACTCGTCGTCCTCCATGTCGGCTTCGGCCGCGGCCTCGCCCGGATCCTTCTCCTCGACGTCGCCGCCGACGGCCGGCGCGGGACGGAACGGGGTCGGCTGCGGCGGCGCTGCAGGCGGGGCGACATGGGTGGCCGCGACATGCGCGGGCGCAGCCCCTTGCGGCACGGGCGCGCCGGCCTCGGCGGGGTCACCCTCGCCATCGCCGCCGGGCGCCGCGATCTGCGGATTCATGCCGCCCTTGGCCTCGGGACCGGCATAGGTGGCCTCGAGATCGATGATGTCGCGGAGGAAGATCTTGCCTTCGTTGAGCTCATCGCGCCAGATGATGATGGCCTGGAAGGTCAGCGGGCTTTCGCACAGGCCTGCGATCATCGCCTCGCGGCCGGCCTCGATGCGCTTGGCGATCGCGATTTCGCCCTCGCGCGAGAGCAGCTCGACGGTGCCCATTTCGCGCAGATACATGCGCACGGGATCATCGGTGCGCTCGCCGGGCTCCGACTTCTTGACCTCGGTGACGGCCTTCTGCGTGATCTCGACGAGCTCGCTGCTCTCGTCGTCGTCACCGTCGTCCTTGTCATCCTCGCCCTCGGCGTCCTCGGCTTCGGTGACGTTGATGCCCATGTCGGAGAGCATCGACATGATGTCCTCGATCTGCTCCGGCGAGGTGGTGTCGGAGGGCAGCACTTCATTGAGCTGATCGAAGGTCACGAAGCCGCGCTTCTTGGCCTGCTTGATCATCTTCTTGACGGCGGCGTCCGACAGGTCGAGCAACGGGGAAGGCGCATCGGTGGCGTCCTTCTCAGGCGTATCCACCGCCTTGTCGTCCTTTTCCTTGTCTTTCACCTGCAGCGTCTTTGCCTTCGTGGCCATTCAATGCTCCCGAAACGCGCCCGCTTTGCCTGTGGCAATCTCACACCTTGGCATTGCGGCACCCGCCTGATCTACTTACTGTCCTCGACGCGGAAAGGGCGGCGCACTTTAACGTCGCCACCCCCTAATTTCTGTCACCGGTTTGTCCCTTTGAGGCCCGGCGAACGCTTTTTTGCACGTGATGCGGTTTTGCCACGCGACGTGTCTGCAAAAGCGATACCGGTTTTGCCATCGGACAACGCGCCCGCAACGCCATCCAGCGCGACGCAGCTTCCGACGGCCCCAGCGACCCCTCTTTCGAAAATGCTCCGGACCCCTTAAACTTCGCTTAACCCTGTTTTTGAAGCCAAACCATGGGTTTGGCGAGTCTTTTTGCGAGGCCCGCAACTCGCGAGCCCGCCGTCCGACCGAAATGTGCTTAGACGTTCCGGCTGAACCGGCCCGACAGTTCCCCGAATCCCTCGATGAGCGCTTCGGTTCCGTCCACCTCGGCCATCCTGGCCTTCACGTCCTTCAGCCAGCCCAGATTGGCGTCGCTCGGGTCGTCCCCAAGCGCCAGCTCGGCATCTTTCAGCTCCCTAAATAATGTGTGCCACTGCCTATGCAAGGCAACTAGTTGATGCCAGGTGGCAAGAACATCTTCCCGCGCCGCGCCCGGCCTGGCAGCCCACACCGCCCCGGTGGTGATGGCACGCTCAACCCTTTGAAGGATTTGTGAAAAACCGGCCTTCTCCAAGTCGGCGCGCATCTTCTCGGCCTGCTCTTCCGGGTCCGGCGAATGGTGATGATCGTGGGCGAAGGCGGCGATGATGGCGGCGCGCAGCTTGTGCGCCTCCGCATGCGGCAGTTCCAGCGCCGCGGCTTCCTCAAGATGGTCGTGCAGCAGCCAGGGATGATTAACCAGACAGAGCAAAATCAGCGCCTCGCGGCGCGAGATCGCCGAGCGCTGGCCGCGCATGAGCGGGCTCGCGGCGAGCTGCGGGCTCATCGCCTGGTAGGGTCCGCGCCCGAGCGGCGCCCCTGTGGATAAGCCGCCGCCACGGCGGGGGCCTGTGGACAACCGCCCGGGCGACTGTCCGGAACCGGGACCGCGCGGGGCAAAACGGCGTCCTGATTCGGCACCGTAGGCGCGGCCGAAGCCGCGGCCGCCCTCCGGCGCGAAGGCGCGCGACAGCCGTTGGGAGAGGTCCTGGCGGTAGTAGCGACGCACCACCTCGTCGCGGATGCCGTTGGTCAATTCCCCGATCCGTGCCTCCAGCGCGGCCCGCCGTTCCGGCGTGTCGAAGCTGCCGCCCTCGATCTCGCGCAACCAGATCACCTCCGCGAGCGGCTTGGCGACGGAGAGCACCTCCTCGACCGCACTGCGCCCACCGGAGCGGACCAGATCATCCGGATCTTGGCCTTCCGGCAGCAGCGCAAAGCGCAGGCTTTTGCCCGGCTTCAGATGCGGCAGCGCCAGGTCCGCGGCGCGATAGGCGGCCTTCTGGCCGGCACGGTCGCCGTCGAAGCAGAGGATCGGCTCGTCCACCATCTTCCAGAGCAGCGCCAGCTGGTTCTCGGTCAGCGCGGTGCCGAGCGGCGCCACGCTGCCGGCAAAGCCGGCGGTGACCATCGCGATCACGTCGACATAGCCTTCCACGACGATCAGCGGCGCATCATTGTGCGCAGCCTGGCGGGCGGTGGCGAGGTTGTAGAGGTTGTCGCCCTTGTGGAAGAGCGGCGTCTCCGGCGAGTTGAGGTATTTGGCCGGAACGTCCTTCTCCAGCGCGCGGCCGCCGAAGGCGATGACACGGCCTCTGACGTCGGTGATCGGAAACATCACGCGGTCGCGGAAGCGATCATACGGCACCGGGATGTCGTCGCCGCCGATCAGGAGCCCCGTCTCCACCATGTCAGTGACGGGAATGCTGTGGGACCCCAAGAATTCTTTCAGCGCGAAGCGCTCCGGCGGCGCGTAGCCGAGCCGGAACTGCAGCTGCGTCTGCGGCAGGACCGCGCGGTCGGCGAGATAGCCGCGCGCCTTGGCGCCCAGCCGTGACGCCAGCGTATCGGCGAAGAATCTCGCCGCGAGCTCCATCACGTCATGGAGCGTTTTCCGATGCTGCTCATGCCGCGCGGCCTCAGGCGTTGCCACCGGCAGCGCCAGGCCGGCCAGGCCCGCCAGTCGCTCCACGGCCTCCGGGAACGAGCAGCCCTCGGTCGCCATCACGAAGTCGAAGATGTTGCCGTGCTTGCCGGAGGAGAAGTCGTGGTAAAAGCCCTTCTGGTCGTTGACGTAGAAGGACGGCGTCTTCTCCTGCTGGAACGGCGACAGCCCCTTATATTCGCGCCCCGCTTTCTTCAGCTTGACGCGGCGGCCGACCACGTCCGAGACCGGAAGCCGGGCGCGGAGCTCGTCGAGAAATTCCTGCGTGAAGCGGGCCATATGGGTGAAGGCGCCTTTCGGCCGATGTCAGGGCATAGGCATATAGGAGCAGTTCACAAAAAGTGAATCGAATCGGCGTTGTCCGGGCTATTCACAGGTCTGGCTTTGTTGCCGGCTGTCATCGCTCCAGGAACCGGCCCGTGCTGATCCGCGGCAACTTCTCGACCGGCCAGTTGTAGAGGTAAGTCCAAGCTGTCTGAATTGAGCCGTCGCACGCGCGGCCGTCGGCTACCTGCACGCTGAGCAGCCGGCGGACATATTCGGTCGGCTCGGCAAACCGCTCGCCGCAGGCCTCATACATGTCGAGCTCGCGCAGCAGCGCGAGAGGCTGGCGCAGGCGATACAGCTCGCCATGCACGATGTCGGCGGCCTCGTCGGAAGAGACGAGGCCCGGATAGTCCTGCGCGAGATACAGCCGGCCGCGGCACCAGGCATCCCCGAGAAAGTCGGCATTGGCCGCCAGCAGCCGCGCCATCGGATGATCGAAGCCGCGCATCAGGGAGCCGTAGACGAAGAGCAGGTCGGAGGTCATGCCCCGTCTATAGCCGTCATCGCGAGCGATGCGAAGCGATCCAGGGAACAATCGCGGAGCTTCGCCCGCGCCGCACGGCTGGACTTTCCTCCGCCCGATTTTAGAACCATTCTGCCGTCCCTGAAGACCTCGAATCACGTCATGGATGCTCAAGGCAACGCCGCCACACCTGTCCTGCTCGGACCCGACGAGGTCCTGCCGGTGCTTGAACGACATGTGAGCGGCCGCTCGCCATTCCTGTTCGCCTGCGATCACCACGGCCGCGCGCTCCCGCGCGTGCTCGGCGATCTCGGCCTGCCCGAGAGCGAGCTCGAACGCCACATCGCCTGGGATATCGGCATCGCCGGTGTAGCAGAGGCGGTAGCGGAGGCGCTCGATGCGCATCTGATCGCACAACGCTATTCGCGCCTCGTGATCGACTGCAACCGGCCGCCGAAGGCGCCGAACTCGATCCCGATGATCAGCGAGCGCACCACGATCCCGGGCAATGAGGGGCTGACGCATGAAGCGGCCGAGCTGCGACGCCGCGCCATCTTCGATCCCTATCACGATCGCATCAACGCGGTGATCGAGGCGCGAACGCGCCAAGGCAAGCCGACCATCCTGATCGCGCTGCACAGTTTCACGCCGGTCTATTCCGGCATCGCCAGGCCGTGGCATGTGGGCACGCTCTACCAGCGCGACCGCACCCTGCCGCCGCTCCTCCTGAAGGCGCTGCGCGCGGAGCCCGAACTCGTGGTCGGCGACAACCAGCCTTATGCCGTGAGCGACGCCACCGACTACACCATCCCCGTCCATGGCGAAGCGCGCGGGCTGATCTGCACGGGAATCGAGATCAGGCAGGATCTGATTGCCGAGGCCGAAGGCCAGCAGCAATGGGCCGAACGGCTGATCCGGATCTTTGGCGAGATCGAAGCGGCGCTGCGGACGCAGGGTCTGGTGTGACCCTGCGCGGCGAAGCTCCTACTCCGTCATGTCGCTCTCGTCCGGACGTGCGGACAGCAGGCTGGCGAGGCGCATCAAGGCGGTGCGCAGCTCATCATGGCTCGGCAGTCCGAGCGCAAGCCGCACCGCATTCGGCGAGTGGCCGTGCGCAATGGCGAAAGCGCTCGCCGGCGTGATTGCGATGCCGGCGCGCGCCGCGGCGGCCGTCAGCGCCTCAGCGCGCCAGCCATCGGGGAGATTGAGCCAGACGTGATAGGAGCGCGGGTCGGCCTCGATGTGATAGCCGGCGAGACATTCGGTGACGATCGCCTGGCGCACGAGCGCATCGGAGCGCTTGCGGCGGGTGATTTCGGCGGCGGTACCGTCCGCCAGCAGTCCCATGCCGGCGGCGAGCGCCAGCGATGTCACCGACCAGGCCCCGGTGCGCACCGTCGCGGCGAATTTCTCGCGCAGCCGTGAGGGGACATAGAGGAAGCCGACGGCGATGCCCGGCGCCAGCCGCTTGGCGAGACTGTCGACGATGACCGCCCGCTCCTCGGCCTGCGATGCAATCGGCGGCGCGTCGCTCAGAAAGCCATAGACGAGATCCTCGATGATCATCAGGTCGAGCTTGCGCACCAGGCGCACGATCTCCTCGCGCCTGGTCTCGCTCATGGTGTGGCCGAGCGGATTCTGCATCACAGGCTGGATGTAGATCGCGTTCAGCGCGTGCGCCCGGTGCGCCTTGAGCAAGGCGTCGCCGCGGATGCCCTCGCCGTCCATCGCGATCGGCACCAGGGTGACGCCGAGCCGGGCGGCGATGCCCTTGACCATCGGATAGGTCACCGCCTCGACGCCGAGCCGGCCACCGACCGGCACCAGCGCCGACATGGCCGTAGCCAGCGCTTGCCGGCCGCTGCCGGCGAACAGGAAATTCTCGGGCCGCGGCCGCAAGCGATCGGAGGTGAAGAATTTTGCGCTGGTGCGTCCGGCTTCGACCAGGCGGCGCTGCGTGATCGGCGCCAGCACCGTGGCCAGCACCTCCGGCCGCTGCCAGCTTTGCAGCGATTTGCCGATCAGTACGGCCTGGTCCGGCAACGTCGGAAAATTGAATTCGAGATCGATGCGGCCATCGAACGGCTCGAGCCGCAGCGCTGGCAGCGGCGCCTGCGGTTGGCCGGCGACGAAGGTGCCGCGGCCGACCTCGCCGACGACGAGGCCCCGGCGCAGCAATTCGGCATAGACCCGCGCCGCCGTGGACGCCGCAATCCCGCGCTCATAGGCGAACTGCCGCTGCGGCGGCAGCCGGTCGCCGGCCCGGAGCCGTCCGGCCGCGATATCGGCAGCAATGGCATCGACGAGAGCCGTATAGGAAACATTCATGCTATATTGCTCCGAGTGCAATGTTTTAATTGCACCGAGATTTGTACTGCGCGATTGCTCTTCGAACAATGATGGTCTTGAAGAGCAATAGGTGACACATGGCATATTCCCTGGCGCAGCGTTGGGCAACCGCGCAGACTGCCCACGGAGAAGGCACGCTGTTGCAGCGTCCGCAGATGTGGCTGCAGCGCTGGTCCTGGCGGCGCGAATTGACCAAGCTGGATACCGACCAGATGCGTGACTGCGGGCTCGATCCCGAGGCGGTGCGTCACGAGGCGGCAAAGCCGTTCTGGCGCGCGTAAGGAGCCCATCACATGCCGACATTGCCGTTCCATCAGGTCGACGTGTTCTCCGCAGCTCCCTTCAAAGGCAATCCGCTCGCCGTGATCGCCGGGGCCGATGGCCTCGACGATGTGACGATGCAGCGGATCGCCAACTGGACCAATCTGTCGGAGACCACGTTTCTGCTGCAGCCGCGCGAACCAGGCGCCGACTATCGCGTCCGCATCTTCACGCCGCAGCGTGAACTGCCGTTCGCGGGCCATCCGACGCTCGGCTCCTGCCACGTCTGGCTGGCGCTCGGCGGCGCGCCGAAAGGCGAGCATGTCGTGCAGGAATGCGGCGCCGGCCTGGTGCGGATCAAGCGCGACGGCGCAAAGGAAAATACCAGACTTACGTTCGCGGCCCCGCCGCAGCGTCACTCCGGTGAGGTCGAGCCCGAGCTGAAAGCCCGCATTGCGCAGGCGCTTGGGGTGACCGAGGCTTCGTTCCGGGCCGCGCAATGGGTCGACAACGGGCCCGGCTGGGTCGCGGTGCTGATGGGCTCACGCAGCGAGGTGTTGGCGCTGAAGCACGATGCGAGCATCCTACCGAACCAGTCCCTCGGTGTGGTCGGACCGTGGACCCCCGCAACTGACGGCAACGAAGTGCAGTTCGAGGTCCGCGGCTTCATGGGCCGCGGCGGCGAGGATCCGGTGACCGGCAGCCTCAATGCAAGCCTGGCGCAATGGCTGATCGGTGCCGGAATTGCACCGAGGCAATATGTCGCCGCGCAGGGCACAGCGCTCGGCCGCGCCGGCCGCGTGCACGTGACTCAGGAGGGCGAAACGATCTGGATCGGCGGTGACGTCACGACCTGCGTGAAGGGCACGATCAGCGCGTAGGGACGAACTCGCGGTATGGGTGGGCACAGACATTTCCGTTGAACCAACACATTCGGCTGTCGCCCCTGCGAAAGCAGGGGCCCATAACCACCGGCCGGCGTTCGATGCGAGTGCTTATGACATCCTTCATCGCAACAAATTTCTGCTGCGGCGTATGGATCCCGGATCGCCCTCGCTGCGCTCGGTCGTCCGGGACGACGGCGGTGAATGTCTTGGCGTCTGTCTATTAGCGCGACCGCGTCAGCGCGAGCCAGACGCCGCCGCCGATCATGAAGCCGCCGGAGACGCGAGACACCAGCCGCGTGCGCTGCGCCGAGAACAGTTTGCGCGCGCGGCCTGCGAGCAACGCATAAGCGCCGTCGGTGAGGCCCGCGATCACCATGAAGGTGACGCCGAGCAGCGCGACCTGCGGAACATGGTCGCGGCTCATGTCCATGAACTGCGGCAGGAAAGCGCCGAAGAACACCATCACCTTCGGATTGGACAGCAGCACCACGAGCCCCTGCAGAAAGAAGCCGCCGCGCGGCGGCGGAGGCGGCGCCTCGCTGGCTGCGATGCCCTCGACGGGAAAGCGGATCAGCTTGATACCGAGCCACACCAGATAGGCCGCACCGAGCAGCCGCACCCACTCGAACCAATAGCCCATGGTTGCCATCAGCGACGTCAGGCCGACGGCAACGACGCCGATCGCAATCGCGAGCCCGGTCTGCACGCCTGCGATATTGACCAGCGCGGCGCGGGTGCCGTGGCGCAGCCCGTTGGCGATCACCAGCGTGACGACGGGACCCGGCAACAAAGCAAGTGCGACGCAGGCGGCGAGGAAGGCGAGATAGGCTTGCAGGGACATGGCGGGGGCTCGTATGTGAGGAGAACTTCTGCATTAATGCACGGCCGCTACGCGAGCGGAAGTGCCCGGCCACGAGTCCTGATCTGAACAGAGTTCCGACGAGAATGCCGCAGCATGACGATGGGCTGGAACGCAGAAGCCATATCCTCCGCCGATGTCGAGATCGTCAGACGAGCGCTCTGCGCCGCACTTGAGGGTCCTTTCTTTCCTGACTGGGAATTTCACACGCTTATCGGCGTCGACCGAAACACTGCGAGCGAAGTTCTGGCGGCATGGCCTCAACGAACGGTTGCACCAGATGACTTTCGGTACGCGGTGATCGGGGTACTGAATATAATCTTCTTGGATATCCTCATGGAAGGGACGAAGAACTTCTCACCTATGTCCCCCAAGGCCGGGAAGCCATTCAGAATACATTGACTCGCTTGATCGCGGCTGGCGCTTGAGCCTTCACTTCCCGCTTCCCACCGTCGACAGCATCCAGCGCTGCACCTCCTGCGAGGCCAGGAACTGCTGCGCGGCCTGTTCCAATAGCGGCTGGACGGCCGAGCCCTTGATCACGGCAACCATCAGGTCGCAGCGGTGTGACAGCGCAAAGCCGATCGCGCTATGCGGGGCGCCCTCGCCGGACTCGAGATCGTAGCTGCGCGCCCGACCGCCGAGCTCGGCAATACGAACCGCCTGGCCCGGCGCACGCGCCGTGAAATGCGGGTTGATCAGGTCGATATCGGCGACGCGGTCGACTTCGTCATCATCGGCGACGCCGGTGTCGCAATTGCAGAAGCCGAGCTTGGCGCGAAGGTAGATCTCGCTGTCCTGGGCGCAGGCGGCAGACTGGCAGCGAAAGGCGCGGCCCGCAGGCCAGCCATCGCGCGGGAACGGCCAGGCGATCTCGCGCCAGCCGAGCTTTCCGGTCCCCATCTCCCGCTGCCGCGCGGCGCGCGACTGCATCGTCTCGAACACGAGCACCGCCCAGGCGACACTGAGCGCAAGCAGTGCGATCACAAGCAGCGGTTGCGGTCGCATGGCGATCTCACGGCAGGCCGGCGATGGCACGCGCCTCGCCGGTCATTTCGAGAACATGCAGGCCGGTGTTGGCGCGATCGACCGCATAGATATAGCCGCGATCGTCGGTCTCGACATTGTTGGTCTGGATCGCGACCTTGCAACGTTCCTCACCCTCGATGGTGACGCAGCGCTTGTCGGTCTTGTCGGTGATCGACGGGATGAAATAGCCGACCTCGCGCGGATGATAGGGGTCACGAATGTCGAGCGCGCGCACGCCGGCATTGAAGAAGGCGATGAAGGCGAGTTTCTTGTAGTAGACCGGTGCCATGCTCTCATTCGAGGAATGCGAGCCGAAGCGGCCGCCGCGGCTGCAGAAATGGCAGCTCTCCTCCGGCACCGTATAGCTCGAGATCATCATCGGCCGGGCCTCGGTGGTGACGTCGGCGAACCACACCATCTGCCGCGGCTCGCCGCATTCGTTCTGGATCGCCTCGTCGACGATCATCACGATGTCGCGCGTCCCGCCATCCTTGTCTTTGGCAAATTCGGCGATCGGCATCCCTTTCATCGGGAACGTGGTGTGCGCGCCGTTGAAGGCCGACATCGGCATGCGCGAGATCTCGGGATAGCGCAGATTCTCCGGCGTCGGCTCCTTCGGCCCGTTGAGCAGCCTATCGCGATCGACGATCTGCAACATCCCGCCCTTGTTGGTGCCGTAGCCGAAATAGACCCGATTGCCTTGCGGCCCCAACGAGATCGGCCCGTGCAGTTCGGTCGGCACGGCGCCGGTCGCGCCCGGCTCCTGGCCGGGAAGCCCGAAGTCGCGGATCTTGACCGGATGCGCGGGGTCCGAGAGATCGTAGACCTGGGTCATGCGGCGCACCCGCCAGTCGGGCGCGCCGGAGACCAGAAAGGCGATGCCGGTGTCGCATTCCCACCAGCTCTTATGCGTGTCCTTCAGCCCACTGAGCCGCGTCACCAGCACCGGATTTTCGGGATCGGCGACGTTCCAGATCTCATGCGCCTCGCTGCCGAAGGTGCGCAGCAGATAGACCGCATTGCGATCGCCCTTCGGCAAGGTCTTGCCGTCACAGACGCGCACCATCTGCGCGCCGCCCCCCTCATACTTACCCTCCTGCCCCGGGATGTGATGCAGATAGCGCGGATGCGCGGGATCGGTGACGTCGACGATCGAGGTGCCGTTCGGCTCGGCCTTGCCGGTCATCGGATTGACGGGATCGGGAACGGCCTCGGTGCCGCCATGATGGCCGATATAGGCGATCCAGCGGTCGCCCTGATGATGGATGGTCGGCTGATAGGCGCTGCGCGCCTGCAGATCGTTGTAACCGACCAGTCTCATATTCGAAGCCTCAGGCGCGGCTCCGATCACCTGCTGCGCCGACGCGGCAACGGGCGCAACGAAACTGAGAACCAAGACCGCCAAGCCGACGCGACGTTGCATTCGTTCCCACCCTTCTTCTCGTCACCGGTCTGATCGCCGGCTGGCTCCAACCTAACACGGCCAAGGCGGACGCCGAACACACGCTCTTGACATGCAACCATTTGGTTGCCTAATGTCTTGACCATGGACGACGTCTTCAAGGCGCTGGCGGACGCATCACGGCGCGCACTGCTCGATCGGCTGCATGCGCGCAACGGCCAGACGCTGACCGAGCTCTGCGACGGCCTGGCAATGACGCGGCAGGCCGTGACCAAGCATCTTGCGATTCTGGAAGCGGCCAACCTGGTCGCGACGATCAGGCACGGCCGCGAGAAGCTGCACTATTTGAATCCGGTACCGATCCACGAGATCGGCGAGCGCTGGATCAGGAAATTCGAGCGCGGAAAACTGGCCGCGCTCAGCGAGTTGAAACGGCAATTGGAGAGGCGTGATGAGTAAGCCCGAATTCGTCTATGTCACCTATATCGAGACGACGCCCGATGCATTGTGGCGGGCGCTGACGGACAGCACCTTCTCGCGGCAATACTGGTTCGGCACCGAGTTTCGAACCGACTGGAAGGTCGGTTCCCCGTTCGCGCTGGTCATGAACGGCACGACAACCGATGTCGGCGAAATCCTCGAATTCGATTCGCCGCGTCGCCTCTCCTATACGTTCAAACATGTCCTGGACAACGAGTTGCGAAACGCAGGGCCCACCATCGTCGTGTTCCTGCTTGAGCAGCACGGAAAGTTCATCAAACTGACGCTGACCCATGAAGGCTTTGTCGGCGCAGACGCAGTGAAGCTGCTCGACGGCATCTCCAAGGGCTGGCCGGCGATCATGTCGAGCCTCAAGAGCCTGTTGGAAACCGGCACGGCGCTCGCGATCCCCACGTCCGCGCTCGGCATCGAGGGAGTCTGAACCATGGACATCAGCGCGTTCAAACCCGAGACGGTCTACACAATCTACATCGCCTCGACGCCCGAGAAGGTGTGGCAGGCGCTGACCTCAGCCGAGTTCAGCCGGCAATATTTCTTCGGCAATGCGGTCGAGATCGATCTGAAGGTCGGCGGCAGCTACATCGTGCGGACGCCGGATGGGGCGCTGCATATCAGCGGCGAGGTCATCGAATGCGAGCCGCCGCGCAGGCTCTCCGTCACCTTCAACGTCAACTGGCCGGCGCTGATCGAGGCGCTCGGGCAGACGCTGGTCACTTATGAGATCGAGCAGATCGGCGACGCCGTTCGGCTCACCATGATCGAGGCGCATGAGCGTCCGCTCGCTGATGACATCCTCGAAGGTGGCCGGCAGGGCTGGCCGGCGATCCTGTCCAGCCTGAAGAGCTTGCTGGAAACAGGACAGCCGCTGGTCGTGAAGATGGCGCCGCCGGCAAAGATGCTGGCGGCGCTGAAGGCGTTGGGGATCGCGGTGCCTTAGCGAATTCGATGTCGTCCCGGCCTTGAGCCGGGACCCATAGCCCGCGGCCGAAGTTTTGCGCGAAGAAGAATTGGCAAACATCCCGCCACACGATCGCGCCCTGTGGTTATGAGCCCGGCTTTGGCCGGGGCGACAGCTAGAACGTGGACGATGCGTCGAAGGCGGCCGGCAGGGCGGGCCGGCGAGTCTGCTACGGCACGGCAGCGATGTAAGGAATGCTGGCGACGACAGCGCCGACCTGGATCGCATTGCTCAGCATGCCGCCCCAATGCAGCCGGCGCAGGCCACGCACGGCATTGGCGTCGCCGGCATCCCGGTCGCTGATCCGCGCGTCCATCTGATGCAAGAACCAGCGGCGGGAGACGATCGCAAAACCGGCGACCAGACCGATCCCGAGGGCCAACATGGGACGTTGATCTAACAGGACGGCGATCGTGCCGATGGCGCCGGCAATCGCCAGCGCCACGAAGTAGGAATCGAACATGCCGCGCAACAGCCGCGTGACGGGCACGATATCGAGCCTCACCAACAGAAAGGCCGGCGCAGCCAGCAGGAGATAGAACATCGGAAGCAGCAGGATGATTGCGGCGAACAAAGCGATGTTGTCTGGCATCGTACCCTGCCCTTACTTCACGTGCCGGCCTGATCGTTGAGCCGTATGATGCACCCGTCCAATCCTCTCGACCATTGCGCTTTGGTCGAGGATCGGCCGCAGGGTCGTTGCTTTGATCGGCGCGCTCTTATTCTTCAGGCCGGAGCCGGGGCGACGATCCGCCGGTAGAGATGCCAGGTGGTGTGGCCGAGCACGGGCACCGTCACCAGCAAGCCGAGGAAATAGGGCAGCGCGGAGACGATCAGAAGCACCACGATAATCGCCGCCCAGCCGATCATCGGCCCCGGGCTCGCCACCACCGCCCGCACGCTGGTCACCATGGCGGTGACGAAATCCACCTCGCGCTCCAGCAGCAGCGGAAACGAAACCACCGTCAGCGAGAACAGGATCAACGACAGGGCGGCGCCGTCGAGATTTCCGATCGCCAGGAACAACAGGCCTTCATTGGTTGTCAGCACCACGGTCAGGAATTCGCGCATGCTGGAGAAGGAGGCATTGAGCCCGAGCAGGAGCGCGATCAGGAGCCGGACCTGGTACATCCAGATCACGAAGAAAAACAAGGTGACGAACGCCATCCAGCCGATCTCGGCGCGCGAGGTGATCGTGCGCCAGATCGCGGCAAGAGAGATCGGCTCCTTCATCTCGCGGCGGCGGCTGACTTCATAAAGCCCGATCGCGACGAACGGGCCGATCAGCGCAAAGCCTGCGGCGAGCGGATAGGCCAGATAGACCATGCCGAAGGCCGTGAGGCACATCAGGATGGTGATGCCGCCGAGGACATAGACCGCGCCGAAGGCGAGGCCATAGAGCGGCTTTGCCTGGAAATCGCGCAACCCTTGCGTCAATGCTTCGGCGATGTCGGTCGTGGTGATGCGCCGCACCACGGGGTCGACCTTGCCCGAGACGGATGCTGTCATCGGCCTACCCTCCCAAATTCTTATTGGGGGGATGCTACCAGCGGGTGCGGTGCAAATTCAATTTGAACTTGGGGGCGGATTCGGATGGCGCAGGACTACGTCCCTCAAGGCGAGATGTGGGCTGACGCGGCACGGACCGTAGGCTCCCTCTCCCCGTTCTTACGGGGTCGCGACGAGCTTCGCTCGCGCTGAGAGGGTTGGGGTGAGGGGCAGACGCAACATGGGTGTGAATCGTAACACCTGTACCCCCTCACCCGGATTGCATCTTGCGATGCAATCCGAGCTCCCAGCGCGAGCGAAGCTCGTCGCGTCCCCGCAGGCGGGGAGAGGTTTAAGAGGCAGCGGTACATCCCCTACCCCCGCGCCCGTAGCTCCCGCCGCAGCACCTTGCCGGTGGCGGTCATCGGCAGGGTGTCGGTGAACTCCACCTGGCGCGGATATTCGTGCGCGGCGAGCTTCACCTTGACGAAATCCTGGATCTCACGCGCCAGCGCATCGCCCGGTGCAAAGCCCGGCCGCAGCACGATCCACGCTTTCACCGCCTCGGTTCTGACCGGGTCGGGCACGCCCACCACGGCCGCCAACGCCACCGCCGGATGCTTGAGCAGCGTGTCCTCGATCTCTGACGGACCGATACGGTAGCCGGCCGAGGTGATGACGTCGTCCTCGCGGCTCGAATACCAGAAATAGCCGTCTTCATCCTGGGTGCCGAGATCGCCGGTCAGCAGCACATCGCCCGCGAACTTCTTTCGCGTGGCGTCCGGATTGCGCCAATATTCGATCATGGTGCAGGGGTTGGGCTGGCGCACACCGATGATGCCAGGCATTCCTCGCGGCAGCTCCTCGCCCTTATCATTGACGATCAGCACCTCGAAGCCGGGCGTGGCCTTGCCCATCGAACCCGGGCGGATCGGAAACAGTCTGGCATTGTTGCCGACCACGAGATTGCACTCGGTCTGGCCGTAGATCTCGTGCGCGTCGATGCCGAAGGTCGCGCGCACCCAGTCGAGCAACTCGGCGCCAAGCGACTCGCCGCCGCTCAAGATGCTGCGCAGCTTCACGCCATCGTGCCTGACATTGGCCTGCCGCATCAGCTTCAGCGCGGTCGGCGGCAGAAACACGTTGCGGACGGCGTAATCGGCCATCAGCCGCATCGCCGCATCCGGCTCGAATTTCTTCGCCCGATAGCCGACCACCGGCACGCCGTGATACCAGGCCGGAAACAGCGCATCGAACAGCCCGCCGATCCAGGCCCAGTCGGCCGGCGTCCACATCACATCGCCGGGCTTGGGCAGGAAGTCGTGCACCATCTCGACATTGGGCAGATGTCCCAGCAACACGCGATGCGCGTGCAGCGCGCCCTTGGGATTTCCTGTCGTGCCCGAGGTGTAGATGATGATGGCAGGATCCTCGGACGATGTGGCCACGGTCGGGAAGTCATCTGAGGCGCGTTCGAGCGTCGGCCAGAATGGCCGGGCGCCGATGCCGCCGCCGTCGGTGACATAGATCGTCTTCAGCTCCGGCAACCGGTCGCGGATCGCAGCGAGTTTCGTCAGCCCCACAGCGTCGGTGACCACCACCTTGGCGCCGGAGTTCTGCAGCCGAAATTGCAGCGCGTCCTCGCCGAACAAAGTGAACAGCGGCACCGAGACCAGGCCGGCGCGAAACGCCGCGAGATGGACGATCGGCAATTCCAGGGATTGCGACAGGAATACCGCGACGCGGTCGCCCTGCGCCAGACCGTCGGCCTTCAGCACATGGGCGAAGCGGCGGGAGAATTCGCGCAACTGATCGAAGGACACGCGCCGGGCGCTGCCGTCCTCCTCGACGACGGTCAGCGCCAGACGACCTGAGCCGTCGGCGTGGCGGTCGCAGCAGGCGGACGCGATGTTGAACTGCGCCGGGATTTGCCAGCGGAAGTCGCGATAGAGCCGGTCGTAGTCGGACGTTTCCTTGAGCATGCGGAGGCGTTTCCCTCTCGGTGATTCTTCACCTCTCCCTGTAAGAACGGGGAGAGGGAGCGCATCGCGTACGCGACGTATAGCCCGTGCCTGCTTTCGACAGGGGGTGCTAACCCGACAGCGCCGCCTTCACCAGGCCGCTGGCTTTGGCAAAATCCATCTGGCCGGTGTATTTGGCCTTCAGCGCGGCGATCACCTTGCCCATGTCCTTGATCCCGGCCGCACCGGTCTCGGCGACCGCAGCGGAAATGGCCGCCTTCACCTCGTCTTCCGACATCTGCTTTGGCAGATAGGCCGAGATGATCGCGATCTCCTCGCGCTCCTGGGCGGCAAGTTCGGCACGGCCGCCTTTGTCGTAGAGCTCGACCGCCTCCTGACGCTGCTTGATCATCTTCTGCAGCACGGCCAGGATCTCGGGGTCGGCTAGCGGCGGCTTGCCCTGGCCGCGCGCCTCGATGTCGGCGTTCTTGAGGGTGGAATTCACCATGCGCAGCGTGGAGAGCTTGCGCTCGTCCTTGGCCTTCATGGCCTCCTTGACCGCATTATTAATGTCATCGCGCAGCATGATCGTGCCCTCTTCAAATCGTTTGGGCTGATCTAGGCGGTTCGCGCCCCCGAAACAACTCGGTTCCGCAGCCAGGGGTGACCCTGGCATACCAATTTGCCGGTCAAACCGGCGGAAAACGCGTGGGAACGAGGCGCCTGCCGCTTTGACGCCGGCGCGCCGGCCCTCTATGTAGAGGCCTCATGACACAGATTGAGAATGATGCCGCTTGGCCGGACCACAAGCCGACCGCGCTCCTCGTGCTCGCCGACGGCACAGTGCTGGAAGGCCATGGCCTCGGCGCCGAGGGCCACGCCGTGGGCGAGGTCTGCTTCAACACCGCAATGACCGGCTATGAGGAGATCCTGACCGATCCCTCCTATGCCGGCCAGCTCATCACCTTCACCTTCCCGCATATCGGCAATGTCGGCACCAACGACGAGGATATCGAGACGGTGAACATGGCGGCGACGCCGGGCGCGCGCGGGGTGATCCTGCGCACCGCGATCACCGATCCCTCCAACTACCGTGCCAGCCGTCATCTCGATCAATGGCTGCGCGCGCGCGGCATCATCGGGCTGTCCGGCATCGACACCCGCGCGCTGACCGCGCTGATCCGCTCCAAGGGCATGCCAAACGCGGTGATCGCGTACGCCAAGGACGGTCAGTTCGATCTCGACGCGCTGAAGAAGGAAGCGCGCGAATGGCCGGGCCTGGAGGGCATGGACCTGGTGCCGATGGTCACCTCGGCGCAGCGCTTCAACTGGGACGAGACACCCTGGGTGTGGAATGAAGGCTTCGGCCGCCAATCCGCGCCCGAGTTCAACGTGGTCGCGATCGACTACGGCATCAAGCGCAACATCCTGCGCCTGCTCGCAGGCGTCGGCTGCAAGGTCACGGTCGTTCCCGCCACCACCTCGGCGGAGGACATCCTGGCGATGAAGCCGGACGGCGTGTTCCTCTCCAACGGCCCTGGCGATCCCGCCGCGACCGGCAAATATGCCGTGCCGGTCATCCAGCGGGTGATTTCGTCGGGGACGCCTACATTCGGGATTTGTCTGGGCCACCAGATGCTGGGCCTGGCGGTCGGCGCCAGAACCAAGAAGATGCATCAGGGCCACCACGGCGCCAACCATCCGGTCAAGGACGAGACCACCGGGAAGGTCGAGATCACCTCGATGAACCATGGTTTTGCGGTGGACCAGGCAACATTGCCGGCCGGCGCGACCCAGACCCATATCTCGCTGTTCGACGGCTCCAATTGCGGCATCCAGCTCGAGGGCAAGCCGGTGTTCTCGGTGCAGTACCATCCCGAGGCGTCGCCCGGGCCGCGCGACTCGCATTATCTGTTCCAGCGCTTTGCCGAGCTGATGCGGGAGAACAAGCGCGCCCGCGCTTAAGGCTTCCCGCCGATCCGATCGTGACATCGATGCCCGGGTTCGTCCCGCCTGTGGGGCCGAAGCCCCCTCGGCGCGGCGAAGGCCCGGGCATTTGCTTATGCATCATGCGGTGCGCCGCCGGAACGCGTCGCACTGGCGGCGGTTGAATTCGCTCAACGCAGAATCGCCGGGGAGGATCGCATGGCCACCGTCAAGGAGAAGATCGAACCGCTGGCGGTCGTGTTCAAAGACGACGGCTTGGTGCCGAACAATCCGATGCCGTTCCTAATCTACAAGGGCGCGGTGGATGTCGCAGGCGGCCACCCCGAGGAGACGATCGAAGAACTGTTTGGCGCCAATGACTGGGGCGACATGTGGCGCAACGGCGTCTACGACTATCTGCATTATCACGCCACGGTGCATGAGGCGCTTGGCGTCGCCCGGGGTTCGGCGCGGGTGCGCTTCGGCGGCGATAAGGGCAAGGAATTCGACCTCGCGCCCGGCGACGTTGCGATCCTCCCGGCGGGTACCGGCCATCGATGCATCGCGGCGAGCGATGATTTCTGCATCATCGGCGCCTACCCACCGGGGCCGAAGATGCAGATCACGCGGCCGACGCCGGAGAACCACGCCAAGGCATTGAAGACCATCCCGCAGGTGCCGATGCCACCGACTGATCCGGTGATGGGAAAGGACGGTCCGCTGCTCCGCCTCTGGAGTCCTCGACACCGTTAGGTTGCGCAATACCACACAACACAGGCTTGTGATTGCACCCTCTGATCAGACGTGAACGTCGGCCCATCTGATCAGACTATTTCTCAGGGGCTTCGCGCTCCCACTGCATTTGCTCAAGATTTTTTTCCACTTTCACCAGTGTTGTGGAGGCTCGTCATGAACAGCCGCTGTCGCTGCATCAACTGCATTACTCCGCCTCATATCCTCAAGAAACTGCTCGAAAATCCCGATGGAAAAGTTCGCGACGCCGCGCTCAGGACGCTGCTCACGACTGCGAGCCTGCGTGGCGAACGTCGCGTCCGCAGCCTGATGGGATTTGCAGCGGCGCCGTCCGGCGCGCGTCGCACCATTTTCGACTGCAACAGCACCACCACATTGCCGTCAGCAACATTGGCGCGCAGCGAAGACGGCCGGCCCTCCAGCGACCAGACTGCCAATGACGCTTTCGACGGATTGGGCAAGACCCGGCAGTTCTACAAGGAGGTTTTCGATCGGGACTCTCTCGATGGAAACGGCATGCGCCTCAACGGCTATGTTCACTACGGCTCCGCCTACAACAACGCGTTCTGGAACGGTAGCGAGATGATCTTCGGCGACGGCGATGGCGTGCTGTTCACCGATTTCACCAAGTCGCTCGACGTCATCGCCCATGAGCTGACCCACGGGGTGACGGAATTCTCGGCCGGGCTGGAATATCATAATCAGTCCGGCGCCCTGAACGAGTCGATCTCCGACGTGTTCGGCTCGCTGGTCAAGCAATGGGCCGGCCAGCAGACGGCCGAGCAGGCCGACTGGCTGATCGGCGCCGAGGTATTCACGCCTGGGACCCCCGGTGATGCGCTGCGTTCGATGAAGGCGCCCGGCAAGGCCTACAACAATCCGACGCTCGGGCGCGATCCTCAGCCGGACCATATGAGCAAATATGTCCAGCTGCCTGACACCGACGATGGCGACAATGGCGGCGTTCATATCAACTCGGGCATCCCGAACAAGGCGTTCTATCTGACGGCGATCGGGATCGGCGGCTTCGCCTGGGAGGCGCCCGGGCATATCTGGTACGCCTCGCTGAAGGCCTCCTCCGCCAAGACGGACTTCCAGGAGTTCGCCGACACGACTTATCTGCAGGCGGGTCAGATCTACGGCCAGCAAAGCGCGGAACAGCAGGCCGTGCTGGCAGCCTGGAAGGACGTCGGCATCCGCATCAGCGGCGTTCGCGCACTCGCAGGAACGGCCACGCGCATGAAGAAGCAGGCGGCCTTGACCACGGGCAACGGGCGCGACCAGGATCAGGAAATCATGCGCAGGATCGACGAGTTGTCGAGCCAGCTTGCAACGCTGACACAGGAGGTCGCAAGTCTTGGAGGCGGCAGGCCGCACTGATCAAGCATATGAGAGCCAACAACCCGCAGGGACCGGCTCTCACCCCATGAATGCAGATATGGCATGAAAGTCTCGTACACGTCCCATGGCGGCCAGGCGGCCGGGCTGTTCGTACAGCGGCCGCCTGTTGTCGTCGATGCCGCCACGCTCGATCCGACCAGGGTGAGCGAACTCAAGAGCCTTGTCGACGCCGCCATCGCAGCGCCTCCCCCCGCCGCGCGCTCGGACAGGACGCGCGACGAGATGAGCTACACGATCACGGTCCAGGATGACGGTCACGAGACCAGGCTTTCGCAGTCCGACACGACCATGTCGGCAGAATTCCGCAGGCTGCTGGACTGGCTGCGACATCATCCCGGGAGCTGACCCGCTCATTCCGGGAGACGCCAACAGGCCTGACATCACCCGTGCAAGGACGACGCCACGGCAGATGGCGGCGTTATCCGCTTCCATACACAAGCGAATCGGTTGGCTGCTAGCAGGACTCCGCTCCAGTCGACCGCCGACCCGCATCAGGCCGCGTTGCTGCCCTCCTGGCGGCTGGCTTCGAACAGGAACCAGGTCCGCCGCTCGGTCTCATCAATGAAGGTCTCCAGCAGGCCCGCCGTCGCCGGATCGTCATTATCGTCACAGAGCTGGTGGGCTTTGCGCATGGCGGCGGCAATGTGCTTGTTGTCCTCCATCAACTCGCGCAGCATCTCGCGCGGCGGCACATATTCCTCGTTGTTGTCCTTGATGGTCTGCAGCTTCGAGACCTGGCTGATCGAGCGCAGCGTGGTGCCACCCAGCTTGCGGACGCGCTCGGCAAGCTGGTCGGTGGTGGCGAAGATCGCGTCCGACTGCTCGTCCAGCATGATGTGATAGTCATGGAAATGGCGGCCGCTGACGTGCCAGTGGAAGTTCTTCGTCTTCAGGTAGAGCGCAAACGCATCTGCCAGCAGTGTGTTCAGCGCGGCCGAGATCTTGTTGACGGCGTCGGGCGCCAGATCGGTCGGGGTGTCGAGATCGGTTTTGTCAGTCTTCGCTTTACTCACGGTGGCACCTTCCTGTTAAAGCAGGCCATGGACAGTCGAGGCGGGACCCGTTAACGCTCGCTGGCCTCACCGGTTCCAAAGCCGGAACTCCATTTTGAAGCTCGCGGACCATGGACGACTGGATCGATTACTACGATTCCACGCACACGATTTACGCGAGCAAGCGGCATCGCGACCTGCACTTTCAGGTGATCGCGCGCGACATCATCGGCTACATCAGCGCGCCTGATGCGGTCGTTCTGGACTATTCCTGCGGCGAGGCGCTGTCGGCGGCGAAGGTCGCCGACGCCTGCAGCATGCTGATCCTTGCCGAACCTGCGCCGGGCGTGCGCGGACGACTGATCGCGCGCTATGCACCGAACACAAAGATCCGGGTGCGCTCGCCGGAAGAACTGCGCCGGATGCCGGAGGCCTCGATCGATCTCGTGGTGATGAACTCGGTCGCGCAGTACATGACGCAGGCCGAGCTCGATGTGGCGCTCGCGGTGATCCGCCGGCTGCTGAAACCGACCGGCCGGCTGGTGCTGGGCGATATCCTGCGTCCAGGTGTCGGCATGGGCCGCGACGTGCTGGCGCTGTTGCGGTTTGCCGCCGCCGACGGCTTCCTCAAGGACGCCCTGGTCGGCCTGATGGCAACCGCGCTGTCGGATTACCGCCAGCTTCGCACCAAGATCGGGCTACAGCGCTATCGCGAGACCGAGATGCTCACCAAGCTGAAAAAGGCCGGCTTCAGCGCGGTCCGGGCGCCAAAGAACATCGGCCACAATCCCTGGCGGATGACCTTCGTGGCGCGCCCCGCTCTCACCGGCAGCACATGACACGGATCGAAACCGGATTAGGGTTAACCGAAACATCGGGTGGCCGCCGGCAGCGCGAGCGGTAAGATCACCCTCGGCCCGGTGGCGGAAGCTTCGACGCGAAGAGCGGTGCAACGCTCTTGAACCTGGTTCAAGTCCAGGCCGGGCCTCCAGCCTTCGCTGCTTGCGCAGCTACGGCTCGGCGAGCCAGCCTTCATCGGCCTGTGCAGCCACGGCTCGGGAGCCAGCCCTCTCCGCCTGTGCAGCTACGGCTGGGCAAGCCGGCTTCGCCGCTGACGCGGCTTCGGCTCGACGAAGCAGCTTGAAACCTCAATCGCTTGGCGCCGCCTCGCATTCCCGCATCTGCAACCGATCGGCATCGCGGGCAGCCGAGGCGATGACGGCATCGAGCAAACCAGGAAAGCGGGCGTCGAGATCCTCCCGGCGCAAGCTCATATAGCGCGCGGTGCCGACCAGACGTGTCTGCACCAGGCCGGCCTCGCGCAGCCGCGCAAAATGATAGGCCAGATTCGACTTGCCGCTGAAGGCGTTGAAGTCGCCACAGCGAAGCTCTCCTCCCTCCGGTTCGTGCTTGGCCAGGTTGTAGACGATGGCCAGCCGGATCGGATCGCTGAGGCAATCCAGCAGGACGGGCAGCTCGATCTCTGCGCGGGTCGGATGGTGAGGGGTACGGCTCATGGCGCGATGATAGGCAGCTCCTAGTGATGTTCAATAGTTTTTGAACCAATTGACAAATGGTATCGGCCTGACGATTGTTCAATGGAAATTGAACAAAAGGCGGCATGACGATGAACGTACTCTGGCTGGCGTTGGCGACGTTTGCGATCGGCACCGAGGCCCTGGTGATCGCCGGCCTGTTGCCGACGATCGCCGCCGACCTGCAGATTTCCGCACCCGCCGCCGGCCAATTGGTCACCGCCTACTCGCTCGCCTACGCGATCGGCTCGCCGGTGCTGGCCGTGCTGTTCCACAATGTCGACCGCAAGACGGTGTTGATCCTGGCACTCGTCTGCTTCATCGCCAGCAACCTGCTGGCGGTCGTGGCGCCCGGGTTTCCGCTGCTGATGGTCTCGCGCGTCTTGATGGCCCTGGGTGCCGGGCTCTGCACCCCCACCGCGATCGGTGTTTCGGTGGCGATCGCCCCACCGGAACGGCGCGGACGCGCCGTCGCACTGGTCACCTCCGGGCTGACGGTCGCGACCGTCGTCGGGGTTCCGCTCGGCACCGTCGTCGGCAATCAGATCTCCTGGCGCGCCACCTTCCTCATGGTCGCCGGGCTGGGCGTCTTCGCGCTGGCCGGTATCGTGCTGCGCCTGCCGCGCAATCTGCCCCGGCACACGAGCAGTCTCTCCGAACGGCTGGCGGTGGCGCGGCACCCTGGGGTGCTGATCGCGTTGGTCGCCACCACGTTGTGGGCGATCGGCGCAATGTCGGTCTTCGCCTACCTCGCGGTTCCCCTGCACGGCATCGGCTTCGGCACTGCAGAGGTGAGTTTCGCCCTGTTCCTGTTCGGGGTGGCGGCGGCGGTCGGCAACATCTCCGGTGGCATGCTCGCCGATCATTTCGGCCCGGTGCCAACCTCGGCCATCGCGCTGGCCGGCATGGCGACGGCCCAGTTCCTGCTCTCCGCGCTGCTGAAATCCACTCATTCCGGGGATTTCACGCACTATCTCGTCCTGCTGCCAATCGTCTGCTGGGCCGCCTGCGGATGGGGCTTCTTTCCGGCCCACAGCACGAACATCATTCGGGCCGAACCGCATGCTGCGCAGATCGCGCTCTCGCTCAATTACTCCGCCATGTATCTCGGCTTCGCGATCGGCGGCGCCCTCGGCGGGATCGTGCTGTCAACGCTGGGTCCGGCCAATCTCGGTTGGGTCGGCGCCGCCAGCGCCAGCATGGGACTCGCGGTGCTCCTGCTGCTGGTGCGGCGGGAACGGCTCCAAACTGCCTAAAATGCCCGTTGATGGGTCTCTCAAAGCCCTTTTCGGCTTAGGGAAACTGGTCTAAAGAGCCGCTTGCGCGCGAGGACTGGTCGCGCCTTGGCCGAAGGGGACGCGCGGTTCGCGCGCCCTTTTTTTGTGCCTGAATTCCTGCCCGTGAGATTGAATGCCGAAACGAACCGACATCTCCACCATCCTGATCATTGGCGCCGGCCCGATCGTGATCGGCCAGGCCTGCGAATTCGACTATTCCGGAACGCAAGCGGTGAAGGCGCTGAAGGAAGAGGGCTATCGCGTCGTCCTCGTCAATTCCAATCCGGCGACCATCATGACCGATCCGGAACTGGCCGATGCGACCTATATCGAGCCGATCACGCCGGAGATCGTCGCCAGGATCATCGAGAAGGAACGCAATGTCGTTCCCGGCGGCTTTGCGCTGTTGCCGACCATGGGCGGGCAGACCGCGCTGAACTGCGCGCTGTCGCTACGCCGGCAGGGCACGCTGGAGAAGTTCGACGTCGAGATGATCGGCGCTACTGCTGATGCAATCGACAAGGCGGAAGACCGCCAGCTGTTCCGCAACGCCATGGAAAAGATCGGGCTGCAGACGCCGAAGTCGCGGCTCGCCAATGCCTCGGCGCTGAAGAAGCAGTACCGTGACAAATATTACGCCGAGCGCGAGAAGCTGTCCGGTGCCGAACGCGACGAGCTCGACCGGCAATGGACGCTCGGCGAGAACGAGCGGCGCAAGCGCTATCAGGAGCATGCACTCGGCGAGGCGCTGATGGCGCTATCCGAGATCGGCCTGCCGGCGATCATCCGGCCGTCCTTTACCATGGGCGGCACCGGCGGCGGCATCGCCTACAACAAGGAAGAATATCTCGACATCATCGAGCGCGGGCTGGATGCCTCCCCCACCAACGAAGTGCTAATCGAGGAATCGGTGCTCGGGTGGAAGGAGTACGAGATGGAGGTGGTCCGCGACAAGAAGGACAACTGCATCATCGTCTGCTCGATCGAGAACCTGGATCCGATGGGCGTGCACACCGGCGACTCCATCACTGTGGCGCCCGCGCTCACCCTCACCGACAAAGAATATCAGATCCTGCGCGACGCCTCGCTGGCAGTGCTGCGCGAGATCGGGGTGGAGACCGGCGGCTCCAACGTGCAGTTCGGCGTCAATCCCGCCGACGGCCGTATGGTCGTGATCGAGATGAACCCGCGCGTGTCGCGCTCCTCCGCGCTCGCATCCAAGGCTACCGGCTTTCCGATTGCCAAGGTCGCGGCCAAGCTCGCGGTCGGCTACACCTTGGACGAGATCGCCAATGACATCACCGGCGGCGCCACGCCGGCCTCGTTCGAGCCGACGATCGATTACGTCGTCACCAAGATCCCGCGCTTTGCTTTCGAAAAATTCCCGGGCGCCTCGACCACGCTGACCACATCGATGAAGTCGGTCGGCGAGGTGATGGCGATCGGCCGCACCTTCCAGGAGAGCCTGCAGAAGGCGCTGCGCGGGCTCGAGACCGGACTGACCGGCCTCGACGAGATCGAGATCGAGGGGCTCGGCCGCGGCGACGACAAGAATGCGATCCGCGCCGCTCTCGGCACGCCGACGCCGAACCGCATTCTCCAGGTCGCCCAGGCGATGCGGCTCGGCTGGTCTGACGACGACATCTTCAAGTCCTGCAAGATCGATCCCTGGTTCCTGGCGCAGATGCGCGGCATCGTCGAAATGGAGGACAAGGTCCGCCAGCATGGCCTGCCGCCACATGCGAAGGCCATGCGGAGCCTGAAGGCGATGGGCTTCTCGGACGCGCGGCTTGCCGTGCTCGCCAACACGACGGAGGCCGATGTCGCCGCAAAGCGCCGCGCGCTCGGCGTGCGCCCGGCCTATAAGCGCATCGACACCTGCGCCGCCGAGTTCGCCTCGCCTACGGCCTATATGTATTCCAGCTACGAGACGTTGTTTGCCGGCCAGCTCGCCGATGAGAGCGCGCCGTCCGACAAGAAAAAGGTGATCATCCTCGGCGGCGGCCCCAACCGGATCGGCCAGGGCATCGAATTCGACTATTGCTGCTGTCATGCCTGCTTCGCGCTTGCCGACGTGGGCTATGAGACCATCATGATCAACTGCAACCCGGAGACGGTGTCGACCGACTATGACACCGCCGATCGGCTCTATTTCGAGCCGCTCACCGCCGAGGACGTGCTGGAGATCATCGCGACCGAGCGCAGCAACGGCACGCTCCACGGCGTGATCGTGCAATTCGGCGGCCAGACCCCACTCAAGCTCGCCCATGCCCTGGAGGCCGCAGACGTGCCGATCCTCGGCACCTCGCCGGAGGCGATCGACCTCGCCGAGGACCGCGACCGCTTCAAGCGCATCCTCGACAAGCTACACCTCAAGCAGCCGAAGAACGGCATCGCCTATTCGGTCGAGCAGGCACGGCTGGTTGCCGCCGATCTCGGCCTGCCGCTGGTGGTGCGTCCATCCTATGTGCTCGGCGGCCGCGCCATGCAGATCATCCGCGAGGATAATCAGCTCAGCGACTACCTGCTCGGCACGCTGCCCGAGCTGGTGCCGGGCGACGTCAAGGCGCGCTATCCAAACGACAAGACCGGCCAGATCAACACGGTGCTCGGCAAGAACCCGCTGCTGTTCGACCGCTATCTGTCCGATGCGACCGAGATCGACGTGGACTGCCTCTGCGACGGCAAGGATACCTTCGTGGTCGGCATCATGGAGCATATCGAGGAGGCCGGCATTCACTCCGGCGATTCGGCCTGCTCGCTGCCGCCCTACTCGCTGGACGCGGCCACGATCGCCGAGCTGGAGCGGCAGACGCGCGAGCTTGCGCTCGGGCTCAACGTGGTCGGCCTCATGAACGTCCAATATGCGATCAAGGACGGCGAGATCTACGTGCTCGAGGTCAACCCCCGCGCCTCGCGCACGGTACCCTTTGTCGCCAAGGTGGTCGGTACGCCGGTCGCCAAGATCGCCGCGCGCATCATGGCAGGGGAAAAGCTGGCCGATTTCGGCCTGACGAAGCGCGAGCTCAAACACGTTGGCGTGAAGGAATCGGTCTTCCCCTTCGCGCGCTTCCCCGGTGTCGACACGGTGCTGGGTCCGGAGATGCGATCGACCGGCGAAGTGATGGGCATCGATCGTTCCTTTGCGGTCGCCTTCGCCAAGAGCCAGCTGGGCGGCGGCACCCGCGTGCCGCGCCGGGGCACGGTGTTCGTCTCGGTGCGCGAGAGCGACAAGCAGCGGATCACGGATGTGGTCGCGATGCTGCATTCGCTCGGCTTCAAGGTGCTGGCGACCTCGGGCACGCAGCGCTTCCTCAGCGATCGCGGCGTGCCGGCCGAGAAGATCAACAAGGTCCTGGAGGGGCGCCCGCACATCGTCGACGCCATCACCAACGGCGACATCCAGCTCGTCTTCAACACCACCGAAGGCCCGCAGGCGCTGGCCGACAGCCGTTCGTTGCGGCGTGCTGCCCTCTTGCATAAAGTGCCATATTACACCACTCTTTCCGGTGCCGTGGCGGCAGCACAGGGCATCCACGCCTATCTCGGCGGGGACCTTGAGGTCCGCACCCTGCAGAGCTACTTTTCCGAAACCTGATCGCCGCCGGCGCGCGAACGCCCGCTAAACGATTGGCAATTATCGGCAATAAAGCTCCCCGCAGGAACCCGCTGCCTTATTGGACTGTTGTCTCGGCCCTTGAAGGGCCGAATATGCCGGGCTTTCGGGCTTTGATTCGGGCCGCAAAAGCTTAATCTGAAACGACTACTCGTGCGGGCTCACGCCTCCCGCCCGCGCGATCGAAGGACGAGAAGAGACGATGGAAAAGGTTCCTATGACCTCGGGCGGCTATGCCGCGCTCGAAGACGAACTGAAGCGCCGTCAGCAGGTGGACCGTCCACGTATCATCGAACACATCGCCGAGGCGCGTTCGCATGGCGACCTCTCGGAGAACGCCGAGTATCACGCTGCGAAGGAAGAGCAGTCGCACAACGAGGGCCGCATCGCCGAGATTGAAGACAAGCTTGCGCGCGCCGATGTGATCGACGTCACCAAGCTCTCGGGCGACACCATCAAGTTCGGCGCCACCGTCACCCTGATCGACGAGGATACCGAGAAGAAGACGGTGTGGCAGATCGTCGGTGAGGTCGAGGCCGACGCCAAGAAGGGCAAGATCTCCATCACCTCGCCGCTGGGCCGCGCCTTGATCGGCAAGAAGAAGGGCGCCTCGGTCGAGGTGATGGCCCCAGGCGGCGCCAAGTCCTACGAGATCGCCAAGGTGGAGTGGCGCTAGCTTTTCTCGGATGTCTTGAAGTCAAAAAGGCCGCGCGTCCTGCGCGGCCTTTTTGCCACGCTGCAAGGTGTGTGTGGGGTCGCCCGGTGTGATGCGTCTGAGCCTCGGCGGGCGAGCGGTGGGAATCCCAGCGGGTGACGAAATCCGGCTGTTGCGGTAGTAATGAAACCGGTTCGCTTCAATCGGGGGATGACAAATATGGAGCAGATCTTTTCCAAATATCAGCCAGTGGCGCTCAGCCTGTTTCGCTTCATCACGGGACTGATGTTGTTCCAGTTTGGCGTCGCAAAAATTCTGAAGATCCCGGCGGAATCGCCGTTCGCCAAGGTCGAACTGATGTCGCTATACGGCGCTGCCGGCATGATCGAGCTGACCCTCGGCGGATTGTTGATACTCGGCCTGTTCACGCAGCCGGTCGCGTTCATCCTCTCCGGCGAGATGGCGTTCGCCTATTTCATCAGCCACGCCCCGCGGAGCTTTTTCCCGGTGGTCAACAATGGCTCGCTCGCCATCGCGCTCTGCTTCGCCTGCCTGTATCTCGCGACTGCGGGCGGCGGCCCGATCAGCCTGGATGCCATGCTGCGGAAGAAGGGCTGAGGTGATTTGATCCAACGTGATTCCGGGGCGATGCGCCAGCATCGAACCTCAGATGCGCGTTTGCGCATGGGGCAATCCCGAGCTTGCTGACGATCTCGAGATTCCGGGTTCAGCCCCTGCGGGGCTGCCCCGGAACGACAGTCAGGGTTATCTCGGCCCTTTGACCCCGAGCGGAACCGCGGCCTCGTATTTCGAATTGTGCAGCACCAACGACGTCCTGACATTGCGGACGTGAGGTGCCGCAGTCAGATGGGTGACGAATTCCTGGAACGTCGCCATGTCGGGCGCCACGCATTTCAGGATGAAGTCGACCTCGCCCGACAGCATCCAGCATTCGCGTACCAGCGGCTCGGCGCGCACGAACTCCTCAAAGGCCTTCAGGTCGGCGTCGGCCTGGCTGGAGAGATGGACGGCCGCAAACACCGTCACGTCAAAGCCGAGCTTGCGCGGATCCAGCAGGCCCCGGTAACCGGTGATGTAGCCCTCCTCTTCCAGGGTCCGCACCCGCCGCAGGCAGGGCGGTGGCGAGATCCCGACCCGCTTGGCGAGCTCGACATTGGTGATCCGGCCGTCAGCCTGGATCTCGCTCAGGATTTTGAGATCAATCTCGTCAAGATTCTTCGACACGGGGATATGGGGTCCTGGCGGGAGCTTCAGCGGATGACCGCCGGGTCATCGGAGCGGCGGAACTGTCTTAGCCCAGGTCGGCTGGTTTGAGCAATTTTATTGCGCAGTTTTCCCGAGATGACCGGGTCGTGAAGGGAAAATTCGCTGAGATGCGTTGCAATTCTTGCATGGCTAGCCAGATGCCTTAGACTTGGATTTGACACTTTCGATGGGGGCCGCGGGGACGTGTGTCGACACATTCCGGTCGCCACCTCGCCAAAATGCCCCCGCCCAGCGAGAAATCCACCCCATGCAAGCTCCGATCCACGCCAAGGTCGTCATCATTGGTTCCGGCCCGGCCGGCTACACGGCCGCGATCTACGCAGCCCGAGCCATGCTGGAGCCAATCCTGATTCAGGGCATCCAGCCGGGCGGCCAGCTTACGATCACCACGGACGTCGAGAACTATCCTGGTTTCGCAGACGTGATCCAGGGTCCCTGGCTGATGGAGCAGATGGAGAAGCAGGCGGCGCATGTCGGCGCCCAGATCAAGACCGACTACGTCACCAAGCTGGACCTGTCGCGACGCCCGTTCCGGTTGACCTGTGATTCCGGCGACACCTATCTCGCGGAAACCGTGGTCCTCGCGACCGGCGCCCAGGCGCGCTGGCTCAACATTCCCTCCGAGGACAAGTTCAAGGGTTTCGGCGTCTCCGCCTGCGCGACCTGTGACGGCTTCTTCTATCGCGGCAAGGACGTGATCGTGGTCGGCGGGGGCAACACCGCAGTCGAGGAGGCGCTGTTCCTGACCAATTTCGCGGCATCGGTCACGGTCGTGCATCGACGCGACCATTTCCGCGCCGAGCGCATCCTGCAGGAGCGGCTGTTCAAGCATCCCAAGATCAAGGTGGTGTGGGACAGCGTGCTCGACGAAGTCTGCGGCGCCAGCGAGCCCGCCAAGGTCACCCATGTCCGGCTGAAAGACATCAAGACCGGCGCGGTAACCGAGATCAAGGCCGACGGCGTCTTCATCGCGATCGGACATGCGCCTGCGACCGACCTCGTCGCGGGCCAGGTCAAGCTAAGACCATCCGGCTATGTCGAGGTCGCCCCGAATTCGACGGCGACCTCGGTGCCCGGCCTGTTCGCAGCAGGCGACGTGGCCGACGAGACGTACCGCCAGGCGGTCACCGCGGCCGGCATGGGCTGCATGGCCGCGCTCGAGGCGGAACGCTTCCTCGCGCATGCCGCGGGCGAACGCGCAGCAGCGGAATGAAT
The DNA here is from genome assembly GCF_051167795.1 of Bradyrhizobium sp. HKCCYLS1011. Lineage (NCBI taxonomy): Bacteria > Pseudomonadati > Pseudomonadota > Alphaproteobacteria > Hyphomicrobiales > Nitrobacteraceae > Bradyrhizobium > Bradyrhizobium sp. HKCCYLS1011. Next base: position 830,350 of record NZ_JBNPTT010000002.1, on the reverse strand, counting down.
TCACGATGGCACGAACTCGCGACGGATTTACAGACATGGATTGGGACAAGCTGAAGGTGTTTCACGCAGCGGCGGAAGCTGGCAGCTTCACGCATGCCGGGGAGCAGCTTGGCCTGTCCCAATCGGCGGTGTCGCGCCAGGTCAGCGCTCTCGAACAGGAACTGGCGGTCTCGTTGTTCCACCGCCATGCGCGCGGACTGATCCTGACCGAGCAGGGCGACCTCCTATTCCGCACGGCGCATGACGTGTTCATGCAGCTGCAGGCGGCACGCGCCAAGCTGACCGACAGCCGCGAACGGCCGAGCGGCGACCTCAAGATCACGACCACGCCGGGCGTCGGCATCAACTGGCTGATCCCGCGGCTCGGCGAGTTCACCGCGCTGTATCCGGAGATCCGGATCTCGCTGATCGTCACCGACGAAGAGCTCGATCTGTCGATGCGCGAGGCCGACGTTGCGATCCGCACCCGCAAGCCGACGCAGCCCGACCTGATCCAGCGCAAGCTGTTCGCGATGGGCTTCCACGCCTATTGCTCGCCGGAATATGTGAAGCGCTTCGGCACGCCGCGGACCCTCGACGAACTCGACAATCACCGCATCATCACCCTGGCCGACGGCCAGGTCGCGCCGCATCTGCAGAACCGCAACTGGCTGGTCGAGGCTGGCCGCAACGGCTCGGGTCCACGCGAGGCCTATTTCAAGGTCAACAACATCTTGGGATTGGTGCGCGCCTGTCAGCAGGGCCTCGGCATCGCCGCGCTGCCGGACTACCTGGTCGAGGAAAACAGCCGCCTCGTTCAGCTTTTCGGCGAGTCGGATTCGATCCAGCTCGACACCTATTTTGTCTATCCCGAGGAGTTGAAGACGGTCGCGCGCGTGCAGGTGTTCCGTGACTTTGTCGTGAGCAAAGCGCAGCGCTGGCCGTCCTGATTTTGCGCATGTCTGACATGCGGCTCGCATGGGTTGCTGGGCAGCGGTAACGGGCACCATAATATCTGTGTGCTGAGCGCTCGCGTTGCGCATTTGTCCCCCTCCTCCAGTGGCGCGGGCGCTCAGGCATCCCTCTTGGAAGGTGATTGTGTCGGCCTTCATAGGCCAAACCTCCACAGCCGGGCTCATTGGGCCCGGCTATTTTTTTGGTCCGGCGTTTTTTTGCGCGCAACCAGCCGCATCGTTGACAGCGCGGCCTTTTCCAACGCATGTAGGTGCCATGTCCACATCGTCGCCTGCCAAGCTCTCGTCGAAAAAAGCTCCCCATTCGGGGAGGTGTGGACGCGCGCGCTAGATCTTCGCCGCCGCTTCGCAAAGCCCCGCCGCAAGGACGGGGTTTTTTATTGGCTCCGTCTCCCCGGCACTCAACCACAAGGAGATGGACCATGACCGACCTTCGAAACTTGCTGCACGGCCTCTGGCTGCCGCTCGTCACCCCATTCCGCGATGGCGCACTCGACGAATCGTCGCTGCGCAATCTTGTCCGCCACTATGCGGACAAGCCGATCGACGGGCTGATCCTGGCCGCAAGCTCCGGCGAAGGCCTGTTGCTGTCATGGCCGGAACGCGAGCGCCTCGTCGCAGTTGTGCACGCTGAGCTGGCTACGATCGGCCGATCCTTGCCGATCTGTTTCGGACTCGCCGGCGCGGCGACATCCGAATTGCTCGATGCCCTGGACCGGACAGCGGCCTGGCCGGTTGACGGCTATCTGGTCTCCAGCCCTTATTATCTCAGGCCGTCCCAGCGCGGACTGATCCGGCATTTCACCGCGCTGGCGGAGCACGCCGCGCATCCGATCGTCCTCTACAACATCCCCTACCGGTCCGCGGTTGCGATCGAGAACGAAACCCTGCTGCGGCTCGCCCAGCATCCCAACATTGTCGGGCTGAAGGATTGCTGCGCCAATCGCGCCCAGACCCGCGAGCTGCTGGCGAGGAGGCCGGATGGCTTTCGCGCGATGACGGGCGAGGATGCCCAGAGCTTCGATGCGCTTGACGCCGGCGCCGATGGCGCGATCCTGCTCTCGGCGCATGTCGAGACCGAAACGTTTGCGAGCGTCCAGACCCACCTCAAGGCCGGTGATCGCGATGCCGCCGCAGCGTGCTGGCAGGCGGTCGAGAACCTGACGCGGCTTTTGTTTGCCGAACCAAGCCCGGCGCCGGCCAAGTACTGGCTGGCGCGCACCGGGCTCATCGCAAGTCCTGAGCTGCGCCTGCCGATGGTGGAGGTGGGGGCCGAGCTTGCCGCCCGCCTCGATCAGGAGATGGCGGCGCGCACGACGGCCCCGGCGCGGGTGGCGTGACCAATGCCGCCGCGCCGGCTCTGCCCGGCGCGGCCGGCCGGCGAGATCTCGCCGGGTGCTGCTGGTTAATCCGAGGTAGCAGGGACGAAAAGATTTGAAGGACGGCGCAACCGGATTTTTAAAACTATTCCAATATCAAACTTGCAAAGAGCAGAACGCGGGGGCGTCGTGGCTTTGCAAGATCATGCATACCCTGGCCAGCAGGGTTTTACGCGGGAAGACATCCTTTGGGGTATCGGCATCTGGTCGGTGATTCTGACCCTGACGCCGGCGATCGCGTTTTACCTGTTGATGGTCGCATAGCCCTCAGCCGCGCCGCCGCGCGGCATCGAGGTCTGCACCATCCAACAACACAACAGGCGACAGGCCGCGCGCTGGAGGCCTGGCTTTCGCGCGAGATCAAGCCGCCTGCTTGTGCATCGTGCCGTTTGACGACACGGTGCCTCGGATCGCCTTCACCGAACGCTCGATCGCGGCCCAGAGCCTGGCGATCTCGGCCGCGGCACGGCCCTCGGCATAATATTCGCGCACGCCCTCGCCCTGTCCCAGCGCCATCAGAAGATCGGCGCGGTTGGTGATCTGGCCACCCCAGACCGGCGCCTTGAACTTGGCCAGCGCTTCGCGGGCGATGGTGACGATCGGGCTTTCAGCCTCGTCGCGACGGGCCGGCGCGCCGTTCAGCACCACGGCATAAGGCTTGCGGGCGGCGCGGCAGGTCTGGATCGTCTCCTGCACCGCGTTGACGTCGAACACACCCGGGCGCGCGGGAATGATGACCATGGTGGCATTCTTGATCGCGTCTTCGACGACGGCCGAGACGGTCGGCGGCGTATCGATCAGCACCCACTCGACGCCCTCGCGCCGGGCGGCGGCGACGATCCCGCTCACCGAGTTCACGGCGGTCTTGATCGGCGGCTCGTTGGTGCCGCGCAATTTGTGCCAGAGCGTCAGCGACCCCTGCGGATCGGCATCGATGAGCAAACAAGACTTGCTCGCCTTGATCTGCGCAGCGAGGTGAGCGGCAAGCGTGCTTTTGCCCGACCCCCCTTTACGCGATGCGAAAACAATAACGTTCATACTTTGGCCTCCAGATTGACCCCGGCCAAAAATGGATCACTGAGCTGATTCGCGGAAGATAAATTTAGTGTTTGATGTGGCGTAACTCCTGATTGCTGATTCGCATTGGTTTTTGAGTCACACCCGAGGCGAATCTTATCGTTGAGCGTGCGAATTTCGATGAGCGTCAATCGCTGATTAGGGATTGAACACGCGACTGTGAGCGCGCTGCCATTCATGCCGCGAGATGATCCAAGAGCGCCATCATGACCGGCGCATCCGGCATCGGCAGCACCGCGTCGATCCGATCGATCAGCCGCGCCTCCAGCAGCGGGTTCTTCGCTTTGCCGATGGTGCCGAGCGGGCCGCGGAAGCCGTGATCCTCCCAGGCGAGCTCGAGCACCGCCTCACTGGTGAGCGCATCGATCAGCTCGTCGGCGCCGCGCTCGACGCTGATCAAGGGATGCGCCGAGAACACCGTCGGCCGCGGATACATGATCACGGGCTTGGCGGGCGCATTGGCCTCGACCCGCTTCCAGCGGTCCGGATCCTGCAACACCCATTCGACCAGCTGGTTCTCATAGCCGACGATCAAAGGCTGAGCGCCGGCGCCACCGGCGATGTAATCGTCGAACAGCTTGCCCGATGACGGCGGCTTGAAACCCATCCGTTTAAATACGGTGCCGACATCGCCGTCGATACGGGGAAGCGTATCGAGCCCGATCACGTCGCCGCTCAACAGGCTCGCGGCAAGGCCAGCGAACATGAATCCGGAATTGGAGCGGTTGGGATCGGTGGACACGATGCGGGCGCGGCCGAACAGATCGGCCACGCCGATCTGGGCCCAGCCGTCGCCGGCGATGATCGCCTTCAACAGCTTCAACAGATCGACCGTATAGCGCGGGCCGCCGGCGGGCTCGGCAAACCCCGCCTTCACCAAGCCGTCGGCAATGCGATCCCAGGAATACAGCACGATCGGCGAATTGAAGATCACCTGGTCGCGTGAGATCTTCACCCCCGATTGGCGCGCCACCTCGACCAGGACGGAGGAGGACGGCCACAGGAATTGCGGCTTCTGATCCAACAGCGCGCGCTCGCGCACCATCTCGACCGAGCCGGCGCGGCGCGCATCGAGCACGAGCCCGAAGCGCCGTTCCAGGAGGCCGCGCACGCGGCTGTTGTTGATGAAGCCTTCCTTCTCGCCGCCGGCAAAGCCGAACAGCTGCTTCGCCTTGCCGAGCGGGCCTGCGATCTCCGGATGCTGGTTGAGATAGACGTAGCCGCCGGTGGCCGCGGCGCTGGTCGCGAGCAGGCCGATCCCGAGAGCTCGGCGCGATATGGCCATCAGCCCCTCCCCTCACTCTTGTCCTGATTGGTCCCGTGCGCCGAATCGAGCGCGGGCGGGCGCGATGCCGCCGGCCCAAGATCCTCGTCGAGCGAGCTCTTCAAGAGCTTCATCTCGATGTCGAGCTTGTCGAGATCGGCATCCTCGAGATTGGTGGCATAGCGCGTGAAGGCGCTATCGAGCCGCTCGATCAGCTCGCGCGTGGCGGTCAGCCGCTGCAGATCCGGCACGGTGGTCCGTTCCAGCTCGCCATAGGCCTGCGCGATCTCGGCCGCGCGCGGCAGATAATAAGTGAGAAATCGGCGGACGCGATCGAGCCGGAGCGGGTCCTTCTCAATCGCCGCAAAGATGCGCCTGGCAATGACCGCCATGTGCCGCACGCATTCGACCACCTTGCGGTCGCGAATCTGCGCTGCCGCCTGGTCCAGCCGCGCGGCTTGCGGCGCGGCCTCGGTCAGGAGCTCGCGGGCGAACGTCACCTTGCCGCGCGCCACACCGCTGGCATCGAGCAGCGGAAAGGCTTCGCGCGGCGCAAGCGCGGCAACGGCCCCACCCCCGGCCGCCACGCCGATGATGCAGGCGAGCCAGAACGGCATGCTCAGGCCGATCGCGAGCGCCGGAACGACCACCGCCGCAACCACCCCGCCTACGATCCAGCCGGTTTCAGAGCTTGCCGCGGGCATCTAGAACACCGTTTCCAACGTATCGGTCCTATTGATGCGGAAAATGGTGGCCTCCCCCCGCTGTCATCGTCCGCGAAAGCGGACGATCCAGTACGCCGTGACGTTTCGGCTCGATCTCTTCTGCCGCGGAGTACTGGATGCTCCGCCTGCGCGGAGCATGACAGCGGTGGAGATGGCAAGAGCTCAACCCAGGCATCTAATTATATCCACGCACCGCGCGGAAGGCGTCGGTGAGATTCTTGGTGCCATCGAATACCCTGCCGCCGGTCAGCTTGGCCAGTGCATCGAGCTGAGTGCGATCGGCCTCGTCGCCGAAGGTCACGCCGAACACCGGCACCCGGCCGCCATCCGCCCGCCAGGGCTGCTCGAAGGTGGAGCGCGAGCCCTGGCTCTTGCCGTCGGTCATGATCACGATCGCCGCCAGATGCGAGCCGGCATCCAGCGTCGGCTTCATGGCCGCCAGCGCCCGCGCGCCGCAGGTGTAGAAATCAGTGCCGCCGCCGGCATGCAGCGTCAGGGTCTCCTTGAGCAGCGCCGCCTGCTCCTGATCGTTGCCGCTCGCGCTCGTCACCCATTGCACGTGGTCGCTGAACGGCAGCACGATGATCTCGTCCTGCTTCGACCATTGCACCAGCATTTCCCTGGTGCGCGCCGGCGTCAGCAGGAAGCGCATGGCGTCCAGAAGCTGGGTCTCGCCATGGCCCTGCATGCTGCCGGAGAGATCGAGACAGAGCGCGGTCAAGGACGGCCGCCGCAGCGCCTCCTGATAAGTATTGAGCGCGACCTGGATCACCTTGGGCTCGGGCGGGCGCACCACCGTCACCGGTCGCGACGGATCGAGATTGGTCGCGGGATCGCCCTGAAGCAGCGCGGCGCGTCCGAGCTCGACGCGGCGGCCGGTCTTGGCGATGCGCGCCTGGGTCTCCGGCTTGAGCAGGAACTCCTGGAGCTCGCTGAAGAACGCCTCGACCTCCTTGCCGCGGCCGCGGTCGACGAAGCCGAGCGGCGAATCGGCGACCGAGACGCCGTCCTGCGGATAGATCGCATAGAGCTGCTCGAAGCCGTCGGCCTTGAGCTTGTCGTTGGTCTCCTTGATGACGGCCTCGTAGTTCCACATCGCCTGATAGTGCGCGCCGTTGCGCTCGCCTTCGCGATAGAGATCGGCAAGCCAGCCGCTGGAACCGGCCGAACGCTCGACCCCGCGCAACAACGCCCGCACCGTGGAGACGACGCCTTCGCGTTCGAGATCGCCGGCCTCGATCAGATCGGGCTTGCCGATCGCCGAGGCCAGCATGGCAAGATAAGCCGACGCGCCGGAATTGGACTGCGTCGCCGAGGTCATCAGGAATTTCAGCCGGCCGGCCTCGACCGCTGCCAGGATATCCCTGGTCGTGACCTTGGCGCCGATCCAGCCGAGCTCTTCCGCTTTCGACCGGCGCACACCGAGGATGACAGGCATCTGGGTGATCGACTTGATCGACTTCACCCGGCGGCCGGTGTCGAACATGTCGATCCAGATCGAGGCCGCCGGCCAGACCGCATCGGCCTTCGGATCGCTGCCCGGCTTGAGCGACAGCGCGATATCGAGCGAGCCTTGATAATGCATGTCGCAGGTTGCCCCGCGCGAATGGCAAAACTCCTGCACTGACGGCTCCAGCACGTCGTTCTCGGAGCCGGAGAGAATGGTGAATTGCGGCCCGGACTGCCCGCAGGCGGCGAGCCAGAGCGTGAGGGACAAGATTGCCAGCGGACGCGCGGCTAGCTCCGCCGTCGTCCCGGCGAACGCCGGGACCCATAACCACCGGCCTTGGTTGTCGTGCGCGGGATCGGCCGCGTGCCCATTCCCTGGCATCACGCGGTATGGGTCCCGGCGTTCGCCGGGACGACACCGCGTGTGACGCGCTTTCGTTGGGAGACCATGACCCACTGAGGTCCGGAGATGATGACCCACGCCCGCTGGCAGAGCGCGAGACAAACCAAGCGATAACTCGCTCAGCGCCCGCAGGACTAGCTCCGCTGTCGTCCCCGCGAAAGCGGGGACCCATAACCACAGGCCTTGGTTATTGTGCGCGGTAGCAGCCGCGTGCTCATTCCCAGGCATCACGCGGTATGGGTCCCGGCGTTCGCCGGGACGACACTGCGTGTGACGCACTTTCGTTGGGAGACCATGACCCACTGAGGTCCGGAGATGATGACCCACGCCCGCTGACAGAGCGCGAGACAAACCAAGCGATAACCTACCCTGCGCCCGCAGGACTAGCTCCGCTGTCGTCCCCGCGAAAGCGGGGACCCATAACCACAGGCCTTGGTTATTGTGCGCGGTATCGGCCGTGTGCCCATTCCCTGGCATCACGCGGTATGGGTCCCGGCGTTCGCCGGGACGACACCGTTTATGACGCGCTTTCTTCAGGAGACGACGACCCATTGCCCCGTTCAGAGCGAGGTGAGTCAGACGAAGCGATAGCCCACTCAGCGCGCGCCACATGGCCGCAACTCTCATACCGGGGCCTTCGACAAGGCCGCCCTCAGCTCGGCGGTCTGCTGCGACATCCGCTGCTCGATATCCTCGCGCTTCTTGCGGCCTTGCTGCTGCGTGGTCAGCACGCCGGCGATGGTGTCGATCAGGTCGCGATTGGTCTTTTCCAGCGTCTCGATATCGACGATGCCGCGCTGCGACTGCTGCTCGATCTGGATCGCCTGCGTCTTCATCATCTCGGAGGCCTGGCGCATCATCTGATTGGTGGCATCCGTCACCGTCTTCTGCAATTCGAGCGCCGACTTCTGCCGCTGCAGGCCGAGCAGCAGGATCATCTTCTGCTTCCAGACCGGAATCGTCAGCTCGGTCGTCGCCTGCAGGTTTTCGATCAGGGTCTCGTCGCCCGACTGCACGATGCGGATCTGCGGCAATTGCTGGATGCCGACCTGCCGCGCCTGCTGCAGATAAAAGACGCGCTTTTCGAGCCGGTCGAGCGCCTGCACCGCGTCCTGATAGGTCTGCGCCGCCATCAGCGCGTCGCTACCCTCGGCCGGCGCCTTCGCCGCGCGTTCCAGCTCGGCCAGCGGCCCGCGCCGGTAGCCGTTGACGAAGTCCTTGCCGGCGGCGATGTGCGCGTCGAGCTGGGTGAGCGCCGATTTGGTCTGCTCATGCAGATCGTCGAGCAGAGCGATGTCGCGCCGGAGCGTCTCCTTGTTGCGGTCGAGGTCGACGCAGATGCGGTCGATCTGCGAGGCAACATCGTCGAAGGCTTCAGCGAAGCGGCGCAGGCGCGCCTCCGCCGACGAGAACAGGCGGGTGAGAAACCCGGCATCCTTCAGCGCGGCGGGGTCGAGCCCGCGCGCCTTGGCCAGGATGTCGGACAACAGCTTGCCGGTGTTGCCGAGCTCGCGGTTCTGGGTCTGCGCCAGGATGCGGTCGGCGAACTCGACCACCGAGCGCTGGGCGCGATCGCCGAAGGTGACGATGCGGGAGCGGTCGGAAATATCGATCTCGGAACGGATGCGGGCGACCACGGACTGGTCGGCTTGAACCGTCGGCAGGTTGACGGTCTCGGACATGAGCACCTCGGGAACGGGGTCACAGCGACCCGACGAAAGGGATGGTGAGCATAGAGGCGCATTTCAATGGTTCGATGACGGCGGGACCGGAACCAAATGCGACGCATGTTCAGGCACATGGAGAGTGCGACCATCGGCCGCCGGGTTCGGAGCCAGCGATAGCTCCGGCAGGGCGGACCATTGATTGGTCGCTCTGCCGGCCGACCGGTTCATCGTCCAGCATTGCAACGCTGACGACGTTGAGAGGCGAAAAGACGCGGGTCCATGCTCTCCCGGGCCATGCCAGCCCAACGCCCTGCGTGTTACAAATCCTGAAATTTTATAGCGCCTGAGGTGAGATCTGTTCATCGCCACTCTGCCCGGATGACACAGGCGCGCGCCCGCGGTCTCGCGGCATCCGACGCCCGAGTTTGGCTGCAACGTGCCCTCATCAGATGAGCGAGGGCGCAGGGAATGCCGGGTGAAGGCCTCACCCATGGCCCGCCTGCAACAAAAAAGCAGGCGGCAGTCACCACAGGATCAGCCGAACATCCGGCATTCCCTGCGCGATGGGCTTACGGCTTATACGTGATCTCCCCGGGGACCGGCTTGATTGCCCCCGTCGGTCGCGAGATGCGTCAACATCTCCGAGCTTAGCGCCAGCACCGGGGCGCCAGGACCACACGACTTCACCGTCCGCAACTCATCAGTCGTCGCGCAAAAGCGCCTGACAAGCCGCGGCCACCGCATCCCCGCCCCACGTATCGTGACGATCGCGCGTACGCCCCTTCGCATCGAGGCGGGATGGCATGGATGAAACCACTGATTTGGGGATGAAGTCAAGGTAATTTCTGTTATTCCGAATTATTGCTGGGCTTTGGTCAGCACCCCGTAACTCCGTGTGACGGAGAAGCTAATGTCTTTGCCATAGCGCATAGTCCAGCTGTTCGCGCGCCGTTGCTTTGCGTAACGGTTGCCTCAATAGGCTTGCTAAAGAAACGCGGCCACGCAATTTGGACGTGCTTGTCTTCCTGGTATTTGATGTGTTTGTCGCTGAAAATGACAACGTCATCATCCCCACGAACCAGCAGACTCACGCATCCTCGCCCGCTGGACAGCCCGCACTTAGCCCAGGCTCTCGGCGCCGATCAGAATCCGACCACTGCCGGAAGTTGCAATTGTATGCTGAACGCCGATAATATTTCAAACTGGGAGAACTTCTAATGCCTATAACCGAGCAATCCATTGATCAAGCGTATTCTGACCTGAGGCGAACCTGCGGCGGTCAACGGAACGATTATTTTGGTCTTTTGTACTTGATGCAAGAATTTGGGGTCGAGCGGGACGTCGCGCTTGAGCAGGTAGCGTTTGGAGGCAATGACTACGGGGTAGACAGCTTCCACTTCGATCCCGCGAAGCGGAATTTCTACCTTTTTCAGTTCAAGTGGTCGTCTTCCTACGAACAATTCAAACCGTCGTTTAAGCGGTTGACCGATTTCGGGATGGAAAGAATTTTCGGCGCCCACACTCAGGATCAGCATCAAAATCAGTTACTGCTACAGATGAAAAGCTGCATCCTCGAAAACGAAGCAATTATCGATCGTGTCTACATTCACTTCGTGTTTACTGGTGATCCGGCTGACGCTGAACGTAGTCAAGTTCTAGACAAGCTGCGCGAGGATCTGGAAAACAAGAAGTACCTCATCGACCAGAGGTTCGGACGAGCAGTCACTCTGGTGATCGAGTTTCGCTCAGCGCGGACGCGCAAGGTCGGTTCAGCCGCCCACTTACGAAAAACACATAGCTACCCGATCGAGTTAGAGGAAACTATATCCCGTGAAGGGCCGGCCGGTGAAACCATGACAGTTGGTTTTATACGGCTCGCCGACTTGCACGCGATGTACAGAGAGATGGGTGAGCGCTTTTTCGAGCGGAATATTCGCGCCGCTCTGCCGGAAGATGAGGCCGTAAATCGCTCGATACAACAGTCGATAAAAAGGATTGTAATAGACGGCAAGGAAAGCGCGCGCGTTTTCGCCTTCAATCACAACGGAGTTACGCTCTTTGCCGAGCACCTCGATATTCAGAACGGAGGATTCAAAGTCACGGAGCCTCGGCTACTAAATGGAGCACAAACCGTTACAACATTTGGACGCTTCATAAAGGCAAATGAAGGCAATAAGAATTTGGCGGAAGGCGCAACGGACGATTTACGCGTCATGTGTCGCATCATCACCAACGCGACTCCTGATTTCGTCACCAAGGTTACAATCAATAACAATCGACAAAATCCGGTGGATCCGTGGAATCTTCATGCAAATGATTTCATCCAGCTGGAGTTGCAGGATCGGTTCCGCGATGAGTTGGGCATTTACTATGAGCGACAAGAAAAAGCATTCACAAACCTAAGCGACGAACAGCTTGAAGAACAAGGAATTACGGAGCACAGGGCGATCGAACTGACGAAGCTTGCGCGCACCTTCCTCACCGTAGACGGGGACATCGATAAGCTGACTCGGTTCAGAGAGGTATTCGAGGACGACCGCATCTACAATCAGGTGTTCAGCGAAAGCCGTCTTAAGGCCGACCTACGAAAGGTCATGCTCTGCTACAAGGTCCAGTTTCGGCTGGGGCGTCTCAGCGACGCTATTGTCGACAAGGGCGCCAACAAGTATGCCTACGTTCTTCGCTCTCGCAATCTGCTTTGGGCACTCCTGTGCCAGGCGATTCTCAATGATCAGAAACTGGAGGATCGCGCTGAGAAATTTGGCAAGGGACTTAGTCTTGAAGCGCAGTATACAGACTGGCTCTCGACGCTTGCTACAACGCGCTGCCGTTTTATCCTCGCCGATCTGGTGGCTGACAAGGCGTACGCAGGAAAAGCTGCCGAAGGAAATTTTGGTTTCATGCGAAGCAATGCGGCCTACGGCCGAGCGATGGAAATCGCCTATAAGCGCTGGCGTTGGGTTCAGAAGCAACCGAGATAGCCGACAGATGACAGTCTTTGCGTCGTCAACAATGCGGAGCGTGCTGGCGACCATTGTCTCTTCCGCCGCCACCATAGATCGGTGATCATGGGATCACTGTGAGCCTGGGATTCCGAAGCTCGCCAAAGGCACCTGTGAAGAGCGCGTAAGAGCGGATCAGCGAAGCGTGATCCGCCACTTCAATTGTGCCGTGCTCATTTGGGGGCGCCTCGTTTCAGACAAATCATGCTCGTGAGGCGCCGGCCGCCGTCGTCTATCTTGAATGGCGGATTACGCCGCCGCGAGTCCGCCCTACGGCCCTGAAAATCAGAATCTTCATCAACTTCGCCGCGCGACAGGCGTTTGCCCATCCGATCCAGCATTGGCGAGCCAAGGCACGTTCCACAGGTAGTTCACAAAGGCTTGCGGAGATGCTTGTATCTTACGATTGCGGTAAAGAATTTTGATGAAATGAAGGTATATGATAATGAATATTGCCTTGGCGTTCTTGTTTGTCAGTTGGTCAGCGGTGGCTGATAATGTTCGTGTAGATCTCGCCTACGTCGACTCCGATCGCTCTATCGAAGAAGGCGGCAATGCTGCTATCACTCAGGTCCAATCTGGCCCAGGGATCAATGGGCCTTGCACGCAGTACATGGCCGTCGGGGTGGGCTGCTCATGCAATCATGGCGTTATGCGAGGCCGAAACGCCTTGAGACCGGGCTGGCACTTGGATGAACGAATGCACGCCATCAGAGATGGCTGGCACGCGACCTACTTCAAAGGGACGCATAACGCTGTGTGCTATCGAGATTCATGATCCACAGCAATCTCAATTGTGCATTCGCGGCAAGCCGGCGTCTTCTCCGTGGGGTCAGCCCTTGGCTTGGTAATGGTGGGCTGGCGATGCGGGTGATAGAAGTTCCCCCGATCGGGCGTCGAAAGCGCTCGGCCCTTGAAGGTGTTTATAGGTGGGAACCAGGGTCTAATACGGATTGATTGGCCGCGCCTGCCGCGCTCTAAGTCGGCCGGGGGGAGCACTCAAAACACGGAGCTGTTTCGTGGGTTCCTTAATCGACGACGCGCTAATGCTGACCATCTTCTGCTCTGCAGCCTACCTTGTCATCGTGATCATGAGCGCCGCCGTAAGCGCAATTCTCGGTAACGCCCTCACTGCCTGCAGGCGTGCTTGGCAGGGCCTGAGCCTACGGCTGAGTTGAGGCGGGAGCGCCGGCAACGCACCCTTGCGCGGGTCTGCGCTTCCAACTCTGCCGACCGGAACGGCAGCGTGTAGGGCGGATCGGCGCAGCGTGATCCGCTGCTTCAATTGTGCCAAGCTTATTGGTGGAACGAATGGGTCGTACGACGCTTCAAACGCTCGCAGGTAGATTCGTTCAAAATGCTCGTACGAGCGGATCTACCGGCGTCGAACTTGAAAATGGCGGATTACGCTGACGCTCATCCGCCCTACGGGCCTGAAGCTTTGAAACACAGAACCACGTCGGCCATCGCGGATCGGACCGCAATGGCGGACCCATGGTCACATCGACGCAAATGTTCCGCACCGGAGCGCTTTGATCTGGATCAAGCCCGTCGAACGGTCTATGAACTTCAGTTCAGGCAATAGGCTGACGTTTTGAATCATGACGTCCGTCTTGTCAAACTAGCGGAGTGGGGGCGAACCAACAACCAGCAACGTAGTGGAGAGACCGCCATGGCCGTCAATCTCAGTTCAGTTGCACAGCAGCTTTTGACCCCTGACGTTATTGCGCAAATTGCATCCTTTGTTGGCATTGACCGGAACACAGCGCAGAAGGTCGCGACAGCGACGATCCCGACAATACTGGCCGGCCTATCCGATCTGGTTGGAACCTCGGCTGGCGCCAACCAACTATCAAAACTGCTGTCAGAACAGCAAGGCACCAATCCCATGGACCTGCTGCGCACCTCCGGTGCTCAGGGCCTGGCGCAAATGGGCTCGAGCATGTTGTCCGGACTGCTCGGAGGCCGAACGGTGGACACCATGGCCCAGGCGATTGGCAAATTCGCGGGAACGGGCGAAGGCGGCGGCAAGTCGTTACTCGCCTTCATCGGCCCGCTGGTCCTGGGTGCGCTCGGTCAGCAGCAGCGCAACGCGGGGCTCGATGCAACCGGATTGGCATCGCTTCTGCGCTCGCAGAAGGATCAGATCATGGCGGCGATCCCGTCGGGACTCAGCGATCAACTCAGCGCCTCGGGCCTGATCGACAAGGCGGAAGCCGGAGCGCGCGGTGGAATGGCCACGGCTGCCGCCGCAGGGAGCCGGATTGCCGGCGTCTCCGAACGGGCAAGCACTGGCGCGAGCCGGGCCGCCTTTGCCGCCAGCCGGACGCAATGGCCTTATATACTCGCCGCGGCGGTCATCCTTGGCGGAATTGCCTTGTATGCGCTTCAGGGTCCGACCGAGCAGAGGGGCACTGAGAGTGCGGCTGTCACGCGGCCGTCAGCCGGAACAGTGGGCGTGGCGTCCCCGGATTTCACCGTTGACGGGGTGAACCTGGCGAGCCAGGTCAATTCGTCCCTGGGTACACTGAAGGCTGCACTGCCAACCATCACCGATGACGCCAGCGCGCAGGCGGCCCTGCCGAAGGTCAACGATGCCATTTCACAGCTGGACGGCATCACGGCGCGGGCGGCCAAGCTTTCGCCGGACGCGCGAAGCGCGCTTGCCAAGCAGATCATCGCGGCGACGCCGGCAATCAATCAGATGTGCGACAAGGTGTTGGCGACGCCGGCCGGCGCGGTCGCAAAGCCCGCGATCGACAATCTTCGGGCCAAGCTCGACGAGCTGGCCAAAGTCTGACACGTCACGTGCAACGGCTCGCGCCACGCTTTCAATAGCGCGATTGCAGGAGCGGATCAGCAAAGCATGATCCGCCCTTCAATCGATGCGTCGTCACCGAATTTCCGGCCGCTGACACCGAGATCAGTCGGCGACAATCGGCCCGAATGGCCCCCATCGATCGCCCGTGAAGCGCATCATTCGGAACTCCTTGACGACACGATAGTCGGTCGGGCCGGTGTTGACGGAGAGCCCCGGGAGCAGCAGATCAAGCTTCACGTTTTTCAGGCCCGTCGCTTGCGCCATGACATTCTCGCGCGAGAGATTGTCGCCGCATCGCTTCAAGACCTGCACCAACAGCTCGGCTGCGCTATAGCCATAGACCGTGAAGATGCTTTTCCGGTCGCCTCCCGGATAATAGCCGTCCATGAAGGCGCTCCATCGCTTCACGCCTTCGTCATCACGCCAGGTGGGGTCGTCAGCCTCCTTCAACGAACTCGCCGAGATGATGCCCTTTGCGTTCTCGATGCCGGCAGGGCTCAGGACCGCGTCGATCGAGGACGAGCCGACGCCAAGAAGGTGAACGGGCTTCCAGTCAAGCTCCGCCATCTTTCGGATGACCTGGGCGGCGAATTTCGAGGCCGCCATGTTGACGAGGACGTCGACGCCGGCCGCCTTGAGGCGCACGACCTGCGAGTCGACGGTCGGGTCCGACACATCGTATGAAACGTCACTGACGATGAGGTCGCCCGCCCTTGCGCCGAGCGCTTCCTTTAACCCTGTCAGATAATCCTTGCCGCTCTCATCGTTTTGATAGAGCAGGCCGATCCTGGCATTCGGATAGTTGTCCAGGATGAAGCGCGCGTAGACGCGAATCTCCGTGCGCAGATTGGGCGCAAATCCCATCGTCCAGGGAAAGTTGATCGGATCCTCGAAACGCGTCGCCCGCCCGGCCACGAACAGCTGAGGAATCTTGCGGTCATTGAGATATTTCTGAACCGCGATGTTCGAGGCATTGCCGAGCGTCTGGAATGTGAACAACACCTCGTCGCTCTCGATGAGTTTGCGGACCTGCTCGACGGTCTTGGACGGCGCCGCCGCATCGTCATAGGAAATCAGCGTGATCTTGCGTCCATTGACGCCGCCATGATCATTGATCATGCGGAAATAGGCTGCCTGCACCTTGCCGATCACTGAGGATGCCGAGAGCGGACCGCTATAGGGCATCGTCTGGCCGATCTTGATTTCGGTGTTACTCGCGCCTTGACCATATTGACGGTCACCCGATTGACGATCTCCTGCAAGCAAAGGGGTCGTGACGAAAAGTCCGGCAGCAAGGATTGCCGCCCTGGTCGCATTTGTGCGCAAGCTCCTGCTCATTGCTGGAACCCTCATCGCTGGAACGGAGCTCGCAAATCCGGGCGCCGCCACGACATGCATGCTCCTTCGCCGGCTGGAGAGCGAACTCATCACGCAGCCCGCACGAAAGCTGTTCGGCAGGATTGGATCAGAGCGGAGAAGCCCTGTCCAAGGAGCTCCGCCCGCGGTGGGTTGGGAAATTTTCCCGATGTGGCGGCGACATTCGGCGCAAACCAATGTCGAGATTCCGGGCTCAAGGGACTGCGGCCTTGCCCCGGAATGACAGTGATTATGCGACAGCAAAATCAGCTGTCTCGGCGCGCAAGCCCCGGGCGATAGCAGAATCGACGACGCGCTGCAGGCGATGTACAACACATATCGATAAGCAGGCCGGCTCCCCGTCGGCTAAGATGGCAAAGCGCCCCAACGATAAGAAAGAACAGACCATGCGCACCGTGCTGCTCGCCACCAGCCTCTGCACCATCGCACTCACCGCATCCGCACTTGCAGCCTCAGCACAGACCGCGCGGCCCGAGCCCGGGCCGCTGACCATCGCGCGGCAGGGCAGCTTCTTTGTCGGCGGGCGCGAGGTGAAGTCCGACACGCTGTCGACACTGCCGGCCTATGCGCCATCGGGCACGATCACGGTCGACCAGATGTACGTGCGCTATCAGGTGCCGACCGGGACGCTCGGCGTTCCCATCACCCTGATTCACGGCTGCTGCCTCACCGGCAAGACCTGGGAAACCACTCCTGACGGCCGCATGGGATGGGACGAATATTTCGTCCGGCACGGACACCCGACCTATGTCATCGACCAGGTGTGGCGCGGGCGGTCGGCGGCCGATCCGTCGGCGATCAACGCGGTCCGCACCGGGAAAGCGCCTGTCGACAAGTTGCCGACGGTGTTTTCCGCAGGCCACGAGGGCGCGTGGGCGATCTTCCGGTTCGGCAAGGACTATCCGCAGACCATGCCCGGGATGCGCTTTCCGCTCGCGGCGCAGGCGGAGTTCTGGAAGCAGATGGTGCCCGACAGCCTCAACAGCCTGCCGACGCCCAATCCGACCGTGCCGGCGTTGTCGGAGCTGGCGCAAAAGATCGGCGGCACCGTGCTGATGAGCCATTCGCAGTCCGGCATCTATCCGTTCCAGACCGCAGGCCTGAACCGCAAAGGCATCGCCGGCATTGTCGCGATCGAGCCGGGCGCCTGCCCCGAGCCGACTGCCGACATGACACCCTATGCCGGCCTGCCGATCCTGGTGTTGTGGGGCGATTACGTCGACGAGTTTCCGCGCTGGGCGCCGCGCCTGAAGAACTGCCGCGCCTTCGTTGCCGCAGCCAACGCGGCCGGCGCCAAGGCCGAGCTGCTGGTGCTTCCGGACATCGGCATCAAGGGCAACACCCACATGCTGATGCAGGACGACAACAGCCTCGACATCGCCGACATCCTGATCGACTGGATCGGCAAGCACGTCGCGACCACGGAGTGAGGCGATCAACTCGCATCGCGGCTCCGCTTTGAGCAGCAAACATGCTGGAAGCAGTACGTTACTTGCCAAAGCCTTGCGAAAACGTCGATCCGGCCAGTTGAACCTGTCGCCGGACTCATGCTTTGCTCATTCGGGCGGCAACGTTCACGATAGCGCCTGCACATCCGAAAGTTGCAGGCTCGCGACGCCCCGCAACCAGCCGTTCGCTCAACCCGGGCGGGAGTGTGCAAAACCGTTTCTGGATTCAACTTTTTCGTTACAGCGGTAACAAGACCCCTACGCTCTCCGAAAATTGTGCTGCAGCGCACAGATATCCTCCCGTATACCAGTACCGGGGGCGACGGAGATACTTTATGAGTGATAGGACCGAAGGTCCGGTGAACGGCCCGAGTCCCGACAGCCAGGGCGATGGCCAGGGGGGCGCGATCGTCGCCCAACTGACACCGTCCGCGCACCAGGATCGGCGGGTTCCGCTTTGCCTGGTTGTCGAGGATGACAGCACCATGCGCCACCTCGTGACCAGCTATCTCGAGGATCACGATATCAGGGCCGTTTCGGCGGCGCGGCGGGAGGAGGTGGCGGGCCTGCTGACGCGCACCCACCCTGACCTGGTCGTGCTCGACCTGCGGCTGGGGCAGGAGGATGGGCTCGATCTCCTGCGCGAGATTCGCGCCACCTCGGACGTACCCGTCATCATCGCCACCGGCCATCGCCGCGACGAGATCGACCGCGTGGTCGGGCTGGAGCTGGGCGCGGATGATTACATCACCAAGCCGTTCGGCCTGCGCGAGCTGCTGGCGCGGATCCGCGCGGTGCTGAGGCGCCGCGAGGCCGGCCAGGCTGCGGCCCAGCGCGAAATCGAAAAGGGACGTTGCCGCTTCGGCAGCTGGCAGCTCGACCGCAGGAACCGCCGCCTGACGGATCTGCAGGGCGAACCGGTGGCGCTCAGCAAGGGCGAATACGCTTTGCTGATCGCATTTCTCAACGCACCGCAACGGCCGCTGTCCCGCGAGCACCTGCTGCAGGCGACGCGCGTCCATGAGGACGTGTTCGACCGCAGCATCGATGTCCAGGTGCTGCGGCTGCGCCGCAAGCTGGAAACCGATCCGAGCGCGCCGTCGATCATTCGAACCGAACGCGGCGTCGGCTACGTCTTCACGCTCCCCGTCGAGCCGCTCTGATGGCCGACCCGCCATCAACGCGCGCGGAGCTTCGGATGTGACGTTCGCATCCCGAGATTCCCCGCACCGGGGCGCGAATGTCAGATCCGCTCCACCAGATACGGCCGCGCGGCGCCGAAACCACGCGGTCGCCAAGGCCATCGCCAAGACCATCATTGCTATGCGCGACGTGAGCCGCATTACGGCCGTAACACGAACGCGCCGCGCCGGAATGCTGCGGAAACATGGCCGCGACAGGATCGCTCTGCCGAACATTGCTCGGGAGAAATCCATGTCGTCCGCAAAGCCGTTGCCGCAGCTCCGAAGCAAGCCGCTGACCTCGACGATCCACACGCTTCGAATTGATGCAGCGCCCATTGGCCACGGCGTTCAGCCTGCGTCCGCCGGTGCAACGCATGTCCGCCGCGTCTGTGATATGATCGCGCGATTGGCGTTCGAGCTCCAACAGTCGTTCCCCCACCTGCTGCTCACGATCGTGTCTTTCGTGATCTCGGAATTCCTTCAGGGTTGCGCGACCTACGCTCAGACGATGTACCCGATTCATTTGCCCACCGACCCGCCGCCCACCGCCCCGCGCGACGGCTTGCGCGAGCGAGACCTCGCGCCGCAGCAGGGTGATCTGCCCGCGCCGCCCACGCGACGACCCAGGCTGATCCTCGTTTCCAACAACGTCGGCTCCGGCAGGACGTTCGAACATCCCGGGACCCGACCGACCTGATGCGCTCACACGCCTTGGCCATCTTCATCTGTCTGTCGTTCGCGGCCTCAGCGCTCGGGATCGGCATCGCTGCGCACCTCACCACATCAGCCGACGCGGAGTCGCCGCTTGGTCCCGAACTGACCGCTTCCGAAGACCAAGCGCCGATCTCGCCGATCCCGCAGCCGCCGCCTGCCGATCCGCAAAAGCTCCTGCTCGGCGAGCGGCTGTTCGGCGATACACGACTGTCGGCGAACGGCGATTTATCGTGTCAGTCCTGCCACGATATCAAGACCAATGGTGCCGTCGACGCCGCGCACCGCGGCTCGCCCTGCGCGACCGGCCCGTCCTCGGCAGGGCTCAACACGCTGAGCGTGTTCAATGCAGCGCTGAGCTTCAGGCTCGGCTGGCAAGGCAATTTCCGCAGCCTTGCGGCGCAGGCCGAGGCCTCGATCGAAAGCCCTCACGGCATGCACAGCAGCGCGGGCGACGTGGTCCGCAAGCTCAACGCCGATCCGGACATGGTCCGGCGGTTTGAGGCGGCGTACGGACACGATCCGGACCGGGACAGCCTGCTGGACGCGCTCGTCACCTTCGAACGCTCGCTGCTGACGCCAGACAGCCGCTTCGACCACTGGCTCAAGGGCGACAAGTCGGCGCTGACGACCGAAGAGCACGATGGCTATCGCCTGTTCAAATCCTATGGCTGCATTTCATGCCATCAAGGGGTGAACATCGGCGGCAACCTGTTTCAGCGGCAAGGCGTGTTCAAGCCGCTGGTGAAGACCGGCCCGCAGGTGGTGCGGGTGCCAAGCCTGCGCAACGTCGCAACGACCGCCCCCTATTTTCACGACGGCAGCGCCGCTACCCTCGAACAGGCCGTCGCCAGAATGGCCGTCGCCCAGCTCGATCGGACCCTGACGGACCAGCAAATCGCCTTGATCGTCGCATTTCTTAAGACGTTGACCGGGAATTACCGTGGCTCGCCTGTAGCGAGCGGAGCTCAGCCATGAGACCTGCGTGGGCAGCTGGCATCGTTGTCATTCTCGTCGGCGTCCTGACCTGGCTGTCGCTGCGGGCGCTGAATCCGGAGGCGGAGAGATTCGATCAGGCCTTCACCGAACTCAATCGGTTCGGCATGATCGAAAACGCGCTCTACCGCCACGTCTTCACCGCGCGCGCCGGCGTGTTGCGCAACTACGACCCGCTGGTCGAGGACGTCAATGCGCTGCACGACTCGCTGCAGAAGCTGAAGGAAGAGCAATCGACGGACGCCACCGCGACCGAGATCCTGAACCGGCTTGCGGCCTCCGTGGAGCGCCAGGAAGAGCTGGTCGAACACTTCAAGACCCAGAATGCGCTGCTGCAGAACTCGCTGGCCTTCTTCGGCCGGTTCGGCGGACAGCCTCACGCCGCGGAGCTGGATCCGGCGATCAGCAACGCCGCCGCGGCCATCCTGCATCTGGCGCTCGACACGTCGGCGCCCACGGTCCGCGACGTGCAGGATCGCCTCGACGAGCTCGAGCGGCAGGCGGCCGAAGCCAACCTGTCCGACTCCGTCGACGCGCTGCTTGCGCACGGCCGGCTGCTCAATCGCCTGCTGCCGTCCGTCGACAATATCTTGAAAACCCTGCATGGCCTGTCGCAGACATGGCAGCAGGATCAGCTTCGCGCGACGCTGCTCAATCAGCAGATGGCCTCGCGCGCGTCGGCGCGACAGTACCGCGTCCTGCTCTACATCACCTCGCTGCTGATCGTCGCCTTCCTGGTCTATCTGGGCCTGCTGCTGAGCTCGCACGCCAAGGCGCTGCGGCGCCGCGCCGAGTTCGAGCACATCATCGCCCGGATCTCGACGCGCTTCATCAATGTCGCTCCGCAGGAGCTCGGCAGCGAGATCGATCGCGCCTTGTCCGACATGTGCGCCTTCCTGAAGCCGGACCGCGCCTATTTCGTCATGACCACTCCGACGCCGCGGGTCCGGGTCTGGCAGAAGCCCGGCGTCGAATTTCCGCCCGACTGGCCGGCCCGCGCGCCTGAGCTCGCGCTTCAGATCGGCACCGCGGCCGATGGCACCGTGCAGATCGAGCGTGTCGACCGGATGCCGGTCGGAGAGTTGAGGACGCTGTGCATGAACCTCGGACTCGGCGGCTGGGCCTGCGCCACGCGGGTCGCCGCGGACGGCATCACGGCTGCGCTCGGGTTCGACGCCGTCGGCCGCCCCTGCCCTGGACGGGCAGCCGAGCTGCCGCTGATGCGCATGGCCCTGGATTCCATGGTCCGGGCGGTCGAGCGCCAATCCATGGAGCAGGAGCGCTCGCGGCTGGAAGCGCGCTTGCAGCAGTCGCAGCGCATGGAGCAGATCGGCTTCTTCACCAGTGGCATCGCCCACAACTTCAACAACATTCTCGGCGGCATTCTCGGCCACTCCGAAGTCATCGAAGAGCATGTCGGATCGGACGCGAAGCTCGTGCGCAATCTCGGGGCCATCAGGCGCAACGCCGAGCGCGCCAGGGACCTGATCGATCAGATCCTGGTGTTCGGACGCGCCCGCAATGCCGGACGCAAACCCTTAAGCATCGGCGCCCTGGTCGCCGAATCGGCGTCCCTGCTCGAGGTGTCGCTGCCCGACGGCATCGACCTCGTCATCCGGCAACCGCCGACCGCCGCGATCGTCGCCGGCGAGCACGTGACGTTGCAGCAGGTCATCCTCAATCTGTGCCGCAACGCCTCCAACGCGATGCCGGACGGCGGACGCATCGAGATTGCGATCGAACTGCACGACATTGCAACGCGACGCGGTTTCAGCCACGACAGCATCGAGCCCGGACACTATGTCTGCATCGCCATCACCGATACCGGGCACGGCATCGAGCCCAACCTGCTGGAGCGGATTTTCGAACCCTTCTTCACCACGCGTCCGTCCGGGAACGGGCTTGGGCTGGCGACGGTGCGCGAGATCGTCCGTGAGCATGGCGGGGCGCTCAACGTGCAGAGCATGGTCGGCGAAGGCACCCGTTTCGAGATCTGGCTGCCGCGGGCGGCCGCGGCCGAGCCGGCATCGACGCGGCATGTCGGGCTTCCGACCGGCGACGGCGAAACCATCCTGCTGATCGCCCAGAATTACCCTTGCGTGCTGCGCGACGAGGAGCTGCTCGCGGCGCTCGGCTATGAGCCGGTCGGCTTCTCCAGCCCCGACGCTGCACTGGCCGCGTGCCGCGCCCAACCGGAGCGCTTCGACCTGGTCGTCGTCGGCCATTGCGGCTCAGCTTCGGCCTCGCTGCAAACCGCCGCTGCCCTGCATGACGCACTGCCGCGTGCGCCGATCGTGCTCGCCTCCAAAGCAGCCATCGAGATCGGAGCCGAAACACTGGTCGCGGCCGGCATCTTCGACGTCGTACGATGGCCGCTGGTCGCCGAAGAAATCGCAATCACGCTCGCGCACGGGTCGGAGCGCAACAAGGTTCATCCCTTCGCTGCGCCGCGTCACGTCGCGCGGCCGAGATCATCGCTGCATTAGATTTGGGACACGATACAAGCGTTGTGCAAGCAACAGGGGAGCCAGCACGATGAGCAGGTCTTGGAATAGCGGCCATGGTCCAGCTTGCGGTTGCTGCGCGTCCGCGCGGCTCTCCCGCCGCAGCTTCATCGCCGGCACCGCCGCGGTCGGGACGACGGTCGTGCTGAGCGGGAGGGGCGCTGTCGCGCAAAGCCGCAGCCTGATCGACACCCATCATCACTTCTACCCGCCGCGCTATCAGAAGCTCTGGCTGGACTGGGAGGACGCGCACAAACTGCCGCATTTCCCCGGCCAGGTGGCGTGGACGAAGCAGAAGGCGATCGAGGACATGGAGGCGGCCGGGGTCCGCACCGCCGTCCTGTCGATCGCATCGACGCCAGGCGTCTGGTTCGACCTTGGCGCAGAGAAGGCCAGCGAGCTCGCGCGCGAGTGCAACGATTACGCGGCGGAGATGGTCCGGGACAATCCCGGCCGGTTCGGTCTGTTTGCCACCCTGTCGATGCTTGATGCTGATCGCACGCAGCGTGAAATCGAGTATGCCTTCGACACGCTCAAGGCCGATGGCGTCGGCCTGCAGACCAATTATGGCGACAGCTGGCTGGGCGATGCGCGCTACCGCGTGGTGTTCGATGAACTGAACCGGCGCAAGGCGGTGGTCTATGTGCACCCGCTGGTCGCGAGCTGCTGCGCGGCCTTGAGCGTCGGCACGTTTCCCGCCGTCATCGAGGTGCCGCACGACACCACGCGCACGATCCTGAGCCTGTTGCTGTCCGGAGGCCTCGCGCGCTGGCGCGACATCAAGTGGTTGTTCTCGCATGCGGGCGGCACCATGCCGATGATGGCCGGCCGCATCGAGTCGTTCTATGGCACGCGGCCCGAGTTGCATCAATTCGCACCGGACAACATCTCGGGCGAGTTGCGGCGCCTTTACTACGACACGGCCAACGCGACCAGCGCGCCATCGATAGCGGCGCTGTTGAAGCTGGTGCCGACGTCGCAGGTGACCTATGGCTCCGACTATCCCTACTTCCGTCTCGACCAGATGCGCGACCTGGAACGGCTGGGCCTCGACGCCTCCGACCTCAGGGCGATCGGCAGCGGCAATGCGACCCGGCTGATTCCACGGCTCGCGTGATCAGGCCCGGCGTCAGTCGGCGGACGCGACCGGCGACGGGTTGGAAGAGGGATCGGGATCGTAGCCGAACAGATAGACCAGGTATTTGTAGTAGTCGGGCTGTTTGGCCTTGAGGTCCGCACGGCTGAACGGACCATCATTGCCGTACAGGAAGACGCTGGCGGTGACCGCGAAGAACTCGGCGGTGTTGCTCATCAGATAAGCGTCTTGCGGATACGGTTTCTGCTCCTTGGCCTGGTCAAAGTGCAGCTGGATTCCGGCATTCTTGAAGCCCTGCGGCAGCTTGAGATTGTGATAGGCGTGCAGCAGTTCGTGCAGAAGGGCGGGACGGTCCGCATAGGCCGGCGACCCCAGCAGGATCGGACGGATCATGATGACGCCGAGATTGGTGTCGACGCCAAGCGCGACCGGATCGGGGTTGATCCAACGGCCCTGTTCGCTGTCCCAGATCGAGCCATAAGACAGCAGGCGCGAGGTCTGTGGCGGCGAGGCTGCATAGCAGGCGGGATGCAGCAGCTGCTTGGGATCCTGGAGATCCTTGCCGCTGCTATCTTTCGTGAAGCTCAGACAGCCAAGCTCGTTGACCGTGACGGGAATGGTGCGGAAGAACTCCAGCACGCGCGGGCTCAGGCCCGCGACCTGCTCGACCATGTCGACCTGGTGCTTGAGCCGGTCCACCATGACGGTGAAATCCTTGCGTCCCGCGATCTCGGTGAAGTCCAGCAGGTGGCCGCGATAGGCTTCGACCAGGAGCTTGTCGGCGGGCTGCTTGTCCGAGGCGGGCGCCGGCGCATTTGGCGTCGGCGCGGCAAACGCCGCGGGCGGGTTATCGCCAGCCCGGCCGGAGACGGGCAGACACAAGGCAGCACACAAGGACGTCGCAAGCACGAACCGCATGGTTGTCTCCAGGGACCGAGATACCATCCCTGCAGGACCGGCCGGTCGGAGGAGCCGGCTCTCAAGACGCGGAACGGTGCGGGTCAATCTAGGGCCGCGAAATTGCGGGTTCGTTAAAGTGGAACGCGCAGTTTGACAGGCGCGGGCTACCCGAGATCAGCCTTCGTGCAGTCGACGCCGACTAGAAGCCACCGGCAGCTACGTCTGCGCCGGCGCGACGCAGATCGCCGACGGACCGGCCGGGCCGATCGTCCACGTTCGGCTTCGCGGTCGCCAATCGCAGCACCGCGAGATAGCTCGGCTGGATTTCCATCCGATCTCTATGAGGGCCTTCGCTCAGATAGCGATGGAGTCGCGGCAGGTTGTAGCAGGGAACGTAGAACAGCAGGTGATGCTCCAGGTGATAGTTCACATAGTAGGGAGCGATGAACAGGCGTTCCAGGAAGTTTGCATGGGTTGTCCTGGTGTTCCTGAGCGGATCGTTGCTGTCGGGGACGACCGCATGTTCGGCAATGTTGCGGATGCGGACGATCACCATGTGCCAGGTCAGGAGCGGCAACAGCCAAAGCATCGGATAGACCCACCACAGGCCGCTAGCCGTCAGCGCCGCGATCATGACGCCGTTGGTCACGCATTGCGGCCCGAGCATCTTCCAAAAATGGGTAGCACGCTGACCGAGCGGCCAATCCTTCGATCCCAACGCCGCGAGGAGCTGCGCCTTGCGCTGCTGATAGCCGGTCTGTCCGGTGATATCGCGAAAGAACTTGCGCCGAAAGCTGAGCTTCGTGATCGGAAACGGCGCCGACAGCACCAGGTCCGGGTCGTCCTCCTGCTGGGTGTTCGCATGATGCTTGAGATGGTAGCGTCGATAGGCACAGGTTTCCGCGAATATCGGATAAGCGCAGAACCACTGGGCCAGCGCCAGATTGACTCTCTCGTTCGACGACAGACAACCGTGTGCGCCATCGTGCATCAGGATCGCCAGCCCAAGCTGACGCGAACCGATGATGGCGACCGCCAGCAGATAGGTCAGCGGATTCGGCCACCACACAACCAGCGCCATCGCGCCGATGATGAGCGTCCAGGCATGCGCGATCAGACCCACCCCTTTCCAGGTGGACCGCTTGCGGACGATCGCCAACTGCTCCTCGGTGAGGAGATCGCGGGCTTTCAGACGATGGACGGTCATGATCGCCTTTCCTTGTCTGTCGAATTAGTGACGGCTTGCGCGCCGACGACACGGAGGCGCCCTGCCCCTCCGGCCACTGTCGATTCCATGGCCTGATCGCCGATCGCGCGCAGCAAAGCGGTACACATCTCGTCGGGCGAGCGGCCCATCGCCAGGCCTTCGTTGACCACCCCGATGGCGACCGCCCAAAATCTTTGCGAGGTCTCCTCAGGCGCGCGCAGCGGCTGCCATCCGTGCCGCTCGACTTGCGCGGCGAACGCACGCTTCCCCTCGCCGTGAAGACGCTCCATCGTGCGCTCGACCAGCGGCGCAAGGTTCGGCCGACGCCGCGCGAGCGCGAGCGCATCGGTGAAGAATGCGACGGTGTCGTTCGCCGTCACCGTCTCTGCAAGAGCGCGCACATACTCCTGTGGCGTGTTGGCCTTGAGAGCGGCCTCCTCAGCCGCACGCGCCAAATAGAGCACATCGCGACAAGCGGTTTCGACGAAAAGGGCTTCCTTGGTTCTGAAGTAATAGGTGATCTGGCTCGGAAACGCGTCGGCGGCCGCGGCGATGTCGTTGATCGACGTGCCGGACAGGCCTCGCTCCTTGAACAAGCCGGAGGCGGCATCAAGCAGCAGCGAGCGCATCTTGCGCCCCGCCGACTTGGTCGCGCGGATGGTGTGTTTCGGCTGGTCCGAAGGATCATCCATGGAGATGGACTTTACCGCAAAATTTGTATGTTATACAAACAAAAAATGGGGATCGCTCTAACTTGGTCGTGAACAAGCGGCGAGGCCGCGATCGGAACGGCTCGCTCGCGCGGAATCGCCATGACGTCGCTTGGCCCTGTACGCGGAGCGTCGTCCTGTCGGTTAGTCCTCGTTGAGATCTGGCAGCGCTCGAGCGCAACCGATCGCACTATCACAAGCGTGATGCCGCTCGGACCATTACGGCCAGAGCGAGATGGCACTGCCATGGAGATAGCGGTCGATAACGAAAGCTACAGGCTGGACGTCGAGCGATGCTTTTCGCGCTATTTTGCTTCGGCCAAGATCTTGTTGGCCAGTGTAAGCATCTCGTCATGTCCATTCGTGACGTCTTTTGCGACATTCAATGTTGGTTGTCCAAAGATTGCCTGCAGGCCATCCGACGACTTGACGTACTTCTTGGCAAGCTCCACGCCATCGTCAGCCGTCTTTTCCGCCTTCGCTACTCTCGCCTTCTGTACTTGGGTGCCGAAGAGAGCTCCAGCTGCTGCGAAAACAACAGCTTCCAACGAATTCAGTAAGGACGTGAGCCGCGTCCAAACGAGCTCTTGTGGCTCGCGGACATGAAACCCGAGATACACGAGATATCCGATCCAGATCACGATCAGCACGGTGGCAACGGCCATCGTGAAGCGGTTGACCTTTTTGGGCTCCATGGCGGACGGCTTTCCAGCTTGAGTGTCAGATGCAAATTCAAGGGCTTCGACGATCTTCATGATCAGCTCTCATTCCCAAATGCAATTTCGAGCAACCGAACAAGGCACACGCTTGCCTTCTGCAGCTGCTGGATGCTGCGACCCGCAACCATGATGCAATCGGGTCAACTTCGAGTGCAACTTTAAATTTTTTTGTAAGATGTTAGCTACTTCACAATAGGTTCACCCGATGTGAGTTTGAAGGGTTGGCCGCACCGCGCGCCGCAGGGCTCACCCCGGCCGCTACGGTGGCGCTCTTACGATCCATCGTTTGAAAGGTGCTATGGCTCCAAGTGCTCGCGCATCTCAGCAAATAGCGGTCGAACGTCGTCGAGGCGCAGCTTGCCCTTCCGATGGCTCTTAAGATCGCGCAGTCTGGAGCACAGCGATCGTGTCGCGCTTCACCGGCTCGGTCTCGGAGAAGTAGTCGTTCATTCGCTTGACGAACGCGCGGGCTACGGCCGGCGGCAAATCGATGGGCTGCTTGCCATCACCAGTCCCGTCTATCCGTGATGACGAAGCCCCCCGGCAGATCCGGCAGGTCGCCTTCCGCGACCTTGTTGCAGACAGCATCGGCCTTGCAGACCCACCTCGCATCATCGCAACGCCTACACCTACTCATACCCCGATTGGTTCGCCCCGCATCGGTGCCGGAGGAGCCCCCAAGCCGAGATTGGCAGTTTGGCGGTATGCTAATGACTAGCGGGACGCCGTTCGCATAGACGCGTTGATCTCTTGGAAGTGCAACGAGCCGTCGCCGATGGCGTTAGGTCTCCGCCAGACTTTGAAGGGAAGGACAACGATGTCCGAAGCCGGTGGCCCGGAGCTGAGTCGACAGCCGTCGCCTGCTTATCCGCCCTGCCGCGCCTGCGGCCAGATTCCCGCTTCCGTACACCGTCTATCGGACCCGCGAACCGGACGCACCGCCCGGATGTTTGAGTGCCAACGGTGTCGCACCATCAACTGGATCGATCCCGCCTGATCCGTTCTGACCCATCACTCGGCTGAACCGGCGCCGTGCCTCAGCGTTATAGGCCAGACCTTGCAGGGATCGCGGCCATGAACAAGGATCCGGTACCATCATCCGACAAACTGTCCGAAGACGAGGAGCGATTGACCGAGGAGCTGCGGCAAGCGGTGAGCGAAGCAATCGAGGAACAACGTCAACTCTCCCAAAAGTTGCGCCGCAAAATGAACTAGGCGCAAGGCGCTGTAGCCTAGTTCGAATGCGTAGTGTCCCAATTCCGGTCTCGAAACATGAAGACGGCCTCTCTCAGACTTAGAGGTGGTTCATCTGCACCCGTCCGTCCCGCGCTTACGCACCTGCAGCGGCACCCTCCTCGAGAGCCGAACGAAAGGCTCCCAGTTTTCATCATCAGCCGGCGAGCCGCTTGGCAGAAACCGGACGGCAAAGAGGTTCTAAAGCTTCCCATAGCGAATTTCCTGGGAAGCAATCGAGCCATACTACTGAGTTAAGTGCTTGATTTCGTTGGTACAGTTGGGTGGGCTCGAACCACCGACCTCCTGTTCCACAGACAGGCGCTCTAACCAACTGAGCTACAACTGCATCCGCAAAGGGGCCGCTCGCAAAGGGCGGCCGATGCGGGCGGAAACTAGGTGCAATGCGCGGCTTTGGCAAGTCCGGGAAGGGCCAAGTCCGCCGCTGCAACACCCGATTTTTCAACCGGTTCTGCAGCAACCGGTTCTGGAAAGGCTAAGCCCGGGCGGATGGCCCGGGCTTGGGTGGATCGACGTGCTGGCGGCACCGACGGACGGGAGGCACCGCCGTCGGCCTTGGCTTAGGCGGCCGTCCTGAACAGCTTCGAGGCGCTTTCCTTGAACGGCTCGACCGTCTCGGTGGCGACCTTCTGGCCGAGCTCACCAAGTTCCTTGGCCTGCGCCGTGACGGTCTCAACCATCTTGCGCGAATGGCCGGTCCACAGCTCGAGCGCTTCCGACGGCGACTTGATGCCGAGCAGCTGCTGGGCGAAGTCCAGATTCGCAGTGGTGTTGGCCCGCATGAACTCCATCACCTTGGTGGAATATTCGCTCGCGCCCTTGCTGGCGTTCGCGAAGAACGCCTCGATCGCGCTGTTGTGGGTCTCGGCGGCATCCTTGAACTTGGCGTAGCTCTCGCGGGCCTGCGAGACGCCCTTTTCAGCAAACGCACGCATTTGCTCGGGAACCTCGAACGGAATGACGGAAGCAGAGAACGGATCGGTGGCGTTTGTCATGGCATGTATCCTTCGCAACAATCAGCACATTTTCCCCAGCACCCGGCCGGGAGGGGTCGATTCGGATCACGCAGAGGAAGTGCCCCTGAGAGCAACTTCTCGTAGAAACAGATCATGTCGATTTTGTGCAACGCAAAGCAATTTTATGGCGTTGCATAAGACGTCGGGTGTGATGCCGCCTGGCTTTGAGTTGGCCTAAGTTGTTGGGGCCCTTACGACTTCGGTTTGGCCGCGTCCATCGCCGCCTTGCTGACGGTCTGGCCCATTTCGCTCGCCTGCTCGGCCAGCGCCCGCATCTGCGCCTGCACGAACTCGCTGTGCAACCGCATCACCTCAGGGAGATCCTTCGCATGCAGCAGCGACTGCGCATAATCGAGGGACGCCTGCACGTTCTTCTCGGCGTGAGCCATCACCTTGGCGCCGATGTCCTTGGCGCCTGCCCTCACGCTCTCGCCCCGTTCCTCCAGCGTGCCGGCCGTGGCCTGCGCGCTGGCGAGGAATTTCTCGAAGGCCTTGCGCGCCTGATCAAAGCTCGCTTCGGCCATCGAACGCATTTCCTTGGGGAACTCGAATCCACGCCCGTTTTCAGTCATCGTCCACCTCATCGCTGTTGCTGCTTGGATCGGCACGGCTGCGCCCCCAACCTGCCCATTGATGTCCGCTGACTTTGAAGCCCCTGAGCGAACAGGTTCGAAGATATCCCGCAATGGCTGCGCCGGTATGACGGGCCACGCGCTGGCCATATCGTGGACACCTCGGTTGGAATTGCAACATGCAACTTTTGCGTAACTGCGCGGCCGCGCGCCTGCGCAGGCGGAACCTTCGGGGCAGATTAAGGTTATCCAAGGTTTCGCTCAAACGGCCGTCGGTCGGACCGTGGACCTCGCGCTCAGAAACAGGCGATAGTAACGTATTGTTAAGGATGCCGTCCCGGGCGGCGATGTCGAGGATCTCACCAGGGCTGTTCAGCGACCGACCATCATGAACCAAACCGACCTCCAGCTGCTGGGCTTGAGCGATCCGCGGCTGGCCGTCCATGCCGTCGGCGCGCTTCCCGCATGGCTGTGGTCTGCCGATGGCCGCCGGGTGCTCTGGGCCAATCCGGCCGGCGCCAAGACGTTTGGCGCAGCCAGCGGCATGGCCTTGTCCGAGCGATCATTTGGTCCGGCCGATGTGCATCGGCGCCAGGTCGCCCAGCTCTGGCGCCGGCTGCCGGAGAACGGCGCGATCCGGCTGGAGCGGTTGCGCGGCTTCGGTGCGCGGCTCGGCACGCTGGCGACCTGCGGCTGCGCCAGGATCGATCTTGCCGACGGCTCGCATGCCGTGCTGATCACCGGCACCGATCCGGCCGCACGCAGCATGCCGCTGGGGGAGCGCTTGCAGCAGCTGGTTGCGGATGGCGACGCCGCGCTGATCGCTTTCACCCGCGACGGCGTGTTTGCCGGAGCGAGCGCTTCCGGCAGCCTCCTGTTCGGCTATCGCGATCTTGCCATTGCCGGTCTCGCCGAGGCCCGTGATGCAGCCCTCGCACACGGCCATGCGGAGGCTCAGCTCGGACTTGTGCGCGCCCTGCTTTATCGAGTCGGCAGCGGCCAGCAGATCGGGCTCGTGGCGGCGCTGATGCCAGTCGCGGCCGAAGCGTCGGCGCCGGATCCCGCCGCTGACGCAGAGCAGACAATTTCACCGCAAGAGGTGGCTGTGGAACCGGAAGATGAGAGCAAGCCCGCCGTCACAACGCCGGACAACGAGGCGCCGGCAGCACCGACCTATGAAGCCCCGGAGCTGACGAACGAGGCGCCCTCGGAAATCCTGCTGATCGATGATGCTGCGGAGACAATGACCGGTACGGACTTCGCGGATTTGCCGCAACAACCAACCCAGCCGAGCCTGGTCGACGACACTGCGGAGCACGCGCGCGCCGGCGACCGGATCGCCGATCAGCCGTTCGAGGCGGCGGCCGCAGCCGCAGCCGAACCGAAAGCTGTCCTCGCGCATCCCGGCCCGACCGACACCGAGCTCGCCGAATCCGAACACGGCACGGCCCTAGATGCGCCGCCGCCCCCCGCCACGATCGCGGCCGGGACGCACGAGAATGCGGCGCCCCCGCCAGTTCCAGCAGCCGCCGACGACAGCACGGAAGCGACCGACAATGTGGTGCCGTTCCGGCCGGCAAGCGAGACCAGACCGGCAAGCGAGAGCAGGTTTGCGGCGCTGACCCCGGTGGAGAAAAACGCGTTCCATGAACTTGCGCGGCAATTGTCGGCCCGGCTCGAAGGCGAGATGCGCGCAACGCCCACGGACCTGCTTGCCGCGCTCTCGGAGAAGGAGAGCAGCCTGCGTGTGAGCGAGCCCCCTTCCGAGCCACCGGATGGCGCCTGGCCGGGTGAGACCCAGGCCGCCGACGGGCTGGCGACCAACGGCCACGCCGAATGGCTCGCGCCCGAACCGCCGCCGGCACAGGGCGACAGCCAGCGTGACCGCATCCTGCTCGATCTCCTGCCGACCGGCGTGCTGATCTACCGGCTCGACCGGCTGCTCTATGCCAATGACGCGTTTCTCGCGCAGATGGGTTATGCCGATCTGGCGGCGCTGGAGCAGGCCGGCGGGCTTGATGCGCTCTATGTCGAGCCCGGCGTCTCCGCGAGCTCGAGCGGATCCGAGGCCGGAACCCCGGTCACGATCTCGGTCGTCGACGGCTCGGGGCGCGACGAAAAGAAAGCCACCGCCCGGCTGTTCACGATCGCCTGGGACGGCGACATCGCCCATGCCCTGGTGTTCACGCCGCGCCCGAATTCTCCGCCTCCGCAAAACACGGCACCACTCGAGCCGTCAGCGGCGCCCCCTGCGACACAGCCGCCGCCGCTGGTCATACCGCCTGCCGCCGCCAGCCACGCCGGCGCGGAAGATTTCGGCGCGATTCTCGACGTCACCGCCGAAGGCGTCCTGATGTTCGATGCCGGCGGCAACATTCACGCCTGCAACCGCAGCGCCGAGGCGCTGTTCGGTTATGACGGCGCGGAGCTGGTGCGCCGCAATCTCACCGAGCTGTTTGCGCCGGAGAGTACGCGGCTGGTGCTGGACTATCTGGACGGCATCCGCGAAGCCGGGGCCGCCAGCGTTTTGGACCAGGGACGCGAGGTGCTCGGCCGGGTCCGCCAGGGCGGCCTCATTCCGCTGGCGATGACGATCGGCCGGACGCGGCCGGATGGCCCGAACTTCTTCGCGGTGTTTCGCGACTTATCGCAGGCCCGCCGCGGCGAGAACGAGCTGTTGCAGGCGCGCCGGCTCGCCGATCGCGCGGCCAATGCCAAGGCCGACATGCTGGCGCGGATCAGCCACGAGATCCGGGCGCCGCTGAATGCGATCATCGGCTTTGCCGACGTGATGATTGGCGAGCGCTTCGGCGCGATCGGCAACGAACGCTACGTCGACTATCTGAAGGACATCCGCAGCTCCGGCGAGCGGGTGGTCGCCTTGATCAACGACCTGCTCGAACTGTCGCGGATCGAGACCGGCAGGCTGGAGCTCACCTTCACCAACCAGAACCTCAACGAGCTGATCGAAAATTGTGTAGCGGTGCTGCAGCCGCAGGCGAACCGCGCCCGCATCATCATCCGCAGCTCGCTGTCGCACGCGCTGCCGCCCGTGGTGGCGGATGCACGCGCGCTGCGTCAGATCGCGCTCAACCTGATCTCGAGCTCGATCTCGCTCGCCAATCCCGGCGGTCAGGTCATCGTCTCCACCGCGGTGTCCGATTTCGGCGAGGTCGTCCTGCGCATCCGCGACACCGGCCACGCGCTCAATGACCAGGAGGTCGCGGCCGCGTTGGAGCCGTTTCGGCCGCGGGCGCCCTCGGAGCGGACGTCAGAGAATGCCGGGCTGAGCCTCTCGCTCACCAAGGCGCTGGTCGAAGCCAACCGTGCGCAATTCCACATCAAGGCGGCGCCGAAATCCGGCACGCTGATGGAGGTGGTGTTCTCGCGCGCGATGGCCCGCAACCAGAGCCTAGGCTGAGCGCACCGCAAGCGCCCGGCGCTTGAGGCCGAGCAGCAGCGGACCATAGGCCAGCGCAAAGCCGAGAAACGCGGTGACCCAGGCGAAGGCCGCCACATGCAGCAGGAGCTCGCTGTGCGCAGGCTCCAGCACGGCGCAGATGCGCGCGAGCGCCGCAATGACGATCGCAGCATAGATCGCCTGCGTCGCGGCCGATGCCGTCAACTGCTGGCCGGTATGGCCGAGGGTCGCGCGCGTCATCACCGCAAGCGTCATGACGCCGGCCGCACCCGCCATCCAGGCATGCAGGCCTGCGCTCGGCAGCACCGCGCCAAAACTTGCCGCCGCATTGATCAGGAAGCCGAGCGGCACGAAGGCGTAGCCGACATGCAGGATCACGAGCAGCCGCTCCCGCAACGTGCGGTCGCCGGCCCAGCGCGCCAGACGAATGAGATGCAGCACGCCGGCCAGGGCGAGCGCGATGCCGGTGAATGCATGATCGGGGACGATGATCCAGGCCAGCAGCACAAGCGCACTGACCAGCACGACGACGACATCGAAGCGGCCGAACGGCACCGGCAGGCGCCCCGGATTTTCGCGGACCAGCCAGTTTCGGGTGAAGCTCGGGGTGATGCGCCCGCCGATCAGCGCAATCAACAGCACGACGACGGCGACACCGATGCGAATGCTGGTGTCCGCCGCGCCGCGAACATGTGCTTCGACATGGAAGCCGATATTGCCGGCCAGCAGCATGGCGACCAGCAGCACCACCTGCAGATTGCGCCAGTTCCTGCCGGCGATGATCTCGCGCGCGGCAGCGCCGACCACGAGCAGCAGGAAGCCGCAATCGACCGCGGCCACCAGCCACCAGCTCGCGCCTGCCGAGAAGGTGACGGCGATCCGGCCTGCGATCCAGGCGATCACCAAGGTCAGCAATGGCATGCCCTGCAGCGGCAGCCGCCCGGTCCAGTTCGGAATCGCGGTGAACAGAAAACCGGTGATGATGGCCGGCAGGTAGCCGTAGAGCATCTCGTGGACATGCCAGTCGCGCGGCGCAAAGGCTGAGGTGAGTTTCAGCTCGCCATAGAATACCGGCAGCCAGACCAGGATCGTCAGCGCCGACTGCACGGCGCCGAGCAGGAAGAACGGCCGAAAGCCGTTGGCGAGAATGGGCAAGCCATGATGCTCACGGAAGCGGGGTATCGCCATCTGCTCTGTCCTGCTCGAATTGATTGCGTCAGCGAACAACCTATTCGGCCGCAGCCGCAACCAGATTGTCCCTGCGCAAACTTCCATCTGGTCCGGCCGCCGTGCTATTCACGGCTCGGTGACAAGACCCGGGCGGAGAACTCATGGCTTCGATCGACCGATCGCTGGTGGCTCATCTGCCATTGTTTGCGGGGCTCTCCCCCGACGATCTGACCGAGGTGCTGCGCGAGGCGCGTTCGATTCGCGTGGCGCGCAACGGCGCCGTGTTCGAGCAGGGCGCGGACGCGCATTCCTTCTTCCTGCTGCTGCATGGTCACGTCCGCGCCAGCAAGGCCACGCCGGCCGGTGATCAGGTGGTGGTCCGCTATGTCGTGCCCGGCGAAACCTTCGGCGTCGCTCCGGCGATCGGGCTGAAGCACTATCCGGCGACTGCGCTCGCCGTCGACGACAGCATCGTGCTGGCCTGGCCGTCGGCCGCCTGGCCGCGGCTGGTGGCGAAGTTCCCCTCGCTCGCGGCCAACACGCTGCAGGCGGTCGGCAGCCGTCTGCAGGAAACCCACGACCGCGTGATCGAGATGTCCACCCAGCAGGTGGAGCAGCGCGTCGCGCATGCACTGCTTCGGCTCGCCACACAGGCCGGCCGCAAGCTCGATCACGGCGTGCAGATCGACTTTCCGATCAGCCGGCAGGACATCGCGCAAATGACCGGCACCACCCTGCACACGGTGAGCCGCATCCTCTCGGCCTGGGAACAGATGGGCCTGGTCGAGAGCGGACGGCAACGCATCGTGCTCCGCGAGCCGCACAAGATCGTGCTCTTGGCCGAGCAAGCCTCCGACAGCACCTGATCCCGCCATCAACTGCAGGCGCAGAGCGCGGCCAGGAACTTGCCCGGATCGACACCATGCTCGCGGCTGGCGTCGGCCACATTGTGGAAGCAGGCGATCGGACAGCCGACGCAACGCATGCGAAACGCCAGGAACACGCGGATCGTTTCAGGTGCCCTGCGCATCACATCGTCGACCAGATCATCAAAGGTAAACGGCATGCGTCCCTCCTTTTTGAAGGAAGCATATCGCCGCCGACAACAGCGCTCTTTGTCGGCGGACAAGCAGGAACAGGCTTGAGTTAAACGGCGCGGCTGTGCAGCTGCCTGGAGGCATCGAGATGCGCGTCGAACGCTGCGGCGACGCTGCGCACCAGGAAGCGGGAGCCTTCGGCAACCGCAAGCGTGGCGCCCTCGAGCTCGACCACGCCGTCCGAGAGCAGCGCCTGCAGCCGCGGCGCCGAGTTCAAGACCGCGTCCGGCTCGACGCCATGACGCGCACAGGTCGCCTGGAGGTCAACACCATAGTCGCACATGATGCGCTCGATGATGTCGGCCCGCAGCCGGTCGTCGTCGGTCAAGGCGTACCCCTTCGCGGTTGCGAGCCGACCGGAGGCGATCATTTCCTGATAGGCGCGGACCTGCGTCGCGTTCTGGACGTAGCCCTGCGGCAATTGTCCGATCGCCGAAGCGCCGAAGCCGATCAGCAATTCGCTCTCGTCGGTGGTGTAGCCCTGGAAATTGCGGTGCAGCCGGCCCTCACGGAACGCGACCGCCATCGCATCCGTCGGCAACGCAAAATGATCCAGGCCGATCTGGATATAACCGGCGTCCTTCAGTGCATTCGCAATCGCGCAAGCCTGGTCATAACGCTGCGCGCTGTCCGGCAGCCATGCATCCGCGATCTTGCGCTGATGTTTCTTGAACGACGGAACATGCGCGTAGCCGAACACCGAGAAGCGATCGGGGCGAAGCTCGACGCTGCGCCGCACGGTGTCCAGGCAGGAGGCCACGGTCTGGTGCGGCAGCCCGTAGATCAGGTCGAAGTTGATGCCGGTGATCCCGGCCTGCCGCAGGCCGGCCGTGGCCGCTGCGGTCTGCGCCAGCGTCTGCACACGGTTGATCGCCTGCTGCACCACGGGGTCGAAGCTCTGTACGCCGAGGCTGGCGCGATTGACGCCGCCGAGCGCCAGCGCATTGATCATCGCAGGAGTCAGCGTCCGCGGATCGATCTCGATGGCGATCTCGGCCGACGGCAGCACGAAGAAGACGTGGCGCAGCAATCCGACCACGTCGAGGAAGGCTTCGGGCGTCATGATGGTCGGCGTGCCGCCGCCGAAGTGGATATGGCCAACCTGGAGGCGGCGCCCGATTTGCCGCGACACGAGGTCGATCTCGCAACGCAGGGCCGACTCGTAGACCGCGATCGGCTCATCCTGCTTGGCCACCATCGTGTTGCAGCCGCAGTACCAGCACATCCGCCGACAGAACGGGACGTGCAGATAGAGCGACGCCTTGGCATTCGTCGGAATCGCGCGCAGCCAATCAGCGTAAGTGACAGGTCCTACGGCGGGCGAAAAATGCGGCGCAGTCGGATAGCTCGTGTAGCGCGGCAAGCGCTCCTGCCCATAATGGACTGCCAGATCTGGCCTCATGTTCTACCTGCCTCATTGCAATATCAAATCTGCTTTTGGACATAAGGGCGCGCCCAGAATCCGCACTGCAGCATCCAATCAAACCGTATTTTTCGGTGTGGACTTTGAGCTTGCTCAAAGCCGCAGCCTGAATTTGCTCGGATATAGTGTTGAGGATCAAGGATTCGGGGGGGCGACATGCACGGTCTGGAAATACTGATCCGGTTCTTCGCTGTTCTGTCCGAGATTCGCGGGCACATTCCGCAATCCGACGGATTTCCGGCGTTCCCAAATCATTCCAGGCCAGATGCGAGCTTGGCCGGCACCTTCATCAAGGTGCTGGGCTTCGTCGCAGCCGCCGGCGGTGTTGCTGCGGCCCTCGCCACCATCAGCGTGGCGGCGCTCCATTGGCTCAGCTAAGCCCGCTTAGCCGTTAACACATCATTCATCATGTTGCTCGCCGGGCGCGCGCTGTTGCCTCCGGCTTGCATCTTCCTGCCTTGCGCCATGAGCGGCACCAATCCGCACTAAATCAGATCAAGCTCGATGGGATCAGGCTTGGTCTCTATCGCAATTGCACACAAGATTGCTGCAGCACAAACAAGCTTGCAGCGAACAGGCGCATGGTGATCGCGGCACCACAACAGATCCGATCTAAGGAGCGATCACATGTTGACCCGCCGAGCCGCGATGTTCAGTGCAGCCGTTGCAGCGATGATGCTGGCAACGCCTGTCAACGCCGATGACCTCAAGCTGCCGCGCCAGAAGGTGGATCTGGTTGCGCCGCCCTTCGTGCATCCGCACGAGCAGGCCACCAAGCAGGGCCCCAAGATCATGGAGTTCAAGCTCGTGATCCAGGAAAAGAAGGTGGTCATCGACGAAAAGGGCACCACCTTCCAGGCCATGACCTTCAACGGCTCGATGCCGGGTCCGCTGATGGTCGTGCATGAGGGCGACTATGTCGAGGTGACGCTGGTCAATCCCGCGACCAACACCATGCCGCACAACATCGACTTCCATTCCTCGACCGGCGCGCTCGGCGGCGGCGCCCTTACCCTGGTCAATCCCGGCGAGCAGGTGGTGCTGCGCTGGAAGGCGACCCGCACCGGTGTGTTCGTCTATCATTGCGCGCCGGGTGGCCCGATGATCCCCTGGCATGTCGTGTCCGGCATGAACGGCGCCGTCATGGTGCTGCCGCGCGACGGTTTGAACGACGGCCACGGTCACGCGCTGCGCTATGACAAGATCTACTACATCGGCGAGCAGGACCTCTACGTGCCGCGCGACGAGAAGGGTAATTTCAAGTCCTACGACTCGCCCGGCGAGGCCTATGCCGATACCGAAGAGGTGATGCGCAAGCTGATCCCGACCCATGTCGTGTTCAACGGCAAGGTCGGCGCGCTGACCGGCAAGAATGCGCTGACCGCCAATGTCGGCGACAACGTGCTGATCGTGCATTCGCAAGCCAACCGCGACAGCCGTCCGCATCTGATCGGCGGCCATGGCGACTATGTCTGGGAGACCGGCAAGTTTTCCAATGCTCCGGAAACCGGGCTCGAGACCTGGTTCATCCGCGGCGGCTCGGCGGGAGCTGCAATGTATAAGTTCCTGCAGCCCGGCATCTACGCCTACGTCACGCACAATTTGATCGAGGCCGCCGACCTCGGCGCGACCGCCCACTTCAAGGTCGAAGGCAAGTGGAATGACGATCTGATGACCCAGGTGAAGGCGCCAGCCGAGATTCCCAACGGCGCTACCAACTGAAGACCGATCAGGGGCCGGCACCGCCGGCCCCTGCTTCTTGGTTCGGAGGCCATCATGCTGCTCGCCCTCAAGATCAAACTGACGCTCGCTTGTGTTGCGGGACTGGCTGGCCCGCTTGCCGTGGCGCCGCTGGTCGGCGAATTCAACG
Source organism: Bradyrhizobium sp. HKCCYLS1011 (assembly GCF_051167795.1). NCBI lineage: Bacteria > Pseudomonadati > Pseudomonadota > Alphaproteobacteria > Hyphomicrobiales > Nitrobacteraceae > Bradyrhizobium > Bradyrhizobium sp. HKCCYLS1011. The sequence continues at coordinate 790,935 of NZ_JBNPTT010000002.1, read as the reverse complement.
CAACGCGGGCTCCAGGACTGCTCGCGCCGGCGCTGGTCGATATCTCGCCGGGCGCTGTGACCTATCGCGACTCCGGCGATTTCACCCGCAACGGCAAGCAGAGCGACGCGCCGTTGACAACGGTTCGCTTCGATCGCCCCTTCGCCATCATGAAAACCCAGGTCAGCGCCACGGACTATCAGGCCTGCGTCAATGATCATGCGTGTCGCGCCCTCGACCGCGATGTCGCCATTGCCGTGGACCGTCCGGCGGTGCAGGTGAGTTGGCACGATGCGGTGGCTTATGCTGCCTGGCTGTCTGTCAAGACCGGCGAGACCTATCGGCTTCCGACTGACGCCGAATGGGCCTATGCCGCCGGTGGTCGTTTCCACGACGACGGGATCGTCGGAGACGATCAAGACCCGTCCCGGCGCTGGATCGAACGTTACGAGCGTGAACAGGGCAAGTCCGAAGAGCAGGAACCGCAGGCCTTTGGCAGCTTCGGCGTCAATGAGAACGGCATCGCCGATCTTGCCGGCAATGTCTGGGAATGGACCTCGACCTGCTTTACCCGCAACATCCGCGACGAGACCGGTCACACGATCAAGAGCCATGCCAATTGCGGCGTCCGCATCGCCGAGGGCGCGCATCGCGCTTACGTCACGGACTTCATCCGCGACGCCCGCGCCGGCGGCTGCGCCTCCGGCACGCCGCCGAGCAATCTCGGTTTCCGACTGGTGCGGGAGCAGAGATCATGGCTCGGCCCGATGGTAGCCCGGATCAAAGCGAGGCTGACGACGCTGCGCTCATAGCGCCGCGGCACGAACCGTCCGCGGAGAAAAGAGAAAGGGGAAGACGACAGCATCTTCCCCCTCAGCCGGGATCTTCAGGAATATCTGCGCTTAAGTGTTCGTCAGCGCGACGCGGAATTCGGCTTCGGTCTTGGCCTTCACCTCGTCGAGCGTGACGCCCTCGGCGAGCTCGATCAGCGCCATGCCGTCATTGCCATGCTTGTCGATCGTGAACACGGCGAGGTCGGTGACCACCATGTCGACCACGCGCTCGCCGGTCAGCGGCAGCGTGCACTTCTTGAGCAGCTTCGGGCCGTCCTTGGCGGAGTGCTCCATGACGACGACGACCCGCTTGACGCCCGCGACGAGATCCATCGCGCCGCCCATGCCCTTGACCATCTTGCCGGGGATCATCCAGTTGGCGAGATCGCCGTTCTGGGCCACCTGCATGGCGCCGAGGATCGACAGGTCGATATGGCCACCGCGCACCATCGCGAAGGAATCGGCCGAGGAGAAATAGCTGGTGATCGGCAACTCGGTGACGGTCTGCTTGCCGGCGTTGATGAGGTCAGGGTCCTCTTCGCCCTCGTAAGGGAAGGGTCCCATGCCGAGCATGCCGTTCTCGCTCTGCAAGGCGACGTCGACGCCCGGCGGGATGTAGTTCGAGACCAGGGTCGGGATGCCGATACCGAGGTTGACGTAGTAGCCGTCGCGCAGTTCCTTGGCGGCGCGGGCCGCCATCTGCTCTCTGGTCCAGGCCATCAGACTTCCTCTCCGGTTGCGGCGGCGTTCTCGCGCTTGCGCACGGTGCGCTGCTCGATACGCTTCAACGCAGTACCGACCTGAACGATGCGCTTGACGAAAATGCCGGGCGTGTGGATGTGGTCGGGATCGATCTGGCCGGCCGGCAACAGATGCTCGACCTCCGCCACCGTGATCTTCGCGGCCGTCGCCATCATCGGGTTAAAATTGCGCGCAGTCTTGCGATAGACGAGATTGCCCGCAGTGTCGCCCTTCCAGGCGTGGACGATGGCGAGGTCCGCGAACAGCCCGCGTTCCATCAGATATTTCTCACCGTCGAACTCACGGACTTCCTTGCCCTCGGCCACCAGGGTTCCAACCCCGGTCTTGGTGAAGAAGGCCGGAATGCCCGCGCCGCCCGCGCGGATGCGCTCGGCAAGCGTGCCCTGTGGACAAAACTCAAGTTCCAGCTCGCCGGCCAGATATTGCTGCGCGAACAGCTTATTCTCGCCGACATAGGATGAGATCATCTTCTTGATCTGGCGCGTCTCCAGGAGGCGGCTCAAGCCGATGCCGTCAACGCCGGCATTGTTGGAGATCACCGTCAGATTCTTGACCCCGGAATCGCGGATCGCGTCCGACAAGGTCTCGGCAATGCCGCAGAGGCCGAAGCCCCCCGACATGATGGTCATGCCATCCTTGAGAAGGCCAGCGAGGGCCGTTTTGGCGTCGGGATAGACCTTGTTCATGGAAATGACCTGATCGAAAGTACGGCCATGCGCCGGATGATCCGGATTATTAGGCGAAATCTTCGCAACGCGTCAATGACACCCTCCCGGACGTTCTCCCGTGCTTCGGGAACGCGCCGGCGCTCCCTCATCCACCCCCGCCGTGGATCTACGGAACGCCGCACCTTAAGGGATCGCCGTAATCCGGCCACATCCGAGGCGCGGCCTTGAAAGCGTCAAGAAATCCGATCAAGTTGTTGATGTTGGCACGGGTTTCGGCGCGCCCTGCCCATCTCCCTGAAACAGCGATCCGACGACAATCCAGGACATGTCAGTGACCATGGCCCAAGGAATGAGGCGCCTCGGCACGCCGATTGCGGCACTGCTCGGGCTCGCCCTGATCGGCATGGTCACCAGCTCCTGGCTGATCAATCGCGACGCGTTGCGTCGGGCGGTGGAGACACAGATCCGCGCTGTCACCGGGCTTGAGCTCCTGGTCAACGGCAATATCGATGTCTCGGTATTTCCGGGCAGCTACGTCTCCTTCCACGATGTCGGCCTGAAGGGCGGCGCTGCGGGCGACCCGGCGCTGCGTGTCGACGTGTTGACCGCCAATCTGCGGCTGTTGCCGCTGCTGCTGCAGCGCTTCGAGATCGCCGATCTGATGATGTTGCGGCCGCATATCAATGTCATTCACGATGCCGACGGCTCCAGCAACTGGACGCCCTTCATCCAGACCATCACGCGCACGATGCGGCCCGGCTCCGAGAGCCAGATGTCGTTCTCCGAGATCCGCATCCAGGACGGCACGCTCGCCTACGAGAATGGCGGGACAGGCGCATCGGAAAAGCTCGACGACATCGACCTGTCACTGGCCTGGCCATCGATCTCGCGGTCCTTCGCCGCAACCGGGCAATTCGACTGGCGGGGCCAGCGCATCGAGGGCTCGATCAGCGTCAGCGATTTCCTGGCCGCGCTCTCGGGCGACCGCTCGGGCCTGAAGATGCGGCTGGCCAGCCCGCCGGTGAAGGTCGCGTTTGACGGCACCATTGCCAACCGCACCAGCGCCCTGATGGAAGGCACGCTCACCATCGACAGCCCATCGCTGCGCGAGGCGCTGCGCTGGACCGGGCAGACGCCGCTCGGCGGCAGCGGCTTCGGCCGCTTCGCGCTCCGCGCGCGGGCCAATGTGGTGGGCGCCTCGATCGCGCTGACCAATGTCAATGTCGAGCTCGACGGCAATTCGGCCGAGGGCGTGATGACCTATGCCAATAACGGCCGGCAGACCTTGCAGGCCACGCTGGCCGCCGACGGCCTCGACTTCACGCCTTACATCTCGACCTTCCGTCTGCTCGCTAATGGCGCGCGCGACTGGAATCGGCAGATGTTCGACCTGAAGGCGCTCTCGACCACCGACCTCGACATGCGCCTGTCGGCGGCGCGCGTGACGGTGGGCCCCTCCAAGCTCGGACGGACAGCTTTCGGGGCGAACTTGCGCAACGGTGTGCTGGCGCTCTCGGTCGGCGAGGCGCAGATGTGCGGCGGCATCATTCGCGGATCGTTCGGGCTCGCCCGTGCCGACACCATGGCCGACATCAAGGCCGAATTGCAGTTCAGCGACGTGGACCTGCAGGCCTGCGCCAGCGAATTGTTCGGCGTCTCGTCGTTGTCCGGCCACGGCAATCTCAACGTCTCGCTGACCGCATCCGGGTCGAGCCCGTTTGGATTGGCGCAATCGCTCGACGGCAACGCCACATTGCAGGGGCACGACGGCGCCATTTCCGGCTTCAATGTCGAGCAGTTGTTGAAGCGGCTGGAGCGGCGGCCGCTGTCGGGCAGCGGCAATTTCCGGACCGGCGCGACGCCCTATGACAATCTCACCATCGCGGTCAAATTCGCCGAGGGCATCGCTACGGCCGAAGACATCCGCGTCGACGGCCCGACCGCACGTATCACGATGACCGGCACTGCGTCGGTGCCGACACGGGAATACGATTTCAAAGGCACCGCCAGCCTGCCCGCGGCAGCCAATGGCGGCAACGGCTTCGAATTGCCGTTCGTCGTGCAGGGACCTTGGGAAGACCCGCTGATCTTCCCCGACCCCGAGAGCCTGATCCGTCGCGCGCCGGCGGCCGCGCCGCTCTTGGACGCGCTGAAAGACCGCAAGGTGCGCTCCATGATCGAGCGCTTCACCGGCGGCCTGCGGCCGACGCAGCAGGAGGCACCACAGCCTTCCACCACCGATGCGCAAGGCAACAACGATTCCCCCAAGTCGAACTAAATGTCGAATTGAGCGTCGCATTGAACAGCGACCTTCTGCCTCACCTCTCGCGCACGACCTATGTCTGATATCTTGCAACTGGATCGCACCAACGTGCTGCGCTAGTGTCCGCTCCGGCCGACCAGACAAGATCGGCAGAACAGGGAGAGACACGTGAAATCCAGAGGAATGGGCGCGCTTTCGCTCGCGGCTGCAGTGGCCGGACTGTTTTGCGCTGCAGCACCAGCCATCGCACAGGACACCATCACCGTCTGGTGGGGCAAGGGCTTCTACAAGTCGGAAGACGATGCGCTCTTGAACGTCGTCAAGAAATTCGAGGCCAAGACCGGGATCAAGGTCGAGCTGTCGCAATACGCGATCCAGGACATGATTCCGAAGACCGTGGCGGCGCTGGATTCCGGCACCGTGCCCGATGTCGCCTATTCCGACACCTATGATGTGCAGGCGCAGGGCAAATGGGCCTACGAGGGCAAGCTCGAGGATCTCAGCGACATCCTGGAGCCGATGAAGTCGGCGTTCGCACCCAACACGATCGAGACCGCCTATCTCTACAACAACGTCGCCAAGAAGAAGGCCTATTACGGCTTCCCGCTGAAGCAGCAGAGCATGCATGTGCAGATCTGGGGCGACATGCTGGAGAAGGCCGGCTTCAAGCAGAGCGACATCCCGACCAAGTGGGAGGACTACTGGTCGTTCTGGTGCGACAAGGTGCAGCCGGCGATCCGCAAGGCAACCCGCGAGCGCATCTATGGCGTCGGGCAGCCGATGGGCGTGGAATCGACCGACTCCTTCCAGTCGTTCTACACCTTCATGGACGCGTATAACGTCAAGCTGGTCGACGACGACGGCAAGCTGCTGGTGGACGATCCCAAGGTCCGCGACGGCTTGATCCACGCGCTGAAGGATTACACCGACACCTACATCAAAGGCTGCACCCCGCCCTCCTCGACCACGTGGAAGGACCCGGACAACAACGTCGCGTTCCACAATAAGACGATCGTGATGACCCACAATTTCACGATCTCGATCGCGGCGAAGTGGTTCGAGGACTCCACCAATCCGGCACTGACGCCCGAGCAGCGCGCCGCCGGCAAGAAGGCCTATGAGGAGGACATCATCACGGCGTCCTTCCCCAACAAGCCGGATGGCACGCCGATCAAATACCGCTCCGACGTGAAGACCGGCCTGATCTTCGCCAACGCCAAGCACAAGGAGCAGGGCAAGGAGTTCATCAAATTCCTGATGCAGGAAGAGAACCTCGGGCCCTATGTCGAGGGTGCGCTCGGCCGCTGGTTCCCGGTCACCATCGCAGGCCAAAAGAGCCCGTTCTGGCAGGCCGACCGTCATCGCAAGGCGGTCTACACCCAGTTCACCGGCGGCACCTCGCCGTTCGACTTCACCAAGAACTACAAGTTCACCATCCTCAACAACGAGAACGTCTGGGCCAAGGCGATGAACCGCGTGGTCAGCGAGAAGGTGCCGGTCGACAAGGCGGTCGATGAGCTGATTGCGCGGATCAAGGAGGTCGCGGGTTAAGTAGAATGGCCGCCCGAACAACAACTGGTGTCGTCCCCGACTAGCGCGCAATTGCGCGCGCGGAGCGGGGACCCATAACCACAGGCCGTTGTGATAGGAGGGGACGTCGTTGACGCCGTCTTTCAAAATGACTGCCGCGGCGTATGGGTCCCGGCGTTCGCCGGGACGACACCGCCACTGCAGCAGCATCACCGCGAGAAAGTAACCGATCATGGCGATCACGCTCTCAGCATCGGATCAGGCGATAGCCGTCGCACCACGCCCGCCGCGGCTGACGTCACCGCAGGTCTGGGGCATCGTGATGCTCGCCCCCTACCTGCTGGTGTTTCTCGCCTTCGTGGTCTATCCGGTCGGCTACGGCCTCTGGCTCGCCCGCCATCCGGCGAGCTATGTCGCGCTGTACAACGATCCGATCTTTGCGCGCGCGGCGATCAACACGCTGATCTTCCTCGTGATCGGCATCAACGTAAAGATGGTGATCGCGCTGTTCCTGTCCGGCTTCTTCGTCCAGCAGCGCAGCTGGATCAGATGGCTGTCCGTCATCTTCATCCTGCCCTGGGCGGTGCCGTCGATCCCGACCATCCTGTCGGTGCGCTTCATGCTCAACCCCGAATGGGGGGTGATCAACCAGCTCATCTTCCAGTTCACCGGCGATGATGGGCCGAACTGGCTGAACGATCCGGCGGTGGCGCTGTCGATGGCGATCGGCGTCCACATCTGGAAATCGCTGCCGTTCTGGACCCTGATCCTGATGACGGGGCGGCTTGCGATCTCGCACGACCTGTTCGAGGCCGCCGATGTCGACGGCGCCACCTGGTGGCAGAAATTCCGCTACATCACCTGGCCGTCGATGCAGACGCTGTATGTGACCTGCACGCTGCTATCGATGATCTGGACGCTCGGCGACTTCAACAGCGTCTATCTCCTGACCGGCGGCGGACCTGCGGACCTCACCCATGTGCTGTCCACGCTCGGCATCCGCTATCTCCGGCTCGACCAGCTCAGCCTCGCGATGGCCTCCATCGTCTGCGCGCTGCCGCTGGTATTGCCCCTGGTCTATTTCATGATGAAGCGGTTGTCCCGATGAAGCTCCCCGTCGTTGGCGAACTCACTTGGCCCGAACTGACTTGGCGGGATGTTGGTACCGAGGCGCGGCTGCTCCTCATCGGCATCCCCGTCTTCATCTGGACCATGGTGCCGATCTACCACATGTTCCTGTTCGCGATCTCCCCGAAGGAGGACGCGTTCTCCGGCAAGCTCTGGCCGGACCATCCGACGTTGCATAATTTCTCGATCGTCTTTCACCAGCAGCATTACTTCCTGCGCGACTTCTGGCTGCAGTTCGGCAACTCGGTGCTGATCGCAGCCGCCGTCGGCGCGCTGACGCTGGTGGTCGCGACCTGCGCCGCGTTCGCGATCTCGCGGCTGCGCGTGCCGGGCAGCCGCATGGTGATGAACCTGGCGCTGTTCACCTATTTCATCCCGGCGGCGTTCCTGGCCGTGCCGATGTATCGCACCATGGGCAAATACGGCCTGCTCAACACTCACTGGTCGCTGATCCTCGCGATGGTGACGATCGCGGCGCCTTACGCGATCTGGGTGCTGAAGCAGGCTTCCGACAAGCTGCCGGTCGAGCTCGACGAGGCCGCGATCATGGACGGCGCGAGCCCGTTGCAGATCTTCCGCCTGGTCTATCTGCCGCTGATGATGCCCTCGCTGGTCGCGATCGGCACCTATGCGGTGCTGCTCGCCTGGAACGAATATCTCTACGCCTTCCTGCTGCTGTCCAACGACAAGGACATCACGCTTCCCGTCGCGCTCGGTAACTTCCTGGCCGCGGACGATTCGCCGTGGGAGCTGCTGATGACCACCGGCTTCATCTATGCGCTGCCGCCGGCCGCAGTCTATTATGCCTTCAAGCGCTACATGGTGGGCGGATTGACCGCCGGCGCGGTGAAGTCGTGATGGATTGATGCCGATTGGATTTGTGCACGGCCGGTTCGACGATCCGGCGCGTCCGAACTGGGATGGTGATGCACCGAGGCCCGTCACCTGGGCTGCATGGTACCCGGCCGCGGCGGGCGCTGTCGAGGTAGCGTTACCGCTCGCGCCGCTGCCGCGGGGCTGGTTCAAGGCGGATATGGCCGCGCTGAATGCGCCGCTCAACGAGGGGCGCTATCCCCTGGTGGTGTTCTCGCACGGCACCGGCGGCCACGGCCTGCAGCAGGAATGGCTGGCGCGCCATCTCGCCCGCCGCGGCTTCATCGCGGTTGCGGTTGATCATCACGGCAATAGCCATGCCGAGCCCTATCGCGCCGAGGGCTTCCTCTCCTCCTGGGAGCGGGCGCGCGACATCAGCTTGCTGCTCGACCGGCTCGGCACCGTCCCCGCATTCGCAGACCGCATCGATCCCGATCATATCTTTGCCGTCGGCTATTCGCTGGGCGGCGCGACGATCACGGCCCTGCTTGGCGCGATCATGGTCCGCTCGCCATTCGAACCGGGCGCCAATCTCGGCCGCGGCCCGCGCGAATTCCCTGATCTCGCCGATCACCTGCCGCGCCTGCTCGAGCGGAGCCGCATCTTCCGCGAGTCGTGGGCGAGCATGTCGAACTCCTATCGCGACATCAGGATCAAGGCGGCGCTGCTGCTGGCGCCCGGGCGCTCGGTGCAGGGGTTTTCAGAGGCGAGCATCGCCGCGATCGAGGTGCCGGCCCGCATCATGGTCGGTGGCGGCGATTTTCTCGCACCCACGGCCCGCTGGCTGCACGAGCGACTGCCGAACAGCAGGCTCGACATTGTCGCTCCCGAGGCCGGCCACTACGTGTTCCTGCCGGAGAGCACAGCGATAGGTCGCAGCACCGATCCGACGTGCTGCATCGATCCGCCGTCGGTGGATCGCGGTGCGATCCACCGCGAGGTGAGTACCGCTGCTGCCGAACTGTTCTCAACGGCGAACACGCTCCCGGTGGATGCTTCGCTATAACGGTGCGGCACTCTCGCCGCGCTCGCTGGACAGTTTGGAGGCGAGCGAGGCCACGACGATCACGACCGCGATCAGGCCGATGACCAGCGTGCAGATCGCGTTGATCTCCGGCTTCACCCCGAGACGCACCTCCGAATAGATCCGGATCGGCAGGGTCGCCGAGCCGGGTCCGGTGGTAAAGCTTGCGATCACGAGGTCATCCAGCGACAGCGTGAACGCAAGCATCCAGCCGGCGGCGACCGCGGACGCGATCAGCGGCAACGTCACCAGCACGAAGGCACGGAACGGGTCGCAGCCGAGATCCATCGCAGCTTCCTCAAAGCTCTTATCGAGCACGACCAGCCGCGATTGCACCACCACCGCGACGAAGCACATGGTCAGCGTGGTGTGCGCGATCGTCACGGTCCAGAAGCCGCGCTCGGCGTTCAGCGCGACGAACAGCAGCAATAGCGACAGGCCGGTGATGACCTCGGGCATCACCAGCGGCGCATAGAGCATGCCAGAGAACAGCGTGCGGCCGCGGAAGCCCTGTCCCCGCGACAGCGCAATGGCGGCCAGCGTGCCGAGCACGGTGGCGATGCTGGCGGAGCTCGCAGCGACACGCAGGCTCATCCAGGCCGCATCGATCATGGCGCGATCGTTGAAGAACTCACGGTACCAGCGCAGCGACCAGCCGCCCCACACCGTCACCAGCCGCGAGGCGTTGAACGAATAGATCACGAGGATCAGGATCGGCAGATAGAGGAAAGCGAGGCCGAGCGACAGCGCCGCGATGTTGAAGCGGGACAGGCGGGTCGGTTTAGGAGCCATCGTCGGACTCCGCTGCACTCCCCTCCCCCTTGTGGGGAGGGGTTGGGGGTGGGGGTTTCACAGCGGCAGTGTCGCTTCGGGCTACCCCCCTCCCTAACCCTCCCCCACAAGGGGGGAGGGAATAGAGCGGCGCGAGTGGCGAGATCGAGAACTGCATCACCTGCCGGCCTCCAGTTGCCGGCGCTGCAGCCGGTCGTAAAGCAGCAGTGGCAGCAGCAACACCACCAGCAGGACCACGGCGATGCTCGAGGCCACCGGCCAGTCCTTGTTGGTAAAGAACTCCAGCCACAGCGTCTGGCCGATCATCAGCGATTGCGATCCCGCGAGCAGATCAGGAATGACGAATTCCCCGACGATCGGGATGAAGCACAGCAGCACCCCGGCGCCGACACCCGGCAGCGACAGCGGAAACGTCACCAGCCAGAAGGTCTCTCGCGGCGAGGCGCCGAGATCGGCCGCCGCCTCCTCCAACGCAGGCTCCATCTTCGCCAACGTTGCATAGAGCGGCAGGATCATGAACGGCAGATAGGAATAGACGATGCCGAGATACATGGCGCTATCGGTCGAGAGCCACACCACCGGCTGCGACACCAGGTGCAATGCGAGCAGGATCTGATTGAGCAGCCCATCATGCTGCAGGATGTTGATCCAGGCATAGATGCGGATCAGGAACGAGGTCCAGAACGGTACGATGACCAGCAGCATCGCGATCGCCTGCCAGCGCCTCGGCAGGCGCGCCATGCCGTAGGCGATGGGATAGCCGATCGCGAGCAGGATGGCGGTGGAGGTTGCGGCCACCACGACGCTGCGCAGATAGGACAGCAGATAGATGTCGTCCGAGCGCAGCAGCCGGAAATTATCCGCCGACAGCGCCGCGAAAGCATCGCTGATCGCCACCCAGCCGTCGGTGATGGAAAACACCGGCGTGTAAGGCGGCTGCGCGATCACCGTCTGCGACAGGCTGATCTTCACGATGAAGCCGAACGGCACCAGGAAGAACAGCACCATCCAGACATAGGGCGCGATCGCGGCCAGCCGCGCCGGGCGGGAGAAGGTGTGGCGTGTGCTCACCGGTCCAGCACCACGCAATCGTCGGGCGTGAACCACGCCACCACGCGATGGCCGACGCCGTAGGCATCGACGTCCAGCCGCGCGGTATTGGCCGCCGCGGCGCGGACGATCGCGCCGCCGTCGAGCTTGAGCTTGTACACCGTGGTGCCGCCCAGATAATTCGCCTCGACGACCACGCCATCCATGCGGTTGATCGCGTGCGCGCTCAGGGCATCCGTCGCGGGTCCACGCCGCGCCAGCCGCACTTTCTCTGGCCGGATCGCAACCACGACCGCGGATTCGGAGAGCGGCATCAAAGGCGCGGCCGCGACGATCTCGCCGGTGTCGCCGGTTGCGATCGTGAGGCGATGCGGCTCGCGCCCTGTCACCTCGCCTTCGAACACATTGACGTCGCCGACGAACTCCGCGATCCAGCGTGAGGCCGGCTCCTCATAGAGCCGCCGCGGCGTTGCCACCTGTTCGAGCCGACCGGCATCCATGACGCCGATCCGGTTCGCGACCGTCATCGCCTCGTCCTGGTCATGGGTGACGATGATGAAGGTCATGCCGAGCCGGCGCTGCAGCTCCATCAGCTCGGTTTGCGTGCTCTCGCGCAGCTTCTTGTCGAGCGCGGCCATGGGCTCGTCGAGCAGCAATACCTGCGGTCGCCGCGCCAGCGCGCGCGCCAACGCCACCCGTTGCTTCTGGCCGCCGGAGAGCTGATCCGGCTTGCGCTTCTCCAGGCCGTCGAGCCTCACCAGCGCGACCATCTCGGCCACGCGGGAGGCGATCTCGCCCCGCGCCATGCCGGCCCGCCGCAAGCCGAAGGCGATGTTGTCGTAGGCCGACAGATGCGGAAACAGCGCATAGTTCTGGAACATCATGTTGACCGGACGCTCATGCGGCAGCATCGGTGCAATGTCATTGCCGGCAAGCAGGATGCGTCCCTCGTCCGGGGTCTCGAAGCCGGCCAGCATGCGCAACAGCGTGGTCTTGCCACAGCCGCTCGGGCCGAGCAGCGCGAAGAACTCGCCGGAGTGGATGTCGAGCGAGACGCCGTCGATCGCGCGGAAACTGCCGAACGCCTTGACCAGGCCCTCGATGCGCAGCACCGGCGTGGTCGGATCCGGCAGTGGCACTGGTGTCGCCGGCTTTACGGCGATCTCGATATTCGCGCTGTCCTCAGCCATGTCCCAATGCGCGTTGCGATGCTGGTCGCAAGCTAGCGGCGGATCGGCAGCGGCTCAACCGTGCCGGCTTCGCTATCCCCGCTCCTGTCGTCGTCCGTGAAGCAGCCGCCGCTTCCATTGCCGATGCCCGCCATGAAGGTCTCTAGCGCGTCCCGCTCTGCCGGTGTCATGGTCAACCCGAGCTTGGTCCGGCGCCAGAGGATATCATCGGCAAACCGTGCCCATTCCCTGGTCATGAGGTAGCGCACTTCGGCCTCCGTGAGCTCCGCGCCGAAGCTCCGGCCGAGATCGGCGCGGGTCCCGGCATCGCCCAATATTTCGGCCAGCCGCGTGCCATAGGCGCCGACCAGCCGCTGCGCCTCGGTCTCCGTCAGGAAGCGCCAACGCTCGCGCGCAAGGTCGACCTGGTCGTCGAAGCGGTCCCAGGCGAAATCGCCGCCCGGCAGCGGCGCGCTGGCGGTCCAGCGCGGCGCCATCGGATAGAACCGCGTGAGCCGGTCAATGGCCCGCTCGGCGCGGCGCCTGGCCGTGGTGACATCGCCGCCTGACACGGTCAGGAGCGGCGCCAGGCGCCGGCCGGCGTGAAAGCTCATCGCCGCTGCCAGGGGCGTCTGGCGACCTTTGCGGGCCGGCACCATGTTGGCGCCCGAGATGGTCCTGACCACGTCGGCAGGCTGGATCTCGGCTCGGAAGTAGCGATTGGTCGCGGTACAGAGATAGGCGACATCCGGGGCCGGCGTCGTCACAACAGCCGGATCGCCCTTGAAGGCGTGGGAGACGGTGCCGATCAGCGTGAAGTCCCGCGCATAGGGGCTTGCGAAGATCAGCTGTCCGTCCGGATTCTGGAACACGTAGACCGCGTCGACATCAAACAGGCGCGGCACGATGATCTGGCTCACCTGCCTGGCGACGCGTTTGGGCAACGGCTGGCGCAGCACGGTTTCCGCGGTCGAGGCGCTCCAGGCGCCGGTGGCGTTGGCCAGCGCACGTGCGGTCAGGATGCGACGGTGGCCGCGGTCGATCAGCGCAATCCGCCAGATATGATCGCGGTCGGCGCGCACGCAGCGCGCGCCGGTGCAGATGGTGGCTCCGCGCTCGGCCGCATCGCGTGCGGTGAGCACGACCAGCCGGGAGTCATCGACCAGGCAATCGGAATATTCGAAGGCGGTGCCGATCGGGCGCTTCAATGCATTGCCGAGCGGGTGATGGGTGACATCCAGGGTCGTTGCGGCGGCTAAGCGGTCGCCCGAGCCCAATCGATCATACAGCCACAGTCCGGCACGCAGGCGCCAAGGCGGACGCTCATTGGCATGCGCAGGGATCGCGAACCGGATCGGCCGGACCAGATGCGGCGCGGTCTTAAGCCAGACATCCCGTTCCGCAAGCGCCGCACGGACGCGCAGGAAACCGCGCCGTTCCAGCATGGCAAGATCGCCATGAACCAGTCTGGAGGTCGCCGAGGAAGCGGCAGCGCCGAGATCGCCCTGTTCGACGAGAATGACGCGCAGACCGCGCCCGGCCGCATCGCGCGCCAAGCTCGCGCCGTTCAACCCGCCGCCAATGACCGCCAGATCGTAATCCGCCATGCGCAACTTCGTCGGTCGCGTGCGCAAACAATGATGCGCACTTCACCTAGCCCGTCTTGCGCACTGACTCCATCACATTGGCATGATTGCGACCGACCAGCGAATCATACTTCTCGATCGGCAGCGGCTTGCCCAGGAGATAGCCCTGAACGGAGTCGCAGCCTTCCTCGGCCAGGAAGCCGAGCTGTTCCGCCGTCTCGACGCCCTCGGCCACGATCGACATGTTCATGCCATGGCCGAGGTCGATCACCGCGCGGACGATGGCCGCGGATTGCGGGGTTCGCCCCAGATTCATGACGAAGGCACGGTCGATCTTGATCTTGTCGAACGGGAACGCCTGCAGATAGCTCAGCGACGAATAGCCGCTGCCGAAATCGTCCATCGAGATGCGGACGCCGAGCGCCTTCAGGCGGCGCAGCAGGCCAAGACCGCGATCGAAATCCTCGATCAGCACGCCTTCGGTGATTTCGAGCTCCAGCCGGTCCGGTGCCAGACCGGTCTCGATCAGGATCGAATGCACCAGCCCGACCAGATCACCGTGAACGAATTGCGCCGGCGACAGGTTGACGGCGACCTGCAGCGGCTTCGGCCAGGAGGCCGCCTCGCGACAGGCCTCGCGCAGGATCCACTCGCCCATCTCGACGATCAGGCCGCTCTCCTCGGCAAGCGGGATGAAGTCGCTCGGCGGGACGAAGCCGCGCTGCGGATGCTTCCAGCGGGCGAGCGCCTCGAAACCGATGATCTCGCTGGCGTCGACGGTGCGGCCAGAGCTCGCCTGCGGCTGGAAATACAACGACAGCTCGCCGTTCTTGATCGCGACCGAGAGCTCCTGGTGCAGCACGCGACGATCGCGGATCTGCTGGTCCATCTCCGGTTCGTAGAAGGTGATGCTCCCGCGCGACTTGGCCTTGGCGCGGAACAGCGCGGCGCCGGCATTGGCGAGCAGCGAGGCTGGGTCCGAACCGTTGTGCGGGAAGACTGAGATGCCGGTCGTCAATGCGGTGCGGATCGATTTGCCGTCGATCTGGAACTCGATGGCGATCGCCTCCGCCAGCTGCTCGGCCAGCCTTTGGCCAGCGTCGGGCTGCTTGCCATCGATGATCAGGCCGAACTCGTCGCCCGAGAGCCGCGATACGACGCCGCCCCGCGCGGCGTCGTGGACCCGATGGGCGACCTCGATCAGGAGCTTGTCGCCGATCGCGTGGCCGAAAACGTCGTTGACCTCCTTCAAGCCCTTGAGGTCGACATTGAGAACCGCGAACTCCTCGCCCGTCCCTGCGCACGCCTCGATCATTTGGCTCAGCGCCTGCAGGAACGCGGCCCGGTTCGGCAGATCGGTCAGACCGTCGTGATAGGCCATGTGGGCCATCCGCGACTCGGTCTGGCGCCTGTCGGTCACGTCCTCATAGGTCTTGATCAGATATTGCGGCTCATCATTGTCGTCGAGCACCGTCATTCGCCGGGTCAGGAACAGCCGCAGGCCGTCCTTGGTCGAGATCGGATGCTCCTCGGTGATCAGGCTGCGCTTCTTGATCGCGGCCTCATCGCGGGCGATGATCAGCTTGGCCTCGCGCGGATTGAAGATATCGGCCGTCGTCAGCCCGGTGACGTCCTCGCGCTTGCGGTTGAGAATGATCTCGGCGCTGCGATTGGCCAGCAGATAGCGACCGTCGCTGACGCGCTCGACGATCAGCGAGACCGGAATATTGTCGACCACGAGCTCAAGGAACTTCTTGGCGTTTTCGAGCTCATAGCCCAAGGCGCGGCGCTCGGTATCGTCATCGAGCAGCGCAATCAAGAATTGCGGCTCGCTCTTCTCGTTGCGAGCGATCACGCGGTTGGAGGCGAGAATGCGCCGTTCCTCGCCGCGCTTGATCATCAGTTCGCTGCGATAGGTCCCGCCCGACGCCAGCAATGCCGCGCGGTCGGCGGCCTCGATATTCGCGGCGGTTTCAGGCGAGAACAGCTCGCTCGCGCGCCTGCCCTTGATCCGCTCGCGGGAGATGCCTGAAAACTTCTCAAACGCCCGGTTGGCGAAGATATAGCGACCATCCTCGATATTCTTGGCGGCAACACAGACCGGCACGTGGTCGAGCACCGACTCCAGGAACTGCTTGGTCGAAGCCAGCTCCCGCTCGAGCCTGCGCCGCTCCGTGCACTCCTCGTGGACGCCAATCGAGCCGCCATCCGGCAGACGAAACAGCTTTGCAACCACCGCGCGACCACCCGGCAGCTCGGTCACATAGCCCTCCGGCTCGCGTGCACGGCGAGCATATTCCTCGATCGGCAGATCGAGCAGGCCTCGCCTGCGCCGGAGCTCGGCAAGCTCGCGGCCGGTCGAATTGCGCGGGATATCCGACGGGCTGAGGCCGTAGATGTCCAGGAACTTCTCGTTGTAGAAGACGATGCGGTTGGCCGCATCGGTCATCATGATGCCCTGGCCGAGATTGTTCAGCGCGGAACTGATGAATGCGTTGCGGTGCAGCTGTTCGCGCTTGTAGCGGCGCAGCGCCGCATGGACCCACAGCAGGACCGAAGCCAGAAAGGCGCAGACGACCACGCCTCCGAGCAGAATTTCCCAGAGCACGTTCGCATCAAGCTCGCCGAAGGGGCGCTGCTGCAAGACGTTTGCAGCCAATGCCCGCCCAGGCGCAAGCGACATCGCCGCGGCAAAGCCTGCAATGGCCTGCGCAGGAATCAAGTTCTTGCCGCCTGCCTGCCAATTCTTGCCAGCCATCAATCACCCGCGGATTTCGGGAGTACAATCTCTGGCCTGACGCGTTTGGATCGGGTAAACGGCTGCCAGCGCCTTCCCGAAAGGCGGCGCGAAAATCCGCAATTGATCTGTGATGATGAATGCTTCCTTAACATCGCCGTTCGAGCGTCGGGCCACAACATCGATACGCCCTGCGGTGTGTCGGCCCAGCTCGGCGATCTGCCGCCGGTTCCTCCATGGATAAGGTCGATTGCGTGGTCATCGGCGCGGGCGTTGTCGGGCTCGCCATCGCCCGACGGCTGGCAACAGCCGGTCGCGAGGTGGTGGTCCTCGAGGCGGCCGAGGATATTGGCACCGTCACCTCTTCGCGGAATAGCGAGGTCATTCACGCCGGAATCTACTACAAGGCCGGCAGCCTGATGGCGCGCTTCTGCGTGCGCGGCAAGCACTTGCTTTACCGCTATTGCGACGAGCGCGGCATTCCCTACCGCAACTGCGGCAAGCTGATCGTCGCCACTTCGGCAAAGGAAACAGAGAAGCTGCAAGGCATTCGCGCGCACGCGGCCGCCAACGGCGTCGATGACCTCGAGCTTCTCTCGGGCGAAGCAGCGCGCGCGCTGGAGCCCGCGCTCGCCTGCGATGCGGCGCTGCTGTCGCCGTCGACCGGCATCATCGACAGCCACGCCTATATGCTGTCGCTGCGCGGCGAAGCCGAAGCGGCGGGTGCTGCATTTGCCTTTCACACGCCTTTGCTGCGTGCCAAGGCCGATGCTGGCCATATCGAACTCGATGCCGGCGGCGAGCAGCCGATGACGCTCGCCTGCGGGCTGCTCGTCAACGCAGCCGGGCTGAATGCCTCCATGGTGGCGCGCATGATCGACGGCATGCCGCTGGAGCTGATTCCGCCGGCCTACCTGGCCAAGGGCAACTACTTCAGCTGCAGCGTCAGGGCGCCGTTTGCACGGCTGATCTATCCGGTGCCGGAGCCCGGCGGGCTCGGCGTGCATCTGACGCTGGATCTGGCCGGACAGGCTCGCTTCGGCCCGGACGTCGAATGGGTCGATCACATCGACTATGCGGTCGATCCCGCGCGGGCCGAACGCTTCTATCCCGCAATCCGAAAATACTGGCCGACGCTGCCTGACGGCGCGCTGATGCCGGCCTATTCGGGCATTCGCCCCAAGATCGTTCCACCCGCTGTTGCCACGCAGGACTTCCTCATCCAGGGGCCGCGCGATCACGGCGTTGAAGGGCTGATCAATCTGTTCGGAATCGAATCGCCGGGACTGACGTCATCGCTGGCGATTGCCGATCACGTCGGCGAGCTCGCCGGCCTTTAGATCGTGCCCTGAGAGATGGGTGCCTTTAAGCGATCCGTGCCTCAAGCGATCACCCAGCGGTTCGGCCAGACCGAACAGAACTAATAACGAGTAACAACGACAGCTACTCGCCCCTCACGCGCGTCCACACACGAGGACGCTGGGGGATCGCCAGAATGAAATGATACCAACTTGATCTGGGATGGGACAATACCGTCCATCCCAGATCACGTACTGACGTGATGTATTCAACCTCAGTGAAGCGTTTCGGAAATGGTGGTCTGCTTCAAGCGCTCGATCTCATCCTTTACCATCAGCTTTCGTCGCTTCAATTCGGCAATCCGCAAGTCGTCAGTTGATGGGTGTAGGAGAGCTTCATGCAATTCGTTTTCAAGAACTTTGTGCTTACGTTCCAGTTCAACGAGATGCGCCTGAATGGCCATTCGAAACCTCCTCGGTAAGTTAACCTGAGATTCGACCAGGACTCTGGAGTGTACACAAGTCGCGTATCGTGTCGATGGGCCAGTCGACCGCAGGTGTAAATTTGCGCCTCGAATTCCCGCGCCATGTGTAACGAACCGTGAGCAGATCGCGCGCAAATCGTGGCCACTGCGAACTTGAAATTCAGTAGGACAACACCATGAGCCGGACGTTCATGGCTTGCGTCGCAGCTTCGCTGCAGCAATATTCGATTGTCCCTCCCGCAAGCCTTTTCCTCCCTCCCTGCTTTTTTGTTATTATAGATCATGGCCGACCAGGACGAGCGCGAGCTGCACGCAGAACTCGCACGCTTGCAGCAGGAACACCGCGACCTCGACGCGGCGATTGATGCATTGCATCAATCCCCGGCGCCCGATCTCTTGCGGTTGCAACGGCTGAAGAAGCGCAAGCTGTTGTTGCGCGATCGGATCGCCTTCATCGAAGACCAGATCACACCCGACATCATTGCCTGATGCGAGGTCTCTACGGTGCGGGCCGGTGGAGGCCTACTTGACAATTTAGAACAAAAAGAGAACAATCGAATTGTGATTGTCGTCCGGCCAATTTGACCCAGGAGTCTCCGATGCCCCCAGCCTCCTCAACAGAAGCTTTTTCGACCGACGCCTTTTCAATCGACAATGCCATTTATGAACGCGCCTGCGATCAGGCAATCGCGATGTGTGACGGCAACCTTCGCTCGACCATCAAGGCGCTGATCATGGCCAACGAATATCTCGAGATTGAATTGCAGGAACTGCGCGCCGCGGTGGCCTGCGGCTGCATACCGAACGCAATTGATGGCGCGGTGATCGACGCCGCCTGATCGGCGGCTTCTCGGGATTCCCGCGAGATTCGCGCGCCGTTCACCACTGAAAGGAGTTCGAGGAGACCGCGCAATGTCTGAGATCACCTACTACGTTGCCATGCCGTTTACGCAGGATTCCTCCGGGGCTCTGATTGCAGGCACGGCAGAGGAATGCCAGAGTTCGACCACGGCGCTGCGCCGCGCCGAGATGATGTCGCGCCTGGACGGGAATATCGGCGCCGTCGCCTTCAGCCGCAGCGGCGATCCCATGATTGGCGCGTTCAGCGACGCACGGCTGCTGCGCACGTTCGGACAGGTGCCGGACGATCTCGGCGAGATGTAAGCGCCTGTCCTCGGCTACCTGCTACGCTCGGATCAGTGTGCCACATGGGTGCCGCCGCTCTGCCTTGCGGACATACATAGCGCGGTCGGCCTGTTCCAGCGCGCGCGCGGGATCGGCGTGCATGTCCAGAATTGCAATCCCGGCCGAGGCTCCGGCGTGGACCGTGCGCTGATCGAATTCGAAGCTCAGCGTATCGATCGCGTGCTCCAGCGATCGAGCCTTGGCGTCGGCATCCGCCGCGCTCAAGTTCCACAGCAGCACGCCGAACTCGTCGCCTCCCAAACGCCCGACCACATCTGACGAGCGCACTTGCGCGGTCAAAGCTCGCGCCACCGCCTTGAGTACCTTATCTCCCGCCGCGTGACCGAAGGTATCGTTGATCGGTTTGAGATGGTCGACGTCGAGGAGGATCAGCGCCCCGGTTGCTCCGTACCGTTTGATGTAGGCGATCGAGCGATCCACTGCGCGGACAAAAGCGCGACGATTGAAGATGTCGAGCAGGACATCCCGATCCGCGCTGGCCCTGAGGTCCTCGATCTGCCTCCGCGCCTGCGCAAGTTCCAGCCGCAACCGGTGAATGGTCTGGCGTGCGCCTTCGGGGCGGGTAGCGGGTTCCCCCTCGTCCCTTCCGCGTCTGGGCAGCCCAACCCGGGCTCCCGGTTTCGCGGCTGTTCCGGCGCGCCAATTGCGGTGCTTTTTCATCGAATACCTGACCGCGCCCTGCTTATAGGCTTGCCGCGATTTGCCAAGACAGGATAGTGCATTCCCGTCTCCTTGCCACGCCTTGCCGCTGTCGGGCCGGACCCTATAATCCGGCTCATGTTTATGGATTCCTGAGAAGAATTGAGCTGATGACTGCCCCGATCGCCATTATCATGGGAAGCCAGTCGGACTGGAATACCATGCGTCATGCCGCCGATGCGTTGGCGGAGCTGGGACTTGGCTACGAGACCCGCATCGTCTCGGCGCATCGGACCCCCGATCGGCTTTACGCATTTGCCAAAGGGGCCAAGGCAGCTGGCTTCAAGGTCATCATTGCCGGCGCCGGGGGCGCCGCTCATTTGCCCGGCATGACGGCTGCGTTGACCGAATTGCCGGTATTCGGCGTGCCCGTGGAGTCCAAGACCTTGTCCGGCCTCGATTCGCTCTATTCCATCGTCCAGATGCCGGCCGGCGTTCCGGTCGGCACGCTGGCAATCGGCAAGCCCGGAGCGATCAACGCAGCACTGTTGGCCGCGAGCGTGCTCGCATTGAGTGATTCGGCGTTGGCCTCGCGCCTTTCCGCATGGCGGATCCAGCAGAGCGAGCAGGTCGCCGAGCGTCCGGAGGGATCGGCGTGACCGCGTCCCATCGGGTGCGACTGAAGCCCGGCGATACCATCGGCATTCTCGGCGGCGGACAGCTGGGGCGCATGCTGGCGCTTGCGGCGGCACGGCTTGGGTTGCGCTGCCAGGTGTTTTCGCCGGACCCGGATTCGCCGGCCTTCGACGTCGTGCTCAACGCCACCTGCGCCGAATATGCCGACGTCGAGGCGCTCGAACTGTTCGCCAACGACGTCGACGTGGTGACCTACGAATTCGAGAACGTCCCCTCTGCGGCGGCCATGGTGCTGGCTGCGAGACGGCCGGTGCTGCCGAGCCGTTCGGTGCTCGAGACAACGCAGGATCGCCTGGCGGAAAAGGATTTCGTCACCTCGCTGGGCATTCGGACTGCGGCCTATGCCGATGTCTCTTCGGTCGCCTCCCTGCGCGAGGCGATCGTGCGGATCGGCCTGCCCGCCGTGCTCAAGACCCGCCGCTTCGGCTATGACGGCAAGGGGCAGATCAAGATCCGCTCCGGCGACGATCTCGAACGCGTCTGGGCCGAACTCGGCACC
Organism: Bradyrhizobium sp. HKCCYLS1011; assembly: GCF_051167795.1. Classification (NCBI taxonomy): domain Bacteria; kingdom Pseudomonadati; phylum Pseudomonadota; class Alphaproteobacteria; order Hyphomicrobiales; family Nitrobacteraceae; genus Bradyrhizobium; species Bradyrhizobium sp. HKCCYLS1011. Next base: position 769,718 of record NZ_JBNPTT010000002.1, on the reverse strand, counting down.
CGATCTGCGATCCTGGAGGCCTTCGTCCCCTTCGATCGTGAGATCTCGGTGGTCGCGGCGCGCGCCGCCGACGGGCAGGTCGAATGTTTCGATGTGACCGAGAACGAGCATCGCGATCACATCTTAAAGATCTCGCGAGCGCCGGCCGCGATCCCCGATGCGCTCGCCGATCAGGCCCGGGACATCGCCAGCCGGATTGCCACGGCGCTCGACTATGTCGGCGTGCTCGCGGTCGAGATGTTCGTGGTGCCGGACGACGACGGACCGCGCGTGCTGGTCAACGAGATCGCGCCGCGGGTCCACAATTCCGGGCATTGGACGCTCGACGGCGCCTCGATCTCACAGTTCGAGCAGCACATCCGCGCCATCGCCGGCTGGCCCTTGGGCAAGCCGCTGCGGCACGGTCATGTCACGATGACCAACCTGATCGGCGAAGAGATCAACACCTATGAGCAATGGCTCACGGTCCCCGGTGCAACCGTGCACCTCTATGGCAAGGGAACGCCGCGGCCCGGCCGCAAGATGGGTCATGTGACGCAGGTAACCCCGGGGCCGGCCGAATCCAGGTGAGCGGGTCGGCTTCGGCCCAAATACTGCTAAACTTTGCGTTAGGGCCCACTGCGGCGGGTGGACATCCGTTCCGTTGTCTGATACATCGGCGCGCTCAAGGTTAAGGGCGAGGCCATTTGCCAGCCCTGGCTTCACCAGATTCCAAACCGATGTACTGAGAAAGAGGATGCCGCGTGCAGGTTCTCGTTCGCGATAACAATGTCGATCAAGCCCTCAAGGCGCTCAAGAAAAAGATGCAGCGCGAGGGCATTTTCCGCGAGATGAAGCTCCGCGGACATTACGAGAAGCCCTCTGAGAAGAAAGCCCGGGAAAAGGCTGAAGCCGTGCGCCGCGCACGCAAGCTGGCGCGCAAGAAGCTGCAGCGTGAAGGTCTGTTGCCGATGAAGCCGAAGCCGGTGTTCGGCGCTGGCGCCGGGGGCGACCGGGGTGCGGGCCGTGGTCCGGGCGCGGGTGCGCGCAGCGGCGGCGTGCGCTGATCGCAACTCTCTCTCAATTTCTGAGATGAACGGCGCGGGCCTTGCGGCTCGCGCTTTTGTTTTGAGCCGATTTGTTTTTGAGCCGGTTGTCGGCGCAGACTTGGTTCCGCTAACCTGGCATTCATGATGGCAGCAGCGAGGCTGGAGCAATGAGCCCCTTAAGCGGCCACATCAACGCGCGACGCCAAAAACGGCAGGCAATTCGCGCACCTTCTCCTGATTTCCGGCTCTTGCTTCCCGACCTTGAACGCCGGCCCGGCTTCCTCCGAGCGGAAGCCCCGTTCGGCTACTTCGGAATCACGGCGTGGAACACCGACTTGGCCGCGGAGATCATGTCCTCAGCCACATTGTGCATCCGCTCCTTGGCCGATTCCGTGTCGGCCCGCAGATCGAGCGGCCGAAGCGGAGGCGCCAGAGGGATATCAGCCGGCGGCGTCGGCCGGCCATCCGGCTGAACCGAGCCGGTGTAAGCCGGGTTGCCGGGCGCCGGGCCAAGCGCAACCGGAGCGTCGGCCGGCGGCGTCGACACCGTGATCGGCGGCGGCAGCGGACGCACGGGCGAGACCGGCGGGGCCGCCGTCACGACACGGGGCGGATCTGCCGGCACGCGCGCCGCATCGGAAGACTTCTCAGCCGGTTTCTCGGAGGATGGCTTCTCGGACGATTTGGCCGCCTCGCTCGCCCGCAGCCGTTCGATCGCGGCCCGCGCCAGATCGGCTGCGTCACGATGCTCCTCCGGAGCCGGAGTTTCAGTCGGCGTGCTCCGTGCAATCAGCTTTTCCCGCGCCGGCGTATGGCGCGGCGTCTCGGCCGGCGCACTTGCGGTGTCGGCAGGCTTGACCTCGGCCGGCTTGTCAGCCCCGCCCTTGTCGGTCACCGACTTTTCGGCAATGCCCTTGGCCTTGATCCCGGGCGCGGGGATATTGGAGAGCTCACCCGACGTCTCAGCGGGCTTGGAATCGGCTTTCGCCGCATCCGTCTTGGAAGAATCAATTTTGGAATCGGTCGCCGTCGGCGCCGCGGCCGCGACGGTTGCTGCCGGGGTGGTCGGCTTGGCGTTGATGTAGTGGTTAACGATATAGGCCCCGAGGATGGTCGCAACCACCGAGGGGACGATCTCCAGGGCGAGCTTATTCAGGTATTTCAGCATGCTAACCACTCCCCGCCGGTATTTGCGGGAACTTTGAGGCACAATTAAGGGATCAGATACGACACATCCGTGGCAATTCAGTAAACAAAAGCTTTAAGGCTTCAACTCAATTTCTAGGAAGACGATCTCGGCTGACGTTTCGTTCAGAACGTCATGTTCCACACCGGCTTTGCGGAAATAGGATTTTCCGGCCGCGAGCTGCGCCTTGGTCCGTTCTCCGCTCGGGGCCACGATGGTCATCTCGCCCGCGGTCACGGGAACAATGACATAATCCATCTCATGAATGTGGCGGCCGGTGGCACTGCCGGGCGCAAGGCGCCATTCGGTGACCCGGACTTCCGGGGCGTCGACCTGGACATCGGATTGGGCGCTCAGCATCTCGTCTTCCCCCTCAAATCACGGCACGAACAACAGCAACAGGAATACGGCGAACACGACCATGTGCACCAGCCCAAATAAGATATTGGTCCTGCCGGTGCCGAAGGTCAGCATGCTCAGCGCGAATGTCAGCAGCAAGAGCACCATTCCCTGCGAATCGAGGCCGAGCACCAGCTGCTTGTCGAGCGCGGATGCGGCAGCCGCCACCGCAGGGATCGTCAATCCGATGGTCGCGAGCGACGAGCCGAGCGCGAGGTTGATGCTCTTCTGCAGATCATTGGCGCGCGCGGCCGAAATCGCCGCCACGCTCTCGGGCAGCAGGATCAGCAGCGCGACCAGGACACCGGCGAGGGCCGGCGGCGCACCCGTGGCGGCGACGCCCGCGTCGACCACCAGGGAGAACTTCTTTGCAAGCAGGACGACCGAGAGCAGCGCGACCATCAGGAGCACGATACTGAAGACCAGCATCCGCCGGGGCAGCTTTGGACCGTCCTCGGTGAACCCCAGCGAATCTCTGATGAAATAATCTCGGTGCCGTTCGGTCTGGGTGTACAGGAAGACCGCATAGAGCAGGATCGTGACCACGCTGACGAACCCGAGCTGGCCCAGCGAATACACCGGACCCACACTGGTCAGGGTAAAGTTGGGCAGCACCAGCGTGATCGTCGCCAGCGTGAACAGCACGCTCAGATAAAGATTGGCCCCCGAGACCTGGACGTCCTGCTCGCGATAGCGCAGCCCCCCGATGAAGATGCAGACTCCGACCAGGCCGTTGCACACGATCATCACCACCGCAAACACGGTGTCGCGGGCGAGCGCTGGCGCCGCCTTGTCGCCGAGCATGATGGTGGCGATCAGCGCAACCTCGATCACTGTCACGGCCAGGGTCAAAAGCAGCGTGCCGTAGGGCTCGCCGATCTCGTGGGCGATCACCTCCGCATGGTGCACGGCCGCAAACACGGTGCCGAACAGGACGATCAGCAGGACGGCCGCGAACACCAGCCCGGCCGGCGTGGGTGTGAACGCGTATCCCGTCCCGATCACGAGCGCGACCAGCAGCACGGCCAGGGCGGGAAAGATCACGGCCGATCTCGGCGTGGCGTTGTGGGCGCTCATCTGGCAAAGGTCCTCATGATTTGCGGGCCATCGAAGCCGGAGGAGCAGCTCAGTTGGTGCTGAGCAGCGGGGGAATCGGCAGCAAGGTCAACAACAGGAATAGCGGAATCAGCGCCGCCGCAGCCCATAGCATATAGCCGAAGAAGCTCGGCATCCTGATCCCGCGCTCGCGAGCGATCGCCTCGACCATGAAGTTGGGCGCATTTCCGATATAGGTCAGCGCCCCCATATAGACCGCGCCCATCGAGATCGACGCCAGCGTCCCGGACAGCTCGCGCATCAGCACCTGCGCATTACCGCCGGCCAGTTCAAAGAACAGCAGGTAGGTTGGTGCATTGTCCAGGAATGCCGACGTCAGGCCCGTGAACCAAAAATAGGCCACTTCACGCGGCGCGCCGCCAGGCGTGGTGACCGCGTCCAACAGCCAGGCGAAGCTGCCGTTGCGTCCGGCCTGCAGCATCGCCACCACCGGAACGATCGCGGTGAAGATCGCCGCGAACAGCTTCGCCACCTCGCGGATCGGCTCCCAGGTGAAGCCGTTCGCCTCCCGATGCTCCTCGGGCGTCAGCCACAGCGACAAGCCAGCAATGACGACAAGAAGCGCATTGCGCACCAGGTTCTGCAATTCCAATCGCGTGCCGAACACGTCGAACGCCACGCCCGGCTGCCAGGTCGCCGACAGCAGAATGTTCACGACGATGGCGCCGACCAGCACGACATTGACGAGCCCGCGAATGCGCACCGGGTGGCGCGCGATCGTCTTGTCCGGCGGCGGCTCGACGCGGGACAGCCGCCAGTCGAGGCAGGCAAAACAGACCAGCAGCAATCCGGCCACGATCGCCGTCTGCAACCAGATGTTCCGCGTGGTCCAGAAGAAGTCGACCCCATGCAGGAAACCGACGAACAACGGCGGGTCGCCGAGCGGGCTCAAGGCGCCGCCGATATTGCCGGCCAGGATGATGAAGAAGACCAGCACATGGACGTTGTGCCGCCGTGTCAAATTGGCGCGGATCAGCGGCCGCACCAGGATCATGGCCGCGCCGGTGGTTCCCACCACCGACGCAATGATCGTTCCCAGCATGAGAATGCCGGTATTGGTCACCGGCGTGCCGCGGATGCTGCCGGTGATGAGAATGCCGCCGGTCACGGTGTAGAGTGCAAACAGCAGCAGGATGAAGCTGAGATATTCGTCGAGCAGCACGTGAATGAAGGATTGCAGTGCAGGCACGAATCCGGCGAACCCTGAGAGCGCGGCAAGCGTCAGGAGAGACCAGAAGGCTGCAGCCTTGCCGTAATGGTGATGCCAGAACTTTGGCAACAACAGCGGGCCGAGCGCGATCGAGAGCAGCAGGCCTGCGAACGGCAATGCGAATGGCCAGCGCATGGCAGCGCCATCAAGGCCGGAGGCGGCCTGCGCGCTGGCAGGCCAAATTGCGAGCGGCACGGCAGCAGCGAGCGATCGCAACAAACGGGTGGCGACGGCCCTATGAAGCGTCGATGAATCTCTTTGCCGTCTCCGTTGCACCAAATGAATCCAGATCGTTGTGCCCGCCTTCAGGAAACCGTACGAATTGCTTGGGGTCATGCGCAAGCTGGTACAGTCGTTCCCCGAAGCGAATAGAAATCGCGGGATCCTTCTCGCCGTGCATGATCAACAGCGGCACTTTGACGCGCGCGATGCGCAGGTCGGAGCGGAACTGATCCAGCATCAGCAGGCTGACCGGCGCGAAGGGGAACATCGCGCTGGCGACTTCGACGGTCGACGCATAAGGGGCTTCCAGGATCAGCTTGGCAATCGGCTTGTCGGCCGCGATCGCGGTGGCAACGCCAGTGCCAAGCGAGAATCCCCAGATCACGATGCGATCCGCCGCATAACGCTCGGCCGTGAAGGCATAGGCGGCGTTGGCATCCAATAGCAGCCCGTGCTCGCTCGGGCTACCGCTCGATCCGGCATAGCCGCGATAGGACAGCGCAACCAGACCGGTGCCATCGGCCGTGAGCGCCTTCAAGCGGGGAACGACACCGGCGAGAAAGTCGCCATTGCCGGGAAAATACAGCACGACCTTGCGGCCGGCCCTTGCCGGCACGTGCCAGACGATGACCTTCTCGCCATCGGCCGAGGTCAGCACATGTTCTTCGGCCTGTGGAAACCCGGCCTGGTCAGGCGCAATGCGCCCGACCGGCGGGATCGGGAACAGCATCGCGCGCTGCCGCACGAACAGCACGGCAAGGCCGCAGGCGTACAGCCCGGCGAGAACAATCATGAGCCATTTGAGGAGAGCCATCTTGATCTAGCTATGGCTCCCTGCGGCGACTTACATCGCCTTGACGATGCTTTCCGTCATCTTCTTGGCGTCGCCGAGCAGCATCATCGTGTTGTCGCGATAGAACAGCGGATTGTCGATGCCGGCGTAGCCGGACGCCAGAGAGCGCTTGATGAACATCACGGTGCCCGCCTTCCAGACCTGCAGCACCGGCATGCCGTAGATCGGTGAGGACTTGTCCTCTTCCGCCGCCGGATTGGTGACGTCGTTGGCGCCGATCACGAAGGCGACGTCGGCCTGGGCGAATTCGGAGTTGATGTCCTCGAGCTCGAACACCTCGTCATAGGGGACGTTGGCTTCGGCGAGCAGCACGTTCATGTGGCCGGGCATGCGGCCGGCCACCGGGTGGATGGCGTATTTCACCTCGACGCCTTCCTTCTTCAGCGTGTCCGCCATCTCGCGCAGTGCGTGCTGGGCCTGCGCCACCGCCATGCCGTAGCCGGGCACGATGATGACCTTGGACGCGTTCTTCATGATGAAGGCCGCATCCTCGGCCGAGCCGAGCTTGGCCGGCTTCTGCTCACCGGTACCGCCGGCCGCAGCGGCGGTCTCGCCGCCGAAGCCGCCGAGGATGACCGAGATGAAGGACCGGTTCATCGCGTGGCACATGATGTAGGACAGGATCGCGCCCGAGGAGCCGACCAGCGCGCCGGTGATGATCAGCGCCGAATTGCCGAGCGTGAAGCCGATGCCGGCCGCGGCCCAACCGGAATAGGAGTTGAGCATCGAGATCACGACCGGCATGTCGGCGCCGCCGATCGGGATGATCATGAGCACGCCGAGCGCCAGCGCCAGGATCACGTTCAGCCAGAAGAAGACCGCGCTGCCGGTGGCGACGAGGCCGACGATGCAGGCCACCAGGGCAATGGCGAGTGCGACGTTGATGAGGTGACGCGCCGGCAGGATGATCGGGGCGCCGCTCATGCGCGCCGACAGTTTCAGGAACGCGATCACCGAGCCGGTGAAGGTCAAGGCGCCGATGGCGACACCCAGCGACATTTCGACCAGGCTCTGGGTGTGGATGTTGCCGGGCGAGCCGATGTCAAAGGCTTCCGGCGCATAGAACGCGCCGGCTGCGACCAGCACCGCCGCCATGCCGACCAGCGAGTGGAACGCCGCCACCAGTTCCGGCATCGCGGTCATCGGCACGCGCCGCGCGACCAGCGCGCCGATCGTACCGCCGATCGCGATACCGACCACGACGAGCAGCCAGGCAAGCCCATCCGCCGGAGGATGATTGGCCAGCGTGGTGGCGACCGCGATCGCCATACCGACCATGCCGAGCAGATTGCCCCGGCGCGACGTAGCCGGGCTCGACAGCCCCCGCAGCGACAGGATGAACAGCACACCCGCCACAAGATACAAAAATGCCGACAGATTGGCGCTCATCTCAGGTCCCCATTCGCCTCTTCAACCCCGAGGGGCCGCCTACCTGGCCTTCTTCTTGTACATCGCCAGCATGCGCTGGGTGACAAGGAAGCCACCGAAGATATTGATGCAGGCAAAGATCAGCGCGACGAATCCGAAGGCGCGGGCCCAGCCGCTGCCGCTCGAAACGTTTGCAACCCCGCCGGCGAGCAGCGCACCGACCACGATGACCGAGGAGATCGCGTTGGTCACCGACATCAGCGGCGTGTGCAGCGCGGGGGTCACCGACCACACCACGAAGTAGCCGACGAATACCGCCAGCACGAAGATCGAGAGCCGGAACACGAAGGGATCAACGGCTTGGGCGACATGCTCCATGACTTTTCTCCTGATGCCTCTGACTATGCCTTCGGCTGGAAATTCGGATGGACGATGGCGCCATCCTTTGTCAAAGCCGTGGCCTTGACCAGTTCATCATCCCAATTGACGGCGAGCGCCTTGGTTTCTTTGTTGACCAGGGTCTCGATGAAGGAGAACAGGTTGCGCGCATAGAGGCCGGAGGCCGAGGCCGCGACGCGGCCGGCAAGGTTCGGAATACCGACGATCTTGACGCCGTCGATCTCGACGGTCTCGCCGAGCTTGGCGCCCTCGACGTTGCCGCCGCGCTCGACGGCGAGATCGACCAGCACCGAGCCCGGCCGCATCGACTTGACCATGTCGAGCGTGACCAGCCGTGGCGCCGGCCGCCCCGGGATCAGCGCCGTCGTGATCACGACGTCCTGCTTCTTGAGATGCTCGGCGGTCAGCGCCGCCTGCTTGGCCTGGTACTCCTTGGACATCTCCTTGGCGTAGCCACCGGCGGTCTGCGCGTTCTTGAACTCCTCATCCTCGACGGCAAGGAATTTGGCGCCGAGACTCTCGACCTGCTCCTTGGTCGCAGGCCGCACGTCGGTGGCGGAGACGATCGCGCCCAGACGGCGCGCCGTGGCGATCGCCTGCAGGCCCGCAACGCCGACGCCCATCACGAACAGTTTCGCCGCCGGTACGGTGCCCGCCGCGGTCATCATCATCGGAAAGGCGCGGCCAAATGCCTCGGCGGCCTCGATCACGGCGCGATAGCCGGCGAGGTTGGCCTGGCTCGACAGCACGTCCATGACCTGCGCCCGGGTGATGCGCGGCATCAGCTCCATGGCGAACGCCGAGACGCCGGCATCGGCCATCGCTTTCAGCGCGGCATCGTTGCCATAGGGGTCCATGATCGCGATGACCAACGCGCCGCGCTTGTATTGGGCAAGCTCCGACGGCTCCGGCCGCTTCACCTTGATGACGATGTCAGCGTCCTTGAGCGCATCAGCACTGACGGTCGCGCCGGCAGCAGTGAATTCGGCGTCCGGCACGCCTGACTTGAGGCCGGCGCCCGGCTCGATCGCGACCTCGGCGCCTAAGGATTTGAATTTCTTCACCGTATCGGGAGAGGCGGCAACCCGCGGCTCCGACGGGTCGATTTCCTTGGCGACGGCAATCTTCATGAGGCCTCCGGCGCGGATGCGCGCGCGAGCTGTAGAGGGGCGGAATTCCAGGGATTTCAGCCAGGCGGCTGAAAGCCCGCCAGCGACTTGTGGCGGGCAAACCGACTTAAGTGAGGAAAATCGCCATCAAGATGACGATGAGCGCGACGGTCACCGTGCCGTACTTCACGAGCTTGATGAAGCCGAGGTAGGTCGCCTCATGCTCTGCGTAGTCGTTACCGTCCGCCGTCGAATAGGCGACTTCGCCGTGATCTGCCATCTGGGTCCCCCAAAAACGTATCGTTTAAGAAGGTCGCATAGCGCAAAGCGGGTCTGAGGGCAACGGCGCCCGGATTGCACAACTTTGCTGATCAGGCCTGCTTATCAGCTCATTCGGCCGGCCAATTGTCCAGGATCCAGCGCGTCAGGCTTTGCTCGCTGACCTCGTCCGCGGCCAGTGAGAGGATCATGGCTGCAGCTTCCGCCTCCGGCACGTCGAAGTCGAAGCCGTTCACGCCGAGAAAGGTATAGAGCGCCAGCAATGAGGTCCGCTTATTGCCATCGACGAACGGATGATTGCGCGCGATGCGATAGGCATAGGCCGCTGCGAGTTCGGGAAGTTCAGCGCCTTCATAGGCCCATTTGTTCTTGGGCCTATCCAGCACTGACTCGAGCATCCCCTCGTCGCGCAAGCCGCTCGCCCCACTATGGATCGCGAGCTGCTCGTCGTGGATCGCTATGATCATCTGGCGGGTGAGCCAAAATGGCTCACTCACTTAGCCAGCTCGGCAAGTGCGTTATGATACCGCTTCATGCCGCGCCGCGCGACTGTCATGGCTTTCTCAAAATCCGGATCGTGCGGGGTCAGAACGAGGCCGCCACCAGGCTGCTCGTGAGGAAACAGCTTGTCGCCTTCCTTGAGATTCAACCGGGCAGCCATCTCCTTCGGCAAGATGAAGCCGATGGAGTTACCGATCTTCCGAACCTGAAGAACCACGCTGGAATCGGGGCGAAGCTCTTTGGGATTTTCATTCATGGCACGCGCTCCGTTATACAATCCGTATAACACGCCTCCTGCATCCGTTCAACAAATGTTTTACGCTCCAGTTTCCCTCAGCCCATTGCCTCCAGCTCGTCAATCATGCCGGCAATGACGGACAAGCCGCCGTCCCAGAACTTCGGGTCCTTGGCATCCAACCCGAACGGCCTGAGCAGCTCGGAATAATGCTTGGTGCCGCCGGCGGCGAGCATCGCCAAATAGCGCTCGGCGAACCCTTCCGCGGCATTCTCGTAGACCGCGTAGAGCGAGTTCACGAGACAGTCGCCGAACGCGTAGGCGTAGACGTAGAACGGCGAATGGATGAAGTGCGGGATGTACATCCAGAAATTCTCATAACCCGGCTTGATCTCGATCGCCTCCCCCAAGCTCTCCGTCTGCACCGAGAGCCAGATCTGGCCGATCCGCTCGGCCGTCAGCTCGCCGTTCTTGCGCTCGGTGTGCACGGCGCGCTCGAAGGAATAGAACGCGATCTGCCGGACCACCGTGTTGATCATGTCCTCGACCTTGCCGGCGAGCAGCGCCTGGCGCTGCTTGGGGTTCTTGGTCTCGCGCAGGAGCCGCTTGAAGGTCAGCATCTCGCCGAACACGCTTGCGGTCTCCGCCAAGGTCAACGGCGTCGGCGCCATCAGCGCGCCGTTCTTGGCCGCCAGCACCTGATGCACACCATGGCCGAGCTCATGCGCGAGCGTCATCACGTCACGCGGCTTGCCCTGGTAGTTCATCAAGACGTATGGGTGCGCCGACGGCGTGGTCGGATGTGAGAAGGCACCCGGCGCCTTGCCGGGCCGCACCGGCGCGTCGATCCAGCGATCGTCGAAGAATCGCTGCGCAATGTCGGCCATGTCGGACGAGAAGCCGCGATAGGCCGAGAGCACCATGTCCTTCGCCTCGGGCCAGGCAATGGTCGAGGTCGCGGCGAAGGGCAGCGGCGCATTGCGGTCCCAATGCGCGAGCTTCTTCTTTTTGAACCAGCGCGCCTTCAGCTGATAGTAGCGATGCGACAGCTTCGGATAGGCCGCGCGTACCGAGGACACCAGCGCATCGACCACCTCGCGCTCGACGCGGTTATTGAGATGGCGCGAGTCCGCGACGTCCTGGAAACCGCGCCAGCGGTCGGAGATGTCCTTGTCCTTGGCCAGCGTGTTGGTGATCAGCGCAAAGCTGCGCTCATTGGCCTTGAAGGTCTTGGCCAATGCTTCCGCGGCCGCCTTGCGCTTGGCGCCGTCGCGATCCTGCAGCAGCGTCAGCGTCGGCTCGATCGCAAGCTCCTTGCCCGCGACCTTGAATCGGAGGCCGGCGATGGTCTGGTCGAACAGCCGGTTCCAGGCCGAATAACCGGTCTGCGACTTCTCGTGAAACAGCTGCTCGACTCGATCCTCGAGCTGATAGGGCTTGTCCTTGCGCAGGTCTTCGATCCAGGGCCGGTAATGGTTGAGGGCCAGCGTCTGCATTGCACGTTCGATGACCTCATCGTCGATGCGGTTGAGCTCGAGCGGAAAGAACAGAAGATGGGTCGAAGCCGCCGTCAGCCGTTCCGAGATATCGCCGTAGAATTTGGAGATCGCGGGATCGACGCTGTCGCCGGCATGGATCAGGCCTGCGAATGACCCGAGCCGTCCTGCGAGATCGTCGATCGCCTCATAGCGCCGGACGGCGCGTGCGAGCCATTCGCCACCATCGTCGCGCGCGGTGTGCTCGGCGAGCTTGCCTTTATAGTCGGCCTCGAACGCGATGCAGTCGGCGTCCATCTCCTCGAGATCGCGCTCGATCTCCGGCGCATCGATCCCGGAATAGAGATCGTCCAGGTTCCATTCGGGCAACGCGCCGGCCTTCGCGGGCGCCTTGGCGACACTCCTCTTCGCCGGTTTCGCGGGAGCCTTGTTCTTGACGGCAGACTTGACGGCCGACTTGGCAGCCGATTTGGCGGTCTTGCGGAGAGCGGAAGAAGAAGCGCGCGAGGTCATCGTGTGTCCGTAACCTGTGTTCAAACGTTGTCCCGAACCGCAACGATTAAGGTTGCGTTAATCGGTGTCGGCGAGAGTGACCCGATTCGAGACAGATAGTTGTAGCGTGCGAGGAAAGCCATGGCTGCCAGCATTTTGATCGCCGACGACGATCCAGTCCAGCGTCGGCTGGTAGAGAACATGGTGCAGAAATGCGGCTATGAGGCGATCGTCGTCGATACCGGCGATGCGGTCATCGACAAGCTGACCGGCCCCAACGCACTCGCGATCGACGCGCTCGTGCTCGACCTCGTGATGCCCGGTCTCGACGGCATGGGCGTGCTCGCCAAGATGCGGGAGGCCGGCCTCTCCATCCCGGTGATCGTGCAGACTGCCCATGGCGGCATCGACAATGTCGTCTCTGCGATGCGTGCCGGCGCGCATGATTTCGTGGTCAAGCCGGTCGGCCTGGAGCGACTCCAGGTCTCGCTTCGCAATGCGCTCAACACCTCGGCGCTGCAGGGCGAATTGCAGCGCATCCGCCACAGCCGTGAGGGCCGGCTGACCTTCGCCGACATCGTCACCCGTAGCGAGGCGATGGCGCCGATCCTGCGCATCGCCGAGAAGGCTGCGTCCTCCGCGATCCCGGTGTTGATCGAGGGCGAATCCGGCGTCGGCAAGGAGCTGTTTGCGCGCGCCATCCACGGTTCGAGCGAGCGCAAGACAAAGCCGTTCGTCGCGGTCAATTGCGGCGCGATTCCGGACAATCTCGTGGAATCGATCCTGTTCGGCCATGAGAAGGGCGCATTCACCGGCGCGACCGAACGCCACATGGGCAAGTTCGTCGAAGCCCATGGCGGCACCCTGTTCCTTGACGAAGTCTCCGAACTGCCGCTCGCCGCGCAGGTCAAGCTGCTGCGCGCGCTGCAGGAAGGCGCGGTCGAGGCGGTCGGCGGCCGCAAACCGGTGAAGGTCGATGTGCGCATCATTTCCGCGACCAACCGCCGGCTGCTCGATCGCGTGAAGGAAGGGCATTTCCGCGAAGACCTGTTCTACCGGCTGCATGTGCTGCCGCTGACGATCCCGCCGCTGCGGGCGCGCCGCGACGACATCCCGCATCTGCTGCGGCATTTCCTGGCGCGCTTTGCCGCCGAGGAGAATCGCAGGCTGACCGGCATCGGCGGCGAGGCGGTGGCCTATCTCACCCAGCTCGATTGGCCTGGCAACATCCGCCAGCTCGAAAACGCGGTCTATCGCGCGGTGGTCATGAGCGAGGGCGACCAGCTCGACATTGCCGATTTCCCGCTGATCCCGACCCACGCGCCGCCGGTTCAGCCGGCGCCCCCGCTGGTGATGGAGCGGCCGGCCCAGCCGGCCGTGCCCACCATGGTGTCGGGTAACGATATACCCATCGCCCCGCTGCCCGCACACGGCAGCTTGGCCATGCTCACTCCGGCGGGCGAGATGCGTCCGTTGGAAGAGCTCGAAACTGAAATCATCCGCTTCGCCATCTCGCACTATCGCGGACAGATGTCGGAAGTGGCGCGGCGGCTGAGGATCGGACGTTCCACGCTCTATCGCAAGCTCGACGAGGTCAACCGCAGCGATCTCGATGGCGAGGACGCCGCGGCGAATGGCCCGTCGGTCGAATGAGGCAAGCGCAAGGCGCTAGCACATGCACCAAGACCACAAGACAAGATGGCCCCGCGATTGACTGAAAAACGCCGCAAGGTCGCGCAATAAATGGAACATCTGAACCGTTGCCGTGCGGTGACAGACAAAGGAAAAAGCGCGTGGCACAAACGCACGATAGGTTTGATGGGGTTTCCCGGAGAGTCAGTCTATCGTGAGTCGTCCCGCGCGGCGCTGGCCGCGGAGCTGGGGCGTGGGTACCGTTTGGCGTGACTCGGTTGCGTGCAGGCGTGCCACTCACAAGCTTTGCGCTGAAGCCGGCCGACGATAACCGACGCTGTTCCATGCTGAAGCTGAACATCCAAAGGACGCGACGATGCGAGACTGTGTGAAGACCCGTGGTGGATATGACCGCGTGCTGATGGCCGTCGCGGCAAGCTTCCTCACGGTATCGGCGACATCGGCGCTGGCGCAGGGCGATGCGCCGCGCAGCAGTGCCGCTGAACTCGCAATCGAAGCCGCGATCCCCCGGCCGGAGCCCGCCAACGTGCCGCCGCCGACCGCTGCCGACATCAAGCTCGACACCACCGCGACGGTTTCGCCCGATTCGGCCAAGACGCCGGCAGTCCCGCAGGACACCGCTGCCGCTCCGGCCGCGCCCGCCATCAAGCCGGCCGACAGCGCGGCTGCGCCGGCGACCGAGCCGGACAAGGCTGCGACCGCGCCGGCCGCCGCTCCGAACGCTCCGGCCACGGCCGCCGCGCCCGCCACCGACACCGCAAAGGATCCGGTGAAGGCCGCAAGCAACGTCCCTGCGGCCGACCAGCCGGTCGCCGATCGCCTGCGCGATCTGATGACGACCAAGGGCGCGCGCTATCTCGATCGCAAGGCCGAGCGCGCCGCGGTCGAGAAGTTCTACACGACCCGCGACTACGCGCCGATCTGGACCCAGTCAGGCAATCTGACGGCGGCCGCCAAGGGCGTGATCGCGCGGCTGAAGGAGGCGGCCTCCGACGGCCTGAACCCTGCGGACTATCCGGTGCCGGATTTCGCGGCGGCTGCGACATCTCCCGATGCGCTCGCCGATGCCGATTTGAAGCTCACTGCCAGCATGCTGGACTATGCGCGGCAGGCGCAGAGCGGCCGCATGCACTGGTCGCAGGTCTCCGGCGATATCCAATATCCCGAGCACCCGATCGATCCGAACGAGGTGCTCGCCAATGTCACCGGTGCGAAGGATGCCTCCGCCGCGCTCGACAGCTACAACCCGCCGCAGAAGCTCTACAAGGAGCTGAAGGCCAAGCTCGCCGAATTGCGCGGCGGCGCAGAGGCTGCGGCGATCCAGATCGAGGATGGCCCCGCGCTGAAATACACGCCCGCCCGCGGCAAGAACGCGCCCGAGGCGGACGCCCAGATGTCGGACCCGCGCGTGCCGCAGCTGCGCGCCAAGCTCGGCGTCGAAAATCCGAGCGATGACCGTTACGACGCCAAGGTCGCCGCTGCGGTGCGCAAATTCCAGGACAGCGTCGAGCTCAAGCCGACCGGTATTCTCGACGACCGCACCGTCAAGGCGCTCAATACGCCCAAGCGCGACAAGCAGATCGATACCATCCTCGTCAACATGGAGCGCTGGCGCTGGCTGCCGCGCGATCTCGGCGCCCCCGCGATCGGCGACGCCTATGTGATCCTCAACATTCCCGACTATACGCTGAAGGTCATGCAGCACGGCGCCCAGGTCTGGACGACGCGGGTGGTGACGGGCAAGCCGGGCGTGCACGCCACGCCCCTGCTCAGCGAGACCATGAAGTTCATCACGGTCAACCCGACCTGGAACGTGCCGCCGTCGATCATCTACAACGAGTATCTGCCGGCGCTGCAGCAGGATCCGACTGTGCTGGAGCGGATGGGCCTGCGGCTCGAACGCGCGCGCGACGGCTCGATCCACATCTCGCAGCCGCCCGGTGAAGCCAATGCGCTCGGCCGCATCCGCTTCAACTTCCCGAACAAATTCCTGGTCTACCAGCACGACACGCCGGACAAATACCTCTTCGCCAAGGACGAGCGCGCCTTCAGCCACGGCTGCATGCGCGTGCAGTATCCGGATCAGTACGCCTCGGTGCTGCTCAACATCGCCGAGCCGAACCAGCACTACACGCCGGAGAAGATCCGCAGCATGTACGGCTCCAGCGAGATCGACCTCAAATTCCCGACCCCGATCCCGGTGAACATTACCTACCAGACCGCGTTCGTGGACGACGCCGGCAAGCTGCAATTCCGCAAGGACATCTATGGCCGCGACGCCACCATGATCGCGATGCTGAAGAACAACCGCGGCAAGGACCTCGAGAACGTGGTCGCCCATGCCCAGCCGAGCTATTCGCGCCCGACCGGCCCGCTCCCGAGTGCGGTCAGCGTCGCCGCCGGTAATGATTACTCGTCGGGGCCGAATTTCTTCGAGCGCCTGTTCGGCGGTGGCGGCTTCAACCCGACGCCGCCGGCCCCCATCGGACGCCGGGGCCAGCCGCGCGGGGTGTTCACCCGCTGATCTGCTGCCACGCCTAATTGTCTTGTGAAATCAACGACCTCGCCCCCGGCTCACAGCCTGGAGCGAGGTCGTTTTCTGTTAACCATTCCGGACAACCAAGAATCGCTGGCGCTTTTTCGCCACACTCAAGAGCTTATATTAAGCCTAATCTGGGGGGCGGGTCGGTCAATCTCCCTTAACCATCCCGCCTTAGGAACGCGTTTTCTCGCTCGCGACAGTTGGGGCTGGCACGAGCGGTTCAGGTGACGCTGGTCGACGGGGTGGACTTATCTTGCTGTCTGGTTTCGTGCGCCAATTGCATTCGCTTCCCCAATTCGCAGGGAAGGCCGGATGCCAGATCGGATTGGCTTCGCTGCTCCTGCTCGGCGCCGCCGGCTCGGTTCATGACGCGGCAGCGCTGAACGAAACCCGCACCCTCTCCTTCCACCACACCCATTCCGACGAAGATCTCACGATCACCTTCAAGCGCGACGGCCGTTACGACGAAGACGCGCTGAAGAAGCTCAACCATTACCTGCGCGACTGGCGCACCCAGGATGAGACGGTCATGGACCGTCACCTGTTCGACATCCTGTGGGAGGTCTATCGCGACGTCGACGGCAAGCAGCCGATCCAGATCATTTCGTCCTATCGCTCGCCCGGCACCAACGCGATGCTGCGCCGCCGCTCGGCGCATTCTGGCGTCGCCCGTCACAGCCAGCACATGCTGGGCCATGCGATGGACCTCTACATCCCCGGCGTGCCGCTCGAACAAATCCGTTATGCCGGCCTGCGCCTGCAGCGCGGCGGCGTCGGCTTCTATCCGACCTCCGGGTCGCCCTTCGTTCATCTCGATACCGGCAACATCCGCCACTGGCCGCGCATGAACCATGACCAGCTGGTGAAGGTTTTCCCGGACGGTCGCACCGTTCATATCCCCTCCGACGGCGTGCCGCTGAAGGGCTACGAGCTGGCGCGCGCCGAAATCGAGAAGCGCGGCGATGGCGACGGCGCGACCACAGGCAAGCCCACCCTGCTTGCGCGCCTGTTCCGGGGCAAGCCCGCCGAGGATGACGAGGAAGGCGCCTCAGAGGCAGACGCCAAGCCGGTGCACGTCGCGGCAGTGGTCGCCGCCAAGGCGACGACGGACGGCAAGACTTCACCGCGCGGCAAACTCGCAAACGCGCTGCAGCTTGCTTCAGCCGATTCGCAATTGGTTCAAACGGTCAAGGCGCAGCCGGCGCCAACAGCCGAGGCCCATGCGGCACCGGGGCAAGCCGTGCCACAGAGCGTGTCTGACATCATCAACGCGCGTGGCTTCTGGGGTGATGATCCCGCAAATCCGAAGCAGGCAACGCCCGAGCAGGTCGCGGCGATCACGGCCCGGCGCGCGGCCGACCCGCAAGCCACCGCCAGCGTTATGAATGCGATGGCGTTCGCCCCGCCGGCCTCGTCCCCGGTCGATCGCTCGCGCATTGTCGCAGCATCGGCGCCGATCCCGGTCCGCAACACGCGGTCCCAGGCGCGCAATGCCGAGACCAACACCGTGGCCGCCAGCGGAGCACAGGCCAAGGGCGCACAGGGTCAGGACAGCCCGGTCACGACCGCGACGCGGATTTCCGCCGCGAAGGAAAACAACTCCAGCTGGATGCGTATCATGCTGCTGGCGCCGAGTGCATCGACCTCGATGTCGGTGACGATGCTCGGCGATCCCGATCTCACGCTCATGCGCACCTATTTCGTCAAGCCGCAACTGGTGCTCGCGATGAGCTTCGCGGAAGACCCTGCCCCGGGCCTGAGCTACGACCAGTTCTCGGGATCGGCGACGGTGAAGCTCGAGACGAAGTCCTTCGTCCTGCGCGCCGCCTCGTTGCGCTGAGAGCGCCGCGCCGGCGAGAGCCGGGCGAAAAACATCATCAACCCGACATCCTGACATCCGCGCCTGTTCGAACGCGGCGGCGTGATGCAACGCCTCGTCCCCCTGTCGTCGCACAGAGCCGAGCGCACAAATGAAACGACGCCTCCCGTCACAGACGGAAAGCGTCGAATGCACGTCTCAATGTTCCAGGCTTAAAGCATCCCCAATGCCTGCATATAGGTCTCGAGGATGCTCTCCTCTTCCTGACGCTCGTTGGGGTCCTGTTTGCGCAGCCGGATGATGGTACGCAGGGCCTTGACGTCGAAGCCGTTGCCCTTGCTCTCGGCATAGACGTCCTTGATGTCCTCCGAGATCGCCTTCTTCTCTTCTTCCAGCCGCTCGATCCGCTCGATGATCGACTTCAGCTGATCTACGGCAAAGCGGGTTGCGGGCGAGTCGTCGTCTTTCGCGGCGGCGGCAGTGGCCATCTGGTACTCCCAAAAGAACTGGTGTGGCTGATGAAGGCGCCGGTCGTTCAAGGCGCGTGTCCGGACAGACCCTCAAATCTGGCGTGCCCCGCGTCAAGGCGACATCGCCCTCATCCACAGCGCGCCCACATCTTGTTGTGGCCACAATGGCTGCGGCCCGCAAAAGGCAGCGTACCGCTTGCGTTTTGGCTGCCTTTGCCGGATGAGCCGCGATTCGCGAGAGTCACGAATCGCACGCGGCGAATCTGACGTTTGCTCTCTCTCTCACCGCCAATCGGCCGCGCCGAAGCTCAATGTCCGGGATGCGCCTTCTTCATCGCCTCGAGCTGCGCCGGCGTGGCTTTGCGCTGGTACTTCGCCTTCCATTCGTCGTAGGGCATGCCGTAGATCGCCTGTCGGCTCTCATCCTTGCTCATCGACACGCCACTGGCGTCAGCGGCATCCTTGAGCCAGTTCGACAGGCAATTGCGGCAGAACCCGGCCAGGTTCATCAGATCGATATTTTGAACGTCGGTGCGCTCGCGAAGGTGCTCGACCAGCCGGCGGAATGCGGCGGCTTCGAGCTCGGTCCGGGTGGTGGTATCCATCGCCATCTCGTTCGTTTTCCGTTCCATTGTCACGTTGTTGCAGATTTCTGTTATATAGTGCGGCCTCGTCGCCGGGTTGGCCATATCGTGTTGCGGGCAAGCTTGTTACAGACAAGGGCTTGGGGGCTCGATCGCAGCGTTGCATCACGGCCACCTCCGCCGTTGACGTCGAACGGCCAAGCCACGCGACACCAGTCAAGGTTTGATATAGCGTCGCGCAATGATCCCCAAAACCTCCACCCTTCCCCAGCCCATGCTTTGCCGCCCGGGCCTCGGCCTGCTGTCGGTGCTTGGGCTGGCAACATTCTGTCTATGGACCAGCCCCGCGGCGGCGGATTTCCGCCTCTGCAACAACACCTCGAGCCGCGTCGGGGTTGCGCTCGGCTACAAGGATGCGGAAGGCTGGACCACCGAAGGCTGGTGGAACGTCTCCTCGCGCAGCTGCGAAACCCTGCTCAAGGGAACCCTGGTCGCGCGCTACTACTACATTTACGCGCTGGATTATGACCGCGGCGGCGAGTGGTCGGGCCAAGCCTTCATGTGCTCGCGCGACAAGGAATTCACCATCAAGGGCACCGAGAACTGCCTGGCGCGCGGCTTCGACCGCACCGGCTTCTTCGAGGTCGACACCGGCGATCAGCGCGCCTGGACCGTGCAACTGACCGAAGCCAATGAGCAGCCGTCGCAACAGCGGGTGCCGGGCATCCCGGGAACGCTTGGGCCTGGCGGCAATGTGCCGGGTCTGCCGGCTGCGCCGCAAGGCACCGCTCCTCCTCCGGCTGCGCCCGGCCAGCCGCCAGCCGCGCCAGCGCCCAAGCCATGAGGCGACTGCGCCGAATCAAGATTCTGGCGACGTTAGGCCCGGCGTCCTCGGACAGCGCGATGATCCGCAAGCTGTTCGAGGCGGGCGCCGACATGTTCCGCATCAATATGAGCCACACCCCGCATGACAAGATGCGGGAGCTGGTGGCCGCGATCCGCAATGTCGAATCGAGCTACGGCCGGCCGATCGGCATCCTGGTCGACCTGCAGGGGCCGAAGCTCCGCCTGGGCACCTTTGCCGAGGGCGCCGTGCAGCTGGCGAACGGCCAACCCTTCGTGCTGGATTCGGACAAGACGCCCGGCGATTCCAGCCGGGTTTATCTTCCGCATCCGGAGATTCTGGCCGCGCTGCGCCCCGGCCACGCTTTGCTGCTCGATGACGGAAAAGTGCGGCTGGTCGCCGAGGAGACTTCGGCGAATTATGCGATCACCCGCGTGGTGGTCGGCGGCCGCATGTCCGATCGCAAAGGCGTGAGCCTGCCCGACACCGACCTGCCGGTGTCGGCGATGACGCCGAAGGATCGCGCCGATCTCGATGCCGCGCTCAATACCGGCATCGATTGGGTCGCGCTGTCCTTCGTGCAGCGCGCCGATGACGTGCTGGACGCCAAGAAGATCATCCGCGGCCGCGCCGCCGTCATGTCCAAGATCGAGAAGCCGCAGGCGATCGAGCGGTTGCCCGATATCGTGGAGGCGTCCGACGCGCTGATGGTGGCCCGCGGCGACCTCGGCGTCGAGCTGCCGCTGGAGCGGGTGCCGGGCCTGCAGAAGCAGATGACGCGGCTGGCCCGCCGCGCCGGCAAGCCGGTCGTGGTGGCAACACAAATGCTGGAATCGATGATCCAGTCGCCGGTGCCGACCCGCGCAGAAGTCTCCGACGTCGCCACCGCAGTCTATGAGGGCGCTGACGCGATCATGCTGTCGGCCGAATCGGCGGCCGGCAAATATCCGGTCGAAGCGGTCTCGACCATGAATCGGATCGGCGAGGAAGTGGAGCGCGATCTAACCTATCGCGCAGTGATCACGGCACAGCGGCCGGACCCGGAAGCGACGGCTGGTGATGCCATCGCCGATGCAGCGCGGCAGATCGCCGAGACGCTGGATCTGCCCACCATCATCTGCTGGACCTCCTCGGGTTCGACCGCGATCAGGGTCGCGCGCGAGCGGCCGAAACCTCCCATCGTCGCCATCACCCCGAACATCGCCACAGGGCGCAAATTGTCCGTGGTCTGGGGCGTGCACTGCGTGGTCGCCGAGGACGCGCGCGACCAGGACGACATGGTCAACCGCGCCGGCTCGATCGCGTTTCGCGACGGCTTCGTCCGCGCCGGCCAGCGCGTCCTGATCGTCGCCGGCGTGCCGCTCGGAACGCCTGGCACGACCAACATGGTGCGCATCGCCTATGTCGGCCCGTCCGGCGACGCCCACATATGAGCAGAGTCAGGAACTAATTGGAGGCGCGCCCAGCGCGGTCGAGCTCCGCGGTCGAGGCCGATGCCGCGCGCGATATCACCGGACAAGCTTCGATGTCGATGCGATCGACACCGGCGATCCGCTCGCACGCTCTGCTCGGATCGATCTTCAGGTCATAGGACTCAAGGGCCTCGAGGCGGGGCGGATTGTCCGCCGAGCTCTTGGAGAAATAGAGTGCCCAGATCCCGCCCGGCAAGGGATCGGCAAGGCCGGCGCGGATGCGCCGGTCCAGCACGCCGCCCGGCACGATCGGCAGCACCAGCTCGGAGAGCTGATAGACCCGCGAACCGGCAGGAAGCCGTGACACGACGTGACCGAGTGGCTTCTGCAGGAGCAGGAAGGTCGCAGGGGTCTGCAAACCGGCCGCGAGCTGCGGACGATACGGATCAGACCACGGCCGCCGCGTCCAATCGGTCGGCCGTGACCACAGCGCGATCGCAAGCGCGATGATGACGGCGACAAGGTGCTGCGCGCGCGGACGCGCGCTCCCTTCGAACGATCGAGACAACTGCGGGGCCTCCATGAGCCGGGTGATCAGCAGCAGGATCAGCGGCGCCGATAGCAGTTCGAGCGCGATCAGGTAACGCTGGATCGAGAACGCCAGCATCCACAGCACATAGCTCACCCAGAAGAATATCAGGAACTGCCGGTCGCGCAGTTGCAAGAGCTCGCGCCGGCACCATGCGCCAACAGCAATCGTCGCGAACAGCAGCACGATGACCAGCGCAAAACGCGAATCGCGAAAGGCCCATTCCGACGAGGGATGTAGTCCGACCAGCCAATAGAACGGATAGGCCAACGCATCGGCGAGGCTCTGCGGCATGAAGCGGGTATCGACGATCGAGACCGGCGGCGCCTCCGACGAATGGAAGATCGTGTTGTAGAACGGAAACAGCGGGCTGCCGAAGTCGCGCCACATCTTGAACGCCCAGACGCCCCCGGTCGCGAGCACGCCGGCGACACTGCCGGCACCAAAGGACAGCACCGCCGCAAGCGGGCGCGCCGCGAGCAACAAACAGACCCCGGCCCCGATCAGGAACGTCGCGTTGGTGAGCTTCAGTCCGGTGGCGGCGCCGATCAGAAGCCCGGCAAGCAAAAGGCGCCGGCCGTCCTGTTCGCGGTCGATCAGGATCAGCCCGATGCCGGCAAGAATTGGTATGGCGGTGAGAATGTCGGCAAAGCTGGTGCCGACCTCCGACAGGCTCATCGGGCCGCACGCGGCGATCAGGACAGCAGCAACGAGGACCGGCGGCCGGGCCTGCGCGCCGAGCATCATGCGCGTGATCCAGGTGATCAGCGCGAGATTGAGGCCGTGCAGCGCGCCGAGCGCCACGCCCCACCAGGGCGCATCGAGGCCATGACGGAGCGCATAGGGCAGCAGATAGATCAGCGGGTTGAGAAAACTCTGGAAGCCGCCCGGCATGACGTCGATGTCGAAGCGGCCCTCGCTCAGGGCAAAGCCTGCATAGTCGTGATAGTTCTGCCAGTCCCAATTGATGTCTTCGCCGGCGACATACGCATAGAGGGCGCCGGCCAAAGCGGAGCCGGCGATCACGAGCGATATCGCCAATCGTCTGCGTGCAATCACCATCAGAGCGGAAGAGCCTGCATCACGGTTACGGCGACCGCGCGATTGCACGCGGAGGCATCAGCCTGCACCATGGCTGGGCTGAGTGAATCTCTGCTTAAAGCGGATCGAGGGGCGATCGCCCTCAGGCGCCGACCAGGGTCTTCACCGGCAGCACAGCCTGCACCACGAGCCCGCGGGCGCGGGCGTCCATGACGCCGACCGCGCGCAACGCCAGCAGGGTCACGGCTTGAACCGTGTCGCGCAGCCTGACGGGATCGTCGAGATTGTCCGGCGCCAATGGCCCGACCAGCGCCTCATGCAGCGCGCCGAGCAGCGCGGTCGCGGCGAGCGGGGTGTCCTGCGCCGGCAGATGACCGGCGCGAACCGCAGCCTCGATCCGGGAGGCGATTTCGTCGGCGATCTCGCGCCGGCTCGCGATTCGGGACGCCGTGACGTCGACATCGACCGGCTCGGCCAAGATCCCCCAGGCGAGCTTGCGCTGGGACAGGACATGCACGGCGACCGTGGAGATGGCGGCGGCGAGTGCCGAGGATGGTCCCGGCGCCGCATCGGCGGCGCGCCGGACTGCGGCAAGCTCGTCGCGGGAGACCTCGGCAATCAATTCGGAGATCAGATCCGCCTTGGACGGGAAGTAGCGGTAGACAGTTCCGGCGGCAACATTGGCTTTCACGGCGACCGGCGCGATCTGCACCGCGGCCATGCCGCCTTCGGCGGCGGCCTCTCGGGCTGCTGCCAGAATGGCGCTGCGGCGGGCAGCCAGCCGCTTCACGACCTGATGGGTCCGTCGGTACACCATGGAGCGCTTCTCATCCCGCCCCGTCGTCCCGGCGGTGCCGCGACGAACGGAAATTCACTGTTTTTGGAGGCAAGCCTCGCAATCTGCTCAATAAGAACTGAACACCTATTCAGAGGGAATGACAAGTCGCAAATCGTTGACTTGGCTACAGGCGACTTGGCTAAAGGTATGAGGCCGAGCAACAAAGCTTAGGCGGCCACGGCAACGGGAGCGCCAGCCGGTTCCCGCCGCCACCACGGCCCCGCCCGCCGCAATATGAGGCCGGCAACGATCAGATTCGTGGCCAAGCCGACGGGGATGCCGAACAGGATGAATGTGACGGGGAGCAGGATGGCGCAGCCGAGCGCGGCCAGCTCATGAGTCCGGAATCCGTCCTTGAGCCCGACCCGCACCAGGAAGGCAACGGCGACGGCCATCACCATCATGTCGTACATGAAGAGGTAGGGCGTGGTGAGCAGGGTCCCAACCGCGAGCGCTGCCGCCTTCAGACTGTAGCGCACCGGACTGCGCCACATCATCACCAGCACGACCGCAACGGCCGCCGTCAGCACCCATTGGAACGCCCAGGCGATCGCTTCCGAGCCGCCGCAGTAGCGGACCAGCGAGAAGATGCTCTGCAGCTTCCACCAGGTGGCCTTGCCCTCGGTGAGGAAGGCCTGCGAGAAATGCGGCATCCAATGCAGGAAGGCCTGCCAGCTCTCGAGCCCGAAGGCGACCGTGGAGATGCCGGCGAGCGCGACTGCGGTCACGCCGGCGGCGACGAAGGTGGTCCAACGGCCGGCCGCGATCAGCACGATCGGAAACAGCAAGCCATATTGCGGCTTGTAGGTCAGAAACCCCAAGCAGATGCCGGCCAACACGGGACGTACGGGGAGGAGATAGAGCGTGCCGCCGACCAAGGCTGCGGTGAGGAATCCGTTCTGCCCCACCAGCGTGTTGGAGAATACGACCGGAAGCCCGGCGGCGAGCAGGAAGCCGAAGGCCCGGCCGACGATCGCGCGCATCACAGCGAGATAGGGCACGAAGCTCATGGCCAGCCAGCCGATGAAGGCCACCGTATAAGGCAATTGCGCCAGCAACGCCGCCACGAACAGGAACGGCGGCGGATAGTGCCAGGCGAAATAACCGGGAAAGTCCTGCTTGAGCAGATCGAGCTCGATGGCCCGCTGAACGTCCCAGTCCCAGGCCAGCGCCGGATGTCCCTGCAGCGCGAGCTTGCCCGCGGCCCACACGTTGACGAAATCGGTCGGAATGCCGCGGCCGGTTTCGTCCCAGATCCAGCCGCCGGACACATAGGCCGTCGGGAAGAACGAGGCGTTGATGCACAGAAGTGCAAAGCAGACGACAAGCAGCCCAGTCGGCACGGCGTTCGGCTGCGGCTTTGCGGCGGAAGCAGGGAAGCTGTCGGCCATGCGGACCTCGTCCTCGCGCCAGGACGGCGCGTCAGCCAGGCAGCAATAGGCGAAAACCGCTTGAGGAAGGCTTAAGCGGCTCGACCCGCCCGAGACCCGCATCTCAAGGCCGACCATGTCGTGGGCACATGAAAAAGCCCGGCTCATCGCCGGGCTTTTCGTCACCTTAATAAGATGTCTCGCTTACGCCTGCGGCTGCGGCTCGAGACCGGGATCCGGATCGGGACGCGGCCGCGGCTTGCCGGCCGGCGGCACCGCGGAGGCACGCGGGGTCGACGGCTCGACCACCGACTCGCGGTTCGGCTTCTTGCCCTTCAGGAGGTCGATGATCTCCTCGCCCGTCAGCGTCTCATATTCGAGCAGCGCCTGCGCGATCATCTCCCATTGGTCCCGCTTCTCGGTGATGATGCGGCGCGCTTCCTGCTCACCGGCCTCGATCAGGCTGCGGATTTCCGAGTCGATCAAGCGAGCCGTGTCATCGGAGATGTTGGTCGAGCGCGCCACCGAGTGACCGAGGAAGACCTCCTGCTCATTGCTCTGGTAGCGCACGCGGCCAAGCTTGTCCGACATGCCCCATTCCATCACCATCGCCCGCGCCAAGCCCGTGGCCTGCTGGATGTCGCCGGTGGCACCGTTCGTCACCTTGTCGGCACCGAACTTCTGTACCTCGGCCTCACGGCCGCCGAACGCCATGGCCAGCTTGGAGACGCACCATTCGCGGGTGTGCGAGTGACGATCGCTCTCGGGCAGCGACTGCACCATGCCGAGCGCCCGACCACGTGGAATGATCGTGGCCTTGTGGATCGGGTCGTGGCTCGGCACGTTGAGCGCGACGATGGCGTGGCCCGCCTCGTGATAGGCGGTGAGCATCTTGTCCTCTTCCGTCATCACCATCGAGCGGCGCTCGGCGCCCATCATCACCTTGTCCTTGGCCTCTTCGAACTCGGCCTGGGTGACCATTCGCTTGTTGCGGCGGGCCGCCGTCAGCGCCGCCTCGTTGACGAGGTTCATCAGGTCGGCGCCAGAGAAGCCGGGCGTGCCGCGCGCAATGGTCTTCAGGTTGACGTCGGGAGCCAGCGGCACCTTGCGGACATGAACTTTGAGGATCTGTTCGCGGCCCATGATATCCGGGTTCGACACCACGACCTGACGGTCGAAGCGGCCCGGACGCATCAAGGCGGGATCGAGCACGTCGGGCCGGTTGGTGGCCGCGATCAGGATCACGCCCTCATTGGCCTCGAAGCCGTCCATCTCGACGAGCAGTTGGTTCAGCGTCTGCTCGCGCTCATCATTGCCGCCGCCCAGGCCGGCGCCGCGATGGCGGCCGACCGCGTCGATTTCGTCAATGAAGATGATGCAGGGCGCGTTCTTCTTGGCCTGCTCGAACATGTCGCGGACGCGGCTCGCGCCGACGCCGACGAACATCTCGACGAAGTCCGAACCCGAAATGGTGAAGAACGGCACGTTGGCTTCGCCTGCCACCGCACGCGCGATCAAGGTCTTGCCGGTGCCGGGAGGACCGACCAGGAGCACGCCGCGCGGAATGCGGCCGCCGAGCCGCTGGAATTTGCCGGGGTCGCGCAGGAATTCGACGATCTCCTGCAGGTCCTGCTTGGCCTCGTCGACGCCGGCAACGTCCTCGAAGGTGACGCGGCCATGCGCCTCGGTCAGCATCTTGGCGCGCGACTTGCCGAAGCCCATCGCCTTGCCGGCACCGCCCTGCATCTGCCGCGACAGGAAAATCCACACGCCGATCAGCGCGATGAACGGCAGCCACGAGACCAAGAGCGAGACGAACCACGGCACGTTGTCGCCCGGCGGCTTCGCGGTGATCTGGACCTTGGCGTCATACAGGCGCTTCACCAGGTTCGGATCGTTCGGCGCATAGGTCTGGAAAGACGTGCCATTGCTGAAGGTGCCGTGAATCTCCGGCCCCTGGATCACGACGTCGCGGACATGGCCCTGGTCGACTTCGGTCAGCAGCTGCGAGAACGAGATATCGGTCGAGGAAGTGCGTTGGCTTGGGTTCTGGAAAAGCGTGAACAGCGCCAACAGCAACAGAACAATTATGACCCAAAGGGCGAAATTACGCAGATTGGCGTTCATCGATTTTCCTTCGTGGTCGCGCGGATCGCGGCCGTCTGTCCCTGGATGGGTCCTGGACTTATCCCTAGGTAGCCACGAGGGAATCCCCCGGTCGACCGTCGTCTAATTTAGGTGCCACTCGCTACAATGCCAAGGGAACCACTCAGGACTATTTACCGCATCCGACATCGATTCCAGTGCGAAAAATGGCTCTGGAAAGCTGCGCCATTGCAGGTGGTTAAGGGGCCGCCAAGGGAGCCACCGAGGCGGCCGAATGGCAGGCTGGACCGTCAGCCGCTCCGAGCGCGACGGGCCGGCGCCGGTTCGATGCGGATCTGACCATTAGCCACGCTTACCAACGCACCGGCAAGGGTCGATTTTAACCTGTCTCGCGCGGCTTCGCCACCTCCTGCAAACTCCGCAAAAGCCCGGTCCAGCCTGGTCAACAGCGCCTCGGCCTTACCGAGTTCCACCGGCCCCTCAGTCCCGAAGCGATCGACCGTGCGGATCAGGAGACGCAGCCGAATTTCCTCCGGCAAGACCGCAAACGCGCGGAGGTCGAACACCTGCCCGCGCGCGGGCTGCTTGCGCAGGCCACGGGAGGCTCCCGAATTCATGCGGCTGGTCAGCGCCAGATAACGCTCGGCGCCATCGGCCAGCACCTCGATCGCCGCATTGGCCCGGGCGAGACGGGCCGCAAGCCGGGCCAGATTGCGCGCATCACCGCCTTCGGCGGCGAGCGCCGGCATCAGCGCCCGCAGCCGCGGCCGTGTGAAGGCGGGATCGACATTGGTCGGATCTTCGGTGAACTTGATCTCCGCCGCCTGCAATGTCGCGATGAGCTGCGCCTTGGAGATGCCGAGCAAGGGGCGCGCCAGCGCAAGCCCCTCCCGTTCGCTGATGGCCGACATTGCCGCGAGGCCAGCGATCCCGCTGCCGCGGAGCAGCCGCATCAGAAGCGTTTCGGCCTGGTCGTCCCTGGTATGTGCGGTGACGATGTGGCTTGCGCCGGCGCTCCGCGCGGCGTGCACCAGCAATCGGTAGCGCGCGGCTCTTGCGGCCTCAGGCACGCCGGAGGCGGGCTTATCGCCACGCCAGCGCAAGGTGCGATGCGGCAGATCCAGCGTGCGCGCCACCCGTTTGACCTCGCGCGCCTCGCGGGCGGCCTCCCTCCTCAGGCCGTGATCGACCGTGACGGCGATGAGGCGCGGACCTTGCGCGCGCTGATCTCGCCAGCGTGCCGCAAGCCACATCAGCGCCATCGAATCCGGGCCGCCGGAGACCGCAAGCACCAATGCGGGCGCATCGGACAGAGGCGAGAACAGGCGTTCGACCTCGGCGTCCGAGATCGGACGGTCGTCGTCTGTGGCTTTGTCCCGCTGCACCATGGCACAGGAGATTATGCGTTCACCGCTGGATCAACAAATCCGGTGTCGTCCCTGCGAACGCAGGGACCCATAACCACCAACGGAACTTGTTGAAATGTGCTGGAGCGACAGCTTGAGCCGATCACTCCAGGCTGTGTGGATGGTCCCGACTCAAGGCCGGGACGACGGCCATCATTGACGCGCCGCGCGCAACCCAATCAACGCCATCGCGCCTTACGGGTGGACAACCCTCAGCATTTCACCCGCTTCTGCTCGCGATCGACGGCGGCTTTCACGCCGGCCGAGGCGCGCGGGTATTTGCGCGTGATCTCGCCGAAGGCCGCGCAAGCGGCTTCCTTCTCCTTCAGGGCCGCCAGCGACTGGCCGAGCCGGAGCAGCGCATCCGGCGCCTTCGCCGACTTCTCGTGTTTGGTCGTCACCGCCAGGAAGACCTCGGCCGCCTCGCGATATTGCTGCCGCTGGAAGAAGCTCTCGCCGAGCCAATATTGCGAGTCGCCGACCATCGGATCGTTGGGATACTTTTGCGCGAAGTTGCGCATGGTCTGTTCGGCCAGCGCGTAGTCCTTGCGCTGCATATAGCCGATGCCGAGGTCATATTCGTCGCGCGGCGACTGCGTCGGTGGCGCCGTGTCGGTCCCGCCCGGGCCGGGAGCAGGGCTAGCTGCCGGCGCCCCGCTTTGCGGGTATCGGCCCGCCGGCGTATTGGCGAGGTTCATCGGCTGGCCGGCGGGTGCGCCGCCGCCGCTCTGCATCGGCAGCTGACCGCCACCGAGCGCCTGCGGCGCGCCCGGCGCGCTCGGATTCTGGTTCGGATCGAAGGCGTCGCCGCGCCGCCCTCCCCTGCCCGGACCAGCCGGATCCTGCGCGATCGGGGCAGGTGCGGCAACCTGCGGCTGGCCATATCCAGGCTGCTGCTGGGGATAGACCTGGGGCTGGCCGCCATATTGGGGTTGGGCAGGCTGTCCGTAGCCAGGCTGCGCCGGCTGGCCATAGGCCGGGGTCGGCTGCGGCGGTGCCGCGGCGGCATTCGGCTGTGCCGCGGGCGCTCCGGGCACCCCGCCGCCCTGGAGCTGGCGCAGCCGGTCCTCTAGCTGGCGATTGCGGTACTGCAATTCCTCGTTCTGGCCGGTGAGCTGCCGCAGCTGATTTTCCAGCCGCTCGATGCGCACCTCCGGATCCTCATCGGCCTGCGCCCAGGCCGGCGATGACAAGACCGGCAACGACAGCAGCACCAGCGCAGCTATCGTCGCAGCGGCGGTTCCTTGAAGGGTTTTGGATGACATGTTGCCCTGAACGACCGGATCGGAGCACTCGAACGCGCGCCTCTTTGCGCGAGGCACTTACTGCAAAAATCCGATTCAGACAAATGACGTTCGAGCGAAAGATGCAGGCCGCAAACGCGACAAAGCCGGCCCCCCTTCCGGACGCCGGCTTTGGATTGGTCAATCTTGTTCAGGCTTATGAACTGGCGTTCAGGACCGTGACCGCGCGGCGGTTCTGCGACCAGCAGGAGATGTCGTTGCAGACTGCGACCGGGCGCTCCTTGCCGTACGAAATCGTGCGCATGCGGCTCGGGTCGATGCCGCGCGAGGCGAGATAGTTGCGGACCGATTGGGCGCGGCGGGCGCCGAGCGCGATGTTGTATTCGCGGGTGCCGCGCTCGTCGGCATGGCCTTCGATGGTGAATTGATAGCGCGGATAGGTCTGCAGCCACTGCGCCTGCTTGTCCAAGGTCGCGGTCGCCTGCGGCGTGAGGTCGGTCTGGTCGCTTTCGAAGAACACGCGGTCACCGACATTCACCACGAAGTCCTGCTGGCTGCCCGGCGTCGCTGCGTTTGCATTGGCGTCCATACCGGTCAGATTCTTGTTGGCGCAGGCGCCCATCGACAGCGCGACCGCGAGCACGGCGGCCAGCTTCAATCCCTGGAGGATACGCATCTGATATTTCATTCCGGAGCCTCCACGCTCACGTTCTAGACTGTCATCCGGTCTACAGGGCGATGGTTAAGCGAACGTTCCGTCAACCTTGACGAGGTCTTGCTGGACTGGGTCAAAAGCTAACGAACCGCCAAAAGCGACCGCGGTGGTTAATGCGTTGTAAATGTGGCGCCAGGGTGAAGGCAAGAGTCCGGCCGGTGGAAATGCAGGACTTCCGGGCCGATTTTCCGGAACAAAAGATTTTGCGCAACAATTTCTGGCTTGACCGGTTTTGCAGCCAAAAAACAGTGCAAATGCCGCCGTTCAGCCGGCAATCACAGCCGGGCGAATCCTGAACGAACGGATGAAGCCCTGATCGCCGGGACGCTCGAACAGCATGCGCCGCTCGAATGCGCTCGAACGCATGAAGGGAAAGCGCTGGAACACCCGGTCACGGATCGAGGGATAATGCGCAGCGACCAACCCGACCGGCTTAATCAGGCCGGAATAGAGCCGCGGCTCGCCCCAAGGCTCCTGGAGAAACACTTTGCGATAGAACGCCCGATGCTCGGGCCGGACATTGGCGAGGCCGATGTCTGCGTTGAAATGCGCGCAGGCAACATAGCCGAGGCGCACCGTGACGTAGGGCGGAGCCGGAAAACGGCGCGCCTTTTCGGGATCAGCAACGAATCGCGTCGGATCGATGATCACCTTGCCCCGATCCAGCTCCGGAAGGATCAGATCCGGGAACATTCCGGCTGACAGCGATTCGCGCCACTCCGAGTTCAGGACGCTGACGCGGATCGAGCTGTAAAGGTCGCCGTCGACGAAGACGCCAAAGATGAAACTGTTCGGCAGATCATCATATTCGTCGGTGACGCGTTCGCTCTCGGACGGCAGGATTGCCCCCTCGCGCAGATAGGCGTTGTAGCGCAGGCGGTAGATCCGCTCTTTGTCTTCCGGGGTTACTGCCAGTCTGTAGTCGACATTCTCTAAAGGGTCGGCCTTCCGTTCCAGAGCAACAGCGGCGGATCCAGCCGCAGACTTCATAGGAAACCCCTTTGCACACAACTTTTACGCGAACAGTTAAAGCTTAACAGCTCGTTAACAGGGATGCAAAGATTTCAGCGGCATAGAGTTAATGACGTGTGGGACGCCCGTAATACAACGGATCGTATTGGTGTCTTTGACGGTTCAGCCGATGGAGCGGCCACGAACCGCGAACATGGGATCGTTGTCCGATTGGCGGCCATGCGAGGCATTGAGGAGCTGGCGGATGCGCACAGCCGGCACCGGCCGGCTGAACAGATAGCCCTGAGCCTCCGTCACCGTGCCATCGACGCTGATCAGTTCAAGTTGCTCGTTGGTTTCGATGCCCTCAACCACGACCGACATGCCGAGATCGGCCGAAAGACGTGCCACGCCACGCAGCAAGGTCAGCGGACGGTCGGTGTCGATGCCCTCAAGGAATGAGCGATCGATCTTCACCTTCTGCAGCGGGAAGTTATGCAGATAGCTCAGGCTGGAATAACCGGTGCCGAAATCATCGAGCGAAATCCGCACGCCGATCGCATGCAGTTGCGAGAGCACATCGTGGGTCAGCTGCGTGTTGCGCAACAGTGAGGATTCAGTGATCTCGATCTCAAGCCGATGCGGCGGCAGGCCCGAGACCTCCAGGGCATAACGCACCTCGCTCAAGACATCGCGCTGATGAAACTGCTGCGGCGAGAAGTTCACGGCAACGCTGACCGTCTCCGGCCATTTGACGCATTCCAGGCACGCCCTGCGCAGGATCCAGCGTCCGAGATCGACGATCAGCCCCATATCCTCGGCCACCGGAATGATGTCGACCGGCGACACGGTGCCCCGCACCGGATGATTCCAGCGCAACAGCGCCTCGCAGGTCGAGATCCTGCCGGATTTGAGATTGACGAGTGGCTGGTAGAACAGCTCGAATTCCTCGTTGGCCAGCGCCTTGCGCAGATCGAGCTCGAGCGTGCGTCGCGCTTCGACGGTCTGGGCCAGCTCGTCGCGGAAGAAGCAGAAGGTGCCGCGCCCGTCGGCCTTGGCGCGATAGAGCGCCATGTCGGCATTCTTCAAAAGGGTGTCGGCGCTGACGCCGGGCGCAGTCATCGCGATGCCGACGCTGGCACCGATCTCGACCAGATGATTGTCGATCTTGTAGCGCTCGCTCAAATGATCGACGATCCGCCGCGCCAAGATCGCGGCATCGTCGTTGGAACGGATGTTGCGCTGGAAGACCACGAATTCGTCGCCGCCGAAGCGGGCGACGAAATCCTCGGGCCGCAGCATGTCACGCAATCGCCGCGCCACCGCACAGAGCAGCTGATCGCCGCAAGGATGTCCGAGCGTGTCGTTGACCTGCTTGAACTGGTCGAGATCGACGAACAGCAGCGCCGAAAGCTGACCGTCCGGCTGGCGTATGTTCAGCAGACGCTCGATCTCGTCGCGGAAGCTGACGCGGTTCGGCAAGGTGGTGAGTTCGTCGTAGCGCGCCAGATGGGTGATTCTCGCTTCGGCCTGCCGGCGCTCGGTAATGTCCTCGAGCAACACCACCGCCCCGCCACCGGCCATCGGCTGGAATGTCCAGGACAGCGAGCGGTTGCGCCTCAGGTCCGGATCGGTGGTGACGATGTTGTGGGCCTTGGTATTCTCGATCTGGGCCAGGATGATGGTGCCGTTGACCGCCGAGATCGAGCCGGCGTTGACGCATGCGCCGACAATGTCGTGTGCGCTCGCACCGCTGTGAATAATGTCGTCCGGCAGACCGGCCATCTGGCAGAAGCGATAGTTCATGACGGCGAGTTTGCCGTCGGCGCCGAACATGCACAGACCATGCGGCATGTTGTTGAGCGCGGTATCGAACTGGCTGGCCAGCGCCGCCTCGCCCTCGCGCGCGACGAAAGCCGTGACGAACATCTTCTGCAGATTGGTCGAGATGTGCTTCAACGACAGGAAGAACAGGACGCAGAACGCGGCCATGCCCAAGTAATAGGGGCTGCCGTTCAGCATGAGCGCGATCGTCAGCGGTCCGCACGCCAGCACGATCTGAACGTGGAATATCCAGGGACGTCCATAGGTCCGGCCCGCCCCCGCGGACATGTAGCAAAGCGTGACGGCGATCGCGATCAGATGCACGACAGGGTCGGGGCTGTCAGCCACCGCGGCGAAGCACCACACGCCGAGGACCAGCGCGTAAACCATCGCGCCGACCTGGTAACGGAGC
This sequence comes from Bradyrhizobium sp. HKCCYLS1011, assembly GCF_051167795.1. NCBI lineage: Bacteria > Pseudomonadati > Pseudomonadota > Alphaproteobacteria > Hyphomicrobiales > Nitrobacteraceae > Bradyrhizobium > Bradyrhizobium sp. HKCCYLS1011. The sequence continues at coordinate 736,005 of NZ_JBNPTT010000002.1, read as the reverse complement.
TCCCAGCGCGCGATCGCCGATTGCGACAGCTGATGGGTATCGCGCAGCCGTCGGTAACGGCGCATGTCGAGGGACCGAAACGCGCCGACAATGATCAGCAGAACGGCACACGGCCAAAGCTTGGGATCGCCGCTCTTGATCGCGGTCATCACGGCCGCGACGGCCGCGCAGAGCGCGCCGGCGAACATCGGACCGGGGTCCTGGAACAGAGAATCGATCAGCGCCGCGTGGATCGCGGGCGACATCCTCTGATCAGTATATCCCTTCTGACTTGCAAGCTGCATTCGACCGCGCGTGTCCCGTTCGCCGCGCAGTATTACCGATGGCAGATGAAGTCTTTCTGAGTGAATATCGTTAGCGGAAGCTTGCTGCAGCCGCGCAGGAGCGAAATCCATCCATCCATACAACGGACTAGGCAAGGCTTGCCCGGTCCCGGCATCATAACACCGGTGCGTGTATCTTATAAATGATACACGTGAGCATATTTTTGGGCCGGCGGCCCTGCCGCTCGCTTACGACAGCAGCGGCGACCAGGCCGGGTCCGACGCGTAGCCCGGGGTGGGGACCTTCAGCTCGTTGCGGCCGGAGATGTCGATCGAGTAGAGCGACGGCCCCGCGTTACCGCCGGGATCGCGGAAGAACATCAACACGCGCCCGTTCGGGGCGAAGGTCGGACCCTCATTATGGAAGCCGGCGGTGAGGATGCGCTCGCCCGAGCCGTCAGGCTTGATGACGCCGATCGAGAACTGACCGCCACCCTGCTTGGTGAAAGCGATGTAGTCGCCACGCGGCGACCACACGGGAGTCGAATAGGTGCCGTCGCCGAACGAGATGCGCTGCGCCTGCCCGCCGCCCGCCGGCATGACGTAGATCTGCGGCTTGCCGCCGCGATCGCTTTCGAAGCAGAGCTGGCTGCCGTCCGGCGAGTAGCAGGGCGAGGTATCGATCGCCGGCGTGTCGGTGAGCCGTGTGGTGGTGCGCGAGCGCAGGTCCATCACGAACAGGTTGGAATTGCCGCCCTGCTGCAGGCTCATGATGATGCGCTGGCCGTCGGGCGAGAAGCGCGGCGAGAACGACATGCCCGGGAAGTTGCCGACGATCTCGCGCTGGCCGTTCTCGATGTTGAACAGATAGACCTTCGGGTCGCCCTGCCCGAATTCCATATAAGTGATTTCCTGGCTCGACGGCGAGAAGCGTGGCGTCAGCACGAGATCGGCGCCGCGCGTGAGATAGCGCACATTGGCGCCGTCCTGGTCCATCAGCGCGAGCCGCTTGACGCGGCGCTCCGACGGACCGCTCTCATCGACGAACACGACGCGGCTGTCGAAATAGCCCTTCTCGCCGGTCATCTGCGCGTAGATCTGGTCGGAGATGATGTGGCCGATGCGGCGCCAATATTCCGGTGCGGTGACATATTGCGCCCCGGTGACCTGCTGCTGCGAGTCGATATTCCAGAGACGAAATTCGGCTTTGAGACGTCCGTCGGGCTGACGCGTTGCACGTCCGGTCACCAATCCCTGCAGATTGAGCGGCCGCCAGCTCACGAACTGCGGCGGAACGTCGAAATTCGTGATGCGCTCGGCGAACGCAGCCGGATCGATCGGAGCAAACAGCCCGCTGCGCTTCAGGTTGTTGTTGATGACCTGCGAGATGCCGTTGGCAACGTCGGCGTCGGCCGGGCCTCCCGGCACGAAGGGCGGGATCGCGATCGGAATCGGCTTGAAGTCATTGGGATCGATGCGAAGGCGTCCCTGCTGCGGCTGCTGTCCCTGCTGAGCCAATGCGGCAGACCACCCCAACGAGGCGGCCGCGACGCCGGCACCGGCAATAAAGCGGCGGCGTGACAGCCCATGACGCGAACGCATGACAAGCTTGGATTCGAAATTCGCACTCATCGCATGTCTTTCAGGGAAAACGTGGTCTCGATCTTCCTCCAGTTGTCGTACTGATTTTTCGGGAGGAAGGTGTAAGTCTGGCACTGGATGATGGCGCGCTTCGCGCTCTCGGCCATCGCCGCGGCAACCGATCGGGAGGGCCCGCGAAGGGCCACGACCACCGGCTCGGCCGCAAGCGTTCCATCGGGACGCATCGGAATGTCGATATCGGCCTCGAACAGATCGGCATCCTGTCCGTTATACGGGAAGCCGAAGCAGCGCCGCACCGCCGTCATGAACGCGCCGCGCCAGCTCGCGACATTGCTGTCCGCCGTTCCACGCGCGGTGCCAAGCGCGGCGTTGGCGTTCAGTTCGGCGCCGGTGGCCGCCTGCCGGGTCGGGTCTTTTTGATTGATCAGGCTTGAAATCTTCTCGTAGTCGAACTTGCGCTCGGTCTTGTGCTTCGGAGGCTCGGGCTGCGCGGCGTCGGCCAGTTGCTGCTTCGGCGGCTGCTTGGCCTTGTCCTTGTTCAGCATGCTCGCGATCTGGTCCGGGTTGAACGGATCGGGCTTCTTCTCTTCCGGCTTCGGCTTGTCGGCAGGCGCAGGCTGCGGCGGGTCCGGCTTCTTCTCGGCCACCGGCTTCGGCGGGTCAGGTTTCTTCTCGACCGGCTTCGGCGGATCGGGCTTCTTCTCCACCGGCTTGTCGGGCTTCGGCTGCGGCGTCGGCGCCGCATCCGTTTCGGTGACCGGCTTGGTATCGACCTTGCCGACGATGTCTTCGGCCGGCTTCTTGTCGCCGATCTTGTCGACGAGCGGCTTCGGATTGTCCTTCTTGCCGTCGAGGTGACCGGCCTTGGCCTTGGACGTATTGTCCTCCGAGATCACGTCGACCGGCACGAGGTCCTCAGGCGGCGCCACCATCGAGCGCGCGGAAAAGCTGAACAGCCCCCAGCCGAGCACGATCACGTGCAACAGCACGGAGAGCACCGTGCCTTTGCGCGTGCGCACGAACCGGGTGACATCGGACAGCGTCATGAGCCCTGTTCCGGTAGCACGACGATGCTGGCGCGGTAGCCGGCGTCGCGCGCCATGCCCAGCACCTTCATCATGTCGGCATAGCAGGCGTCGCGATCGCCGCGGATCTTGACCACGTTCTCGCCGCCCGCGCCATTGGCTTCCTTCATCGCCTTGATCTTGGGCCCGAGCTCGTTCAGCGCGATCTGCGTCTCGCCGAGATAGACGTCGACCTTGGATGCGCAGCCGCCGCCGGTTTTCTTGACGGTGACCTCGAGCGGAGGCTTAGCGTCGGCGGTCGAGGCCGAGCCACCTTGCGCCTGCGGCAGATCGACCTGGATGTTCACGGTCAGCAACGGCGCGGCGACCATGAAGATGATCAGGAGCACCAGCATCACGTCGACCATGGGCGTGACGTTGATCTCCGCCATGACAGCCTTGTTGCGCCGGCCCCGACGGCCACCGCCGCCGGACGCGCTTCCCATGCTCATGCCCATGTTCTGGTGCTCGCCATAGCCGCTACAGTATACCCGCCCTCATCCCCGCTCGTCGATCTGACGCGACAGGATTGCGGAAAATTCATCCGCAAAACCTTCGAGACGCTGGGCCTGCCGGTTCACCTCCGAGGTGAATTTATTGTAGAAAATGGTCGCAGGAATGGCCGCGATCAGGCCGATCGCGGTGGCAAACAGCGCCTCCGCGATACCGGGCGCGACCACGGCCAGCGAGGTATTCTTCGACGCCGCGATCGACTGAAAGCTCGACATAATGCCCCATACGGTGCCGAACAGGCCGACGAAAGGGCCTGCAGAGCCGACCGTGGCGAGCACCAGCAGCCGGCGTTCCAACCGTTCCACCTCGCGCGTGATCGAGACGTTCATCACTTTGTCGATGCGCATCTGCAGACCGGCGAAGGAGCGCGCGTGGCCCTCGAAGGAGCGCTTCCATTCGCGCATCGCCGCCACGAAGCAGGCTGCCATCGACTGGGTCGGCTTGGCCGACAGCGCGCGATAAAGCTCCTCGATCGATTCACCGGACCAGAACGCCTGCTCGAAGCGATCCATCGAGCGGCGGGTGCGGGAATAGAGAAAGGTCTTGTCGATCGCGATCGCCCACACCCAGACCGAGCAGGTGATCAGGCCGAGCATGACGCACTTCACCACCCAATGCGCCTGCCAGAACAGCGCGATCAGCGAGACATCGCCCGAGACGACCGGTAGGGCGGACTGACCGACGTCGGCCGGGTTCATTGGCAGTATCCTCTCAAATTTCCCAAGTCTGACTGTCTCACGTCTTGAGCGTCCCAAATCCTGTCTTGCAAGCCTCTGTTGCAGGTATTCCGGGAACGGGCAGCAGGCGGGGGTCACGGCCGCTGCCGTCGCGGCGGTAAAGCGCCTACGCGATGAACCCTGTCTTGGTCGCTTGGGAGGCCCGCCGAAGCCTTCTGGCCTCCTTCTCCCGCCAAAATGTCAAAACAAGGGCTGCTTGCGCGACTTTACTCGGAGCTCACCAAACCCCGCCGGTGGTTAAGGCTGGGTTACCGCGCGCGAGTTTCAAAGGCGAAAGCCCTGGCGGTGCAACCCGTTATGGACACGTCCCGATCACAAGCTCGGCATTTGGGAGGCCAGACCGCAGGAGGGAACCGCAGTCTCCGCCCTTCCCGTCTCAGCGAAGGGTAAGAGTACCCGGTCCAAAGGAAAAACGCCCGCCTGCGGGATGCAGACGGGCGTCTTATGGCCATCAGGTTGGGGGCTGGATCGACCTGAGGCTCAATGTCGCAGCAGCTATCAGCCCTGCTGCGGCTGATCGTTCGGCGGGGTCGGACGCTGGCGGTGCTGGGCCATGAAGGCGTCGAACTCCTCCTTATCCTTGGCGTGACGCAGCCGGCTCAGGAACTCCTTGAATTCGCGCTGTTCCTCCTCGAGCCGCTCCAGCGTCTCCATGCGGTATTCATCGAAGGCGCGGTTGCCGCTCGAGGGCGGCGCGAAGCCGAAACCAAAGCCGCGGCGCTCCATTTTGTCGCGCATCCGCTCCATCTTCCACTGCATCCGCTCCATCTTGTTCTGCCAGCGGTCGCCGCCATTCCAGCACGCCATCTTTCTGCTCCCGAGTGTGAAAAAGAGAAGGGCAAGTCCGATCGGCCACCAAATGATGAAGCCGAGGATGGTCACAGCGATCCACCCGGGGTGCCACGGCGACTCCATCATGTGGGGCCGTCGGTACTGGTCCTCGTCGGGGCCGCGCCATCGATTGACGTCTGCGCTGTAGGCCATCTGCCTCTCCATCACGGCATGCGCCGTTGTGAATGTAAATAACATTTACATAGCTAGCTCAACCATGAATTTTGTCAAGGCGACCACCTGACGCGTCGCTTGAATTATTTGTGAAAGATTATTTCGCCCGGCCCCAGGGACCGGCGGGACGCTCGTCCTCGGGCAGTGGCGGCGGCTCGGCCGCTGCGCTGGAGGTGGTGTTGCGGCGATCGGTCGGAAAGCCGAGCCCGCGCACATAGATCAGGAGCTCGGCTTCGAGCAGCTCCTCCGGGGACATCGGCAGCTTGCGGCGTGCCGCATCGCCCCGCGCAAACAGCGAGGCGATGCCATGCGCCATCGACCAGATATGCAGCGCCATCATTAGCGCCGGCGGGCGCGGCGCGCCGGGCGGGGCCAGCGCCGCGAGCCGCTCCGCAGCCGCGCGAATGACGCCGAAGGCTCGTTCGCCGGCTGCCATCAGCCCCGGCGAGGAATCCGCCGGCACGCCGGATTCGAACATCGCCGAATAGAAGGCCGGCTCCTCGCGGGCAAAAGCGAGATAGGCCTTGCCGACCCGCTCGAACGCGGTGACCGTGTCCGGCCGGCCGTCGTCCCAGGCGGCGGAGAGCTGGCTCTCGAACTGCTCGAAACCGCGCTGGGCGATGCTGGTCAGGAGCTCCTCGCGGTCGCGGAAATGCCGGTACGGCGCGGCCGGGCTAACACCCGCCATGCGGGCAGCGTCCGCGAAGGTGAAGCCGGCGGCCCCCTTCTGCGCGATCAGGTCGAGCGCGGCCTGCAGCAGCGCCTCTTTGAGGTTGCCGTGATGATAGCCGCGCTCGGCGCGGCGCTGTTCCTTGCGCCAGCTCATGTGAAGGGCTTTTACATGAGCCGGCCACGCAGAAGCCAGAGCTTTTCGGAGAGCCTACAGTGCGGGAAGTCACCCTCCCCTGCAGGGGGAGGGTCGATCGCACGCGAAGCGGGCGAGCGGGGTGGGGTGACCTCCGCAATCGGTCGTCATTGGTTCGACTATTCTCAGGGCGCCTGACCTGGCCCATGAACATGGGCACCGGGGACGCGGATGGTGGTGTCACCCCACCCCGGCTCGCTGCACGATAAGGGCTCCCACCAGCCCAAACCTGCATACTCCTCCGCAGCAGCGATGGTCCTTTCAGTCAGCAGCCACCACTAACCGCCCGGGATCGGCAGCACCGGCATGATCTCGACCCGCTCGCCCGGGAAAATCGCAAAATGCGGATGGTTCTCGAACATCCTGGCGGCATCCTCGTGCGAGGCAGCGCGGACCACCGTGAACGCGCCCATCTCGTTGCTGATGTCGGTGATGCCGCCGTTGTCGACCCGCTTGGTCTTGCCGAGCGGACCGCCCATGCTGGCGATCGCATCCTTGTGCTTATTGACCCAGGCATGCCAGGCGGCCATGCCCTGCTGCTCCCGCGCTTTCCGATCGGCTTCGGACAGTGCCTCCCACGCCTTCCATTGCGGGCTGGTCCGGCTGCCAAGAAACACGGCGAGATAGGTGTTGCTGTTATCGGTCATCGATTTTTCCTCGTTCTGCACAATGGGGTGGATCAGCGTCGGCCGGCGCGCGGTAGCGCGTCGAAACCGGCGGCGGCCTTCTGAACATCCTCGGAGAAATCCGCCATCTCCTGCACCTGGCGGATCTCGATGATCTCGTTGTCGGATGCCGGGCATTTTTTGGCCCAGGCGATCGCCTCCTCACGCGAGGCGACGTCGATCATCCAGTAGCCGCCGAGCACCTCCTTGGATTCGGTGAACGGACCGTCGGTCACGACCGGCTTGCCGCCGGCAAACGAGACCCGGGCGCCCATCGACGGCGGATGCAGGCCGTCCAGCGTGATCAGCACGCCTGCGTCCTTCAGCGCCTCGTTGTAGCGCATCATCGCCGCGACACGCTCGGGATCGAGCTGAACGTCAGGCGGCGCCGCCTCATAGCCGAGCGGAATCATCAGCATCATGAATCGCATCGTCACCTTCCTTTTTGACTTCGCGCCTCGACCGGACAATCCGGCCGTCCTCAACAAGACGAACCGGCGGTTGCCGCACCGACAGTGCCCGCAGAAAATATTTCGCAAGTCATTGTGTTTGGCAGGACAACGCATCGCCCGGCAGCTGCGCAACCACGTCCGGCAGGTGTAAATTGCTCATCGTGCCAGATGGGAGCCGTGGGTACCAGCCGGAACCCGGTCTTCCCTGCGCCTCTCTGAGTGGGAGGCGAAGATTTTCGCAAAGCTCGGCGCAAATGCTCCGCGGGGGTGCCCTGGGACGCCGTATGCTGTTCGAGACGTAAACCCGGAGACTCAGGCCGTGACGTCGCCAAGCCTTCCTCTGTCGTCCCGGCGAAGGGCGGGACCCATACCGCGGATTCTATCGGATAGAAGCAAACTATCAGTCATCGTCTAGCAAGGCCGGTGGTTACGGGTCCCGGCGTTCGCCGGGACGACATCGGAGATTGCCGAAACAACTCGCGCCCCGGAATGACGTGGGACTACCGCGCCTTCCCGGCCCGACTGAGCAAGAAGATCCCCTGCTCGCCGAACATGTTCCAGAACCACCAGGGCATATTGAAGCGCAGCGGGCGGGCGTAGGAGTCGAGCGCCACCGCGCGCTCCATCTTGACGTTGATCTCGTCGCAGAGCTGGACGAAGTCCTTGATGGTGCAGAAATGGATGTTGGGCGTGTCGTACCAGGTCGCCGGCAGGTTCTCCGTCCGCGGCATGTGGCCGCCGATCAAGAGCTGCAGGCGCATGCGCCAGAAGCCGAAATTCGGAAACGTCACGATCGCGCGCCGGCCGATGCGCAGGAGATTTTCGAGCACCGCCTTCGGCCGGCGTGTCGCCTGTAGGGTCTGCGACAGGATCACGTAGTCGAACGCGTCGTCGGGATAGTTGGAAAGGTCTGTGTCGGCATCGCCCTGCACCACCGCAAGGCCCTTCGCGACGCAATGGTTGACGCCCTCGCGCGACAGCTCGATGCCGCGTCCATCGATGCCGCGGCTCTCCAGGAGCTGCAAAAGATCGCCGTCGCCGCAGCCGACGTCGAGCACCTTCGAGCCGCGATCGACCATCTCGGCGATCAGGAGATGATCAGGACGATAGGCGAGCACCTCGCGCGCCGCCGCGCCGTTCAACGGCAGGACCTGTTGCAGCGACATCATCACTCTCCCGGCTCGTTCAGCCCGCGCGCCTTGCCCGCGGATTCGAGGAAGGCACGGGCGATGTCGAAGAATTCGGGTACATCGAGCAGGAAGGCATCATGCCCCTTGTCGGTCTCGATCTCGGCAAACGACACCCGTGCGCTGGACGCGTTGAGCGCATGCACTAGCGCGCGCGATTCCGCGGTCGGAAACAGCCAGTCGCTGGTGAAGGAGACGACACAGAAGCGCGTCTCGATGCCGCGGAAGGCTGCCGTCAGCACACCATCATGATCAGCGGCGATGTCGAAATAATCCATCGCGCGGGTCAGATAGAGATAGGCGTTGGCGTCGAAGCGCTCGACAAAGGACGAACCCTGATAGCGCAGATAGCTCTCAACCTGGAAATCGGCGTCGAAGGAGAAGGTCGGCAGCTCGCGATCCTGCATGCGGCGGCCGAACTTGCGATGCAACGCGGCGTCCGAGAGATAGGTGATGTGCGCGGCCATGCGCGCCACCGCGAGCCCGCGATGCGGATGCACTGCCTTGTCGGCGTAGCGGCCGTGATCCCAGTCCGGATCGGCCATCACGGCCTGGCGACCGAGCTCGTGGAACGCGATGTTCTGCGCCGAGTGGCGCGTCGCGCAGGCGATCGGCAGCGCCGAGAACACCCGCTCCGGATAGGCCGCCGTCCACTGCAGCACCTGCATGCCACCCATCGAGCCGCCAACAACAGCAAACAGCGTATCGATGCCGAGATAGTCGACCAGCATCGCCTGCGCGCGCACCATGTCGGGGATGGTGATGATCGGAAAGTCCAGGCCCCAGACCTTTCCGGTCGCAGGGTTAAGCGAGGCGGGGCCGGTCGAGCCCATGCAGCCGCCGATGACGTTGGAGCAGATGATGAAGTAGCGGTTGGTGTCGAGTGGACGGCCCGGGCCGACCATGGTCTCCCACCAGCCAGGCTTGCCGGTCATCGGATGACGGTTGGCGACATGCTGATCGCCGGTCAGTGCGTGGCAGACCAGGATCGCATTGGACTTGTTGGCATTGAGCTCGCCATAGGTCTGGTAGGCGATCTGGAACGGCGCGAGGTCAACGCCGCAGTCGAGCCGCAACGGCTTATCAATGCCGAACTCAGCGACCGGCGAGCTCGGATGATCGACCTCATGCGAACGCTCCTGCGGCGGGATCGCGCGCCGCGGCGTTTTCGATTTGGGCGTCAGGCCTGTCATGTCTCTGTCCCCGGCGCTTGCCGAGGCTCCCGAACCACGTGACATATCAGGCCATAAAAAACCCGGCCTGAACTTGGGTTCGGCCGGGATCGAAACTGTCCCCGGCCTGTTTAGCGAGTTTTTTAACGTGGCTGCAAGCCGGCCGGCTCAAATGACCACGGAATAGGCATTAACCTAGTCCCGCGCACGACCGACGTCAAGGCGAGCGATAGTTAACGGCATCCCGCTGACGTTGCAGCTGTAGCAATTCTGAAAGCCAAGCAGCGCGGGGTAAACTTGGTGTTGCGCGGACCTCATCGATGGGACAGAACGACAAAGGCCTGCCGCGCAGCAGGCGTTGCATGCAGCCTAGAGATTATCGCGCGATGCCCGAGACGCCTCCCGCCCCGCCCTCTCTTGCCGATCTGCGCAAGGAGATCGATGCGATCGACGAGCAGATGCATCAGCTGTTGATGAAGCGCGGCGACATCATCGATCGGCTGATCCAGGTGAAGAAGACGCAGGAGGTCGGCTCGGCCTTCCGCCCGGCGCGCGAAGCCGACATGATGAAGCGCCTGGTTCAGCGCCATCGCGGCATTCTGCCGCTCGATACGGTCGAGAGCATCTGGCGCGTGATCGTGTCCACCTTCACGTATGTGCAGGCGCCGTTTTCCGTGCATGCCGACGTCTCGGTCGGCGAAGCCGCGATGCGCGATTCTGCGCGGTTCCATTTCGGATTCCTCGTGCCTTATGTGGCGCATTTCAGCGCCCAGGCCGCGGTCGAAGCGGTGGCGAAATCCAAGGGCGATCTGGCGCTGGTCTCGGTGACATCGGGGCATACGCCGTGGTGGATCGCGCTCGAGCCGGTCGGCGCGCCGAAGATCATCGCCCGGCTGCCATTCCTGGAGCGCGCCGATCATCCGGCGGCGCTGCCAGTCTTTGCGATCTCGCGCGTAGCCGACGATGCGCTGCTGCTGGAGGTCGAGACCTGGAGCATCCGCGTCTCCGGATGGAATGCCCAGGTCGCGCGGGCGCTATCGCCTCTGGCCGACATCGTAACGGTGCCGGATACCGCCTTCGACAGCGCCGCCCTTCTGGTCTCGATCGAGGCCCCCTCGAGCCTCGAAAAGATCAGGGCAGCCCTGATCGCGGCTGGCGCCTCGGTGCGCTCGACGGCCCTCGTCGGCGGCCATGCAAAGCGCTATACGGTCCCGAGCTAGGGCCTGAGCCTCTGGCCGCCCTGTTACCTTCCGGAGTCTTGAGATGTCCCGCCCCGTGCCGAATCCCGGCATCCTCGATATTGCGCCCTACACGCCCGGCAAGAGCCCGAAGCCGGAGCCGGGCCGCAAGGTGTTCAAGCTTTCGGCCAATGAGACCCCGTTTGGGCCGTCGCCGAAGGCGATCGAGGCGTATAAGAGTGCGGCTGGTCATCTGGAGGACTATCCCGAAGGCACCTCCCGGGTGCTGCGCGAAGCGATCGGCCGCGCCTTCGGCCTCGATCCCGACCGCATCGTTTGCGGCGCCGGCTCCGATGAGATCCTCAACCTGCTCGCGCACACTTATCTCAGCCACGGCGACGAGGCGATTTCGACCACCCACGGCTTTCTGGTTTATCCGATCGCGACCATGGCCTGCGGCGCTAAGAACGTGGTCGCAGCCGAGCGCGAGTTCACCTGCGATGTCGACGCGATCTTGAATGCGGTTACACCGCGCACCAAGCTGGTGTGGCTGGCCAATCCGAACAATCCGACCGGCACCTTTATTCCGTTCGACGAGGTGAAGCGCCTGCGCGCCGGCCTGCCGTCGCATGTCGTGCTGGTGCTGGACGCGGCCTATTCCGACTACGTGTCGCGGAACGATTATGAGCTCGGCATCGAGCTCGTCGCCACCACAGAGAATACCGTGGTCACGCACACGTTCTCCAAGATCCATGGCCTTGCAGCGCTGCGCGTCGGCTGGATGTTCGGCCCGGCTCACATCATCGATGCGGTGAACCGGATTCGCGGCCCGTTCAACGTCTCCACGCCGGCGATGCTCGCAGCCGTGGCTGCAATCGAGGACACCGCGCATGTGCGGATGTCGAAGACGCATACCGAGACATGGCGCAATTGGCTGACTGAGGAGATCGGCAAGCTCGGCCTGAAGGTCACGCCGAGCGTAGCGAACTTCATCCTGATCCACTTCCCGACCGAAAAGGGCAAGACCGCCGCCGAGGCCGACGAGTTCCTGACCCGGCGAGGCCTGGTGCTGCGCGCGCTCGGCAACTACAAACTTACGCATGCGCTGCGCATGACGATCGGCACCGAGGAAGCCAATCGCCTCGTGGTGGACGCCTTGCGCGAATTCATGGGGCCGAAGTGAACGCATCGCCGAAATTCGAGCGCCTCGCCCTGATCGGCTTTGGCCTGATCGGCGGCTCGATCGCCCGCGCCGCACGTGCGCACGGTCTGGCCGGCGAGATCATCACGACGGCACGCTCGGAGACGACGCGCGCGCGCATCGCCGAACTCGGCATTGTCGATCGGGTGGTCGCGAGCAATGCGGAAGCCGCAGATGGTGCCGACCTCGTCATCCTCTGCATTCCCGTCGGCGCCTGCGGGCCTGTCGCGCAGGAGATCGCCGGCCACCTCAAGCCGGGCGCGATCGTCTCCGATGTCGGCTCGGTCAAGGGCGCCATCGTCCGCGACATGGCGCCGCATCTGCCGAAAGAGATTCATTTCGTTCCGGCGCATCCCGTGGCAGGCACCGAGAATTCCGGGCCTGATTCGGGCTTTGCGGAGCTCTTCATCAACCGCTGGTGCATCCTGACCCCGCCGGAAGGGGTCGACGCGGGTGCAGTCGACCGGCTTCGCGCATTCTGGGCTGCGCTCGGCGCCAAGGTCGAGATCATGACGCCCGATCATCATGATCTCGTGCTCGCGATCACCAGCCATCTTCCGCATCTGATCGCCTACACGATCGTCGGCACGGCCGACGAACTCGCGCAGGTCACGGAATCCGAGGTGATCAAGTTTTCCGCCGGCGGCTTCCGCGACTTCACCCGCATCGCGGCCTCTGATCCGACGATGTGGCGCGACGTGTTCTTGAACAACAAGGATGCCGTGTTGGAGATGCTCGGCACCTTCAATGAGGATCTCGCCAAGCTGACCCGCGCGATCCGTCGCGGCGACGGCCAGGCGCTGTTCGATCATTTCGCCCGAACCCGCGCGATCCGCCGCGGCATCGTCGAGATCGGTCAAGATTCCGCCGCGCCCGATTTCGGCCGACCGCATCCGCAGATCAAGCAGCCGTAAGGGCTGAGACCCGTGCAGCTCCTGCTAAAACAGTGGCGGGATCTGCGCGACCTTGAACGGGCCAAGCACGACCGCGCCGTCGGAGATGCGCAACGGGAATGTACGCGCCTTGCGCCCTTCGAGCACGGCTTCCTTGCCCAGCGCATTGATGCCGGCAGTGACGCCGGCATTGGCGTTTTGCTTGATGACTTTGCCGAGCCCTGGAATCGCGCGGTCCAGCGCGCCGAACAGATTGTTGAGATCCTGCGACTTCACGCCGGGAGCGACGCGATCGAGCGTCGACTGCGGCACGCCGCTGTCGAGCATCTTGTCGATACCCAGCGCCGGGATCACCTTCTCCATCCCCGCAACGGTCATCTGCAGCTCACCATCAATATTGCCATTGGGTGTGAGGCTGAGCGTGCCCGAGGCGACGGCAAGCAGTTCGCCCTGCTGAATCCGCGACTGCACGATCTCGACATGCCCGCCGGCAGCCTGGATCTCCCGAAACCGCTCCGGCCACGGTTTTGGCCGGAAATCCTTCAGCCCAGAGAGCCGCGTCTGAATGTCGGCATTGAACGGTTCGGCGAGCAGCGGATGGCTGCCCTGAATGCTTCCGCTCGCGATCTGCAGCGCGGTCTCGATCACCGGATGATCCGTCGGCGATCCCTCGGCAAGGCGGCCGTGCAATTCGACATGATCAGCGCGCGCAAGCGGCACCTGGTTGGCTCCATCGATCCGATCAATGGTGGGATTGTCGAACACCAGTGCTCCACGCTCCGGCGCGACAGGCAAGCCGTAGACACTGGCCTCGCCGAGCCGCCAGTTCACCGCGAAGGACGCAGGATCGCTGCCGTTCGAAATTGCCGCGGGTCCCGTGAATTCGGCGATCAGACGTTTCGGGTCATAGACCTGCGCGACGACCAGGATCTCGCCGAGCTTGGCTGTCATCAGCGGGGTGCGGGCCGCCTGCCCGAACAGCGAGACGCTGGGGTCCTCGCAGCGGACCTCGAGCCGGAACGGGAAGCCGGCGACCGAATGCCGCGCGCAATCATAGACGCGTCCGGACTTCGCCTCGCGCGCACGCCAAGCATCGGCCTGGACATCGACCTGCGAAGCGGCAAAAAACCAGAATGCGCTCCACGCCACGGCGGCGATCAGGAGCAGAACGGGAGCGATGAAAAGCCCCCACAGCGGGCGCCTGCGCGGCGCTGACCTCATATCGGACATGCGGGGACCCTTTGCGGAGCAATTTTGGCAATTCGGCGATCACGGATTGTGTATTTAAGTTAACGAATGCGCATCGGCCAGCATGGGGCTCCTAATCTTATGTCGACAATGAACCTGTCTGAGAGCGAATTCCCTCGTGGCGATCTCTGGGTGTTCGGCTATGGCTCGTTGATGTGGCGGCCCGGGTTCGATTTCGTCGAGCAGGTTCCGGCGCGGTTGATCGGTGAGCATCGCGCACTGTGTGTGTATTCCTTCGTTCATCGCGGCACACCGGAGAAACCGGGGCTGGTGCTCGGGCTTGACCGCGGTGGCGCGTGCCGGGGCATCGCGTTCCGAGTCAAGGAACAGAACCGCGAAGCGGTGATCGCCTATCTGCGCGCACGCGAGCAGGTCACGTCGGTCTATCGCGAGGTGAAGCGCTCGGTGTGGCTCGAGAACGAGGCCCGCCAGCGGGTGAGCGCCCTGACCTATGTGGTCGATCGTGGTCACGTGCAATATGCCGGCCGGCTGTCGCCAGTCGAGCAGCTGCGCCATGTGCGGCAGGGCCACGGCCAATCCGGCCCCAATCGCGAGTATGTGCTCTCGACCGTGAAGGCGATCGAAGCACAAGGCTTTCGCGACGCGCAGCTGCATCGGCTGGCGCTGATGCTGCACGACGACGGCCATGCGCGGCATCCACCGCAAGACGGAGCATAACACCTCACGCCTTGGCCGCCTGCGGCACACGGCCGAACAGCTGCGCCTGCTCCGCCTCGCCCGCGGCGACGAGACGATTGGTCGCATCCTCGATCGCGGTTTCGACACGGGAGAGAAACTCGTCGCGCGGCAGCCCGGGCGGCAGCGGATCGAGGAATTCGACGACCAGCGTGCCGGGATAACGCATGAAAGAGTTGCGCGGCCAGAACAGGCCGGAATTGAGCGCGACCGGCAGGCACGGCACGCCGCAATCGACATAGATCAGGCCAACGCCGGCCTTGTAATGCGGCGGCGCGCCGGGCGGCCGGCGCGTGCCCTCCGGAAAGATCACGAACTGGCGTCCGCGTTTCACCTCCTCGGATGCGCGGCGCACGACCTGCATCAAGGCGCGCCTGCCGGCGCTGCGGTCGATCGCAACCATGTCGGCCTTCATCAGAAACAGCCCGAAGATCGGAATGCGCCTGAGCTCGCGCTTCAGCACGAAGAATGGCTCGTCGAAGAAGTGCAACAGCGAGATGGTCTCCCACATCGATTGATGCTTGGCGGCGACGATCAAAGGACCCTTCGGGATCTTCTCGACGCCGCGATATTCGACCCTGATGTTGCAGATCACGCGCATCAACAGGATGTTGGTCTGCCCCCACCAATTGGCGACGCGCATCAAGGCATTCCGGGGCATCGCAAGGGTCGGCAGCGCCACCAGCGCCCAGAAGATGAACACCGGATAGAACAGGATGTTGAACACCAGCGAACGCAGAAAGATCGAAACCATCGCACATCCTGTTCAATTGGCCTGCGCCGTGGCCGGACGATGCGCCAGCGCTCCGCTCGGCGGTTCGCCCTCCGGCGCGAGATCGAGGCCAAGATCGGCGAGACGCACCCTGACCTCGGCGGCGACATATTTCGCATATTCGGACAACAGCAGCCGTAACGTAGGACCGCTGGTCCACCACGGCTCGTCCCGCCAGCGCTCGCCGACCACGGCGTAGGGAATGAGATCGATATCGGGCATCGCGTGCGAGAGCTCCACGATCGCGCGCGGCATGTGGTAGTTCGAGGTCACCACGATCACCGACTTGAAGCCGCGCTCATGCGCCCAGCGCCGGGTCTGGGCGGCATTGCTGCGGGTATTGATCGCCGAATAATCCAGATCGACGCAACAGGCGATGAACGACCGCGCCTCGGGCAGCGAGCGCGAAATGTCATTGGCGTCGTTGGTCGGATGCACGCCCGAGATCAACAGCCGCCTGCCATAGCCGCCGGCCAACAGTTCGACCGCGTCCGATACGCGCGACGAGCCGCCGGTGAGAACGACGATGCCGTCGGCCTGGCGCTCCGGCTTGATCTCGGCGCCACGCAATTGCGACAAGAAGCCGATAAAGCCGATCGCCGCCACCAGAAAGCCCAGCGCCAGCGCGGCCACCATTCCCGCCACACCGCGCCCAACCACCCGAAAAAAGGAGGGGCTCGGCGGCGTATCGTCGGTCTGCGAACCCATGCGACGTCCGGCGGCCCTCTCCTTGGATCATGATGCGGCATGCGCAGACGCACCTCCGGCGCAGACGATTTTAGGCTTTTTTTGGCTAAAGTGAAATCCGGCGTGGCAGCGGGCCGGTCCCTTCAGTCGATGCTCTCCAGCGTCGCGAACAGGGTCCGGCGCGCAGCCCAGCCGGTGACGGCCGCGATCACGACCGCCTGCACCGCGATCACGACATAGCCGAGCGGCCGCAGCGAGAAGGTCCCGAGCAGCGCCGCGAACTGGTCTCCCACCGGCGTGCCCGAGAACCAGTTGGCGATCGACTCGGAGAAGCCGAAGCCAAGCATCGCGATGCCGGCGCCGATCACGCCGCCCTCGAGGCCGAGCTGCAGGAAATGGCGCAGGAAATGATTGGCAATGTAGCGGTCGCCGGCACCGACGAAGTGCAAGACCTCCACAATCGGCCGATTCGCCGCCATCGCACCGCGGGTCGCGAACGAGACTGAGAGGATGGTGGCGGCGATGACCAGCACGAGAATCCCGATACCCGCCAGCAAGGTGGCTCCGGTCATGGAACGCATCCGGTCAATCCAAGCCCGGTGATCATCGACGCTGGCATTCGGCGCGATCATGGTGACGCGCTCGCGCAGGCCGGCGAGATCGAACGTGCTGCCGGGCTGAACGCGCGCAACGATCACGCGTGGCACCGGCAGGTCGTCGAAGGAGAGGCCACTGCCGAGCCAAGGCTCGAGCAGCTTGCCGGATTCCTCCTTGGTGAAGGGCTTGGTCTCGACGATCCCGGGCTGGGCCCGCATCGCGTCCACCACCGCCGCGGTGTCGCGATCGAGATCGCGCCCGGTCCTGGGGCGCACTTGCACCGTGATCTCGCTTGCGACCTCCGACTGCCACTCCGCCGCTGATTCGCTGACCAGCATCACGGTGCCGGTCGTGATCGAGGCAAGAAAGGTCATGATCGCGACCACCGCGACCAGCGCGCGGCCGGCGATCGACGCCCGCGGCACGATTGGGGATACGATGCGCGCCTGCGCCGGCAGCTGCGGGCGCTCGTCGCCAAGGTCGACCAAAAGGCCGCGATCGTCCACGCTACTCATAGATGTGCAGCCGTCCCTGATGTAGCACCAGCCGGCGGGCCTCATACTGGTCCATCAGCGTGATGTCGTGGGTTGCGATAATGACCGCGGTCCCGGAGCGGTTGAGCTCGATGAACAGGCGCAACAGGCGGCGGCCCAAGGTCGGATCGACGTTGCCGGTCGGCTCGTCCGCGAGAAGCAGCTGCGGCCGCGAGATCACCGCGCGTGCGATCGCCGCCCGCTGCTTCTCTCCACCAGACAGGATTGGCGGAAGTGCGTCCATGCGCTCGCCCAGACCCACCCATTTGAGGAGATCGATGACCTCCTTGCGATAACTGGACTCCTCGCGGCCCATCACCCGAAACGGCAGGGCGACGTTCTCATAGGTGGTCATGTGGTCGAGCAGGCGGAAGTCCTGCAGCACGATGCCGATCCGCTTGCGCAAATCGGCAATCTCGTCCTTGCCGAGCAGCGAGATGTCATAGCCGAACAGGTTGACCAATCCGCGGGTCGGCCGCAAGGACAGGAACAGCAGCTTCAAGAGCGACGTCTTGCCGGCGCCGGAGGGCCCGGTCAGGAACTGGAAGGAGTGCGCGGGAACATTGAAGCTCAGGTCGCGGAGAATCTCCGGCCCGAGCCCGTAGCGCAATCCGACATTTTCGAACCGAACCAAGCGTCAGCTCCGTCCGAAAGCTTGCTCGCGCGGCTTGGGCGCAAGCAGGCGTTTGGCTGCATCAGCCAATGTGGCTCTCGTTATGGTTTCCGGTTCGTTAACGGTCACCATGTACCATCCGCGTGCTGAGGTTCCAAAGTTCGTCATGCGGTCCTTCTAGTGTCCGACGGCGGCATTCGCATCTCTTTCGCATCCCCCCTCGGGATGCACATTTTGCGAATGTGAACGCCGTGGGAACATTAGATAACACATTGATGCCAGTGAAGCTTTGGATTTGACGTCTCGCCGCCTGCGATTCTCGGAAGGCGTACGCGAAGGTTAAATCCGCTTCACTGGTCACGAACTGTCCGGATACGACGCGGTCAAGGCCGCTGGTGGAGACAGGCTGGATGTTCATCGTTTGCCCTCATTGTACAACATCTTACGCCATCGATCTGGCAACATTGGGTGCGGACGGCCGCACTGTCCGCTGCTCCCGCTGCAAGGAGGTCTGGCTGGCGCACCCCGAAGACGCGGTCGAGGCGCCCGCACCGATGCCGGCCATGGCGGAAGCCGGGCATTCCGATGCCCTGCCGGAAGAAGCCAATTGGGAGGCACTTGCGCACGATGAGGCCGACGACCACCCTCCGGTGGTCGATAGCCCCTCGATCGCCGCAGGCTGGCCGGAGGAGAGCACGGACAACCAAGCCGAATGGTCGACGGCAGAATTTGACGAAACCGAGAACGGGGGCAGCCGTCCGCCCTGGTTTCGCAGGCTGTTGAAGCGACCCGATTTCGCAGGCAGTGCCGGTAAGTCCGTATTCAACCTGCCGGCGCTCACGGCTGCCATGGCCGCCCTCGTCCTCGCCCTCGTGGTCTGGCGCGCCGACGTGGTGCGGCTGATGCCGCAAACCGCCGGCTTCTACAGACTGGTGGGACTCGACGTGAACCTGCGCGGCGCCACCTTCAGGGACTTGAAAGTCGCGATGGAAACGGTAGACGGCAAGCCGGTGCTGGTGATCGAAGGCGCCGTCGTCGCCACCGGCCGCAAGGCGGTCGACCTGCCGCGCCTGCGCTTCAGCGTGCGCGACGCGCAGGGCGCCGAAATCTACGCCTGGAATGCCGTGCTCGATCAGACCACGCTCAAGCCGGGCGAGCGCGCCGCCTTCAAGTCGCGTCTCGCTTCGCCCCCTCCCGAAGGACGCAATATCGATATACGATTCTTCAACCGGCGCGACGTTACCGCTGGCAATGCGTAAGGTTGGATCTCGCGGGCTTCTCGCGAGGCCACGAGAGAGAAAGGCGAGACGATGTCGCGCGTGCTCATCGCCGACGACGAAGAATCCATGCGGACCTTGGTCGCACGAGCGATTGCGATGGACGGCCACGACACCGTCACGGCGCAGGACGGCGCCGAAGCGCTGGATATTCTCACGCGGGAGAACGGCGCTTTCGACCTGTTGCTGACCGACATCCAGATGCCGGTGATGGACGGCATTGCGCTGGCGCTGTCGGCGGCACGCGATTTCCCGCATTTGACCATTCTGCTGATGACCGGCTTTGCCCATCAGCGCGAACGTGCCTCCAATCTGAGCGCGATCGCGCATGACGTGATCACCAAGCCGTTCTCGGTCGCCGACATCCGCACGGCTGTCGCAGACGCGCTGGCATCGAAGCGGGCGCAGTAGTCTGGTCTCCTCCATCGCGTCTTGAGGCATTCCGATGCGTCAGTGCGAGGCGCGATGGCTTCAAAACAATCCACAACTGCTCGACCGACTCTGCGTTGCTTCGGCGCAAGCGCGCCTCGCAATGACGGAGACATGCATCCTCGATCTCGCGGAGCGATTTGCACCCGAGCTCTCCATCAGCTTCACCCTCGAAGGCAGAGGGCGCAGGGAATGCCGGGTGAAGGCCTCACCCATGGCCCGCCTGCATCAAAGAAAGCAGGCGGCAGTTACCACAGGTGCAGCCGATCATCCGGCATTCCCTGCGCGATGGTTTTAACGCTTATACGTGATCTCCCCGGGGACCGGCTCTCTTGCCCCCGTCACTTGCGCAATGCCCTCGCATCGCAAAGCGATGTCGAGAAGCATCGTCGCAAGCTTGACACCAGCACCGGGATGCCAGGACCACACGACTTCACGTCCGCAAGAGTATCGTTCGTCAGCACCTCCAAAGGACATGCTCCGACATCTCGCGGCCACCGCATCCCCGCCTCACGTGTCGTGACGATTGGCCGAAACGTCCCTCTGCTCGAGGCGGGATGGAGAGAGATAAGCACGATTTCTGAAAAAAAGAAATTGGAATATTTTTCACGACACGACTGGACAGGCCGAGCCGCTTTGAAAACGCTGGCAAACTGCGTGTTTGGGCGCAGGCGATCTGGCAGCGGTTTTTCCAGCTCGGCGCGATATCGAACCGGCGAGGCCGATCTGGCTGCCTTGCGGGATGCATTTTCATCAGCTTGTTCATAGGGACATTCGTGGGAACGACGGTCGGTATCAGCCTTTACCGCTGACACCAGATTCGGGTGGCGTACCGATCGCCGATGATTGATCTCAATCAAGATAACCTATCTGCCGCGGAGCTTTTATGTGCCGTTCCGACGAGGCTGAAATCTTGGGAACGGCATCGAGCGTCCCTCGATTTGCCTTTCCGGCTGAGCCGAGGTGCTTGGCCACGAACAACAGCCTTGCATGACGTCAATCATAGAGCAGATCAATTGATCCGGAGCGTGAACGAGATGCTGTTGTCCAAAGCGGACGAAGTTCAGATCACGAATGATCAATTCCGGGCCGCTATCGATAGTATGCCACAAGGGCTCTGCGTATTCGACTGCGAGCAACGAGTCGTCATATTCAATGAGCGGTTCCGCGAGATCTATGACTATCCAAAGGAACTCCTCAAGGTCGGGACTCCCGTCGTTTCTCTTATCGAGAATCTCGAAAGAAGAGGCATTGCGAGAGATATTACGGTGGACGAGCTCCGTAATCTCCCCGTCGGCCAGCGGCGCTACACCCTCGCAGATGTAAAGGGCCGACTCATCTCAATACAGCGTTTCAAGACGTTGGATGGCGGCTGGGTTTCTACTCACGAGGACGTCACCGAGAGGAAAGCGGCTGAGGAACAGCTTCGCCAGGCGCAAAAGATGGACGCAATGGGCCGCCTCACTGGCGGCATGGCCCACGATTTTAACAACATTCTCACGGTAATCCTCGGCAGCATAGAAGTCCTCGCACTGGGCGTGGCCGATCGCCCCGCGCTCGCCGCGATCGCGAAAATGATCGACGACGCGGCGACGCGAGGCGCAAATCTTACGCAGCAACTGCTCGCTTTCTCTCGCAACCAGCCGCTCGCACCGCGCGACGTCAACATCAACTTTTTGATCATCGAGACCGCGAAGCTATTGCGGCCGACGCTTGGTGAGCAGGTCGAGATCGAGCTGCATCTGGAACCAGACACCTGGCACGCAATGGTCGATCCCTCGCAGCTCTCGGCCGCGTTGCTCAACCTCGCGATCAACGCGCGCGATGCTATGCCGGATGGCGGCAAGCTAGTCTTCCAGACCAGCAACGTGATGCTGGACGAAGCTTACGCCGCGAGCAAATCCGAGGTGAAACCTGGATCGTATACTATGTTGGTGATCAGAGACACCGGCACTGGCATTCCCGCCAGCATTCGCCGGAGGATCTTCGAGCCGTTCTTCACGACCAAAGAAATTGGCCGGGGTACCGGCCTCGGCCTCAGCATGGTCTATGGCTTCGTCAAGCAATCGCACGGACACATCCAGGTCGATAGCGAGATCGGTCGCGGGACGACGATGAAGATCTATCTGCCCCGCAGCAATCAGCAAGAAGAGCTCGCGAGCGCCGACGCAAGGCCCTCGGCACTTCCGATCGGGAGCGAGACGATCCTCGTCGTTGAGGACGATGACCTCGTCCGCAACTACGTGCTCATGCAGTTGCAGAGCCTCGGGTATGCTACTTTGTCGGTGGGTGATGCGGCCAGCGCTCTCCACCTGGTTGAGAGGGGTGAGGAATTTGATCTCCTCTTCACAGATGTGATCATGCCCGGCGGGATGAACGGTCGGCAGCTTGCGGACGAAATCAAGAAGTTGAGACCCCACGTCAAGGTGCTCTACACCTCAGGCTACGATGAGAACGTGATCGTTCACAACGGTCGTCTTGATCCAGGCGTTGAGCTACTTCCGAAGCCCTATCGAAACACCGAATTGGCGAGAAAAATAAGAGAAGTACTTGAACGACCGGCGCAACCAGCATTCTTGAAACCGAGCTGAGAATGACAGAGAGGACGCCTCTGGGTTGAAAGCGCCCGTCTTCCATGATTGCTTACTTCCGGTCCAACCGCCAACAGCGGAGATCGCTGGAGCCGGCCGCAAAGTTCGAGATGGGCCAATAACGACAGTCGGTCTCCTTCAATTCGCCACGTGCGAGGTGCGATGCCGCCTCATCCAGGCATGCCTTCCTGGGCACGTGACAGCTCATAATTGGAGGGCGTAGTACCGTGAGTAGGTCTCGCCGCCTGGGTCCCAGGGGGCGGCAGGTTGGAAGCCCATGCTTTCGTACAGGCGATGCGAGACCGTCAGCGCGCTGTTGCTGGACAAGCGTATGCGATCATATCCGGCGCTGCGGGCAAAGCTGATGAGTCCATCTGCAATAGCCCGCGCGATCCCGCGGCCTCGGTAGATCGGCGCGACAAACATGCGAACCATTTCGCACTCTCGATCGTCGAGACGATTGATCGCACCGGTGCCGACGATTGCGGTTTCGGCCACCGCACACAAAAAGAGAGCCCGATCGACATACACGGCTTCTGCGTTGTCAACGTCCGACAGGCGAGAATAGATGAAGTCCCGCACAAAAGAGTCCGGGTGATCATGAAAATGCTCATGCCAAACCGCTTCGATCAGACGCCGAGCAGCCGGCGCGTCGTCAAGCCGGAATGGTCGAATTGCCCAATTTGGTTCGGGGCGTGTGAGGATCGCCATGGGCATCTCCTCCTTGATCAGTCCCTGACGTGGGCGCGAGATGCTGGGCAAGCTCAGACTCCGGCGATCTCGTCCTGACCCAGCACGAGGTCGGCACGCCGCAGGCTTACCTGGACGCCGACCTGTTCTATCGAATGGGCAATCGGTGGACTGGATTTCGCAACGGCGACCGTAATGCTGTCCATGATCGTGAAGCGCCGCAGCAGACCCAGGGCAATCGTCTCACCTAGAGCCTCCAGTGTCTGGAACTTGTCCGACGCCGCAATTCTCACTGCTTCATCGACGACGGCATCATATCTCACGGATGAGTCCAGATCATCACTGAGGTGGGTCCGGACCTCTCGCAGCGCGATTGTAATATCAAAACTGAATTTTTGTCCGAGCGTTCGCTCTTCCTCGAACAGGCCGTGATAGCCGTAAGTTTGAAGTCCGGTGATTTTGATCGACGTCAGCATGGGCAGCTCCAGAAGAAGCGCTTCAACAGGGGAATCCCCATTTGCCCAGGCGAACGGCAGTTATCCCGCGCTTCCCGATGGTGCTCCATCCGATGTCGCCAGTCACGCGAGGACACTACGTTAGCAGCGTTCCACGATGCCCACAATGAACATTGTCATGCCTGGTCGTTTGCCTGCGCTCCTGATCGAAGCGCTGGGCGTATTATCGGTCCAGGTCACTTTTGCTCACTGCTCAACTGACGGTGCAAGACGGATCACCATGGGGAGGCGCAGATGCAGATAGAGATAGAGAGAGCCGATCGCGCGGGCCGCGGAGACATTGATCTCGGGCCCTCCAATTCGATGGAGCACAGCCATGATGGCCGCGCCGTTCGGATTGGCGCCGAGCCCTTCGCTAAGAATCTGGATCAGACGAGAGCGCAGCCTGTTTGCAGACCGGTCCGTTCGATCCGGATCGAGGGCTACGCCTGGAGCAAGAAATGCTCAGCACATCTCCAAGCACTCCGACCTGAGGCGCGCGACGACCACATCGTCTCCCTCGTCTGCAGGCTCACCGCAATGAACTTGCCGATTCGACGCATTTCGACGTCTCCCATGCCGCGCGCGGTCGCCGCCGGTGTTCCGAGGCGAGTACCGCTTGACCTGAGCGGCGGGCGCGGGCTGCAGCGGTCTTTGGCGTAGTGCGGCTACATCGCACTGGTCCGCTATGGTTGGCGTCGCTCACTCGAGGTTTGATCTATGTCAAAGGGTTAGCGTCTCGGCTACCTAGCCTTCGACCGGCGGACAAGTATTTCGGTAGATCTGCGCGCGCGGATCGTTCCTTCTTTCCCTGCGAGCGGAGTAAGAAGATGCTGAAGCGCCTTCTGATTTCTCTGATCTGGCTGGCGTGCCTCCCGCCGCTCCATTCCGCGACCGCTGCGGAAGGCGTTAGCGCATCAGAAAAAATCCAAGAGGAAATCTGGGCGCTACCCTTTCCACTGCCCGTGCTTGCCTTCGTGGTAAGGCCAATTGGCGATGGCCCGTTTCCCCTCGTGATCATGAACCACGGAATCGCGCTGGGCGCCCAAGAACGAACAATGTTCCCGACGATCGAATACCGGGCCGCCGCACTGTGGTTCGCCAATCGGGGCTATTTCGTCATTTCCCCAGTAAGATACGGCGCGAGCAGCGTTGATGACAAGGATCAGGGGCTTTACGGCTCGGTGTTTGCGCATGTCGGCAGTTGCGATAACCCGAATTTTCGGGGGCCCGGCCTCGCCATCGCCACTCTGAATGAGTGGGTCATCGACTATATGAGTAAGAAGAAGATCATTGAGCCCGGCAAGGTCGTCGTCGTGGGGCAGTCGGGCGGCGGATGGGGATCGATTGCCCTTGCGAGCCGGAACCCATCGTCGGTTCAGGCCATCGTCACCTTCGCGGCTGGACGCGGAGGGAGGGTAGACGGCAAGCCCAACAACAATTGCGCTCCCGATAAGCTCGTCGCCGCTGCGGGCGAATTCGGTCGGACTGCGCGAGTGCCGATGCTGTGGATATACGCGGAGAACGACACCTATTTTGGGCCTGAGCTGACGAAGCGGATGAATGACGCCTTCATCGCAGCGGGAGGGAATGCGGAATATCGCCAGTTCCCGCCGTTCGGAAGCGACGGCCATTTTATGATCGATTCACCTGACGCCGTGCCGATCTGGTCTCCACTGGTAAGCCAGTTTCTCGAAAAGCATTCAGCAAATGGCAACGGCCAACCACAAGCGGATACAAAGGCTTCTGCTGAGGTGAAGTTTGAAGCCAAGCCTCCGCAAGTGCACCTCCCGGAAAAGATCCAATACTCGGACTGGCAAAAGCTTTGCTTTGACTCGTCCGATGGAACAACGATCTGTCGGACCACATCTACCGGAACCGACGACCTTGATCAGGTGGTGGCGCGTGTCGATCTGATTCAGCGCGCCGACGGTCCAGCCCGCCTGCAATTGTTCGTGCCACAAGGAGCTAACCTGCAGCGTGGAGTCAATTTAACGGTGGACCAGGGACCGCCAACCCAAATCCCGTTCACCTGGTGCCTCACCAACATCTGCATCGCAGCGGCCCCGGTGGATGCGCATCTGATAGCGGAAATGGAGTCCGGCAAGAATTTGAAGCTCGAACTGACCAATTTCAACTCTTCATCGGTTGCGTTGACACTATCGCTGGATCAATTTGCTGCTGTGCGCAGGGGAGCAGCAGCTCAAACCTTTGAATTCGGCTTGGATGAGGAATGAAAAGCCTTATTCGGCTTCGCTAACGTGGCTCGGCTACCCCGACAGCGTGAGGATGGTTCTGCGTTAACTGTCGACATAGACCGCCAGTTCATCAGGCGTCCCCGTCGGAAAGGCGTCCTTCAGAAAGTCCAGGAAGGCGGAGACGCGCGCGCTCAAGAGCCGCAGCGACGGATACAGAGTCCAGAGCGCGATCTCCGGCCCGTCGACATCGCCCAAATGCACCAGCGTGCCGGCAGCGAGATCGTGGCTGACGAGTGAGATTGGCAGTCGCCCGGCGCCGACGCCGGCTGCCTGGCCCGTCCAGCCCTGTACTGTCGAGTTGCATTGAATCGGAGCCTGCGACGGGATTGACCGCTCTTGACCTTGGCCTCCGCGGTGCGGTGGCCAGATTATTCCTGTTGGTTTGCGTCGTGCTTCTGCGGTACTGATCCTTCCTCTGATTGTTCGCACCCGCATTCATTCTTAGCGTCTCTCTTGATAGCAAGGGGACGCCGATTGGCCAATAGAAGCGGAGCTCGACGCGCGATGAGAGACTTCCTCGAAGCGATCAAACTGTTGCTGCTCGATCTGGCTTCTACCCTTTTCTTTCTCGTTGTGTTTCTCCTGACCCACAACACGATCCTCTCCGTCAGCCTAGGCTTTGCGCTCGGCATCACCCAGATCGCAATTCAATTCCTCCGGCGAAAGACGATCGACATCATGGAGTGGCTGAGCCTGTCTCTGGTCATCGCCGCAGGCACCGCGACGCTCCTGACCGACGACCCCCGCTTCGTGCTGTTCAAGCCAAGCGTGATCTATCTGATCGTCGGCGTGGCCATGCTCAAGCCGGGTTGGATGATTCGCTATCTGCCGGCCATTGCAAGTGCTGTCGCCTCTGACGTCGCCGTCGTCGTTGGCTTCGTCTGGGCCGGCCTGATGTTCGTGTCGGCAGCAGTGAATGCCTTCGGGGCGATGGCCTGGAGCCTGCCGACTTGGGCTATGATCATGCCGATCTTCGGGATCGTCAGCAAACTGGCAGTCTTCGTTGCTGGATTTCTAGCAATACGGTTCACAGTCGTCCGCCGCATAAAGGCGATGCCCGCCCCTGAACGCGAAGCTCTCCTGATCTCGACGGGACGACAGAGCCAGCTGCCCTCGGTGCCGGTCGCAAGCTCCAGCAGGCGTATGTCATAGCCGATCTCGCTTTTTCAATATCAACCGCACTTCCAGAGCGTCGGCGGGGACGGCTTCCGCTTCGGGTCAGAGACCCGCGCGAGATCGAGGCTCAGGAAAATACATGCGCTAGACTTGCACCTCTGCTTTCGTATCGGGGCCGTTTCGGCCCAGGCGCGGCTCAGTCCCCCCTAATAGCCGCTGAATATTGGCACGATGGCGAACAATCACGTAGATGCCGCCTGCGATCACCAGCAACCGATAGGGCAACGGCTGCTCGAAACCGCAGACGAGAACGATGGCTGTCAACGCCGCGAGGATCGAGGCGAGGGAAACGATCCGACCAATCGCCAGTACGATGCCAAAGACCGCTGCAGCACCCAATCCCACTGGCCACGACATCGCCAGCAACACGCCCAGCCCGGTCGCGGCGGATTTGCCGCCCGTGAAATTCAACCAAATCGAGCGGCCATGCCCAAACAACACGGCAATTCCGGCCAAGCAGACAGCCCATGGCACCCAGATTTGCAAATCAAACGCCGTCGGCGGCGTCGGAGCTAACTCGGTATAGAGCCAAGGACAGAACGACCGGACAACGATGATGGCAGCTACGCCTTTCAGCACATCGATGATGAGCACCACCAACGCAGGCCATTTGCCAAGGGTCCGCAATACATTTGTTGCCCCGGTGGATCTGGAGCCATGCTCTCGAATATCAATGCCCCTGAGGAGTTTCCCCGCCAGATAGCCTGTCGGCGTAGATCCGAAAAGATAGGCGATCACCAATCCAACCGCGCTCGCTGTCAAGAAGGCCATGTCTTTTCCATTTCGATGCTAACGGTGTTTCATCGCCGATTTTGTTTGGGCCGATGGCCGATCGGACGCTCTCATCCCCCGACATAGGCCGCGAGTTCGTCAGGCGTCCCCATCGGAAAGGCGTCCTTGAGGAAGTCCAGGAAGGCGGAGACACGCGCGCTCAGCAATCGCCGCGACGGATAGAGCGTCCAGAGCGCGATCTCTGGCCCGTCGACATCACCCAAATGCAGGAGCCTGCCGGCAGCGAGATCGTGGCTGACGAGGGATATCGGCAGTCGCCCGGCGCCGACGCCGGCGCGAACCGCGTCGCGGACCATGAGGAGCGACGACAGGCGAAGCACTGGATCAATCGCGATGCGCGACTTCCCTGACGGCGTCGTGACATTCCAGGCTGCAGCCTGGTCGGCGGCCCCGCGCACGACGGCGGGTATGGCGGAATTGTCCGCCGGTCGAATGCGGCCTGATGGAATAAGCCCTGGTCTAACAAGACTCGGACTCGCCACCGCGACCAGGCGGTCGCGCAAGAAGATGCGTCCGACCAGCGTGTCGTCCGGATCGGGATTGACCCGGATCACCAGGTCATACCCCTCCTCCACCATGTCGACGGTGCGGTCTTCCGTCGTGACCTCAAGCCGGACTTGCGGATATTTCACCGCGAACGCGGCTGCCAGCTTCCCCATGGCGGTCTGCGAAAACAACAGCGGCGCGCTGATCCGCAACCGTCCTCGCGGCTTGTCCCCGCCGGAGGCGATCGCAGCCGCCGTCTCGTCGAGTTCGGCGAGCAATGCCCCCGTGCGCTCGAACAGCACCCGCCCCTCCTGGGTGAGCTTCAATGCGCGCCCGCCACGCTCGAACAGCCGCAGATCGAGGCTGGTCTCCAGCTCCGCGACCCGTCGGGAGAGGGTCGCTTTCGGCCGCCCGGACGCGCGCGCAGCCCGGCCGAATCCTTCGTGCCGGGCGACCAGGTTGAAATCAGCGAGGGCCAGCAAATCCATCTGTTCCACCAGTGAGACGGTCTGTCCAAATATACCGTCTATCGGATCAAATGTGGATCGCTAATTTCCGGGGTGTCTTCTCACCAAACCCGGAGTGACCCCCATGACCATCCTCGTTACCGGCGCAACCGGCACCGTCGGCCGCCAAGTCGTCGAGCAGCTCGCCAAGCGCGGCGCCGATGTGCGCGCCCTCGTCCGCGATCCCGCCAAGGCCCATTTCCCGGCTGGCGTCACCGTCGTGCAGGGCGACCTGCTCGATGTCGACTCGCTGCGCGGCGCGTTTTTCGGCGTTTCCACCTTGTTCCTGCTCAACGCCGTGGTTGCAGATGAATTCACGCAAGGACTGATCGCACTCAACGTGGCGCGACAGGCCGGCATCGAGCGGATCGTCTATCTCTCGGTGATCCACAGCGACCTCTACGTGAACGTGCCGCACTTCGCGGGCAAGTTCGGCGTCGAGCGGATGATCGAGCAGATGGGCTTCAACGCCACCATCCTGCGGCCCGCGTATTTCATGAGCAACGACCTTGCGATCAAGGACGTCGTGTTCAACTACAGCGTCTACCCGATGCCGATCGGCGCCAAGGGCCTCGCCATGATCGACGCCCGCGACATCGGCGAGATCGCGGCGATCGAGCTCATTCGCCGCGAGCAGGCTTCCGGCCCGCTGCCGCTCGAGCGGATCAATCTGGTCGGTCCGGATACGCTGCGAGGTGCTGATGTCGCGGCCATCTGGTCCGAGGTGCTGGGCCGCGGAATCGCCTATGGCGGCGACGACACCGCCGCGTTCGAGCAGAATCTGCGGACGTTCATGCCGAGCTGGATGGCCTTCGACATGCGGCTGATGAGCGAGCGTTTCCTCACCGAGGGAATGATCCCAGACCGCGGCGACCTCGAGCGCCTCACCGCGCTGCTGGGCCGCCCGCACCGCTCCTATCGCGACTTCGCCGCCGAAATCGCGGCCTCGGCCTGACGGCACGGGCCAACCTCAACCACGACAACAAGGAATTCCATCATGATCTATTCCACCGCCACCATTCCGGTGAATCCGGAAGGCGCAACGCCGCTGAGCCGAGCCCAAGTATGGCAAGGCCTGGTCCTCAAGGCCCGCGACGCCCGGCTGTTTCTTCCGCCCGGCCTGTGCACCCGCTGCGAGGTCGTCGAGGACAGCGCATCTCATATCGTGCGCGACGCGACGATCGGAGGCACCGACCTGCGCGAGATCATCAGCTTCGAGCCCGAGCGCAAGGTGACCTTCTTCCAGGCCACCGGCCCGCGCGAAGGCGCCATCATCAACGAGCTGTTCGAGGACGAAGCCGGCGCGCTGCAATTGCGGTTCTATTGCTATCTCGGCCTGCGCGGCAAGGAGCCGAACGGCCCCGAAGAGCGGGCCGAGCAGGCGCAGTTCGACGGCGACAAGGGCTACAAGAGCGCGCTGCTGTCGACGCTGAAGCGGACCCGCGAGCTGCTCGCGGAAGGCAAGCTCTAACCCCACCAGACATTCAACGAACGGGACGGCCTCGCAG
Organism: Bradyrhizobium sp. HKCCYLS1011; assembly: GCF_051167795.1. Taxonomy (NCBI): domain Bacteria; kingdom Pseudomonadati; phylum Pseudomonadota; class Alphaproteobacteria; order Hyphomicrobiales; family Nitrobacteraceae; genus Bradyrhizobium; species Bradyrhizobium sp. HKCCYLS1011. Next base: position 705,855 of record NZ_JBNPTT010000002.1, on the reverse strand, counting down.
GAGGCGTCCCGCTTTCAAAAGGAGACAATCATGAGCGACTCGCAAACCGACACCATCCGGACTGCCCAACCGAAAATCCTGGTCCTTGGAGCGACCGGCGGCACCGGCCGACTGATCGTCGCCCAGGCGCTCGCACGCGGCTACGAGGTCACCGTGCTGGTGCGCTCGCCTAAGAAGGCGAGCGGCCTGAAAGGCGCCAAGCTTGTCGTCGGCGACGCCCGCGACGAACGCGCGTTGCGTGAGGCCCTGAAAGGACAGGATGCCGTCATCAGCGCGTTGGGCACGCCGGCAAGCCCATTCCGCGAGGTCACGGCTCTCTCGCAGATGACGCGAACGCTCGTCAATGCCATGAAGGCCGAGCATGTCTCGCGCCTTGTCAGCATCACCGGCATTGGCGCAGGTGACAGCGTCGGGCACGGTGGCTTCCTGTTCGACAACGTGATCTTCCCGCTGCTCCTGCGCAACGTCTACGCCGACAAGAACCGGCAGGAAGCGATTGTCGGAGACAGCGGCCTCGACTGGGTGCTCGTTCGCCCCTCGGTTCTGAACGACAAACCCGGCGGCCATACGGTCCGCGCGCTGACCGATCTGTCCGGCTTCCATGGCGGAACGATCTCGCGGGCGGACGTCGCCACCTTCGTCTTGGACCAGGTGCGTGACGATACCTGGCTGAAGCGTTCGCCCCTGATCACATGGTGAACGCTGGAGCCGCACCGGCGGCGGTCCCAACATTTAGGGGCCAACGCTCCCGCCAACCGCCGCCGGAGACTTGCATCGCGAGCCTCCGCGGCGGTATGGAGGTCCCAGCGGTCACGGATGATTGAGCCGGATCAACGACTCGGTGCCGCAATTGATGTGATAGTTGGCTGGTTGCGGCCCGCCGGGCCCGAAACATGGCAGGTCCCTGAACTCCGATGCGGCTCGTCCGTACCATTCTGGCGTTTGCGATTGCCGCCTCACTGGCGTTGCTGCCCGTGGGAGCGTCGGCGACCGCTGCTGCTATGGGATCAGCCGGTATGGGAGCAGCGATGGGGTCAGGCGATCCGCAGCCCGGCATGCACATGCAGATGGGCGCCTCCGGCGACATGTCGATGGAGGATTGCTGTCCGGATGACATGACGGGCGCACCGGCGCCGACCGCCCCCCATAAATGCGACATGGGTTTCTGCTGCATCGGCGGAGCCCTGGCGCTCGGCGAACTTCGCATGGTCGTGTTCGAGTTCAGGTCGGCCGGGGCCACCTCGGTCGCAATCCCGGCGGACCAGATCGTCCCCACCTCAGGCAGCAGCCCTCCCTTCCGTCCTCCTCGCGTCTGATCTCGCGCAACCGAACGCGTGCAGCACCGGCTGCTCGCGCGAATCGCGACTGCCGTGCGCTCACTCGGAGCCACGGCCGAGACAGACCTATGAGGACGAAACCATGATTGCCAAATTCAGCAGCGCGGCGCTGGCCGCCACCCTTGCGCTCGCCGCTTCCTCTGCCTTCGCAGGCGCGGCCGACTACACGTTCGAGCCGGTCACTCCGGAGATGAAGAAGGGCGACGACGTCACGCTCGCCATTCGTTTGACCAACAAGCAGACCGGCAAGCCGGTGCCGGATGCGGTGATCTTCAAGACCCGCATCGACATGGCCCCCGACGGGATGGCCGAGATGGAATCGCCGGTCACGCCGCTCCCGCCCCAGGGGCCGGGCGTCTACGCCTTCAAGACCGATCTGCCGATGGCGGGCCGCTATCAGGTCACGCTGTCCGCGAAGGTGCAGGGCGAACCCGAGAGCGTCACCGGCAAGGTGATCGTCAAGGCAACCAAGTGACCGCTCACAAGTGAGCTCTTGCAAGTGAGCCTTCGGGCGCCGCGCGAGCGGGCGCCCGGTCTCTCTCCTCCTGACAGATGCGCGCGCTCCGGAGTGCGCAGGAACACGCCATGAAAACGCTGCGCGTATTGACGACACTTGCGCTGGGCGGCGGCCTCGCTGCAGGCGCCTACTGGTCCTTGGATGGCGGGCGCTGGCCTGTTCACGCCGAGACGACCCCGGCTGCGGCCACGGCAGACCGAGCTCCGCTCTACTATCGCGATCCGAGCGGCGCGCCGTTCTGGTCCGCCGGCCCCAAGAAAGACGACCGCGGACGCGACTACTTGCCAGTCTACGACGACGACCAGGCCGCCTCCGAGCCGGTCAAACCGACGCAGCAGGCGGATTCGTCGCGCAAGATCCTCTACTACCGGAATCCGATGGGACTGCCGGACACCTCACCGGTCCCGAAGAAGGACCCGATGGGGATGAACTACGTCCCGGTCTATGAAGGTGACGACGTTGATGACGGCACCGTCAAGCTGTCACCGGGCAAGATGCAGCGGAGCGGCGTGACCTCCGAGCCTGCCGGGCGGCGCCCGATCCGGGTGATCGTGAAGGCACCCGGCACGATCCAGCTCGACGAACGTCTGATCTCGGTGATCGCAATGCGTTCCGAGAGCTTCGTTCAGTCCGTGGCCGACGTCACGACTGGCACGCGCGTGAAGGCCGGCCAGCCATTGATGCAGATCTACAGTTCTGCCATCGCGGCCGCCGCTGCGGAATATCTCTCCACCATCAGTTCGAAGATCATCGGCAGCGTCGAGGCCTACGGACGCGGCTCGCGCCAGCGCCTGGTCAATCTCGACGTTCCGGAGCCGATCATCACCGAGATGGAAAAATCCCATATCGCGCCGGTCACCGTGCAATGGACGGCGCCGCGCGACGGCATCGTCCTCGAGCGCAATGCTATCCCGGGCATGCGGGCCAATCCCGGCGACGTCCTGTTCCGGATCGCCGATATCTCGACGGTGTGGGCCGTCGTCGATGTCGCCGAACGCGATCTCGGCACCATCGCGGTCGGGCAGTCCGTCACGATCCACGCCCGCAGCTTCGCCGGCCGGAGCTTTTCCGGAAAGATCGCCGTGATTTATCCCCAGGTGAACCGCGACACGCGCACCGCGCGTATCAGGATCGAGCTTGCCAATCCGGATACGGCGCTGCTCCCGGACATGTATGTCGATGCCGAGATCGACACGGCAGATCCTTCGCCGGTCCTGGCGGTGCCGGAGAGTTCGGTGCTCGATACCGGCGGCCACCAGGCCGTTCTCGTCGACAAGGGGAACGGGCGCTACGAGCCGCGCGACGTCAAGCTCGGACGACGTGGCGGCGGCTACATCGAGGTGCGCGACGGCCTTGCCGATGGCGAGGCGGTGGTGACGTCGGCGAACTTCCTGATCGATGCCGAAAGCAATCTGAAGGCGGCGCTCAAGGGATTTGCCGAGGCCTCGCAGCCGGACCAATCAGCCCACGCAGGGATGGGAGAACACCAATGATCGCCCGCATCATCGCATGGTCGGCGCGCAACCTGCTGCTGGTGCTGTTCGGCACCGGTTTCGCGGCTGCGGCCGGATTCTACGCCCTCGTCCACCTTCCGCTCGACGCGATCCCGGATCTCTCCGACACCCAGGTGATCGTCTACACCGAATATCCAGGCCAAGCGCCGCAGGTGATCGAGGATCAGGTCACCTATCCCCTGACGACGGCGATGCTGACGGTGCCAAGATCCAAGGTGGTGCGCGGCTTCTCGTTCTTCGGCGTGTCGTTCGTCTATGTGATCTTTGAGGACGGCACCGACATCTACTGGGCGCGCTCGCGCGTGATGGAGTTCTTGAACAGCGCCGCCTCCCGTCTCCCGGCCGGCGTCACGCCCACGATCGGCCCCGACGCCACCGGCGTCGGCTGGGTCTACCAATATGCCGTGATGTCCAAGGAGCTGAACCTCGCCGACACCAGGACGATCCAGGACTGGAATCTGAAATTCGCGCTGGCCAAGGCCGAAGGCGTCGCCGAGGCCGCGAGCATCGGCGGCTTCGTCAAGCAATACAACGTCGTCCTCGATCCGCAGCGGATGCGCGACCGCGGCATCAGCATGCAGAAGATCCGGGATGCGATCCGCGCCAGCAACGCCGATGTCGGCGGCCGCACGGTCGAGCTCTCCGAGTTCGAATACGTGATTCGCGGCAAGGGCTATTTGAAGAGCATCAACGATCTCGGCGACATCGTCCTGAAGGCTTCCGGCGGCACGCCGGTGCTGCTGCGCGACGTCGCCCGGGTCGAGCTCGGTCCCGACGAACGCCGCGGCATTGCAGAGCTGAATGGCGAAGGCGAGGTCGCGAGCGGAATCGTGCTGCAACGGTTCGGCGTCAACGCGCTCGACGTGATCGAGAACGTCAAGAAGCGCTTCAAGGACATCGCAAGCAGCCTGCCGAAGTCGGTGGAGATCGTCCCGGTCTACGACCGGTCGAACCTGATCTACGCCGCGATCGACACGCTCAAGCACACGCTCGTCGAGGAGAGCATCGTCGTCGCGCTGGTCTGCGTCGTGTTCCTGCTGCACGTTCGCAGCGCGCTGGTCGCGATCCTGATGCTCCCCGTGGGCGTGCTGATGGCGTTCGGCGCCATGAAGCTGTTGGGCCTCGGCTCCAACATCATGAGCCTCGGGGGAATCGCGATCGCGATCGGCGCCATGGTGGACGCCGCCATCGTGATGATCGAGAACGCGCACAAGCATCTGGAGCGCGCCAAGCCCGATCAGTCGCGCGTGCAGGTCCTGATCGATGCGGCCTCCGAAGTCGGGCCGGCGCTGTTCTTCAGCCTGCTGATCATCACGGTGTCGTTCATGCCGATCTTCACCCTGGAATCCCAGGAAGGCCGGCTGTTCAGCCCGCTTGCCTTCACCAAGACGTTCTCCATGGCCGCTGCGGCGCTGCTGTCGGTGACGCTGGTGCCGGCGCTGATGGTGATCTTCGTCCGCGGCAGGATCGTCCCCGAGAGCCGCAATGTCATCAACCGCTTCCTGATCTGGATCTACCGTCCGGTGATCAAGGGCGTGCTGCGGGCGAAGACGCTGGTGATACTTCTGGCACTCGTCGTGCTGGCCGTCTCGATCTGGCCGGCGCGCCAGCTCGGCACCGAGTTCATGCCCAATCTGAACGAGGGGACGTTGCTCTATATGCCGACCACGCTGCCCGGCATCTCCGTGACCAAAGCGGCCGAGCTGATGCAGATGCAGGACCGGATCATCAAGTCGTTCCCCGAGGTCGCCTCGGTCTACGGCAAGGCCGGACGCGCGGCCACCGCGACCGACCCGGCGCCGACCGAGATGTTTGAGACTGTCGTCAATCTGAAACCGAAGGAGCAGTGGCGGCCCGGTGTCACCGTCGACAGCCTGATTGCCGAGATGGACAAGGCGCTGCAGTTTCCTGGCGTATCGAACGCCTGGACCATGCCGATCAAGGCGCGGATCGACATGCTCTCGACCGGTATCCGCACGCCTGTTGGCGTCAAGGTGATGGGCACGGATCTGGTCGAGATCGATCGGCTGGCCAGGCAGATCGAGCGCGTGCTCAAGGCCGTTCCGGGCACCTCGTCGGCCTATGCGGAGCGAGGGATTGGCGGCTACTACCTGGAGATCACGCCCGACCGCGACGCGCTCGCCCGTTACGGCATCCTGATCCAGGACGTCCAAGACACCATCGCAGCCGCACTCGGCGGCCAGACCGTCACCACCACGGTTGAGGGCCGGCAGCGCTTCACGGTCAACATGCGCTACCCGCGCGACCTCCGGGACAATCCGAAGGCCATTGCCAGCGACATCCTGGTGCCGATGCCCGCGGGCGGCGCGGTGCCGCTCGGCGAGGTCGCGAAGGTCGAGCCGGCGCGCGGTCCGACCTCGATCCGCACCGAGAACGGCCAGCTTGCCACCTACATCTACGTCGATATCCGGGATCGCGACATCGGCAGCTACGTGGCCGACGCGCAGCGTGCTGTGACCGAGAGCATCCAGTTTCCGGCCGGCACCTATGTGGTCTGGAGCGGACAGTACGAATATCTGCAGCGGGCCGCCGCACGCCTAAAGGTCGTGGTGCCAGTGACGCTGACGATCATCTTCCTGCTCTTGTACCTGAACTTCAGGTCGATCACGGAAACGCTGATCGTGATGCTCTCGCTGCCCTTCGCGCTGGTGGGCGGCATTTGGATGATGTGGTGGCTCGGCTTCAATCTCTCGGTCGCAGTCGCGGTCGGCTTCATCGCGCTTGCGGGCGTTGCCGCCGAGACCGGCGTGGTGATGCTGATCTATCTGGATCACGCGTTGGCCGAGATGAAGGCGACGGTGAGCGCTGCCGGCGGAGCTCTGACCCGGAAGGACCTCCACGAAGCGATCATGGAGGGCGCGGTCGAACGGGTTCGTCCCAAGATGATGACGGTGGTCGCGATCATGGCGGGGCTGCTGCCGATCATGTGGAGCAGCGGGACCGGCTCGGAGATCATGCAGCGGATCGCGGTGCCGATGATCGGCGGCATGATTTCCTCAACGCTGCTGACGCTAATTGTCATCCCCGCGATCTTCGGTCTGGTCAATGGGCGCGGCCTTCTCCGCGACGAGGCCACCGGCCGACCATCGCGCGGGGAGTCAACCGACGTGCCGAAGGCGGCGTGAGGGGGTCGTCAACCTGGAGGCACGCACGCCTATCGATAGGTGATCAGCCCGGCAAAACCTTCGTCCATGTGATCCTGGTGATGGCAATGGAAGAAGGTCGCGCCCGGATCATCGGCCACGAAATCGATCTCGGCGGTCGAGAAGCGCGGCAGGCTGATGGTGTCCTTGATGACGCCGGATGTCGGCTTGTCGCCGACCTTGGTGATCTCGAAGGAATGCCGATGCAGATGCACCGGATGTTCGTCGCCGCTGTTGTTGTTGAGCAGCAGGCGGTAACGCTTGCCCTCGGTGACCGTGAACAACGGATTGGTATCAGGCCAGGACTTGCCATTGATGGTCCAGCGGTTGTAGCCGCCCCGACCGCCCGGAATCTTCTCGAATTTGAGGCCGATCGTCTCGTCGGGTGCAGCGGCCGCCGCGCCGGGGCGACCGAAGACGGTATAGTCCCATTTGGAATTGGCGGGCGCCAACCAGGAAGGCTCGCCGCTCCGATTGGCATATTCCACGACCACGCCCATGCCCATGTTGCGATCCTCGTCATCGGTCGAGCCGAACACCCAGATGCCGGGATTGTTCATCTCGACGATCACGTCGGCCCGCTCGGCAACGTCCAGCTTCAGCACATCGACCGTCGCGGAGGTCGGAACCGGGTTGCCGTCGAGCGCGAGGACCTTGAACCGGTGTCCCGGCAGCGCGAGCGAGATGCCCATGTTGCCGCTCGCATTCAGCAGCCGAAACAGCACGCGCTCGCCTTCACGGACCCGGATCGGCTCGCCGTGACCGAGCATGCGGTCGCCCAAGGTGGCAGCGTGATACATGACCTCGAGACCGTTGTCCGGCGGCGGACCTTTCTTGATGTCCTGCAGACTGACCCAATGGCCATCCCAATGGTGGGCCGCAAGCAGCACCTCGCGATCGTAGCTCCCGGGATCGCCGGCCGCGGGCTCCACGATCAGAAAGCCGAATTCGCCGGTATAGGTGCTCTTGTTGAGATCGGTCATCGCCATCGCATGGCTGTGATACCAGCGCGTCCCTGACGGCTTCGGCGTGTACGAATAGGTCAGCGTCTTGCCCGGCGCGATGATCGGCGAACCTTCTTCCGTTGCACCGTCCTCAGCCGCGGGAATCATCAGGCCATGCCAGTGGATCAGATTGGGGTAGCCGGACTCATTGCTGACATCGATCCGGACTGCCCTGCCTTCCTTGAGCCGCAGCGCCGGACCGGGAACAGTCCCATTGTAGGCGGTGGTCTTGATCACCTTGCCCGGCGCGATCTCGATCGAGGTCGGCGCGATGCTGATCTTGTAGTCGGCAGCTTCATTCTGCGTCGTCTGAGCGCGGACGAGAGGCACGGTCCGGGCCGCCAGCAGCGAGGCCGTGCCGGCCTTCGCGCCGCGAAGTAATGTCCTGCGGCTGAGGAGCGGCTGCGCCTGGCGTATTTCTTCGTCTCGATCTTGCGTGGTCATCGCCTGCTCCGCTCAAAACGCGACGCGTCGCGAGCCCGCAATGTCCGACGGGTACCGCAGCCAAACAAGGGAGCGTCGGCAACAAAACAAGTTGATGCTTGACTTGAGCCGTCATCGGGAACCGATATGGAGGGGCGCGCAAGGGAAAATGGAGACCGTATGAAAGAAGGAGCTATCGCCGATACTGAGCCGGTCTCCGACGGGGAGCGAACTGGTCGCACATCGCCGGCGCAAGTGCTCCTGATCTTTCTCAGGCTCGGGCTGACCTGCTTCGGTGGGCCGATCGCCCATATCGGCTACTTCCGCGACGAGTTCGTTGTGCGCCGGAAATGGATCGACGAACATGCCTTCGCCGACCTCGTCGGGCTCTGCCAATTCCTTCCCGGGCCGGCCAGTAGCCAGGTCGGGTTTTCGATCGGGCTGATGCGCGCCGGCTATCTCGGCGCGCTCGCCGCGTGGACCGGCTTCACCCTGCCCTCCGCCATCGCACTGATCCTGTTTGCCTATGGCGCCAGTGCGCTGAGCGGACCACTCGGCAACGGACTGCTGCACGGCCTCAAGCTGACTGCGGTCGCGATCGTAGCGCAGGCCGTGTGGGGCATGGCGCGCACGCTCTGCCCGGATCGCGAGCGCGCGTCGATTGCGGTCGCAGCCGCGCTGCTCATATTGTTCAGTACACAGTCGCTGGTGCAGATCGGCGCGATCCTGCTCGGCGGGCTTGCCGGGCTCCTGCTCTGCCGCAGCGAGGCCACCGTGCCATCCGGACATGTCGAGATGCCGGTCTCGCGCACCGCGGGCCTGGTCGCACTCGCGGCGTTCTTCCTGTTGCTGGTCAGCCTTCCGCTCTTGCGCGCTGCGACTGGATCGTCCGGCGTCGCGCTGTTCGACGCCTTCTACCGCTCGGGCGCGCTCGTCTTCGGCGGCGGCCACGTCGTGCTGCCGCTGCTGCGCGAGGCCTTCGTCACGCCGGGCTGGCTGAGCGACGATGCGTTCCTCGCCGGCTACGGCGCGGCCCAGGCCGTGCCGGGGCCGCTGTTCACTTTCGCAGCCTATCTGGGAGCGGTGGTCACGCCAGAGCCGCACGGGCTGGCGGGGGCAGTGCTGGGTCTCGTCGGCATCTTTCTGCCGGGAATTTTGATCCTGCTCGGCGCCCTGCCGTTCTGGGACTCGTTCCGGAGACGCGCCGGTGCGCAGGCGATGATGCGCGGCGTCAACGCCGCGGTGGTCGGCCTTCTTGGCGCGGCGCTGTACAACCCGGTCTGGACCAGCAGCGTGCACAACGGGCGGGATTTCGGCCTGGCGCTGGTCGGCTTCGTGCTGCTGACCGCCTGGCGCGCGCCGCCGCTCGTCGTCGTGGCGATCAGCGCGATCGGAGGCGTCCTGCTCGCGATGACCGGTTCGTAGATCGAGGGTCGCTCGCTCCCGAGGCTGGAAGATCTGCGCATTCGTCAGGATGCTGACGTCTCGTGGCAGGTCACATCGGGCGCCGCGACATCGAACCGCGCATAGCGCAATGCAAGCGGCGGCAGCACGAGAAGGTTCAGTGCCATCGAGGTCACGAGGCCGCCGACAATCACGATGGCCATCGGCCCTTCGATTTCACGGCCCGGCTCGCCGGCGCCGAGCGCCAGCGGCAGCAAGCCGAGGCCCGTCACAAGCGAAGTCATCAAGATCGGAACGAGGCGATCGGCCGCGCCCTCAATTGCTGTGTCAGCGCCCCAGACACGACGTTCGACGGTGACCAGATGCTCATAATGCGAGATCATCAGGATGGAGTTGCGAAGTGTGATTCCAAACAGGGTGACAAACCCGACCATCGAGCCGAGGGACAGCAATCTGCCCGTGAATGCGACCGCGAACACGCCGCCCACAAACGCAAACGGCAGGTTGATAAGGACGAGCACCAAATTGCGCCAGTGGCCAGTGACGAACGACAGCAGAAGGACGATACCCGTCGCCGCCAGCAGTGAATTCACCAGGAGATCGCGCCGCGACCGGGCCTGCGCCTCGGCCGCTCCCGCGAACTCGACATGGGCACCGGACGGAAGCTTGACTTCGCTGGCGATCTTCCGTCTGGCATCGGCAACGAAGGATTCGAGGTCACGCCCGCTGACGCCGGCGGTAACCGTCTGAGCGCGTTGCCCGTCTCGATGGAGGACCTGATAGCGACCGGAGGCACCGTAGACGTCCGCGATCTGCCTCAGCAGAACATAAGCGCCGCTCGGTGTCCGCAGAGGCATGTCGCCAATCTGAGAAAGACGGGCGTTGGCACGCGTATCCATCCTGACGATCACGTTGAAGACCGTGTTGCCTTCGTAGGCCTGACCGACCACGTCCCCCTGATACGCCGTCCGGATCAGTTCCAGCACATCGACCGCGTCCAATCCCCATCGCTGCAGATCGGTCGGGCGAAGCGTCACATCGACCTGCGGCATCCCCGGCGGAGCTTGTTGCTGGACCTCGATCGCGCCCCGAACCTCCCCGAGTTCACGGGCAATGTCGCGTGCCGCGCGCTGCAATGAGTCGAGATCGGGACCGAAGACGTTCACGACCACCGCCGCGGTGAAGCCGGACACCGTCTCCTCGATGCGCTCGGTCAAATAGGTCTTGATCGAAAAGACGATGCCGGGGAAGCCCGCCAAGGCAGATCGAATGCGCGTCTCCGTCGTTTCCTGGTCCGCCCCGGACAGCCCTGACTGGAAGTCGATCTCGAACTCGCTGGAGTGGGGACCGACCGTGTCGATGCCCGCCTCGGCGCGTCCCACATGCTGGGCCACGCTGCGCACGCCCGGCACGGTTCGAAGGGCATCGGTGATCAGCTTGCCGATGCGCAGTGATTCACCGAGCGACGTCCCGGGAATCGCGGACACGTGCAGGATCAGATGACCCTCCTTCAGATCGGGCAGGAAGGTGCCACCGAAGAACGGCAACATGCCGGCCCCCAGCATGGTGAGAAGCATCGCGGTCGCGACCACCAGCCGAGGAAACCTCCCGATCCCTCGCAGCAAGCTTTCATAGTGACGACGTGACCAGCGCACCAGGGGCGGCGGTCTGTGCTTGCGGCCCGCAGCCGTCTTTCCCGCCAGCAGAACCATGGAGAGCGCCGGCGTGACCGTGAGCGCGACAACGAGCGAGGCCGCCACAGCGAGGATATAGGCGATCCCGAGAGGCCCAAACAGGCGGCCGGCGACTCCCGGAAGGACAAGAATCGGCACGAAGACCATGAGCGCTGCAAAGGTCGCGTAGACCACGGAGGTGCGGACCTCGAGCATGGCGCCAAGCACGACCTGCGCCTCGGCGCGAGGTGTCGGGGAATGGCGATTCTCGCGCAAGCGGCGCACGACATTCTCGACCCCGATCACGGCGTCATCGACGACTTCGCCGATGGCGATCGCAAGTCCGCCGAGGGTCATCGTATTGAGGCTTTCGCCCATCCATTCCAGGGCAAGCACGGCCGCGAGCAGCGACAGCGGAATTGCGGTGCAGCTGATGACGGAGGTGCGCCAATCAAACAAGAACAGCAGCAGGACGATGATCACCAGCGCGCCGCCGATCAGCAGCGCGTACAGCACGTTGCTGGTCGCCGTATCGATGAAACTTGCCGGGCGAAACAGGTCGGCGTGGAGCTGGACCGCTTCGGCCTCCAGCGCCGGCCGCAAGTCCCTCAGCGCCGCTTCGACCCGCGTCGCGACCTCGCGGGTGTTCGCGCCGTATTGCTGACTGATCATCAGCATGATTCCGGGCCGTCCGTTGATCAGCGCAGCACCGATCGGCGGCTCGGGCGCGGTCTCGACCGTGGCAACATCGCCGAGCACGACGCTTGCGCCATCATGGTGGAAGAGAACCGTGCGAGCGAGCTGCTCGGCCGTCAACGATTGGCCCTGCGTCTGCAAGACGACGCGCTGATTGGCCGTGTCGACGAACCCGGCTCCCCGGACCCCCGTGGCTTTCCGCGCTGCGGTCAGAACGTCATTCATGCCGACGTTGAACCGGACCAGATCGTCGGGGCGGACCTGCACTTGCAGCGATCTCGTGTCGCCGCCGTAGGTCGATATTTGCGCCACCCCGGGCACAGCCAAGAGCCGCCTGCCCACCGTCCAGTCCGCAAGGGTGCGCAAATCCATCAGCGAGCGCCGATCGGAGGTCAGGCCGATCACCAGCACGGTGCCGGCTGAGGACGTCAGCGGCGTCATGGAAGGAGGCTGCACGCCTTGCGGAAGGCGGCTGGCAAGGACCCCGAGGCGCTCGGCGACCAGTTGCCGTGCCCGGTAGATGTCGCTGCCCGGCTGAAAGATCACCGTCAGGACCGACAAGCCCTGAATCGAGGACGAGCGCATGCTCTCGATCCCAGGCAAGCCACTAATCGATGTTTCGACCGGCTGGGTGACGAGGACCTCGACCTGCTCGGGGCCGAGGCCCGGCGCTTCGGTCTGGACCGAGACCTGGGGCGGGGCGAATTCGGGAAACACGCCATAGCTCGCATTGCCGAGGGCAAACAGGCCGTAGCCGGCGATGGCGCATGCGAGCGCGAGCACGATCCCGCGGAAGCGGATGGCAAAGGAAACCAACGCCGCCTGCGGCCCCGCCGGTGTCGGGCCGACGCCGTCAATCATTGTCGTCGTCGCCCCGAAGCTCGCTCCTGGCCTCTTCGGACAGCAGAACCTGCGCGCCCCGTATCACGATCTCGGAGCCCGGCGGGATATCCTGCACGACGTAGTCGTCGTCGGACACAGGCTGATCCGTGCTGATCGGATGCCGCTTGAAGGCGGTGGGTCCGGCGCGGAGATACACCCACGACCGGCCCTGCCATTGGACGATGGCAGTGTCTTCGACGAAGACGCCCTCATAGGTCTTGCCCGAGGGGACATAGACCGTGGTGTTCATCCCTGGCAGCAGGCCGCTGTCGCCGGACGCCACAAAGAAGTAGCTGAGGCCCTGGATCCGCGCGTCCGTTCGCGTGGCCGGGGAGATGTAGGAGAGATCGATGTTGGCGCTCTGCGTCGGCGCTTGCGCCAGCGCGGCCCGCGGCTCCCCGGTGAGGACCACGCCCGGCGGCAAGGTGACCTGAACAAGAAACTGGTCGCGTTCGATCAATCGCAGGACATGCGGTGAGCGTTCGACGATCCACTTTCCGATCACGAGGCCCCATTCCTGCCGCGCGGTCGCCGCGAGCGTCTTCACCTGCGATTCCGCGGCAGCGAGGGAGGCCTGATCGGTTCGGAGCGTTCCTTCGGCGGTCTCGACGTCCTTCTTCGGCATCGCAGCAGATTGGACGAGGTTCTGGACCCGGTCGAATGCGCTCTTGGCCACGTCGAACTTGGCCTGCGCCGTCTGCAGCTGCGCCTGGGCATTGGTGTAGCTGTTGGTGAGCTCTGTCACCCGGGCGACATCGAGTACGGCGCCATAGGCCCGGAATTGCTCAGGATGAGGCGCCGCCTCCAGGACTGCGGTCTGCAGCCCGATCTGCCGCTGCTGCGCGGCGGAAAGGCTGACGGTACCAGGCGGCGCATGTCCGGCGGAAGACGACGCCGCACTGTCCGGGCCATCGTCGTTTGCCTGCAAAGGCGCGGCGCCGGTTCGGGCGGCGGCCCAGATCAGGGAGCCCGCCGTCAGGATACAAACGGCAACGGCGAACCTGCGCACGAATCCGCCATTTCTGGGCAAGAGGACACCTGGAGCTTGTCGGTCTGCAACGATTATCGCCCTGAAGACCGGGCTTCAAGGGGCGACATTGGCGCCCTACCACCCGATGGCACCACCAGGCGATGGGGACGGCATCGCGCGGGTCGATGCCGCCGGCCGAGCACACCGAAGCAACCTGCGCGCTGGCGCGAGCTCGGAACCTTGGATCGGCTCTGGAATTGAGCTGCGGCAAGGAGGGATGGGCGTGCGCTTTCTACGTTTGGCGATCGTCTGGCTTTTGCTGCTCGCAACTGCCTGGGTGGCGGAGCCCTATCTTGCAGGGTTGTGGTTTTCGGCCTCGGTGCCGCGCACCGTCACGCCCCGCGGCGATCTCGCGGCCAGCGAGCAGGCGACCATCGCGCTGTTCAAGAACGTCTCGCCCTCGGTCGTGCACGTGTTCGCGCGTGCCACACCGAGCGCGTCGCTGTTTTCCGACGAGCAGGAAAGCGTCGTCCAGTCGGGCTCCGGCGTGATATGGGACACCGCAGGTCATGTGATTACCAACAATCACGTCATCAATGGCACCGCCCAGATCGGCGTTCGTCTCACCTCCGGCGAATTCGTGACGGCGCGTGTCGTCGGCGCTGCCCCCAACTACGATCTCGCGGTCCTGCAACTGGAGCGGCCGACGTCCGCGTGGCGACCGATCGCGATCGGCCGTTCGGCGGATCTGCAGGTCGGGCAGAGCACGTTCGCGATCGGCAACCCTTACGGGCTCGACCAGACCCTGACGTCGGGGATCGTGAGCGCGCTGGGCCGGAGGCTGCCGAGCGGCGCTGCGCACGAGCCGACCGGCATGATCCAGACCGATGCGCCGATCAATCCCGGCAATTCCGGCGGCCCGCTGCTCGACAGCGCCGGGCGGCTGATCGGCGTCAACAGCGCCATCATCTCCGGCTCGGGCGCGTCGGCGGGGATCGGCTTCGCCATTCCCGTCGACATCGTCAACCATGTCGCGACCGAGCTGATCCGCAACGGTCACGTGCCCGAACCGGGGATCGGGATCGTGGCGGCGAAGCAGGGCGAAGCCACCCGTCTCGGACTTGACGGCGTCATCATCGTGCGAACGTTGCCCGATTCTCCGGCCGCCAAGGCCGGGATCGAAGGCGCCGATGCCGATGGGGTGGTTCGCGACGTCATCACTGAAGTCAACGGCAAGCCCATCCACAGCATCGAGGAGCTGACCTCGATCTTCGAGAATGCGGGAATCGGCAACCAGATCACCTTGACCGTGGAACGCGATGGGCAACGACGCAAGGTGACGGTCGCGATCGCAGACGTCTCACAACTGAGCCAAGGATGATTGAGTCAAGGATGTTCCAAGCGGGACTGAGCCCCCCGCGACAAACGCGGAACGCGTTTGCGCGAAAACAATGCTCAACTAGGAACACCGAGCACGATAGCATTCAGCTTGGTCGCTTGCGCTTTAGCCGCTAGGTGCAGCCTTGGCGAGCGTCTTGCGATAGTCGGCGACCGGTAGCCCGCCCCAGCCCCAATTCTCCATCTCGACCTCTTCGATGACGACGAAGGTCGCCTCGAGCGGCTTGTTGAGGACATCGAGAAGCAGCTGGCTCGCGCCCTTGATCAGGGCCGCCTTCTGCTCCGTCGTGACGGAAGCGGCGCCGGGTGTCGTTCCTTCGCGCGTGACCTGGATCGTGACGATCGGCATCGCAACCTCTCTCTCAGTGCCCGGCGCTCTGGCCACCGTCGACATGCAGGATTTCTCCGGTCACGAAAGACGCGCCTTCGAGATAGAGCACGGCATCGACGATATCGCGCATCTCGCCCATCCGTCCGACTGGATGCAGCTTCGCCAGGAATTCGTGGGTTTCCGGGCCATGCATCGGCGTCTTGATGATGCCGGGCGACACGGCGTTGACGCGAACACCCTTGCCTGCAAATTCGATCGCCAGCGACTTCGTTGCCGCGTTCAATCCGCCCTTGGTCAGAGAGGCCAGCACGGACGGCACACTGCTGTTCGCATGATCGACCAGGCTCGTCGTGATCTGCACGATGTGCCCGGAACCCTGCTTCAGCATCTCCTTGGCGGCGCGCCTCGTGATGTGGAAGAAGCCGTTGAGATTGATCGCCAGCATATTGGCGTAGTCTTCGTCGGTGTAATCGGTGAACGGCTTTGCGACGAAGATGCCGGCATTGTTGACCAGCGTGTCGATGCGGCCAAAGCGCTCGAGCGCCTGCGAGACGATGCGCTCTGCCGTCTTGGGATCAGCAATGTCGCCCGCGACGGTGAGGATATCCGGATCGGACGACGGCTTGATCGACCGCGAGCTCGCGACCACGCGGAAGTTGCGATCGCGATATCCCTTGACCAGGGCTTCCCCGATGCCCTGCGACGCGCCGGTAACAATGGCGACTTTCTGCTCTGCACCCATGATGGGCTCCATGATCTCCGTGAAGGCGGCGACCACCGCCGCCCGTGATCCGATGGAAGCTAGACAGGTCGGGTACTGAAGCGAATACGTTCTAATCGGCAGACACTCTTCCGCGCCGCGAACGAATGGAATCGGCACCGCCCTTGGTATCGTGCGAAAGACGCTCGAAATAGCGCTTGAGCCGCGGCACCGCGTAATCGACGAAGGCGCGCACCTTTGGCACCGATAGACGTCCCTGTGGCGCAAGGAGATGCACTGGCAAAGGCGGATGCTCGTCTTTATCGAGCAGGATCTGCAATCGTCCGCCGCGGATCTCTTCGGCGATGTGATAGGAGAACAGCCGGGTCACGCCGCTGCCCTCCGCGGCCGACGCCACCGCGGCGCGAACGGTATTGACGATGAGCCGCGGCGTGAACCGCACCGTCCTCGGCACCGAAGAATTTTTCAGCGGCGGAAAGCTCCAGGAGTCCTGGCCGAAATGCGTCATCGAAACGATCTGTTGCTTTGCCAGATCGGCCGGCTCGTTGATGGTGGGATGCCGTGCGAGATAGGCGGGCGATGCTGCGATCACACGACGGACTTCGCCGAGCCGGATGGCAACGAAATTCGAATCCGCCAGATGGGCGATCCGCAGCGCGACGTCGATGCCTTCGTCGATCAAATTCACCTGGCGATCGAAAAGCAGCAGCCGGACGGAGACGGCCGGATAGTCGTTCATGAAGTTGTCGACCACCGGGCGTAACAGATCCTCCCCGGTGATGATCGGCGCCGTCAGCGTCAAAGTTCCGCGCGGCGCAGCCCGCTCGCCAGCCGCGGCGATGTCGGCCTCCTCCAGGTCGACCAGCACGCGACGGCAGGCCGCCACGTAGCGCTCACCCGCCTCGCTCAGCTTCAAGGCACGAGTGGTCCGGTGCAGGAGTTCGGTCCCGACATGGGCTTCGAGAAAGGCGATGGCCCGGCTCACCGCCGGCGGCGACCGTCCCAAGCGCCGGCCCGCGCCGGCCAGACTGCCCTCGTCGACGGCCGAGACAAAGACTTTCATCGCCTCAATGCGGTCCACGGCACGCTTCCGGGGTGAGCCAACGTCATCGACAGGTTAGAAGCCCATTTGTCGCGCGGCAAGACAAGGGGGCGCGTCGGGCCATGCCGCGAGGGGACCAGACCCGAAAGTCTAACGGCTTGCCTTGAAGGCCTCCCAGCGAGCCTCGCGCTCGCTCTGATATTTCGGGGCGCGCTCGGCGATCAGGTCCTCGCGACGCAAGGGCTTGCCGCAGGACTCGCAAACCGGCCCCAGTCCAGCCGGCTTGCCGCAAGTACTATGGGTGTAGTTCACGGCGCGCCCCTCCTTCGGGGATTTGCACCAAGTCTCGCCCCAGGCGCGCAGCGCCAGGATCACGGGATGAAACGCCTCGCCCTTCTCCGTGAGGTGGTACTCATAGCGCAGCGGCCGCTTGCTGTAGGCGCGACGCCGGACGAGACCGTCCGCTTCCAGCTTCTTCAGCCGCGTCGCGATCATTTGCGGCGTCCCGCCGGTCTGCGCCTGGATCTCCTCGAACCGGTGCATGCGCATGAACAACTCGCGCAGAATCAGAATCGTCCAGGATCGCCTACGATAGGCTCGGCGCAGGCCGCAGGACACAAGGTTCGTTCGGTCAGCCCCACTGTCCTTCATTTTCGCCATCACGTTTTTTCATCGATCTTGTCATTATGATTTCCATAGTAGGGAAGAGCGCGACAAATTCGAATGCAACGGGCCGCCATTCGCGTCCAAAACTCGTGACGTCAATCAGACGAAGGAGCGCACCATGACCACCGCGAACAAGAGCCCGAAGCCGGGCACAGTCGATCTGAAGCTGGAGGTCGTCGTCATCCCTGTTTCCGACGTCGACCGCGCCAAGCGCTTCTACGAAGACCTGGGTTGGCGGCTCGATGCCGATTTCGTCAGGGTCGACGGCTCACGCGCCGTGCAATTGACGCCGCCGGGGTCACCGACTTCGATCCATCTCGGAACCGGATCGAAATTGCCGATCTTCCTCATCGTGAGCGACATCGAAGCGGCGCGCGCCGAGCTCATCGCCCGCGGCGTGGAGGTGAGCGAGGTGTTTCACCGCGGACCGAAGGGCAATATCAGCGGTCCTGATCCGGATTGGCCGAGCTACGGCGCGCTGGCCACCTTCAACGATCCCGATGGCAACCAATGGCTGCTCCAGCAAATCACGCAGCGTCTGCCCGGACGGGTGAGCGCGGAGGCGACGACATTCACATCGCCGACAGATCTTGCCGCCGCGCTCCGTCGCGCAGCGGCGGCGCATGGCGAGCACGAGAAGCGGACCGGCGGGCACGACGCGAACTGGCCGGACTGGTACGCCAACTACATCGTGCGCGAGCAGAGCGGCCAGCAACTGCCTGAGTGAACGCCGGCAATGTGACCGCCGACCGTCGCGTTTGCTGAGCGGTCGGCGCAAGTTCAGGACTGTCGTCAAAGTCGATGCAACCGGCCGGATCGCGGAAGGAGACGACCGATGCCTGAGATGATCTATCCATCCGAGAGGACCGCGCTGCTCTTCGTCGATCCCGCCACCGCTGCCTTTTCGCACGACATGATGCACGCCGCCCACGACCTGAACGGACCCACCTTCGCCCACGCCATCCTGACGACAGACGAGGTGATCGCGGCACTGCCGCAGGCCACGCATTCGAAGGAGACAGTGAAATGAACACGATCGCGAAGTCAGCAGTCGCAACGCACCCGAACTCCGATGAGGTCGACCTGGACAGGCGCCGGCTTCTCGCCGGGGCCGCCATAGGACTGGCTGCAGCAAGTGCAGCCAGCATCTTTCCAGTAACTCCGGCGCGGGCCGCCACGAATGATGCGGTCCGTCCGTTCCGTATCGATGTGCCCGAAGATGACCTCGTTGATCTCCGCCGGCGCCTGGCAGCCACAAGGTGGCCCGACCGGGAGACCGTGAGCGATGACGCCCAGGGCGTGCCGCAGACCATGCTACGCGATCTCGTGCAACATTGGCAGACCGACTACGACTGGCGGAAGGTCGAGGCCCGGCTCAACACGCTGCCGCAGTTCATCACCGAGATCGATGGGCTCGACATTCATTTCATTCACGTTCGCTCAACACACGAGAACGCATTGCCTCTGATCGTGACGCACGGATGGCCAGGTTCAGTGATCGAGCAGTTGAAGATCATCGATCCGTTGACCAATCCAACTGCGCATGGCGGCAGTGCATCCGATGCCTTCCATGTGGTGATCCCGTCGATGCCCGGGTACGGATTCTCGAGCAAGCCGATCGCGACGGGCTGGGATCCTCAGCGCATCGCGCGCGCATGGATCGTGCTGATGCAACGCCTTGGATATACCAGGTATGTGGCGCAAGGCGGCGATTGGGGCTCGCCCGTATCGAACGAGATGGGCAGATCGGCGCCTCCGGAATTGTTAGGAATCCACGTCAACCTGCCGGGCGTGGTTCCGCCCGAAATCGTCAAGGCGGTGGCGTTAGGTGATCCCGCACCGGCTGATCTTTCTGCGGAGGAGAGGCACGCCTTCGACCAGCTCAAGGTTCAGTTCACGAAGCGGCGCGCCTATGCGCAGATCATGGGGACGCGTCCGCAAACCCTATCAGGGCTGGCGGATTCTCCTGCAGGCCTCGCGGCCTGGCTGCTCGATCACGGCGACGGCTATGCGCAGCCGGCGGCAGCGATGACCTCGGCTGTGCTGGGCCACGCGGTGAACGGGCACTCCGCGGGAGCGCTGACGCGGGACGACGTGCTCGACAACATCACCCTCTATTGGCTGACCAACACGGCGATTTCCGCGGCGCGGCTCTATTGGGAGAACAAGATCAACCTCTACCTGCCGGCCAACGTCTCGATACCGGCGGCCGTGACTGCGTTTCCGGGTGAGAGCTTCGTCGCACCGCGGAGCTGGGCCGAGAAGGCCTATCACCAGCTGATCTACTTCCGTCAGGCCGAGGCCGGCGGTCACTTCGCGGCGTGGGAGCAGCCTGAGCTGTTCAGCGCCGAACTACGCGCCGCCTTCAGGCCGCTGCGCCGCGCGAGCTGAGCGGCCGACGCGCACAGACATGATGATCAGCACGCGGCACCGCCGCGCTGATCGTCCTGCTAATAGTCCTTCAACAACCGCTCGATGTAGTCCAGCTCGATCTGCGGCCGGGACGGATCGGCGAGCCGGCGGCGCAGCTCTTCCAGAATGCGGCGGACGCGCTGCACGTCGATCTCGCCGGGGACCTTCTGCGAGAAATCGTCGATATCGCGACCGGGATGCCAGGGACGGCCGAGCGGATCAGTCTGCCCATTGCCCGCCTGACGGCCGACGCGACTGCCCTGACCGTCGCCCTGCTGCTCGCCGTCGCCCTGCTGCATCGCCTCGGCCAGACTCTGCGCGCCCTTGCGCAGCGCGTCGAGCGCCTTGCCCTGGCTCTCCACGGCGCCGTCGGGATTGCCGTCTCCGAGCTGGCTGCCGGCATCGCCCATCGCGCTGTCGGCTTCATCGAGACCGTCGCCTTGATCTCCCTGGTCGCCTTGATCACCCTGATCGCCTTGGCCGTTCTGGCCCTGCTGACCCTTCTGGCCCTGCTGCCCTTTCTGTCCGCGCTGCCCCTGACCCAGGCCGCGCTTGGCAAGCTGGTCCTGAAGCTGCTTCAACCGATCGCGCAGCGCCTGCTGATCCTGCTGCAGGTCGCCGAAGCTCTGGTCCTGGTCGCCCTGCTGCTTGCCGCGCATGCGGTCGCGTCGGGAGTCCTGGCCCTGCTTGAAGGTCTTGTCGCGCAACTGCTGCTGCTTGCGGATCATGTCGCCAAGCTCGTTGAGCGACTGCTCCATCTCGTTGTCGTCGCCCTGCCCGGGCTGCGCCATCTGCAGGTTTTCCAGCATCTGCTGCAGCTGTTCGAGCAGCTCGCGCGCGCCTTCCTTGTCGCCGGAGCGCGACAGCCGCTCCATGCGGTCGATCATGTTCTGCAGGTCCTGCTGCCGCAGGAACTTGGTGTTGGGATCAAGCGGGCGCTGCGCCAGCTGCGGATTGTTGCGCAGCTGCTCGGCGAGCTGGCGCATGTAGTTGTCCATCGCCTGGCGCAGGTCCTGCGTCAGCTTCTTGATCTCCTCGTCGCTGGCGCCACGTTCCAGCGCCTGCTTCAACGCGTCCTGCGCCGCGCGCAGCGCCTTGTCGACGTCGGTGATGTTGCCGTCCTCGATGGTGACGGCGAGCGCCCAGAGGCTCGCGACCACCTCGCGGAGCGCGTCGTCGGTGCGCGCGGCTTCGAGTTGGCTGGTGACCGAGCGCAGCCCGAGATACTGCCCCGTCTCCGGCGTGAACAGCTCGGGCGCGATCAGCAGCGCATCGAGCGCGGTGAACACGTCGCCATTGCGGTTGCCGTCGAGCGCCAGGATGCGGCGCTGCTCGATCAGCGCACGCGCCAAGGGCTTGGTGAACAGCCGCTCCGGCAGCCGCGTCTCGAACGGCTCGCTCTTGCCCTCATTGCCGCCTTCGTCCTTGGCCGTCAGCGTGATCGTGACATCGGCGCCGGCGTAAGGATCCTCGCTGAGATCCTTCACCGTCTGCCCGACGCCGTTGCGGGTCCGCGCATTCGGCAGCACCAGCGGAAACTCCGGCGGCTGGAACAGCGGCCGCGGCGCTTGCGCCCCTTGCTGCTTGTCGGCAGAGCGCACGGCCACGTGGGCCTGCGCTTCCGAGACGCCGTAATCGTCCTCGAGCTTGTAGGACAGTTTCAGCGCGCCTTTCGCCTGGCGCTCTGGATCCTTGGCAAAGCTGATGGTCGGCGGCCGGTCCGCCGTCGCGGCGAACGCCCATTGCGGCTGGCCGGAGGGTGCGCGCACATGGACGGTGCCGTCGGTCGCGATGGTGTAGTGCTTCTCGATGGTGCCCTGGGGCACCGGCTCGGTGGTGGCCGCCTCGGTGATGCCGCCGCCGGTGACCACGTCGAGATTGGTGCCGCTCGCGCGCACGATCAGGGTGCTGCCCGCGGGCACCGCGAGCACGCCGCTGGGCGGCAATGCCGCGTCCTTGTTGGCGGCGGACAGGATGATCGGTGGCCGGCCGGTGTAGACCGGCGGGTTCACCCAGGCGTCGACGCGAACCGCGACCGGCGCCAGCACGCCGTTCCAGTCGAAGGCCGAGGCGACCCGCATGGCCCGCTCGTCGCCGGCTGCGACATAGGTCGCGACCATCAGCACCACGACCAAAGCGCGCAGCGCCCAGGGATCATGCAGCGACAGCCGCGGGTGCGGCCGGCCAGCCCTGATCCGCTTGATCGAGGCGAGCGTGCGCTCGCGCTGCGCTTGCCACAATGCGCGCGCGATCGGGTCCTGCGTGGACAGGGTGTCGGTCAGGGCGGTGGCCGGACGGTGCGCGATTCCGGAAGCGCGATCGAGCCGCGCCAAGCCCTCGTCGCGGGTCGGCCAGCGGAACCGGAGCGCCGGCACCAGCGCAGCCAGCGTGAGCAGGCCGAACAGGCCGACCCCGATCACGCGCGCGGCAAACGGCAGTGACAGCCAGAGCCCGGCCCAGGACACCACCAAGAACAGGCCGATCGCGGTCAACACGCGCGCCAGATGCGGCCAGCCGCGCTCCCACGCGATGGCGAGGCGCGCCTGCTGCAACGCCTGCGTCAGCTTCAGCCGCGCCAGCGCATCAGGGGTGGTTACCGGCCGAGCCGGATCAGGAGTCGCACCGCTCAACAAACTCTCCAGGTTGCCCGGACCGGTAGCGTACCACAAAGGCGCTAGCCGGCCACCCGTTCCTGCGGACTTTCCCGCCTTCGATGGTCCGATCACACGCGAGTGTGACCGAGTAGGTTCCCCGGGCATTTACGGGGCAATTCCAACAGCGAAGGACCACGGCGGCGCGGCCAGCTCGATTCCGCTCGCATATCAGAGGCCGCCGCTTGCCACGAACTCGAAAGATGGTCGTCACGCATAAACACGAGCGTTCGTTCTCGCGGCAGATTGCGCCCGAGTTTTGTCCGACAATGCCGCCCTCGTGAGTTGAGGGCGCAGGGAAGACCGGGCGCCGGCCGGCGCCCATGGTCCGCGTGCAGCAAGAAAGCACGCGGCAGAACCACAGGCTCAGCCGAGATCACCCGGCCTTCCCTGCGCGATGGTGTTACGATTTATACGCGCTCTTCCCGGGGACCGGCTTTGTTGCCCCCGTCGCCAGCGATTCGTCACCGCCGACTTGGCATCAGCACCGGGATGCCAGAACCACGCGACTTCACCGTCGCATCGGGATCGTTCGTCCGCACGAGACAATTCGCGCTGCGACCCGACACGCCCACCGCATCCCGCACCCGACGTCCGTGACGATCGCGAAGCGCCCCCTCGTTGGGACGGGATGCGGGGATAGAAGCACAATTTCGGAAAAAACGCAATGAGAAATATTTGATGCGAGTACCGGACGAGCTGTGGGGGCTTTGTCGTCGATCGCAAACGGAAAGCTCATCCGAATTCGTGGCCAGCTCGGCCCCAATTGTCGGCCTGATCGGGACATGCGGCATCGGCCAAACACTTAAGTGCAGGTCACCGTAACAACGCGACTTGATGCTCTGTCGGCCTTCGAGAGCGGCAGCGCAACCTGGAGTTCTTCGATACCCGGCAGTCTGAGACTGACTCCAAGCAGAGGCGGACCGTGCGGTCCGCGCGGCTAGCCCTTAAGAAGCTCTTGGAATGTAGAAAGATTGTTGCAAGGCTCGGTACCGAGCAGGATTTCGTGCGCCTTTCCGCTTTCGAAGGTGAAGACGTGATTGTCTCTGACCAAAATCCTGAGATCTCAGGGATTTACTATCGCTCGGGAGACACTTGCATCGTAGAACCACCTTCGGCGATCCTATCAGCGCAGAGTTGACGTCCCGATTGCGGTCGCGGACTCTATCGGCGTGCGTCCTCGGAGAAGATTATAATGTCGAATGGTCCAATCGCGGTCCTCTCGTCCGAAGAGATCGAAGCGCTTGCGCACGACGCCATTGCAGAAGCACAGGCGGGACGGAAACAGGCCGCCTGGGAGAGGTTGCAGCCGCTGCGAAAGGCGCAGATCCGACAGCCTGAAGCGGCGAGGGCATTGCTGGGGGTTGTCTACGAGCAGTGCCTGCAGAGGGACGTCGCGATCGACATTTTGTCGGAGGTGGCACAGTTTCACGATCAGGACTTTCGGGTGCTCTCGGCGCTTGGGCGCTGTCTCGAAGCGGCCAGCGACATTGACGATCTGAATGCGCCGCCGCCGGCCGATCCGGTCTTTCATACTGTCGTCGAAAAGCTTAACGGGTGGGCCAAGGTCTACGAAGGACAGCCCCAAGAGGAACCGATTCTCGAAGGCCTGGCCACGGCGGCGCGAATGTTGGCGCGTCAGTGCGATGCGATCGCCGAGAGCAGCCATCGGAGACTCACTGAGATCAATCCTAAAAAAAGCGCCTATCACTACAATCTCGGCCTTCTCTATAAAACACGAGGCCGATTCGCCGAGGGAGTGACGTCAAATCAAATTGCCGCGAACCTGGTGGACGAGGTCGTCGAGAGCTATGAGTGGAATCTTGGAATCTGCGCCACAGGATCAGGGAACGCCGCGGTTGCCCTAGACGTCTGGAAACGCATGGGGCAGGCGATCGAGATTGGGCGCTTTGGGTTACCGGAAGGGCGATATGCGCAATGCAAGGTGAAGCTTGCCGAGCGGCCGCTGGCAGAGCGTACATCCGAGCTGGACGATCCGGGTATGGAGGAAACGATCTGGATCGAAAGGCTGAGTCCCTGTCATGGGATTGTCCGCAGCGTGCTCTATCAACGTCTGGGTATCGATTATGGCGACGTCATCCTGATCGACGGAGCGCCGATTACGCATCACGCTTACGGCGAGGTCAAGGTGCCGGTCTTTCCTCACCTGGCGACGCTGCTGCGGCGAAACTACCAGGTGTTTGATTTTGCCGGCACGCAGGATACAGCACGACAATTAGCTGATATCAGCGCAGACCTGGACGAAGATGCCGTCGTCTATTCGCATTCTGAAGGTTTCAGGATGCTTTGCGCGAATTGCTGGCGCGACCCCGATGTGGATCACGACGAGCACGAGGGAACGAGAAAGCACGTCGTCACGGGCCGGATCGCCGCTCCGCCCGGTCTCGCACCTGCGCGACTTCTGGATCTGATCGACAAAGCGCTCGCGAAGCGAGAGCGGTGTCAGCTTTACGCGCCTGACCTTTGCGCAGCGGCGGGACTGACAGCGCGCGAGCGGATCGATAGACGTCGGTTTGCTTTGCTGACCAGCAATTAGCAGGCGTAGCCCGCATGAGCGTCAGCGACATGCAGGAGCAGCACCCGGATGTCGCTTCGCTCATCCGGGCCACGCTTGCTGCCGTTGAGCAGCCGCTCAATTTGCCCGTGCCAGCGGCTCTTG
Source organism: Bradyrhizobium sp. HKCCYLS1011 (assembly GCF_051167795.1). Classification (NCBI taxonomy): domain Bacteria; kingdom Pseudomonadati; phylum Pseudomonadota; class Alphaproteobacteria; order Hyphomicrobiales; family Nitrobacteraceae; genus Bradyrhizobium; species Bradyrhizobium sp. HKCCYLS1011. Next base: position 680,370 of record NZ_JBNPTT010000002.1, on the reverse strand, counting down.
GCGGCAGACCAATTGCTGCTGGTCCACGCCCTTGTCTCCAACCGGATCGTGACTGCATTGGCGGATCGCAAGTTCGACACCATCGTGAGCGACCTCAATACTAACGAGCATTGGTGCATTCTCGCAAGGGTTCAGCACAATCGAGCCGACGCTCTTGCCGTTCACAAGAACCTCCGCACTGTCCGTCATCATGCAGTAGCTGGACGTCCGAGCATTCTTCCCACTATCGTAATGCCCAATCACCTCGACCTTGAAACCTTCGCGTTCCCTCGGCTCCCACCCGGGGACGGCATCCAAGTGCCGGACGATGCAGGTGACTGGGTGCGCGCTCAATCCTTGACTATCAAAGATACGGTATCTGCTTTCGAGAGCGTTGACTACCGCCGGCGACGGACTAAGGCCCTCCGTCAAATAGGGCCCCTTGTACGGCAGGTTCAGCATCAGGATCTTTCGGATCGAGAAATACCCGAGTTGTGGCACGCAGGCGACCTGAGCGAAGATCCAAGGCCCGTCTGCTCTTGCCGGACCTGAGCCAGCAAAAGCAAATCCCAAGAGCGAGATAAGGTTGAGAACTAGGCGGCGCATTCTGGAAGCGCTCACCCAGCGTAAGCAAATATGACGCGCTCGACTCCGGGGATGACAATGACAACCCCGAGTCTTCCGTACGAATAGAAACTCCCCGGCTTCGAAAGCGCATCATCGATCAGCGCTTCAACAGCCGATTCGACATCGATTCCAAATCCGTATTGGTTAAGATAGTCTGAGATTGTTTTCCCCATCGGGGTTTCATGCCACTCGGAATGCGTTCGCTGCATGTCAACGCGCCGGCCGACATTTTCTGATCGATAGAAGAAGCTCAGACCCTCGCGGGCTATCCTGTCCGCGATTGCATCGGGCATACCGTACATGAAAATGCCCGTCTCATTGTCGCCGGGCAGAGGCAGAAGAACTGAACCCCAATTTTGTTCGTTCGAATATAGAATGCCGGACACTTCGAGATCGGCCGGCACGAAGGCCATCTCAGACTTATATTCGCCGACCTTGAACGCGCCGTAAAACGCCGCAACGATGACGGCGATCGGCAGCACACAACCCAAGGCAAAGGTTCGAAATTTCCGTGCAAGGAGGAGCAGAAAAGGATACGTCAGCGCGAGAATGAGGATCATATCGAAAATAATGAACCTAGTCCGACTGTCAAACGGAGAGGGAACAAACACAAATAGCGGCGCGTAGACGAAGTTAATCGGCAAGTTCAGGAATGTGTCGATTGAGCGACGGGCCCAGCCATCTTCGCAGATGAAGCTGGGCATTGCTCCGGTCGAATGGCACGCAGTCGCTTCCGGCAATTTGGGGAAAGCAGCAAGCAGAATTGCTGCGATAGCGGCGACACCCACGATGCAGAAGCAAATCAGGCATATACCTCGGAAAGCCCTCAACATCGCTCTTCCTACCATTTACGCAAGAGTACCGATTTTTGATAACAGCTTGCGACCGCCGATGACCGGCGTGCGTTTGCAGATTTAATCCGTGACGACGACGCCCTCGACGGCAAGCGCCAGCGCTCGCGATTGCAGCCCAAAACGTCCGATCTACAAGCAGCGCATATGGTTGAATCTCGGCTTCCAGGTTGCGCACCGAGGATTTATTGACCATCCACAGACCATCGCAAGCGCCGATTCCGGGACAGTTTGGCCAAGATGGTCTCGCGGTGTGCGGTCTTGTCCGTCAATGTGAGCAGCCGTGCGGTGCGGTTGGGCTCACTTTGTTAAATACGTACTACAGCAAGCGTAGCCCGCATGAGCGTCAGCGACATGCGGGAGCAGGACCCCGGATGAGCTTCGCTCATCGGGCTACGCCTGCTGGGTCCCAAGTTTTGGGATTGTCCTCAATTTGTGTCCGGCACGGGGATCAAGTCCAATTCGCGGCAGATGCCCTTCCAACCGCACTTGGGGCACTCGACGGCGGCCAACTCATCAAATTCTTCCTGATACTCGACGTCCACGTTGCGACATTTCGGACAGCACGGCAAACCTGAGCCAAGTCGCTGGACAATTCTTTGCCAAGCCATCGGATTGTTCTTTTCGCATTTTGATTGAGGCCGGCTCAGTTGGCAGCCTCCTTCATTCGAATGTCAACTATTCGGCCGTCTGCGACTCCAGAGACACGGCTTGGTTGCCCCATTCGGATTTCCCGCGCTGCCAGTTGTGTTATTGAACTTCGACATAGCGGATGATGCTCTGGTTTTGAACGTTTGCGATCAATTCATCTGCGCGAGACAAAAGCCGGCGGAGCAAGGGGGACGAATTTGCCTGGTTGTATCCCAAGGCTAAATCGACTGTCGGAGTAACCCCATCCAGCGCTCTGGCAACAACGTTGGGCATTACGGTGACAGTGCACTTAATAGCGGCCCGGTCGGGTGCACTCATCAATCCTCCACCTCCGCTGGCTTCGGCCCGCGCTTACCGGGTTTGAGCGCCCGTCCGGTCAGCTTCTCGATGCGTGTGAGGAAGCGCTCGTTGCCGAGCGGCCGGCCGATGCTCTCGGCGGCACGCAGCCGGTCGAATAGATCATCCCCGTCCTCCGGAGCGTTGCTCAGCAGCGCGGCAATGTCCGGAAAGATATCCCTGACTGGAGCATGCGCGGTAACACCGTCGTCCTTGCCGCGCAGATGCGCGCGCGTGCTCGACCAGGCCCAGTCCTGCGGGCGCGCGACCAGGCGTGCGCGGACCGGGTTAAGGCTGACATAGCGCAGCGCGGCGGCGAGATGCGTTTCATCCATCGCCACGGCGCCGAACCGCCCCTGCCAGAAATGGCCACTGCGCCTGCGGCGCGCCTGGATGATGCCGGCATAGGCGCGATGGACGCGCGAGAGCGCCCGGCGCAGGCCGTCGGCGTCCGATGGAACCAGGATCAAATGCACATGGTTCGGCATCAGGCACCACGCCCAGACCGCGACGTCGGCGGCCGCGCAATGGGTCGCGAGCAGGTCGCGGTAGAGCGCATAGTCCTTATCGCCGAAGAACGTCCGCGCCCGCCCGTTGCCACGCTGGGTGACATGGTGCGGCAGACCGGGGACAACGACGCGGGCGAGGCGGGCCATGCTCCATCTTGTCCTGGTCTTGCGCGGATGTCAATTTAGTGCACTGTCACCGTAATTCTGATGGCAACAGTGGGACGTGAAGAATCACGGTAACGCTGCATCAAGCTGCTCTCGCAGATCTCCGTGGCGGATCAAATTGACCACGCTAGTTTAATGCACCGCAATTCCGCTGTCAGTTGGCGAGAGGCGTCTGCGGCACGATCTTGTTCTGCGCGATGATGGCTTCGGCGCGCGCGAGATTTTCCAGCAGGCGCTGGCTGGTCAAGACAAGGAAGTAATAGCCGAACTGCGGGTTTTGGAAGTAGATTTCGAGCAGCTTTTCATAGCTGATCGTCAGGACGTGGCCATCCTCGATACATTCGATCGTCGCGGTCCGGCGGTTGTCGGGCGTGAGGAAACCAAGCTCGCCCATCAGACGCCCCGGCGGAAGTTCGACATTGATCTCGATGACCCGGAATTTGCCGGTAACGGTCAGCAGCATTTCGTTGGCTGCGTCACCCTTCCTCATCAGGATATCGCCCTTGCGATACTTACGGTCGGTCATGAACGGCTTGAGCCACTCCATCGACATGTCGCCCTGTGTCGCGGTGCGCGCCTTCTTCACGAGAGCGAGCATTTGACGGAGACGGTAGGCATTGATGGGAATCATCAGGAGATAAAGAAAAAAGGTCGTGACGGCTCCGGTGAGCGCACCGAAGATGGCGAAGAATGCGCAACCGATCATGTTCGCGACCCGCAGCGGCACCATCGTGTGCGTCAGCAATGTGGCGACAAAGAAGATCGCTCCGACCAGGGCGAACATATTGGCAAGCGTGATGTTGTGCAGAAAGATTTCCAGCAGGCGGTTGAAGATGGCGTCCCAGGTCACGTTGTTCGGATCGAGACCCATTTGGACCAGAATCTTCGCGAACCTGAGGTTGTCGGTTGCTGCATCGAGAATGCGGTCCAGCATGATTGACATATCTCCGTTGAAGCCGGTGAGGCCAGTTTACCTGAAGTCGCCTTATCGCAGCGCGACAAACTTGGCCGCCCGACTTCCGAAGTGGGAACTACGGTGACGCTGCACAGAACTTGCGGCTGGTGGAGGCCATTTGACTAGCGAGCCGCCGCCTGCAAAGAAACTCGCCCCTCACAACCGCGGCGCCGCCTTGTCCAGCGCGATCAGCGCTTCGACGTCGAGCCGCGGGCGGATCACCGCCGCCTGATCACCCTTGACCAGGACCTCCGGTACCAGCGGCCGCGTGTTGTAGGTGCCGGCCTGCACAGCGCCTTAGGCGCCGGAGGTCATGATCGCCAGCAGATTGCCTGGCTCCGGCAGGGCGCAGTCGAGCGCGAGATCATCGCCGCTCTCGCGGACCGGGCCGACCACGTCGGCGATCATCTGCGGCGTACCGGCTGCGGGCTGCACGACCGGGATGATGTCGTGATGGGCCTCATAGAGCGTCGGGCGGATCAGATCGCTCATCGCGGCATCGATGATGACGAAGTTCTTGGCCTCGCCGTGCTTCACATAGATCACCCTGTTAACCAGGATGCCGGCATTGCCGCCGATCACCTGCCCCGGCACGAACAGAAAGGCCCGGAATCACGACTTGCCGTCAACTCGCGACGTCGACCCTGTCCTCCGCGTCTTCCCAGTCCTGCCAATCCACCTTATTGATCTTAAGGTAACTTGAGACGGCCGCTCCGATGGTCGGAAAGAAGTAGGCCTCGCCAAGCTGAGCGTGCAAACCGAAGCGCTTCAGCTTGTCTTTCACGGGATCCTTGAGCTCGGCAAAGCAAAGTTCAATACCGCGCGCGTGGAGCGTCTCGTCCAGTTCGGCAACGATATCGCAGGCGGTGACATCCACGCTTGTGACCGGTTCTGCGGCGACGACCAGCCAGCGCACTTGCGTCGGTGATTTTGCCACCGCGTCCAGAATGCGCTCTCGGAAAAATTCGGCGTTGGCAAAGAACAGCGGCGCATCCCAGCGAAACAGCACGAGCCCGGGGATCAAGCGGGCATCGGGATATCTCTTGATGTCGTGAAAGCCCCTGACGCCGCGAGCCCGGCCCATGACGGCGGAGTGAGGACGCCAGCCGTCCCACAGAAACTCCAGAATGGCCACCGCGATGGCGAGACCGATACCCGGTATGGCGCCGAGCACGGCGACGCCGATGAAGCATAACACCGTCAACCAGAACTCCCAGCGCTGGATCCGATAGATCCGCTTGAGATCGCCGATCTCAATCAGGCCAATCGCGGCTGCGATGACCACGGCTGCCAATGCGGAATTCGGCAGATACTGCAGAAGAGTTGGCGCGACCACGAGAAGGAAAGCGATGGCGAATGCGCCGACGACGCTTGTCAGCTGCGTATGGGCGCCGGCAGCTTCAGCGACAGGCGTGCGCGAGGAACTGCTGCTGATCGGGAAACCCTGAAAAAATCCGGTGGCCAGGTTGGCGGCGCCGAGCCCCACCATCTCCTGGTTGGGATCGACCTTGTCGCCCAGCCGCGCCGCATAGGTCCGCGACAGCACGCTGGTGTCGGCAAACGAGATCATGGCGATGGCGCAACCGCCGGCCAGCACAGAAGCCAGATCGCCGTAACCGATCCAGGGAATGGAGAAGGCCGGCAGCCCCTGAGGGAGAGGCCCCAGCACCTTGACGCCATACTCCGCGCCGAGATCGAGGGTGGCGACAACCAGGGTCGCTCCGACGACGGCAATCAGGATTCCCGGCACCCGCTTGTTGTTCTTGAGCATCAGGATGACGACCAACGTGGCGAGCCCGATGACGAATGCGACCCAGTTGGTCTTGCCCTCGCTGATTCCACGCGCGATCGCCCACACATCCCGCAATGGTCCTTCGCTCTGGATCGAGAACCCGAGCAGCTTCGGCACCTGGCTGATCAGAACGGTCAAGGCGATGCCGTTCATGTAGCCGTATCTGATCGGCTTGGAGAGCAGCTCGGTGACAAAGCCCAACCGAGCGATACCCGCGAGAATGAGCACAGTCCCTGAAACCAGGGCCATCGCCGCCGCAAGCGTTACCGCCCGGACGGGATCGCCATGGGACAAGGGGGCGACAACCCCGAGAATGACGGCCGCCAAAGCCGAGTCTGGTCCGAGAACAATAATGCGGCTCGGGCCGAAGATCGCGTAGACAAGAAGCGGCACGATCGTTGCGTAGAGGCCGAAGATGCCCGGCAGACCCGATGCCGCCGCATAAGCAATTCCGACCGGGACCAGCATGGTCGCCAGCACCAGGCCTGCGAAAACATCACTTGGAAGCCACGCACTCTGATAGTGGCGCAGCGTGTCGATCCCTGGCAACCAACGTATCCAACGGCTCACTGGGCTTACTCCCAAGGAAGACCCAACTGCGGCTGTCCTTGTCATACGCCGGAGTTGCCAGGCCCAAGAGTCCACGGTGCGCAGCCCAGCTTTGAGTTCTTCGATTTGCATCGAAGGCGCGCCTCAGTCTTGGACCTGTTGACGTAGATCAAACGCTCCCCGATTGGTGGTCCTCAACGTCAGGTCAGCTTCTCGAGCAAGCGTAGCCCGCATAAGCGTCAGCGACATGCGGGAGCGGGACCCGGATGTCGCTTCGCTCATCCGGGCTACGCCTCTCCGCGTTGCCAAGTAGACGCCCATTCTAAAGTCTCGGTCCTAGATAGAGCCGCAGCCGTCATCGCCCGCGAAGCGGACGATCCAGTACGCCGTGACGTCTCTGTTCGATCTCTTCTGCCGCGGAGTACTGGATGCTCCGGCGGAGCCTGTCCTCGGGCGGCGCTCCGCGCCGACCCGGGGGCGGAGCATGACACTGTTGGAGATGGCGAGAGCTAAATCCATACTCGACAGCCGATTTCATGGAAACGATGTTCTTATTGAGCTTCGACATAGCGGATGATGCTCTGATTCTGAACGTTTGCGATCAGTTCATCTGCGCGAGACAAAAGCCGGCGGAGCAAGGGCGACGAATTTGCCTGGTTGTATCCCAAGGCCAGATCGACTGTCGGCGTCCCCCCATCCAGCGCTCTGGCAACAACGTTGGGTGCCAGCATATTTTGTGCATAGAGGGGGACAAGACTGATTCCGCCCGTGGACGCGACGAGCGACATGGCCGACGATATGTTCTCGCCTTCGTATTTGGGCTTGAGGGCGATGCCAACCCTTGATGCGTAATCCTCTATGACAGCTTGCAAGACCGGGGAGGTTCTTGCCGAACTGACGTAGATTTCCCGGGCAAGATCTTGCGGCCGAATTTTCTTGCGCGATGCCAGACGATGATCAGCCGGCAGCACGGCGATCAAAGGCTCCTTCGCCAGCATCTTGTAAACGAGACCCGCACTGTCTTTCTCCGGCCGAAGGAAGGCCACGTCCAACTTTCCTCGCATCAACGCCAGCGCGAGTTCGGGGGAGGATTGCGTACTCAGCGTGACTTCGACCTCCGGTGCTTCCTCGCGGAGGATGCGCAACAGGTGAGGCAGCCACATGACTTCCAATCCAACCAGGAACCCCATGGAAAGGGCAGGTCGTTGCGGTTCGGCCGTCCGCCGGGCGCCATCCGTCGCTGCCTCGACCTGCAACAACGCCAGCCGCGCGTGATCGAGAAACACGCGTCCGGCAGGGGTGAGCGCCACGCCGCGCGCCTGGCGCTCCAGGAGTTGAACGCCGACCTCAGATTCCAGATCGCGAATCTGTCGGCTCAAAGACGGCTGCGAGGTGTTCAATCGCCGCTGGGCAGCGGTCAACAAGCTGCCCTCCTCCACGACGGCAATGAAATAGCGCAAATGACGAAGTTCCATCCGTCCTCATATATCTTCAAGGTATAGCTGGAAGCGTACAAGGTCTTGGTCATCGACAGAAGAAGAATTTACCATCGCGCCGTTTCAGCGCAGATGGAGCGACTCGATGCCCACGATCACGACGACGGACGGCGTAAAAATCTTCTACAAGGATTGGGGCTCAGGCCAGCCGATCGTTTTCAGCCACGGCTGGCCGCTGACGGCGGACGACTGGGACGCCCAGATGATGTTCTTCCTTCACAACGGCTACCGGGTGATCGCCCACGACCGGCGCGGCCACGGCCGGTCCGACCAGCCCAGCACCGGCAACGACATGGACACCTGGGTTGCCGACCTCGCGGACCTGACCAAGCACCTCGACCTGCGCGACGCGATCCACATCGGTCACTCCACAGGTTGCGGTGAGGTGGCTCGCTATGTCGCCCGCCACCAGGAGCGCGTCGCGAAGGCGGTACTGGTCGCTTCCCTGACGCCGAACATGTACCGGAGCGAGGAAAACCCGTCTGGTCAGGCGCCGGAGTGGTTCGAAGGGGTTCGTGCGGGCATGCTGGGCAACCGGTCGGAGTTCTATCGGTTCGTCCCTGAGAACCCGTTCTACGGTTACAACCTCGACGGGGCCAAGCCTTCGGAGGCGATCATTGCGAACTGGTGGCGTCAGGGCATGGCCGGTGGCGCCCTGGCTCACTACGCGACTGTCGACTCTTGGTTGGAAGACTACACCGAAGACCTCAAGAAGATCACCGTGCCGGTGCTGATTATGCATGGCGAGGCCGATCAAATCGTTCCCTTCAAAAGTACCGTGCCGCGTGCGGTCGACCTGCTCAAGAACGGGTCGCTGAAAACCTATCCCGGCTATCCCCATGGCATGCTCACCACGCATGCGGATGTCCTCAACCCCGACCTGCTCTCGTTCATCAGGTCTTGACGACATCTTTCATCCGTTATCGCCTATGGTAGACATCTAGGGGTGTATATTGAGGAGGGTTCGGGTTTCGCCGTAGTGACGAAGGAACGAACAAGCAGCTCAAACCCTCCTCGAAAATTCATCGGCCAAAACCCCTGTCGAAAAAGTCAAGAAAGACACGCGGCACCAGACGCGTCGGCCTCTTTCCGCCGAGGACAAGATCTCCCTCGCGCTGCAGGGCCATGAGACGGCGTGACACGGCCGCTTCTCGCAATTGCGGTGACGCCGCACGAAGCGGCCCAGTTGCTCGCGTGCACCTTCGCGGCGGAACACCCCCTCGCATCCCCCACCGATCCGTGTTATTTTGCCGATATGACCGACGCGACCACCCGTGCGATGCCCTCCGCGCTGCCGCCAAGTGAAGCCGAGCTTGCCGAATGGCAAGCGTTGAGCCGCGAAGAGCAGCTCGCTCGGTATCGGGAAGTTCTGCAGCATCCCGATTGCCAACGCATCAGCGCCTCGACCATGAGCGATATTCGTGCCGAGGCACAACGGCGCGCCACGGCTCGCCGTGGCTGAGTTCAAGCTTTCAGCTCGCGCCGAGGCTGATCTGCTTGAAATTTACTAATATACGACAAGCGCCTTTGGTACCTACCAAGCCGATGCCTACCATGCCGGGCTTGAGCGCACGTTCGATCTGCTAGCGGAATTTCCCGCGCATCGGTGCGAGCGTAAACGATATCGCGCTCGGGTACCGACGATTCCGGTTTCAGGCGCATATCGTATTTTACAGCGAAGATCGCGACGGCGTGGTCATCCGCGCAATCCTGCACCATGCGCGCGAGATCAGGCCCGATCTGTTCGATTGATCGTCCTCACAGCCACGGCGCGGGCGTGTCCATCGCGATCAGCGCATCCACGTCGATCCGCGGGCGGATCACCGCGGCCTGGTCCCCCTTGACCAGCACCTCCGGCACCAGCGGCCGCGTGTTGTAGGTGCCGGCCTGCACGGCGCCATAGGCGCCGGAGGTCATGATCGCCAGCAGATCGCCTGGCTTCGGCTCCGGCAAGGTACGATCGAGCGCGAGATAGTCGCCGCTCTCGCAGACCGGGCCGACCACGTCGGCGATCATCTGGGGCGTATCGGCTGCGGGCTGCACCACCGGGATGATGTCGTGATGCGCTTCATAGAGCGTCGGGCGGATCAGATCGTTCATCGCGGCATCGATGATGACGAAGTTCTTGGCCTCGCCATGCTTCACATAGATCACGCGCGCGACCAGGATGCCGGCATTGCCGACGATCATCCGCCCCGGCTCGAACAGCAGCGTGCAGCCGAGATTGTGGGTGATGCGCTTGACCATCGCGGCATAGACATCCGGCTCCGGCGGCGCGCCGCGGTCCAGGTGATAGGGGATGCCAAGGCCGCCGCCGAAATCGACGTGGCTGATGGTGTGGCCGTCGGCGCGCAGAGTCTGCACGAAGTCGGCGAGGATGCGGAACGCCGTCTCCATCGGGCCGAGATCGGTGATCTGGCTGCCGATGTGGACGTCGACGCCGGTGACCTGAATCCCCGGCAGCGTGGCGGCGCGGGCATAGACCTTGCGCGCATGCTCCAGCGGAATGCCGAACTTGTTCTCCGACTTGCCGGTCGAGATCTTCGCATGGGTGCCGGCATCGACGTCCGGGTTCACGCGCACCGAAATGCGCGCCGTGCGCCCGGTCTCGGCAGCGAGCCGCGACAGCAAGTCGAGCTCCGGCTCGGATTCGATGTTGATGCAGTGGATGTCGGCGGCGAGCGCGGCGCGCAGCTCCGCCTCGGTCTTGCCGACGCCGGAGAACACGATCTTGCTATTGGGAATGCCGGCGGCCTGCGCGCGCTTCAACTCGCCGCCGGAGACCACGTCAGCGCCGGCGCCGAGCTTGGCCAGGGTGCGCAGCACCGACTGGTTCGAATTCGCCTTCATGGCGTAGCAGATCAGGACATTCTCGCCTTTGAAGGCGTCCGCAAAGACGCGGTAATGCCGCTCCAGCGTCGCGGTCGAATAGCAATAGAACGGCGTGCCGACCTGGGCGGCGAGTTCGGCGAGATTGACCGCCTCGGCGTGCAGCACGCCGGAGCGATAGTCGAAATGGTTCATGGGCTAACGATCCGCGCGGCCCTTCGCGAAGGGCTTAGAGTGTCTCGGCGCGAATTGCCGGGAAACCGGAGGGAATGTCAATTCGCGCTGCCACCCTCCCCTGGAGGGGGAGGGTCGCTTCACGGCGAGCGAAGCGAGACGTGAGGCGGGGTGGGTGATGCCTCCATGTGCAACGTCGCGTGTGGCTTCACCCCACGCCGCCGCCCGTCGCTGACGCGACGCACGTCGACCCTCCCCCTCCAGGGGAGGGTGGATCACCAATCACGGGGCGAGTTAGCGGCGAGGCCTATTTGCCGCTGTCCAGCAGCGGGTCGAGGATGAAGGATTTTTTGGTGCCGCGCGGTGCGGCGGGGGCGGCGTCGGCGCCGTAGTCCGAGCTGAACAGGGACGGCTTAGCCGCCCTCTCCGTGGCGGTGTCGCTCGGGGCGGACGACAATTGGGGCTGCGGCGACGCGGTCGGCGGCAGGTCCAGCGGACCCTTGCGCCCGCAGGAGGCGAGCAGCAGCGCGGCAGCGCTCACAACGACGATGGCCCAGCCTGACGGACGACGGCTACGATTCACGTTCGATATCCCCAATGCGGCCGGCACCATACAGAGAAAGGCCAGCCATGGCGAGTGCCGGAGTGCCACGCCGGCACAGCCAAATTGCCGGCCGGCGCCCTATTTTCGCTGTTTTTCCAACCGTTTCAGCCAGCTCTTCGCCTGCGCGGTCACGTTCTTCGGCGCGGTGCCGCCGAAGCTCGTGCGGCTCTTCACCGACGATTCGACACTGAGCACGCCGAGCACCTCGGCCGTGATCTTCGGCTCGACCTCCTGCATGGCCTTGAGGGGCAGCTCGTGCAACGCGACGCCCTGCTTGGCCGCCAGCGCGACGATCCGCCCCGTCACGTGATGCGCCTCGCGGAACGGCATTTTCAGGGTCCGCACCAGCCAGTCGGCGAGGTCGGTCGCGGTGGCATAGCCCTCGCCGGCCGCCGCCTTCATGCGGGCCTCGTCGGGCACGAGGTCGATCGCCATGCCGGTCATGGCGCGGATCGCCAGCGACAGCGCGGCAAACGCCTCCATGGCGCCGTGCTTGTCCTCCTGCATGTCCTTTTGATAGGCGAGCGGCAGGCCCTTCATCACGATCAGGAGCGCGTTCAGCGCCCCGATCACCCGGCCGGTCTTGGCGCGCACCAGCTCGGCCGCGTCCGGATTGCGCTTCTGCGGCATGATCGAGGAGCCGGTGGTGAACTTGTCCGACAGCTTCACCAGCCCGACCAGCGGCGAGGTCCAGATCACGATCTCCTCGGCGAAGCGCGACAGATGCACCGCGCAGATCGAGGCCGCCGACAGCGTCTCCAGCACGAAGTCCCGGTCGGAGACCGCATCCAGCGAATTGGCCATCGGCCGCTCGAAGCCGAGCGCCTCCGCGGTGGCGTGGCGGTCGATCGGGAATGAGGTGCCGGCGAGTGCGGCAGCGCCGAGCGGTGATTCGTTGAGCCGCTTGCGGGCGTCCGCAAAGCGGCCGCGGTCGCGCGCGGCCATCTCGACATAGGCCAGAAGATGATGGCCGAAGGTGACGGGCTGGGCGGTCTGCAGATGGGTGAAGCCGGGCATCACCGTTCCGGCATGCTCCAGCGCCCGCTCGGCGAGGGCCTGCTGATAGGCCGCGAGCGCGGCGTCGACCTCGTCGATGGTGTCGCGGACGAACAGGCGGAAATCGGTCGCCACCTGGTCGTTGCGGGAACGGGCGGTATGCAGGCGGCCGGCCGCGGGGCCGATCAATTCGCCCAAGCGGCTCTCGACATTCATATGGATGTCTTCGAGCGCCCGCTTGAATTCGAACGAACCCTTGGCAATCTCTGACAAAATCGTGTCTAGACCCTTGCCGATATTTTTCGCATCAGTCCCGGTGATGATGCCCTGCGCGGCGAGCATCGCAGCGTGCGCCTTGGACGCGGCGATGTCCTGGGCGTAGAGGTGACGGTCGACGTCGATGGAGACGTTGATTTCCTCCATGATCTCGTCGGGACGTTCCGAAAACCGGCCGCCCCACATCTTGTTGCTCATGCCTTGTCGCTCATGACTTGTTGGTCTTGTCTTGCCGCTCTTAAAATCTTGCCTGATCGCCAGAGGGAGACGCCATTTTGAAGCGTGCACCCGATTGGCGCCTCTGATAGCCGTAACCGACCCGATATGACAAACGATAAGCCCGATCCGTCGCCCGATCAGTCGCCCGATCAATCCCTTGCCCGCCCGGCCGCCTCGCGCCGGACCCCGCTCCTGATCGGCGCCGTCGTGGCCATCGCCGCGTTGGGTATGGTCGGTCTTTACGGCAGCGGGCTATGGCACGGACGCCCCGCAGGCGACCAGGCCTGCCTTCCGGCGGTCGATCTCGCCAAGAAGATCGCCCCGCTCGCCCATGGCGAGGTGGCGGCGCTGACCATGGCGGCGACCCCGCTCAAGCTGCCGGACCTCGCTTTCGAGGACGCCAATGGCGCGCATAAGAAGCTGTCGGACTTTCGCGGCCGGACGGTGCTGTTGAACCTGTGGGCGACCTGGTGCGTGCCCTGCCGCAAGGAGATGCCGGCGCTCGATGGCCTGCAGGCCAAGCTCGGCGGACCGGATTTCCAGGTGGTCGCGGTCAATATCGACACCCGCGATCCCGACAAGCCCAAGGCCTTCCTGGCCGACGCCAAGCTGACGAAGCTGGATTATTTCAGCGACGCCAAGGCCAAGGTGTTCCAGGACCTGAAGTCGATCGGCCGCGCCTTGGGCATGCCGACCTCGGTGCTAATCGACAGCGCCGGCTGCGAGATCGCGACCATCGCCGGCCCCGCCGAATGGGACAGCGACGACGCGGTGAAGCTGATCACGGCGGCCTCCGGACTCTAACGGCTGCCGGGCCGCGGTGATGACGCAGCCCACATCATACGGGCCGCGCTGGGCGGCCTCCCCGGTCGGCATCACCTGCGGGGGCACTACCTGCGAGATCCTGACTTGCAAGATTCTGACTTGCTGGGTCTTGGGCTTGCTCGTCTAGTGACTGGAGGATGCCACTTCAAAACGTCATTCTGCCAGCTCGGGAGGCATGGGAGTATGGCTGACGATTGTTGCTCTGCGGATCAGGGCTGCTGCGCTCCACCACCTTTGAACTTCGCTGAGCCGCCGGCCAAATCCGCCGCTGCCGCAGCGTCGATCTGCGGTGCCGAGGCCTGCGGCTGTCACGGCGGTGTGCCCGTTTTCGACGGGCTGGACCCGCGCTATCGACGCGTTCTGTGGATCGTAATCGCTCTCAATGCCACGATGTTCGTGGTAGAGATGGTCATGGGCCATCTGGCCCGGTCGCAAGCCCTGCAGGCGGATGCGCTCGATTTCCTCGCCGATAGCGTTACCTACGGTCTGAGCCTTGCCGTGATCGGTGCCGGTCTTCGGACTCGGGCAGCGGCAGCCCTGCTCAAGGGATTGTCTCTGAGTCTGATGGCGGCTTGGGTGCTGGGATCGACCATTTACCACACCCTCGTTCTTGGCTTGCCAAGCGCCGAGCTGATGGGCGGCATCGGCGTGCTCGCCTTGGGCGTCAATCTCTCGAGCGTTCTGCTGTTGTTCCGCTACAAGGACGGTGACGCCAACGTGAGGTCTGTATGGCTCTGCTCCCGCAACGATGCCATCGGGAATGTGGCGGTGATGTTGGCGGCGCTCGGCGTGTGGGGGAGCTCGACGGCGTGGCCTGACTTGGCTGTGGCAGGCCTCATGGCGGCGATCTTCTGCAGCTCGTCGGTGCAGATTCAGCGACAAGCATGGGCAGAGTACAGGGACGACGTCGCTTACGAGGTTCCGGCCGAGTAGGACAGAGCCGTAGAGGGAGACTGTCTTATGCGGTCGATCCAGCCTGCAGGCTGTTGGAGGAAAACAACCGGCTCGCGCGAGGCGAAATCAGGCGGCGATGTTGAGGTTGCCGCCGACGCCGGGACCAACATTGGCGAGCGAGAGCGTCTGCTGGGCGCCGCCGAGCAGGGTCAGTACCGCCGACTTCTGGGCATCGAGGTTCTGCTTCAGCATCGAGGTCGCAACCTGCTGCTGCACCGCGCCCTGTTGCTGCGCCATGATGGCGGTAACCAAGCTCATATCCATACGCAAATACCCCTCGTCACCGCACGTTAACCGGCAAGTCTTAACGAAGGGACAATAGCGAGCGGCGGGTTCAGCGCGTCGGCACCGGCTTGGCGCCGCGATAGTCGTAGAAGCCGCGCTGGGTTTTGCGGCCGAGCCAGCCGGCCTCGACATATTTCACCAGCAGCGGACAGGGCCGGTATTTGGAATCGGCCAGCCCCTCATGCAACACCTGCATGATGGAGAGGCAGATGTCCAAGCCGATGAAATCGGCGAGCTCCAACGGACCCATCGGATGATGGGCGCCGAGCTTCATCGCCGCGTCGATCGCCTCGACGTTCCCTACGCCCTCATAGAGCGTGTAGATCGCCTCGTTGATCATCGGCAGCAGGATGCGGTTGACGATGAAGGCTGGGAAATCCTCGGAGACCGCGACCTGCTTGCCCAGGCGGGTGACGAATTCCTTGGATGCCTCGAACGTCACATCATCGGTGGCAATGCCGCGGATCAGCTCCACCAGTTCCATGAGCGGAACCGGATTCATGAAGTGGATACCGATGAAATGCTCAGGACGGTCGGTGCAGGCCGCCAGCCGCGTGATCGAGATCGAGGAGGTATTGGAGGCGATCAGGGCCTCCGGCTTCAGGACGGCGCAGAGATCATGGAAGATCTTGCGCTTGACCTCTTCCTTTTCAGTCGCGGTCTCGATCACGAGGTCGCAATCGGCAAGGCCGTCGAGCGTCTCCGCCGCGGTGATGTGGCCCAGGGCCTGGCCGCGGGCCTCGTCGGTGATGACCTTCTTGGCAACCTGGCGGGTCAGATTGCCGTTGATCGTAGCCATCCCCGACTTCAACCGGTCGGAGGAGACGTCGTTGAGCACCACGTCGAGCCCGGCGAGCGCGGCGACATGGGCAATCCCGTTGCCCATCTGTCCCGCGCCGATCACGCCGACCTTGTTGATCTGAGCCATTTTCTTGTCCACCGGAACGGCGCGTATCCCGCGCCTGTCCATGCTCCTGATAACGTCGAGACACCGGTCGGGATCGTCCCTTCCAGCCGGTGCCGACCGGTTTATTTGCCGAGCTTGCCGAGCGCCTCGGTCAGTTCTGGGACGGCCTGATAAAGATCGGCGACCAGGCCGTAATCGGCAACCTGGAAAATCGGCGCATCCTCGTCCTTGTTGATCGCCACGATCACCTTGGAATCCTTCATGCCGGCCAGATGCTGGATCGCGCCGGAAATGCCGACCGCGACATAAAGCTCCGGCGCCACCACCTTGCCGGTCTGACCGACCTGCCAGTCGTTCGGCGCGTAGCCGGCATCGACCGCGGCGCGCGAGGCGCCGACGCCGGCGCCGAGCTTGTCGGCCAGCGGCTCGATATACTTGGCAAAGTTCTCGCGGCTCTGCATGGCGCGGCCGCCGGAGACGATGATCTTGGCCGAGGTTAGCTCGGGACGGTCGCTCTTGGCGACCTCCTCGCCGACGAAGCTCGACAGCGCCGGATCGGCGACGGCTGCAACGGTCTCGACCGGCGCGCTGCCGCCCTCGCCGGCGGCGGCGAAGGTCGAGGTGCGCACCGTGATCACCTTCTTGGCGTCCTTGGATTTCACGGTTTGGATCGCATTGCCGGCATAGATCGGCCGCTCGAACGTATCCGGCGCCGCCACCTTGATGATCTCGGACACCTGCATCACGTCCAAGAGCGCAGCCACACGCGGCATCACGTTCTTGTAGCGCGAGGTCGCGGGCGCGACGATCGCGTCATAGCCCGCGGCGAGCTGGACGATCAGCGCCGCCAGCGGCTCGGCGAGGTCGTGCGCATACGCCGCATCGTCGGCCAGCAGCACCTTCCTGACGCCCGCAAGCTTGGCGGCCGCATCGGCGGCGGCCTTGGCGTTCTGACCGGCGACCAGCACGTCGACTTCGGCGCCGAGCGCAGCGGCGGCGGTCAGCGTCTTGTTGGTCGCGTCCTTGATGGCAGTATTGTCGTGTTCGGCAATCAGCAGCGTCGCCATCACAGCACCCCGGCTTCGGTCTTGAGTTTGGAGACGAGTTCGGCGACGTCCTTGACCTTGACGCCGGCCTTGCGGCCCGCCGGTTCTGCAGTCTTGAGAATCTCGAGGTGGGGCGTGAGATCGACGCCGGTGTCGGCGGCGGTCTTCTCCGCAATCGGCTTCTTCTTCGCCTTCATGATGTTCGGCAGCGAGGCGTAGCGCGGCTCGTTGAGGCGGAGATCGGTGGTGACGATCGCAGGCCCCTTCAGCTTCACGGTCTGCAGACCGCCATCGACCTCGCGCGTCACCTGGAAGTCAGAGCCTTCGACCTCGAGCTTGGAGGCGAAGGTCGCCTGCGACCAGCCGAGCAGCGCGGCCAGCATCTGGCCGGTCTGATTGCTGTCGTCATCGATCGCCTGCTTGCCGAGAATGATGAGACCGGGCTGCTCTTCCTGGGCGATCACCTTAAGGATCTTGGCCACCGCCAGCGGCTCGACATTACCTTCGGCCTTGACCAGGACGCCACGATCAGCGCCCATCGCCAGCGCGGTGCGGATCGTCTCTGACGCCTGCGCGGGTCCGATCGAGACGATCACGACCTCGGTGGCCTTGCCGGCTTCCTTCAGCCGCAACGCTTCCTCGACCGCGATCTCGTCGAACGGATTCATCGACATCTTGACATTGGCGAGTTCAACGCCCGATCCGTCGCTCTTGACGCGGACCTTGACGTTGTAATCGACCACCCGCTTGACCGGCACCAGAACCTTCATCGATCCTCTTTCGCTTAAATCTTTCGGGTTAACCTGTTCGGGCGCGGAACCTAAATCGGCCGTACCCCCCGGTCAACGCGCGAGAGGGGAAAAATCATGCTCCGCACGGCGGGGTCCTTGGATCCGAATGCGTGCCCCCGCCGCGAGCGATCACCTTACCCCCTTGCCGCCTCCCTCGGTAATCGCAAATCCATGATTCAGCGCGGCTTTTCGATCTTGCGTCCACGCGCTGGACAGCTGACGCCCGAGCCGGGACATCATAGCGGATCGGCGCGGCCGGCGCGTCAACGATTCTGCCCGGGAACCCAAAGAACGTCGCCGGCGCCGTTCCCGTTCGCCGCGCGGCTGGCGACAAACAGGAAATCCGACAGCCGGTTCATGTAGCGCAGGGCGGCCTCGCTGACCGGCTCGTCGGGCTGGGCGGCAAGTTCCGCCATCAGCCGTTCCGCCCGGCGGCAGATCGTGCGTGCCAGATGCAGATGCGCCGCGGCCGGCGTACCGCCCGGCAGCACGAACGAGGTGAGCGGCGAAAGCTGCGCATTCAGCGCATCGATGTCGCGTTCGAGACGGTCGACCTGGCTCGAGACCACGCGCAACCGCTCGGCCTTGCCCTCACGCTGGGGAACGGCAAGGTCGGCCCCGAGGTCGAACAGATCGTTCTGGATCAGCGACAGCATGGCGTCGATCTCCGGCGCCTCGGCCAGATGAAGCCGGACCACGCCGATCGCCGCATTGGTCTCGTCGACCGTGCCATATGCCGAGACCCGCAGGTCGAATTTCGGTCGTCGCTCACCATTGCCCAGCGCTGTCGTACCGTCGTCACCGGTGCGCGTATAGATGCGGTTGAGGACGACCATACGTGTCTCCTTTAACGACCTGTCTTAGCGACCCACCTTAGCGACCCATGGCCCAGATCGCGGCCATCGCGACAACGATGGCGACGAACTGCAGGATCACGCGCCAGCGCATCAGCTTCTGCGACAGGTTGGGTGAACCACCGCGCATCATGTTGACGAGGCCGAGGAACAGCACGAGCGCAACCGCACCGACGGCGATGGGAAGAATTAACATGCTCAATAGGGACGTCATCGGCGTTAGATAACATCGGAAGCCCCTGGGCGCCATCTCGGATCAGATCTGGCGGATCAGAGATGGCGGATCGGTGCTGCGGTGATGCACGATCTGGCTTTTCGCGGAAGAATGTCCGATGGTCGCCCTGAACGGCTGCCGTCGCGGGTGCAGGTGCAAGGTGAGGCTGCTTCGTTATATCATCCACGTCAGCTGGGATGCGTTCTATACTTTCCTTGCCGATGACGGCTGGGCGATCGCGAGCCATATTGCGCTCTCGAGCCTGATGGCGCTGTTTCCGTTCCTGATCGTGCTGACCTCGCTCGCCGGTTTTCTCGGCTCCAAGAGCCTCGCCGATCAGGCTGCCAGCCTGCTGCTGCAGACCTGGCCGACCCAGGTGGCCGATGCGCTGGCCACCCAGATCCACGACGTGCTCACCACGACCCGGACCGATGCATTGACGATCGGCGCCGTGCTCTCGGTGTATTTCGCCTCCAACGGCGTCGAGGCGCTCCGCGTCGGGCTCAATCGCGCCTATAACGTGGTCGAGCAGCGGCGCTGGTATTGGCTGCGGCTGGAGTCGATCGGCTACACGCTGCTTGCCGCCTTCACCGCGCTTGCCATGTCATTCCTGATCGTGCTCGGCCCCTTGATCATGGCGACTGCACGCCACTACCTTCCGCTCGCCGTCGAGACCAACGAGCGCTTCGTGCACCTGTCGCGCTACGGCATCACGGCTACGGCCCTGACCGTCGCGCTCTTCGTTCTTCATGCCTGGTTGCCGTGCGGCCGCCGCAGCTTTCTGCAGATTCTGCCCGGCATCGTCTTTACCTTACTCGCCTCGCTGATCTCCGGCATCGTGTTCGGCCAGTATCTGGCGCGCTTCGCCAACAACTACGTCACGATGTATGCCGGGCTGGCGTCGGTGATCATTGCGCTGGTGTTTCTCTATTTCATCGCCGCCATCTTCATCTACGGTGGCGAGCTCAACGCCGCGATCATCAAGTCGCGGCTGCCGCGCGGTAGGTCGCCTCGAGCAGCGCGGTCGCCAGCGCCCGCGGAGAAACGGGCTTGAGCAGGAAGGCATCGGCGCCGGCCGCCCGTGCCGCAGCCTCGTCCTCGCCGCGACCCGATACGCCGATGATCGGGATCCTGCCCGCAGGCGCGGCGAGCTTGCGGATGCGCGCGATCGCCTCGACACCGTTGATGCCGGGCAGCACCATGTCCATCAGCACCGCGTCCAGGCCGCCCTTCTCGACCCGTTCCGACGCGGCCTCGCCGCGGCCGATGAACTCGGCCTGATGGCCGAGCTCGTTCAGGATCGTATTCAGCACGACCCGGCCGAACGGATTGTCCTCGACCCCGAGCACCCGCAACGGTCGCGCGGATGCGAGCGTGGGGCCGTCCGCCATACCGTCGACATCCGTTTCCGGCACGGCAGCAATGGTCAGCGAGACCGCCAATGTGAATGTCGTGCCACCCTTCGGGCGCGGCGCCACTGAGACGTCGCCGCCCATCGCGCGGGCCAGTTGCCGAACTGACGAGAGCCCGAGGCCGGCTCCCCCGAAACGTGATGCGATCGAGACATTGGCCTGCGTGAACGGGCGGAACAGGCGCTTGACCTCCTGCAAGCTCAGGCCGATGCCGCTGTCAGATACCTCGAAGGCGACGGCGACCGTGTCATGTTCCACCCTGCGTTTGGCTCGTCGCGTCCGGCCTGCCATGGCGACCTTGAGCGCGACCCCGCCCTGCTCGGTGAATTTCACGGCGTTGTCGATCAGATTTTCCAGCGCGGCGCGCAGCCGAACGGGGTCACCGACCACCAGCGTCGGCAATTCGTCGGAGAGATCGACCTTGGCTGCCAATCCTTTCGCCGCCGCGCGGCCGGCCAGGGAATCGCCGGCGGCGCGGGCGAGAACGCGCAGATCGAACAGATCCGCACGCGGTGCTGCACCGGTGGTCTCGTGCTTGGCGGCATCGACGAACAAGGTCGCGAGGCTGGAGAGATGCTCGGCGCCGGCCTTGATCGTCTCGACCCAGCGGCGCTCGCGTTCGCCGAGCTCGGAGGTCGCCAGCAGATCGCTGATCGCCAGGATGCCGGTCAGGGGCGTGCGGACCTCATGGGCGAACACCGCCAGCGCCGCCTCGACCACGCCGCGCGACGACGGCGTTGGTACACTTGCTTCGCGCGGTGGTTGTAGCCTCGCGCGCGCCGCTGACGTCACCCGGGGGGAGCGCTTCTTGAGCAGCCTCGTCTTGGGTGAGCTCGTCTTGGGTGAGCTAGTCTTGAGTAAGCTCGCCTTGAGTGAACCCGGCTTAAGTGAAGCCCTTTTGGGCGAATTCGTTTTCCGCGAAATTATGGCCGAATTCGCGGTCCGGGAATTCGTAGTCTGGGATTTCGCGGTCTGGGAATTCGCAGTCTGGGATTTCGCGGTCTGGGAATTCGCAGTCTGGGAATTCGCGGGCTGGGATTTCGCAGTCTGGGAATTCGTCTTGGCGGACAGCCTGCCCAAAGACATCTTGCCCAAATTCGATTTAGGCAAGCCCGAGGCCGGCTGACCGGGCTTGCTGCCCGGCTTGGCCGATCGGGCTTGGCGTCCCCCACCCCGCTTCCGAACGCGTCTCATCATGGCCCTTCTGACATGAACTCCGGCAACGAAGGGGCACCTGCATGGTCATGTCGTCGTGTGCCGCTTTCGGTTGAAGCTCCTGATTAACCCGCGCCTGTCCCCAGCATGGCACGGCTGGCCCCCGGGTGTCACGATGACGTTTGGGTTGTCCCCGCCGGAAACGACCGGACAACAATCCGAAATTTACAGCAGGCCGACCTTACGCCGGATGTCAGACGGCGACGCGCCCTCCCCGCGCAGCGCCCGTAATCCGACGGACTGACTGGACTTCGAGAGCTTCATCCCACCGGCGTCGCGAATCAGCCGGTGGTGCCGATAGCGCGGCGCAGGCAGGCCAAGCAGGGTCTGCAGCAGGCGGTGGACGCCGGTGGCGTAGAACAGGTCCTGGCCGCGCACGATATCGGTCACACCTTGGAGCGCGTCGTCGACGACGACCGACAGATGATAGCTGGTCGGGGTCTCCTTGCGCGCCAGGATCACGTCGCCCCAGGCATCGGGCTGTGCGGCGATCACCCCGGTCTCTCCCTCCGGGCCCTCGCCCTGCTCCGTCCAGGTGAGCGGGCCGGCCTGGGCGGTCGCGGCGGCCATGTCCAATCGCAGCGCATAGGGCAGCCCCCGCCGCATGCGCTCAGTCCGCGCGGCAGCCGAAAGCTGCTTCGCCGTTCCCGGATACAGGGGGGCGCCGTCGGGGTCGTGCGGCCACGGCGCCTCCGCCTGACGCTCACGGACCAGCCGCGCGATCTCGGCGCGGCTCTCGAAGCTTGGATAGACCAGCCCTTGCGCGGTCAGCCGCTCCAGCGCCGCCCGGTAGTCACTCAGATGCTGCGACTGGCGGCGCACCGGCTGTTCCCAGGCGATGCCGAGCCAGGCGAGATCCTCATAGATCGCCTGCTCGAATTCCGGCCTGCAGCGGGTCGGATCGATGTCCTCGATCCGCAGCAGGAAACGCCCGCCACATCCCTGGGCCAGGTCAAAATTGAGCAGCGCCGAATAGGCGTGACCGAGATGCAGATAACCGTTCGGACTCGGCGCAAATCGGAAAACGGGTGGCATATGATCGCATCATTGCCGGACTTGATCCGGCCATCCATCCTGCGGAAGCTTGTATCCATATGAGATGGATGCGCGGGTCAAGCCCGCACATGACGATCGGGAGGCCCGCCCATATGACCCAGCACCTCGACAGCCAGGCCACTCTCGACGAGTCCATCCTGGCGTTGGTGAAGCAAGACCGGCGGCTTCACCCGATCCTCGAGGCCACCGGCATGCCGAGCCTGCGCCGCCGCGAGCCGGGCTTTGTCGGGCTTGCGCATATCGTCTGCGGCCAGCAGCTCTCCACCGCGAGCGCCGCCGCGATCTGGGGCCGCCTCTCGGCTGCATTCGACCCGTTGGACGCCGATGCGATCAAGCGCGCCCGCGCCGACCGTTTGGGCAGGCTCGGCCTTTCGGCGGCGAAGATCAAGACGCTGAAGCATATCGCGCGCGAACTATCAGCCGAGCGGCTGAACCTCGACGTGCTCGCCAACGAAGACGCCGACGCCGCGCACCACACGCTTACCGCATTGCCCGGCATCGGGCCATGGACTGCGGACGTGTACCTGCTGTTCTGCCTCGGCCATGGCGATGCGTGGCCCGCAGGTGATCTTGCCGTGCAGGAGGCGATCAGGATCGGGCTCGGCTTGAGCAAACGCCCCACTGCGAAGGAGATGATGCCGATCGCGGAAATCTGGCGTCCGCTGCGCGGCGCCGCGGCGCATCTGTGGTGGAGCTATTATCGTGCGATCAAGAAGCGCGAAGGCGTGCTCGGCGCGGCGAACACCGCTGACGAAGCGAACAGCGTTTCAAACAAAGTTGCGGTTGCAAAACGGTCATCGTCGTCGAAGACAATCACAGGAGCGAAGGCAGCAAAGTAGTTGTGGAGGTCACGCCATGAGAGCGATCGATTTCGTCGTCAGACGCAATGACCTCCAGCAGTGCAAAACGGTCGAGATGGAACTGCCAGACGCGCTGCCGTCCGACGCCTTGCTGGTGAGGGTCGCGCGCTTTGCCTTCACCGCGAACAACATCACCTATGCGCTGCTCGGCGATCAGCTGAAATACTGGCAATTGTTTCCGGCACCGGCCGGCTTCGGCAGCATTCCGGTGTGGGGCTTCGGCGAAGTAATCGCCTCGGCCCATCCGGCCGTCAGCGAAGGCGAGCGCCTGTTCGGCTATTTCCCGATGGCGACCCATCTCATCATCGAAGCGGACAGCGTCAGCAAGCGCGGCCTGCGCGATGCGGCACCGCATCGGCAAGGCGTGGCGCCGGTCTACAACGCCTATGCGCGTGTGAGCAATGATCCCGCTTTCGCCGGGCGGCAGGGCGACTACCAGGCCTTGCTGCGGCCGCTGTTCATGCTGTCATTCCTGGTCGACGACTATCTCGCCGAGCACGGCTTCTTCGGCGCGGATGCCGTGATCCTCTCCTCGGCCTCCAGCAAGACCGCTTTCGGCCTGGCGCATCTGCTGCATAGCCAGCGGCCGGACATCCGCGTCGTCGGCCTGACCTCGGCTGCGAATGCGGGCTTCCTCCAGTCGCTCGGCTGCTATCATGAGGTCGTCGCCTACGACGAGGTGGAACGGCTCGATGCATCGGCGCCGGTCGCGATCGTCGACATGGCCGGCAATGCCGGCTTGCGGGCCCGGCTGCATCGGCACTTCGGCGACAACGTCAGATATTCCGGCCGCGTCGGCCTGACCCATCAGGACGGGGGCGACGATGCGGCCGATCTGCCCGGCGCCAAACCGTCCTGGTTCTTCGCGCCTGACCAGATCCGGAAACGGGCCAAGGATTGGGGCCCGGGCGGTATCGAGAGCCGGCTCGGCGCCGTCTGGCAGGGCTTCGCGGCGAGGCTCGATCAGTGGCTGACCGTGATCCATAGAAGCGGACCGGCCGCGGTGCAGCAGGTTTATCTCGACACGCTCGGCGGGCGGGTTCCACCGGACCAGGGATACATGCTGACCATGGCGGAGTAGCGCCCCGCCACGGGCGCGAACCGGACAGCGAATCAGCCGCAGGCGTTCTCGCAAAGGTGATCGCCGATGTTGCGAGCGAGTTGCAGCAGACCGGCCCAAACACTGCGATTGCCATGCTTCTGACGCGCTTTTTGCCCAGTCTGGGAGACGGGATAAGCTGTTCTCGGGGCTTCACAATCCCGTCACGCTGCATGTAGTATGTCGGGGCATGCTGCTTTCGCAGCCGAATGGAGGCCAGGAGCGTTACTTGAACGCACATGTCTCACAAGGCGGTTGGCCGGTGTTGGTGCTGAACGCGGACTTCCGGCCGCTGAGTTATTATCCGCTGTCGCTTTGGTCCTGGCAGGACGCGATCAAAGCGGTGTTCCTCGATCGTGTGAACATCGTCGAATATTACGACCGGGCGGTCCGAAGTCCGTCCTTCGAGATCCGATTGCCCAGCGTGGTCTCGCTGAAATCCTTCGTCAAACCGACCACGCATCCTGCCTTTACCCGCTTCAATGTTTTCCTGCGCGACCGCTTCGTTTGCCAATATTGCCTCTCCGGCGACGATCTGACCTTCGACCACATCATCCCGCGCAGCAAGGGTGGCCAGACCACCTGGGAAAACGTCGTCGCCGCCTGCTCGCCCTGCAATCTGCGAAAGGGCAACATGACCCCGCAGCAGGCCAGGATGTTTCCGAGGCAGACGCCCTACGCGCCGACCGTGCACCAGCTTCACCGCAACGGCCGCCTGTTTCCGCCGAACTACCTGCACGAAAGCTGGCTAGACTATCTCTATTGGGACACCGAGCTCGATCCGTAGGCGGCAGCGCGGCTGCTGCCCTGCTGCCTATGGCGCCGGCCTGCGCGCCAACGAGGTCGTCTCGCTGAAGATCTCCGATATCGACAGCAAGCGAATAATCATCCGGGTCGAGCAGGCAAAGGCGGCAAGGATCGCAATGTCATGCTGTCTCCGAGCCTGCTCGATCTGCTGCGCTCCTGGTGGAGGGCAGCGCGCCCGCAGGGCTGGCTGTTCCCTGGCCGTGATCCGGCGCAGCCGATGACGACGCGCCAGCTCACTCGCGCCTGCCATGCCGCTGCAGGGACGACCTTGACGACAATTCCTGCTCTCATAACGAGAGATTGAACTGCTTCGGCCGTTTTGGGAATCGTCCGAATGAATCAGACCACTAGTGACCCTCTGCAGAACTTGACGGACAAAACTTTTTCAAGTGTGAACTAGGTGACACACCTTTCGATTGTCTTGTGCTTGTAATTCGTTGTGCGCGGGTAGCCCGTTTCGATCGCGGTGACGCTTGGATTGGCTACGCCGGTCTGAGCAGCAGATTGAGCCATTGTTTGTCGCATCCTTTGCGAGATTTTCACTGCAGCCGCCGCGATATGCGCCAATGCTCCTCCGAGTGCGGGGCGCAAAGACAAACAGTGCCACGGAAGCACAGGGATGACTGATCCAGAGCGCTTTGCGCTAACCGGGAGGAAGTCACATGTCTGGTATTGTAAACCAAATAGGCAACAACACGACAGCAGATAGCCCTTTCGTCACGACTCGTGACGTAGTCTACTTTCGAGGAACCGACGACAAGCTTTGGAGGGTCAATGGCGACGGCGACCCAGCCAGCCAATGGCAAATCGGCACTAACACCACCAAATCGACACCTTTTGTATTCGACGATCCTGCGACTGGCGTCGAGTGGATCTATTTCCAGGGTACGGGCCACGAACGCGGCGACTACTTGTGGAAGGTGCAAGGCGACAAAGACGGCACCGATCTGACCCACATCGGATCCAACAAGACCGCATCGACGCCGTTCGTCTTCGCAGACCCCAATGGCGCCGTCAAAGTGTATTTCCAGGGCACCGACCACAACCAGCTTTGGGAAGTCAACAGTGACCCTTCCGGCACCGGTCTGACGCAAATCGGCAACAATTCCACTGACGCTTCACCGTTCGTCTTCAGAGACCCGACCGGCGACTGGGTGTATTTTCGGGGGACCGACAACAGGCTCTTGAGGGTCAGGACTAGCGGCGCAGATGGAATGTGGCTCGGCGAGAACAGCACGAAATCGAGCCCATTCGTCGCAATGGACACCAGTGGCGACATCTGGGTGTATTTTCAAGGCACCGACGATAGGCTCCTGAGGGTCATGAGTAACGGCTCCAGGCCCGAGGATGTCGGCAAGCCGCAGTTTAGCAATATCTACACTAGATCGACGCCGTTCGTTACCGCGGATGGCTGGGTATATTTCCAGGGGCGAGCCGCAGCGAACGGGGTATTCACTGACGGCCCGTTGTGGAGGATCTTCAACGACGGATCCCAGCTGACACAGCTTACTGATTTCGCGATCGCGTCAAGCCCCAAAGTTGGGCGCATGCAGATCTCTAATGGTACTCTGGGCGAGTGGGTGTACTTCCGGGCAGATGGTGATGGGCTTTATCGCTATTTCCAACCGGCGAGCGTTCTTGCCACTGGCACGGTGCGTCCGAAGTTCTACGTGCTCACGGTGCTTTACGCACCGCCTGGCACCAACAGCGGCAAGAGCGTCTCCCTGGTTGACTACAGCAGTGAGAGCGCGACCGGGACAAAGACTTCGACGGAGAGCTCGTGGAAGGAGGGCGTGAGTGTATCCCTCGGGAAGGAACCGGATAAGGCGGGCTTTCAATTCGAGGCGTCAGAGACCGACACTCAGAGTTCCTCGCTTGAGATCAAGAAAAGCACGACATTTGATATTAAGCTCCCGGGCCCTGCCAAAGACGGCATTGACCATGATCATGACGTCTTCGTTCTCATGCTCAACCCACTACTGAACGTCACCATCTACTCCGGAAATCATTTGGTGTGGACTCTGGATGTCGATGGCCCCGTTATGAATGTGCAGTACGTCTATGCCGGCTGGCTGAACGGTCATGCCGCCATGGCTCCCGGTGTCAAGGCACAACTCGACGAAGCCGGGCTCGGCGCCTCCGACTACAAAACGATCCTCTCGACGAATCCGTTCGTTTCGGGCGCGCCTGCTATCGACCCCGATCGCTTCTTACCTACGCCGCAAAGCTTTGCTTACGAGCCACCTTACAGCGCCAATGACACGCCGTGGACGCAGACCTTTATGCTGGAGAACACGGTGGCTAGCACCAAAAAGGTCGAGGTCAAGTATTCGGTCAGTGCCAAAGGCTCTCTTCCCATTTTAGATTGGTTGAAGATCGGCGGGGATCTCGAGTGGACGAGCACCAACTCGACCGAAACCAGCACTGAATCGAAGCAGTCGGCGGCTGTGACAGTCGGAGGGCCAGCATTTGGGTACAGGGGTCCAACTGACGTGCTCGTGTACTGGGACACGGTCTATAACTCGTTCATGTTTGCATTTCCGGCTGGGACCTCAACGAGGGTTCCACACTAGCCCGCTTGGCGGCGAGCCGTGCTGGTGCTGCCGGCTCGCATCGGCGTACCCGCGCGAGCGTTAGCCAGCGTCGTTCAGGCTTCGGGCATGCCCTTGACAGGAAAGGGGCTTGGCCTTGAGCCAGAAGCCCTCTCCTATTGATCTGAGGGCGCAGGCTTGGCAGCGGGCGATTTCGCCCAAGACGCTTTCCCGGCCTCTCGTGAGTCCTCCTGTTTGCGGCGAGGCCGAACTCGCGAAGCGGCCATCGACGGTATTTTGCACCGTTTTCGCGGGGGCGAGCGGACGCGCTACGGCGCTTTTTCGTATTGCAGAAATACAGCCTGAGGTAGGGCGCGCGCCGTCACCGCGCGATTCCGTTACGCTCTTATGAGTCCCAAACTGGTCGGGATTACACTCTTATGTGTCGCGCTACATGCTCTTCTAACTCGGCGCAACAGAGGACGTCTCGCCCGCATCATTCGACGCGCTCGCCGTGGTCTTGATGCGGGTCGAGTTGATGTCCTTATCTTCGGAAGGGAGTGCACAGGCGCCTTCGCCGAGCCGCGGCCGTTCAGTCCGCGGCCAGCGAACGCAACCAGGCCAATCTCGATATCGCCCTTTCGGCGAGCCGCTGTAGCGTTTCGACGCGATCCGCATTGTCCGAACGCTCCGCGCCTTCGAGATAGCTGTCGACCAAGGCTTCGGCGATCTCGATCGCGTCCTTCCGCTGCATGGCGCCGGGAAGGCTCCCGAAATCGCCGGCTTCGTCCGCCATCTCCATGGTCTGGTCGAGAAGCTCGCGCGTGCGCATCTTTGTCGGTCCGTCGAGACCACGTTCGAGGTCGGCGAGCTGTGCGGCGAGGCAGAGTTCGAGCTTGCGCGCATCGACCTTCACCGGCGTCGCGAGATCATCGCCGAGCCTGGGGGCATGCTCGCGGTGATAGGCGCGGCGTCTCTCCTTGCGCAGGGTCGCGACGTGCCCGAGCTCCTCCTTCGCCATGGCCTCAGCGGCCTTCTTGATTTCCTCGTCCTCGGAATAGGCCGCGAGATAGGACCAGAACGCGAAGGCCCGCTCCTCGTTGCGCACCGCCATCGCCAGCGCGCGGTACGGCGTGATCAATCGCGAGGACTTCACCTCGGCCGCTGTCTCCGTATCGAACGTCCCGGGCACCTGCCAGCGGACCTCCGCAGGATCCGGATCCTTGCCGCGGCGCGATTGCGACCAGCGCGTGACGCTATCGACATGTTCGCACTCTGCTGCGGCGAGTTTTGTAAAGACCTCCGCAAGATCATCCTTTTTCTGTCGGCGCATGTCCTCGGCAAGTTCCGCGTATCTCGTCGCAGCCTCCTGCTCCATCGCATGCGCGAGCGCGAACAGCTCGTCGAGCGAATGCAAGATTCCTGCCGGCTCGGATTTCAAGAGCAGAGATTTGGTCAACAGCACGACGCACCTGCATAGCGCAGTTTGTTGCAGAACAAACTCGACGGGCCTTCCTGCGACTAGACAACTGTCATGAACAGGAGTCAAACTACATTGACAGGATCGTCGATCCGACACCGAGCGTCAGCGGCGACGCCCAACCATCCAAGATCAGATCAAAACGGAACGTGCATCTTCAACAGATGCGCAGGTCCAGTTTGAGGTGCTCCATGCCATGGAGTCCTGGGGACGCGTTGCGGGGATTCCGTTGTCACCTGCTTGTGGCCATTGCGCTCGGCGCGATGGTGGCGTTCGGGACGCATGCCGCTTGCGCGGCGAGCGAGCTTGCAGGTTTTCTTTCCAAAGTTCAGTCCACGGACTTCTTTGCCTCAGCCGATCGATTTGGCGCGCCGCAGGGCGATCCGCCTCTCGCTCCCGCCTACCACGGCGATGAGCTCCAAGGCTTCGTCTATCTCAACTCCGACTTCGCGAACTCCATCGGCTACTCCGGCAAGCCGATCCATATGCTGGTCGGTATCGACCCGAAGGGCGTCATCACCGGCATCAGGCTCATGGATCACAAGGAGCCGATCGTTTTGATCGGGATTCCCGAGGCGCGCATCGTCGCCGCCCTGAACTCCCTGATCGGCAAGGACATGAAGCCGGTCGCCAGCGGCGCCGAACAGCCGCCGACGGTGGACATCGTCAGCGGCGCGACGGTCACCGTGCTGGTCATGAGCGACAGCATCGTGCGCTCGGCATCGAAGCTGATCCGCTCCGGACGCATCGGCGGCGGAGGCGCCGCCGCGGCTTCGGCCGCCCTGCCGACCGTCACCAAGACCGTCGATCTGGCCCGCAGCGAGGTCCGCGACTGGGCGAGCCTCGTCGGCGACGGCTCCGTACGCCGGCTGCATCTCACCGTTGGCGACGTGAACGACGCCTTCTCGAAGTCCGGCAACGCCGCTGCAGCGACCCAATATCCCGAGCCGGGCGACCCCGATGATACCTTCGTCGATCTCTACGTCGCGCTGGTCACGGCGCCGACCATCGGCCGCAGCTTGCTCGGCGACGATGGCTATCAGCGGCTCAAGGACACTCTGAAGCCGGGGCAACAGGCCATTGTGGTCGCCGGCAACGGGACCTACTCCTTCAAGGGTTCGGCCTATGTGCGGGGTGGCATTTTCGATCGCATCGAGATCCTGCAGGAGGGCAACAGCACCCGATTCCGCGATAGAAATCACACCCGGTTGGGAGGGCTTGCCGCGGCCGGGGCACCCGATTTCAAGGAGATCGGCCTGTTCGTCACGCCGCCGGAATTCACGCTGGACCCGACCCAGCCGTGGCAGCTCCAATTGCTCGTTCAGCGTAGTCTCGGCGGCCGCGACAAGGCGTTCCTGACCTTCGATCTCAGCTACGTCCTGCCCGAGCAGTACATGCGCCGCGAGCAGCGTGCGGTGACCGTGCCGGAGAACGCGCCGACGCCGGCGACGGCATCCGCCTCCGCCGCGCAGACAGCCGCGGCCGAGGCGGAGGAACCGCTCTGGGTGCGGATGTGGCGTTCGAACACCGTCTCGATCGCGATCACCGCCCTGATGCTGGCGGCGCTCACCGGCATCTTCTTCTTCCAGAACCTGCTGGTGCGACGGCCAGTCCTGTACACCTGGGTGCGCCGGGCCTATCTGGTTTTCGTCCTGGTGTGGCTGGGCTGGTACGCCAACGCACAGCTTTCTGTCGTCAATGTCGTGACGTTCAGCAACGCGCTGATCACCGGCTTTCACTGGGAATTCTTTCTCGCGGCGCCTTTGATCTTCGTTCTCTGGGCGGCGACCGCGGGCGGACTTCTGTTCTGGGGGCGCGGTCCGTTCTGCGGATGGCTCTGCCCGTTCGGCGCGCTGCAGGAACTGACCAACACGATCGCGAAATGGCTCAAGGTACCGCAGCTCACCGTGCCTTGGGGCCTGCATGAGCGCCTGTGGCCGGTGAAGTACATCATCTTCCTCGGGCTGTTCGGCCTGTCGCTCTACTCTGTCGACATGGCCGAGCGGTGCGCCGAGGTCGAACCGTTCAAGACGGCGATCATCCTGAAGTTCGCCCGAAGCTGGCCGTTCGTGGCGTATGCGGTCGCGCTGCTCGTCATCGGCCTGTTCGTCGAGCGCTTCTTCTGCCGCTACCTGTGTCCGCTCGGCGCGGCGCTCGCGATCCCCGGCCGCATGCGGACCTTCGAATGGCTGCGCCGCTGGCAGGAATGCGGCTCGCCGTGCCAGCGCTGCGCCAAAGAGTGCCCGGTGCAATCGATCCATCCCGAGGGGCACATCAACGTCAATGAGTGCATCTACTGCATGCACTGCCAGGAACTCTATTACGACGACCACCGCTGTCCGCACATGATCCAGGTGCGACTGAAGCGCGAGAAGTTTACCGCCATGTCCTCGCCGTCGATGCGAGCGGGCGGCGGCGGGCCGAAGACAGTCATCACGCATGCCGGAAAGCCCGTCGCGACGGGAGCCGGCACCACTCCATCCACTTCCTCATGACAGCAAGGAGACCAACATGGGCCGGGAAGACGACAAGAACACAGTCAGCCGACGTCAGGTCGTCGGAACTGCTGCGGTTGGCGCAGCCGGATTGGCAGGCGGCCTCGGACTTGGCAGAGCCGCGCTGCCTGAGCCTGCGGCGGCGCAAGCTCAGCCCAAGACTCCGGCCCGCGCCGGCAGCCTGAAGACCGAGGTCGCCCCCGGGGAGCTCGACGAATACTACGTGTTTTTCTCCAGCGGGCAGACCGGCGAGGTCCGCATCATCGGCATGCCGTCGATGCGCGAGTTGATGCGCGTTCCGGTGTTCAACCGCGACAGCGCCACAGGCTGGGGACTGACCAATGAATCGCTGAAGATTCTCACCGAGGGTCTGACCCAGGAGACCCGCGACCGGCTGAAAGGCCGGCTGAACGGGGTCTGGCAGAACGGCGACTGCCATCATCCGCACATGTCGTTCACCGACGGAACCTACGACGGCCGCTACATCTTCATCAACGACAAGGCGAACACGCGCCTCGCCCGCATCCGCACCGACATCATGAAATGCGACAAGATCGTCGAGCTGCCGAACCAGTACACCATCCACGGGATGCGGCCGCAGAAATATCCACGCACCGGCTACGTCTTCTGTAACGGCGAGTACGAGGTCCCGCTCCCGAACGATGGCAAAGTACTGGACGACAAGTCCAAGTATTGGTCGATGTTCTCGGCCGTGGACGGCGACACCATGAAGGTCGCCTGGCAGGTGATCGTCGACGGCAATCTCGATAACGTCGATGCCGACTACCAGGGCAAATACGCGTTTGCCACCTGTTACAATTCGGAAAAGGGCGTCACTCTCGCTGAGATGACGGCAAGCGAACAGGACTGGCTGACCATCTTCAACATCAAGCGCATCGAAGAGGCGGTGAAGAAGGGCGACTTCAAGCAAATGAACGGCGTCCCCGTCATCGACGGCCGGCACGGCTCGCCCTATACGCGCTACGTCCCGGTCTCCAACAGCCCGCACGGCATCAACACCGCGCCTGACGGCATTCACGCGGTCGCAAACGGCAAGCTTGCTCCTACCGTGACCGTCTTCGACCTTCGCAAGTTCGACGATCTGTTCGATGACAAGATCAAGCCAAGGGACGTCGTGGTCGCTGAGCCGGAGCTCGGCCTGGGCCCGCTGCACACCGCCTTCGACGGCAAGGGCAATGCCTACACCACGCTGTTCCTCGACAGCCAGGTCTGCAAGTGGAACATCGATCTGGCCAAGCGCGCGTTCAAAGGCGAGAAGGTCAACCCCATCATCCAGAAGCTCGATGTCCACTATCAGCCCGGCCACAATCACTCCTCAATGGGCGAGACCAAGGAAGCTGACGGGAAATGGCTCATCTCGCTCAACAAGTTCTCGAAGGACCGCTTCCTCAACGTCGGTCCGCTGAAGCCGGAGAACGACCAGTTGATCGACATCTCCGGCGACCAGATGAAGCTGGTGCACGATGGACCGAGCTTTGCCGAGCCGCACGATGCCGTGATCGTGCATCGCTCCAAGCTGGACGGAAAGATCATCAGCGTCTGGAAGCGGGACGATCCGTTCTTCGCCGATGCCGTCAAGCAGGCCAAGGCGGACGGCGTCTCGCTCGAGAGCGACGCCAAGGTCATCCGCGACGGCAACAAGGTGCGGGTCTATATGTTCTCCGCCGCACCGGCCTATGGGCTCGAGAAGTTCGAGGTCAAGCAGGGCGATGAGGTGACCGTCTACATCACCAACATCGACGACGTGGAGGACCTGACGCACGGCTTCTGCATCGTCAACTACGGCATCAACATGGAGATCGGCCCGCAGCAGACGTCGTCGGTGACCTTCGTCGCCGACAAGCCCGGCGTCTACTGGTACTTCTGCACCTGGTTCTGCCACGCCATGCACATGGAGATGCGCGGGCGCATGCTCGTGTCGCCGCAGAACGTGTGACGATGCGAACCGTGCGACATCTCACGATATCGGCGCTGGCGGTCGTCCTGGCCGCCGGCGCCGGCGCGCGCGCAGCGTCGGCAGAGAGGCTTTCGCTCACGCCGGCGACCGGAGATCTTCAGCCTATTCTCGACGCCGCCTCGGACGGCGACGAGGTCTGGCTGGCCGCAGGCAGCTACCGCGGTCCGGTGCGCCTGACCCATCGGATCACCCTCTCGGGAGCGGCGGGTGCCGTGATCGCCGGCCCCAGGAAAGGCAGCGTTATCACCGTCTCGGCGCCGGGCGCCATCGTCCGCGACCTGGAGGTGCGCGGCTCCGGACGATCTCTCGAGACGATGGATTCCGGAATCTTCGTCGAACAATCGGCACGCGGCGCAGTGCTGGAAAACAATCACCTCGAAGACAATCTCTTCGGCATGTACCTTCACGGCGCGCCCGACGCGATTGCGCGTCACAACGTCGTCGTCGGACTTCGTTCAGCGCGCAACAGCGAGACCGGCAACGGCATCACGGTCTGGAACGCTCCGGGCGCCCAGGTGCTGGACAACGATTTCCACTATGGCCGAGACGGCATCTTCGCGATCACCAGCCGCAAGAACACGTTCAGCGGCAACCGCTTCCGCGACCTCCGTTTCGGCGTGCACAACATGTACACCGGCGAGGCCGAGATCACGAACAACGTCTCTAAAGGGAACATCATCGGCTATGCCTTCATGTTCTCCAACCATCTGGTCGTCCGAGACAATGTGTCCGACCATGACCGCGATCGCGGCATCCTCTTCAATGCCAGCAACTACGACGACATCTCCGGCAACAGCGTGATCGGCGGGATGCAATCCACCGAACGCTGGGCGACGTCGGACAATCGCGCCGACGACGAAGGCGTGCCACAAACCGAGGCCGCGTCTTCGGCGTCCGCCCGAGGGCAGCGGATCGGACCCGAGAAGTGCGTGTTCATCTACAACACCAACAAGAACCGGATCGACCGCAACTGGTTCGAAGGGTGTGAGATCGGCGTCCACTTCACCGCCGGCTCCGAGGGCAACGAGATCACTGGCAATGCCTTCGTCAATAATGCCAACCAGGTGAAATACGTCGGCACCCGCCATCTGGACTGGTCCAAAGACGGTCGCGGCAACTACTGGAGCGACAACCCGGCGTTCGACCTCAACGGCGACGGCGTCGCCGACACCGCCTATCGGCCGAACGACCTGATCGATCGCGTGCTGTGGACGGCTCCTGCGGCAAAAGTCCTGATCAACAGCCCTGCCGTCCAGGTGATCCGCTGGGCCCAGGCGCAGTTTCCCGCCCTGCTGCCGGGTGGCGTGGTCGACAGCCATCCGCTGATGTCTCCGCCGAAGCGCCACACGGCCGAGGAGGCGCGATGACCAGCACGGTACGTGTCGCCGATGTGACCAAGGAGTACGGCCCGGTCAAGGCCGTGCGCGGAGCTTCGTTTGAGTTGGGCGAGGGCGAGCTGGTGGCCCTGATCGGCCACAACGGCGCCGGCAAGACGACGCTGATGAAGCTGATGCTCGGCCTGATCCGTCCAACGGCCGGCTCCATCGAAGTGCTCGGCGACAATCCCGCCGCGGGACAGTTCGCGGGCCGACGGGCGCTCGGATATCTGCCGGAAAACGTAGCCTTCGATTCCGCCCTGACTGGACGCGAGACCCAGACCTTCTACGCTCGCTTGAAACGGGAGCCGGTGGCCAAGGCGCTGGAGCTGCTCGACGCGGTGGGCCTCGGCGCGGCTGCGAAACGCCGGGTCGGCACCTATTCGAAAGGTATGCGCCAGCGCCTCGGGCTCGCACAGGCGCTGATCGGACATCCGAAGGTGCTGCTGCTCGACGAGCCCACCACTGGCCTCGATCCCGAGCTGCGGCAGACCTTCTACGACCTCATCCAGCGCCTTTCCGGCAGCGGCACCACCGTTCTCCTATCGTCGCATGCGCTGACCGAACTGGAGGAGCGCGCAGGGCGCGTGATCATCATGAATCGCGGCATCAAGGTCGCCGACGGCTCGATCGACGCGTTGCGGCGGCTCGCGCGCTTACCGACCAGGATCAGGCTCAAGGTATCGGGGCCCGCGCTGTCCGAGTCGCCGCCGTGGCTGCCCGCTGGTGCGGCATTCCGACGCGTCAACGGCCACATCATCGAGATCGACGCGGAGCCGCAGCGCAAGATCGAGCTTCTGCACCGCGTGACGGCGGCAGGAACGTCGGTCGAGGACATCGATCTCGCCCCACCGACGCTGGACGAAATCTATGCGCATTTTCTGCGACAGGCGGAGGAGACGCCATGAATGCGCTGATCATTGCCGCCAAGGAAATCCACCAGGCCATCCGCAATCGCTGGGTGCTCGCCGCGACCCTGCTGCTCGCGGGTCTCGCCCTGTCGCTGACCTTCCTCGGCAGCGTCCCCACGGGAACGGTCGGAGTGCGGGCGCTCGACGTCGTGATCGTCAGCCTCTCGAGCCTGACCATCTTCCTGATTCCGCTGATCGCACTCCTGATCTCGCATGACGCCATCATCGGCGATATGGAGCGTGGCACGATGCTTTTGCTGCTGAGCTACCCGGTCGCGCGGTGGCAAGTGTTGCTCGGAAAGTTCATCGGCCATCTCGTGGTGCTCGCCTTCGCCACCTGCCTCGGCTACGGCATCGCCGCCGCGGCCCTGATCGCCGCAGGAAGCCACATCGACGCCGACAGCCTGACGGCATTCGCCGCCATGATTGGGTCGTCCGTGCTGCTGGGTGCCATATTCGTCGCGATCGGCTATCTGGTCAGCGCACTGGTGCGAGACCGGGGCACGGCGGCCGGCGTGTGCATCGGCCTGTGGCTCCTGCTCGTCCTCATCTACGACATGGCGCTGCTCGGTCTCCTGGCGCTGGATCAGGGCCGCAACATTTCGGCGACCGCACTCGACGCGCTGCTGCTGCTGAACCCGACGGACGTCTACCGCCTGTTCAACCTGACCGGCTTCGCGAACGTCAGCACGTTCGCCGGCATGGCCGGGCTCGCGCAGAGCACGACGCTCTCGGCCGGAGTGCTGCTGGCAACATTAGTGCTCTGGACATGCGTGCCGCTGGGATTTGCCGCGCTCGCCTTTTCCCGGAGGCAGCTATGAAACGTAGATCCTTCGCCTTCGCTCTGCTGCTCTCGATCACCTTGGGCGGCTGCTGGGAGAAGCAGGCGGCCGAGCCGCCGTCCCCGCACCGGATGACCGCAGAGGACATCGGCCGCTACTGCGGCATGAACCTGTTCGAGCACCCGGGGCCGAAGGGGCAGATCTTTGCCGCGAGCCTGATCGAGCCGGTCTGGTTCTCCTCGGTGCGCGATACAATCGCCTTCACCATGCTGCCGGATGAGCCGAAGGACATCCAGGCGATCTACGTCTCCGACATGGGCAAGGCGCCGAGCTGGGACAAGCCGGGAGCCGACAATTGGGTTGAGGCCCGCAAGGCACTGTTCGTGATCGGCAGCCGTGCCAAGGGCGGAATGGGCGGGGACGAGGCCGTGCCGTTCTCGGATCGCGCTGCAGCCGAAAAGTTCGTTGGCGAAAACGGCGGACGGATCGTCACCTTCGACCAGGTACCACGCAACTACGTCCTGTCCTCGGATGGTGCCAAGGAGAGCACTTCCGCCGACGACGGCGACGCCAGGCGCCCACCGAACGAATGAGAAGGACACGATGATGGGCATGATCTCGCGCCGACGCTTTGTCCGGATCAGTGCCGCAGCGGCCGGCCTCGGGCTTCTTCCTTCCGGTCACCCTGTCCGCGCCGACACGACGCCCGTCACTTGGCGCGGCACGATGCTGGGTGCAGTCGCCACCATGGAGATCCACCACGAAGATCGGAGCGAGGCAGAGCGGCTGATTGCGCAGGCTTGTTCGGAAGCGCGCCGGCTGGAGCGGCTGTTCAGCCTGTATCTGAAGGAGTCCGCCCTGGTCGAATTGAACCGGACTGGCATCCTGATCGGACCGCCAGCCGAGATGGTTGATCTGCTCTCGACGTCGCAGCGCTACTCCAGACTGACCGGCGGACTGTTTGATGTCACGGTGCAACCGCTCTGGGATCTCTACGCCAGCCACTTCTCGCAGGATAATCCCGATCCGGCCGGGCCCGTACCGGCGGCCATTGCGTCCGCACTCGCTCGCATCGGCAGCGGTCGGCTATCTGTCGAGCGCGACCGCATCGTGATGCCGCGGGGTATGGCCGTGACCCTGAACGGCATCGCGCAAGGCTACGTGACCGACAAGGTCGTCGATCTGCTGCGATCCCAAGGTGTCGGCCACAGCCTCGTTGACATGGGCGAAACCCGGGCGATCGGCTCGCGTCCGGACGGGCGCCCCTGGGAAGTCGGCATCGCCGATCCGAACGTCCCGGGGCATACCGAAACTGCGCTGCCGGTCGTCGATCGCGCGGTCTCTACGTCAGGAGGTTACGGATTCCAGTTCGATGCGACAGGCCGATTCAATCATCTGTTCGACCCTCGCACCGGCGGATGCGCAGGCCGCTATCGCAGCCTGACCACCGTATCTCGGAACGCGACAGCCGCGGATGCGCTGTCAACGGCCTTCAGCCTGATGCCGGAAGAGGAGATCCGAGCATTGCTGCCGCATGTGGACGTCGAACGCGTTCATCTGATCGACGAGGCAGGCCGGCCTCTCGACCTCGTTGCCTGACATCGGCAACGCAAACTAACCACGCGAGATTGTTAGCTGTCCCAATGGCACCGGAATCGTTCGGGGTTTTGGCCTGATCTCAGACTCGTCGCGCGATGATCCGGCTGGCGCAGCTGTCTGCCGTTCAGACGTGCGCGCGTACAAACGCGTTCGAACCTCGAGATAGTTGCCGGAGGCTCGCGCTTAACGATGGTTCCTGGGCTTGCGGGCGGCGGTTGGTTCACCCGGTGCCACCACCAGGCGAGCGCGTTTCGTCCGCGTCGTCATGACATCACCGGCGCGCACATCGCGGGAGCCTTGTGCCCGACGATCGGGCACAGGGTCTCGCGATACCTCGCCGTTGTTAAATGTCGAGACGACGAGGTCGACGGCCGGTGCGGCAACGATCGCCGCGTCGGAGCGCACATTACTCACCGTCGGTGGAGCAGCCTCTTCCAATGTCCACCGGATCGCCGGAACCAGCGTGATGGCGTCGCCGATCGAGCCGGTATCCTCCCGCGCCGCTTGTTCCGGCGGCGAATAGCAAGGCACCAGCGCGCTTATCATGATCAAGCCGGCCGCCGCGCTTTTCGCGCGCCAGGTCAGACTGCGGCTCACGCCCCTCGCGACGCCGGCAGCGATGTCACGGCGACCAGTTGGCATCGCAGATGACTGGGAGCCAAGTGACCCGGCGCCAATCACCTCACGCGCGACCGGCTCGCCCACGAGGGGTGCGCGACCGCGCTCCTCCTGGTCCATCGCACCCGTCGGCACTGCGAGAATTCGCTTCAGCCCCTCCATTGTGACCACCGTGACGAAGGCCACAAGACCAAGCGAGCCGCCGACGCCGGGCAAGATCGCACAGCTTTCGATCAGCAAGGCCGTCAGGATGACTGCCGCCAAGATCGGCTGCAATGGCCCCCTCAGCTGCGCGGGCGACGACATGCCGAGGAAGCAGCCCGCATAGAAGGCATCCACCAGACATGGATCATTCGGCTGCACCTGTTGCAGCAGCATCAGGCCGACAAGCGCGACGGTGGCAGCAACGAGAATCCGTACGTCGCGACGGGAGGACGCGACCTGCCGACGTCGCAGCGCGAGCAGGGTCGCGAGCATGCCCACCGTACACAGAGCGAAGATCAACGCGACTGAAGCGAGATCATTCTCGAACATCTCGACGCGCGCGACCTGAAACAGCTCGCCATTGACACCCAGCAGCGGCGCCAGGCCGACGAAGAGAAAGGATCCGGCCGCGGCGAGGGCGCCGAGACGCCCGCCATAGCCGCGCATGAACCCGCCCCGCAGCCTGATGTCCATTGCGCAGGCGAGGCAGAACACCAGGCCGCACGAGATGGACAGCATTGTGAAAGAAGCGCCCAGCGGCAGGCCCGATCGCTCCACGCTCTGGTTCAAGGCCGCAACCGGCGTCATGCCGCCAAAGCTGCCGCCATAGGCCGCGGGAAAGAATGCGCTCGGCACCAGCTCCGCCCACCCCGTCAATATCAGGGACGCGCACAAGAGGATCGTGACCGTTGCAGACGCAATCGCTGGAGGTACGCCGGAGGCGCTCAGATGCAACGTCGCGAAACAACCGAGGAACGCGCCGATGCCGGCCGCGAGCGGCGGACAACCGATCTGTACACCTGTCGTCGCATGCTTGCGACGTATCGCCGGATCGTGCTGGGCCTCCCGCCAGGCCCGCGCGTCAAACATCTGACCCGCTTCCATTCGGCGAGAATGGAAGTCGGCTACTCCGTTACTCATACGCACAGCACCCCACACGTACTCGCGCAGTCCGTGATACCGCCCTGCAGACGCGTGCGCCCGAATCTTCCTCGCTCGGCCTTCGCCACTGCGAAGCTGGTCTGACGCGTCCGCTGCAGGGTGCGGCATCACCTGACGTCTGATTAGAATGACTCAAAATCTCTCGACGCGGAAGTATTCGGCTCCAGATCGCGCCAAAAAAGCTGTCTGCAGACGTCGGCTTGCAGTTTGTGAGTGGTAAGTAAATCACTACACAACCTAAACGACCAAGGTGATAGGGCCGTCGACAGGACGTTCGCGCGCAAACGATGCGTGTCTGCCCGGTTCGGTTGCAAGGTGCGTTGCGTGATTCGCAGCGTCCGCCGTCACGCGAGACGCCAGATCCTCGCCACGCTGATCGCGGCGTCTCGCGCCAGCTTCCGAAGAAAGGCGGTGATCTAGAGCCCTGCAACAATCGTCGCACCGGGCCCTTGTTGACATGAATCAGGCCGTCGACGCGCACCCTCGCCTTCGGCGGGATGCCGAGAAATCCGGGTGATGATCAGCGGCAGGCCGCACAACGCGGGCCGTCATTCCGGGGTGACACGACGCCGCCAAGCGGGTAAGCCGTCGCCTCTGACTGACACGAGCAAGACGAGCATGGTTGCGGCCTGTTGCGGCATAGACTTCGGCACTTCGAACACCACCATCGGCATCAGCGAACCAGAAAAAGCCCGTCTGCTCCCGCTCGAAGGCAGCCACCTGACGCTGCCGAGCGCGATGTTCTTCGATTTCGAGGATCACGGCACCCATTTCGGGCGCAGCGCCATCGATCGTTACCTGAAGGGCCATGACGGGCGCTTCATGCGCGCGCTGAAGAGCATCCTGGGCACCGCGCTGATCCAGGAGAAGACCTATATCCGCCAGAAGGCCGTGCCGTTCTCGGGCATTCTGGGATTCTATTTCGCGCACCTGAAGTCGCAGATGGAACGCCAGCTCGATCGCGAGATCACGGAGGTCGTACTCGGCCGCCCCGTGCGCTTCGTCGACAAGGACGACGCGGCCGATACCGAGGCGCAACGCGCGCTGGAGGACATTGTGCGTGCGCAGGGCTTCCGGACCATCGCGTTCCAATACGAGCCGATCGCGGCCGCGCTCGATTATGAGCAGCATGTTCGCGATGAGGAACTGGTCCTGATCGCCGACATCGGCGGCGGCACCTCGGACTTCTCGATCGTCCGCGTCTCGCCCGAACGGCGCCGGACAGCCGAGCGCGCCGGCGATATCCTGGCCAATGGCGGCATCCATATCGGCGGCACCGATTTCGACCGGCTGTTGAGCCTGAAGAGCGTGATGCCCCATCTCGGTTATGGCAGCCCGACCGCGGACGGCAAGCGCAGCCTGCCCTCGCTCTACTACCATGAGCTCGCGACCTGGCACCGCATCAACCAGCTCTACAAGAAGAACGTAATGCCGGAGCTGCGGCAGATCCGCTACGAGGCGGCGCGGCGCGATCTTGTCGATCGTTTCATCGCGCTCATCGAGGCCCGCCAGGGGCATGCGGTCGCGATCGGCGTCGAGGAGGCCAAGATCGCGCTGACGCGCGCAGAGGCAGCGGTCTCGGCGCTGGCCGATCACGGCGCATGGGCGCGATTCTCCTTCACGCGGACAGCATTCGACGCCGCCATCACGGATGCCGTCGAACGCATCCTTGCGACGGTGCAGCGCCTCCTGAAGAACGCGCGCGTTGCGGCCGCCGACATCACCACGATCTTCCTGACCGGCGGATCGAGCATGGTGCCGCTGCTGCGCCAGGCGATCCTGGCGCCGTTCCCCGAGGCCCGCGTCGCCGAGACCGACCTGCTCGGCAGCGTCGGCATCGGGCTCGCGCTCGATGCACGGCGGAAGTTCGGTTGATAGTCGCAGGCTGCATTTACTACGACAGGTCAGCCGCCCCCGATCGGCATCCGCAAGCGGACAAATTTGCTCTCATAACGCCTCCAAAGCACCGCGCGAGGGTGCGATCGGCAGCCAATCTGGGATACGCTGCTTCGCAAGCCAATAGGGCCGCCAAAGCGCAAGCCAGCTGCAACGATCAAGCGGCACGGCTCCCCAGCTCGGCCGGTCCAGTTGGATTGTTGACAGGTCATGCATGTGAAGCCATTGCCGGGCCGCCCACCAGATTTCGCGCGAGGCCTTCGCGTTGCCCGCGGCCTCGAGCTCGACAATATTGAGCAATGGATCCTTCCAACGGATCGCAACCCTCAGCGTAGCTACGCGCTCCCCATCCCGCCGTATGCTCCAAAGCCGCGACCGGTTGTGCGCCAAGCCTAGGCCGTAGGTACGAAGGCAATTCTTCATCGCCTTTGCTTCGCTGGTAATGGACGCAACCGAGCTCAAGGGCACGAAATCATATCCAGCCACGTGACCCGCCCGGAGCCACATGTTGACGATTGGCTCGGGCCCCAGATTCACATGCAAGGAGATTTCGGTTCGCCAGGCGTTGGCCGCGGCGAGCGCCGCATCGATACGCATCTCTGGCCTCCAGGGCTTCTCGATCAGGCCGTAGCCAACCGTCGCCGTCTCGCGGGAAAACCACGACCACAAACCGACGAGCCGCAAACGAGTTGGATTCAGCCGCACTGGCGCGCGAACGAACTCGCGCACGGCCCACACCGCCGCCGGCTCGTGTGCGATCGCGGCAACGTCGGTGAAGATTTTCAGCCAAGTCGATGCATGCTTCGGCGATCGCGGCAGATGATTGGCAATCTGCCGTCGAAACAAATCGCCGTCGGGAAGCTCCGCGATGGGGGCCACGAACGCCTCCGGCGGCAGCTTGCGCAGCCACATCGGCAGGTCAGCCGCGGCAGCGACCTCCACCAGCGTTCGCCCTTCGATAACGGATGCGATTGCCGGCGCAGGATCGAAGCCGCGCCGCGGAACGGCCAGCGCGAAGAGAAGCGCTGGAAAGCTCGCTGCAAGGTCCGCGATGCGCGGATGACGCATCACGAGCGAGCCTACGGCTTCTCGGTAACGGGAAGGAAATCGCTGAAGCTGACGATGCAGCACAGCAGATCGTGCGGCCTCCCGCTGCGGGGACCGCGACAGATATCTGGACATGACAAAAATTCCGCGAGAAGCGGACCTGCTGGCAGTTTCGATCAAATGGGCATGATGCTCACCGGGATTCATCTCCCGGGACTGCGATCAAATATCGCGCAGCGAACCCAGGAAGCGCACGAACATCGACATGATCGCCTCCATGTTTTGAAATTGCGGAAAGGCCTTTTAGATCGTGTCGCATCAACGCGCAACCCTGTATGATCGGCGTTGATTGCTCTTTGGCGCAACTCCAACGCCTGTCGTGTGTCGAGATAGGATAGTGAAACGATCGCACGTGCGGCATGGCCGGCCAAGCAGGGTCAATCGCGTCGCTTGCGCTTGAAATCTGAGTACGCCACGGCCAATCTCTGCAGCATGCGCCCCTGCTGCAAACCGAACGTTTGATGCTGCGACCATTGGCGCTGTCGGATGCGCCGGCCATTCAGCGTCATTTCAACAACTGGAGCATCATCCGCAATCTCGCGACCGTCGTTCCATGGTCCTATCCCGACGACGGAGCCGAGACCTTCATCAGGCTCCAGCTCGACAAGATCGCGGCGGGCGAAGAGATCTATCAATGGGTCCTTGTGCTGCGTGAGGGCGATGGCGAGGCGATCGGCAATATCCATTTCCGTCCTCGCTCCGACTCCCGCAAAGGAAACCGCGGCTTCTGGTTGGCCGAGCCCTACTGGAACCGCGGACTGATGACCGAAGCGATCGCGGCGGTGAATGATTTCGCCTTCGACGTTCTCGGTATCGAGCAATTCTTCGTCTGCAATGTCGCTACGAACGGAGGATCACGCCGCGTCAAGCAGAAGACCGGCGCGGAATTTGTCGGCTTCATCGACCTTCCGCACCACAATGGCGAGTCCAAATCCGAAAGATGGATTGTCACGCGCTCCAACTGGGCGCGATGGCGTCGATCGGAACAGCGATGATGATCTGCAGGTGAAGCGCCATCCGTCATCGGCTATAGTGCGTGAATACGAAGTCGTGATCCTTTGCATGCGCGTCGTGGCAGGCGAAGCAGGTCCGATGCTGCGCTTCGTCGGCCGGCTTGCCGTCCACGAACCGGCCAAAGCCCCAGCCGCCACTCGACGCATATTTTGCGGCATCCTTGACCATGACCTGCACCGTGGTCGGTGTACCAGAAGTGAAGGCGCCATCGAGACCGTCGATCGGAACATGTTTCCACGCGAGCTTGACCAGCACGCTGCCGTCGGGGAATGGCAGCTGGCCGTCACGATAGGCGTTCACTGCAGTGGTGTTGCCCACGATGCCGCGCAACTCCTTGAGGCCGTCCTCGCGCCCCACGCCGATCAAAGTCCAATCGCGATAACCTTGCGGGATCGTGACGCCGAAGATCGGCGATGCGGCCTCATCGGCTACCCCCGTGAGCGGCAGAAGCAATATGGCCCCTGCGGCCACCGCGGCGGCGATGGTCATCTTGGCTAGTTCATTCATCGATTGTACTCCGCGTGGCGCCGTCAACCCGCCGCCACGTCGAGCACGGCCTGCGCAAAGGTCTGCGGCG
Source organism: Bradyrhizobium sp. HKCCYLS1011 (assembly GCF_051167795.1). Lineage (NCBI taxonomy): Bacteria > Pseudomonadati > Pseudomonadota > Alphaproteobacteria > Hyphomicrobiales > Nitrobacteraceae > Bradyrhizobium > Bradyrhizobium sp. HKCCYLS1011. The sequence goes on along the minus strand of NZ_JBNPTT010000002.1, from coordinate 635,527 downwards.
CCTCCTGCGGCAGGTTGTGGCCGATGCCGCCCTTGATCAGCCGGTGCTCGTAGCGCCCGGAGAACTTTTTCGCGTAGGCCTCGGGCTCCGGATGAGGCGCGCCGTTGGCGTCGCCCTCCATGGTGATGGTCGGCACCGCGATGACCGGGAAGGTCGCGAGCTTCTTCTCCAGCTCGTCATATTTCGCTTCGCCCTCGGCGAGCGCGAGCCGCCAGCGATAATTGTGCACGACCACGTCGACATGGTCGGGATTGTCAAACGCGGCTGCGCTGCGGTCGAAGGTGGCGTCGTCGAATTTCCATCGCGGGGAGGCGATCTGCCAGATCAGCTTGGCGAAGTCGTGCCGGTACTTCGCATAGCCCTCGCGGCCGCGCTCGGTCGCGAAGTAGAACTGATACCACCATTGCAGCTCCGCCTTCGGCGGCAGCGGCATCCGGCCCGCCTCCTGGCTGCCGATCAGATAGCCTGACACCGAGACCATCGCCTTGCAGCGCTCCGGCCACAGCGCCGCGATGATATTGGCGGTGCGCGCGCCCCAATCATAGCCGGCGAGCGTCGCGGTTTGGATCTTGAGCGCATCCATCAGCGCGACGATGTCGGCTGCGACCGCCACCGGCTGGCCACTCCGCATGGTCGCAGGAGACAGGAAGCGCGTCGAGCCGTAGCCGCGCAGATAGGGAATGATGACGCGATAACCGGCCGACGCCAGTGCCGGCGCGACGTCGGCATAGCTATAGATGTCATAGGGCCAGCCGTGCAGCAGGATCACGACGGGGCCGTCGGCGGGCCCGGTTTCGGCGTAGCCGACATTGAGGAGCCCGGCATCGACCTGCTTGAGCGGGGCGAAGCCCGTCGTGGTCCCGGCCTTCACCGCAGGCAGGGTCGTTTTCGCCTTGAAGCCCTGCGCCTGCGCCGCGGCGAACGATCCGACCGTAGCGGCGGCGATGCCGGCGGCGGCAACGCCGAGCAGACGGCGGCGATGGTGGTTGATGATCTCTGACATGGCGATCTCCTCGGTTTGGATGGCCAAGCTCTTGCCCGAACCTACTTCGCTGCGCTTGGAGACGGCTTGGAGTTTTCCTTCAGATGCGCCTGATTTTGCCGTGCCCCAACCCATGTTAGATTGCCAGCGCCCCCATCGAACTGCCGGCAGGTCGACGTTTGCTCTATTCTTTCAACGACTTCATCCTTGATCCCGGCCGCCGCGAGCTGCGCCATGGCGACAGCGTGGTGGCCATGGAACCGCAGGTTTTCGACCTCTTGGAGTTCCTGATCCGTGCCCGGGACCGCGTCGTCAGCCGCGACGATCTGCTGGCTGCGGTCTGGCACGGCCGCATCGTCTCGGAGGCCACCTTGAGCAGCCGGATCAGTGCTGCGCGAGCTGCGATTGGCGACGATGGCGAAGCCCAGCGGCTGATCCGCACTGTCCCGCGCAAGGGCTTTCGCTTCGTCGGCGAGGTCAACGAGCAGAGCGGCGAACCGGCGGGCGCGCGTTCGGATATCGCTCCGGCGCGCGGTTTCGAAGGTCCTGCGATCGCGGTGCTGCCCTTCGCGAACATGAGCGGCGATGCTGAGCAGGATTATTTCGCCGATGGGATGGTCGAGGACATCATCACCGCGCTGTCACGCTGCGGAGGCCTTGCGGTGATCGCGCGCAACTCGACCTTCACCTACAAGAACAAGCCGGTCGACGTGCGCGAGGTCGGCCGCGACCTCGGCGTCGGCTACGTGCTGGAAGGCAGCGTTCGGCGCTCCGGATCTCGCCTGCGGATCACCGGCCAGCTGATCGACGCGGCAACGGGCGCGCACCTCTGGGCCGACCGCTTCGATCGCGATGTGGGCGACGTCTTCGCGCTGCAGGATTCCATTACGGAACGCGTGGTCGCGGCGATCGAGCCGACATTGGAATTAGCGGAGGTGGAGCGGCGACGATCCATGCCTGCGAACGCGCTGCAGGCCTACGACCTGCTGCTCCGGGCCGCGAGTCTTCGCGATGCGTTCACCGCCGACAGCATTGCTGCCGCCATTGCATGTCTGGAGCAGGCACTTCAGATCGATCCGGTCTATGCGCCGGCGATGGCGGCGACCGCCTATTGCCACGCGCTGCGTCACTTTCAAGGCTGGATCAAGCCGGACGAAACCTATCGCGACAAGGCCGTCGCGCTCGCCTGGCGCGCGACCGAGCTCGCGCCCAACGATCCGCAGGTGCTGTGGATGGCGGCCTTCGCGATCTGGAACATGGCCGACGAGATCGAGCCGGCGCGCGAGCTCTTCAGCCGCTCGCTCGCGATCAATCCGAATTCCGCCATGGCGCTCACGCTGGGCGGCTGGATCGAAGCCATGCGCGGCCACCAAGCCGCCAGCCGCGCCATGGTCGAACGGGCAATGCGGCTGAACCCGCGCGATCCGCGCGGCTGGTTCGCCTCCGGCGCCATGGCGATCTGCGCGCTCGCCGACTGCGATTTTGCACAAGCCATTCTGTGGGCGGAAAAGGCGCTGGCGCAGAACCGGCGCTTTGCGGTCGCATTGCGCGCGCTCGTGGTGGCGCTGGTGAACATCGGCGAGCTGGCCCGCGCCACGCAGGTCGCGCAGGAGCTGCAAAAGCTCGAGCCGGAGCTGACCGTCTCCGGCTTCCTGGCGCGCATCCCCTTTCCCGTGCCGGCGATGGCTGCGACCTACGCGGAGGCACTCAAGGCGGCAGGCGTCCCGATCTGACCGGCCACGGCCGGTCAGATGCGCTCGGCGACCACGACCTGATACATGCTGCCGAACCGGGTGCGCTTGCGCCAGCGGAAGCCGCCGCCGCGAGGTCCGGCAAGATCCTTGATCTCGTGCCGCCACATGCTGGTCGCGAACGGCTCGAGCCAGGCGAAGATCCTGCGCATCAGCGGTTTCAGCGGGTGAAAGCGATGCGGCCGATGATAGTCGACGAACACCGCCCGTCCTCCCGGCGCCACCAGCTCCAGCATGGCGCGCGTAACCTGGAGCTTCACCGCATCCGGCACCTCGTGCAGCAGGAAGAAGCACACGACCACATCGGCGCTCTCGTCCTGCGGGTCCGCGGCGTCGCCGCGCGCGACATGCGCCTGCGGCAGATCGGACAGCTTGCGCCGGGTCAGCGACACCTGCAGCGGCGCGATATCGCGGACCTCGAGCTGGCCGCGGCGGCCGATCTTGGCCGCGACCTGGCGGGAGAAATCGCCGTAGACCGCAGCCGCCTGAAACACCCGGTCACCCGGCGCGATCTCGTCAAGCACATCGCCAATCAAGCGCTGGGCGTTGCCCCAGAGAATTGTCTGCACCACGACCTGCCGGTCGAGCCAGCCGGCAAGCCACGGAGTGAGATAGGCCCAGCTATAGACATCGCGAAGATACGAAGGCAGCAGCGCCTCAGCCGAAGTTACATCGAGCACGTTCAGTCACCTGTATGAGGAAGGGAGAAAGCGATCAGAAGCCGATCGCAAGGAGGACAGCCGTGACGACGAGCGTCAGCACGGCTGCGAGCCCATAAGTTGCCCAGCGCAAGAGCAGCACCGGGCCGACACGCATGTCGTGCAGGGTGAGGAAGGCGCGTTCCGCCGCGTGCCAGAACAGCAGCGCGATCACGGCGAGCAGAACCAGCTTGCCGAGCGGGTTGCGGGCGAAGGCCAGCGCACTCGCGTAGCTATCAAAGCTCTCCGGAACGCCCCAGCCATGGGGAATCATGATGCCGGTGATGATGATCAGCCCTGGACCGATCAGCGCAGCCATCATGCCGCCGGCGCCGAACAGCAGCCAGAATATCGGCGAGATGGACCGCTTCGGCAGTGTTGCGTTCTTCGGCGAACTCATGACCAGACTCCGATGATGACGATCAGCAGGACCAGGACCGCCGAGCAGCCCGCGGCCAGCACTGTGGCGACCGTGGTGATCAGTTGCTGGCGAACCAGCTTGCCGCGCCAGACCAGCTTGGGCAGCGTTTTCGGCAGGATCTGAAACCAGGTCCACATGTGCCAGAGCGCGGCCGCGAGCAGCGCGAGATGCAGCACAAGCGATACCGGGCTTGCCAGAAAGCGGCGGAACGCCTCGTACGCCTCTGGGCCGCGCGCGAGGCAGATCAGCCCGGCGAGCAGGACCGCGGCATAGAGCGCGAGCGCGACGCCGCAGAGCTCGCGGATCGTATAGGCGCGGTAAGGCGGATGCGCCCACCAGTCGCGCGGCTGAGGTCGCAGATACGGACGTCGTTCGCTCATGTCACGTTCTCCGTGCGCAGGCGGCTCAGGAAGAAGTCGAGCGCACTCTTGCTCTTGTTCTGGTTGACGGCATTGGCGGGATCGACCTGCTTGGGGCAGACCTCGGAGCACAGGCCGACGGCGGTGCAGGACCACACACCATCCTCGCCACGGATCTGGTCGAGCCGCGCCTGCTGGCCGCCGTCACGCGAATCGCTGTTGTAGCGCTGCAGCAGCGCCATCGCGCCCGGACCAATGAAATCAGGATTGGCGCCGAACTGCGGACAGGCGGCGTAGCACAGCATGCAGTTGATGCAGTCGGCGAAGGAGGCGTATTCCTGCATCTCGGCCGGCGTCTGCAGATAGGTGCCCTGCTCCACCGTCTTCGGCTGCCTGGGCATGATGTACGGATAGATGCTCTCGATCTTCTTGACGAAGTCGCCCACGGTGACGATGAGGTCGCGCTCGATCGGAAAATTCTGCAGCGGCTCCAGCGTGACCGGGCCGGGCGCGAGCTCGCGCAGGAAGGTGTTGCAGGCCAGCATCGGCGCGCCGTTGACCATCATGCCGCAGCTGCCGCACACCGCCATCCGGCATGACCAACGGAAGGCAAGGCTGCCGTCGAGCTCCGCCTTGATCTGCTGCAGCCCTTGCAGCACCGACATGTCATCGGTGTAGGGCACCCGGAAGGATTGAAAGGTGGGCGCCGCGTCCTTGGATGGACAATAGCGCAGCACGCGCAACTCGATCGTCTTGTCAGATTTGGTCTCAGGCATGGGTCGTCTCTTTGCGGGCGGCTTCGAGTTGTTCGCCGAGCGCGCCATAGGCGCGCTGTCCGGGCAGCGAACGCGTGATCTTGACGGGCATCGTGCTGATGCGCGGCGCAGCGTCGTCCTGGTAGTGAGCCAGGCTGTGGCTGAGGAAGTTCACATCGTCGCGCGCATCGAAGCCATCGAGCCGCTGATGCGCGCCTCGCGACTCCTTGCGCGCAAGCGCCGCATGCGCCATCGCTTCGGCAACGTCGAGTTGGAAGCCGAGCTCGATCGCGGAGATCCAGTCGGTGTTCCAGGCCCGCGAGCGATCCTCCAGCGTGAGCGCCTGATAGCGCTGCTTCAGCCTGGCGAGCGCGTCGCAGGTCTCCTGCATCTCATCGCCTAGGCGATAGATGCCGCAGCCTTTCTCCATGCTGACCGCCATGTCGACCCGCAGCGCGGCGTGGCGCTCGCCGTCGCCTTGCCGCTGCAGCAGCGCAAGCGCCTTGGCTTCGGCCGCCTTGGCCGGATCACCGGCCTTGGCCGCGGGCGCCTGGCGCGCGAAGGCCGCCGCCTGCTCGCCGGCGACGCGGCCAAACACGGTCAGCTCGGCCAGCGAATTCGATCCCAGCCGGTTGGCACCGTGAATGCCGACGCTGGAACATTCGCCGGCCGCGAACAGGCCGGGCAGCGGCGAGGCGGTGTTGATGTCGACCAGAATGCCGCCCATCGTGTAGTGCACGGCGGGACGCACCGGGATCGGCGTGGTCGCAGCGTCGATCCCGGCGAAGTGCTGCGCCAGCTCGCAGATCAGCGGCAGTCGCTCCTGCAATTTCGCGCGGCCGAGATGGCGAAGGTCGAGCAGCACCGCCTCGCCCTGTGGCGTGGTGACCGTGCGGCCCTTGCGCTCCTCATGCCAGAACGCCTGGCTCAGCCGGTCGCGCGGACCAAGCTCCATGAACTTGTTGCGCGGCTCCGGCGTCACCGGGCCGAGGCCGTAATCCTGCAAGTAGCGGTAGTTGTCCTTGTTGACGAGCAGCGCGCCCTCGCCCCGGCAACCCTCGGTGATCAGGATGCCGGTGCCCGGCAGGCAGGTCGGGTGATATTGCACGAACTCCATGTCACGCAGCGGCACGCCGTGGCGATAAGCCAGCGCCATGCCGTCACCGGTGACGATGCCGCCATTGGTGTTCTGGCGAAACACGCGGCCGGCACCGCCGGTGGCGATCACCACCGCCCGCGCCGTGATCGCGGTGAACTCGCCGCTCGCCATCGACAGCACCACCGCGCCCTGAACACGGCCGTCGTCCACGATCAGGTCGACGCAGAAAAATTCGTCGAAGCGCCGAATCTGCGGATACTTGGTCGAAGTCTGAAACAGGGTGTGCAGGATGTGGAAGCCGCTTCGGTCGGCCGCGAACCAGGTGCGCTCGATCTTCATGCCGCCGAACTTGCGGACATTGACATGGCCGTCCGGCAGGCGGCTCCAGGGACAGCCCCAATGCTCGAGCTGGATCATCTCGCGCGTGCAGTGGCCGACGAAATAGTCCACCACGTCCTGCTCACAGAGCCAGTCGCCGCCCTCGACGGTGTCGTTGAAGTGATTGTCGAGGCTGTCGTTCGGCCTGACCACGCCGGCCGAACCACCTTCGGCCGCCACGGTGTGGCTACGCATTGGATAGACCTTCGAGACCAGCGCGATCGTCATGTCCGGCGCGGCCTCTGCGGCGGCGATCGCGGCCCGCAATCCAGCGCCGCCGGCACCAAGGATCAGGATATCGGCGTCAAACTGCTCCATCGTCTTTCCTTCTCAGCTCAGAAACATCAGGCTCGGCACGCCGACCAGCAGGAAGACCGCCAGGAAATAGGCGCCGAAGATCGCGCCGAGCCGCCAGTAGTCGCGTCCCGGAAGAAAGCCGCTGCCGGCATAGACCGGGCTCGGGCCCGTGCCGTAGGGTGTGATGATGCCCATGATCCCGAGGCTGAGCGCGAGCGCGAGCGCCGAGGTGGTGATCGACAGGCCGGGGATCTTGGTTGCCACGGTCAGCATCAGCGGCAGCAGCGCGGTGGTGTGCGCGGTCGTCGACGCGAACAGATAATGCAGGAGGAAGAACAGCCCGATCAGCCCGACCAGCCCCCCGATCGGCGACATCGTTGCCAGCATCGGACCGACAAGTCCGGCCAGCCATGCGACGAAGCCCGTCTGCGCCAGGCCGCTCGCCAGCGGCACCAAGGTGCCGAACCAGATCAGCGTGTTGAAGGCAGGCTTGTCGTCCAGCACGTCGCTCCAGGTGATGCAGCCGGTGATGACGAGCAGGCTGACCACGAGCAATGCGACGGTCGTGGGATCGAGCACGGCGGTGCCGAAGATCCACAGTCCCAGCGCCAGCAGCACCAGGATCAGAAGCGTGATCTCGTGCCCGGACAGCTTGCCCATTGCCGTCAGCTCCTGGCGCGCCCATTCCGGCACCTGGGGGCTTTCCTTCAATTCCGGCGGGTACAGGACATAGGCAAGCAGCGGCGTGGTCAGCAGCAGCACGAGACCCACCGGGAGAAAGGCTAAGAACCACTGCATCCAGCCAAGCTCGACATGCACGGTCTTGCGCACGAGTTCGATCGCGAGCACGTTGGGCGCGAGCGCCGTCAAGAACATCGATGACGTCACGCAGGTCGAGGCGATCGCGGTCCACATCAGGTAGCCGCCGATCCGGCGCGATGACGGGTCGTTCGGCCGCGACTGATAGAACCCCGGGATGTTCTTGATGATCGGAAAGATCGTGCCGCCACTGCGGGCCGTGTTCGACGGCATGAATGGCGCGAGGATGAGATCGGCGAGCATCACGGCGTAGCCCAGCGTCAATGTCCGTCCGCCGAGCCGGGACAGCAGGAGCAGCGAGAGACGCTTGCCGAGTCCCGTCTTCTCGTAGCCGAGCGAGAACACGAAGGCGGCGAAGATCAGCCAGACCGTCGCATTGGAGAAGCCGGACAAGGCCCAGTTGATGGCAGCGCTGGTCGGGTTCGTCGATGCGAGCTGCGCGGGAGAAAAGAGAATGTAGCGCCCGAGCACGGCCCCGATCGTGACGCCGAGAAAGCCGACGGCAGCCGCTGGGATGGGCTCCGTGATCAAGCCGATGATGACGGTGACGAACAGCGCGAGGTACCACCAGCTGTATTGCGCGAGGCCGGCGGGTGGCGGCAGCAACGCCATCGCGACGCCGACCGCCAGCGGAATTGCCGCGGCTGCGATACGTCGATTGAAATGAGGAAACAGACCTGCGCCGTCTTGGCGCGATTGCTCGAACAAAAAGGCAGCCGAGTGGAAGTTCATCCTACGTCCCGTTCTCGCGTGAGGCATTGCGGACGGGCACAAATCTGCACGGCAATGACAGACGCCGCTTGACTTGCCTCAAGACGGTGGAGGCCATCGCAAAATGTCACACGGCTGTGATGCTTCCGCAGTGTTCAGAACGCAGTTGCCGCTTGTTGTTGTGAGCACCTCACGTGAGTTGCACAGGGATCTGGCGCAACGACACGGGCGTGCACGGCGCTCGCATTTGCGCATTTTTTGCGCACATTGAAAAACTTGCAGCCCTCGTGTTTATACTACCTTAGGTTTTTCACGGCCATTCTGGCGCCCGAACAAGAGGACGGCTTGTTCGTTCAACCAGAGATTGGCGGGAAACTCATGAAGTCATTGATTTTGCGGTTCTTGCGCGACGAGTCCGGCGCAACCGCAATCGAATATGGCCTGATCGCGTGCGGAATTGCGCTCGCGCTGATCGCGATCATGAACAAGCTCGGTCTGACGCTGGTCGGCATCTTCACGTCGCTGACCAACCTGCTCGGCCCGAGTTGACCGATTTAAATTGTCTGCAAATCCGTTTTAGGATCGGGCAATATAGCGGCCAGTGATCGACAGGTCGGGCACCTGTGCCCGGCCTGTTGAGAACGCATCAATGCGCCATGCTGCGCCCGGCCTCCTCGCAGGCCTTCATGCAGCTGCGGCAGGCATCAGCGCAGATCCGGCAATGCTCATGCATCTGCGCATGCTTCTCGCATTCCTCGGCGCAGAGGCGACAGGCCGCCGCGCAGGTGTCGAGCATGCGCCGGATCACCTCCTGGTCCGACCCGGTGCGCCGCGTCGCGATCCGCCCCGTGATGTTGCAGATGTCGGCGCAATCGAGATCGAGCCGGATGCACTGCGTCAGCGACTTCACCATGTCCTCAGCAAGACAGGCGTCGGCGCAGGAGGTGCAGGTCTGGGCGCAGGAATAGCACTCTTCGATGCAGCGGATCAGCGCGTCATTGATCTGGCCGCGGACATGCGGATGGCTGGAGATCATCTCTTGAGCGTGCATAGGGAACTCCCATCAGCTAGGCCCCCGCCGCTTCAATGATCGCTGCCGGCAAAAGTTCGAATTGGACGTCTCATGTCGGCGACACGTTTCGGTGCACGCAAGACGAGCGCACACTGTTCGCCATTTCGCGGGGCGGCATTTCCCGAGGCGAGCTGCACGCATATGGACGAAGCAGCATGAGTTAGGGCACAACATCTCCCATCATGGGCGCGCGAACGATCCGCGCGACCAGAACAACAGGGCGCACGCGAACGCCTGATGATGTGGAGGAACCGATGCTGATCCCCCTGGCGGATGTGCCGCGCTGGTATGCCGAGCGCAAGCCGAAGGATACGATCGCGATCCAGCACGGCACTGAGGCGCTGACCTGGGAGCAGCTCGAGCGCCGCGCCAACGCCCGCGCCCGCGCGTTCATGGCCAAGGGCGTCCGGCCCGGCGACTTCGTCGCGATCGGTCTGCCCAACGGCAACGCGTTCTTCGAGACCAGCTTTGCGGTGTGGAAATGCGGTGCGACGCCGACCTCGCTGTCCTGGCGGCTGCCGCGCGGCGAGGCCGCCGCCGTGCTCGAGATCCTGCAACCCTCGCTCGTGGTCGGCGGCGAAGCCGACTGGAATGCGCCGAATTCGCTGCCCGCGACCTTCGTGCCCGAGGGTTTCTCCGAGGAGCCGCTGACCGCGCCGGTGGCACGCTATTGGAAGGCGATGACCTCGGGCGGCTCGACCGGCCGGCCCAAGGTGATCCTCGATCATCAGCCGGCGGTGACCGACACCGCGGCCGAGCCGCCGCTCGGGATCCCGAAAGATGTCTCGCTGCTCAATCCCGGTCCGCTCTACCACAACGCGCCGTTCATCGTGTCGCATTACGGGCTGTTCGCCGGCGGCCGGCTTACCGGCATGGTGAAGTTCGATGCGGAGGAGACGTTGCGCCTGATCCAGGCCGAGCGCATCCAATGGGTCAATTTCGTGCCGACCATGATGCACCGGATCTGGGCGCTGCCCGCCGCCGTGCGCAATTCCTACGACGTCTCCAGTCTCAAGATCGTGTTCCATATGGCCGCGCCGATGCCGCCATGGCTGAAGGAGAAATGGATCGAGTGGGTCGGTCCGGAGAAGATCTACGAGCTCTATGGCGGCACCGAACGGCAGGGCCGCACCGTGATCTCCGGCACCGAATGGCTGAAGCACAGGGGTTCGGTCGGCAGGATCGACGACTCCTGCAAGCTCCGCATCATCGGGCCGGACGGCAAAGACGTCGCGCCCGGTGAAAGCGGCGAGATCTACTTCCTTCCCGATGACGGGCCCGGCTGCACCTATCACTATCTCGGGGCCGAGCCGAAGCGGCGGCCGGACGGCTGGGAGTCGCTCGGCGACATCGGGCGGCTCGACGAGGAGGGTTATCTCTATCTCGGCGACCGGCTGGCCGACATGGTGCTGCGCGGCGGCGCCAACATCTATCCGGCCGAGGTCGAGGCGGCGCTGATGGCGCATCCGGACATCCGCTCCTGTGTCGTGGTCGGCCTGCCCGATCCCGAGCTCGGCCAGCGCGTGCATGCAATCGTCGAACTCGACGAGCGTGCGGATGCACAGGCGATCGTCGACGGCATGAGCGGCTTCCTCGCCGAGCGGCTCAGCCGCTACAAGCATCCGGAAAGCTACGAGATCGTGAACATGATGCTGCGTGACGATTCCGGCAAGGTCCGCCGCACCCTGCTGCGCGACGAGCGCGCCACCTGGCTGAAGGAGGGCCGCGACTTCCGCATCATGCCTGCGCGCGCGGGGGCGGAGGCCGGGTAGGCTCGTCAGCCGACGCGCAATTCACCCACGGCGGCGCCCGGCGTCAGCGGGGTGTCGGAGACGATCACCGCGCCACCCACACACCGCGCGATCGTCAGCTTGCGATCGTGAAAGGCTTCAAGCTCCGGCCGGTGACCGACGCTGACGATGGTGGCGTCCGGCAGCTCTCGCGCGATCACGTCCATCAGCTCGGCCTGCCCTTCGACATGCAGTGCGGACGTGGCCTCATCGAGCGCGATGATATCGGGCCGGTGCAGCAGGAGCCGCGCGATCGCGAGCCGCTGCTTCTCGCCTTCGGACAGGATCTTGTCCCAGGCCGCGATCTCATCGAGCTTGGGTAGGAATGGACCGAGACCGACTGTTGCGAGCACGCGAGCGACCTGTTCGCTGGCCACGTCGCGGGCCCCGAACGGATAACTCACGGCGTCGCGCAGGCTGCCCGAAGGGACATAGGGCCGTTGCGGGATGACAAGGACGCGCTGGTCTGCAGCGGTCACGATTCGGCCCCGTCCCCAAGGCCAGCAGCCGGCGATGGCACGCACCAGCGAGCTCTTGCCGGTCCCGGACTCGCCGGTGATCAGCACGCGCTCGCCGCGCCGAATTGCCGCGCTGGCACGGCGCAGTATCGGCCGTCCGTCATGGAGTGACACGCGCAGATCGTGCAGGCGGAGCGCCGCGTCCCCCTCCTGCTGCCACGCAATGCCCGCCGTTTGCTCGTCGGCCTCTGCGACATCGAGCGCCAGCATCAACGCGCCGACGCGGCGTGCGGACGCGGTCCAGTCCGCAAGTCGCGTGTAGTTCTCCATGAACCAGCTGAGCGCGCCCTGCACGATGGTGAAGGCGGAAGCCACCTGCATGATCGCGCCCAAGCTCATCGAACCATCGAAATAGCGTGGCGTGCACAAGAGGACCGGCACCACGCCGCAGAGCTGCGCGCTGCCCTGGGAGACGATCACCGTGCGCATGTTCTGTACCATCAGATCGCGCCAGCGCGCGACGACATGGCTGAAAGTCTCGCCCAATCGGTCATCTTCCGCCGGCGCGCCTCCCAGCAGCGCGATGCTCTCGGCATTCTCGCGCACCCGGGTCAACGCATAGCGGTACTCGGCTTCGGCCTGGTTCTTCTGCTCGGTGAGCGGAATGAAACGAAAGGCGATCGCCAGCATCGCGCCGTTGGCGATCAGCGCATAGACAACCGCCGCGATGACCAAATAACCTGGAATGGTAAACGCACGACCGCCAGCTTCGAAGCCTAAGGCGCCGCCGACAGTCCACAGCACCGCGATGAAGGTCGCCGCCGAGAGCAGCGAGGTGACGAAGCCGGTGACGAAATCGACCGGCATCTCGGTCGCGATCCGTAAGTCGTCATTGATGCGATGCTCCGGGTTCTTGTGATCGCCGCCGACAAGCTCGAGCTTGTAGAAGCGGTTCATCGCAAGCCATCGCCGTACCAGATCGGCATTGAGCCGCGCACGCCAGCTCCGCTGCATCGTCATTCGCGCCCACATCGCAAAGACGCAGAGCGCGAGGTAGAGGCCGACCAGGAGCGGAAACAGCGCGGCCTGATGGAGTGCGACAGCGCCGTTTCTGGCTTCAAGCGCGTCGTAGAAATGCCGATTCCAGAGATTGAGGCTGTAGGTGATGCCGAGGCTGACGAACACGACGCCGATCAGGCTCACGGTTACGAGCCAGGCCTGGCCTGCGGTATTGCCGCGCCAATAGCTCCCCGCGCTGTGCAGGAAACGACGGAGGCGCGATGGGGCAGCTTTCGCGGCAGACCTGCTCGACAATCCCAGGCTGATCCGGCTCATCATCCGCCCCCCTCGCTTTCCCGACGCAAGTAGAATGAAACGTACCAGCGGCGGCGAGGTTCCTTATTCCAGGTTTCGCGGCGCCAGGATCGCGGACGGATCGACATCATTGTCGATCAGCCCGCGGTGCTGGCGCCGCACCAGCGAGGCGTAATAGCCGTTCTGGCGCATCAGTTCGGTGTGGCGTCCGCTCTCGATGATACGTCCTTCCTTCAGCACGATGATGCGGTCGGCATTGACCACGGTCGAGAGCCGGTGCGCGATCACGAAGGTGGTGCGTGCCGCGACGAGCTGCTCGAGCGCGGTCTGCACGGCCTCCTCCGATTCCGCATCCAGCGCCGAGGTCGCCTCGTCCAGCACCAGGATCGGCGGGTTCTTCAGCAGCGCCCGCGCAATGGTGATGCGCTGCCGCTCACCCACCGACAGCAACGCGCCGCGCTCGCCGACGATGGCGTCGTAGCCGTCCGGCAGCCGCATGACGAAGTCATGCGCATAGGCCGCCTTCGCCGCCGCCTGGATCTCCTCGTCGGTCGCCTCGGGGCGGCCATAGGCGATGTTGGCCTTGATGCTGTCGTTGAACAGCAGTGGGTCCTGCAGCACCACGCCGATATGCCGGCGCAACGAGCTCTGTTTGATCCCGCGCAGGTCGCGCCCGTCGATGGTGATCCGACCCTCCACCGGATCGTAGAAGCGCATCAACAGCGCCATCAGCGTGGTCTTGCCGGAGCCGCTCGGTCCGACAATGGCGATGGTTTCGCCGGGCGCGGCTTGCAGGGTGATACCGTCGAGCAGCGGACGCTGCGGCTGCTCGTAGCGGAAGTGCACATTTTCGAAGCTGACCGCGCCGATGACGACGGTGAGCTCGACGGCGTCCGGACTGTCGCCGAGATGCTCCTGCACATTGAGGATGCCGAAGATCTCGTCGAGCGAGACCGAGGCCTTGCGCAGGCTGGAATAGACGCCGCTCAAGCCCTGCACCGGACCGAACAGTCCGCCGATATAGCCGAGAAAGGCGACCACGGTCCCGACCGTGATGTCGCCTTGCAGGACAAAATAGGCGCCGAGCGCGAGCCCGCCGAGCCGCGCCAGCGCCACCACGAGATTGCTGGCCGAGGCGTAGCCGGCATCGACGGCAACGCCATGGATGACGACCTTGTTGGCCGCATCGACGTCGCGCAGGAAGCGCGCCTTCTCGGCATCCTCCATCGCGAAGCTGCGCACGATCACGATGCCCGACAGCACCTCGTTGAAACGCGAATAGATCTTGGCCCAGCGGTCGAGCAGCGTGCGCTCGCGCTGCATCTGTTCGGGGCCGGCGCGCGCGGCGATCAGCGCCGGCACCGGAGCGAACATGAGCACGAGCAGCGCGAGCCGCCATTCCAGCCGCAGCATGATCACCACCGCGATCAGGAGAAAGATGACCGAAGGCATGATGCTGAACAGGATCGCGGTCACCGCGCTGGTGAACCCCTGGATGCTGCGATCGAGCCGGGTCATGATGGCGCCGATGCCTTCGCTGCGCTGGATGCGCAGCGGCATCCGGTGCAGCTTGCCGATGGTCGCCTCCAGTAGCGCATATTGCAGGCCGATGCGGGTACGCCAGGTCAGCCAGTTGGCGAAGCCATCCATCATCTCCCGGGTCACCGCAAAGCCGAGCAGGAGCAGGATGCCGGCCAGAATGGCGCCGGCATGTTCCGGTCCGGTGAGCTGATCGAACACGCCCTTGAGCACCAGGGGCTCGAACGCGTTGATACCGGCCACCGCCAGCACCAGCACGACGATCAGCAGGATCGCATGTCGCTGCGGCAGCGCGAAGCGCACCGCGGCATGCAGCCGCCGCAGCCGCGCCAGCGCCTGGCCTGCGGCTTCGGAGTTGGAGCTAAAGGCTGATGCCTCGACCATGGCTGGCACCTCGTATGATTATGCGTGATCATTCAGCGCGCACGCGCCGTCGCGACGCGCTCATGATCGCCTCCCGCTCCGCGCCGTGGATTCTCGGAGCCAACGGAAGGCCCAAGTCTCCGAGAGCGTCTCCCGAGAACGTCTCCCGAGAGCTTCTCTCGATTGCGTCTCTCCACTGCGCTCCCCACTTCCGACAATCGCAAGTGAAAATGCCGGTTCCGGGGGATATGATTGCAACCGGCGGCCGATCGCGGACCTTGCGCGATCGTGGCCCGCGAGCCGGCAGTCCATTGGATTGCGACGGTTGCGGATTTCGATGGAGCTTTGACCGAATAGAGGCGTTCCCTGCTCGGCCGCAGATCGCCACCTGGCGGCGCGCCCGGCCATCATCGACGGGGATGCAGCCGCAGCAGAGACCTGGAACCGCTGCAGGCAAAGGTGTTAAGCTGGCCCTCGCCGCGGCCTTCGCAATCGCCAAACAGAGACTTGATCGGCGCAAGACGCACGCCGACGGAGCGGGAGACTTAAGAATGCCCTCTTTGACCGAATGGAAGGTGCCGTTCGCGTTCCAGCCTCGTGCGGGCGATTACAATTTCGATCTCGACCGCGTGCTGGCCTCGGTCGTCGGCCTGCATGCCATCATTCCGCCCGACGCGTTCAGCGCCGAGACGCTCGGCACCGAGCGGGCCGGCAATGCCGTGGTGATCGATGACGGGCTGGTGCTGACCATTGGTTACCTGATTACCGAAGCCGAGAGCGTCTGGCTGCATCTCAATGATGGCCGCGTCATCGAAGGCCATGTCCTCGGATTCGACTTCACCACCGGCTTCGGACTGGTGCAGGCGCTCGGCCGGCTCGATCTCGATCCTGTGCCATTCGGTTCTTCAGCAGCGACCCGGATCGGCGAGCAGGTCGTGCTTGGCGGCGCAGGCGGCCGCACCCGCTCGGTGGCCAGCCAGATCATCGCCAAGCAGGAATTCGCCGGCTATTGGGAATATCTCCTGGACGAAGCCATCTTCACCCATCCGGCGCATCCCAATTGGGGCGGCACCGGGCTGATCTCCGCGAAGGGCGAATTGATCGGCATCGGCTCGCTGCAGCTCGAGCGTGAACGCGACAGCAGGTCCGAGCATGTCAACATGATCGTGCCGATCGACTTGCTCAAGCCTGTCCTCGACGATCTGCGCCGCTTCGGCCGCGTCAACAAGCCGGCGCGTCCCTGGCTCGGCATGTATTCCACCGAGATCGATGGCCGCGTGGTCATCATCGGGGTCTCTACCAACGGTCCGGCCGCGCGCGCCGAGCTCAAGGCCGGCGACGTGATCCTCGGCATCAACGGCGACAAGATTACCGGGCAGAGCGAGTTCTACCGCAAGCTCTGGGCGCTCGGCAGCGCCGGCGTCGACGTCCCGCTGACGGTGCATCATGAGGGCGTGACCTTTGACGTCACGGTCACCTCGACCGACCGCGCCAAGCTGCTCAAGGGCCCGCGCCTGCACTGAAGTGGAGCGGCAGGCCGGGGGCGGCCGCAGCGTTCAAGCGCCGCGTCGCGCGATCCGACCTTGGTCGTCAGACGTTGACATGCCACGTGCCGGCGATGATCTCGTGCAATTGCGCATCCGACGGCATCTGTGAAGCGACGGTCGGATCGAAGCCTGGATGGGCCTGCGCATAGGCCGACATCGCCTGCACCAGCTGCGACACCTTGCTATCGATCTCCAGCCCGCCGGCCTTGATCTCCTGCAGCTGATAGGAGCCGCCCAGGAACCAATCTGCAATCGTCACCTGCTGATGGGTGCCCAGGATATCGATCTGCAGGTCATTGCCCGATTTCACGAACCACAGGGAGTTGGCCGAAGCGGCGTTGCCGAAATCGAGCGTGCCGGTCGGCGTCGATTGCGATGCGGTGCCATTGATGATGAGATCGCTGCCGTCGCCGGTCTGGTAGAGGTAGGAGGCGTTGGCCCCACCCACCAGAATGTTGGTGCCGGCACCACCGTCGAGCTTGTCGGCCCCGGCGCCTCCAATCAGCAGATCGTTGTTGCCGGTTCCGAGCAGCGTGTCGTTGCCGGCGCCCGCCACCAGCAGCGCGCCGGCGGACGCAGCGATGGTCACGCCTGGCACGGCGACCAAAGCCACCGTGGTCGCGGCATCGCTCAGCGCCGCGCTGAGCCAGTCGAGATTGCCGGTTTGCCCGCCCCACAACGTCGTGATCGCGCTATCGATCAGCCCTGCATTCTCGCCATCGGCGATCGCGATGGCATCGATCAGCGCAGTCTTGCCAATGATATCGACGGCCGTTCCGGTGTCGGCGCGCTGCCACAGCTCCGGCGAGAAATCCGCGACCAGCAGATTCGCCGCCAAGTCGTCGTAGATCACGCCGTGTTCGTGGCCGATGACGCCGGGGGTAGCCCCCGTCACCTCATCATGGTTCTGCGCCAGCAGCGCGGAATATTCCACCACGATATCGGCGATCGCCGTCTGCACGCCGGTGGCCTTCAGATAGCCCGCGGCCGAACTCGCGCTGACGGCGTCCGCAAACGCATCACCGCCGTGGAACAGGGCCTGCACCGCGGTGTCGCCATAGCCGGACGCATCGGTCACTGTCGAATAGGCGATCATGTCCTTCATCTTGGCGGACGGCGAGCCTTCACCGGTGGCAGCGCTGGCCGCGGGAATGCCGACCGCGGACGCGATCGCATCATCCTGGAGCGGTGCCAGCAGCGCCGCAGCCGCCTGCTTCCAGTCGGAAAGACCGTTGTCGCTCGCCCACTGCATCATGGTCAGCAGCGCGATCGAATGCAGGCTGACCGGATCGAGCCCGAGATTGGTCCCGGAGCCGAGCACGCCGTCGCTTTCCGATGCGATGCCTACCGCCGCATGCGCAATCGCGATCGCGCCATCAACTGGACCGAGCTGCAGCAGCGCCAGCGGCGCCTCCACGACAGGTGCGGCATCCCGCACATATTGCAGCACCTCGCCGGAGACGGACACCATGTGGATATCGGAATAGCGCGCCACCGGGTTCGAGGTCAGCGCGCCCCAGAAACCGTGCAGCTGATCGTAGCGGACTTCGGCGGCGAACTCGAACGGCATCGCGTCGAACGCATAGGCGGGCTTGTCGTACAGGGCTCCGATATAGCCGGCGAGGCCGCCGCCCAGCGAATGTCCGGTCAGCGCGACGTTCGATGTCGTCGCCCAGACCTTGTAGTAGGCCTCGGCATCCGGGAATTGCGTCGGCCAGCCGGTGAGTCCGGCGCCACCGAGCCACGCCGGAACGTCGGCCAGGCTGTCCGTGCCGCGAAACGAGATGATCCGGGTCGAGGGATCGCCGACGAGCTGATAGGTCGCGGCCTCGAAATTGTCCGGAGCCGACGTCACGCTTCCCGCAATCAGTTGGTAGCTGCCGATCTGCTCGAAATTGACGACCAGCGCCGGGTTGACGCCCCTGTTGTACACGTCCATCGCAAGGACGGCGTTGATCAACGCGGCCGACGGCTGCTGTGTCATGATGTCGATCCCCCCTTGGCGGCAGATTTTCCCCCAAGCATGGACAAGTCCCCGTGTGGAGCGCCACGCTGTGCCGTCGCTTCTCTAAACAGCTTATCTCGTCTATTCTTTGTCAATCGTCACGGCCGGGCGAGAGGCAGAAGATGCTCCGGCGTGACCTGACGGCCAGCATGGCTACACGCGATGCTGGCAAAGCCTCATCGACCGACCAGGTCGCGCGCACGATCAAGCGTACTTTGTACTCGCTTTGGTGCAGCGGTCGGGGCCATCTGGTCGCCTGCAGTTCCCAATCAGATTGCGTCGTCCGGCAAACCATGAGGAGAGCAACATGAGCGAGGCGGTGGTGGACGACATCGTGGCGGTGCTGCCACCTTTGTTGCAGTCGCTCCAAGCGCTCTCCTATGTCGCGCGCTACCTGAACCCACCGGACTTCGATCGTGTCATGGCCGACGTCGGGTCGCCGGATCAGATGCTGCAGGCCGCGCGGGCGCAGCTCACCATTTGGCCGGCGGACTTCGCCCATATCCGAACTGCGTTCGATGCAGCAAGCGACGCGGCGCTCGTCGCATTCGCCGGCTTGCGCGCGGTCCAGCAGGGCCACGGCGATTTCGTGGCTGTGTTCCGCGCGCTTCGCCACATGCCCCGCGCGCTGGAGGCGCTCTATCCGTTGGCCGGCGCGCTGCCTCCGGTGAGCGACTTCTTCCTGGTCCCCGATGTGCGCGACGATGACGCGCTCACCCAATGCCTTGCTCAACCGCCGGCAGCGAACACCGGCGCGTTCCATGATCACAATGAACGTGGCGAACGCGGCGGCTTCTCGCTCTACGTCCCCGAATATTACGCGCCCGATCGGGCCTGGCCGCTGGTGATGGCGCTGCACGGCGGCCACGGCCATGGGCGCGATTTCCTGTGGAGCTGGGTGCGCGACGCGAGAAGCTTCGGCGCAATCCTGGTCGCGCCGACCGCGACCGGGCGAACCTGGGCCTTGATGGGCGAGGACACCGATACGCCCAATCTCACGCGCATTCTCGAGATCGTCCGCACCCGCTTCAACGTCGATGCCAGCCGCATGCTGCTGACCGGGATGAGCGATGGCGGCACCTTCTGCTATGTCAGCGGGCTGGAACGATGCTCACCCTTCACCCATCTGGCGCCGGTCGCCGCCACCTTTCACCCGTTGATGGCGGAACTCGCGGATCGCGACCGCCTGTACGGGCTGCCGATCCATATCGTGCATGGCCGGCTCGATTGGATGTTCCCAATCGAGATCGCACGGCATGCCGACGAAGCGCTGGCTCACGCCGGCGCCGACGTCACGTATCGCGAGATCAACGATCTCAGCCATTGCTATCCGCGGGAGATCAACGGGGAGCTTCTCGGGTGGATCAACAGCAAATGATCCGTCCGTGTCGTCGCCCATATTGCGGATCGGCAACCCAATCGACATAATCTCGTCGGATTATTTCCGCATTGATGAAAGCTCAGCCGAACAGCGGGGGCAACGCTTGAGGCGGCCATGACGCCGCCGAGGATTGTTCATGCCCGTGCCGTCCGCCCCTGTGTCCCCGCTCTCGCTTGCCCGCTCCCCCACCTCTGTCGTGCTCGTCAATGGGGTGCAGCGCCTCGAAGTCATCCTCAAGCTTACAACCGCCATCCTGGCGCTTGCTGCCGGCGTCTACACTTATCTCGGTGTCCGCGAGCTGTTGAACGGCAGTCCGACCACGGTCTTCTTCGCTGCTGTGATCTATTCGGTGGCGGTCTCGGTCGGCATCTACACCTTCTGGGTGTTCATGATGCAGTTCATGCCGCATCTCACCAACAGCATCGGCCGCGGCCTGATGGCCGCATGCATGCTGCTGGGCTCGCTGATGATTGTCGCGATGTCATCCTGGCTGAATGCATCCGCCCTCGCCGGCGCGGCGGCGATCCAGCAACATCTCGCGATCACCGTGCAAAACTACACACGCGATCTTGACCAGGCCAACACCAATGCGATTGCGGCGCAGGGGCTGCTGCCCGACATCCAGCTTGCCTCGTCGCGCTTTGCCAAGCTGGCGGACTCCGAGCGCGCGGGATCGCTGACGGGCACCGCCGGCTCGGGCACCGTCGTGCAGCTCTTGAGCCAGATGTCGACCCAGCTCGACGGTCTCGGCCAGCAGGTCCAGGACTCGGCCAAGCGCGTCTCGGCGCTCTACGAGCAGGGCACCAAGAGTCTCGCCAAGATGCGTGAAATGATCTCCGACCGCGGACCGATCGCGGCGCGCAGCGATGCGTTCGCGGCGGAGTCGCTGAACCTGATGGGCGTGATCGCCAACCTGCAGCAGACCTCAGTCGCCCCCGCAGTGAAGCGCGCAGCCTCCTCACTGTCGTCCGGCTTCATTGCGCCGGCAGCAGGTGGCCGCACTGGCGATCTGGCCGAGCGCCAGACCGCTGTCGTGGGCAAGGTCGAGGGCTCGATCGGGACCCAGGCCGCCTCACTCGCCGATGCCGCCGACAAGATCCTGGCGATGCCGCGGGTCGAGCCGGCGCGCTTCCAGACGCTGTCGCCGGCCGAAGCGGTGCTGCGCTATGCCGGCGATTTCGTTCCGAGTTGGGCCGGCGCGATCTCGATCGACCTGATGCCGGCCGTCTTGGTCTTGATCCTTTGCGTCGTGCATGCCGCCATCCGCCGCGAAGGATTGCCGGCCGTCAGCGCCTCCAATCTCACGGCCGGTGACCTGGTGGCGGCGCTGCAGGTCGCGCGCGAGGTCGAGGATGCGCGGCGCGCTGCGGATGCGCGCGAGGTCGCATTGGAGCCACGCATGCCCTCGGCGGCTGAGAGCGCGCCGCCTCCGACAGCCGCAGAAGAGAACGTCACCTCGTTCTCATCAGCGCGCACTGGGAAGTAACCGGTGCGTGCGGCCTTGTCAGAACGGGTGCACGCCTGGCTGGCGGACAAGGCAGATGAGAGCATCCTGCGCTGGATCTTTCGTTTGGTGTTCGTCGTCACCATCGCAGTGCTCGGCGCCGATCTGGCCGAACGCGCCGGCTGGCTGGCGACGTCAGATCCATTGTCCCAGACGGAGGTCCAGCAGGACGCGCCGATGACGGACGCGCCGCCCGGCGCGCCATCGATCCTTGCGCCGCTGATCAAGCGGCTGATTCCACTGCCGCAGCCCGATCCTGCGCTGGCGCGGCCGATCAGCTTCGAACTCGGCGGCGGCGGGCGGCTGCTGGCGACCGGCACGATCACGCCGGGCAGCTCGCAGGCCTTTGCGGCCGAGGTGGATAAGCATGGCGAATACATCAAGACGGTGGTGTTGAATTCGCCGGGCGGCGCGGTTGCGGATGCGTTGGCCATCGGCCGCCTGATCCGCGCACATAAATTCGCAACCGAGGTCGAGGCCGGTAAATATTGCGCCTCGTCCTGTCCACTGGTCTTCGCCGGCGGGATCGAGCGCCGCGCCGGCGAACGTGCGGTGATCGGCGTGCACCAGATTGCAGCCATGCGGTCGGCAAACGGAGCGCCGCGCGACGAAATGAGCCTGGGACAAACCATCTCCGCGCGCTGCGAGCGCTATCTGGCCGAGATGGGCATAAAGCTCGACGTCTGGGTGCATGCGATGGAGACGCCGCATGACAGACTGTTCATCTTCAAGCCGGACGAGCTGAAAGGGCTCAATCTGGTCACCTCGCAGCCAGATTCAGCGCCTGAAAAAGCGCGTACTTGACGATTTAGCTGCGTCGCTGCGGGTCAGACGCGGGCGCGGAACTATCATTCGAAGCCGGCGTTGTTGGCCGTCACTGGAGGATTCCGTTATGCAGACCTTCTTGGGGATGATCCTGGGTGCGCTGCTGTTGGGCTTTGGCGTCTACATCTACGATTCCATGCAGACGTCTGATGTCGCCAACGGTCAGGCCGCTCAGGCGCATCGGACGATCGTGAACTGGGACGTCGCGGCTGCGAACTGGCATGCCATCAAAGAGCGCGCGCACGACGACTGGGTTCGCATCTCGTCGAAATAACATTTATTAGATCAAACAAGGCGAAGGCGCCGTCGCACCATGCGATGGCGCCTTTTTCTTGCAGATCGGTCGTCAGTTCGCGGCCTTCACCTTGCGCGCGTCAGCGATCACCTGCTCGAACTGCGTCATGGTGAGGGCGCCCGGCACCCTGAACTTTCCAACGATGAAGGACGGCGTGCCGCGGAAGCGCAAGCCGCGCGCTTGCGCGTCGTTGCGCGCCAGCATGGCGTCGATCGCCTTGGTGTTGGCAGTCAGATCGCGCTTGGCACGGTCGACATCGATACCGGCCTCACCAAGCACCTCGTCGATCCGCGATTCCGTCAGCTTCGAATTGCCGCCGATCAGTGCATCATGCGCCTGCAGATATTTGTCCTGATATTTGCAGGCGAGCGCCATTCGCGCCGCCACCACTGAGCCGGGCCCGAGGATCGGCCATTCCTTCAACACCCAGCGGACCTTGCCATCGTCATGCACAACCTGCTGCAGCTCAGGCTGCAGCTTGCGGCAATACGGGCAGTTGTAGTCGAACCATTCGACGATGGTGATGTCGCCGTCGGCGCTGCCGGTCACGGGGGCTTCGGGGTCACGCAGCACCGAGGCTTCGTCCGGCTCGTCGACCTCCTGCGCACGTGCGATGCGCGGCAGCAGCGGCAGCGCGATGCTACCGGCTGCGAGCAACGCCAACATGGTCCGCCGGCTTTGGACAGCGACGATCTGATTGGAAACATGTTTCATGGTCGCCCCCCGGCTCATGAGCTCAGAACAAAATATGCAACAGGCTGCGCGTCAGCATATAGAGCGCCACGGCCGTGATCACGACAGAAAAGACGATGTTGAGGGCGCCGCGCCGCTCCGAGAGCCGACGCGCCGACCATGTCCCCACCAGGCCGCCGAGAACGCCGCCGGCGATGAACAGCCCGGCGAGGTCCCAGGCGACCAGGCCCGACCAGGCATAGCTCGCCGCGGTGGTCAGGCCGAAGGTGGTCACCGCGACCAGCGAGGAGCTGACCGCATTCATGATCGGCATGCCGGTGGCCGCCATCAGCGCCGGCACGATCAGAAACCCGCCGCCGATACCGAAGAAGCCAGACAGCGACCCGGTCGCAAGGCCGAAGCCGATCACCGCTGGCAGGTTGGCCATGCTCATCTTGACGTCGGGGACGCCGACCCGCGCCCGCGTTTTCAGCATCAGCATCGCGATGACAAGCATCACCAGCGCGAACAGTGCGAGCAGCTTCTGGCCGTCGACCATCTTGCCGAGCAGGGAGCCAAAGAATGCCCCGATGATGCCGGCCACCGCAAAAACGGCAGCGACCCGCCAGATGACGGTGCCGCCGCGGGCATGGTTGAAAAGGTTGATGGCTGCATTGGTCGCAACCGCGATCGCGCTGGAGCCGATCGCGATATGCGGCTCCGGCACGCCGACCACATAGACCATCAGCGGCACCGCGAGCACGGAGCCGCCGCCGCCGACCAGCCCCAGCGAGAAGCCGACCATGGCGCCGGAGATGAGCCCCAGGATGCCTTGGAGTGTCGAGATCATCGTCGCAGCAGGCACACGTCTCGAAGCGAAAGGCAAGTCTGCATCAGCGCACCAGCAATGTGATTACAAGCGGAACGATAAACGAGGTTACGAGCGCATTCAGGCCCATGGCGATGCCGGAAAAGGTGCCGGCCAGCTGGTCGACCTGGAACGCACGTGCGGTGCCGATGCCATGCGCGGCAAGGCCCGCCGCGAAGCCGCGTGCCCGGAAATCCCTGATGCCGGTCCGGTCCATCAGGGGTGTCACGATGATCGCGCCCATGATGCCGGTCAGCACCACGGCCACGGCAGTCAGCGAGGGATCGGCCCGTAGCGATTCGCTGATGCCCATCGCCACACCGGCCGTCACCGACTTTGGCGCGAGCGACAGCACCACCTCGCGCGGCAGGCCGAAGGCTTCGGCCAGCCACACCACCGAAACGATCGCGGTGACCGAACCCACGGCCAGGGCGGCCAGCATCGGCAGGATCGCCTGCGTGACCAGCCTGCGGTGCCGATAGAGCGGCACGGCGAGCGCGACGGTCGCGGGCCCCAGCAGGAAATGCACGAACTGAGCACCGGCGAAATAGGCCGTATAGGGCGTGCCGGTCAGCAGCAGAAAGGCGCCAATGATCCACATCGCGTGCAGCACGGGATTAGCGAGCGGATGCCGTCGCGTGCGCAGGGAAATCGCGTCCGTGACGGCGTAGACGACGAGCGTCACGGTCAGCCACAGCAGCGGCGACTGCGACAGATAAACCCAGAGCGAGAATGGCCTGGTCGTCATGGCTTGCCCGGGCTCCGCGCCAGCCATCGGCTGATCGCGAGGAAGACCGCGACTGTCACCAGCAGCGTGATCACCACCGAGATCAGCAGGACCGCGACGATTGCGAGGCCGTGCGCGGCGATGAGATCGAGCTTCTGCACCACGCCGACGCCAGCCGGCACGAACAACAACGAGAGATTGGCGAGCAGCACCCGGCTGACGTCCTCGACGCCGTCCTTCGTTTCATGTTTGGAGAGCGGACCGATCGCGAGTCCGGCGATCCGGTCGCGCAACAGCAAGAGGACCAGCAGCAGCACCAGCCCGAGCACCGGTCCGGGCAGCGGCAGCGCTGACGCCCGGACCACGACTTCGCCGACCAGTTGGCAAAGCAGAATGAGACTGAGGCTTGCAATCATTGCAGATCGATCATGGCGGCCGCCGCCAGGGCGGGGCCTCCCAGGAAGCTAGCAGGTCTGCGGCCGGACACGTCCGTATCCGGCCGCCCGTCAATCGGCCGGTCAGGCGGCGCCCTTCAGGCGCTTGGTGCACTCGCTGTAATAGCCGCCGCCCTTCTGGATCCACTTCAGCCCGCCATTGGCGTTGGTGGCCTTGTTTGCATTGTACTGGTCGACGCAGGTGTGCATGCGCGCCTTGCCGGCCGTTTCCTTGGAATATTTCTGGTCGACTGCCGAGGGGAAAACCGCGTTGCCGACTGCGGCCGGAGCGGCCGGGGCCGCCTCCTTGGTCGCTTCCTTCGCCGGCTTGGCCTCGGCTGCCGGCGCAGCCGGAGCGGCGGGCGCTGCCGCCGGCGCCGCGGCGGTCGCGTCAGCGCCGCACTGGGCCTTGCGGAAGTCGTTCCACTTCTGCCCATTGAGCGTGCCGGCGTCCTTGGCCTGCTTATACTTCGCGCTGCATTCCTGCATGGTCAGCGCCTGGGCCGGCGCGACCGCGGCGAAGGCCGCGAAGCCTGACACGGCGGCAATCAATAATTTGGCTTGAAAGGTCATCCTTGGTCTCCCTGAAGGGTATGACAACAAATGAGACGGTAATACTACCGGCAGCGTGCCGAACTGACAAAGCGGTCCGACGCAGTCTTTGCGAAAATATAGTCCGATCGAATCGGCATTCCGCACTGCGCCATTCATGCGCGGTTCAGCATCAAAAGCCGAGCTTTCGGCTTTCGTCACATAGGGGTTTCGACATGACACTGACCGCCCGCCTCGCAGGTGCCGCCCTTGCCACGCTCCTGCTCGCCGCCCCCGCCTTCGCCCAATCCTCGGCTCCCAAGGCCGATGCTCCCGCAGCGGAGAAGGCTGCGCCGGCCGACAAGAAGGCGCGCAGCGCCGCCTCGCTCGAATGCTCCAAGGAAGCCGATGCCAAGGGCCTGCACGGCAAGGAGCGCAAGAAATTCCGCTCCGAATGCAAGAAGCAGCAGAGGGGGGCCGCGACCGATACGAAGATGAAGTAATCCCTGCCGAAGCCAGACAAGCCGGGCGCGCGGGGCCACGAGCCCTGCGCGCCGGTGACCTTCGCCGGCCGTTTTCGCGATCGGCTCTCCCGCGCCCCCTCCTGCATTGCTGCTCCGCAAGCCGAATGATTGTTCGCTGCAGCGCGATTTGGCATAAGGCAGCGTGCGCCAGATCATCTCCTCCCTCGCTATCGATCTTCCCAGCCGCGCCAAGGCCTTGAGCGCGGTCGAGACGCTCGCCATCGGCACCGCCGGCGGCCTGATCTTTCTCGTCGCCCACCTGCCCGGCGGCCTGATCTCGGGCGCGATGGTCGCGACCGGAATCGCGGCGATCGCCGGGCGGCCGCTGTCAGTCCCGCCGATCATCACCCAGACCTTGCTGCTGTTGCTCGGCATTTCCATCGGCTCGGTTGTGTCGCGCGACCTAATCAACCATGTCAGCGCCTATCCGGTGACCATCGGCCTGCTGGCGCTGGCGACGTTCTGCTCGACCTTCGCCTCCAGCATGTATCTGCAGCGCATTCACGGCTGGGACCGCACCTCGGCCTTCCTCGCCGGCAGCCCCGGGGCGCTGTCGCAGATCACCATTCTCGCGGTCGAGCGCGGCGCCGACCTGCCGGCGATCGCTGTCGTGCAGACCCTGCGCGTCATCATCCTGACCGCCGCGCTGCCCCTGGTGCTGGCGCTTGCCGGCGTCACCTCTGCCTCCTCCCCGGCCATGACCATGGCGGTCGCCTCGCCGCTCGGGCTTGCCGCCATGCTGGTCGGCTCGCTGGCCGTCTCGCTGCTGCTGCAGCTGATCAAGTTTCCGGCGAGCTGGCTGTTCGGCGCGATGCTCGCGGCCGGCATCCTGCATGGAATCGGCTGGGTCGACGGCGGCCTGCCGCCCTGGATGCGCGGCGTGGCGCTGATCGGGATCGGCGCCCTGATCGGCAGCCGCTTCGCGCGCATGCGCGTCAAGACCCTGGTCGGCCACCTCCACGCGGGCCTCGGTTCATTCGCCGTGGCCGTCCTGATCTCAGCCGTCTTCGTCGTGGTGATCGTGCTGAGCACCCATGTGCGGTTCTCCGACACCATCGTCGCCTTCGCGCCGGGCGCCATGGACGCGATGATGGCGCTGGCGCTGACCCTGCACATCGACCCGATCTTCGTCGGCGCGCACCATCTGTCGCGTTTCGTGTTCGTCACCATCGCCACGCCGGGCATCGTCCATCTGTTCGGACGGCCGCAGGATGATGTCGACGATTAGGCGCTCCGCGGCGCCCGGCTGATGCCCCAGGCGGCGATCGCGGCCATCAGCAGCGAGATCAGCACGTTGTATCCGGCGAGCGACAGGCCCAGGAAGCGAAACTGCACCTCGTCGCAGCGCACGACCTTGACCTTGTCGAGCTGCTCCAGCAGGCTTCCGGCGCTGCCGAAATTGCCGACGGGCCCGGTGCATTCGGTGGGGCCCTGCCAAAACCCCCATTCGACGCCGGAATGATAGACGCCGAGCCCGGCATTGCCGAGGGCGGCCAGGGCGATCAGCACAAGTCCTGCCACGAGCAGCGGCCGCGGCGTGCCCCGGCTCGCTGCCAGCGCCAGCAAGAGCCCGAGCGGCACGATCGCGTAATAGGCATAGCGCTGCTTGAGGCAGAGCTCGCAGGGCTGCAGGCCCCAGACCAGCTGCATGTACCAGGCGCCGGCGAGGGTCGCCGCGGCAATGCCGGCGGCCAGCAGCGCCGCCGTGAGCGCCGGATTCATCGTGGTGCCTGCGGAGCGCGCCAGCGCTGAAGTATCGGTGGTCACGTCGCTCTCCCTCGCCTGCATTCGGGTCGGTCTGCCTGCCTCCTATCCCCACCGCGCGCCGCTGTCGAGATCGGGAACAATCACGTCCGCGCGGGTTGACCCCGCCTCGCCGCCCGCTATAGTCCGCCCGTTTCGCGAGCCCCGGCCACGGGAGACAAGCGAATGCCCCTGTGGCGGAACTGGTAGACGCGCTCGACTCAAAATCGAGTTCCGCAAGGAGTGCTGGTTCGATTCCGGCCAGGGGCACCACGGAAAAAATTATAATAATATCAATAACTTAAGCTACTGGTCGATTCCGGATTTTTCGGAAAAATTTGCGCGACGTATTGGAAATACAAGTAAAAGTCCACTGCAGCCGTCCGCTTTGCTGGTATTTGCTGGTATCGCCAAGGCAAACGCGCCGCGGCGGATTTCGATATTCCCGACGAGGAATTCAGCGCGGGCACGCCCCGTTCGCCGCTTTACGCGTGACGATCGGACGTCAATCTCAATGACCCATAGAGGAACGCGCACGCGTTCACGATTGCTTCGATGCTGATCAGGCTTTCTTCCCGGCTGGCTGCATGTAGAAAGCTAATTCCGTCCTCGGCGATTCCTTCGCCATGGCCCACGCGAGCGCTCGTGACCCAGCCTTCGCTGAGTTCAACGTGCATAGTTCGGCCTGCCGCGAAGCGATGCGCTGGCGTGGCTCATCAAGTACTGGCCCACCTTTCGATTTCCGTCGGGCGCTGGACAGCGGGTTGTTGGCGTTTGCCCTCCGAAGGCAAAGGTCACACGTTCGAAACGTGTCGGGTGGGCGCCCCCCTCTACGTTAGGCATCGAGACCCGAATGCGACAGGAAGGCACCAATCAGTTGCTGCTATTCTGCCACTGCTTCGCGCTGGTCTGATAGACTGTTCGCCTCGCGCGGTTCAAGTTGCCCAGCGGCCGAAACGGGGGAGGAGCGTTCCAGGGATTAAACGCCATGGCATTGACCTCTTTGGCACGCATCCGCGCATCTACGCTAAGAAGATCCTGATGGGGAATTGTCAGCGTCAATGGCTCCATCCCTGATCGGCGTCCTGTCCTCGTCAATGTAGCACTGTAGCGCCAGCCGGAATTGGATGTTGCCGTTGTTGAGACGTCCCGCCAGCTCAGCATGTAGATCAACCGCAGGATGTCTGACGTCACGGCGATGGTCGGACGGAGATCGAATCGGACGGGCCCGCACCTCGACTCCAATAGCGCTCCGACGCCAGACTGACGCAGGGCCGCGCGCCGCGTTGGATATTATTCAGCATTCGCTTGGCCTCGGCTTCGCCGAAACCCACGATGAGCCGCAACGGCAGCGGTACATAGCGGGCAACGGCAGCAGGAAACAAAACGCCATAGAGCTCAAGCGCACGTCGAAGACCCCGCGGCGAATTTACGTTTGGATCATTCATTGTCCGAGGCATTCTTTAAGCCGTCCTCGCAAACACGGTGTCGGGCTTCTGAAGCTTCCCTCGCAACGCGCGGCTGTACGTTTCCAAGAAGAGGTCCCAAGCCTTCGGCCATGGTGAGATGTGTGATCACCGCGTCACGCAGCGTCGTGTAAGGAAGCGCTCCGAGCATCGCGGTCTGCACTGCGGCCATGACCTCGCCCGCCTCGGATCCGATCATGGTGAATCCAAGGATACGATCGTCCCTGGCGCTGATGACCGCCTTCATGAAACCTTGGGTCTCGTCGGTTGCCTGGGTGCGCAACACCCTGCTCATCGGCAACTTTGCGACGCGGACCTCGACGCCCTGCCGCTCCGCCTCAGCCTCGGAGAGACCGACGCGGGCAAGCGGCGGATCGGTGAACATGACATAGGGAACCAGCCGATCGTCAGTTCTACGATCGCCGCCCGCCATGTTGTCCCGCACGATCCTGAAATCGTCGACCGAGACATGGGTGAATTGGGGGCTGCCGGCGCATTCGCCGATCGCCCAGACGCCGGATGCCGTCGTCTCCAGCCTTTTTGTGACGCGGACGTAGCCCCGCGCGTCCAGCTCTACGCCTGCCTTCTCGAGGCCGATGTCCGCGACATTTGCCCCGCGCCCCACCGCCACAAGCAAATCGCTGCCTTCCAACGCCTGCTCGCCCTTGTTCGTCTGGACCGTCAGGGTGATCGCATCACCGGACAGGCCGTGAACATTGGCAGGCCGTGCGTTGAGCAGAACTTCAATACCTTCTGCGCCTAAAACGCGCTGCATCTCTTCGGCGACATCGGCATCTTCTCGACCCATAAGCTGCCGGCCCGGTTCCACGATCGTCACGCGACTGCCGAATCGCCGGTAGGCCTGCGCCATCTCGATGCCGACATAGCCGCCGCCCAGCACAATCAGATGCGCCGGAAGATAGTCGAGCTCCAGCGCCTCGATGTGGGTCAGCGCGCGGGCGGCCTCAAGGCCGGGGATATCCGGAATTGCCGCGTGAGTACCGACATTGATCACGATCTCGTTGCCCGCGAGCGACCTGGTGCCTCCCTGATTCAGGCGAACTTCGATCGTCTTAGGCCCGGCAAAGCTGCCGCTGCCCATGATGAGCTCGGCGCCGCTGGCCTTGTAAGCGTCAATATGAAACTCGGCCTCACGATCGACCATGTCCTGCTTGCGCCTGAGGATCCTGCGCATGTTGGTGCTGACGGGCCCGGTCAACGTGCCGAAATGCCCGGCGTTTCGCACCGTTTGGGCAATCCGGGCGCTCCACAGCTCGTTCTTCGACGGCAGGCAGGCGACGGCCGGGCATGAACCACCGACCCAGCGGCGTTCGACAACGGCCACCTTCTTGCCGGAACGGCCGAGGTGCCATGCGAGCTGCTTGCCGCCCTGCCCGCTGCCCAGGATCACGACATCGAACTTCTCGATCGCAGACATGATTGTTCTCTCGGTTTCATCCGCCAATCGCCCTTCGGCAACGACACTGCGTATCTGCCTGGCCGCGCTCGCGGCTGCGCCCTGGGCGTTGCCCGGCTACTGCACGTGCTTCGACAAGAAGCCCGCAATCGCCGAACCTATTTCCGCACCATGGGTTTCGAGCGCGAAGTGGCCGGTGTCGAACAACCGAACCTCCGCGTTTGGAATATCGCGTTTGAACGCCTCCGCGCCCGGAGGAAGGAAAAACGGATCGTTCTTTCCCCAAACCGCAAGCAGCGGAGGTTTATGGGTTCGGAAGTAATCCTGAAATTTCGGATAGAGCGCGACGTTACTTTTGTAGTCGCCGAACAGGTCGAGTTGCACATCGTCGGCACCGGGCCTTTCCAGGTAGTGGTTGTCCAGCGAATAGCCGTCCGGAGAAACGGCGCTCTTGTCCGGCACACCTTGTGTGTATTGCCAGACCGTCGTCTCGGGCCGCAGGAACGTCCGCAGCGCCTCACGATTTGCGGCCGAAGAGTCCTTCCAATACGCCCGAATGGGATTCCAGCCTTCGCTAAGTCCTTCTTCATAGGCGTTTCCGTTCTGGGAAACGATCGCCGTGATCCGCTCCGGATGACGCATGGCGAGACGGAACCCGGTCGGTGCGCCGTAGTCGAACGCATAGACCGCGAAGCGCTTCAAGCCCATGACTTCGGTAAAGCGCTCGATACGGTCGGCGAGCGCATCGAAGCTGTATTTGAATTCCTTGTGCGACGGCATGTCCGACTGGCCAAAGCCCGGCAGATCCGGCGCGACGACCCGATACCTGTCCGCCAGCAGCGGAATCAAGTCGCGAAACATGTGGCTCGACGTCGGAAACCCGTGAAGCAGCAGGAAGATCGGCGCGTCCTTTCGACCCGCCTCGCGGTAGAAGATCTTGAAACCGTCAACGTCGACTTTGTTGAAGTGGACCTTGTTCATTGGCATGGCTCCGATGTGTTGGTAATCTGTAAAATCGCCGACGCTTCAAATCGATTTGACTTCGCCGCCGTCCATGCGGATCGCGCTGCCGGTCATCCAGCGCGCGCCCGGAGATACCAGGAAAGCCATCAGGTCGGCGATCTCCTCCGGCCGGCCATAGCGTTCGATGCCGGCCTCACTGAGGAACCTTTGCCTTGCGTCTTCCACCGAGACGTTATGCGCAGGCGCCCAGTGCGCCAGATAGGACTCGCGCCGGCCCGTCATCACAGGTCCCGGCAGTACGCTGTTGACCTGGATGCCGTCCGTCAGCCCCCTGTCGGAGAACGCCTTGGCCAGCGCAACGATCGCGGCGTTGATGGTGCCGACCGCGCCGTATCCCGACTTCGGAAACACCGCGGAATTGCCCGACATCAGCACGACCGCTCCCCGGCTCTCTTTCAGAGCGCCCCACGCCCTGACCGTGAGACGACGCGCGCCGTGGAGTTTTAATTCCATCCCGTCATTCCACTGCTGATCGGTCATCTCGAGAATGTCGATCTGGGGAACGGCGCCCGCGATGTTGAGAAGCGCATCGATGCGGCCAAATCGGCCGAGCGATCTTGTCACGACGGTGTCGGGCGCCGCTGTCTTGCTCATGTCGAGTTCGAGCACCATTGGTTCGGAGCCACGCGCCTTCACCTCATTGGCGGTTTCCTCGAGTTTCGCGCCATTGCGCGCAACGAGCACTACGCCGGAGAAATCCAGCGCCAGCCTGATGGCGGTGGCCCGGCCGATGCCCTGGCTGGCACCGGTAACGATTGCGACTGCATTCTTCATGGCTGCCTCATCTGTCGTTTTCGCTCAACCGGCGTTTGACTTGAGCCGATCGGGTTGTGTCAACAGGACCGAGAATCGATTGAGAAGCGGCGCAAAGACGGTCACGACCGGCAGCATCAGGAGCCACGCGAGCAGCCACGATTGGAGCCAGTGCCGAAGAAACATGCTCTGCGCGAGCAGGTTGACGCTTGCAGTCGCGGCCGCGATAGCGCTGGTCAACGCGGCTTGCATGACGGCAAACAGGAAATGCGAATAGCGTCTTGGAATTCCGAGCATCACTGATCTTCCTTCGCCTGCTCGCGTCGAGTGGCGCGATGATGGCAACTTCAATCGGGCCGCAAAGCGGTGTCCGATCGGACGCGGCTGACGTCCTTTGCGTCGACGGCCGGCGCGGCACCACCCCAGGAATTCCTGATGTAGTTCAGAACGGCTGCGACCTGTCCGTCGTCGAGTTGCCATCCATACGAGGGCATCCCTGGCGCCGTCGGTTCCGCGCGGGTCCCTACGCTGCGCGCGCCCCGCAGCACCATTCGTATCGCCGTGGTGGGATCGTTCGATCTCACCATCGAGGAACTGGCCACCGACGGGAAAAGTTTCGCAACGCCCTTGCCCTCGATTCCATGGCATGCCGAACATTGGTCACGATAAATCGCGTTGCCGGCGCTCATCGTCGCACTATTCGCCGGCAACGGCGTCTCGATTCCTGCCTTTCCCGGCAACGACTTCAGATAGGCCGCGATCGCCCTGGTGTCTTCATCGGTCATGTGCGACGTGGACAGGGACACGGCTTCGGCCATCGGACCCGTAGCGGCCGAGATCCGATTGTGACCGGTCTTCAAGTAGCTCGCGACGTCCTGGGCGCTCCACTCGCCCAAACCGGTGCGTTTGTCATTGGTGATGTCCGGCGCTGACCAGCCCTGCAAATAAGAGCCCTGCAGATATTGATCGGTGCGATCGCCACCGAGAAACGTCTTCGGCGTGTGGCAGGCGCCGCAATGCCCTGGACCGTCGACGAGAAACGCGCCGCGATTCCACTCGGCGGATTTGGCCGGATCAGGTTTGAATTCACCTGCCTTGAAATATAGCGCGTCCCAGACCCGCATGGTTGCGCGGATGTTAAACGGAAATGGCAGGGTGTCGGCGTTCACGGCGTTGCTGACCGGATCGAGCGAGTTGAGATACGCCCGGATCGCATCGACGTCGTCGCGCGACATCTTGGTGTATGCGTTATAGGGCATTGCCGGATAAAGACGCGCGCCGTTGGGCCGAACGCCCTTTCGGACCGCTCCGTCGAACGCTTCCTCGCTCCACGCACCGATTCCCGTCTCCAGATCCGGCGTGATATTGGGAGCAACGATATTGCCGAATGGGGTTTCGATCGGCCGCCCGCCCGCGAACGGCTTCCCGCCGGGAACCGTATGGCAGCTCGCGCAGTCCGACGTGATGGCAAGATAACGACCCCGCTCGATCTCGGTGAATTCCTGCGGATCGGAACCGCCGGCCTGCGCACGCTGGGTGGCCACAAGCCACAGCGCTGCTGCGCCCGCGAGGAGAACGGCGACGCTCTTGTTCTCAAGCATCGATCAATCTCCCGGAATTCTTCAGGTATTTGTCACGAATCGCCGCTGCCGCCCAATAGGCCAGCGCGCCGACAGTCAGCGTCGGGTTGTATCCGGCGTTCTGCGGGAAAGCGCTGGCGCCCAGCACGAACAGGTTCGGCACGTCCCAGTGCTGCAGATAGCGGTTGAGCGCGCTGGTCGAGGGATCGGTGCCCATGATGGCGCCGCCGTTCACATGCGTGGTTTGATATTGCGTAATGTCGTAGGGGGCAGTTCGATAATGTTTAGCGACATGATCCGCACCCATGGCCTTGATGATCTCAGCGAATTTGTCGGTCAGGAAACGGTTCTGCTTCACCTCATTGTCGTGCAGATCCATCGTGATCTGCATCAGCGGGCGCCCGAAGCGGTCCTTGTAGGTGGGGTCCAGTCCCAGATAGACGTCACGATAGGCATAAGAGCTGCCGTGGACGCCGGTGCCTGGCTTGACCGTGCTCAGATAGTTGTCACGCACCGCGCTCTTCCACGCCGCGCCCCATTTCGGCGTACCGGGCGGCGTCAGCGTGCTCTCGATCGGTCTCGCGCCTGTTTGCACCTGACCGACATATCCGCCGCCGACGAAGCCGTGCGGACCATGGTCGAAATTGTCGCCGTTGAACTCGTCGATGCACATGCCGATGGCGCCGGAGGCAATGAAAGGATTGAAGTTGAACTTCCTGTGGTCGAAGAAGCCGTTTACAGTCGAGATCGTCTGATGGGTGTAGTTGCGCCCGATCACCCCGGTATTGGAGGCCGGGTCGTAAGGCATCCCGATCTTCGAATGCAGCAAGAGCTGGACGTTGAACAGCGAGAACGCCGACAGGATCACGAGATCGGCAGGCTGTTCCCATTCCTCGCCGCCGGTATCGACGAAGGTAACGCCGGTCGCATGCTTGCCCGACCTGTCGACATTGATCTTGACGACTTCGGAATTGTCGCGCGCCGAAAAATTCGGCTTGCGGATCAGGTAGGGAAGGATCGTGGTCTGCGGACTGGCCTTCGAATAGTTGCTACAGCCGAACCACTCGCAGAAGCCGCAATAGGTACACGGCCCCATCTGCAGGCCTAGCGGATTGGTGTAGGCTTGGGAGAGATTGCCGGACGGTTGCGGAAATGGCTTATAGCCGAGCTCGCGCGCGGCCTTGCCGAACAAGGTGTGACTGAACGGCTGGGCCTGGGCCGGTGTCGGATAGGGCCGCGACCGCGGCCCTTCGAACGGGTTGCCACCCTCCATTATCCTTCCATTGAGATTGCCGGCCGTGCCCGAGGTCCCGCAGAGATACTCGAATCGATCATAGTGCGGCTCCAATTCATCGTAGGTGATGCCCCAGTCCTGGATCGTCATGTCTTCGGGCAAGAAATCCTTGCCGTAGCGCTCGGTGAGATGCGTCTTCAGAACGAAGTCGGATGGCAGAAAGCGCCACATCTCGGCATTCCAGTGCACGCCGCCGCCGCCAACGCCGTTAGGGGGCATGAAGGCGCCCCACGAACGGATCGGCAGCGCGGTCTGGTCGATCTTGTTGCGAAACGTGAACGTCAGCTGATCGGGCCGTAGAAACAGTTCGTGCCGGACCCGGTAGCGCAGCTCGTCCTGCA
Source organism: Bradyrhizobium sp. HKCCYLS1011 (assembly GCF_051167795.1). Classification (NCBI taxonomy): domain Bacteria; kingdom Pseudomonadati; phylum Pseudomonadota; class Alphaproteobacteria; order Hyphomicrobiales; family Nitrobacteraceae; genus Bradyrhizobium; species Bradyrhizobium sp. HKCCYLS1011. Next base: position 599,791 of record NZ_JBNPTT010000002.1, on the reverse strand, counting down.
TGTAGCCCGGTGGGAAGTCCGTCGGCGCGTCACGCCAGGGACCACGCTCGAGCGCGATGACGTCGAGACCTTCGTCGGTGAGTTCGTTGGCCATGATGGCTCCGGTCCAGCCGAACCCGATGATCACGACATCTTTTTTTGGAAGCTTGCGTGGCATGTGCAATTTCACCGGGCCTGAGAGGTCCATTCCGCGCGGCCGGTCATGCTGACCGGTGGAAGCGGGAAGCGTTCGTTGTGACGGTTGACCCAATCGAGATAATTGTAGCGGGCCCCCGGATAGCCGATCATCTTCCACGCCACCATGTCGCGATTGCCGCCATAGATCGGGTCGGCGAAGAACCCCATCTGGATGTCCTTGATGGCCTGCTCGAAGAACGCCTTGCCATCGGCGCCGTCCAACTTCAGGTCGCCGCTTTCCAGCCCTTTCAGGACCGCGTCCTGTTCTGCCGCAGACAGATCAGCGAACGCCTTGCCGGAATATTTCGACTTGCAGGCCCGATCGAACGAGCCCAGCGCCTCGCGGTACTTTTGCGCCGGTCCCGCTTCGGATTGAGATCCCTGGCTTTTCGTTCCCATCACGAAGGGAGGCCGAATATAGAGTCCGTCCTGTTGGCCGTAGGGACCGGCAAGCTGCCGATCGATAAAGACCGCGCAGCCCGCTTCCTTGCCGCCGGGTGTTTCCGGGTCGGGCGGGATCACGCAATCGGCGATGGCTTCCATCGCGCGGCCCTCTTCGCCCGTGAAGAATTCCCAGGGCCCAAGCTTAATCCGCGAGGGCGGGCTTCCCGCATTGGGTGTCCAAGGCAGTTGTCCTGAGATGGTCGCAGCGCCGAGAGGTGTGGCGTTAAACAGCAGCATCGCCGTGCCCGCGAGGAATTCGCGCCTTCGGACCGACGTCGGGGTCTCGTTCTTCTTCACCATCCAAGGTCCTTCCTGAAGTTCCGTCCCGTGCGTACCCACGATCAAAGGATCAGCTGACAATTCGCGGCGCCATCGTATCAGCGCACAACCACCCTATTCGGACGAGCGGCGAGAGCGGTTACAGCCGACTGGATTATTTCGACGGCTCATTCGAATTCACGGCCAGCGGCTATGCTCGGCCTTTCACAATTGCTCCAATTATGGGCCAGCAATGGTTGCACCGCGGCCTGGATCACCGCTGTTCCGGGCAACCAAGATGCCCGTCGAGTCTACCCGGATCATCGGAACCCATACCAACGTATGGGCTCTGGCATCAGAACCGAGAGCTTGTCCGGGTCCGTGGCCGAAAGCATTTTGCTGCTAAGCACTGAGCTGCACTTCGATGCGGGTGCATTTCTCTTCACGGGAGACAACGACATGCATATCCGTGCACGGACGCCTTCGTCGGTCGAACGTGGGACACCGACAGCAGCGGGAGCGGAGAGCTGGGACTGCCGTTCGGAACGATGGGGTCGCCTCATGACCGCTGCACAAACCGGCGACGGCGACGCCTACGAGCAATTGCTCCGGGAATTGGACCGATGGCTACGCGGATACTACGCGCGACGACTCCCCGGCCCTGCAGCCGAAGACGCCACGCAAGACGCCCTGCTGGCGATCCACAACAAGCGACACACTTACCAGCCGTCGAGGCCGTTCGGGGCGTGGGCGATGGCCATCGCGCGTTACAAATGGGTCGATCGTATTCGTGACGCGTCCCGATTCGCGGCGCTCTCGCTCGAAGACGACATCGCAATCGAGGATCATGGCGAAGCCGCGATAAGCGCCGCCGCGCTGGACGATCTACTTGGCCGGTTGAAGCCGGCGCAAGCAAGCGTGATCCGTCTCGTGAAGCTGGGCGGCCTCAGTATCACCCGTGCATCCGGCGTAACCGGGCAATCCGCAGCGCTCGTCAAGATCAACATCCATCGTGGTCTGAAAAAGCTGTCTGCACTGGTCTCGTGACGTCCGTTGATCGGCCTCCAGATCAGAGAAGAGCACAGCAGAAGCCGCTGGCGAGCCGGACCAGATCGGGCACGGATATCGCGCTCAGCCGGCTGGACTCCCACGGTATATCGCCGCGAATTCGAATAAGCCGGCACATGCGCGCGACACAGGCTGTAACCAAAGCCGCCCGGCCCGCGAACGTAGTCAGTTGAATGGGTCTGCTGACGCTCCGCGCCAGGACAGAGCAGCGATTCTTCGTCCGAGAATCAGGACGACAGCCTGACCGCCAATTCAGGAACGAGGAGACGACAATGATGAACCAGCTCTCGCGCATAGTGGCAAGGTCAGGACTCCTCAGGGCGGACCTCGACTACCATCTCATTAGGGCGTCGATGCTGATCATCTTCCTGTCGTTCGGATATCAGAAATGGTTTGAGTACGAGGCCCAGGTCCTGATCCCCTTTATCGGCAACGGTCCGCTGATTTCATGGATGTATCCCGTCTTCGGCATTCGCGGAGCCAGCATTTTTCTGGGCATCACGGAATGGACGATTTGCCTGCTGTTGTTCTGGGGGATTTGGAACAGGACTGCAGGCGTCCTTGGTGCAGTTGGATCATGCAGTACTTTCGTGGCGACGGTTACGATCATTCCGTTCATGCCGGACGGCTGGGACGAGGTTGCCGGCGGCTTTCCGGCGATGACCAATAACATCCCGTTCCTGGTCAAGGATGTCGTACTGCTCGCGGCCTCCTTCTACTTGTTGAAGCAGGATGTCACGAGGGCCGGCGGTACCGGCGCGACCAACCATCTGATCCGGCTCATCGCAACCGTAATGGCCGCGCTCGGCCTGCTCCGCGACAATCTCGAATATTATCTGCTGCGTGCAGCGATGGTCTATATCTTCGCGGCCTTCAGCTACACCAAGTGGCACCAGTATGGGGCGCAGCTGATGGTTCCCTTCATCAGCCATAGCCCCTTCATTTTCTGGCTGTATCCCGCTTTCGGAATTCGCGGCGGCGCGCGCTTCCTGGGCGCGTCGGAGTGGATCATCTTCGCGTTACTGTATGCCGGATTCTGGGACAAGAGGATCGGAGCCCTTGGCGCCCTCGGCTCAACTGTGACCTTCTTTACGACGCTTACAATCATCCCGTTCATTCCGGGCGGCTGGGATCCGGCGGCCGGGTTCCCGGCGATGGCCGGGCCGGTGCCGTTCCTGATGAAGGATTTGGTCCTGCTTGCGGTGTCCTTCTATCTGCTGAAACAGGATTTCATACGGATAACCACGTGCAGCAGGGATACCGAGAGGGTCCCGAGCCAGCCGCGAGCCGCCGGGCAAATCAGCGCTGCAATCTGACTGGCGCGCCTCTCGTTTCAACATCACGACAACCAGTCCATGGGAGAACCAGCCATGATCGACGACGTCACCTTCTCATCGCGCCGCCGCAATTTGCTTGCGGGACTCGGAATCGCCGCAACCGGCAGCCTCACCGCGAGCCTTGTCGGGCGAACCCAAATCGCTCGTGCTCAAGAAAGCAAGCGCGGCGCAGTCGTGCCATCGATCCTGGCGTTCGATGTCAACGATTCGACGCTCGACATCAATCATCTTCAACCGCTGTTCAAGCGACTGTTCGGCGACGGCAAAGTGGTGAACGAATGGTACTGCCAGCTCGTCCTCTATTCGGAGGCGATAACCCTGGCGGGAGGGCCCTACACGCCATTCTTCGAACTGTCCCGAGCGGTTCTGAAGCTGATCGGATCGGTCCATGGCGTAACGATTCGGCAGGCTGACATCGACGAACTGGACGCGCTGTCGGCCACGATGCCTCCGCACCCAGATGTGCCACCAGGGCTCAAGCAATTGAAGGACGCCGGCTTCCGTCTGGTCACGTTGACGAACTCTCCGCCTGACGCGCAGATCAAGCAGCTCGGGCATGCCGGCATCAACGGGTTCTTTGAAAGGTTGTTCAGTATTGATCGCGTGCGTCGATACAAGCCGGCCCCACAGACCTACCACATGGTGGCGGAAGAGCTGAATGTTTCGACCGCCGAGATTTGCCTGATATCCGCGCATGTATGGGACAACGTCGGTGCGCAAAACGCCGGTTGCCAGTCCGCGCTGATTGCCAGGCCTGGCAATGCTCCGACTCCCGTGCTGGAGGTGCCCGGCTGGCCGGTGCCGGCGGCGGTCGGGCCGGATCTTCCGAGCGTGGCGACGCAATTGATCAAGCTCTGGCGTTGATAGGGCATTCGATCGGAAGTGATCAAGTTCGTGAGCACAGTAAGAGTCAGGCCAAATAGGGTGGAGCAATTGCCCGAGCTGCCGGTCTTAAAACTGAAGCCGGGCAGCGGCCCCGGCACTTGCTCGTATGAACCACATCTTTGCGCCGACCGGCGAGACGGCAAGCGATTTTTTGCCTCGACCTGTAACCGCGCCGCTCCCGCATGCGAATGAAAGGCCGTGGGCGGGCCGATGCTTCCGTGAACGCAGCTACGTCATCGCTCGACCAGCTCGGCGACAAATGCGGCCCCCAAATGCTCCGCAACCTTCTCAGGGAGTCATGACAGATGACAACGACCGACATCGAACGTCGCACGCTGCTCCGCGCCATGAGCGTCGCGTCCGGCGCCGCCGTAACTTCCGCGGTTCTCTCGCGACACGCTGCAGCTCAATCGGTCGGCGAAACAAGAGCGCCTGCATCCGATCATTTCGAGACAGCAGAAATCCTGGTGGGTGACAACACCATCTTCATCAGACGTTACGGTAAGGGATCGCCGCTGCTGATGGTGCATGGCTTCCCCCGGACCAGCCTGATGTGGCGCCATATGGCGCCGCAGCTCGCGAGCAACCACACCGTGATCTGCGTCGACCTTCGCGGCTATGGCCGCAGCGGCGTGCCCTCCTCAGCCGAGGATCACTACGCCTACTCCAAGCGGGCGATGGCCACTGAGCTGGTCGCGGTCATGGATAAACTTGGATTCGCCAGGTTCGACCTCGTCGGCCACGATCGTGGCGGCCGCGTCTCCTATCGCCTAGCCCTCGATCATCCGCAGAATGTACGGCGTCTCGCCGTGTTCGATGTCATCCCGATCTCAGAGGCATGGGCGCGCGCCGATGCGAAGTTCGCCATGAATTGGTGGCCCTGGAGCCTCCTTATGCAGAAAGCACCGCTTCCGGAAAAATACCTCCTGGGTGCGCCGGACGCTGCATTCGACAACCCGTTGGGCGAAGGCTCCTTCGGCCCCGAAATAAAGGCAGAGTACCTGGAGACGTATCGCGATCCGGAGCGGGTGCATGCAGTCTGCGAGGAGTACCGGGCGGCTGCAGGCATCGACATCGAGCATGACAAAAAAGATCGCGAGCAATCTCGCAAGATAGCCTGCCCGATGCTGCATCTGTGGTCGGCCGGCGGCCCGCTCGATACGTTCTACGGAGAGGACGGCGGCGCGTTGGGAATCTGGCGCAGGTGGGCCGACAACGTCCAGGGACAGGCCATAAAGGGAGGTCACTTTTTTCCCGAAGAAAATCCCACCGAGACGGCAGAGATCCTGACGAAATTTCTGGCGGCCTGATGCCGGAAACCATCGTTGCCTCCGACGCGGCGGCCCTGCGTTTCGACGGCCGTCACCGCAGCCTACCCATGGAGACCATGAAGAGATGACAAGAAAAACAGACATCAAGCGTCGCGCCGTGCTCCGCACACTTGCGACAGCTTCCGGCGCGGCCCTGACATCGGCCATCCTATCGCGTCGGGCGGGCGCTGCCTCCGATTCCGCGAAGACGCAAAAAGCAGCAGCCATGAACAAAGTGAAGGGCCGCGCGACAATCATCCTCGCGCATGGCGCCTGGGCCGACGGATCGAGCTGGAGCGCGGTTATTCGGCCATTGCAGTCGATGGGGTTGCAGGTGATAGCGGCTCCCTTACCGCTCAACACCTTCAACGACGACGTTGCTGCACTAGATCGGGCAATCGAGCGAACCGAGGGACCAGTGATCCTGGCGGCGCATGCTTACGCTGGCGCCGTTATTTCGGCGTCCGCAAGCGAGAGGGTCAAGTCGCTGGTTTTCATCGCGGCGCTGGCGCCGGACGAAGGGGAAACCGTGGGCGACGTGTTCTACCGCCTGCCGGCGCATCCCGATACGGCCAAACTCGCGCCGGATGCCAATGGCCTGATCTGGATGGCTGAGCGCGACTTCGGCAAGGCGTTCGCACAACACGCCGCGCCCGCGGAAACGCACCTGCTTTATGCTACGCAGCGCCCTATCGACGTCACCTGCATCAAACAGCCGGTGTCGAAGCCGGGCTGGAAAACAAGGCCATCCTGGTTCTTGATCGCGGAGGAAGACCGGATGATCAATCCTCAAACGCAGCACTTCATGGCGAACCGGATGAAGGCCCACATCACTTCGCGCCAAGTCGACCACGTTCCTCTCGTCACGTCCCCGGACGACGTGGTCGAAATAATCCGTCAATCCGTAGATGCGCTCGGTTGAAGGCCGACGGCCATGCGTCCGCATCGCCCGGACTCTCAGTCGCAAACTGCCCGGCGCTAGTCGTTCATTTCCCGTCCGCGGATTCCAAGTTTCTCCGCAAAAAGCACCAAATCGGCTAACGATCGCGTCCCCATTTTCCGCATGACGTGGCCGCGATGCATCTTCACTGTAACTTCACTTATGCCAATCTTGTCGGCCACCTGTTTGTTCAAGAGCCCGGCCGTTACCATCGCCATGGTCTGGCGTTCGCGCGCCGTCAACGACTCAAATCGCTCTCGCAGTCGAGCATTGTACCTTTCTTCGCTGCGACGTTTCTGGTCTCGGTCGAGAGCCTTGGCCACCGTATCGAGTATATCCTGCTCGCGAAACGGCTTGGTCAGAAAGTCGAACGCACCGGCCTTCATGGCCTTGACCGACATCGGAACGTCGCCATGCCCAGTGATGAAGATGATCGGCATGTTGATGCCCAGGCGGCCCAGCTCGGCCTGCAAGTCGAAGCCGCTCAGCCGCGGCAGTCTGATATCGGAGACGAGGCAGCTCGTGACAGCGGGCAACGGATATTCGAGCAGCTCGGTTGCCGATGCGAAGACTTTCACGCCAAGTCCAACTGAACGGAACAAGCTGCTGAGCGCGCCAAGCGTGAGTGGGTCGTCATCGATGACGAATACGGTCGCGTCCCCCGCAGCTTTAACAGGGGAGGCAGCAGGCAAGTCTGCCCTCATTGCCGATTCCCATTTCATTTCTTGATCCTAGGGCACGCCGGAATCGGGGGCCCATCGCCGTGAGAGAGATGGCTTTCAGCCGACCAGCCGCGGAAGGATAGTTTATTCAGAAGATTCCGTAACATCACGAAACGCGGAGATCGCACAAGCATGATTCGATCGCATCCGCAGCATTTGCGGCCCTCCCCGGTTCCAGTTCCGGCCTCAGGCACTTGAACGTTCGGCCGTTACGTAGCCGCGATCCACGGGCACCGTGAACTGAAAGACGGCGCCTCGCCCCTTGTCGGCGGTTACCCATAACTGTCCGCCATGCGCGTCGATCATCGAGCGGCAGATCGACAGCCCATGCCCATGCCATGCGTTTGGTCGTGAACCGGATTCAAGGCCGGACGTCGGGATTTTTCAGCCGGCCCCCGGTCAGGGATGCGGCCCTCGCCGCTGTAGAGCTCGCTCGACACATTCCGCAAGCCGTCGACCCTGCAGGTCCAGCGGTTTGTGGAGGAAGCAGACCGCCCCCGCGTTCAGCGCCCGTGCCTTGAGCGCCTCCTCTGGATGGGCAGTTATAAAAATGACAGGTATATCGAACCCCGAAGTCGACAAGCGCTCGTGCAACTCAAGGCCGTTCATTTTTGGCATCTGTATATCGGCGATCAGGCAACTCGTCTGATTCACCAGCGACGATTGCAAATACGCTTCGGCCGACGCGAATGCCCGAGTGCCCCATCCAAGTGACCTCACCAGATTTTCCAGAGCCGCGCGAAAGACGTCGTCGTCGTCCACGATCACTATAAGCGGTTTATCTGTCACTCGCGCCGCCATGTAGAGACGTTCGATGATCCGCGTCTATCGACCGCGTTTACGGATAATGCCATGCGACAATGACGAAACAATACAACCTAGGTGCTAGTGTTGCGTCTTCGCGAGCGAACGCCGAGAGACTCGGCGATCAGCACCAGATCAGCCAGCGACTCAGTGCCCATCTTTCGCATGACATGGCCGCGGTGAATCTTCACCGTTCTTTCGCTTATGCCGATTTCGCTGGCCACCTGCTTGTTCATGAGACCGGCCGTCACCAGCGACATGACCTCGCGTTCACGCGCGGTCAACGTATCAAATCTGGCTCTGATCTGTTCGGTGCGCCGTTCTTCAACACGCCGCTTTTGATCCCGATCGAGCGCCCTGGTTACAGCCTCGAGCATCTCGTGGTCGCGAAACGGCTTGGTCAGGAAGTCGATTGCCCCGGCCTTCATCGCCTTCACCGACATCGAAATATCGCCATATCCCGTCATGAAGATGATCGGAATCCTGTTGCCCAGGCGGCCCAACTCGACTTGCAGCTCAAAGCCGTCGAGCTGCGGTAATATGATGTCCAACACAAGGCAGCTCGGGGCGGAAGGTATTGGATATTTCAGCATATCCGCAGCCGATTCGAAGGCCTGAACGCCGAGACCAACCGAGCGGAACAGGCTGCTTAGTGCGCCGCGGGTGCGCAGATCATCATCAACAACCAGCACGGTCGGGCGTTGCCGGGCAAACGTCGCGGGTGCACAAGATGCATCTTTCCTCATCGTGCCGCTTTCATTCCATGAACCTCAACAGTCCCGAGGATATTCCGGCTGGACTACCGCTGAAAAGCCGTGGAATTCCGGCAAGAGAACTTGCTCCCCTTCGCTATTTCCTTTCTTCCTGCGGCGCGAGCGCAGGCAGCGTAAACTGCACTACGGCGCCACGTGGCAGGTTCGCGTTGGCCCATAATTTCCCGTCGTGAGCCTCGATAATCGAATGGGAAATCGACAACCCCATGCCCAGGCCGCCGGGTTTGGTTGTGTAGAACGATTCGAACAGCCGCTCGGCACCTTCGGGGGGAAATCCGGGTCCGGAATCCCGCACGGCCACCAGCACGGCTCCAGAAGGCGACTGCTCGGTGCTGACAAGCAATTCACGTGGTCCTTCGCTTGTTCCGCTCATGGCTTCGATCGCATTGATCAATAAATTGAGCATCACTTGTTGAATCTGAACACGGTCGGCCCACACGGACGGTAAATTCTCCGCAAGATGGGTCTTCATCGAGATGCCGTTTTTTGCCATCTCGCCACGTACCAATTCCGTGACCTCGAGTATCTCCTCGTTGATTTCGAGCCTGTTCTGCCGCGGCGGGGCCTTCTTTACCAGAGCGCGGGTCCGATCGATAACCTCGCCTGCCCGCACATTGCTTTCGACGACGAAGCCGAGGGCCTGCCGGACCTCCTCCAGATCCGGAGGACAGGCCCGGAGCCAGGATAACGCGGCATTGGCATAGGTGACTGCCGCCCCGATCGGCTGGTTCAACTCATGGGCGATCGATGCGGTTAGTTGCCCCATCACCGCAACCCGGTTGGCATGCGCCAGCTCCATCTGCACCTCGCGGTAACGTCGCTCGCTCTCGCGCGCGCTCGCTTCGACGCGTTTACGCTCGCTCAAATCCAGGACGAAGGTTACGCCTCTGTCCCGTCGCTCGTCGAATGCAGCCGAGCCAACGAGAACCGGCACCCGGCTGCCGTTCTTACGTAAATATTCCTTCTCGAAGGGCTGGACAGCCGCCGTCATCTTCATTTCTTCTTGAGCGCGGATGCTGCGTTCACGCCATTCCGGCGGAGTGAGGTCCATGTAACGCAACCGGCGCGCGATCAGATCCTCTCGGTCGTATCCAATGCTCATGAGGAAGGACCGATTTGCATCGACGATGACGCCCTCCTCGTCGAAGATATGGATTCCGATGACATTGGAGTCGACCAGACGGCGGATTCTGGATTCGCGTTCCTGAAGCTCGCGATAGAGGCGCGCGTTGTCGAGCGACGTCGCGGCCTCGGAGGCAAGAAACTTCAGGACCGCGAGTCGCGGCGGCGTAAACGCTCGCGGAGCGAGATTGTTTTCGAGATAGAGCAGCGCGACCAGCCTGTCATGCTTCACAAGCGGCAGGGTCAGGATCGACTGGACCTGCTTGCGTCGGAGATAGCCGTCATTGGCAAATATGCTCTCCATCAGGTGATCGTCGAGGGCAACGGGTTGCTGCGTCCGCGCAGCGTACATGACGATCGATTCCGCGATTTCGGCGCCGCAAATCTGTTGATCACGTAGGCTAATCGTAATCGCAGCGTCGTTAGTGATCGCTTCCGCGCCGATTCGCAGCTCGGTACCCTGCGGCAGAATCACTAGCCCGCGTTGCGCGCCGGCGCTCTCGACGGCCGTCCGCAATAGCCTGTCGATCAGATTCTCCAGCACGATCTCGCCCGAAACCGCCTCCGACACTTTAAGGACTGTAACAAGATCGAGGTGGTCGAGTGACGCCCCGATCGTGCTAGTCGGGCCCAGCGCGGACTCTTTCTCCTGCAACTGCGGATACATTCGCATGAGTTGCCGCACCTTGGCTTCGGCACCCCACCGCAAGTAGCAATCACGTGCAGTGGTCAGATAGGCCACAACGGCGGTTCGAATGCCGTGCGCCTCGTAGAAGTGCGCAGCGCACTCTGCAGCGATTGCTTCGATCTGCACGAATCCAGCGTCCCGGGCCAGCCGGATCGACTCCTCATACAGCTGTTCTGCCTCGAGTTCGCGGCCTTCGATACGAGCGATCTCCGCTGTGAGCAGTGCGTGTCGCGCCGCGAAGTTCGCCGGACAGCGAGCGGACCAGATCGTGAGCTTGCGGTGCTGCTCACGGAGGCCTTTGACGTGTTTTTCACGGTCGGATCCCGACGCGTGATGAGCAGCGGCATGGGCGAGCCCCGTGTAGAAGCGGTATTCGGTGAACTCCGAATAGGCTCGGACGCACCAAGAGAGTTGGTCTGCACGCTCAGCGAAAGCAAGCGCTATATCATGACGTCCGGCAAGCAGGTTGAGCTGGATTTGCGCGGCGTAGTAGAAGAAGGTACTCAGCGGCTCCTTAACGTGCGAGGGGAGAGGGCCAATGCTGGCTGGCACTTCGAAGCTGTGCTCGTCATCGCGTCCCATCAGGCCAAGCGCCAGATTTCTTTGCAAGGACAGGAATTCGGCGGATAGCCGGATGCCCGAGGCTTCCGCGAACGCCAGGGCCTGCTCGGCGTGCAAGCAGACTTCCGGGAGTGGGTCGCCACAGAAGAGAGCCACTGACAACAATCCGCGATGCGAGTAGGCAGCAAAGGCGAGGTCGCCGATCGCCAAGCAAATTGCAAGGCTGCGCTGCATGAACGGTTGGCCGGACCGGATCGGACGAACCCATGGGGTCACATGAAGTCCGAATACCAAAAGCGCCCGTCCGCTCAACCCCAATTGCGGCTGATTGTCAGCGAGAGCAGCCCCAAATCGTGATAGTCGAAATCCAAGTTCCGCATCGGCCGAATTGCTGGCGAGAACGCCGAATGCGGCGGTCAATGGATAGCAGGATTCAGGGCAGATGCCATGCTCGATTGTAAGCCGTGTGGCGGCCATGAGCATGATGTCAGACAGGTTGCGATCAGTCAGAAAGGCGGGTGTGACGAGGTCAGCCAAAACTCGCATGGTCGCACGGTGGTAGGGATCGGCCATCGACGGCAACGCCTGCAGTTCGTCGTCCGACAGTTCTTGTGCCAGACTTCGCAGCCGTTGCCGGTCTTCGTCGACTTGACTGCGGTTGGGGTGGGGGAGCCAGTCGATCCCGACTTGGCGCAAAAACGCGAGACAGACGTCAACGGCGTGCTCAAGTCGGCCCGCAGCGGTGTATAGCTGCGCCCGAAGCCTGACGACGTCCGCGCTAGACGGTATGTCTGAGCAACTCTGCGAGAGGACCAGCAGGTCCGCTTCCGCGTCGTCCAGACGACCGACCAGGAATTCGCACTCCGCGTGCAGCAAGGCCACGGCGAAGGCGGTCCGGCTGGAGCGCGGATGCGCATCCTTCCCGAGTAACTCGCGGCCGATCTCAAGGTAAGCTATGGCGGCTTGGTAGGCCGTCGCATTCCGGGCGCGGCGTCCAGCAGCGAAATTGACGGTAATGATCTGTTCCCGTTCAGCCTCGCGAGTCAAAGCAGTGACGCCGCGGTTCAGTTGATTGGCAACAACGTAGAGCCCCTCGCTTGTCTCGTCCGGCGCGAGGTGTGTAGCGAGTGCCATGCCAATTCGGAGATGCAGAGCAGCCCGCTTGTCGTCGTTCGGCTGGAGCCCATAGGCGGCTTCCTGCACCCGGTCGTGCGCGAACGTGTAGGAGCCATCAACAAACCGGACCAACTCGAGACGAGCTGCTTCGCGAAGATCTGCGTGAACGTCCTGCTCGGATTTTGCGTGCACAAGGGAGAGCGTCGTCACCTCGGCACTATTGCCTAAACAAGCCAGTTCCAGCAGGGCCTGCTGTGTCTCGTCGTGCAAGCCCCTCAGCTTGTCGACCATAAGATCCGCGACGTTTTCCGTGTAGCCTTTGGTACGGATCCGCCCTAGGTCCCAGCGCCATTGCATCTTGTCATGATCGAACGTCAGCAACTCTTCTTCAGACAGCGTTTGCAGAAACTGGATGAGAAAGAACGGATTTCCGCCGGTCTTTTCATGCATCAACAGCGCCAGCGGCGCGGCGCGCGCCGGCTCGCAGCGAAGCGCATCGACAGTCAACCGCTCCACGCTGCAGCAGGGGAGGGCCGCCAGGCTGATCTCCTGCAAGCGCGCACCGGATTCACGAATTGTGGCCAGTCTTTGCGTCAGCGGATGCTTGGCATCGACCTCGTTGTTGCGATAGGCGCCGATCAGGAGCAGATGTCGCAGACCGAACCTAGTTAGGAGATTCTCCATGATATCCAACGTGGCGAGGTCCAGCCACTGTAGGTCGTCAAGGAAGAGAGCAAGAGGATGGTTTGGCTTGGCGAAGACGCCGATGAAGCGGCGAACGATGAGCTGAAAGCGTCGCTGCGCGTCTTGCGGCGAAACCTCGGGGACCGGCGGCTGGTCGCCGATGACCAGCCGTAGCTCGGGAACGAGATCGACGATCAACTGGCCGAGCGGGTCGAGCGCAGCGCGGAGGGCGTCACGCCAGGGCGTCAGATCGGAGTCGCTTTTTGCAAGAAGCTGCCGAATCAGATTCTGAAAAGCCTCGGCGAGCGCCGCATAGGGGACGTCGCGCTTGTACTGGTCGAACTTGCCGGAGGCGAACAGCCCGCGATTCGTAACCAGCTCCTTGTGCAACTCGTGGACGACGGCGGACTTGCCAACGCCGGAGTATCCAGAGATCAGGACCAACTCCGGTGCACCGCTCCTGACCACGCGATCGAACCAGCCTAACAAGGCTTCGATCTCGCGCTCTCTGCCGTACAATTTCTCGGGAATCAGCAGCCGGTCGGGCGCGTCGTGTTCGCCGAGCGGGAAATCCTCGATCCGGCGTTCCGATTTCCAAGCTGCAAGGCAGCGCCGCAGATCACTCTCGAGGCCGGCGGCGGTCTGGTAGCGTTCCTCGGCCGTCTTGGCCAGCGCCTTCATGATGATTGCCGAGATCGCGCCGGGCACCCCCCTCACCCGCTCCGCCGGCGGCATCGGCCGCCTCGCGACATGGCAATGCACCCACTCCAGCGGATCGGTCGCGGCGAACGGCAGCACGCCCGTGATCAGCTGGTAGAGCGTGACGCCAAGTGCGTACAGGTCGCTGCGGGAATCGATCGAGCGATTCATGCGTCCGGTTTGTTCGGGCGCCATATAAGCGAGCGTGCCGACGATGGTCTCGGGCGGTTCGAGCATCCGCCGCTCGCGCGTCAGACGCGTCGCACTGCCAAACCCGGTAAGCCAGGCCCGGCCGGCCGCAATATCAACGATAATATTGGCCGGCTTGACGTCCTTGTGAACGATACCGCGATCGTGCAGTCCACCGATGGCCGAAGAAAGCGAGATGGCGATACGAAGGAACGATTGCACCTCCATCGGCGCACCGAGAGCATGGTGCAGCGGCCCACCTCCAGGATCGCTGAGCACGAGCATGGTCCGGCCACGCTCACGCAGCATTTCCAGCGGGCGCGCCGCCCAGGTCGCATCGGCCAATTCATGTTTCAGATCGAATTCGTGGGCGAGCCGCTTGAGACCGCCGGCGGTCGGAGGATTGGCCGCGAGAACTACAACCAATACGGCCTTGGGACCATCAATGCCTTCGTGCCATCCCCTGTAGAAGATGCGTTCGCCATCCTCCCATGCCGGCTGAAGGTTGCCAAACCCACTTTCATGATTTGCCGGAGATACCATCTCGGGGCTCCGCCATCGAACAACGCCTTACAACCAAACGGAATTCAGCCCCTTGGTCATGCCTATAGCGCAAACATGCTTTGATATCCACCAACCGCCTCGAGGGAAAGACCACATCCTTCCAGATATGAACCGTGGGGCTGCAAGCTTAACTGGCCACGCGGTGCTGGGCGGACGTTTGATAATGGAAAAGTTCTGCCAGCGCGCTCCGAAATGGTGACCACTCTAATCGCGCGGATGTCCGATTTGCTCGCCCCAAGATCCGAATCTACGACGCGTGCGTGGCCGACCTGTACCAATGGGTCTGCGTGCGGTTTTGGGCCAAAACCCACCATTCGACCTACGGCAACAACTGGCATTTTGCAATTGGCCTCTCGTCCCAAGCATCGCAGAAAACCCGAACATCATAGGTTCAGACCTGTCACTGCCGCTGGTTATTACCCTGCACGTTGACCACGGATAGGCCACTGCGACGGCTCCGTTCCCAGCGTTTAAGACGCACGATCGCTCGGTCGGCGGAGTTTTAGACGTACCATCGCCAACGCGCGCCTCAGAGAGGTCATTCCCTCCGCTCCGACGTCAATTGCACACAGGAACTTCTCGAACGCGCTCCACTCCATTGGCTCGAGCGCGCATCCGGGATCGGCGAGAGTTATGCGAGCCTGTCTGTTGTCCGTCGGATCACGTTTTCGGCGGACATACCCAGCGGCTTCCAGTCGTTTCAGAAGGGGCGTCAGAGTGCCGGAGTCGAGGAAGAGCCGAGCGCCTAGCTCGTTGACGGTGTCGTCGTCGCCCCCAACACGATCATCACCAAAAATCGGGGGCAGGTCAGACGAAGCGGATCAAGCAGCGACTTGTATGCTTTGAACGCGAGGGCGGTCGCGTACACCGCGAAGCTCACGTCTTCATCCAGATCTATCGCTCCTGAACCATGCGTCATCGGGATCGTGTGTCATGTGCATCCGCGACTTAGCGCCCGTCGACCCCGTGCGCGTGCATTAGCCATAGATACCTGCGGTTTGCGCGGTGACCAAGGTTATGCTCGCGGACAGGCCGCAACCACCTTTATCGCGCTACTCGTTGTTTTTGCTATCGCTTCGAACGATGCGAAGCAGAGGAGAACCGTGTAGTGGCGAAAGAACCCTCCTCCGAACCCACGGCAAGAAACTACAGCTTGCGCGAGGAATTAGCGCAAAATCGCGGAGTTCTCCGGTGG
Organism: Bradyrhizobium sp. HKCCYLS1011; assembly: GCF_051167795.1. Classification (NCBI taxonomy): domain Bacteria; kingdom Pseudomonadati; phylum Pseudomonadota; class Alphaproteobacteria; order Hyphomicrobiales; family Nitrobacteraceae; genus Bradyrhizobium; species Bradyrhizobium sp. HKCCYLS1011. Next base: position 584,255 of record NZ_JBNPTT010000002.1, on the reverse strand, counting down.
TCTGGGAGTAGATTTGAACAATCGGATAATGGGGAGAGCTGTGGCGCAGAAATGGCGGAGAGAGTGGGAGTCAAACCCACGATTTCGATCATTCCGCTCGAACAGCTGAGACTAACCTCGCGGTCGATCCCGCCGGAGGTTCGGTTAGAGTCGGGTTCGATTCCGATCGGCGCGATTGTGGAGTCCGGAACCGCATAGGCGTGCCCGCTACGGGAAGCCCGCCGTTTTATTTTTGTCGCCAAATACCGCGCGTCATCTGCTGGTATTTGTGTTGGTATCGGCGGCAATCAACGATAAAAGTGGTTTCAAATTCAAATGGTTATGGCTCTAGGCAATTATCGGCCAGGGGCACCAACTAGGCTGTTCAAGCTCGTTCTCAAGCGTCCGCCACAGTCCGCGCAGCGCTCGGAAACCCTTGAAAATATGCCCTTCCACGTACATCGGTGTTCGTCACCGTTTGTTCTCATCCGATCTCAGCCGTCCGATTTGTTGGTAATTTTGTTGGTATCGGGAGAACAAACGTTCGCGCCGACTTTCGCTGTTCCGAACGAAAGAATTGAGGAGAGGGCCCGCAAGAACGATGGCGCGTGCGCCAACCCCAAGCAGATCCGGACCGACGTTGACTGCCGCACCGCCCGACCCAAATTCGATGGGGCCGCGTGGAGCCCGGCGGACTCTATCTCCTCGTCAAGCCGGACGAGAGCAGGCTGGGTAACGCTGCATCCAAGCTTTGGCGGATGGGTTACCGCTTCCACGGCCGCCAGGCCGACGAGTGGCTTGCGAAGAAGAAGGTGGAGAAAGTCAAACGCGGCAGGATCGTCGCGGTGCGGGACCCCAAAACCATCGAAGTACTTGAACTCCGCGTCGGCTACATCAAGGGTCGCTTCGGTAAGCTGTGCAGGCGGGACATCAAGCGTCCGGACGTGCTCGCTTTCATGCGTTCATACGAAGCCGTGGGAAAACTGGAAATGCGCGACCGCGTGCGCAGCATCGGTGTAGCGTTGAGCTTCGTTGAGGCGAATGCACGGTCGCCCGCCTCAATGCGTTCACATCCCCTTGGCGAGCGCGAACAACCGGAAATCCTCGAGCGCCGCGTGCCGATGCGGGGCGGCTTCGCGCCGGTAAGTCTCGGTGTCGATGATCGAGCGGAAAGTGGCGAAATCGCCGTATTCATTGATCGCGGCTTCGTCCCAGCGTTCGCCTTGCGGGCCGACCAGGCTCGCCAGGACCGGCCCGGAAAACATCCGTACGAGCGGTCTGCCGGCCGCGAGACGCCGGAATGCCGGTCTATAGCGTTCATGAAAGGCTTCGCGGCCCGAACACGGCGCGGCCTCGAAGCCGTCCTCGTAACGCGCATACGGGCGGTAGCGGAGCAGATTGAGCATATAGACCGGCTGGCCGGGGGGAATTGCGCGCTCGGCGGCGTCGAGGGCTTCCAGGGTGATTTCGATGGGGTTCATGGGACTTCCCGGTTTCTAGCGGCGCAGGATGCGCGCTGACGGTCCCCATTTGGCCCCTCGGAACGACCTCTTGTAGCGACCGCGCCGCCATGACTATGTGGACTGAATGTCCACAACGACCTTGCCTCCCGACCTCTCGCGTCTCCTCGCCTTCGTTCGCGTCGTCGAGGCGGGCTCCTTCGCCGAAGCCGCGCGGCGAGCGGGGACGACCACCTCGGCGATGTCCAAGGCGGTCGCCCGCCTCGAACAGGCTCGCGGAATGCGGCTCTTGCATCGCTCCACCCATTCGCTGGCGCTGACCGCGGAGGGCGAGCGGCTGATGGCGGCAGGACGCACGCTGGCCGAAAGTCTCGCCCGCGTCCAATCCGCGCTCGGTGAAGCCGCGCGCGACGATGGCGGACGGGTGCGCGTGACGGCCCCGGCCTCGTTCGCGCGCGCCTGCATCCTGCCGCGGCTGCCCGCGTTCCTGCGGGAGCGACCGGAAATCGAGATCGAGGTCAAATTCCGCAACGAGATTCTCGATCTCGCGGCCGAAGGCGTCGACGTCGCGATCCGCTCAGGACCTCTCGACCGCGTGCCCGGCCACCAGGCGCGGCGGCTTTGCACGTTCTCCTGGATCGCTTGCGCCTCGCCCGCCTATCTGAACGCGCGCGGCGTACCGGCGACTCCATACGAGCTTTCCGCGCATGACCACGTCGGCTTCCGCAATCCCGCGAACGGCCAAATCCTGACTTGGCGCTTCACCGATCCGCGCGGCAAAAAACCTGTTCGCGTCGCGCCCAAGCCCAAGCACATTTGCGACGACGCGCACGCTTCGGTCGCTTTGATCGCGAATGGATTCGGCATCGGCTGGGGGCCGGCGTGGCTCGTCCATGAAGACCTGCGCACCGGCCGGCTCGTCGAAGTGCTTGCGCCCTGGCGCGCGCCGGCGGAGCCCCTGTGGATGCTGCGCACCTCCAACCGCCGCCCGCCCCTGCGCACGCAGCGCGTGATGTCGTTCCTCGCCACGCTTCCCGCCGCGTTCAGCGACAAGGCGGGATGAAGCGTCGGGCGGTCAGCCGGGCTCCGCGGTCGGCGTGTAGGACGCGATCAGCTTGGGAAGGAAAATCGAAGGACTTGAGGCCCTGTAGTAGATCGATGCCTCGTAGTTCGGATCGAGTCCTGGACGGTTTAAGCGTTTCCCTGCGCTCCCGGAACTCTTCATCGCCATCTGGAGGGAAAGCAAAGCCGCCTGAAGCCATTCTCTTCGCGCCCTGCTCTGAGCCAAATGGACGTACGAATCCGGCTTCGAACTCGTGGCTGCGCGTGGGGCACGACAGGGGCGAAAACCAAGAAGAGGATCAATAATTGATACGCCCTCACCGGGCTATCAGGCTGGCCCGGCTCGATCCCGTTGAACGAGCGATCATGGACCCCCGACGGTATGACAGGGTTGAGTGTGAAGGCCCGCCATTTGGCCTACGTTCTGTCGGAGTACTGGCAAGCCCCGCTCAGTCAAATCGCTTGGGAAGGACGAGCGATACGTCTGCTCATTGAAACGATAGCGTCGAAACGGACGACAATGCGTAGCTGCCGTGCTTTCATGAGTGCTATCGCGCCAATTCCAACAACCGATGACAGTCGGCCTGCAGCCGCCGTTCATTGAGGTTGGTCACGCAGAGCAGCAGTCCCTGCCGCCGCGGAGGCTGCCTGTACCACGGCGAGAGGGGAGCCGGGGCCAGGCCGAACTGTAGGGCGCGCAAAGCTACGTCCACGTCTGACACAAACTCCGGAAGCAAGATCACCACAGCCAGACCGGCGGTTGCCTGCAACTTTATCGAGTCTGATGCCGCCTCTCCCAGATAACGAAGCAGGGCCTCCCGTCGAGCGGCGTAAAGCCGCTTCATGCGGCGCAGATGGCGAATGTAGTGCCCTTCCCGCAGGAATTCCGCCACAGCGCGCTGCACGGCTGCAGCCGGCGCCGGTGCCAAGCAAGCAGCGAGCTCAGCGAACCGACCACTCAGTTCCGGCGGCACGACCATGAAACCCAGGCGCAGCGCCGGACTGATCGTTTTGCTGAAACTGCCTATGTGCAGCACCCGTCCTCCATGATCGAGCGATGCAAGAGCCGGAGCCGCCCGTCCTTTCAGCTGCAGTTCGCTCAGGTAGTCGTCCTCAATGATCCAGGTGTCGTTGCGCCGAGCCCAGGCGAGCAGCGCAAGCCGCCGCGGCAGCGACATTGGCATCCCGAGCGGCGCCTGCTGGCCTGGTGTCACAACCACCAATTTCGCTCCAGCGGCGTTCTGGACACCAGCAGCAACATCTAGTCCTTCCGCATCGACCGGGACAGCTGTCACGGCCAAGCCAGCCAGGCCGAGGGCGGTGCGGGTGAGCGGAAAGCCTGGATCCTCGATCCAAGCTCCGATATTTCCAAGCTGAAGCCCTCGGATCGCCAGACCGAGCGCACCGGAGAATCCACCTGTTATGAGCACCTGAGAGGGGGTGCACCGGATGCTGCGGGCGAGCCCCAAGTAAGCAGCGACTTCCTTTCGCAGCTCCGGATCGCCACGCGGATCCGGATACGTCACCGGCGCGACCGCAGCCCGGCGGGTCTCACGAGAGAGGACGCGCGACCACAGCTTGAATGGGAAGGCGTCTTGAGCGGGAACGCCCATCTGAAATGCCAGCGGCGCCTTTCCGAACTCGTAGAAGAGGTCCGGCAAAAGCGGGGCTTCCGGCGACCAATCAGGTGTTGAGGATCTGGACTGCCGCTCGGCCACACGAGTTCCTGCCGCCCCAAGACCAATCGCGAATTGCTCGGCAATGAGACGCTCGTAAGCCACACGGACGGTGCCGCGAGAGACGCCGAGTTGAGCGGCCAGATCCTGCCAGGAGGGCAACCGCGCGCCCGAGGCGAGCCGTCCGTTCTCGATGCCCTCTCGGATCGCCGAATAAATCTGGGCAGCCAGCGGAGTCCTTCTGGCACGATCGAGTTGGATGCGGAGGGCCGCCATCGTGTGATGGTACTGCCAAAATCGGCAGTCTTGGTACTGTTTTATGATCAGGCGCAACGCATCTATTCGCCAGCACCAGCGGCTGGAACGATTTCCGATCCATCAGGCTTCGTGGAACTCGGTCGGCGCAGATCGCAGACGCGCAGACAACAGTTCGACAATGGCCGGCATTTGTGGAGTGCCGGCGCGTCCACGCCGCCTGCAACATTTCGAGCAAAGAGACAAATGACCGAGGAGAAAATGATCATGAAGGCAATCGTTGTGACGGATCAGGCCGCAGGAACGGGTGGAATGAAGCTGGCGGAGCGACCGAAGCCGCAGGCAGCGATAAACGACGTTATCGTTCAGGTTCATGCGTCGCGATTTGTCCCGACTGAGCTCGAGTGGCCCTCGACCTGGACCGATCGCCTCGGCCAAGACCGAACACCGTCGATCCCCGGCCACGAGCTGGCCGGAGTGGTCACCGCTCTCGGCTACGGCACAACGGGGCTGTCAGTGGGACAGCGCGTGTTCGGCCTCGCCGACTGGTATCGCGACGGCGCCCTGGCGGAGTATGTGGCCATGGAGGCACGCAACCTCGCGCCGCTCGCGGGCGACGTCGACTTCACGGTGGGCGCGAGCCTGCCGATCTCGGGCCTCACCGCTTGGCAAGGACTGTTCCAGCATGGCCGCCTTCAGGCAGGGCAGAGCGTGCTCGTGCACGGCGCGGCCGGCGCAGTCGGTTCGATGGCGACACAGCTCGCACGAGAGTTCGGCGCCCACGTCATCGGCAGCGGACGCGCCGCCGACCGTCAGACGGTGCTCGACTTAGGCGCGAAGGCGTTCGTCGACCTCGACAACGGCGCCCTGGAAGACGTCGGCGGAGTCGATCTGGTGTTCGACGTCATCGGCGGCGACATCGGGAAGCGGTCCGCACGCCTCGTTCGAGCCGGTGGAACGTTCGTGTCCATCGTCGGCCCGGCCGAGGCGCGGCCCACCGACGGCATCGTAGTCGACTTCGTCGTCGAGTCCGATCGTGCCCAACTGAGTGAGATCGTCCAGCGGGTGCGGGACGGACGACTGCGGACGAACATCGGCCACGTCTCGACCCTCGACGAGGCCGTCGTCGCCTTGAACCCGACCAAGCGACGCAAGGGGATGACGATCATCCGCGTTCGTCCCTGAGCGACGCCCCCCATTGATGCACGGAGCCGGCCGGCGCTGTCCAGGTCGCCAGGCTGGCGAGGTCTGGGTAGGCCACAGGAGCGGCAGTGAATAGCCCATTCGGTCACATCGTCGGCAAGGTCAGGCCTCGAAACTCATGGCATTCGTCTAGATGGTTTTCCAACCTGCATCGTTCTTTTATTGACATGTTCACTCGACGCTGACGCGCGCCTCTCTCGGCGAATCGCGCTTCGGCTTATCGCAGACCAATCCGGATCGGCGGACATCACGGCTGCCGCGCTAGCAGCGACTTTCAAGCGAGATCGTGCAGCCCCCTCCCAAGCGGCGCCGTCAGGCGAAACATCGAAAAGGCCACCTGCAAGCCGGCGCGCTCGGGTGTGCAGGCCATGGGTCCGACGCGGTAGCTGCTTGCCCTCGGGAACGGCGACAATCGCACAAGCGGCCAGACGCGGCCGTCGTGTGAAACCTGTAGGCGAAGCGTCCCGTTCGCGACGGTTGCGCGCACCCAGAAGTCCCTAGGGTCACGCTCATAGGGCGCAGTAGCCCAGTCCGATCGCCCGTCAGTCAGGACGCTGGCGAGCATGGCTCGACCATCTGAGAATTCGATACCGGCCTTGACCCAATGTTGCGCATCGATGCGGACCATGATGCCAGCTTGATCGTACAGCGCCTGAAAATCGCCCTGCACCCGCATCTCGGCCGTAAAAGCGTCGGTGGTCGGAAAGCCGAGGAAGTGCCCATTATCGCGGTGGAAGCCGTAGTGGGTTTCCTGCCAGAAATCGGTGGCGCGATCGGTGACGACATGCAGACCGCCGGCAAGCGCAGTCCATTGTTCCGGCTCGTTCAGCCACACTCCGTCCCTTCTATCGAAGATTGGATCGTCCACACTGACCTCGGTTTGGGAGGGCCTGATCTTGCGCAGTCGACGCGCGCGATCGGGCCCCCGATTTGAAGAGTTCTGCTCGAGGCTCGTTAGCCCGAACTCCGCGCCAGGTTCAAAATAGGCTGAACCGGCTCAGAGCAATCCGTTCTTCTTGAGAATCTCCGGCGCGTTCTCCTTGGTGATCAGCATCGTCGGCAGGGTGATGACCGGTTCAAGTTTCTCGCCCTTCAACAGCTTGGCGGCCTGCCGCAGCCCTTCTGCGCCAGGTGTCGCGTAAAGGAACGTTGCGGTGAGCTGTCCCTTGGAAACCCAGGTGACGCCTTCGTCCGGCAAGCCATCGATGCCGATGATGAACTTGATGTCCTTGTCGCGGCCGGCATCCTTGGCAGCGAGATAGGCGCCATAGGCCATCGGGTCGTTGTGGCCATAGATCAGGTCGATCTTCTCGTTGTTGCGCAGCGCCGTCGTCATGATGTTGTAGGCCTTGTCCTGCTTCCAGTCGCCCGACTGGTTGTTGAGCAGGTACTTGATACCCGGTTCCTTGTCGGTGTGCGCATGGAAGCCGTCGTGCCGGTCATGCGCGGGCTGGGTGCCCATGCCGCCCCAGATCTCGACGACATTGCCCGCCGCCTTGCCGGAGCCGCCGAGCAGCTTGACTGCATGCTCACCGGCCGCCTTGCCGATCGCGACGTTGTCGCCACCGATGAACTGGGTGATACGCTTGGTATCGACGTTGCGGTCGAGCACGATGACCGGAATCTTGGCGTCGATCGCCTTCTCCACGACGCCGGTCAGGCCCGCCGATTCCTTCGGCGAGATCAGGAGCACGTTGACCTGCTGCACGATGAGGTTCTCGCAGTCGGCGACCTGCTTTTCGGTCTTGTCCTGGCCGTCGGTGATGATGAGGTCGATATCCGGATGGTTCTTCGCCTCGGCTTGGATGTCCTTGTTGAACTGCACGCGCCACGGCTCGAGTGTCGTGCATTGGCTGAAGCCGACCCTCGACTTGCCGGCGGCCTTCGCCGGAGTCCAGCCGACCGGCAGGTAGATCGTCATCGCGGCACCGGCCGCGGTGGTCGACAATTTTAGGAATTCACGACGCTTCATCGAGATCCTCCCTTGCGAATTGCGCCTTTGCGGCGTTTTGCAGCCGATGGGGCTCGGCTGTTTGCGGATCGGCACGCGCTTCGCCCGAGTGGCTGAACCGCCATCGCGCAATGAGCTGGCCGAGATTCTGCTCCTGCACCAGCACGGTGCACACGATGATCAGCCCCTTCATCAGGAGCTGAACGTTGGAGTCGATGTTCTGAAGCTGGAGGATGTCGGAAAGCAGGCCGAAGATCAGCACGCCGACAAAGGTGCCGGCGAGACCGCCGCGTCCACCCATCAGGCTGGTGCCGCCGATCACGACTGCCGCGATCGCGTCAAGCTCCAGCCCCGCGCCCGCATCGGGCTTGCCCTGCCGGTACTGCGCCACGAACAGGACACCCGCGATTCCGGCGAGCAGGCCGGACAACAGATAGGTCGTGAGCTGCACCCGCGCGACCTTGATGCCCGAAAGCTTCGCGGCCTCGACGTTGCCTCCGATCGCGTAGGCGTAACGACCGAAGGTCGTGAACCGCAGGACGGCGCCGAAGAGGCAGATGGCGGCAAGGAAGAAGACGCTCGGTACCGGCAGCACACCCCACAACATCGAACGCAGCAGCTCGAACGCCTCGGTCGCATTGGTACCCGTGTAGACCGGCACTACGGCGTTGTCAGAACCCGCGGTCAATCGCGCGATGCCCAGCGCGCTGACCATCATCGCGAGCGTCGCGATGAACGGCTGCAACCGTCCGGTGACGATCAGGACGCCATTGAGCGCTCCGAGCAGCAACGCAAGACACGGCGCCACGAGCAGCACACCGAGAACACCGAATTTGGTCGGTACCTGATTCGTCACCCACCAGCCGACCGCAACTGCGGTGATGAGGCCGAGCAAGCCCGGAAGGCCCAGGCCTTGCCACCGCGAAAGCGCGACCTCACGGCGCCGTCCGGCGCTGACGTCGCGCCCTCGAGCGAGCCCCGCGACCACGAAGCGCGCAGCGAGTGCCACGGCAGCGCCGCTGACGACGATCGCGGCCGGCACGCCCATGATGGTCGCCGAGGTCCAGCCCGGCTTGGTAAGCAGCATGGCGCAGATTACTGTCGAGAAGCCCATCACGGAGCCGACCGACAGGTCGATCCCGCCGAGCAGGATGACCATGGTCATGCCTGTCGCGACCAGCCCGGTGATCGAGACCTGGCGCAGCACGTCGGTGAGGTTGCCGTAGGACAGGAAAATGTTGTGGCCGGACGAGGTCTGCGGCGAGGTGAGAGCGCCGATCAGACAGATCAACACCAATCCCCAATAGAGCTTTGTTCGGGAGAGAAGGCGCAGGAGCGCTTTCATGATGCGGATTCCTGCGACCACGCGGCCATGCCCGGCGCCGCAAGACGCATCACGGTCTCCTGCGTCGCATTCTCGCGCGCGAGGATCCCCGTCTGCCGTCCCTCGCACATGACGAGTATCCGATCGGACAACAGCAGGAGCTCCGGCATTTCCGAGGTCACCACGATGATGCCGAGCCCTTGCGCGGCGAGATCGAAGATCAGCCGATAGATCTCCTGCTTGGCACCGATGTCGATGCCGCGGGTCGGCTCATCGAGCAGCAGGATGCGAGGATCGGTCGCCAGCCACTTGCCGATTACGACCTTCTGCTGATTGCCGCCGGAGAGCGCGGCCACTTCCTGGCCAACACCGGTGCAGCGGATCGAGAGCCGCCCGATCATGTCGATGGCGAGAGCGCGTTCGCCGGCGAATGAACGCAGGCCAAATCGCGAGAGCGCGCCGATCGAAGGCAGGGCGACATTATCGCAAATCGACGCCGTCAGGTGCAGGCCACGCTCCTTGCGGTCCTCGCTGACCAGCGCAACGCCAAGATGATAGGCATCGGCCGGTGAGTTGATCTCGACGACCGAACCATCGATCGCAATTGTGCCGTCGCGCCATCCCTTCGCCACGCCGAAGATCGATTCCAGGATCTCCGTCCGGCCGGAACCGAGCAGCCCGCCAATGCCGAGGATTTCGCCAGTCTTTAACTCGAAAGTGACGCCGTGCAGCGTCCGTCGCCACCCGTGCGGACCGAGCGTATCCAGGGTCAGGTTCCGGACCGAGAGGACACCCGCGCCGTCCTGCGCCGTCATGCCACGCTCGTTCGCGGTCACCTCGCGTCCGACCATCGCCGAAATGATCGCCCCGCGCGAGAGTTCGCCGATCGGCGCGGTCATCACCCGCCTGCCGTCGCGCAGCACGGTGACACGGTCCGCGAGCTCCAAGACCTCCTCGAGGCGGTGCGAAGTATAGATGATCGCTACGCCTTCGCTTGCGAGCTGGCGTACGATCTTGAACAACGTGTCGCATTCCGAGGAGGACAAGGCCGAGGTCGGCTCGTCCATGATCAGAATGCAGGCATTGAGCGATAGCGCCTTGGCGATCTCGACAAGCTGCTGCTCGCCGACGCGCAAGCCGGCAATCCTGGTTTCGGACGCGATCGACACGCCAAGCCGCGCAAGCAGGCGTTCCGCCGCACGAACCAAGCGGCGCCTGTCGATCAGCACACCACCGATCAGCGGCTCGCGGCCAAGGAAGATATTCTCGGCCACGCTCAGCTCGGGGACGAGATTGAGCTCCTGGTGGATAATGGCCACGCCGGCGTTTTCGGCATCACGCACGTCGCTGAACGACACTGTGCGGCCCGCGATCCGGATGTCGCCGTCGTAGCTCGTGTGCACGCCGGCGAGGATCTTCATCAAGGTGCTCTTTCCGGCTCCGTTCTCGCCCATCAACGCGTGCACTTCGCCGTGGCGCAGATCGAAATCGACACGATGAAGGGCTTGGACGCCCGCGAAGGATTTGGAGATTTGCTCTGTGCACAGCACATCATGACCGCACGGCCCCCCGGCGCGACTGCCAAGCTCGACCACGCGAGACGAGACGCTCCCTCCTTCGGCGCCGAGCGCGGCCAAGGGTGCCTCCATGGAATTATTCCTCCCGGCCGTCTCTGGAAGACGATCCGAGGCGTAGGTGTTCATCGCTTCTTTAACTGATATGCTAGTTATGTCAGTTGGCGCTCGTCAAGTCTTTTGGCTGCGCGGCTGGCGATCATGGCGTCGGAACGTGTAGATCGCTCCGGGGGAACACAGCATGCATTCGGTCGGCGGGGCCAACGGCGGCACGGGAACAGTGCGAGGGCGCAGAGCGGGCGGATCGAAGGTCGATCAGGCCTATCTCGCGCTGAAACGGGCGATCGTGTCGGGGGCGCTCGCGCCCGAGACGCCGATCGACAAGAACGAGTGGTGCGCGGCTTTCGAAGTGTCGAAACTGTCGATCACGACGGCCATCAACCGGCTCGCCTTCGAAGGCCTTGTCCTGGTCGAGCCGCAGAGTGGCTCCTACGTTGCGAAGATTCACCTCGAGGATGTCCGGCAGTGGATGCTGATGCGCCGCGCGTTGGAGGTGGAGGTGGTCGGCGTCTGCGCCGCAAGCATGTCGGATGATGCGATCGCGGCGCTTGGTCAGAATCTCGCCTATCAGAAGGCAGCCATCGCGAGCGGAGATCTCGAAGGGTTCCACGAACTCGACACCAGATTTCATCACCAGATGACCGAGAGCCTCAGTCTCGCACGCGTCGGCGAAGTGCTCGATCCGATCCGAACCCATCTCGAGCGCGTTCGCCGCACCCTGCTTCCCGAGCCCGGACGGCCTGAAGGAACGTACCGCGAGCACGAGGCAATCTACCGCGCGATCGTCGGGCGCGCCCCAGATCAGGCCAAGCTCGAGATGGCCAACCATCTCGACCGCGTCGCGCGCGAGCTACAGACATTTGTGGCGAAACATCCACTGTTCTTTGACGAATGAATGTGGTGCGGCGGGGTCGAATACGTAATCGCGACCGCCGTGGCTTGGGCGACTAGCGCCCGTTTTCCTTGGGCGGTTTCTGGATCAGCCTGCCCTCGCGAATCTCGTGCGTGGTGACGGTCTGCTTCAATGCGATGGCTTGACCAAATGCTGCATTGCCTGCGTCATAGGAACGGTTCGAATGCGGTTATGTTACCCTCGGTCCTGAAACTGAGACCTGTCATGGCAACGATCGCGGCCGGAGATCTCGAGATTTCATACAACGAGCAGAGATCGGTAGGGCGCCCCGTCGCTCCACGGATGGCCTGATGATTTGTCCACCCGGAATGGCATCGCACCCGACCTTGCTGCCGCGGGCTGGGGGGTCATGGTGCCTTCCTTGAGAGGATTCGGCGAGACGCTCTTTACGTCTGATAAGGCTTACGTCTGATAAGGCGCTAAGAACGGGCAATACGGGCGTCCTCGCATTGGACGCGACAGCCTTCATGGATGCGCTCGATATCTCGCGCTTTTCTGTTGCGGAACACGACTTTCTGCTTTCTGAGCTACTCCCATTTCCTCGGATTTTGGCTCTCGAAATCGTCCATCGCGAAGCTCCCTGTCGTGTGCGTGATGGCTCACGAGACGAAGAGTTTCGACGATGGACGATTTCCGGGAATGTCAGGCTTTTGCTGCCTCCCCGGCAGAACCTAGGATCTTGCTAGCCAGGCCGCTGTGCTATCAAGTACGGACTACTTGGCGACACAGGTGTCGATGTTCTTGGTCGTGCAAACGTCGAGGCCCGTATAGGTTGGATCGGCGGGCGCAGCCTTGCCGTCCTTGATGTCCTTCAGCGCGAACATAGTCTTATAGCCCATCTCGAACGGACGCTGTCCAACCTGGCCGAGCGAAAGCCCTTCCTTCATCTGGTCGATCTGAACCGGCAGCGTATCGGCAACCACCAACGCGAGTTCTTTCTTGGCGATCTTGTCCTTGAACGGCGCGACCGCGGCGCGATTGGCGTCCGGCAGGAATTGCGGGAAGCCGCCCGTCGGGGTGAACGCGTCCAGGTTCGGGTTCTTTGCCATGGTGTCCTGGAATTGCTGCACCGACAGCGGGAAATCGTCGTTGGTGTAGAGCGGGCAGCCGTCGATCTCCTTCCAGCCGTTCTGCCCAGTCAGCCGTTCCCCGGGCGATTGAGCAGACTCCTTGCCGGCCAGCGTGTCACGGATGCCCTTCATGCGCTCATTGTGGTTGGCAGCGGCTGCGCCGCCGGACTGGATGCAGATTGTGCCGCCTTTCGGCTTGATGGTCTGTACGATCTTGGCGATATTGACGCCGATCTCGTAGTTATGGGTCCCAATATAGGCAAGGCGCAAGTCCTTGTTCTCGGGCAGCAGGTCGGAGTCCCATGTCAGCACGGGAATGCCCGCTGCCTTAGCATTCTGCAGCGCAACGGCCATCGCAGCCGCGTTGGATGGTGACACCGCAATGCCGTCCACCTTCTTCGCGACGAGGTCTTGCACGATCTGCACCTGCTCCTCGCCGCCGCCATGCTCGCCGGGGCCAATATACATGCATTGGAAGGCCCCCTTGGACTCGGCTTCCGCCTTCTTGCAGCCGTCGCGCGCCTGGTCGAAGAACGGGTTGTTCATGTTCTTGGGAACGAGCGCAAAAGTGAACTTCTGCTGCGCGCAGGCCTGTCCTCCCATCAGCGCGGAAAATGCGACGGCAGCCATCAGTAGATGTTTATGCACGTGTCTCCTCCCTGTTTGTTGACTCCAACTTTCCGACTCTGTTGTCGTCGGCCTCCTAAACCCGCTTCCAGACAATCCACTCACGGATCGTAGCAACAAGCGACGTTCCGCTCGTCTGCATGCCGAGCAGCACGGCAATGACGATGAACATGCCGACAAAGGCGCCCTGCCAATTTGAATCGATGCCAGCCATAAGAAGCGCGTTGCGGATCACCTCGAGGAAGGCCGAGCCGATCACGGCACCGAATGCGGTTCCGTAGCCGCCCATCAAGTTGGCGCCACCGATGACGGTGCCCGCGATAACTCGAAGCTCGTAGCCGGTCCCCATCGCGTTGATAGCCGAGCCGCTGTAGCCAAGGAGCAGCAGCGAGGCGATCGAAGCCGTCAAAGCCGAAAAGACGTATGCCTGGAACTTGATCCAGTCGACCGGTACGCCGGTCAGGCGCGCAGCGTTCTCGTTGGAGCCGATCGCATAGAGATGGCGCGCCCAGGCCGTAAAGATGAAGACGGCACCGAGAATGAGGGCAAGGATCACCATCACCCAAAAATGGGAGGAGAACTCCGGCATCCAGCGCGGCGCCCAGCCGGCTGGCGGATGCAACGGCCATTTCGCCTGACCGATTGCCCTGACGATCGGCGCGTCCGGACCAAATTGGTACAGCATCTGGTTGCCAGAAAGCACGACGGCGAGCGAGCGCGCGATCGAGAGCATGCCAAGCGTCACGACGAACGACGGCATGCCAATATAGGCGACGAAGAAGCCGTTGAAGGCTCCACATGCCAGGCCCGCCAAAAGCCCGGCGGCGAAGGCGACATACCAGGAATGGTGACAGGTCAGCAGCAACCCGGTGACAATGGCAACGAGCCCCATCACCGAACCGACAGACAGATCGATTCCCCCAGTGATGATGACCACGGTCATGCCGAGGCTCATGATCGCAAGCGGAGCAAAGTTGCGCGTTATGTTCGTTACGTTATCGGCTGTGCCGAAGGTCGGCTCCAGCCAGGTCATGAAGACCACCAGAGCAAACAGCGCGGCGGCCACCCAGAATGCCTGACTGGTCATCACGCGATGGAAGGCGCTCTGCTCGCGGATGTTGACGATATCGCTGATTGCGGCGTGCGTCTCTTCGGTCGTTTGAATTGCACTAAGCTTCACGGATCGCTCCCGTAATCAGCCCGGTGATCTGCTCCGGCGAAGTCTTGGCTGTTTCCTTGTCGGCCACCTTCGAGCCACGCCGGAGCACGACGATACGATCGCAGACGGTGAACACATCGGGCATGCGGTGGCTGATCAGCATCACCGACACGCCGCTCGATTTCAGCCGCCGGATGAGTTCGAGCACCTCAGCGACCTGTCGCACCGAAATGGCCGCGGTCGGCTCGTCCATCAGGACGAGCTTGGCATTGGACAGCCGAGCCCGGGCAATCGCAACAGCCTGCCGCTGCCCTCCTGACATCTTCTTCACGAGATCTCGGGGCCGGGTTTCCGATTTGAGCTCGTCGAACAGCTCGCCGGCGCGCCTGATCATCGACTGCTTGTCGAGGATGCGGAGTGGCCAAAATCCTTTTTTGATTTCGCGCCCGAGGAAGACGTTTTCCGCGGCGGTGAGATTATCGGCCAGCGCGAGTTCCTGGTAGACGACCTCGATGCCCTCCGCCCGCGCCTCGATCGGCCTGTGGAAATGGCATGCCTTGCCATCGACGACGATGGCGCCCTCGCTCGGCGGAAAGTTTCCGGCAATCAGTTTCACCATGGTCGATTTGCCGGCGCCGTTGTCGCCCATCAGCCCGACCACCTCACCTGCCTCGACCGAAAAGCTGACGTCGTGCAGTGCCCGAATGGCACCAAAGCTCTTCGAGATACTTCGCACGTCAAGCAAAGCCACGCGTCCCTCCATCGTGCGGTGGCAGCTCTATCCGGCTGCTTCACCTCCTCGATCCATGCAATCAATATTGCACAAACGCCAATGTCGCAACATCTACTTCATGCAATCTGGGATCGCCTTGGCAGCGCAATTTCTCAGAGCGGCGCTTCCGGTTGCGGTGACGTATCGTAGGCGCCCCAGATACTTTGGTCGAAGTTGATCGTGGCTCCCGTCATCATTCCGGATTCATCGCAGGACAAGAACGCAACGGCGCGCGCAACCTCGACCGGATCGAGCAATCGGCCGAAGGGTTGCCGCGCGGCGGCTTCCTCGAGCCAGTCCGCAGTGCGGCCGTGATAGACCTGCTGGGTGTTGTATTCGCCTTCCGAGGCCATCCAGCCGATATTGAGACCATTCACTCGGATGCGGTTGCGTAGCAGCGCATGAGCCGTGTTTCGCGTCAGCGTGTCGAGCGCGCCTTTCGATGCGCAATATGCTGCGATGAAGGATTGGCCCCCCAACGCCGACATCGATGAGATGTTGACGATCGTGCCCTGCACCTTGTCGCGGCGCATGAGCTTGATCGTGTCCTGCATCAGGAAGAAGGGCGCACGGGTATTGATTGCGAAGATCCTGTCGAACAGTTCGGGGCTCGTGTCGATGATCGTGCCGCGGCTCGTGTCGCCCGCGGCGTTCACCAGGGCATCGACGTGCCCGAACGCCCTGTCCGCCTCGGCCACGACTCGGGCGCAATCCTCCGTTTTCGCGAGGTCAGCACGCACAAAGACGACTGCTGCGCCTGTGGCTGCGGCGATCGCATCTGCTTTCGCGCGGCCCTTCGCCTCGTCACGACCGCACGTGATGATGCCCTTGGCGCCACGCTCGGCGAAGAGTTTAGCGATGGCGGCACCGAGCCCCTGCGTGCCGCCCGTAACGATCGCGATCTTTCCATGCATCGAAGTCATTTTGAGTTCTCCAACGCCCGGCAGGAGCGCTGTTTAGCTTGCCGCATCGCTGCTCGATGCCTGGAAGCACGCCCCATTTGGCATCATGCGATATCGCGAACCTCGACTTTCTTGCCGGTCTTGGCGGACTCGACCGCAGCCTCCGCGAGCACGAGCGCACGGTAACCGTCGTCGAAAGTCGCCTGGATCGGCCGGCCGTTGCGAACGGCGGCAATGAAAGCGGCGATCTCGGCCTGATAGGCCTCGGCGTAACGTTCGATGAAGAAGTTGAGGTAGGGCTCGGCCGCATCGGTCGTGGTCGAGCCGTAAAACTTCAGCTCGTGCTTCTTCTTGTTATCGGAGATGACCATCCCCTCGCTGCCAAACAGCTCGATCCGCTGATCATAGCCGAACGTTGCGCGTCGCGAGTTATTGATATGGCACAGCTTTCCATCGGCAGTGCGCATGATCACCATGATTGAGTCGAAGTCGCCAAAATCAGAGCCAGTGGCAGGGTCGACAAGCGCACTGCCGGTGGCGAAGACCTCGGTCGGCTCGTCGTTCAACATGAAACGCGCCACGTCGAAATCATGGATCGTCATGTCGCGGAAGATGCCGCCCGACACCGCAACGTAATTTCGGGGTGGCATCCCGGGATCCCGCGACGTGATGACGACCTGCTCGAGTTTCCCGATTTTGCCCGCAGCACAGGCCTCGCGCGCGGCGCGGTGCCCGGGATCGAAGCGGCGATTGAAGCCAATCTGAATTGGTACGTTGCAGCCTTCAATGGCCTTACGGCATGCGCGTACCCGATCCAGATTGAGATCAATCGGCTTCTCGCACAAGATCGCCTTGCCGGCCTTTGCCGCGAGCTCGATCAGATCGGCATGCGTGGGAGTCGACGTCGCGATCAGAACCGCGTCGGCCTTCTCAATCGCATCTCCTGCAGTGGCTGCGACCCTGCAGCCATTTGCACTGGCGACCGCCTCGGCAGCAGATGTGTTCGGATCGAATACCGTCTCCAGGCGGGCTCCTTCCGCACCGGCGAGATTGCGTGCATGCAAGACGCCGATGCGCCCACACCCGAGCAATGCGAATTTGATCGCCACCCTTTCCTCCCGTCGACAAATGTTCGTTTTTTTTGCAAGAATTATTGCAAATATGCAAAAATGTCAATAATTGTTCACTAGCACAATCGGCGATTCTGCCGCGTATCGGGAGACTGAGGCCAGAGCGCGTCGATCTCCTTTGTCTTTGGCCCGTCCGGCCTGACGAGAGCAAAGCTGTCAGCAGTCGCGCACGATGACACAATGACGAGAGCACCTTGAATGCAGGACCTGAAGACACCGGAAGACTACGAGGAATTGATCCGTGTCATCCACGACCGCTATGATGACATGAGCAAATCCTATCAGAAGATAGCGGTTTATCTGACCCAGAACCCAAACGATGTCGCAGTCCTGTCGGTCAACGCCATCGCCGATCGCTGCGGCATCCATGCATCGAGTTTCGTGCGCTTCGCCCAGTCGCTTGGCTATGAGGGTTTCAAGGAGCTTCAGGCGTTGTTTCAACGGCGCCTGTCGACTGCTGCTCCCGGTTTCGAGGCACGCATCAAAGCACTGGAAATCGAGTTGGGCGCCCGCGCCGATCGCAGCGAGGTCGGTTTCCTCCGCGACCTGGTCGTCCGCGACATCGCCTCCCTTCAGGACATGCTCGCGGACGTTTCCCCGAAAGCTCTCGCAGACGCGGTGAGCCTCCTTGAGAAAGCCGATTCCGTTTTTCTGATCGGACAACTGCGTTCGGCGCCCGTCGTTGAATTCCTTCGCTACATATTGACCATGCTGGGCAAACGCTGCGTGCTGCTTGATGCGGGCGGCGGACTCGCGACACACATCGCGCGCACAATCCGCAAGAAGGACGTGCTTCTGGCGGTGTCGTTCCGCTTCTACGCAAACGAAGTCGTCAACGTTGTCGAGGAAGCCGGTCGCAACGGGATTCCGATCATTGGGATATCGGACAGCACGCTATCTCCGTTGGCCAAGAGTGCCCGCGTGCTGTTCGCCGTCCCAGAACACGAATATACGTTTTCGCGTTCACTCGCCGCTCCGATGTGCCTCGCCCAGGCTTTGACAGTCGCGCTGGCGGCGAGGCTACAGAAAAACGATGTCAATCCGCGGATTCCCACGGTTACTAGTCAGTAGAACAGCTCGAGCATGCGCGCCAAGGCCCCCTCCAGGTTTGCGGCGCCTCAGAACACCAGTCGTCGATCGGTTACAGGGGTCACTCGCACCATGTCGGGCGTTGGATGGCGGGCACGTGGAAGCGATGTGATGGTTTGCGGTTGTCCGGTCAGAGCGGCCGTTTCAATTGCGACCAGTGCGCGCAAATCGGCCAACCCTTCCTCGCCATCGGCCTCGGGCGGCGTTCCAGACTTAATGCAATCCGAAAAGTAATCTACCTGTGCGCCAAAATGGTCGATTTGCGGAAACTGGGTTTCGCGGATCTCGCCATCGCGGCGCAGGCGCAGTTTTGTCGCGGTCTCGAACCTGAAGCCGGGGTCGAGTTCAAGGTCTCCCGCCGCTCCGACAACCCGATAGTTGTCGACGTCGGCCGCCCCGAAGCTGGCGACGAATTGCGCCAAACCGCCTGAAGGGAACCGTAGCAAGGCCGCGAGCGATGCATCCACCTCGCGAAAGCGCGGGTCATCGCTTGGTCGGTGCACCATCGCCATGGCCTCGATCGGTTCTTCAGCAAAGATGTGGCGAGCCGCGTTGACGCAATAGACACCGATGTCCTGGAGCGGTCCCCCCCAACTCGCGGCCTTTAGTCTGTGATTGCCTTGCGCGGCCTGAAAACTGAAGACTGATTGAAAGAAGAGCGGCCGGCCAATGGCGCCGTTGCGGATATGTTCGAGGACCGCCACGGTTCCGGGCTCGTTGTGGAGCCTGTACGCCGTCATCAGAAACACGCCGGCTTCGCGCGCCGCAGCGATCATGGCCAGCGCATCTTGTTTGTTGGTGGCTAAGGGCTTCTCGACCAGGATGTGCTTGCCGGCGCGAGCCGCCCGAATAGCATAGTCCGCGTGCAGGTGGTTGGGCAGAGCAATGTACACCGCATCGACGTCAGAGCCCCTCAAAAGGGCATCGTATCCATCATAACCGACGATCTGGCCAATCCCATGGAAATCCGCCAATCGCGCGGCCTTGTCCCGGTCGCCGGTCACGATCGCGGTGACCTTCGAATTTGTCGACTGTCCGACTCCCGGCAGAAAGGCTTGTTGCGAGATCCAGCCCGCACCAACGACTGCATATTTGATCATCGGTTCCTCTCCCAGGACTAGCGTTCTCTCGCGCGAGAGGCTGATCGCAGCCCGCCCAGTCCTCGCTCGCTCTGTCAGTCATACAACGAGGGACGCGGCCCATATTCCAGGCAGGCCACACCATTTCCGGCAAGCGCCTCTGCGATTTGCTCCGCGATGGCCGAGGCGAGATAGCCGTCCCACGCGCTCGCTCCGACAGATACTCCAGCTTTCACGGCGCTGATCCACTCGGCCATCTGCCTGCGATATGCCTCTTCGAACCTCGGCACCCAATTGTCCGGATACGAATGACCACCTGCTCTGTCTCTGTTCAACAGCGTCAGTGACGCCGGAGCCAGCGACACTGTGCCTTGCCGACCGACCAGTTCGACATGCACATGGTAGCCGTAACCAGCGTTCACGAACACCTCGGTCGAAACGATCTCGTCTTTGTCGGTTTTCATCGTGATCATGAGGGGTTCGCCGCCGGACCCCGCTTGCACATGCGCCGAAATCATCTCCGATCCCAGAAGCCAACGGCTGGCATCGATCTCGTGGACGAACGAATTGGTGACGGCCATCGGACCGGTGAACCACTCCGGGGCGCGAACGTTTCGGTGCACGTTGTGCAGCAACACCGGTTCGCCCAAGCCGCCGGTGTCCTTGACGCGCTTGATCTCCCGATAGCCTGGATCGAACCGGCGCATATAGCCGACCTGGATGAGCCTGCGACCGAAAGCGACTTCCGCCTGCACGACGTCGAGGGCATCCGCTGCTGAGGATGCCAAGGGCTTTTCGCAGAGAACTGGCTTCCCCGCCGCGATGCAGGCGCGTGTCAGGGAGGCATGTGTCGCGTCAGGAGATGCAATCACGATCGCGTCGATCTGATCCGACGCGATCAGCGAATAAGGATCCGAAAAAACGGTTGCTCCAGAGGCAACGGCCGCCGCCCGCGCCGCGTCGGCATCAAAAATCCCCACGAGATGAGCACCCGGAGTCTCGTGCCGGAGTATCCGGGCGTGCTCCGCGCCCATAACACCTGTCCCGATGATTCCTATCCCGACGCTCATTTCACCTCCATCGCCAGGCTCGCCAACATGACCCGCCAAGCCAGTGCAAGACCTGCGTGCTTCTTCGAGCACGACGATATCGGAGCTCTGCGGTTCATTGTACGACTTCATATCCGGCCGAGGCCATCAAGCGCATCAGTTCCGCATGACCTTTCTTGGCCATCTCGAGCGGCGGACTGACCTTCGGGTCCTGTTCCGCTTCGACGACAAACCACCCTTCGTAACCGTAGGACGCGAGGCGCGCGATGATCGCAGCGAAGTCGAGCGAGCCGTCGCCCGGCACCGTGAAGGCCCCTTTCACCACCGCATCGAGGAAGCTCTCCCGCTTCCAGTCGAGCTTCTCGATAACGCTGCTGCGGATATCTTTGGTGTGCACATGGCTGATGCGGGAATGATGTTTGTCGATGACACGCAAGACGTCGCCGCCGGCAAAAGCCATGTGGCCGGCATCGAACAACAGCGGTAGCGCCTCACCCGAATTGGCCATGAGCAGGTCGAGCTCGGCTTCGGTCTCGATCGCCGCAGCCATGTGGTGATGATAGGCGATCGGCATTCCCTGCCCGGCGCACCACTCCGCGAAAGCCGTCATCTTGCGTCCATACGCCCTGATCTCCTCCTCCGAGAGCCTGGGTTTGGTATCGAGCGGCGCAGAGCGAATGCCCTGGATGGAACGAGCGGTTTCGCCGTAGATGATGCAGGGCGCCTTGGCCGCGATGAAGAACTCCATCTGGGCGCGAATGCGATCTTTTTCCCGCTCGATGTCGCTGTCGAGCAGAAGGCCGGAGAACCAGCCGCCGCAAACGGAAATGCCAAATCGGGCGAGCAATGGCCCGAGTTCCTCCATGTTCATGGGGAACCGTCGTCCGGTTTCCATCCCCGTGAAACCAGCGACGCTCGCTTGGCGCAAACACTCCTCCAGACTCACGTCATCGGACAATTCGGCCAGATCATCGTTCCACCAGGCAATGGGGGCAATTCCAAGTTTTGCTTTCATGGCTGTCACACTCCGATGCGCTGCTTCGCGCGGATCTCGTCCTGCTGCTTGCGCGCGCTTCGAACCGTCTCGCGCGAGGATACTTCTGGCACGCCGACGTCCCAGTCGGCGTCGCCAGGAGCCCACGAATACGCGTCTGAGGCGATCGAAAGCACGGTGGTGCGGTCGTTGCCTTTGGCCCATTCGAGCGCGGCGACAAGGTCGGCGAGGCTCTCGCAACGCCGTGCAGCAGCCCCCATGGACTCGGCGTGCTTGGCAAAATCAACGTGAAGAGGGGTGTCGCGATTCTGAACGCGACAATCGGTCAATAAATTATTGAACCCTGGCACGCCTTTGAATTGCTGCAACCGGTTGATCACCGCGAACCCGCCATTGTCACAGACCACGACGATCATCTTGTGACCGCTCAGAACTGTCGAGTAGATATCCGAGTTCATCATCAGATAGGTGCCGTCGCCGACCATCACGATCGGCGTTCCGCCCAGCCCGCCAGGCCCGGAATTGGCCATCGCGTGCCCCCAACCGGCCGCGATCTCGTAACCCATGCAAGAGAAGCCGAACTCGAGGTCAAAGGTGTTCGGCGACTTGACGCGCCAGCCTTTTGCTACCTCGCCAGGCAGGCCGCCGGCTGCTGAAATCAGCGTGTCTTTCTCGCCTGCTGACGCGTTCACGGCCTGGACCACCTGCGCGTAGGTCGGCACCGGCGCGTTATTCGGAGCCTGCAACGACTCCAGCAAAGCATCCCACTCCTTGAAGAGCCTCTGAGCACGCGCCATGTGGGCGGGATCGATGCGCCAAGCGCCAAGCTCGGCATCGAGTTCCGTAACCGTTTCCAGCGCGTCGCCCACGACCGCGACTGCGCGATGCTTTACCGCATCGAACCTGGCCGCATTGATCGAGATAAAGCGCGCGTCCGGGCTGAACGCGGTCCATGATCCCGTCGTGAAATCCTGGAGACGGGTCCCCACCGCAAGGATCACATCGGCTTCGGCTGCGAGCCCGTTCGCCGAGGTTGAGCCGATAACTCCGATCGGTCCCGCATGGGCCGGGTGATAATGGGTGACGGCGCCCTTCCCTGCGACCGTCTCGACAATAGGAATTCCATGCTTGACCGCAAACTCCGCGACGACATGTCCTGCCAGCGAGTAGCGCACGCCGCCGCCGGAGATGAGGATCGGCTTCTTCGCGGTCTTGAGCAGTGCGGCGGCTTCCGCGAATTTATGGCGGTCGGGACGCGGACGCGGGATGGTCCAGGTTCGAGCCTCGAAGAAGACCTCGGGGTAGTCGAAAGCCACCTCCTGGGTGTCCTGTGGAAGCGCGAGGAAGGCCGGGCCACAGTCGGCCGGATCGAGCATCGCTGCCGCCGCCTGCGGGAGCGACGAAATGATCTGCGCCGGATGGGTGATGCGATCCCAGTAGCGTGTGACCGCCTTGAACGCGTCGTTCACAGTGACGGTCGGATCGCCAAAATGCTCGACCTGCTGGAGAACCGGATCTGGCAAGCGGTTGGTGAACGTATCGCCGGAGATGAGAAGAACCGGCAAGCGGTTTGCATGAGCCGTTCCCGCCGCCGTCACCATGTTGAGCGCCCCAGGGCCGATCGACGACGTCGCTATCATGATTTGCCGCCGGAGCTTGGCCTTGGCGAAACCAATGGCCGCCAATGCCATCGACTGTTCGTTCTGCCCGCGCCAGGTCGGTAGACGATCCTGCACAGTTTCCAGAGCCTCGGACAGGCACGTCACGTTGCCATGACCAAAAATGCCGAAGACACCGGCGAACAGGGGGACGCGAACGCCTTCGATTTCAGTGAACTGTTGAGTAAGCCATCGCACCAAGGCCTGGGCCATGGTGAGTCGGATTGTGGCTCCGGTCATGTGGTCTCCTCCCTCGACGGTTTGTGGCCAACATAACCTCTTGCATTGAATATTGACAATATACTTTCTCCGCAACAATTATTGCCAATGGCGGCGGGCGACCTCCATAACTCTTCCGACCGGGCGTTGCGGCGATCGACGACAAATCTCTTCTTCAGAACGTGTTCGGGTTTCTCGCCGGTCACTGAACTGCGACCTCATCGTGAATAAGGATTCCGACATGACCAAACGGAAGCTTCGCATCGGCCTCATCGGCAGCGGCTTCATGGGGAAGGCTCACGTTTTCGGTTACTCAATTGCGATGCGCGTCTTCGACCTTCCCTTCGATCTGGAACTGCATACGATCGCCGACATCACCGACGAGGCGGCCGCGAAAGCCGCCTCCTCCCTGGGCTTCGCGCGCTCAACTTCAGACTGGCGTTCGCTCGTGGCGAGTCCCGACATCGACGTCGTCAACATCACCACGCCCAACGCGCTTCACAAGGACATGGCCTTGGCTGCAATTGCCGGGGGCAAACATGTCTATTGTGAAAAGCCACTGGCGCCGCTTGCGACAGACGCCCGCGAAATGGCGGAGGCCGCCGAAGCGGCGGGAGTAAAGACGCAAGTCGGCTTCAACTATCTCTGCAACCCCATGCTGGGCCTTGCGCGCGACATGATCGCGGCCGGAGAACTCGGCGAGATACGCGGCTACCGCGGTGTCCACGCCGAGGACTACATGGCAGACAGCGCCGGACCCTTCACCTTTCGGCACGACCCGACGGGCGGCGGCGCGCTGGCCGATATTGGTAGCCACGCCTTGGCGACGGCAGAATTCCTGTTGAGTCCAGCCGCGGGACCGATCACCCAAGTGATGGGCGATTGCGTGACGATGATCAAGGAACGTCCGGACGGCAACGGCGGACGGAGGCGCGTCGAAGTCGACGATGTCGGCCGGGCTTTCCTCCGTTTTGCCAACGGCGCCTCCGGCTCGATCGAGGGGAATTGGATTGCGACCGGGCGGAAGATGCAACACGACTTCGAGGTCTATGGAAGCAAAGGCGCTCTCGCCTTCAGCCAGGAACGATTCAACGAGCTGCATTTCTTCTCGACCGCCGATCGCCCTGGCCGTCAGGGATTCCGCCGGATCGAGGCAGGCCCGGACCATCGGCCATATGGCCTGTTCTGCGTTGCGCCTGGCCACCAGCTTGGTTTCAACGACCTGAAGGCGATCGAAGCAGCAGCGTACCTGGACGCCATCGCTGGACATCGATCGGAGCCATTCAGTTTCCGCGCTGGCCTGCGCATCCAAATTCTCGTCGAGGCCATTCACACCTCAAGTCGCGCCGGAACGTGGAAGGATGTTGGTTGAGCGTCCGTTGCGCTGTTTCGGGAGCTTTCTCGACACTCTCGACAGAACGATCCGGTACGACGAGTTCGTAATCTGAGGATGCGATAGACACAAAGGAACCTTTCATCAAGGCCGGGACCTTGCCGTCGGCATACAAGCCAGGCACAGGATTTTACATCGACGCGTCACAAGATGGCGAACCTGCTACTCTCGTCCACACGAACTGCAGCAGCGCTCACTGCGAGACGCGTCGGCAACTACGCGATCGAAATGCAATCCCAATTGCGGCTCATGCCAGACGAGACAGCACCAGTTCGCCAACCAACGGCGCTTCTTGGTGCAGTGAAAGAATGGATAGGTAGGACTATACTTGACTTCGCAGAACTGATCTCCTTAGCACCATTCGTTATGATGGCTCGCCTCTCGCGAACGCCTCGGCATCGTGTGCCGTTCTGTGTGACGCGCCACAAAACTACAATGGCAAAGTGGTACTCATATCCGCAAGGCATTGGATCAACAACGATGAATGCCGGCGCATGGGATGGGCATGTTTGGCGTAGCGTATCCAGCGCTTGCTATCGCGGCGGCAAAGTCGGCGCCGATCTCTGCCTTTTCGGCTGATTTCTCGATCATCAATGCCTCACACGTGCCGCCGCGAGGGATCAACAGGGTTAGGAGTCCGAATGACCGACTTAACCTACTACGTCACCCTATCGGTCTTGTTGCGCTGCGCCTTGCGCGGCGCGGACATGAAGGGTCTCCAGAGACACGCCGGCAGCCCCAGTTTGACCAGCTCCGGATGCAGCCAGGGCGACAACGACCCGGCCTCGTGGCCGAGCCGCCGTAAGCGGCCAAGATACGGCTTGAGCGCGGCTTTGATCGCGTCCGGATCGGTCACCGCGGTGGTCTGAAGCGCCACCTAGCCCTTGTCGTCGACCACGCAAATCACGCTCTCGTCCATGCCGATATCCAGTTAATCGGGCCTTACTTGCGCTTCACCGGATCGCTTACTCGCGCGTAGCAGACATCCTCCACTCTTGGCGGTCTGGATTTCTTAGCGAGTTTCCTGCTGCGGCTCGAACCCATTTCCTTTGAATGTCAGCGCCGCTTCTGGTCCTCTCAGAAACTCAATCAGTCCCTTTGCGTTTTCGGCCGAAGCACTTTCAAGGCCGATCGCACCGGCAAAAACAGTTACGCTCGCAAGATTGCCTGGCAGCGGACCGATCATTTGAACGCCGGCGACTGGCACAATTTCGGATGCTTGCGCAATACCTATGTCGGCGTCACCCGCCGCAACCGCCTTCGCAGCTTGGCCTCCAGCCACCAGAACGGTCTTTCCGCTCATCTGCTTTGCGATGCCCATTCGTTCTATAGCTTGCTCGGACACGACGCCACTTAGTCCGCCTTTTGCAGGATCCGAGTATGCAACTGCTTTTGCTCCTAGCAGAGCTTGCCTGAGGGCTTCTACGGAACCAATATTCGGCATTGGCATGCCGGACCTTGTCACCACTGACACCTCAGTAGTCGCCAAGGTTACGGCGCTGCCGGTCACAACCCTATTTTGCTTCTGTAGATCATTTATCATTCCTCGAGTGAGAATGACCACGTCGACGGCCTCCCCATCCGAAATCCGCTTCATAAGATCTGCCGCCACCTCGCACGTGATAAGGAGTTTATTACCCGTGTCCTTTTCATACGCAGGAGAAAGTTGATCAAGAACGGACTTCAAGGCGACGGACGCAAAGACTTTTACTTGCGCGGCCTGGCCACAAGTAATGGATGCGATGAGGCCGCCAACGGCGAGCGCTGCTGTGACACAACTCGATCGAGTTTTCATTGATATTACGACCCCGCATTGTTCGATTCAGTGGGTGGCGCACCGCGAATAAGCGCACCAGATTTCCATTGAATTACAATCGTCAGCTATTGCGCTGCATTAGCAACACTTGGCCGAGCAACCCGCACCTTGTTATCGAAATGCGCCTTTGAGCATGCGTGACGAGTGTCCGCTCAGTTTCCAGCCACTGACAACTTTATTCTACGCCTTCACAACTTCGCAGACTAAGGCCGCACCGGCGCCAGCCACGCACCGCGGGACACTGAAGCTCGCCGACACGCCACGCTCCTTGGACGTGCCAGCAGGACTACAGCGCTGGACTAAAAGGTACCGGCCCGACGAAGAAGAATATCCGAACGGACGTGTGCTTCGGTCACGGACCTTCCAGGCGCGGTTATGTCTTTTTGTCGACCGGCCGCTTCTAGACTAAGCGTCGGTAGCGCATTTTTTCGTGGGCTGGCATCCAGTCATGGTGGCCGGCACACCGGTGTTCTTGGTTGATTGACTGCGCAGCGCGAATTGCTTGGACTCCAGATCGAGTCTGGAAGACGCTCAACGGCAATCGTTCGCATTTCATGCGTAACTTACTCAGGACGATTTGGAACTGAGGTGTAGCGAATGGCCCCTATTTCCTTTTTTTGATCGCGGCGGACACCAAATCGTAGTGCCAAAAGGCTTACGATATTTGCGAACAGATCGGAAACGGACCTTTCGGCCCGCCGCGCTCTACGAACACCTCAAAGACCTATTTGGATTAGTCCGTTTTGCCAAACTGGTCAGATCAACAGACAGTCATGATGCACTTCGCCGACGCGTTCGACTGGCATTCTTTCCAACGCATCATCCCGAATGGCGTGTTTGCGATTACCCAAAATGCCGCGCCGTTATGCCGCGGAGCTACGCTGGTAGCGAGTTCACACGCGAGCCGCCCGACGATGAACTTGCCTACGCAGCGTGGATCCCGAATGGTGGCAACCTTGGTTGGCTGACCGACGTCTTCACCAGAGACGCTGGAGCGATCTGCACACCAGCCTGCCTGAACACAGCGAGTCACCCGCCCCTATGGTTGCAGGCTCACGCATTAATTCCTATTCCCTGGAGATGATAGATGTCACACTCGGCTTGTTTCGACAACACGAAGCGACGGTGTCTTCCCTGCCGCTGCAGCCTACTCCTTCGGGGGCCTTCTCTAGTGGCAACCATCGTCATGCTGCTGACGCCTGCTGCATGGAGCAAGGCCCGCTCAGAGTTCGGACCAGCAACAGAACCTGTGCTTGTCATCAACAACGGAGCGAACGAGCAGCGCTTTACGGCCGCCCAATTGCTGAACAGGCCAGACGCCGTAATGTTGAGCGCAACGGGTGACATCTATCATAACACCGTCGTCTATCGCGCCGTGCCGTTTTTGGCCCTCTTGAGCAACAGCGTTGATCCGAAATTCGATACCGTCGAAATGGAGGCACGAGACGGCTTCGTCAGCCAAATTCCGTTTACGCTGATCAAGCGCGGCGCAATCGGGGGATCCGTCGCTTATATTGCCGTCGAAGATCCTGCGCATCCCTGGCCGCCATTGCCGCAGAAAACAGAGACGGCTGGTCCGTTTTACCTTATCTGGGACGATCCGGAGAAATCAGAAATCGCACGCGAGCAATGGCCCTATCAGTTGACCCGCGTGACCCTCGTCGAGAGCCCGGTTCACCGCTGGCCTCAGATCGCGGTGCCGGCGACGACGGCAGCCGACGCTCCGGCTCGACGCGGGCAAGACGTTTTTGTTGCGCAATGTCTGCCGTGTCATCGGTTGAATGGAGGCGGCGCGAGCGATACTGGACCCGACTTCGGACGCCCGATGTTTCCGACACAATACCTGACCGATGCCGGATTGCGCGCCATCATCCGAGATCCGAAGGCAGTCCGCACCTGGCCAGCTCAACAGATGATCGGCTTCAGCAAACGTAACATCTCAGACGCGGACCTCGGTGCACTAGTCGCATATTTGCACACCATGGCGACGACCTCAGGGGAATGCCTCAGTCAAGCAAACGATTCGTCGTGCACGCGAAAGTGATTTGATCTCGATAGCGCGCTACGAAAGGATTCCAGCCCGCAGGTTTCCTGCTGCGCGACGGATACCTCAAGCCTTGATCGGCCGCGCAGATCCGTCCGGATGCCTTGACGAACATGTTAGCTGGGGGCATTCGGCTGCTGATCATAGACAGCCGGCGGTCGATCTATACTGTGCAGGTCGGCATTGGCCTGATCTTTTTTGCTCATCGCAGCTGATCGGGATTTCGCGAGAGCGCAAGGCTTGATGCGGCTGGTTGCCTCGTGCCCACGGCGATGACAAGCTAGCTTCACGAGCTGACGCATCCGATTTCGCTCGCCTACTCCGGGTGGGCGCTGTCCGCCGCGCTTCGTGGAGCTACTCGTTCGTCCAGATGACAGGTATGCACAACCGCGCTCCGTGCAATTTGGATACGTCTGCCCCATGAAACGTGCCATTTTTCCTCCAATCGCAACCACATGGAGCGCTGCGGTCGCATGAACTTCGTTGAGTATCCAATTGCCGTCGGCGCAAAAGCCTCAGCGGAGGAGGAGACTGGCATTCTAAGATGTTTTCGTTCACCGCAGCCCCTTTCCGATATTCTCGAGGCAATCTGGGATTGCGATATTCCGAATGCTAGATTCGCAAAGTCGCTTACAATCAAGTGCGCCCCCGGCACCTCTCTTCAGCTAATTGGTCAATATCGACGACCGGCGGAGATACATCAACGCGCCAAGCTCCTGCCAGCGAAGTGCGCGACCCACATTCAATCGCATGCCGTCACCTTGCGCCCCACCGGAGGGCTTGGCGTTATCATCGTTTCTCTTAGGTCCGACGCGGCGAGCCGCGTAGTCCAAGCTCCGATTAGGGAGTTCGCAAACGCCACTGTTTATCTGGGAGATTTGTTCAGGGCTTGGGAAGTGGCAATGTGCGATGAAATGCTCGCGGCGGCACAGACGAGTGAAGAGCGCGTTGCCGGCGTCCAGGCCTTCCTGCTTCAACACCTTCGCCCCCATACAGATAACCTCGCTAACCGCGCGGCCTGCTTTCTCAGGAGAAACCCAACAATACAGATGAGTTCACTTGCAGCGAGGCTTGGCACCAGTTCACGCAACCTTTCGCGTGCCTTCAGTGCTGCTTTTGGCCTGAGTCCGAAGCGGTTTGCGCGGTTGGCTCGTTTCCAGAAGATCCTCGCAGAACGCCGCCGCGGCCGATCCTGGGCACAGACCGCCTACGCCTGTGGTTTAACCGATCAGGCGCACCTTATCGACGAATTCCACGACCTGGTAGGCGAAGCGCCGACAGATTTTTTCGCTCACGAGCTTAGCGTCGGCGCCTGCGGTATGGACGAAGCCAACCTCATTATTCAGCGCGCCGCGCCCATTGCTCGGCCGATCACAGTTCCTTGAAGCGCATGGCCGAAACCGGCCAAGATCGAATTCGATGATTCCATGTAACTGATGCCGGAATTGAAGCCCAACCAACATCGTCGAGAGTCCCCACGACGGTCTCGAACGCCACGACGACTGCGTCGAACGAACGTGTCGTGCGGTAGACGAGGTGGTTAACCGATAGCTGCGTTATCATCTTTTCTCCTTAGGGCTCGGATCTCAGGCTGTTCCGCCACGTTCCGCACTGGTGCTCTTAGCGACCCGGTCCCTCCGATTGTTATTCAGTCTGTTGCTTCTCGCTCGAAGGCATAGCGGGCTTCCAAGCCAAGTAGTGCCGAGCGTAGCGACGACGCAGCTCCATTTTTTGCACCTTACCCGTGGCACCATAGACGAGCGCTTCGACAAAAATGATATCGTCGGGAAGCCACCATTTCGCAATCTTGCCTTCGAGAAAAGCGTATATAGACGCTGCCGTGGCCGGGTTGGATGCAGCGGGGACGATCAGAAGCAGTGGTCGCTCTTCCCATTGCGGGTGAGGAATTCCGATCAACGCAGCATCTGCAACGCCGGGGCAGCTAACCGTGAGATTCTCTACATCGATGGAACTGATCCATTCACCACCTGACTTGATCACGTCCTTGGCGCGGTCCGTTAGACGAATGTGATGGTCGTTGTCCATGACGGCCAGATCCCCAGTGTTGAACCATCCGTCTTCCAACAATGGACTTTCGTCGCGGAAATAGCCGCTTGTAACCCAGGGACCCCGGACCATGAGCCGCCCGACCGACACGCCGTCTCGTGGCAATTCGTTTCCATTCTCGTCCGCAATCTTGATATCGACGCCGTACATCGGATGGCCCTGTCCGGCTTTCCGCTTCAATTGCGCGTCCGCAGCAAGCCGGGCGGTTTTCCCCGAAGGTTCGGGAAAGGTCGCGGCGGGGCTCGTTTCAGTCATGCCCCACACGTGGCAGACGGAAACGCCCATTCGCTCGAACCCCTCTATCAGGCTCAAGGCAGGTGCCGAACCTGCGACAACGATTCGTCTCAAGGAACCGGCACCTCGCCCTTCCGCCTCGAAGTGCTGCAACAATCTTGCATACAAGACCGGCACGCCGGCGGTTACCGTCACTTCTTCTGCTTCGATCAAATCGCCGATGCTCGCAGCATCCAGCTTCGGACCTGGCAGCACCAACTTGGCCCCGACCATCGGTGCAGCGTGCGTGAACCCCCAAGCCCCGTTGGCGTGAAACATCGGGGTCATGGGAAGGACCGCGTCCAGCGCTGTGAGGCCCCCGAACGACGCGCTGCAGATCGATAGGCAATGCAAGACATCCGACCGGTGCGAATAAAGCACTCCCTTAGGATTGCCGGTGGTACCCGACGTGTAAAAAAGAGACGATGCGGACAACTCATCGAATGAGGGCCAGGTGAAGTTTTCGTCACCCTCGTCAACAAGATCTTCGTAGCTGCGAACGTTGGGAATAGTTGTTGAAAGCATGGCCGCCCGATCTGCCAACACCACAAATAGCTCCACCGTCGGCAGTTCTCCGGCAAGCTTCTCGACCATCGGAACGAAGGAGGGTTCGATGAATAGAACCTTGTCCTCGGCATGTGCGGCGATGTAATGAATTTGAGCCGGCAGCAGCCTTGGATTAATTGCGTGCCATACTGCACCCATTCCGGTGACAGCATACTCGATCTCAAAATGACGATGAGTGTTCCAGGCCAGGGTCCCTACCCGATCGCCCTGGACGATGCCGAGTTGCCGAAGCGTGTCGGCAAGCTTTCGTGCGCGCCGCGCCGCGCTCCCATAAGTCTGGCGATGTATAGGCCCTTCGGCGAAACGCGAGACGATTTCGACGTCACCGTGGAATCGACTTGCGTGCTGCAACAACGACGACAACAACAGCGGTTGATTTTGCATTAAACCCTTCATAGCCTCGTACCCCGAGCTGCCTCGTTGCGTTATCCGAAAGCCACTACTTCCTTCAGATGTGAAAATCGGAGCTGGCGATCTCATCGAACGCCGTTCGCCGGATGCTCAACAGATTGAAAAGCGGAGTTAGGACGACGACCAGTGCAACGTTAAGGACCACCGTATAGAGCGCGGCGTAACCCGGGAACACGTAGCCGGCGATCTTGAGAGGATAAGTCGGCGTAAGGTTTACTGCGACAGCCATTGCTGTTCCGGCGATGGTTCCCGCGGCCCAGCCGACAAGCAGCGCCCAGCCGTTAAACCAACTCGTATACGCGCCGAGCACCACCGACGGAAATATCTGAATAATCCAGATTCCGCCGAGGAGCTGTAGGTAGACTGCGTACTGCGTTGGCACCGCCATAATAAACGCCAAGGCGCCGAATTTGACGATCAGCGATACCCGCTTCGCCATTTGCGCTTCCTGCCTATCCGAAACAGACTTGTTGATGAACTCTCGGTGAATATTGCGCGTATAAAGATTTGCTGCAGCGATCGACATGATTGCCGCCGGCACCAAAGCACCCATACCGATGGCAGAAAAGGCAACGCCGACAAACCAGGATGGGAAGCTATTGAGAAAAAGGGCCGGCACCGCGAAGTTGTTGCCGAACCGTTTGAATCCGTCGGCGTATTCGTGAAGCGTATTGACTCTGGCCGCGATGGCGAAAAATCCGAGGAGCGCGAGCAAGCCTAGCAGGAACGAATACGCCGGCAGCAGTGCAGCGTTCCGACGGATAGCGCGACCGCTGCTAGCGCTCAGAATTCCCGTGAGAGAATGGGGATACAGATAGATTGATAGTGCCGAGCCAAGCGCCAGGGTCGCATAAGCGCTGTATGCGCCTGTGCTCCCAGGGCCGGGAGCCGCCAGAAGTAATTTCGACGACGGCACCGCCGCAAAGATCTTTCCGAAGCCGCCGAGTTCGATTGGAATAATGATCACGGCGGCGAAAGCCGTGATGTAGATGAGTATATCCTTGACAATTGCGATGGAGGCCGGCGCCCGTATACCACTTGAGTAAGTGAAGGCCGCCAGGACCATGAACGCAATAATCAGCGGCAGATCGGCCAACAATCCCGTCCCGGAAACACCCAGCGCGCTAATGATGATCTGTAGGCCATCGAGTTGGAGGGCCATGTAAGGCATCGTCGCCACAATACTGGTAATCGCCACCGCAAGAGCCAGCCAACGATTCCCAAAGCGGCCGCGCACGAAGTCACCGGCGGTGATATAGTTGTGCTTGTGACAGACATGCCAGAGACGCGGGAACACCAGGAAAAAGATTGGATAGGCGACTATCGTAAACGGAACCGCGAAGAAAGCGATGGCCCCGGCGCCAAAGGCGAGTGAGGGAACGGCAATGAAAGTGTAGGCGGTGTAGATATCACCGCCTATGAGAAACCAGGTGATGACCGCACCGAAACGTCGGCCGCCGAGCCCCCATTCATGCAGCAAGTCGAGATCGCCTTTTCGCCACCTGGCCGCGGCAAAGCCTAACCAAGTGACTAAGCCAAATAACAATGCGAAGACGCTGAGAGCAATCCAGTTGACTTCCGACACAACGGTTTCCTGCTGGTTCTAAGGAGGGCTCAGTGTTCAGCCGTGCCAGACCGCTACTCGTCGGTTGCAAAGTGGACGATCGCGGTGAGAATAGCGCCGATGACCACCCAGGACAGCTGATACCAATAGAAGAACGGCATGCCGATCAAAGCGGGCTCCGCCCTGTTGTAGAAGGGCGGCCAGAGGACCGCGATAAATTGGACGAGCAAGAGCAGGCGCCACCAGCTCCACTCTTGCCGCTTTTTGCGCGATCCAGCCATCGTGCCTCCTGGGGGCGGATCCAATCGGCTGCGTAACCGGCGGGATTCAAAAACCTGCCGGAGATTCAACGCCTGTGCTCCTTGAGCCAGTTCGCCTCTTCCTCAGGTGTGGTTCCGGGCAGTATCAGACCGAATTCCATTCCGTGGCCCGGCGGAATCTCCGCGACAATGATGGCGAGAGCATCACTTGAAATGCCGCCGATCTTCACGGCCGCATCATTGAGTTGCTTCAGCATCGAATGTTTCGTTTCCATGGTTCTCCCTGGTCGAATATGGCAAAGCAGGAATACAGTGGCAGAGGGCGTCTCAGCCAAAAAGCCGCTTCCCTCCGGATAGGTATTGAAGATGACTCGTACAAAGTTTCTCGGCGCTCCCGTCGCACTGCAGTGAATGTCTGTGACGGCCCTTGCCAGTGACTTTCTTTGATCTTGAGAGAAGGTGCCTTGCTGCGAGGTCCAAACGTAAACGGGCATTAGAACTATCCTTTCATGTGGTCGGGCTGGCGCGACCGGGTGTGCTTGCTTGCCTCGCGGAGCCGCGATTGTTATCAACCGCGGGCTGCCGCTATGTCACTTCAACGCCTTTCTCCTTGATAGCCAGTGATCCGCGACGGATGCGCCTGCTCGCTCTCAATTCTGATCTGGGACCGTTACCAGCGAGGTCGCCTTGAGTTTGTGCTCGGCCTGGAGGATATGTCCCGCGCGCTCTCCGATGATCACACACGGCGCCATGGTGTTGCCGATCGTGATGCGCGGCATAATGGAGCCGTCCGCGATGCGAAGGCTTTCAACGCCGCGCACTTTAAGAGAGCTGTCGACGACGGACATCGAATCCTGGCCCATCTTGGCCGTGCACGTCTGATGCCAATAGGTAACAGCGGCATTCCGGATAAAGTCCTCGAGGTCTTTGCCCCTCAGCTTGCCCGGCATGATCTCTCGTTTCGTGAAGCGCTTCATGGCTGCGGAATTGCCGACCGCGCGGCACAGTTCGACGCACGAAATAGCGGCCGTCATATCGTCCGGGTGAGACAAGAAGCCGGCTTCGATCTGAATGGGGTCCTCTGATCTAGCGCCGGTGAGCCGAATTCTGCCTCTGCTCTTGGGCCGCTCCAGCCCCCCGAACAACGTCCAACAATTTGTTGGCGGCTGGAATCTCGCCGCGTTCTCCAAGCTTGTCTTCGTAAACTCCGCCAGGCAAACCTGAATATCGGGATGGTCCAAACCTGAATCGCTCTGGCAGAAATACGTTACTTCCACTCCAGTATTGTGCGGCGTCAAAAGCTCGGGGGACTCCCAGACGCAGTCGAAACCGACATGATCCTGGAAGTTCGCGCCGACACCAGGGAGATGTTGGATGACCGGAATTCCAAAGCGCTCCAGTTCGGCTCTGTCTCCAACACCAGACTGCATGAGAAGCTTCGGCGTGTGGCACGCGCCAAGCGAGACAACGATCTCGCTGCTCGCATGGATACGATGCGGCGCGCCGGCATGCGATATCTCGACACTCGCTGCACGCTTGCCGTCGAAGATGATACGGTTGACAACCGCGCGTGTGAGGACCGTCAGGTTCGGTCGATCCATATACGGAAATACGTAGGATCGAAAGACGGATCGCCGCTTTCCGTCACTGACCCTCATATCGATGACGGATGCACCGCTCTTGCTCTCCATCATACGGCCATTCTGATGCTCGAAGATCGGAATCCCATTCGATTGACACCCATCGAGGACCGCCGAAACAATAGGATTTGGCGCACGCGCTGGCTGCACATGGACCAGGCCGCCCGTGCCCCGGTACTTCGGATCGGCGATGCCGTGCCAGTCCTCGATCTGACGATAGATATTTAAAACTGAATCGTAGCTCCAAGCCGAGTCTCCAGCCTCGGAGGCAAAATAGTCCCAATCGGTCTTGTGCCCGCGAGCCCAAATCATGACATTGATACTTGACCCTCCCCCGAGCACCTTCCCCATGGGCAACGGAACCGCGCGGTCGTTGAGATGCGGATTTGGCTCGGCCACAAATCCCCAATCTCGCTCACTGCCGAGATTCATCGGCCATTGGCCGGCTTCCAGAACGCTGGGTCCGACATCGTCCCCGCCCGCTTCGACCAACAGCACGCTCACATTGCCGTCCTCAGCAAGACGCCGGGCGACGACCGATCCTGAGGATCCTGAGCCGCAAACGATGAAGTCGTAATGCGACTTAAGGTTCGAGCGGAGTTGCTGCTGGTTTGCGCGTACGCTGCTTAAAAACTCTGCTGACCCGTCACTCATGTAATTTCCTTCATTGCGCAACTGGAGCAGGAACGTCGCCGAACATCGGCTGCGTTTGTTTGCATGATACATATAATTCTATTGACGTACCATTCTCGTTTCAGGAAATACGGAATCCAGTTACCGTTGAAACAAACAGAGGAGGAGTGCCTCAAGCATTGCAAATTGTCCGCAGAAGTATAATCATCATATAAACAAGCGCTGGCAGCGTTCGGGCGCCGTCCCGGCGCTAGTCGCGCAATGAAGGAAACTCGTTCGGCATTGATGCCGATTGGAGCTCAAGATGATCTTTGTGAACTACTTGCAATACGGCGAGCGCGAAAGAATCCTCGAGCTACGGCCCGCGCATCAAAAGTACCTCTTCGGACTCCTGGAACAGGGGAAGCTGGTCGCCGCCGGATCATTCCCGGGGGACGTTGGTGGTCTTTATCTATACGCGACGGACAGCCAAGAAGCGGCAGAGCTTCTAATGGCGGATGATCCCTATGTTCAGGGGAACGCCATTGCGAGCTTTCGCATCACGGCCTGGGAGGTACATGGCGTGAATCCCGACCTCCTCCGCGTGTCCAAGAAGATCTCAGGACGGCCTTCACGATTCAATCGACCGGCGTAGAGACAACGCTTCGTGAAGCGGAGGGGTGAGCTTCTGAGCTTCTGGAGCAGTCACGTCGAAGCCTCCAGCGCATTGAATCGATCGCCGCCCAAACGAATCGTCACGGGCCTCGCTCGGGCCTCCCTTACACCATCATCGCCCTCACGATCGTTCGGTCTTGGTTACCGTAAAGTCGCGACTGCTATTGGGAGTTGTTGCGTGCCTGTGAGATCGAAGATCACCTATTATGCCCGCTGCAGCAGAAAGGCCGTGAGTTCGTTGGGCACGTCGAGCATCACATCGTGCCCGCATGGAAGCTCCTCCCGCCACCAGCGTCGCTCGGCCGCCTTGGCGTAAAACTGACCGAACGGACCGTCATAGCCTCGTGCCAGAATGTACCCGATGGTTGGGATGCTGTCGCAGGCGCCGCTAATCCGCGCCTGGGTTTCACAACTGGACAGCGGATGTATCGTGCACTGACGGTCCACCCAGGCGGTATCCGCCGCATTGACAGCGAACTGCGCGGCCGGCATCGGAGGGATCTTCCAGCCATCGCCGTGGGCTGTAGCTAGTTGCCGCATAACGTTGCCGCCATCGGGCATGTAATCGAAAAGGGACTTGCCGTTTTCGGGAACAAAGGCGTCGAGGTAGATCAGCGAACGAATCCGGTCCGGCATTCGGTCGGCGACATGGCGCACAACGGCACCGCCGTAGGAATGTCCGACCAGGACGATGTCGCGCAGGTCCTCCCAAGCCATTAGATTGGTCACATCGGCGACATGGGTATCGAGGCCGACGTCGCGGCTCAGCAGGTGAGAGCGTTCGCCGAGGCCTGTTAATGTTGGCGTGAACACCTGGTGGCCTGCGGCAGTCAGCAGGCGACGCACCCGCGCCCAGCACCAGCTACCATGCCATGCGCCGTGGACTAAGACGTAATCGGTCATTGTGGAGCGTTCCTTGAAGGCCGTCGCCGCGACGCGCGGCGATCTGAACGTGAGCGAAACGGAGCTGCGCGTCGCACAAAAACGCCAACCCGAACTACATGCAGCGTTATGTCTCAGCCTTCGCCGCAATCGCAGAACTCCACAGCGATCCGGGATTGGCGCGATCGGGATACAGTTCCAGCATCCGGTCATAAAGCTCGCGGGGGCTTTTGGTCGCGTCGTTCAATCGAATGAAGTCTCGGATATATTGGCGGGTTTCTTTCACATTCCTCGGACTATCATCGTTGCTGGGAATCTTGTGTCCGGCAACCACGGCCAACGGCTTCAGGGCTTCTATCTTGTCAAGCGCAGTAAGCCACTCTTGCCGAGTTTGCCTGTTGGATTCGTTGAGAAAGAGGTGAATGCCGTTATAGACGGCATCGCCGGCGACGACCAGTCCGATGGATGGGACATGAAGACATGTCGTATCGTCCGTATCCGTATGGCCGAGTCTTACAACGTCCAGCTTGTTTCCATCCAGATCAATCTCATTGCTCGCAAGCGGATCCGCGATCGAAATGACGTCTGGAATTTGATTGGGGAACAGCCTGCGCCAGCGACCATTCAATTTCTCCGGCGTACTCTGAAGCTTCATTCGTGCGACAATCTCTGGAGTCGCCAGTGCTTTCGCCTCCGGAAAGCGATCCTGCAGCACTTTGATTCCGAAAAAATGATCGCCATGGGCATGGGTGACGTAAATGGCTTTCAGCGTCTTTCCGCTCGCAACAATGGCGTCCGCCAAACCGTTGGTTTGCTCCACGGTGAGAAAAGTATCTACCAGCACCGCGTCCCGCTCTCCATGAATCAAAGTCGACGAATTCGCGACCCACTGCAGAGATTCCTTGCCGGCGGGCACATCGCGGTTCAGGCCATGGCGGGTGACCGTAAACACCTTGTACTTCAACGAGGCCCGCTCACCCTGCGGATTGGCCATGGCTGCTCCCGGCGTCATTGGAAGCATAGCCGAAGAAACCAGTTTCATCACCTCGCGCCGATTCATAAAAACCGCGTCTTGAAACGTATTCATACATGATGGTCATCATATATGAGAGCATCTGGCACGTTGCGCCTGGCGTCAAGACACTGCTCTGTGAAATGAACGAGCGGGGTTCACCGGGTGCATCCGATTGCCGGAGATCACGAAGCACATCACGGGATTGTATGATGACCGGCCTGCCCTCCGTCGACCTGAAGTGTCTCTCCGGACACAAATCCCGCTGACTCCAGGTACATGATCGCGCCCACGATGTCGGACACTTCTCCCATTCGACCATCGCCGCACCGATTCCCTGCGACGCTGCCGTTATGACCTCACTGCTTCCGTTGTGGTCATCGTTCCACCTATCCGTTGATGGTATTGCCGGACCACGTGAACTCGAAACAGCCGCGATGCTTCAGGCTGCACCACTGGTCAGAAGAGGCTCGTAATCCGGTCGTTTCAGCATGGTATGAAGCTGACGTCGACGGACACCCATATTGCCGCCGCCGAAGATCGGAAGAGCGAGCGCGTCCTGTAGCAGGCGTCCGAGCGGACCTTCGCGGTCGTAGCTGTCGACCCCGACGACGTGCATCAGATCGGCAATCACGCGAACGGCGGCCTCAGAGCCGCAGATCTTGGCTTGGATCGCCAGTTCATCGGCTGCCGGGAACCGCGTATCGACAGCGTGGCATGCGCGCCAACTCAAACATCGCGTCGCCTCGATCATCATCTTGGCGTCGGCCAGCGCGTACCCCACCGCCTGATGCTCGATAATCGGATGAACGCCGCCGCGCCGTTCGGTGCGCGCGAAGTGTAGTGCAAAGTCGAATGCCGCCCGCATAAGGGCAACGGCGAAGATTCCGACCAAGGCCGAGGCGCCGGTAAAGCTCGCTGCGGTCAGCGCGAGGCCGCGGCCTTCTTCCCCAAGCAGATTGTGTCGCGGCACGGAGACATCCACAAAACTAAACTCCGGCACCAAATGTGCCCGATGCCCCAGGGTGTCGATCGCTCGTTCGAAGACAATACCGGATGCGGGTCGTTCAACCACGATCACGGAAATAGCTCTTTCAGGCCGCGCATCGGGATCGGTCCGGCACACGACGGTCAAGATGTCCGCGCCTTGACGATCCCAGCCGGTCGCCGAGGAAACCCATTTCTTGCGGCCATTGATGATCCAGGCGTCGTTCTGGCGCCGGGCGACGGTGCGCACCCCCTCGCCTGGCGGCGGCGACCCGGCGTTCGCGCTACCGCCCGGTTCGCTGGAGCAGCATCCGGCCAACGGCGCGCCGTTCTTGCTCAAGAACGGACCGAGCATCCGGGCACGCTGCTCCGGCGAGCCCGCGAGCAGGATCGGAAATAGGCCGAGCACGGTCCCAACCATTGTGAGGGTGACGCTCGCATTCACGCAATAGAATTCTTCGGCTATGATGGCCATGTCGACGAGGCTGGCATTCTCGCCGCCCGCTGGAGCTAGAATGCAGTTTCGCAAATAGCCGGCCGCGACCATCGCTTCGTACATCGGCCGGGTCGCCAAGAATCGCTCCTCGGGGGTGGGGAGAAACTCAGCGCTCGCTGCAGTCGATAGTACATCTGCAGCGAACCGGCGGGATTCGAGTTGGAGACGGCGCTGCGATGGTGTCAGAGTAAAATCGATGGCCATTTGGCATTCCCAGGTCTTGATGACGGTGTGTCGTTCGCGACATGGGTATGCGATCGGACTCGGAAAATCTTGGATAGGAGCGCACCATTGATCGGTTTGTGGCGCACCGGGAGCGACGGCTGCAAAATGAATGATCGCCACCGCGCTGCAGACTTAGTCGCGGCTCACGGCCCTGATGCGGCGAAACTCGCTCGGTGTTGCGCCATTGCTGCGCTTGAATAGCCGATTGAAGTGCGAAATGTCCTGGAAGCCCGCCGCGAACGCGATTTCCGCTATCGTTCGATTATGACTGTGGTCGAGCAGATCGCGGGTGCAGGCGATAATCCGACGGCCGTTGACGTGCTCTGCGACCGAGCGGCCAGTGGTTGAAAACACCCTGTGCACGTAACGCACCGAGCAGCGGAATTTCCGCGCAAGGGTTGCCGCGGAAAGCTGCGGATCGCCGCTGTGACGATCGATATGGTCCAACATCATCGACAAGAGCACCGATCCCTTCGGCGTGGGCGGTGCTTCGGCAAGTACACCGGTCGCATGGGATATCAGATCAACAAGGTGCGCAGCACCAAGCTCGGCGAGCTTCGAATGAGTCTGCGCGTTGAGGCAAAGCTCGGAGTAGTCTGCAAGTGTGCGGGAAAGAGCGCGGCCAAGCGCGGTCGCTGACAGAGAGAGCCGCGGTCGGTCGGAAAAATGAGCAGGCAGCAGATGCCGTGGTACGGCAAAGCAAAATAGTTGAAAATCCCAGGCGTTTGCGATTTCAAATGGCTCGGTGGTGTCAACGAAAGCAAGATCTCCGGGGCCGCAGACCTGCTCGTGGCCGCGCTGCATGTAGCGACCAACGCCTTCGAGTTGAAGATTAACGAAGCACAAATCTTGGTCGCTGTTCGCAATATGCGAGCGCAACCGAAGAACCCTGTGTTTGCTCGCGATGACGCGGGAAATTCGGATCGGCGCAGCGTCGGTCCTGGATATCGCACCCCGAAACGGATGCTCGGTCAATTGGCGCGGCTCCAACCGAACAAAAGCGGCCGCGAGATCATCAGCCCAACTGCCGAAGGGTTGATCCGCTTGACACCGTTTTGCCGACCACTCCATACGGCCTCGCGACAAACGTCGTGATCTGACACTCACGCTAAGAGCATACGACAGTCGTTAGTCGGAACGGATCACATCTTTCGGAGGAGTTTGAGCGCGCGCCAAGCGAAGTCCCGAGTATCATCGGCCCCGCTGCAGTTGACCGAAGAACAAGGTCGCAACACCGACCGAGCAGAAGCCCCCACGACGGAATCATCATTAGCCCCGGAAACCAAGCATTACGACCAATCTTCCTTCGTCGTCTGGAGTGCTTCGTCGTCGAGGGCGAGCCAGCTCCGAAGCCAGCGGCCGGTCGATCTGACGCCATAGTCTGACTCGCGATCTCGACGGCTGCAGATTGCTTGGCGAGGACCAAACCAAATTCCGATGATGCATATCTTAAGGCAACCGTGCGCGACGACCCGTTGTCGCAACGCTGGCTCGCGAACCGCGATGAGCTCTTCCAGTTATCGTTGACCGTCTAGGAGATTTTGAGGAACATGGGAGGTTGCCATCTTATTGGCGCCGGTCCCCCCTTCGGTCGCCATCGTCGACATGCTCACCCACCGACCAGAACGAATCCGGGTGCACAGCCGTGCCATACGCGGCAACTCCAACAATCAAGCACGCACCAATGCGTGCCATCGCGAGGGAAAGAACGGCGGCGAATGAGTCCCACAAAGTCTCTTTCGCGGGTAGAGGACCCTCGATGTGCATTTGCCAATCCTGCGGACTGCTTTGCCAAGAGATATGGCGCTTTCGTATTACCGCTTCGTTCCGACATTGACGAAAGTGGTTACGACTGTAGCGCAACGGGCCTAGACCTCATGTCCTTGAGTAGAAGTTCGCCACATTGGGCAAGGCTCTATACGCCAGACAACCCGCCTTTCGGCGTTCTTATCGTTCGAATAGTAGATGGTGCACCGCGGGCCCCGGCAGAAACGGACTCGGCTCGCCACGGACCCATGCCTCGTGGCCAGCGAGAAAGAACGGCGACAACGGATGGCCACTCTGGCCGCCCGGCATCTGCAGAATGCCTGTCTCTTCATGACCTGGTGCGATGACCATGCGTTCGGATGCGCCGAATTCGGGCGCCTGTACCCGGGGCATGTTGACGTCTCCCGACAGTAAGTCGCGCGGTACGGCGAGCCACCTGGCGAGCCAGGGCATGAATTGCACGAAAGGATGAGCGATCGCTGCGCGGTTGGCGGCTCCCCATTGCGCGTCCCGAAGCTGCGCGCCATCTTTTGTCTCAGCGGCAACGGCCGCATCGATCCGACCGAGCAGGAATTCACGCCAGTCGCGCGTGCCTGACGGCACCCAAGCGTGCTGTTTTGCCAGCGCTTCCATCACGGCTTCGACGCGAGGACTCGCCGCACGGTAACTCGCCCCTGGATCCACCTGCCGAAGTTCGGCATCGAGGCCGCCGAACCAAGCGTCGTACATTGAGCGATAGAAGCTGCGCACGAGCGTGTAACCGACCGAATCGGCATCGGCACGCCCGTTCCATTGACCGACCAGCCGGCGCATTTCCGCGCGCTCGGGATGACCGACAAGTGCCGCATCGTCAAGCGCATCAAGCAGAAGCTGCCGCCATGAAGCGATCCACAGGGCACGGTCGTCGAGTTGGATCGCGAGCAGCGAGCGCTCGTCGAACTGGTCACCCATCAGGAGAGCGTCGCGGATCTGGCTGGCGCGTGCGCCCATATCGGCGTCCTTGCCACCGATCTTGTCCTGGTCGGCGCTGCTCAGTTGGCGGTTATTGGCGGACCAAAGAAGACCGAGCGGAGGATCGAGTAGGGCCGGATAGTCGTCCGGGACTAGATAGTCGGCCCACGTGCGATCGTCCCGGCCAGAGATCGGAAGCCCGTCGCCGGACCCCGAGCGCCGCGGCAGCGGACCGGCCAGCGTCCAACCGATGTGGCCATCTCTGTCGGCAACGATTATGTTCTGCGTTGGAATGCCGCTTGCCTGGCCGGTCTTCATTGCCGTTGCCGCGTTGTCTGTATCCTCCATGCGTAGCAGGTTGAGGTTCACAGCATTCGGATCCTGTGTGACCCAGTGAACCGCGTAGATCTTCTTTGCCACCTCGATCGCCGGCCCCCATCCCGTCTCGACGATCGGCAAGTCGACAGGTCGCGCGCCCTTCACCGCTATTCGCTCCACCTCC
Source organism: Bradyrhizobium sp. HKCCYLS1011 (assembly GCF_051167795.1). NCBI lineage: Bacteria > Pseudomonadati > Pseudomonadota > Alphaproteobacteria > Hyphomicrobiales > Nitrobacteraceae > Bradyrhizobium > Bradyrhizobium sp. HKCCYLS1011. The sequence continues at coordinate 540,906 of NZ_JBNPTT010000002.1, read as the reverse complement.
CGAGTGGCCCGCTCCGTGGCGCCGCCCGCCACGTGATAGGTAAGTGTCTGCATCGTATCATCGTCGAGACCAATTAGATCCAAGTAGTGTCCCGAGCTGTTGGTGAAGCCCCACGCGACGTGGCCGTTGCTGCCAACGATGATGGCCGGCGCGCCCGGCAGGCTGACGCCGGTGACTTGGCGCGGCTTCCCGGTCGCATCCGGATGGATTAGCGAAAGCCGGTACCAGATGTTCGGCAGCCGCAGGCCGAGATGCATATCGTCGGCCAGCAATGCCTCGCCCCGGCGGCTGCGGGGCCCCGCGACGGCCCAGCTGTTGCTTCCGAACGTCATGATGTCTTCGCGTTGAGCCGCCGACGGCCCGCGGTACCTTTGCCAGCTGGGTGCGGTAGCAGGCACGATGGGCATCTTCACCGTCGGACTCGCCGCCTGATCCAATGGCGCATCCCAATGGCTAACGTCGGGCAGCAGGAATGAGAAGACGTCATCGGACAAGCGCTGGCGCAACAGCTCGCGCGCCAGGATGGATTGCAGTTCGTGGTATTGTAGATCGAAATACATCGCGTAGACGACGAGGACCGAATCCTCCGGCCGCCAAGACACGGGCGTTACCCTCAGCACGAGGTACTCGAAGGGGCGAGCGAACAGCGCGTTCAAGCCGTCGTTGACCCCGCGCGTATAGAGATCGATAACGCGGCGCTCGTCCGGCGGAGCGGCGGCAAGCGCGGCGGCGGCCCGTTTTCGGAACTGGTACAGGCGGTGGCGGCGATCCAGCTCGAGCGCGGCCGGTCCAAACAGTTCCGCGAGTTCGCCCGCCGCCGTGCGGCGTAACAGATCCATTTGGAAGAAGCGATCCTGCGCGTGCAGAAAGCCAGTGGCATAAGCGAGGTCGCCACGATCGGCGCCGCGGATCGTGGGAACGCCCAGCGCGTCTCGATCGACCGCTACGTTGGCGGACAGCTCGCTCGCGTGAACGACACCATCGAGCTGCGGCAGACTTGCACGAAGCGTGATCCAGGCAGCGACGAATGCAGCCGCAGCCAGGACAACCGGGATCGGCGCGACGTCACGGCTACGCAAAGATCTCGTCTTCACTCTTTGTATCCGATCCTGCAGTCCCGCATACTGGGGCTAGCGGCCATTTACGTTGGGTCGCCGGGGCTGGCGTGGCGCGAGCCCGCCGGTCTGTAGTCCCTGCAACAGCGCAAGACATCAGATCAAAGCGGCACTGGACGTCCCATACTCCGTCACCAACGTTGTTTGGTAATCATGATCATCGACCGAATCGAGATGATCTTGGTTACGAGCGAAACAAACCTCGCATGTGCATGACAGCTAGATCATGGAGAATCAGACGACCACACGGCGTAACACCAAACTGCGTGCCATGATGGGCTTGTGGCGTGAGACGTCTTGCTGAAATATCGCGATATAGCCGCGAAGACACGGTTCATTTTCTTCCTGGCGACACCGACCACAGGGGCCACAATCGCAAATTGGGCTGAACTCCTGAGCCGCAATACACAATTCAACGACATGAAAATAATGAGGTCGTCTGATTATCTCGCGAACATCCAAAGGGATTGGATTGCCGCTGAGTTCGCGACGAAAATTCCGTCGTATTGTGCAAAAGCGCGACTTCCTATGGTTGGCTGAGCAAGATGGTTGTCGATCAGACGAGCGCTTCCAGTCTCTGCAACAAGCCGCCGCTTCTTGCCGTCGAAACCGATCATATCGGCATTGCAAAGCCAGCGGACCGACATGCCGTTCAATACCAAGCGTTCGCGACAGCGTTCCGCAATGAAGCAACTAGTAACAAATTGATGTTGGTCAATCGGGGCTACGCATACTTGAGCGACAAGCAGTGGGATCAGGCGTTAAAATATTTCGACGAAGCGACCCGTATCGACCCTGATTATGTCTCCGCTTTAAAAAACCGCGGAGCTGTTTATCTCGAAAGACAGGACTGGGAGCGGGCTATCAAAGACTACGATAGGGCGATTCAACTCGAACCATGTTATGCTGAGCATTTCTGTAATCGTGGCGTGGCCTATTTCGGCCGTTTGGATTATAATCAAGCTATTGCAGACTTCACCACGGCCATCCATCTCGATTTCTACGATAAGCCATTTGCTCTTTACGTCCGCGGCAGAGCCAAGCAGCGACAGGGAGACCTAGCTGGGGCGGAGGCGGACATGGCTGAGGCAAGACGGATCGATCCGAAAGTTGACCAGCGCGCAGTATGGTAAGGTCGGCGTCAGAGCGCGCGCTGAGCCACGGCCACAGGACGCGCCCGACGACTGGGCGCGTCCCAGGTACTAACGGGCCTGGTGGTCCAGCGACATCCGAGCCTGAACGCGAAGAAGCAACGCAAGGGGGTCATCGTGAGCGTTTCCGCGCGATTTCGATGTTACGTTCGCAACGATCCCGCTGCCTTGGCAACTCCCTTACCGGACAGGAGGATTGGTGTTGCTCCAGGTCGGCACCGCGTTTGTCACGCCAACCGAGGGCCAAGAATAGGAGCCCACTGAAGGGGCGGTGACAGTTCCGATCGATGTTCCGGATGTCCCATAGGTCCTGGGTTGCGGTGCCGACAATCCCTGGGTCCGATGGAATTGCACGGTCGAGACGTAGTGCCTGAGGTGCCTGGACTTCTTCGCTTCAGCGGAAAAAGGTGGAAGCGCCAGCCCTGCGGTCACGAACGCGGCAATCAATAACCTCGTTGTCATCATGGCGAATCCTTTCTCACGTAGCCGGTGGCCAACGCGCGTTCTTCACGACTTGATGTTATAGACCCGGTAGAGCACACGTAATGTTGTTGGAGCGTAACAATCTCAGCGGCTGAATGAAGCGAAGCGGCAAACGCGAACGCCCCGCGTGCCTCAACACCCCCGGCAGATCGATCCCTCCAGCATCTTTTGCAGTCGCGCATCTTCCTGATCGATTGCGGCATCGGTCCCGAGTGGCGGACCTTTCATGGCATGCCCGCCTGCGCCGGAGGACGGCAGCGCCGTGCCGAGTGAATTCGTTCCTGGCGTCGCGGCGCTTGTACCGAGTGCGCCACCACCCATCGACATGTGCGGTCGTATTGATCCCATGCCGCCGCGGGCAGAGGCGGCGGTAGCAGAGAGGACGAGACAAAGGGTGAAGCAAGAAAGGAACAACAGCCTCATGATTCATGCTCCAGGTCGTTCCAGTGATCTGGATTTGAATCTAGGCACTAAGCGCGCGTATGCCGCGCACATTCGCGAGAGCAATCATAACAGAGAAGGGAGGTTCCGAAGCAGATGACCCGACACGGCGCGACCGCCGCGGCCGCAAGGCGAGATCCGAACCTACACGCTGCCAGGACTCCGAGTTCTCGTCTATCGCCCCTTGCCGGACGCGATCGATGCCGCCGATGGTGCGCAGCCGCGGCTCGTGACGAACCCGCCGCCAATCGTCGCAGATGCTGTGCATCACTCCCGACAGGACCGCCAGAATCGGGACGACGAACGGCTAGACGCGCGATCCGTCGAGAACGCGCACGATCGCCTCATGCAGCACGTGGGCTCAGCCGAGCCCTGCCGGCAGCCCGCGACTCCATATTTTTTGGTAAGGCCTCCCATTTGAGCCAAGACGTTCAGCCGCACCAGATCGGTCTCGGACAGCCCTCGATCGCGGCCGGCGGCGGTGCGACCAGCCTGCGTCATCCCTCCTGCTACCAAGCAACAGCGGCTATGTCGCCTGCGCGAAAAATATCATCCGGAGCAGATGGGTGTAGTCGGACTCGAACACCATGATCGCGACGAATACCAGCAGCACCGTCGGCGGCAGCAGGATCGCGTAGGCCAAAGCGAGCCGTTCCCAGGCCATGTGCATGAAGACTGCGACGATCAGGCCAGCCTTCAACACCATGAACAGCAGGATCAGTGACCATCTGAGATGACCCTGGAGGCCGAAATAGTCGACAAGGTACGAGCAGGTGCTGAGGACGAACAACCATCCCCAGACCACGAGATAAAGCTTGATCGGATGCTGCTGGCCCTCTGCATGCGCGGCTCCTGATGCGACCGCATGATGCCCGTGATCCTGCAGCGAATGTTGCTGCGCTTCCGGATGTACCGCGATGTTTGTCATGCTGCGACCTCACCAGAGATAGAAAAGCGCAAAGATGAACACCCACACCAGATCGACGAAGTGCCAGTAGAGGCCGGTGATTTCGACGATCTCGTAATGCCCTTTCCGGCTGGTGAAAAAGCCGCGCCTTCCGACATCGAAGTCTCCCCGAAGAACCTTTCGCGCGATGGCGATCAGGAAGATCACGCCGATCGTCACGTGCGTGCCATGGAAGCCCGTGATCATGAAGAAGCTCGAACCAAACTGCGCCGCCCCCCATGGGTTGCCCCACGGCCGAACGCCTTCCATGATCAGCTTGGTCCATTCGAAGGCTTGCATTCCGACGAACGTAGCGCCAAATGCCGCCGTGACAAACATCAAGGCTGCAGTCTTCACGCGGTCGCGGCGATAGCCGAAGTTGACGGCCATCGCCATGGTGCCGCTGCTGCTGATCAGGATGAAGGTCATGATGGCGATGAGGATGAGCGGAATTTCTCTGCCCCCGATCCTGAGAGCGAAGACCTCGCTGGGATTGGGCCACGGCACGGTCGTGGACATTCGCGCCGTCATGTACGACAGCAGAAAACAACTGAAAATGAAGGTGTCGCTGAGGAGGAAGATCCACATCATGGCCTTCCCCCAGGACACGTTCTTGAAAGCGCGCTGATCCGAGGACCAATCGGCAGCGATGCCTCGCAAGCCTCCAGCCCGCGCCGGCGGTTCCAGGTTGTTTATCAGCGCCGTTTCTGCCATCTCGTCCTTGCCCTTTCGAGATCACGATCCGATTAGACGGAATCGGATCGTGACCTCATCTCTTGTTTGAGCATAATCTCCGCGCAAACGCCTTCGGCGTTTGTCGCGAGGGAAAACCGGTTTCCACTTTTCCGGATCATGCTCTAGCTCAGCAACTGGCGGCAAATCTCCACGACATTGTCTGTCCAGCCCGTCAGCAGGCCGAGCAGAACCAGCCAGACCAACAGCAGGAAGTGCCAGTAGATGGCGCAGAGCTCCACGCTGAGGCGCACCTGCGCCACCGGCGCGCCAAGCCACACCTTGGCCGTCGTCCTGCCGAGGGCGACCAGGCCGCCCATCAAATGCAACCCATGCACAGCAGTGATCAGGTAGAAGAACGAGTTGGCTGGATTGGACGCGAGGAAATACCCCGCAGCGCTCAGCTCGCGCCACGCCAGGAGCTGCCCAATCAGGAAAGTAATGGCGGCTGCGCCGCCTGCGCACAGGCCGAAGATGACGCCGCCAATGTCGTCCCGGCGCGCGGCCATGTATGTCCCTTGCAGCGCCACACTGCTCAGGACCAGCACGGCCGTGTTGAACCACAGCAGCCTCGGCATCGGCAGCGCCCGCCAGTCCGCCATGGTCATGCGCATCGAGTAAGCGCTGATGAAGAGTGCGAACAACGAACCGACGACCGCGAGAAACACGCCCAATCCGATCTTCGCGGCGGGGGGCGATGCAGTGCCTGCCTCGCGAAGATCGACCATCACGCCTTGCTCCAGCCATGGCTTGGCTGTCAGCCGCTGTTGCGAGAGCCACCACCCCGCGATAGCCGCCAATCCAGCCATGAACAGGATAATGGCGCTCACGGGTGGGCTCCCCGCGCCGACCATCCGGCCGGCGGCTCATTTTGCGGTACGAAATCCTGAGGCGCGCCGGGGACGCTGTAGTCGTAGGCCCAGCGATAGACGATCGGGAGCTCCTTGCCCCAGTTGCCGTGCGCCGGCGGCGTTTCGGGAGTTTGCCATTCCAGCGACGCGGCTCCCCAAGGATTGCCGCCTGCCTCTTTGCCCTTGAACAGGCTCCAAACCAGATTGAACAGGAACACGAGCTGGGCGAAGCCGACGATCAGGGCCGCCACGCTCATGAACGCATTGAGGTCATGCGCCGACGCCGGAACGAAGGCTGTTTCGCCGATGTCATGATAGCGGCGGGGCATGCCCAGCAGGCCCAGATAGTGCATGGGGAAGAAGATCGCATAGGCCCCGAGGAACGAGACCCAGAAGTGGAATCGTCCAAGCGCCTCATTGAGCATCCGTCCGGTGACTTTCGGATACCAATGATAGATGCCACCGAATACGGCCATGATTGGCGCAATACCCATCACCATGTGAAAATGGGCGACAACGAACATCGTGTCGGACAACGGAACGTCCACGACCACGTTGCCAAGAAACAGGCCGGTGAGGCCGCCGTTCACGAAGGTGATGATGAACGCCAGCGCGAACAACATCGGGATGGTGAGATGAATGTCACCACGCCAAAGGGTTAGCACCCAGTTGTAGACCTTGATCGCGGTCGGGATGGCGATGATGAGCGTGGTCGTGGCGAAGAAGAACCCGAAATACGGGTTCATGCCGCTCACATACATGTGGTGCGCCCACACCACGAAGCTGAGGGCACCGATCCCCACGATGGCCCACACCATCATGCGATAGCCGAAGATGTTCTTTCGGGCGTGGACGCTGATCAGATCGGAAATGATGCCGAAGGCCGGTAAGGCAACGATGTAGACTTCGGGATGGCCGAAAAACCAGAATAGGTGCTGGAACAGGATCGGGCTGCCGCCGCTATACTGCTTCAGCTCGCCCATCTCGACCAGCGTCGGCATGAAGAAGCTGGTTTCCAAAAGACGGTCCAGCAGCAGCATGACCGAGGCGACGAACAGCGCCGGGAAGGCCAGCAGCGCCATGACGGTGGCCGTGAAGATCCCCCACACCGTCAAAGGCATGCGCATCAGCGTCATGCCGCGCGTGCGACCCTGCAGCACCGTCACCACGTAGTTCAGGCCGCCCATCGTGAAGCCGATGATAAAGAGGATCAGGGAAGCCAGCATGAGAATGATACCCCAATCCTGCCCGGGGGTACCGGAAAGAATCGCCTGTGGCGGGTACAGCGTCCAGCCGGCGCCGGTGGGACCGCCGGGCATGAAGAAGGTCGAGACCAGCACCAGGACGGCGAGCAGGTAGATCCAGTAGCTCAGCATGTTCACATAGGGGAACACCATGTCGCGGGCGCCGACCATCAGCGGGATCAGGTAGTTGCCGAAACCTCCCAGAAACAGCGCGGTGAGAAGATAGACCACCATGATCATGCCGTGCATGGTGATGAACTGAAGATACTGGTTCGCATCGATGAATGAAAACGTGCCGGGGAATCCGAGTTGCAGCCGCATCAGCCAGGACAGCACCAGCGCGACCATTCCGATCGCCATCGCCGTGATCGAGTACTGCACAGCGATAACCTTGGCGTCCTGAGAAAAGACGTACCTCGTCCACCAGCTTCGCGGATGATAAAGCTCGACCTCACCCACTTCAGCAGGTGGGATGCCTGCGACGGTGTCCAACGGGATATCGACCATGGGAATAACCTCCTTGGTCCTCTCTTTGGCAAAGAGTCCGCCTGACGATGTCAGGCGTCTCCTCGTCGATCTTCACTCGCTCTCAGTTTTATAAGCGGCTTTCGCGACGTTGCCCCGCCCCGACAACTCGGCGAACGTCCGCTGCTTCTCAAGCCAGGCGTGATAGTCTTTCTCTTCCTCGACGATGACCTTGCTCCGCATTTGCGCATGCGCAACCCCGCAAAGCTCAGCACAGAGCACATCGAACGTTCCGGCGCGCGTGGGCGTGAACCAGTAATAGGTCACTGAGCCCGGTATCATGTCCATCTTTGCGCGGAACTCGGGCACATAGAAATCATGCAGGACGTCGATCGAGCGAAGCAGCACCTTCACCGGTTTCCCGACCGGAAGGTGCAAGTCATCGTTTTGAACGACAATGTCGTCTTGTCCGTTTGGATCGTCAGGACGCAATCCCATCGGATTTTCGGGGCTGATGAGGCGAGCATCCGATGTCCCGAGCCGACCGTCCTTGCCGGGCAGCCGATAGCTCCATTGCCACTGCTGTCCCATGACCTCGATTTCGGTCGCACCGGCCGGGACGGTGACAAACTGGTGCCAGACAACGAGCCCGGGTGCCAGCATGGCGGCGACGCCGACCGCTGTCGCGACGGTGAGCCAGGATTCGAGCTTCTTGTTTTCGGGATTGTATTCGGCCCTCTGTCCCTCCTTGTGACGAAAGCGGAACACACAATAGGCCGTGAACAAGACGACCGCGGAGAACACCGCTCCGGTGATCCAGAACGTCAGGGTGATGGTGTCGTCGATGTAGCCCCAGTTTGAGGCAAGCGGCGTCCACCACCACGGGCTCAAGAGGTGAAACAGCACCGAGGCAACTGCAATCAGCAGCAATATGATTGCGACAGCCATTCCCGATCCTCCTTGCCATTCGAGGCTAGGGGATGAACGACGGGCGGAGCTCATGTTGGAGCGATGGCGTGTCATTCACCATCGCAGCGCTTTTGCCTCGCCCATTCTGTCGGTCGCGACCTTCGAACGAGACAAAGATCAAACGCCGGGACCGCAATCTAACCGCATTCTCTTCACAGCTGGGGGCATTCAGTTGTTTGATGATGATATCCGCCGCGCCCGGCGTCAATAGAGTCGATATGGAACCGTGCTTCCCGGCGCGGGCGGCCCGAACGTATAGCCTGCAGGAGAACGCCCATCGCGCGTCGATCATTCGACGACGCGACGCAGCAATCGATTGTGCGGATGCACAAATACTCTCGATCGCAAGTGTCAGCTTTGCTTCTGCCGGGCATCGCGCTAACCTTTCTTTACCGGTCGCGACAGCGTCGCCCGACAAAGCTTCTTCTCGTTGACCTGGTTTGCCGGGCTCGATCGCGATTTTCGCGCACGAGACGGATGCGCGTATTCTCGCGAGCGCTCCGTTCCCTGCAACCATCGGCAAGGAGGCCGGAGCCATGGCCACGGTATTCGCAAGACCGAAACTGCAGTTCTTTGGCGTCTCTACCACCTACGTCGTTCGCAAGATCACCCTCTCCGATCTTGGCGACGCGTTGCGCCTGGGCTGGGAAGACTTCAAGGCCGTTCCGACGCACGCCATCGTCCTGTGCGTGATCTATCCCGTGCTCGGACTTGTCCTGTTCCGACTGGTCCTTGGCCACTCGGTGCTGCCGTTGCTCTTTCCGCTTGCCGCCGGTTTCACCCTGGTCGGCCCGTTCGCCGCCCTTGGCCTCTACGAGCTGAGCCGCCGTCGTGAGCGCGGCGAAGAAGCCGCCGCCTGGGATGCAATGCGCGTACTGCGCGCACCGTCCTTTGGCGCCATCTTCGAGCTTGGCGTCCTCCTTCTCGTTCTGTTCGGCGTCTGGATCGTCGCCGCGGACGCGATCTACATCTCGATCTTCGGCTATGCTCCGGCCGCGAGCATCCCTGATTTCGCGCAGCGCATACTGACGACATCTCAAGGCTGGTCGCTCATCATCATAGGCTGCGGCGTCGGCTTGCTGTTTGCCGTGGTCGCCCTGTGCGTCAGCGTCGTCTCGTTTCCGCTGATGCTCGACCGGCACGCGACCGCCATCGACGCGATCCGCACCTCGATGCAGGCCGTGATGATCAATCCCATCGAGATGGGTGCGTGGGGGCTGATCGTTGCCGCATTGCTGGCAGTGGGTTCACTGCCGTTCTTCGTCGGTCTCGCCGTCGTTCTGCCGGTGCTCGGTCATGCCACGTGGCATCTTTATCGGAAGGTCATCAGACCTGACCCGAATCCCGCGGAAGAACAGCCCGGCCCACCGATAGGTCACCGCTATGCGGCGGATTTCCCGGTCTCACTGTTCCCGTGGAGCCGCGAGCGCTAGTTTGGTGATCATTCGCCGCGGCGACGGTTGCCCGCATCTTGGGCGGGATCGAATTATGCTGACCAAGAGCACACTTGTTTCGATCTGAAGCCGGCCATCTTGGCGCCTCCAAGATGGTTGGCTCGTCGTCGCGCGTCGCTACGACCGTTATCCCACATCAGTGCCGCTGATGGTGCGAGGGTCGCCGCTGCGCCCCAGCCGGCCGCAGCCCGGCTCCGGGCTCGTCCAATCCCTCCATTACACCGCCACCCTTATCCGCTCGCGCGGCCTTGATGAGCAGCTTGATCTCGTGGGCCGTGATGGACATCGCCCGCCCGTGCAGCTGCCGTATCTCCTCATCGGTCGCGGCGATGATGTCCTCGCTCAGGGCTTCGAGCAGGCGGACGAGCTCGAGGCGTGGGTGCCAGCGTGTCATGGCGCACTCCAGTGTCGTTGATAGCGCAGCAGCCTGCGTCGCATTCGCCGCCGCGCGGTGTCATAGTCGAGCGCGGAGATGTTGTAGGCCCCGCAGATGTCCTTGGCCTTAAGCCCGTTGGCCATGCCGTCGATGATCTTCAACGCGACGGGATCGCCCGCAAACAGCCGGAACACCTCGGCCAGCCCTGCGACCGCGACAGCCACCCGCTCAGGATCTGCCAATTCATCGACCGGCTCGGCTGCCGGGCCACCCTGGCTATGGTCGTCGCGGCTGACGAGCAGCCTCTGCTCGTGACGAACCCGCCGCCAATAGTCGTCGCAGATGCTGCGCATCACCCCCGACAGGAACGCCAGGATTGGAACGCCGAGCGGCCAGACGCGTGATCCGTCGAGAACGCGCACAATGGCCTCATGCAGCACGTCGACCCAGCTGAGCCCTGCCGGCAGCCCGCGGCTCCACAATTGCGCCAAGGCCTTCAGCCGCACCAGATCGGTCTCGGACAGCGCCTGGATCGCCGAGGCGGCGTCGGCCGCGGTGCGCCCCACCGCGGCGGCAGCTCCAGACATATCCGTCGATCGTTCCATGACCTCTAGTATGCGGCTCAGTCGGCATCGCGCGGACAGCGTCTCGAAAAATATTTCGACCTGTCCGCAACCGTTGATTTGCGGCCGCATCAACTCCATCAGCAACTGGAGAGAGAGCCATGGACGACATTTCGGCGGCGCGCCGCTGGTATGCCGAAGATCTGCGCCGCAAGACGCCGGTGCTACGCAACCTGCATGTGATCGACGCCTTCGCCGCTGTCCCGCGCGAGCCGTTCGTCGGTCCCGGGCCCTGGCGTATCATCCCGCAGCCTTATCAGGAGCCGTTCCTGACCCCGGACAGCGACCCGCTCTGGCTCTATCACGACGTTCTGGTCTCGATCGACGCGAGCCGCAATCTCAACAATGGCATGCCCAGCTTCTGGGCGCGCAATTTCGAGCAGATGGACATCGCGCGCGGCACGCGCGTGCTGCAGGTCGGCGCCGGCACCGGCTATTACTCGGCGGTGCTCGCCGAGATGGTCGGGCCTGGCGGTCACGTCACGGCGGTCGAGATCGATCCGATGCTGGCGGTGCAGGCCAAGGCCAATCTTGCGCTCTGGCCACAGGTCGAGTTCGTTTCCGGCGATGGCCGCGCGATCGATGCCGGCGCATTCAATGCCGTGATCGTCTTCGCTGGCTGCACCCACCCGGCACCGCAATGGCTCGATGGGCTGGTCGAAGGCGGACGCCTGCTGATGCCACTGACCACGGACTCCTGGTCGGGCTTTCTGCTGAGAGTGATCCGGCGGGGCACATGCTTTGCGGCGTCATCGATCGGTGGCGTCAGCATCTATCCCTGCGTCGACGGACGCGACCAGGAGGGAGCCGAACGGTTGAAGGCCGCGCTCGCTGGCATCGGGTCAGGCAAGGTCCCGATCCGCGCATTGCACCTGGGCGATCCACCACCCGCCGACGCCGAAAGAGTCTGGTATCACGGGCCGGGGTTTTGGCTGGAGCGCGAGGCAGCGGTGGCGGACGCGGCGTGTGGCCCGTGATCGACGCGTTGTGCGCAATGCGCTCGTGAGACATGGCTCCGGCACAATCGCGTTGGAGGATGATGGAATTTCCTGCGTCCACATGTTGCGAAGCGTGCAACTGCATGTCCTTACGCCCGCGCCTTCCGCAGCGCCTCCTCCAGCCGCTCCTTCTCCCGTCGCCAGCGCTCGGCCTCGGCGTCCGCGCGTTCGTCGATGGCCGCGCGCTCGGCGTCGATCGCCCCTGCTCTCGCCTCGTGCTCGCGCCGTGCCTTGTCAAGCGCAGCTTCCGCTTTCGCGACCGCCGCCTCGCGGCGGGCACGCAGCTTGGCCAGGGCGGCCTCCTCCTTGCGGCGCGTAGCGTCGCGCTGCTTTTGCGCCCACGCGAATGCCAGTGCAGCCTTGCTATCAGCCGCCTCGTCAGTTGTCCGCGACGATGGTCGTTGAGATGCGCGGTGAGATTTCCGCGGCCGGCCAGGCTCCGGGCCGGGCAAAGTCGTCGGCAGGCCGGCATGCTCCGCGAAGGGTTCGTTGCTGCCGACGGGCCGCCTGAGCACGATGCCGGGCTGTGCCATCGTTGCAGCAACGATGCCGGGATCGTCGGTTTCACGGGCGGCGCCCTGATGGAAGAGATTGCTGCTGGCGCCCCACGCCTCCAAGGCAGCCTTCATGGACGGCGCGGCGACCGCCAGATCGAAGAAGCCGAGCGAGGTTTGAAAGGTCTTGAGTTTTCGTGCAGGTTTTCCTGCGGGTCTGCTTGCAGGTTTCTTTGGCATGCCGCCCGTGCGGAGTGAGTTGGCGGGTACTTATAACACGGACACGCGAGGCCGCCGGGCGAGTGGCTCTCGCCGATGCCAACTGAGCTCAACAAGGCGCGAGGAAAGCCCCGGATGGCAGAGGCTCTCCCGCGCTGCACGAAGCTCTCTTGGACGTTTACTTGGACATGCCTTTAGACATGCTGCCGGCCTGGTTGGTTCCCGGGCCGACATTGCCCTGGCTCGACGGATTCGCACTGCTGCCGGAGCGCGTGTTGGCGCCCGTCGTCGTCTCAGACGAGGTCGACGAATGATGCTTGGTCTTGTGCTTCGCCTCAGCGGCGAACGGCGCCGCGGCAAGGGTGGTGGCAACGAACACGGCAATTGCGAGCTGGGTCTTCTTCATGGACGGAACTCCATTCCGGTTGAACTCACGCAGGCCAACCCGCCCGCGGGGCGAGAGTTCCCGGCGGGCCGATTAAGCCTTGTTGAGCTCCTGTTGAAGACGCAGCCTTTGCGTTGCGATGCATTCAGCTTCAGGCCGACGCTGGTACGGACGCTGGCTCCGGCTCTGTCTTCGGGAACGGCCTGAATGTCATCGCGATCAGGAACGCGCCGAGCCCCATCAGCCAGGAACCGATATAGAGCCAAGCGTAGCTGGCAAAGGTGTCGTAGATCAGCCCACCGGCCAGCGGCCCCGTCGCCATGCCGAGGCTGCCGGCCATCGCGGTTCCGCCGATGACCGTGCCCATCATGCGCAGCGGAAAGTTCTCCCGCGCAATCGCCGCGTAGAGCGGCATGGTGCCGGCATAGATGAAGCCAAACACCGCGGCGACGGAATAGAACGCTGCGAGCTCGCGCACGAAGACATAGGCCAGCGCGCCGAACGCCTGTGCGAGCAGGCCGAGCACCAGCACGCGCTTGGCGCCGAAGCGGTCGCCGAGCAGGCCGAACGCGATCCGGCCGCCCATACCTGCCAGCCCCTCGACGCTGTAGATCGTCACCGCCGCGATCAGCGGAATACCGCAACTCACCGCGTAGCTCACGGTGTGAATGATCGGGCCCGAATGCGTGGCGCAGCAGAAGAAGTTGGTGGCGAGCAGGATCATGAACTGCGGCGAGCGCACCGCCTGGGACAGCGTCATCTCGGATTGCGTGGCGTCAGGCCCGGACGAGGCGGCTGCGGCGCGCTCCGCCGCCGGCGCACGGCGCACCAGGAGCGACACCGGGATCATAATGGCGGCGACCACGGCGGCAATGATCTGCATCGAGGTCCGCCAGTCGTGGTGCGAGACCAGCCAGGCTGCGAGCGGCGACATCGTCATCGGCGCCATGCCCATGCCGGCCGAAACCAGCGAGACGGCAAGGCTGCGATGGGTCTCGAACCAGCCGGTGACGGTCGCCATCATCGGCGCGAAGATCGCCGCCGTCGCGCCGCCGACCATGAGGCCGAACAGCAATTGAAACGTGATCAGCGAGGACGCCAGGCTGGCCAGCGCCAGGCTCGCCGCGAGCAGGACCGAGCCGGTCAGCACCACCGGAAGCGGCCCGATGCGGTCGGAGAGCGTGCCCCACGCCATGCTGGTGAACGCCATGGCCAGGAAGCCGATCGTCATCGCGCTCGACACTCCGGCGACCGACCAGCCGGTATCGGCGGCGATCGGCTTGAGGAACACCGGGAGCGAGAACATGCCCCCGATCGCGACGCAGCCCAACAGGCCGCCGGCCGCGACGATCACCCAGCGATAACGCGATGTGCTCATTCTTCGTCTCCGTTCCCATACCCGTATGGCTGGAAGACGAACCGGAGGCGGCCGCGACGACACGGCCGCTCAGTTTTTTCGTCGCGGGTTCCGGAGAAGCCGTCGCGAAGGCGTGTCGGAACGCGCGTTCAGGCCGGCGTCATCCCGTGCTGGCGCTTGGTCTCCGCGGTCTCCTCCGAGGCGAGAAAAGCGATGAAGGCACGCGCGGCGTCCGGCTGCGTCGCCGCCTTGCAGAGGCCCGCGGCGAACACCGTGCCGGGCTGCAGCGACGCCGGCAGCAGGCCGACCACGTCGATTCCCGGCGCGCCCATCATCTCGCTGAGCTGCTGAAAGCCGAGCTCGACCTCACCATCGGCAAGCAGTTTGGCCACGGGGATGCCGGGCTTGGCCTGCACGATGCGGTCCTTGACCGCGTCTTCGAGGCCCCAGTCGCGCGCGAGCTTCAGCACATGGGTGCCGCTCGGGCCGGTGGAGATGCCGATACTGCGGGCGCTCGCCATCGCGGCGCGCACGCCGGCCTCGTCGAGCTCCGGCCGCGGCTGGCCGGCGCGCACCGCCAGCGCCATCGGCGACTCCGCCATGTTGACGATGCTGCCGGCCACCAGGAAGCCGTCGGCTTCGAGCTTCGCCAGCGCGTCGGAGGCGAGCACGGCGACATCGAACGCTTCGCCGGCACGGATGCGCTTGGCGGCATCGACGCCGCCGACGGATTCGATTGCGACCGTCTCGCCGGTCGCCTCTTCATGGGCAGCCGCAAGCTCGGCCAGGATCTGCCGCGTCGCCATGGAGGAAATGCCGGTCACGCTCATCGATCACTCCGTTGAAAACCGTTTGCCGACGCCGGCTCACGCCTTGTGGACATGCTTGTCGACGTCCTTCTGCAATTCCTTGGGCACGTTGCGCTCGAGATCCTCGAGCCACGCCGTCGCATTGCCATCGGAGGGCGCGCGCCAGTCGCCGCGCGGCGACAGCGAACCGCCCGCCACCACCTTCGGGCCGTTCGGCATCGCCGAGCGCTTGAACTGGCTGAAGGCGAAAAAGCGCCGCAGGAATACTTCCAGCCAATGCCTGATGTCGGCGAGCGCGTAGGCGCGCCGCTTGTTGGCCGGAAATCCCGGCGGCCAGTCGCCGGCCTCAGCATCCTTCCAGGCGTGATGCGCCATGAACGCGATCTTCGACGGGCGGAAGCCGTAGCGCAGCGTGTAGAACAGGTTGAAGTCCTGCAGCTCATAGGGGCCGATCGCGGCCTCCGTGCTCTGCGGCGTCTCGCCTTCGGCCACCGGCACCAGCTCCGGCGAGATCTCGGCGGCCAGCACCTGCTCCAGCGTCTTGCCGACCTCGTCGGAGAACTGTTTTGTCGCAACAACCCAACGGATCAGATGCTGGATCAGGGTCTTCGGCACGCCGGAATTGACGTTGTAATGCGACATCTGATCGCCGACGCCATAGGTGCACCAGCCGAGCGCAAGCTCGGAGAGATCGCCGGTGCCGAGCACGATGCCGCCGCGATCATTGGCGATGCGGAACAGATAGTCGGTGCGCAGGCCCGCCTGCACATTCTCGAAGGTGACGTCGTAGACCGCTTCACCGCGGCCGAACGGATGGCCGATATCCTTGAGCATCTGCGTCGCCGCCGGGCGGATGTCGAGCTCGGATGCGCTGACCTCGAGCGACCGCATCAAGGCGTGGGCGTAGGATTTGCTCGCGCTGCCTGAGGCAAAGCCGGGCAGGTTGTAGGCGAGAATGTTCGACCGCGGCAGGCCGAGCAGGTCCATCGCCTTTGCCGCGACGATCAGCGCATGCGTCGAATCGAGCCCGCCGGAGACGCCGATCGCGATGCGCTTGGTGCCGGTGGCACGCAGCCGCTGCGTCAGCCCCGCGACCTGGATGTTGTAGGCCTCGTAGCAATCCTGATCGAGCCGCGCCCGCTCGCTCGGCACAAACGGAAAGCGCTCAAGCTTGCGGACGAACCCGATGTCATCGGCGGCCGGCTGCAGCTCGAAGCCGATGCGGCGATAGCCGGCGCCATCCTTGCCACCATGCTTACCGCCATTCTTGGCGTGCACGCGGGCATTGTCGTCGAACGTGCCCATCAGCGCCCGCTCCTGGCGCAGCAGGTCGAGATCGACGTCCGCGAAGATGGTCTGGCCGGTCTGGCGGAAGCGCTCGCTCTCGGCCAGCAGGACGCCATTCTCGAAGATCGAGGTCTGGCCGTCCCAGGCGAGATCGGTGGTGGATTCACCGACACCAGCGGCAGCATAGATGTAGGCGGCAAGACAGCGCGCCGAGGTCGACTGGCACAACAGCGAGCGCGAGCTGGCGCGGCCGACGGTGATCGGGCTGCCCGAGAGATTGGCGAGCACGGTGGCACCGGCGAGCGCCAGCTCCGAGGCCGGCGTGACCGGGATCCACATGTCCTCGCAGATCTCGACGCCGATGACGAAGCCGGCGACGTCGGCCGCCGCGAACAGGAGATCGGTGCCGAACGGCGCCATGGTCTCCGCGACCTCGATCATCTCGTCCCGAAGGCCGGCGCCGGAGGCAAAGTGGCGGCCTTCGTAGAATTCGCGATAGGTCGGCAGATAGATCTTCGGCACCACGCCGAGAACCTCGCCGCGATGGATGACGACCGCGCAATTGTAGATGCGGTTGCCGAAGCGCAGCGGTGCGCCGACGATCAGCACCGGCATCAGTTCGCGCGAACCTTGCGCGATCGTGGCAAGCGCGCGCTGGACCGCATCCAAGAGCGGATCTTGGTTAACGAGGTCCTCGATCGCATAGCCGGACACGCAGAGCTCCGGGAATACGGCGACCGCGGCTGCCTCAGCATGGCAGCCCTGCGCCGCCTCCAGGATCGCCGCCGCATTGGCCGAAGGGTCGGCAACGCGCGAGGCAGTCACGCAGGCCGCAACCCGGGCAAAACCATGCCGGTAGATCGATTGGAAGCTCATCGTATGCGCCATCTCCTCATCGTCCTTTATATGACATGGCGCATCGGAAGGACCAGAGCAAGCGAGCCGCGCCCGGCGCAGGGCTCAGAGCCCTCAGGCGCCGCAGCATAGGTGGTTTGCCGGTGATCCCGCCACTATACCAAAGGAAAGGCGAAGCCTTGCCCGGGCTCGGTTAAACTTGCGCGACGGCAGCACCAGAGCGCGCGGAGTTTCGCATGATTGTCACGGACAACGCCGGCCCGACCAGGCCCTTCTTTCGATCACACGTTCCGCAGGCATGGCTGGCGGTCGTGCTGATGCTCGGCGGGTGGCTGGTCAGCACATTCGCTTTCGCCGCGGATGCCCCTGCGCCCTCGCCCGAGAAGCTCGAGCGGATCACGCAGTTCTTCGACAATGAGGTGACAAGCGGTCGGCTACCCGGCGCGGTGGTGCTGATCCAGCAGCACGGCAAGCCGGTCTATCTGAAATGTTTCGGCGTGCGCGACGTCAAGACCGGCGTGCCGATGACCCCTGATACGATCTTCGCGCTGCACTCGATGACCAAGCCGATCACGAGTCTCGCCGCGATGATGCTGATCGACCAGGGCCGGCTGGCGCTGTCCGATCCGGTCGCCAAATACATTCCGGCCTTTGCCGATACGAAGGTCGGCCTCGAGACGCCAGGTATGGACGGCTCTCGCGTGCTCAAGCTGGTGCCACCGGTGCGGCCGGTCACCATCATGGACCTGCTGCGCCACACCTCCGGCATTACCTATGAATATATCGGCGGCGCGCTGATCGAGCACGCCTACATGGCCGCGCACCTGTTCGGCGGCCGTTTCGACAATACCGAATTCGCCGATCGTATCGCCGCGCTGCCGCTGGCCCGCCAGCCCGGCACCTTGTGGCGCTACGGCCATTCGACCGACGTGCTCGGGCGCGTAATCGAGATCATGTCCGGCCAGTCGCTTTATCAGTTCGAGAAGCAGCAGATCCTGGATCCCTTAGGAATGACCAGCACCAAATTTCTGCTGACCACCCCGGAGGAACGCGCGCGCATGGCCGAGCCGCTGCCGGGCGATCCGATCCTGGTCGCGGCCGAGCGCGGCCGCCGCTCCCACCCCGAATGGGAATCCGGCGGCGGCGGCCTGGTCTCGACCGCCACCGACTATGCGCGCTTCGCGCAGATGCTGCTCAATGGCGGCGAACTCGACGGCAAACGCTATCTCAGCCCGGCCGCGTTCAAGGACATGACGACGGACCATATCGGTCCTGGCTCAGGCGTCGAGCGCGACTTCTTCTATTTCCCCGGCGACGGTTTCGGCTATGGCTACGGGCTCGCGGTGCGGGTCGAACCGGGCGATGCCAAACCGCCGGCGCCGGGCTCGATCGGCGAATTGAAATGGGACTCCGGCAGCGGCACCTATTTCGGCGTCGATCCCAAGCTCGACATGGTCTACATCCTGATGGAGCAGACCCAGAACGAGCGCGGCCGCATCACGCCGGCCTTCAAGAAGCTGGTGTATGACGCGTTCGCCACGCCCAATTGATAGCCCCATGAACCTCTTCGTCATCGGCTTCGGCTACACCGCCGGCCGCTTCGTCCATCTCTACGGCGATCGCGTCGCGCACATTTCCGGCACGGTGCGCACGGCAGAAAAGCGCGCGCGGCTTGCGCCGCTCGACATCGACTTGTTCGACGGCACGACGGCCGCTGCCGAGTCGATCGCGAACGCCGCGCGCGCCGACGTCATTCTGATATCCGTCCCGCCCGGCTCCGAAGATGATCCGGTGCTCGGCGCGTTCGGTGACGCCATCACCACGGGCCATGCGCAGCGCGTCGTCTATCTTTCCACCATCGGCGTCTATGGCGACCATCAGGGCGGATGGATCGACGAGGACACGCCGCTCGCGCCGGAGCACGATCGGGTCAAGGCGCGGGTGCAGGTCGAAACGCAATGGCGCGCGCGGCTCGGCGACCGCCTCGCCGTGCTCAGGCTCGGTGGCATCTACGGACCCGGCCGCAATGCGCTGGTCGAACTGCAGCAGGGACGCGCGCGGCGCATCGTCAAACCGGGCCAGGTGTTCAACCGCATCCATGTCGACGACGCGGCCGCCGCCATCATGGGTGCGATCGCACGCGCGCACGGCGGCGCCTGGAACATCTGCGACGACGAGCCGGCGCCGCCGCAGGACGTGATCGCCTATGCCGCATCGCTGATGGGCGTGCCACCGCCGCCCGAACAGCCGTTCGAGACGGCGGAGCTGTCGCCGATGGCCCGAAGCTTCTATGCCAGCAACCGGCGCGTCCGGAATATCCGGGCCAAGTCCGATCTCGCGCTGACATTCAGCTATCCGAACTATCGCACCGGCCTCGATGCCTTGTGGGCGGCCGGCGAAGGCCGCGCCTGAACCGCGAGCCGGCGCCTATCCTACGGGGATTTCTCAACCTCGCCGCTAGGGCCGGCTAACGCGTGAGCGAGCCCGCGCGCGAACAATCGCAATGCCGCCTCTTCAGCGGGAGGCTTGTCGGGCGCGTCGCGCCGCGCCAACGATCCGTCGATGCGCAGCATGGCGAGCCCATGGGCAAGGCCCCAAGCGGCCACCGCGGCATGCTCGATCGCCGCGGTGTCACGCGTTGAAGGGAAGTCCCCCGCAAGCGCGGCCCGGATCGGCGCAAAGCTCGCATGTTTTGCCTCGGAGACATGCGGATAAGCATGCCAGTCGGCCACGCCGACGCCGAACATCAGCCGATAGAGCTGCGGATGGTCAGCGGCAAAGCCGATGTAGTCCAGGCCAAGCGCGATCATGCGCGCCTCTCCGGCCGGCGCGTGCGCGGCCGTCTCGGCCTGCGAGGTCGCGAGCGCGCGGAATCCCGCCTCGGCAACGGTGGCCAGCAGATCCTCCTTGCCGGAGAAATGATTATAGGGCGCCGACTGCGACACGCCGGCCGTGCGCGCCACCGCGCGAAACGACAGCGCCTCGGCCCCCTCCCGCTCCAACAGCTCGGTCGCCGCCGCAATCAGCGCGCGCCTGAGATCGCCGTGATGATAGGGACGCGGCTCTTTCACTGGACGCTTTCGGGCGCCTTTTCCGCGGCTCAGCTTCGTCATTGCATTCCAATGTTGACAGTGATCATATTTTCCATAGAGTAATGTTATCAGCGTTCATATTGCGGACAAGGGCCGCGGACAGGGAGTGCACAGCCATGGACGAGCAACGGACCGCTCCAACCCCGTCCCGCCGCAAGGCGCTGACCTTGGCCGGTTTCGCCGGTGGGCTCGCGCTCGGTGCTGCGGGCGGCGTGGCGCTGGCGCAGGCGAGCCGTGCGCCCGCCCCCACCATCGTCGAGGCGCCCAAGCGCTTCGCGGGCAAGGTCGTGCTGATCACCGGGGCGACCTCGGGCATCGGCCGTGCCGCTGCGCTGGCGTTTGCGCGCCAGGGCGCCGCGGTCGCCTTCTGCGGTCGTCGCGAGACGCTGGGGCGCGAGGTCGAAGCTCAGATCAGGGAGGCGGGCGGGCGCGCGCACTACATCCGCGCCGACGTGCGCGAGGAGGTCCAGGTCGCCGACTTCGTCCGTGAGGCCGTCGATACCTTCCAAGGCTTGGACATCGCGCTCAACAATGCCGGCATCACGCTCGAAAAGCCGCTGCACGAGTTTGCCGCGGCGGAGTGGAACGACATCATTGAGACTAACCTGCGCGGCGTGTTCTTCGCGATAAAGTATCAGATCCCGGAGATGCTCAAGCGCGGCGGCGGCACTATCCTCGTCACCTCGTCGTCGAATGAGCACCGCACCAGCGCCCGCCGCAGTGTCTATACCGCGACCAAATCCGGCCTGATCGGCCTGGTCCGGTCGGCCGCGCTCGACTATGCGGACAAGGGCATCCGCATCAATGCAATCGTGCCGGGCACCACCGACACCGCGCTGGTCCGCCGCGTCGGCGGCACCGAGGCGATGCCGGATGCGATGTGGGAGATCGCCGCCGCCCAATGGGCGCGCAGCAACCTGCCGGGGATCAAGCGCATGGCCAAACCGGAAGAGATCGCAGAATTTGCGGTCGCGATGGCCGCGCCGGAGCTGACCTATATGACCGGCTCCGCGCTCGTCGCGGACGGCGGCTCGGGCTCCGGTTAATTACGCCGGCTAATTAGTTATATTCGATTCCGAAGTTCGCGAGTGCCGCACACGATGCGACGTTCGGAATTTGAGGACGAGGCCCGTCGCATCTCCGTGCTTGACCCACGTCAATTGCGACGCAAGGCACGGTGATAGTGTTGTGATATCGGCGCGACGCGGGGTCCAAAGGGGGCTTCAGACTCCTCGCGCTTCGTTCGCGGCCGCGCATCACAGATCACAGGAGCTCGCCATGAGCGACCGCCGTTCGAGTTTCGATGTCACCGATCCAGCCGTCTTCTTCCGCATCATGCTGGGCGCGCTCTACCTTCCGCACATCGCGTTCAAGCTGATGGACCTCAACGGCGCGCAGGCCTTCTTTGGCAAAGCGGGTTTTCATCCGGCGCTGTTCTTCGTCGTGCTTGCGCTCGTGATGGAGAGCGTCTCCGCGATCGGCCTGATCTTCAACCTGTACCTGAAATATACCGGGCTGATCTCGGCCGGCGTGATCGCGGTTGCGGCCTATGCGGTGATCGCCACCAAAGGCCCGGGCTGGCTCTGGAATCTCGGCGGTGTCGAATACCTGGTGCTGTGGTGCAGCGGCTCCTTCGTTCTCGCCCTGAATGCCTGGCGCAAGGAAGTCGCACAATATGGGCGCGTCTTCCTGCTGCAACCGGCCTGAGCGAGCTCACGGCAGGTCTGCAACGAACAAAGGCCGCGCGATGCGCGGCCTTTGCAGTTTCCGATAGCTCGGTTCGATCGAACCGACGCTCAATCCGCCAGATATTTCTTCATGTCGTCCCGCAGGCCGTCGCGCAGGTCGGCACGCGCCATGGCGAAGGCGATGTTGGCGCGGAGGAAGCCCGATTTGGAGCCGCAATCGTGCCGCTCGCCCTCGAACTCCACGCCGTAGAATTTTTGCGTCTTGGACAGGCCGATCATCGCATCGGTGAGCTGGATCTCGCCGCCTGCGCCGCGCTCCTGCGTCGCCAGGATCTTGAAGATCTCCGGCTGCAGGATGTAGCGGCCGGTGATGGAGAAGTTCGAGGGCGCCGTGCCCTTGGCCGGCTTCTCCACCATGCCGTCAACCTCGAACATCTTGCCGTCGCGTTTGCCGACGCCGCAGATGCCGTATTGATGGGTCTGGTCGGCAGGGACCTCCTGCACCGCCAGCACGTTTGCCTTCTCCGGCAGCTCGCTCGCAGCGGCAATCATCTGGGCGAGGCAGCCCGGCTTGTTCAGCACCAGTTCGTCCGGCAGCACCACCGCGAACGGCTCGTCGCCGACGATGTCGCGGGCGCACCACACGGCGTGACCGAGCCCAAGCGGCGACTGCTGACGGGTGAAGCTGACGGCGCCGGCCTCCGGCTGGTCGCGCGCCAGGATTTCCATCTCGGTCTTCTTGCCGCGCGCAGCAAGCGTCGCATCGAGCTCGTACATGCGATCGAAATGATCCTCGATCGCGGTCTTGTTGCGCCCGGTCACGAAGACGAAGTGCTCGATGCCGGCCTCCTTGGCCTCGTCGAACACATATTGGATCAGCGGCCTGTCGACGATGGTCAACATCTCTTTCGGCATGGCCTTGGTAGCGGGCAGCACGCGGGTGCCGAGGCCGGCGACCGGAAAAACGGCTTTGCGGATTTTCATGGGATGGGACTAGACCTTGCAAAGATATGAATGCGAAATGGATCGCATCCTGGTAGCGGGTTTTGCAGCCGAGAACAAAGGCAGATGTTGGCCGGCGGTTCCATGAACGCCAGGATGTAGCCGGAAAATTCGCCTACGGCTGAAACCGGAAGTTCCTTAATCTGCTGGTAACCCAGGCAGGGCCTCCTGGATGCCTGATTTGTGAGGCAGCGAGCTAACTATGGAAAGACGAACCGAACCATCCGCGATTCTGCTCGCCGGCGCGCTTGCATGCGCCGTCACGGTCGCCTGCTTAGGTCCGGTTCGGGCCCAGTCGAGCGGCGGTCCGTTGAACTTCCTCGACAATCTCTTCACCGGCACTTTCGCCAAGGGGAACGCGACCAATTCGCAGGCCACGCAGCCGGCACCGAACGGTGGGCCAGTACCCTGGAGCGGTGAGGACGGCGCCTCCGGCCATCCGCTGATGACGGCCAGCGCGATTCGCGAGGCGGCCGCCAATTTCGACAATTGCATCGCGGGCATGTGGCCGGATGCCGCACGGCGCGGCATCTCGCAGGACAGCTTTCAGCGCTTCACCGCGGGGCTGTCTCCCGACCTGCGCATCATGGACCTCTTGGACGCGCAGCCGGAGTTCACCAAGTCGATCTGGGACTATCTCGACATCCTCGTGAACGACAACCGGCTCGCCAAGGGCCGCGAAGTGCTCACGACCTACAAGGCGCAGTTCGATGCGACCGAGCGGGCTTACGGTGTCGACCGCTATATCATCGCCGCGATCTGGGGCATCGAATCGAACTACTCCACCCAGATCGGCGACCGCAACGTGTTGCAGTCGACCGCGACGCTCGCCTGCATCGGCCGCCGCCAAGCCTATTTCAAGGACGAGTTCCTGTCGGCGCTGGAGATTCTCCACCACGGCGACTTGAAGCCCGAGCAGATGCGCGGCTCATGGGCCGGCGCCTTCGGCCCGACCCAGTTCATGCCGACCGCATTCAAGCGCTACGCGGTCGATGCCGACGGCGACGGCCACCGCGACGTGGTCGACAATGCCGCCGACCTGATCGCCTCCACCGCCAACAACCTCAAAAAGGACGGCTGGCAGGCCGGCCAGAGCTGGGGCTACGAGGTGGTGGTGCCGCAGGGCTTCAATTACATGCTGGCCGATCGCGCCAAGGTGATGAGCCTGGCGCAATGGGAGCAGATCGGCGTCAAGCGGCCCAATGGGCAGACTTTCCCGCGCCCGACCGAGAAGGCCTATCTGCTGGCGCCGGCCGGCGCCCAAGGGCCGGGTTTCCTGATGATGCAGAACTTTCGCGTCATCATGAAATACAATCCGGCCGAGGCTTACGCCCTCGCCATCGGTCATTTCGCCGACCGGCTGCGCGGCGGCCAGCCCTTCGTGCAGGCCTGGCCGCGGGACGAGCGCACTTTGTCGCGGGCCGAGCGGCTGGAACTGCAGCAGCTGCTGGTTCAGCGCGGATTCTACCAAGGTACGCCAGACGGCCAGTTCGGCGGCCAGACCCGGGAGGCCTTGCGGAACTTCCAGGCCTCGATCGGCGCCCCGGCCGATGGGTTTGCCTCCGCCGAGGTATTGGAGCGCCTGCGGGGGCGTTAACGCTGATCCTAACCGGATCTTACCTCCGGCGAGCGGGAACAAGACCGGCGGCGAATGCCCGTTTGCGGCCTGATTTGGCTGCTATTATATGGTGACGAGCGATTTCGCCGCGTGATCGGGCCGCATGTCCAAGCTGAAGTCCCTTCTCAAGGTCTTGAACGAGCCCGGCCTCCTGGTTGTGCTCGCGGTGGCGATCGCGATGCTGGTCGGTATTGCCGGGCCCGCCTCCGCACAATTCTTCAATTTCAACCCGTTCGGCTCGCCGCCACCTCAGCGCCAGGCGCCGCGCGGCGGTGGCTGGTTCGGCGGCGACTTCTTCTCGCCGTTCCGAGAGCCGCAACAGCCCAAGAAGGTCTACCAGGATTTCTCGAAGGCGCCGCCGCCGGAGAAGCGCGACAATGCGCCTGAGCGTTACGTGCTGGTGCTCGGCGACAGCATGGCCGACTGGCTCGCCTACGGACTGGAAGATGCCTATGCGGAGCAGCCCGACATGGGCGTCACGCGCAGGATCAAGACCACCTCGGGCCTGATCAAATACCAGCCGAAGGGAGATCCCGCGGACTGGGCCGCCGCCGCCAAGGGCATTCTCCCGGGCGAGCGAGCGGATGCGATCGTCATCATGCTCGGCCTGAACGACCGCATGCCGCTCCGCGAGCCGGTGGTCGAGAAAACCGACAAGCCCGACGACAAGAAGCCGGCCGACAAAGCCAAGAAGGATGCCAAGGCGAAGGGGCCGGACGGCAAACCGGATCAAAAGGCCGATGCCGCAGCCAAGCCCGACGACAAGCAAGTCGACAGCGAGCTGCCGCAGGATGATGCCGAAAGTGGCGACGCGGCCGCCGCGGCGCCCGAGAAAGCCGCCCGTTCGCCCAACGGCGTGTACGATTTCCGCGACGATCGCTGGGTCGAGCTCTACGCCAAGAAGATCGAGGAGATGATCGCGATCGCCAAGTCCAAGGGCGTTCCGGTGATCTGGGTGGGACTGCCCGCGATCCGCGGCACCAAGGGCACGTCCGATATGCTGTTCCTGGATTCGCTCTATCGCGACGTCGCAGGGAAGGCCGGCATCACCTATGTCGATATCTGGGACGGCTTCGTCGACGAGGCAGGCCGTTTCCTGCAGAAGGGTCCTGACTTCGAGGGCCAGATCCGTCAGCTGCGCACCTATGACGGCGTCTATTTCACCAAGGCAGGCGCACGGAAGCTCGCGCATTACGTCGAGCGCGAGATCACGCGCGTGCTCGCCGCGCGCTCCGCCCCGATCGAGTTGCCGAGCGAGCCGGCGACGCCGGACGCCAATGCGGTGCCGGGCCAGCCGGCGCCGCGACCGATCGCAGGTCCTATCGTGCCGCTGGTCGCCTCCTCGGTCGGGACCGACCAACTGCTCGGTGGGGCCGGCAGCCGCCCAGCGGCGGTCGATGCGCTCGCCGCACGGACCTTGGTGAAGGGCGAGGCGCTGAGCCCGCCAGCGGGGCGGGCTGACGATTTCGTCTGGCCGCGCCGCGAGGTCGGCCGCGAGCAGGCCAAGGAGCCGCCGAAGGAGCAGACCCAGCCGGCCCCCCCGATGGCGGCCACGACGCCGGCTGATCCAGCCGCACCCACCGGCCAGCAGCCGGCGCAACCGAAGCCGAAGCGGACCACGACCCCCGGCCAGGGCGCGCTGCAGAACGGAGCACCGCCAGCGCAGGCGCAGCAGCCGGGCGCGGGCGTCCGCGACTTCTTCGGCTTCGGAGCGCCTCAACCGCAGCCGGCGAAGCCGCCCACCGCGCGCAATCCGAATCCGGGAGTGCCGCGTCCGCCTGCCAATGTGGGCCGTTCCGCCGCGGCGCAGGACGCAACACCGCTTCGATAGGCGGGATTCAGGTCCAGGATTGTTCAGGTCAAAGGCCGAAACAACATCGGCCGGTGTCGCCTCTTGCGGAGACGAACATCGGCCGATCGCAATCGAGCTTATGACAGCGCGTGCCGGCGATCAGTAGCGCCAGCGCCGCGGCGGCTGTGGCCGGCTCGGGCGGCTCATCAGCATGGCCAGCATGAAGCCGATGCCGCCGGCCACCAGGAGCGCGCCGATCGGATTGTCGTGGACGCGCTTGGCGAGCGCCTGGGTGCCATCGCGCAGCGTGTCGACACGGTCATCGCCCAGGGTGTCCCTGGCAAAATTCATCGCAGCGTCGCCGGCGTCACGCGCCGCATCCTTGGCCTGGCCATAGAGATTTTGCACCACGCCCGAGGCCTCGCGCGCGCGACCGGATGCCTCGGTCTGCTTGTCGCCGGTCATCTCGCCGATGCCGCCTTCCACCTTACCCGCCATGTCCTTTGCCGTTCCGGCAATCCGATCCGTATCCATCGCCGTCTCTCCTCGTGCTCGCGTTCGGGGCATTGCTGCCCAGCTAACCGGCAAGAGCGGCGCGGGTTCCGTGAATTCGCGAATGAGCCGTCGTGATGATCGCGACGCGGCGCACGCCACTTCCGTTGAATTCGCACGACGACGGGATAGCCTTTCACCTGACAGAGAGCGGAGCTGAACTCCGCCCGTATTGCGCATGAGGCGTTCGGACCTTCGGGCCGCCGCTGTTTCCGGATCATGCGCGCTGGGAGACACGCCATGGCGATCGCGATCCGACAGCTTCACCCCTGCTTTGTCGGCGAGGTATCTGGCATTGATCTGCGCCAGCCGCTGACAAAGGACGAGACCGCCGAGCTTCAGAGCGCGATCGATCGCTACGCCGTGATGGTGTTCCATGACCAGGACATCACCGACGAGCAGCAGCTGGCCTTCGCCTTGAACTTCGGCGAGCGCGAAAAGGCGCGCGGCGGCACCGTGACCAAGAAGGAGGATTATCGTCTCACCACCGGCCTCAACGATGTCTCCAACCTCGGCAAGGACGGCAAGCCGCTGCCGGTGGATCATCGCACCCATTTGTTCAATCTCGGGAACTGCCTGTGGCATTCGGACAGCTCGTTCCGGCCGATCCCCGCCAAATACTCGATCCTGTCGGCGCGGATCATCAACCCGAAGGGCGGCAACACCGAATTCGCCGACATGCGCGCCGCCTATGATGCGCTGGACGCGGAGACCAAGGCCGAGATCGAAAACCTGATCTGCGAACATTCGCTGATGTATTCGCGCGGCTCGCTCGGCTTCCTCGACTACAGCGAGGAGGAGAAGCAGATGTTCAAGCCGGTGCTGCAGCGCCTGGTGCGGACGCACCCTGCGCACGGGCGCAAGTCGCTGTATCTATCGTCCCACGCCGGCGCAGTCAGGGGCATGAGCGTTCCCGAAGGACGGCTCTTGCTGCGCGATCTGACCGAGCATGCGACGCAGCCACAATTCGTCTACGTCCACAGATGGCGACTACATGATCTCGTGATGTGGGACAACCGCCAGACCATGCACCGCGTCCGCCGTTACGATCAAGCCCAGCCGCGGGACATGCGCCGCGCCACGGTCGCAGGCACCGAGCCGACGGTGGCGCAGGAGGCGGCGGAGTAGAGCCAAAAGATGGCTGTCGTCCCGGGCAAGCTTCCGGCAACGCAACGCGTTGGCGGGAGCGCAGACTCGGGACCCATAGCCACCGGATTCGTTTGGCGATGGCCGGAGCGACAGCCTGCTCTCACCACGTCAGCCGGTGGTTATGGGTCCCTGCTTCGCAGGGACGACACCGAATGTGTGGCGGCTTACTTACGCGTGGCCGGCTTCGTTCGACAGCATGCCGGGATCGATGCCGATCTTGCGCAGCGCGAGGTCGTATTTTTCCCCGACCCGGTCACCGAAGATCAGTTCCGCGTCGGCATCGCAATGCAGCCAGCCGTTCTCCTGGATCTCTTCCTCGAGCTGGCCGGCGCGCCATCCGGCATAGCCGAGCGCGAGGATGGCATGCTTCGGGCCGGTGCCGTTGGCGATCGCCTTGAGAATGTCGACCGTGGTGGTCAGGCAGACTCCGTCGTTGATCTTCAGCGTCGCGTTGGCAATGAAGTAATCGCTGGAGTGCAGCACGAAGCCGCGGCCGGTGTCGACCGGGCCGCCGCTCAGCACCTTCATCGACTCGGCGCCACCGGGCAGCTTGATCTGGTCGGCCTTGTTGATGATGTTGAGCTGCATCAGGAGCTGCGGGAAATCGATGCTGCCGGCCGGCCGGTTTACCATGATGCCCATGGCGCCCTCGGCAGAATGCGCGCAGAGGTAGATGACTGAGCGCTCGAAACGCGAATCGCCCATCACCGGCATCGCAACCAGCAATTGGCCATCGAGATAACCGCCATGAGAGACATCATTACCGATGCCAGTCACTTTCCGGCGAATGTCGCCTTGCCGTTTTGCCTCAGGATTCATCGGCGCACACTCTCATGCTTGGGTTATCCTGATATTGGGATGGTGTTCTGTCAATCAAGGTTGGCGGGCGCGCGACCTTTTTCGCTCACAAGCAATTCAATGGTTTAGGCCGGCCTCCGGCATTAGAGACGTCTCATGACCGCGTTCGTTCCTTCTCCTGTCCGCCTCGGCCTTGCCGTACCGCTGTTCATCTCCAGTCTTGTGGTCGCGGCGTCGGCGCAGGACGCCTCGCCCTGGCAGCGCGACGGCCATTCCGCAGTGCGGCTGCTCGCAGGCTCGCGCAGCAGCAACGTGCTGCTGGGCGGTATCGCCTTCCAGCTCCAGCCCGGCTGGAAGACCTATTGGCGCACGCCCGGCGACTCCGGCGTTCCACCGCGGTTCGATTTCTCGAAATCGGAGAATGTCGAAGCGGTGACGGTGCTGTGGCCGGCACCGACCAAGTTCGACGACGGTGCGGGCGGCCATTCGCTCGGCTATCACGACCAGATCGTGCTGCCGCTGCGGATCGTCGCCAAGAGCGCGGACAAGCCGGTGACGTTGCGCGCCGAGATCAGCTATGCGGTGTGCGAACGGATCTGCATTCCGGTGGACGCCAAGGCCGATCTCGCCTTCAACAGCGTGGCGAGCACAGAGGACGGCACGCTCTCCGCCGCGCTCGATGCCGTGCCGAAACCGGCCAATATCGGTGATCCCAACCCGCTGACGATCCGCGACGTCAAGCGTGACGGCCCCTCCAACGTCATCGTCGACGTGGTGGCGCCCGACCTCGATCACGTCAATCTGTTCGTGGAAGGGCCGACGCCGGAATGGTCGCTGCCGGTCCCTGCCCCCGCCGATCACAGCCCGCCGGGCGTGAAGCGTTTCACCTTCGCGCTCGACGGCGTACCGCCCGGCATCAAGCCCGACGGCGCCGCGCTGAAATTCACCCTGGCCGGCGCCGACAAGGCCTACGAGTTCAACGTCAATCTCCCTTAGGTTAATATGTGGCGAAGGGCTGCGGCACCCCTCTGCTGTCGTCCCGGCATGCGCCGGGACCCATACGCCGCGGCCGTCGTCGTGAAATCGGCTGGTCGATTGCTTCGTTCGACAATTACCTTTTGATGTTATGAGCCCCCGCTTTCGCAGGGGCGACAGCTGTTCGGTCGAACCGAATCTTAACGGCCGGTTGATACTGACACAGTTCACCGCCGACAGCGCGGAGGTAGCAATGGACCGCCGCCGTGGCCGTGATGGATAGCCAAAGCCAACCCGCACAAGCCGGCCTCGTCGCCCGGTTCAAGGCCAGGCTCGGTCCCCTCGGTGGCACCAGCGACGCCTCGGTCACGCGCAGGCTCGCCGGGCTGATCTTTCTCATTCGCGTTGTCAGCGCCGGCCTTGCCTACATCTCGCAGATCCTGCTGGCGCGCTGGATGGGCGGCGCTGATTACGGCGTTTACGTCTATGTCTGGACCTGGGTGCTGCTGCTCGGCAGCATGCTCGATTTCGGGCTCGGCACCTCGGCGCAAAAGCTGATCCCCGAATATCGGACGCGCGGCGCGCAGGCGCATCTGCGCGGCTTCCTCTCCGGCAGTCGCTGGCTGACCTTTGCGGCCTCGTCGGTCGCAGCGCTCCTGCTTGCGGGTCTCGTGCATCTGCTGTCGCCCTGGATCGATGCGCGCGAGATCACCCCGCTGATGATCGGCTGCGCCACGCTGCCCGCCTTCGTAGTTGCCAACACCCAGGACGGCATCGCCCGCTCGCATGACTGGATGACGCTCGGCCTGATGCCGCAATTCATCATCCGGCAGGGCTTGATCATCGCCTTCACCGCGGGCCTGTTCGTGCTCGGCTTTGCGCTCGGCGCCACCGCGGCGATGCTCGCCAGCGCCGCCGCAGTATGGATTGCGATGGCCGGACAATTCGTCGTGCTCAATCGCCGGCTCGACCGCCATGTTGAGGCGGGCCCGAATGCCTACGACATCGGCGGCTGGCTCGCGGTCTCGCTGCCGATCCTCCTGGTCGAAGGTTTCTATCTGCTGCTCTCCTACACTGACGTGCTGGTGCTGCAGCAGTTCCGGCCATCCGAGGAGGTCGGTGTCTATTTCGCCGTGGTGAAGACACTCGCGCTGGTATCGTTCATCCACTACGCGATGTCGGCAACGACAGCGCATCGCTTCGCCGAATATCACGCACAGGGCGACAAGGCCCGGCTGTCGGCCTATGTCGCGCATGCGATCAGCTGGACGTTCTGGCCGTCGCTGGCGGCGACCTTGGTCCTGCTCGCGCTCGGCAAGCCGCTGCTGTTCCTGTTCGGACCGCAGTTCACGGCCGGCTACGACATCATGTTCATTGCGGCTATCGGGCTGGTGGTGCGCGCCGCGATCGGCCCGGTCGAGCGGCTGCTCAACATGCTGGGGCAGCAACGCGCCTGCGCGCTGGCCTATGCGTCTGCCTTTGCCATAAACTTGGTCCTATGCATTGCGCTGGTGCCGCGCTTCGGCGGTCACGGCGCCGCGGCCGCCACCTCGCTGTCGCTGAGCTTCGAGACCGTGCTGCTGTTCTGGATCGTCAAGCAGCGCCTCGGCCTGCACGTGCTGGCGATCGGCGGGCGCCGCTGAACGGCAACGCTTACTCCGAAGCCTGCCCTTGCGGTTGCGCCGACGACACTGCGCCAGTCGTCTCGACCCGCGCCGACGTCTTCTCGTCGAGTTTGGCGGCAACAGGCATGGTCTCGAAACGGGCGCGGTAGACCTGCAGATTCTCCATCACGCGCTGGACATAGTTGCGGGTTTCCGCGAACGGAATGCGCTCGACCCAATCCACCGGATCGACCTTGGGATCGCGCGGATCGCCATACTGCCTGACCCAATCCTGCACACGGCCGCGCCCGGCATTGTAGCCGGCGAAGGTCATGATGAGAGACCCCTTGTACTCGCGCAACAGCGCGCTCAGCTCGGCGGCGCCCATCTGCGTGTTGTAGACCGGATCTGACACCAGCCGGTCCCAATCGTAGCCGACGCCGAACCGCTTCGCGGTGTCGCGTCCGGCCTCCGGCGTGACCTGCATCAGTCCGACCGCATTGGCCGACGACCGATCCCGCTGGTCGAATCCGCTTTCGGTGCGGGCGACCGAGTAGATCACGCTGTGTTCGATACCGGGAGCAATCGGCTTGTGCTCGGGGATGCCGATGGTCGGGAAGGCGTAGAGATCGAGCGCCAGTCCACGCGCCAGAGCGGTCTTGCCGATCTGCAGCATCGCGCGCGCGTCATTCCGACGTCCGGCCAGCGCGGCAAGGGCGGCCAGCAACGGGGCGTCGTCGCTCTGCTCGGCCAGGTCAGTGACGAAGCTCAGCGCAACGTTTTGCTCACCGAGCGCATAGAGCATGTCGGCTGCCCGCACGCGCTCGTCTGCGCTCACGCTCTCGGTCTCCGGCTCGGCCCTGAGCTCGATCCCCTCCAGGCCGAGCTTGGCGCGCGCGAGCTGACCGTAATAGGCGGTGCTGTAACGTGCGGCCGCCGTATAGGCTGCGTGGGCGGCGGCAAGGTCGCCGGCCGCTTCGGCGGCCCGACCGCGCCAGTAGTTCGCCCGCGCCAGCACGATCGGATTGGCTGAGCCCTTGTCGATTTGGGCGAACTGCGCGCGTGCGGTGGCCGGCTCGTCGAGGTAGCGCAGGGCAATCCAGCCGGCGAGGAAATGCCACTCGGCACGGTAGTTCTCGTTCTGCGGGGAAGCCGCCTGGCGGGCCACCTGGTAGGCCTCGTGAGACTGGCCGACGTCGAGCAGCTTGCGCGCCAGCACGCGCCGCACGCGCCACCATTCATCGGTATCCTGCAGCGCCATGGCCTCCGCCGGCGCCGCCAGCACCCGCCTCGTGGCCTCGGCGATCTGATCGTGCCGCATCAGCCATTGGATCCGGCACAGCGCGTAACCGAGATCCCGCCGTGCGTCGCCCGGCACATCGTCAAGCAGGTCGAGCGCCTTCTTCTCGTCGCCCTTGACGGCAATGCAGGCTTTGACGATCGCGAGCTCATCGCTGCCAAGGCGATGCGCTGCTCGCGCGGCTCCTGAAAAATCCTTGACGCCGAGCCGCTTGTCCATTCTCGCCTGATAATCCTGCGAGGAGAGAAGCTCGCCGAAGGTGGAGATCACCTCGGCCTCCGTTCGCTCGGAGAGATCCTCCGACTGCCAGACCTTGCGGACCCATTGCGCGGCCGCCTCACGGTCGCCTTCCGCGACAAGAACCCGCGCCAGCGCAAGCCGGCCCTTTGCACTGGTCGGCTGCTCCCCGATGAAATTCCGCACCGTCGACGCATCGCCCTTGTCCTGCCAAAGGCAGGCCTCGGCCCGGCGACGCATCAGGCCGACATGCGGCCAGCCCGGATTGTCGCGGATGAAGGCGGCATAGCGGGTGAAGTTCACCTCGGACTCGGCATGCCGCAACATGAACCACGCGACGAGCTTTCGTGCGGCGGGGTCCTCGATGGTCGTCACGAGAGCAGCGGCATCACTCGTCTTGCCCTTGCGGATCAGTTCGAGCGCCGATTTGAGCGCGGCAAGATCTGGCGACAATGGCGGGCCCGCGGGCGGCGCCTCGGGCGCGGCGCTCACAGTCGGAGCGGGTTCAGCGCGCTTCGCTTCGGCGGCCTTTCGCTTGCTGCCGTGCGCATTGGCGAGTTCGCGTCGGTGACGCGCAGCGATCTTCGTGTCGGCCTTCTTCGCCTTCGCACCGTGCGCATTGACGACGTGCGGTCGCGCCCGCGCCAGCGCTTCGCTCGAAAGCTCCGCGACCATGCCCAAGGCCAGGACACAGGCCAGCGACCAACGCAATGGGTTCATGCCGTGATCCCCCGCGTACCCGCCGGCACAACCGACGAACTCGGTTGTGCCGTCCGGTTGAAGCTCTGCGAGGCTACCACGGTCCGCTTGACAGACTGTTACGCGGCGGCAACACCCGCGCATCAAACAATGAGTTCCCTTGATCACGCAACCGTTGATGGTTCTGCCTTGATTTGAGCACGATTGAGCCAGCAAATTGGCAAGTCGTGCGTGGGGAACGCGCGCTTGGGGAGATTGACGTGATGTCGAAGACGGGGCTGGCGTTTGCGCTGGCAGGATTGCTCCTGCTCGGCGGCTGCATGCAGGCGACGCTGTCGCCGTCCTCGGAGGCCAATTTCACGCCGCGCGACCGGCAACTGCTCGCGCATCCCCCTTACGCGGAAGCCAAGATCCCCGAGCAATTCCAGCGGCACATCGTCGACTATGACCGCCGCGAAGCGCCGGGCACGATCCTGGTCGATACCGACGCGCGCTATCTCTATTACGTCATGCCGAACGGCAAGGCGATCCGCTATGGCGTCGCGGTCGGCGAGGAAGCGATGGCATTCTCGGGCGTTGCCACAGTCGGCAAGATGGCGGAATGGCCGGACTGGGTGCCGACGCCCGAAATCCAGGCCCGGCTCGGGCCCTATCCGAAGCGGGTTGCCGGCGGCCCCGCCAACCCGCTCGGCGCGCGTGCGATCTATCTGTATCAGGGCAACAAGGACACGCTGTACCGCATCCACGGCACCAACCAGCCGGAATATATCGGCCAGGCAATTTCCTCCGGCTGCATCCGCATGACCAACACCGACGTGGCCGATCTGTACAGCCGGGTCACGACGGGGACGACGGTGGTGGTGCTGCCGCCGGGTCAAAGCGTCGGCGGCCGCCTGTTCGCCGGGCGGGCGTGATCAAGTCTGCAGGACCGTGCACCAAACTGCCGGCGCATCAGCGCCGAATCGCAGTCCTGTAGGATGGGTGGAGCGCAGCGATACAGATCTTCGTAGTTCTTCTCGGTAGTTCTTCGCGGACGTGATGGGTTTCGCCTTCGGCTCTACCCATCCTGCGATGCCACACCCTCTCAGATCGCGGCCAGACGGCCGATCAGAGTGACGATGAGCCAGGCATGGTCCCATCAGCGTTTCTTCCGACGCTTGTAGAACGGGTTGAGCGAAAGCGAAACCCATCAGCGATCTCGCCGCGACCGCCTGCTCGAGCAGCTGTAAGCTGCGCGGCCGGGTGCATCAGGTCGAGGCACATCGCTCCTACACACCATCACTGTCATTCCCCGCGAAGGCGGGGAATCCAGTACGCCGCGGTTTCTCGATCAGTCATCACAGTCTGTGGGATACTGGATCGCCCGCCGGAGCCTGCCCCCGGGCTCGCCGACGGCGAGACCCGGCGGCAGGCGATGACAGCGGAGTGAGACGGTCGAGTGGAACAAGGATGGGTTGAGCGAAAGCGAAACCCATCGCTGCACAGGAGGTGGTGGGTTTCGCTGCGCGCAACCCATCCTGCTCGAATCCTGGGCCCTACTCCGCGGTCCAGCCGCCGTCGATGGAGATATTGCTGCCGGTGATCTGCGCCGCATTGTCGCTGCACAGGAACAGCGCCAGCGCTGCAACCTGGTCGACCGTGACGAACTCCTTGGTCGGCTGCGCATCGAGCAGCACGTCGTTGATGACCTGCTCGCGGGTCAGGTTGCGTGCCTTCATCGTATCCGGAATCTGCTTCTCGACCAGCGGCGTCCAGACATAACCGGGCGAGATACAGTTGCAGGTGATCTTATGGGTGGCGAGTTCGAGCGCCACCGTCTTGGTGAGGCCGGCGATGCCGTGCTTGGCCGAGACATAGGCCGACTTGAACGGCGAGGCCACCAGCGAATGCGCCGACGCCGTATTGATGATGCGACCCCAGCCGCGCTTCTTCATGCCGGGCACGGCGGCGCGGATGCCGTAGAAGGCGGAGGAGAGGTTGATCGCGATGATCGCCTCCCACTTCTCCGGCGGAAACTCCTCGATCGGCGAGACGAACTGGATGCCGGCATTGTTGACCAGGATGTCGACTGAGCCGAAGCTCTTCTCGCCCAGCGCGACCATGTCGGCGATCTCGGCAGCCTTGCTCATGTCGGCCGGCGAATAGACTGCCTTGACCTTGAAGTCGCTCTCGATCGCCGCGCGTTCCTTTTCGATGTCGGCGGCATTACCAAAGCCGTTGATCACGATATTGGCGCCAGCGCCGGCAAAGCCACGGGCGATGGCGAGCCCGATGCCACTGGTCGATCCGGTCACCACCGCGGTTTTCCCTGCGAGATTCGTGGTCATGTTGCTTCACTCCTTTTTGGCGGCACTCAGATTGTCGTCATGCGTGAGATCGTAGGTGATCATGGTCTCGCCGGATTGCGGGCGCTCGAGCCAATCCTTGTGCCGCATCGACTGATGGACATCGCGCACGCCGGCCTCCCAATGCTCGACCATCGCGACATGCGAGAAGTCGTAGTCCTTGGAGGAATTCTCGTAGTTCTTGCTGCGATAGATCAGATGCACGACTGTGACGGTGTTCTCCTTCGCGGCCTGGCAGAGAATCTCGAGCGAAGGATCGTTCTTCAAATAGTCCGGCAGCTTGGCAAACAGATCGCGCAATGCCCTGCGCGTGTTGTGGATGGTCCGGTTCTTGTCGGTGTTCATCCGCGTCCGGCTGGAATAGCGGATGTCCTTTTCGCGCTCGGCGGCGTCGAGCAGCGTTTTCGGCAGCCCGCCGCGGGCGCTGAAGAGGTCGACCTGGAAGATCAGGAGATCGCGGTCGGTTTCCGCGTCCAGCACATAGTCGAGCGGCGTATTGGAGGCGATGCCGCCGTCCCAATAATACTCGCCCTCGATCTCGATGGCCGGAAAGCCCGGCGGCAGCGCACCTGAGGCCATGATGTGCTCGGGGCCGATCAGCTTGCCACGCTTCCTGAACTCGAAATTGTCGAAATAGACGAAATTGCCGGTGGTGATGCCGACCGCCCCGACCGACAACCGGGTCTTGAGATCGTTGATGCGGTCGAAATCGACCAGCCGCTCCAGCGTCTTCTTCAGCGGCGCGGTGTCGTAATAGCTGAGCGACAGCGGCGTGCTGGCCGGCCACAGCTGCACCGGCGGAATGCGCGGGGTGAAGAAGCCGGGCACGCCGAAGGTCGCGATCAGCGCCGCGCTCGCTTCGTTGAAGGCCGAGCGGCCGTGATCGCCATTGAGCAGCGGCTTCCACGGCACCGGCGCCGAGACCAACTGCCAGAATTCCTTCAGCCGGGCGATGCGCTTCTCGGGATCATTGCCGGCGATGATGGCGGCATTCACCGCGCCGATCGAGATGCCGGCAATCCATTCCGGCTCGAAACCGTAGTGGCACAGCGCCTGATAGGCGCCGGCCTGATAGGAACCAAGCGCTCCGCCGCCCTGGAGAACCAGGACGCGCTGCGCCTCTGCGGGGGTGGCCGGCGGTGCCGGAAGAGGATGTTCGGTCATCACTATCGCTTGAATATCAAAACACAGGGCAGCGTGGCGTCACTTCGCGGTGACGTCAATCCGTCCGCAGGCTATGGTGACAAGAGCCAGAGACTATCCCGCGAGCCTATTGCGCCGGGATGACCTCCGCGCGACAGCCGGCTGAAGAGGATCAGGACGGCTGTTTGCCGTCCGGCGCCGCCAGGATCATGGTCCAGAACACCTTGTATTTGGTATTCGGCGCATAGCTCGCCGCGATGCCTATTTTTGTGACACCGCTTTTCAGCATATTGGCCCGGTGCGGCGGGGAATCGCGCCAACCCGAAAACGCTTCCGCCAGCGTATGATAGCCGGCCGAGACGTTCTCGACCGCGACGGTCGCCTGGTAGCCGGCGCCGGTCAGGCGCTTGGCCAACGGCGCGCGGACGTCATGGTCGAGCTTGTTCTTGTCGGCCATGACCTGTGACTGGGATTCCGCGAGCTTCATCAACTCGGGATCGACCACGACCGTGGAGAGCCCGTTGTTCTGGCGGTATTGCGAGATCATGGTCGCGGCAGCGACGGCATCGAGCTGCGCGCCAGCCGTCGCCATGTCGAGATACATCGACGGCGTCTGCACGACGGGCGCGTCCGCCGCGCAGCCAGCGAGCAGCAATGCAATGGAGAGGGCGATAGCCAGACGCTTCAATGAACCAGTCCCTGTGCCGATGAGAGAGCCGGGTTGTTGCACATCAACCGTGGCTGAAAGGTGAATCGACGGTAAGTTCCATCAGGACAATCAGACCCATTTCGGCCGGCAACGCTTCGTCAACCATACGGCCGGCGCGGTCAAGCGCGTTGGGATGAAGCGATCCGGAGCCACGTCTGCGGTCGGATCGCCTTTCCGTATCGCGCCGAGCATGATGCCAAGAACTCGGTGTCGTCCCGGCCTTGCGCCGGGACCCATACTCCGCGGCGGTCGTTGCGAGCGAGATGTCGCTCCGGCGTGCCTCACAACAGGCGTTCGGGAGTATGGGTCCCGGATCGGCGCCCGACAACGCTAACGCGTTGCCGGGCTTGTCCGGGACGACATCCGTTTTGTTGCGAGCGGTCTCCGAACCGAGCTCTACGCGATGAGAGCGCGAGCTCGCTATGCATCACCGGACGGAGCTGGCAGCCAGCTCCGCGCGGCGCACGCACCCTCACCCCGCAAAGATTCGATACCGCCGCGGCTTGAGTCCGACGAGGTCGCCGACCTTCAGCTCGCGGTCGCGCGGGGCGTCGATCTCGATCGTGGTCGGGCCTTCGGCCAGCGCCACCTCCGCCCGCTGAACCGGGCCGAAGCTGCGCACATGGGTGACGGCGCCCTGCAGGCTGCCGCTGCCGGCGGGCCCGATCAGCATGTCGTGGCGGCGCACGAACAGGGTGGAGGCGCCGGACGGCGCATCCTCCGCCGTGATGTCCAGCGGTCGGCCGTTGAGAGCGACGTGACCCGCTGACACCTCGACCGGCAACGTGATGGATTCGCCGATGAAGCCATGGACGAAAGCGGTCGCGGGATTGTCGTAGACCTCGGTCGGTGCGCCGACCTGCTCGATCCGGCCCTTGTCCATCACCACGACGCGATGCGCCACTTCGAGCGCCTCTTCCTGATCGTGCGTGACGAAGATCGAGGTGACGTTGAGATCATTATGCAGCGAGCGCAGCCATTGCCTGAGCTCCTTGCGCACCTTCGCATCCAGCGCCCCGAACGGCTCGTCGAGCAGGAGGATGCGCGGCTCGATCGCAAGCGCACGCGCCAGCGCCACGCGCTGCCGCTGGCCGCCGGAAAGCTGGTTGGGATAGCGGTCGGCAAGCCAGTCGAGCTGCACCAGGTCGAGCAATTCGGAGACCTTGCTGCGGATCTGCGCCTCGCTCTTGCGGATCTTGCGCGGCTTGACGCGCAGGCCGAAGGCGACGTTCTCGAACACCGTCATGTGCCGGAACAGCGCATAGTGCTGAAACACGAAACCGACATGGCGCTCGCGCACGCCGCGCTCGAGCGCGTTCTCGCCGTCGAACAGGATCTCGCCGCTATCGGGCCAATCGAGCCCGGCGATGATCCGCAGCAGCGTGGTCTTGCCGGAGCCGGACGGACCGAGCAGCGCCAGCAGCTCGCCATTGGCGACCTTCAAATCGACGTTGTCGAGTGCCTTGAACGTGCCGAACGTCTTGACGACGCTCCTCGCTTCAATGGTCACGCGGGACCTCCTCATCCAGTTGACGTTCAAGAACGGTCTTGGCGATCAGCGTGATCAGAGCGAGCATCGCCAACAGCGAGGCGATCGCGAACGAGGCCACCATCTGGTACTCGTTGTAGAGGATCTCGACCAAGAGCGGCATCGTATTGGTCTCGCCGCGAACGTGGCCCGAGACGACCGAGACGGCGCCGAACTCGCCCATCGCGCGCGCATTGCAGAGCAGGACGCCATAGAGCACGCCCCATTTGATGTTCGGCAAGGTGACGCGGAAGAAGGTCTGCAGGCCCGAGGCGCCGAGCGAGATCGCCGCCTCCTCCTCCTGCGTGCCCTGCTCCTGCATCAGCGGGATCAGCGCGCGGGCCACGAACGGAAAGGTGACGAACACGGTGGCGAGCGCAATGCCGGGAAAGGCGAACAGGATCTGCAGATGATGCGCCTGCAGCCAGGGGCCAAAGAAGCCTTGCGCACCGAACAGGAGCACGAAGACGAGGCCTGAGATGACCGGGCTCACCGAGAACGGCAGGTCGATCAGCGTGATCAGAATGGTCTTGCCGGGAAACTCGAATTTCGCAATCGCCCACGCTGCCGCCAGGCCGCACACCAGATTGGTTGCCACCGACACCAGCGCCACCAGCAGGGTCAGGCGGATCGCGGACAGCGCCTCGGGATCGATGAGAGCCGTTGCGTAAGCGCTTACGCCCTTGGCGAAGGCTTCCGCGAACACGACGACGAGCGGGAGCACCACGAAGATCGAGAGGAATGCGATGGCGAGAGTCGTGATGATGATGCGGATCGGGCGCAGCTCGGTACGCGGATCCCGGCGCGCGGCCTTGGCGGCGCGCGTGCTCTGCGCAGGGGATGTGAGGCGCGGACGTTGCAAGCTCATCTCGATGCTCATGGCGCGTCCCTAATTTAGCGGTGCCCGGCTCTGCGTCCAGCGCTGCAGCCGGTTGACGGCGAGGATGATCAGGAAGGCGACCACCAGCATCACGACGGCGATCGCGGTGGCATCGGCATAGCGGTATTCCGACAGCCGGATCACGATCAGAAGCGGCGCGATCTCGGAGACGTTCGGCAGGTTGCCGGCGATGAAGATCACCGAGCCGTACTCGCCCACCGCACGCGCAAAGGCGAGCGCAAAGCCGGTCAGGAGCGCCGGCGTCAGGCTGGGCAGGATCACCCTGGTCACGATCTGCCAGCGGCCGGCGCCCAGGCTCGCAGCGGCCTCCTCGATCTCGGGATCGAGATCGATCAGCACCGGCTGCACCGTCCGCACCACGAAGGGGATGCCGATGAAGATCATCGCGACGAAGATGCCGAGCGGCGTGAATGCCACCTTGATGCCGAGCGCGGCCAGCGGCGCGCCGAGCCAGCCCTTCTGGGCGAACAGCGAGGTCAGCGCCACGCCGGCGACCGCTGTTGGCAACGCGAACGGGACGTCGACGATCGCGTCGAACAGCCGTCGGCCCGGAAAGCGGTAGCGGACCAGCGCCCAGACCACGATCGTGCCCATCACCAGATTGACGCAGGCCGCCGCGAAAGCGAGCCCGAACGAGACGCGCAACGCATTCAGCGTGCGGCGGCTGGTCACGATGCCCCAGAACTGATCGAGGCTCAGGTCGGTCGAGCGGACAAACAACCCGGCGAGCGGAATCAGGACGATCAGCGACAGCCAGGTCAGCGTCAGTCCCATGGTGAGACCGAAGCCCGGCAAGGTGCTGCGTCGTGGTGCGAGAATCGTCAACAAACTACCCCGCCGGGCTCCCTGGTCTCCAGATCAGTTCTTGTAGATCTGATCGAAGATGCCGCCTTCGGCAAAGTGGTCCTTCTGCGCCTTGGTCCAGCCGCCGAATATGTCGTCGATCGTGAACAACTCGACCTTGGCGAACTCGTTCTCATGCTGCTTGGCCACCTCCGCATCGCGCGGACGATAGGAATTGCGTGCGGCGATTTCCTGGCCGTCCTTCGTATACCAGTATTTCAGATAGGCTTCAGCAACGCTCCGGCTACCCTTTTTGTCGACAACGCTGTCGACCACAGCGACCGGCGGCTCGGCCAGGATGGACAGCGAGGGGGTTACGATCTCGAACTTGTCCTTGCCGAACTCCTTGAGCGCCAGATAGGCCTCGTTCTCCCAGGCGAGCAGCACGTCGCCGACGCCCCGCTCGACGAAGGTCACGGTGGCGCCGCGCGCCCCGGTGTCGAGCACCGGCACGTGCTGATAGAGATCACCGACGAACTGCTTGGCCTTGTCGGCCGAGCCGTATTTCTTCAGCGCATAGCCCCAGGCCGCCAGATAGTTCCAGCGCGCGCCGCCGGATGTCTTGGGGTTCGGCGTGATCACGTCTACGCCCTTCTTCAAGAGGTCATCCCAATCCTTGATGCCCTTGGGATTGCCCTTGTGCACCAGGAACACGATGGTTGAAGTGTAGGGCGCAGAATTTTGCGGAAATCGCTTCTGCCAATCAGGCGCGATCAGACCCTTGGCCGCAATCGCGTCGATGTCATAAGCGAGGGCAAGCGTAACGACGTCGGCCCGGAGCCCGTCGATGACGCTGCGCGCCTGCGCACCGGAACCGCCATGCGACTGCTTGATCTCGACGCTCTTGCCGGTGTCCTTCTGATAGGCGGCGGCAAACGCCTTGTTGAACTCGACATAGAGCTCGCGGGTCGGATCGTAGGACACGTTGAGTAGCGTGATGTCGGCGGCATAGGCCGATCCTGCCCAGGCCAGCGCCGCAGCAACAGCGAACAGTCGTCGCATCATCTGAGCTCTCCATTCCCTGCCAACATGGCCTCACCGGCCGCCGCATTCGCGCGAGCGCGCGATGCAACACGCAGCATGTTGCGGCGCAAGTCAACGAAACCGCATTTTCTTGTTTCGGTTCCGACAGCGTGGTTGTGCTACAGAGTGCTGACGGTATGGATGCCGCATTCCGTCTTGGGCCGGCCCCGCCAGCGCCCGGCGCGCGCATCCTCGTCAGCCGAGGCGCGGCTGGTGCACGGCATGCAGCCGACCGAACGGAAGCCGGACGCGACCAAGGGATGCGGCGGCAGCTTGGCCTCGGCATAGATCGCGGCGATCTCAGCTTGCGAAATATTGGCAAAGGGATTGAACTTCAGCCGGCCGCCATCCTGCTCGACGACCGAGATCGTCGAACGAGCGCCACCCTGGAAGCGCTTGCGGCCGTTGATCCATGCATCGAACGGCCCGAGCGCCCGCGCCAGCGGCTCGACCTTGCGGATGCGGCAGCAGGCGTCGGGATTGGAAAACCAGAGCTCGTTGTCGGCATCCTCGCGCGCCAGCGTCTCAGCGTCGGGCTTGATCGAGCGCACGTCACGCAGGCCGAGCCGCTCCACCAGCTGATCGCGGTAGCTCAGCGTTTCCGCGAACAGCCAGCCGGTGTCGAGGAAGATCACGGGAATGGCAGGATCGACATCGGCGATGACTTTCAACAGCGCCGCCGATTCTGTACCGAAGGACGAGACGGCGGCCAGCCGCTCGCGC
The DNA here is from genome assembly GCF_051167795.1 of Bradyrhizobium sp. HKCCYLS1011. Lineage (NCBI taxonomy): Bacteria > Pseudomonadati > Pseudomonadota > Alphaproteobacteria > Hyphomicrobiales > Nitrobacteraceae > Bradyrhizobium > Bradyrhizobium sp. HKCCYLS1011. The sequence goes on along the minus strand of NZ_JBNPTT010000002.1, from coordinate 497,931 downwards.
CCGACGACATCGAGCGCAGCCGCAATCACCTGCTGCGGCGTGGCCGCACTCAGCGCTGCGTCGAGCTCGGCGGCCGACGGCAGACCGTCGGCCGTCCATTGAGGTACGGCATGGGCGTTCATAGGCCGGCACTCTCGGAATGGCGCAGCTGCATGCGCCGATGCAGTGCCGATATTCGTCCGTCGCCGGCGGGCTGATAGAACACCGAATAGCGCTTCACGGTCTCGGCGAACGCCTCGGCATCGGCCTGCTTCTTGACCTCGAACGCGTCGAAGCCGGCGCGCAGCATGAACACGAACTGGTCGCGCAGCACCTGCCCGGTGGCCCGCAGCTCGCCGCGATAGGCATAGCGTTCCCGCAACAGCCGCGCCTGGGTATAGGCGCGTCCGTCACGGAAGGTCGGAAACACCAGGGCGACGAGCGCGAGCCGATCGAGATAGGGCACGAGGTCGTCGACATCGCGAGCATTCGGCCAGATCACGCCGAGCTTGCCCGGGCGTTTCAGCAGCGCTTCGGGATCAGCGAGGAAGCGCTTTGCCGTCACCAGGAGCGCGGCCTGCTCCGGCAGCTCGGCATCGTCGGCCACGTGGACGAACGTATCGCTTGTGATTTTTCCGCCCTTAACGAGTGGCATAGACGCGCTCCCTGAATGGCTCGACGCCGAGCCGCTTCACCGTGTCGACAAACAGCTCATCCGGGTGCGCACGCAGCGCCAGATAGGCTTCGACAATATCCTCGATCACATCAGCCACCTCGCCATAAGGCACGGAGGGACCGATCAGGGTGCCGAGCACGGCACCTTCATCAGCACGGCCGCCGATCGTGATCTGATAGAATTCCTCGCCGTTCTTATCGACGCCGAGAATGCCGATATGGCCGACATGATGATGGCCACAGGCGTTGATGCAGCCGGAGATGTTGATGTGCAGCCGGCCGATCAGGTTCGCGGTGTCATGGTTGGCAAAGCGCCGCGTCAATTCCTGCGCGATCGGGATCGAGCGCGCATTCGCTAGCGAGCAGTAGTCGAGGCCCGGACAGGCGATGATGTCGGAGACGAGATTGACGTTGGGGATCGCCAGCCCGACCGCGTCCAGCGCCTTCCACAGCGCCGGCAGGTCGCGCTTCCTGACATGCGGCAGCGCCAGGTTCTGCTCATGGCCGACGCGGATCTCGCCGAAGGAATATTTGTCGGCGATGTCGGCGAGCGCATCCATCTGCTCGGCGGTGGCATCGCCGGGCGGGCCGCCGACCGGCTTCAGCGAGATGGTGACGATCGCATAGCCCTGCACCTTGTGCGGAAACACCGAGTTCTTGCGCCAGGCCTCGAATTTCGCATCGTGCGCCGCCCGCTTCAGCTCGTCGGGCATATGCGGCAACGTCTCGTAGGCCGGATAGAAGAAGCGCGAGCGGATGTCCTCGATCATGTCGTCGTCGAGCTTGAGCACGCCGTCGCGGATCTGCTGCCACTCCTCCTCGACCTCGGCCGCGAACTTCTCGACCCCGAGCTCGTGCACCAGGATCTTGATCCGCGCCTTGTAGATGTTGTCGCGCCGGCCGTACTGGTTGTAGACGCGCAGGATCGCCTCGAGATAGCTCAGGATGTCGTGGCCGTGCACGAACGGCTTGATGGTCTTGGCGATGAAGGGCGTGCGGCCGAGCCCGCCGCCGACCAGCACCTCGAAGCCGGTCTCACCGTCCGCGTTCTTGATCAGCTTCAAGCCGACATCGTGGATCTTGATCGCGGCACGATCATGCTCGGAGGCCGTGATCGCGATCTTGAACTTGCGTGGCAGGAACGAGAATTCCGGATGCAGGGTCGTGAACTGGCGCAGCAGCTCGGCCCAGATGCGCGGATCCTCGATTTCGCCGGGCGCGACGCCCGCCCATTGGTCGGCGGTGACGTTCCGCAGATTGTTGCCGGAGGTCTGCATCGACTGGATGCCCACTTCAGCAAGGTCGGCCATCGCATCCGGCAGCTCGGCAAGCTTGATCCAGTTGAACTGGATGTTCTGCCGCGTGGTGAAGTGGCCATAGCCGCGGTCATACCGCCGCGCCACGTGGGCGAGCCGCCGCAGCTGATCCGACGCCAGCGTGCCGTAGGGGATGGCGATGCGGTACATATAGGCGTGCAGCTGCAGATAGACGCCGTTCTGCAGCCGCAGCATCTTGAACTCGTCCTCGGTGAGCTCGCCGGAGAGGCGGCGCTTCACCTGGTCGCGGAATTCAGCGACGCGCTCATTGACCAGCGTGCGGTCGATCTCGTCGTAAGCATACATGGGTAAATAGCCTCTTAGACCTGGGCCGGCTGCACCGGCAGCGCGATCGTGGTGCCCTTGACCCGGATGCGTTCGCGCAAATTGCCGGGCTTGATGGCGCCATCATCCTCGATCTCGACCGGGGCGATATAGGCACCGACCGCGCCCACATCATCGCCGACGGCCTCGACGAGCAGCGCACGCGCGTCGTTGACGGTGCGAACGATCGCAGCGTCGGCGATCTCGGTCGACCAGCTCTTCGCGGTGGTGCGCCAGATCACCGCGCCGTCAGCGGTCCGGTTTGCAGTGATCACGGACGGGCCGGTGATCTTGATTTTCTGTTCGAGCGGAGAGGTCATTTCAGGCAGGTTCCAGGATGTGCGCGATCACGCGGCTGAGGTTCTGCTGACGCCATGGTGCGGAATGCGCCACCACGTCGCCGATGATGAGAATGGCGGGGCCGCCGTCGATCTTGCGGATCAGATCCGGCAACTGCCCGAGCGTGCCGACCGCGGCCTGCGCGTCAGGCCGCGTCACCTTGGCGAACACGCCGACCGGCGTGTCGGGCGAGCGGCCCGCGGCGAGCAATCCGGCGCGCACCGCGGGCGCGGCCGTCATGCCCATATAGACCACGACCGTCATCTCGGTGTCGGTCAAAGCCGACCAGTCGACCGCCTCGGCATCATGGGTCTTGTGCGCGGTGAGAAAGGTGATGCGCCGCGCCTTATTGCGGAAGGTCAGCGGCACCTCGAATTGCGCGGCGGCGCCAAGGCCAGCGGTGATGCCGGGCACAATCGAATAGGCGACGCCGGCATCACGCAGCGCATCGACCTCCTCGCCGCCGCGGCCGAACACATAGGCGTCGCCGCCCTTCAGCCTGACGACGCGCTTGCCCTCGCGCGCGGCCTCGATCAGGAGCTTGTTGACGGCGTCCTGGCCGATGCCGGGCTTGCCGATGCGGCGGCCGACCGGCACGCGCGCAGCATCGCGGCGGATGCGGTCCAAAATCTCCGGCGTGACCAATTCATCATAGTAGACGATATCGGCGTCCTGCAGCGCGCGCAGCGCCTTGATCGTGAGCAGATCGGGATCGCCGGGGCCGGCGCCGACCAGGGTCACATGTCCCTCGCCTTGGCCTACATCAGCGCGAGCGTAAGCGGTGGGATCGCCGATGCCATGCAGCGCGGCTTCCGCTTCCGCCTTGCGCCCCGCGAGCACCAGCGCACCGATCGGGCCGTCGACAATGCGCTCCCAGAAGCGGCGGCGCAGCGGCATCTCGGCGATACCGGAATTGATCGTCTTTCGGAACGCGCCGATGAAGCTCGCGAGCTCGCCGATCCGTGCCGGCAGCACCGCCTCGATCTTTTCACGCAGGCGGCGCGCCACCACCGGCGAAGTGCCGCCGGTGCCGATCGCCACCACCACGTCGCCGCGATCCACGATCGCCGGAAAGATGAAGGTGGAATGATCGAGATCATCCATCACGTTGACAGGCAGGCCGAGCGACTTGGCGCGCGCCGACATCGCCACGCCGACATCGCCGGCGCCGGCGCACAGCACGGCGATGACGCCGGTGAGTTCGGCGGTCAGCGGATCGCCATCGGCGAATTCGATCTGCTTGTTGTCGTCGCGCAGGCCGGCAAGATCATGCGCAGCGTCGGTCGAAAACCAGCGCACGCGCGCGCCGGCGGCGAGCAGCACCCGAAGTTTGGCGAGCGCCAGCTCCCCCGCGCCGACGAGCAGCACGGGACCGGTCTTCAGATCAAGGAACACCGGTAGATATTGCATTGCGTCCTGGCGTTTCGACTCTTCGGGGTTGACTGGAATTATTTTCTATATAAGTGTCCAACCTCGCCGGTAAAGAGAAAAATTTTTTCCTCTTTTTTCGGCGCTTACCATAGAATTTTCGTCTCGGTAGGCCAGGACTCGGAGCATGCACGTTCTCGACAATGATTTCGCAAAAGACAAGCTGGCCGCCTCGCAGGTCGATCAAGCATCTTCCGTGCCGCGCATCCTGACCTCGGCGCCGACGATGGATCATCTCGACGCGCTGGAAGCGCAGAGCATCTACATTCTCCGCGAGGCCTTTGCACGGCTGAAAAAGCTGGCGCTCTTGTGGTCGCTCGGCAAGGACTCCAACGTGATGATCTGGCTGGCGCGCAAGGCGTTCTTCGGCCGCGTCCCGTTTCCGTGTCTGCATGTCGATACGGGCAAAAAGTTTCCAGAGATGTACGCCTTCCGCGACACTTACGCGAAGGAATGGGGCCTCGACCTCAAGGTCGACCCGTGCCCGCCGATCGACGCCGTCGATCCGACCCTGCCGCCGGCGGCACGCTCGGCCGCGCGCAAGACCGAGGGCCTCAAGATGGCGCTCGCCAAATACGGCTTCGACGGGCTGATCGCCGGCATCCGCCGCGACGAGGAGGCGACGCGCGCGAAAGAGCGCGTGTTCTCGCCGCGCGGCGCCGAAGGCCATTGGGACGTGCGCGACCAGCCGCCGGAGTTCTGGGACCATTTCAACGCCTCGCCGCCGCCGGGCGCTCACTTACGCATCCACCCGATCCTGCATTGGACCGAGGCGGACATCTGGGCCTACACCCAGCGCGAGAACATCCCGATCATTCCGCTTTATCTGGCCAAGGACGGCAAGCGCTATCGCTCGCTCGGCGATCAGGACATCACCTTCCCGGTCGCCTCCACCGCCTCGAACATCGCGGAGATCCTGGCCGAGCTGGAAAACACCAAGGTGCCGGAGCGCGCCGGGCGCGCGCTCGACCACGAGACCGAAGACGCCTTCGAGCGGCTGCGCGTCGCCGGCTATCTGTGATCGGGAGCGTTAAGCAATGAACATGATGCTCCCCTCCGCCGTGTCGGCCACGCCGAACGGCACCACGCGCCCGCAGGTCCGCATCGTCATCGTCGGCCATGTCGACCACGGCAAATCCACCCTGGTCGGCCGGCTCCTGCATGAGACCGGCAGCCTGCCCGAGGGCAAGCTGGAGATGCTCAAGACGGTCAGCGCCCGGCGCGGCATGCCGTTCGAATGGTCGTTCCTGCTGGACGCGCTGCAGACCGAGCGCGACCAGGGCATCACCATCGACACCACGCAGATCCGATTCCGCACCAATGCGCGCGACGTGGTGCTGATCGATGCGCCCGGCCATGCCGAGTTCCTGCGCAACATGATCACCGGCGCCTCGCAGGCCGACGGCGCGGTCTTGATCATCGACGCGCTCGAAGGCGTGCGCGACCAGACCCGCCGCCACGGCTATCTGTTGCATCTGCTCGGCGTCCGCCAGGTCGCCGTCGTCGTCAACAAGATGGACCGGGTCGATTTCTCGGCCACCCGCTTCAACGAAATCAAGGACGAGATCTCGGCGCATCTCGAAGGTCTCGGCGTGACGCCGGTGGCTGTGATCCCGATCTCGGCGCGCGACGGCGACGGCGTCGCCATCAGAACCTCGCGGATCGGCTGGTACAAGGGCCCGACCGTGGTCGAGGCGCTCGATGCGCTGGAGCCGGCGCGGCCGCTGGAAACCCTGCCGCTGCGGCTGCCGGTGCAGGCGATCTACAAATTCGATGACCGACGCATCATCGCCGGACGTATCGAGTCCGGTCAGCTTCGCGCCGGCGACGAGATCGTGATCATGCCGGCCGGCAAGATCGCCAAGATCCGCAGCGTCGAAGGCTGGCCGGCGACGCCGGTGACAGTGCCGCAAGGAGCGGGCCGCGCCGTCGGCATCACGCTCGACCGCGAGCTGTTCATCGAGCGCGGCGACGTCATTGCCCATGTCGCCAAGGAGCCGCAGGCGACACGACGGCTGCATGCGCGCATCTTCTGGCTACACGACACCCCGCTCAAGAAGGGCGACAGCATCCTGGTGCGGCTCGGCACCCGCGAGACCCGCGCCAGCGTCATTGCGATCGAGAAGGCGATCGATCCCGGCGCGCTCGCGAGCGAAGAGACCGCGGTGGTCGGCCGCAACCATGTCGGCGAGATCGCGATCGCGCTGGCGCAGCCGGTAGCGGCCGATGCCACCGCCGAGAATCCGCGCACCGGGCGGCTGGTGATCGAGGTCAACGGCCGCATCGCCGGCGGCGGCCTGGTACTGTCGGTCGATGAAGGCAGACGCGCCACCCCGGTCGACATCGTGCCGGTGGAATCGGCGCTGCAGCCGCAGGAGCGTGCCGAGCGTTTCCGCCACAAGGGCGCGGTGGTGTGGCTCACGGGCCTGCCTGGCGCCGGCAAGTCGACCTTGGCGCGCGCGCTGGAGCGGCGGCTGTTCACCCGCGGCGGCGCGCCGGTGCTGCTCGACGGCGACACCTTGCGCGCCGGGCTGAACAAGGATCTCGGCTTCACGCCCGAGGATCGCGCCGAGAACATCCGCCGCCTCGCCGAGGTGGCCACGCATCTCGCCCGCAACGGCCATATCGCTGTTGTCGCGGCGGTGTCGCCCGCACGCGAGGACCGCGCCGCGGCCCGACGCATCGCCGGCGATCTGTTCCGCGAAGTCTATGTCGCCACGCCCGCCGAGGTGTGCGAAAACCGCGATCCCAAGGGGCACTACGCCAAGGCCCGCGCCGGCAGCCTGAAAGGCTTCACCGGCATCGGCAACGACTACGAGCCGCCGACCGACGCAGAGCTCGTGATCGACACGTCAGCCTGGCCGGTCGCCGAAGCCACCGACGCGATCGAGCGGCTGCTCGCCTCGACCAGCGTGCTGTTCGACGACATCGCGGATCTGGCGGCGAATATCTGACGACTGACTCTGTCGCACACGTCATTGCGAGCGAAGCGGATTGCTTCCTCGCTCGCGCTCCTCGCAATGACGATCACCGAGCAGTCGTCGTAGCAACCATTAGAAATATCACCGCGACGCGTGAAGATCGGAAGATGAGGCGCAGCGCACATGAATGCGCCCTCTTCCCTTGTGGGAGAGGGCATATAGGAAAGCGCGGCAAGCTCGGTCGGGTGAGGGGTATGCCTCAACGAGCGTCCTTCGCGAAGAGATACCCCTCACCCGACTGAGTGTGTCGATGGCCCGGAGATGCCCTCTCCCGCAAGGGGAGAGGGCGCTGTATCGGACAGCGTAGCGCAGACCGACATAGCTCAGTCTGTATGATGGGCAGTGCCCACCGCCTCCGTCTTAAGCGACGATTGACGCGAATGCCTCAACGGCTCCGGTCGTCATCGCCCGCTTCAGGCGGGCGATCCAGTATTCCGGAAGCGGCTGTGCTCAACCGAGACGTTTCGGCGTACTGGATGCCCCGCTTGAAGCGGGGCATGGCGGTGTTGCCTTGAGGCCGCACGCGCTCAGCGCTGTGAGCAGCTTACGATCGGTTGAGCGCTGGCGAACCCGTCGCCCCGTGCAGGTACCGAACTCCGTCCGACGATGAGCTTCGCGTTGCTCAACTCATCTTACGCTCCCTGACACGAAGCGTCACCCGGCAGGCGCCGGCATCGATCGACGATGTAAACGCAAGGTGCCTTGTCGTCCTGTAGAGCCGCGATACCCGCCTCGACCGCATACATTCACTTGCACAACTACTTTTCGGCAGTGACAATGGGGAAACAGGTCGCTGGGCGATGACGATGGCTACCATGCTGTTTTGGGCGCGATTGATGGTCGCCATGACCATCGTGGTCGAAGCGGGTGCGGTCGTGGCGGAGCCTGCCACGACGCCGCCGATTGCCGAATTCGGGGCGTTGCCCGACGCCATGATCTTCTACGTCGCACACGGTCCGCCTGACGCCTGCGGTCGCGGCTGCGCCGACTGGATCGCGGCCGAAGGCACGATCCAGTTCGACACTTTCAAACGGCTGATCGCGATCCTCGACCGCCAGTCCGGACGCAAGCTGCCGGTCGTCATCAACGTGCACACCGAATCCAACCTCAGCGTCGCGGTAAGCCTCGGCCGCATCCTGCGCGACCGCGGCCTCGACGCCAGCGTCGGCCGAACGATGGTCGCAGCCTGCGGCGACAAATCGCAAGCCGATTGCCTGATGCTGAAGCGCTCGGGCGGCGCGCTCGACGCGAGCATCGATGCCGCCAATTTCGAATGCAACATCGGCTGTGTGCTGATGCTGGCCGGCGGCGTGCGCCGCACGCTGCCGCCGGATGTGAACGTGCTTCTTGTCGGCATGGAGATCCACAACCGGCTCGCGCCGAACGTCTCCGCCGAGCATCGCGCCGGTTTGACCGCGCACTACGGCGAGCAGTTCCGGCTCTATCTGCGCGAGATGGGCGTCGACCCCACCCTGCTCGACATCGTCGATCGCAACTGGGCCGACCGCAGACGGCCCACCGAGGTGCCGCCGTCCGCATGGCTCAAGCTCGGCCTCATCACCTCGGGCGCGCTGTAGGACTGTGCGGCCCGGATGAGCGCCAGCGACGTCCGAAGACCCCAGGTATCGCTTGCGCTCAGGCGGGCGATGCGGACCGGTCAAATCGAACCAGTCAGCCCGGCGGACAAATAGGCCTCGACATCCGGTCCGGCCGGATTTGCCAGGACGTGGTCCAGCCAAGCCTGCCGTTCGAAGGCCTGCACGGCCAGCTCCCAGACGCAGGGACCATAATGCTCCGCGCTGAGATCGGCGAAGCGGGTCGGATCGGTGAGCGGCGCGCGGAAGTGATGATGGCGCAGGATGTCGCAATCTTCCCAGCGGTCGATCAGGAGCCAGACGCCGGCTTCACCGACGTGAATGGTGAGGAAGCCGATGTTGCTGTCCAGCTCGGTTTCCGGCAACTCCCGGAGCACCGACGCGCTCGTGTCCCACGCGGCTTCGATGATATCCGGGACGTCCGACGCGACACCGCTGACGGTGATCGCATTGATCTTCGCGCGCCATCTGCCGCAGCTCCGCGTTCCCAGGAACGTGACCATGCGCGGTCGGTACTGATAAGCGGCCAGACGTTGAAGATGCTGCATGTATTCAATTTCATCCCGAGTATCCGCACCACTTCCGCAGGCGCCGATGCATGCTATAGTACCTCACACCTGCACGCCATCGACTGCGGAGCCTCCGATGTGGAAGGCGCTTTGGAAGAAATGGACCATCGATAAACCCGCTCTCATGGGTGATTGGCTGTGGGAAGTTCTGGTCGTTCAGCTCGCCGCCTTGCTGGATCGATTGACGCTAAGGAAGGTGATCGCGTTCCTCCCGGTCATCGTCGTTGTTCTCGCGTACCATCACCAGATCCCACTTCCGCCCGAATTGATGCTGGTCGGCGATGTCCTGGCCTATATCGATATTGTCTCGGTCCTGCTCGTGCTCGGCATCCTGAGCCGCGTCACGACGATCCTGTTCCTCGTCAAGCAGGCAACCGCACGGATCGCTGGATTCACGAGCCGTCTCATGACTGCGGCTGGTCGGCTGGATCTGCGGCACCGGCGCGAGAGCGGCACGAGAATTAGGAAGCGGCTGCCCAATCGCTCCGGCAATGACAGCGATGACGAACCAATCATGGCGGGCGGCCTCGCTTGGGCTTAGTACGCGAGGTGGGCAAAGCGCTTAGCGCCGCGCCCACCACTCCGATTTCTACAACAAGGATGGTGGGCTTTCGCCCTTCCGGCCACGGCGGACAGTGTTACGCGCTGATTTTGACAGACCGATCGGATAGCAGGCAGAGCCGAGACAAGCCTCCGCAGAGCGCGTGCCGCAGCTTCCCAACAAGCTTGTCGCACGGGAAGGGAGATCGAGATGGATGATCGAACGGTGCGGGCAGCGCTCGAACGTCATTGGGACGCCTCCGACGCCAGCGACTTCGAGGTCGAACATGAAATCTACCACGCCGATGCCGTGCTAGACTATCCGCAGTCGGGCGAGCGCATCCGTGGCCGACGCAACATCCAAGAGAGCCGGACCGTCCAGCCGAACAAGAAGCATTTCAAGGTCCGGCGAATGATCGGCAACGGTGATCTCTGGGTCACCGAGTTCGTCCTTACCTATGACGGCAGGCCCTCCTACACCGTCAGCATCATGGAATTCCGCGACGGGCTCGTGGTCCACGAAACCCAATATTTCGCCGACCCGTTCGAGCCCGGTCCCTCGCGCGCGCATCTTGTCGAGCGGCAGGCGTAATGGGATGAACGAGCCGAACCCATCGCGACGAGTTCGCTGATGCCCATCCTATCTCACCGAGAGTGCATATTCTCAATTGATCGAATTCGCCGAAAGGAGAAAGCTCGGGCGGCATGGATGGTCGGCTATGAGAAAGTGAGAGAGTGTGTCATGGTCGCAAGCGCCAGCTTTTCCGAATTCCTGCGCGAACAATTCGCGTCTCTCGGGCCGCTCACATTTCGTCGCATGTTCGGCAAGACGGGCGTCTTCTGCGATGGCGTGATGCTGGCCGTGGTGACCGACGATACGCTCTATTTCCGGGTGGACGAGAGCAACAAGCCGATCTTCGCAGAAGCCGCAGCGTTCCCACCGCTGAACTATACCAAGGGCGGACGCAGCATCGACCTTGCATTTTGGCGTGCACCGGAACGGCTGCTCGATGAACCGGATGAACTCGTGACCTGGGCACGCGCGGCACTCGCCGCAGCGCACCGTGTCGCGGCACGGCGCGTGCCGGACAGGACGGTGAAAGACACACGCCGAAAGCGCCGTACCGGCGGGGCGTAGGGTGAGCAAAGGCGCCAAGCGCTGTGCCCACCGCCAAACTGTACAACAAGGATGGTGGGCACGCTTCGCTTTGCCCACCCTACGACTCCGTATTCTATCCGTTGACTTTCACTGCAGCGAACGAGGCCGCTCTTGACGATGAGCGGCCCTGCCCGGCGGGCAAATCGGTCGACGTCGAGCCACCGATCCGCCCTCCGCAGAGTACGTCGCATCCCAAAATCTGCCGCGCTTAAAAATCGATTTCACCAGCCACATCAAACTGATTTGCCCTGTCCAGACGCGGTCGTAAAAATATTCCTCTTTCGCTTTTTCAGAAGTTGATATTCACTGCCTCCATCCCGTGCTCGCGAGAGGGGCGCTTCGCGATCGTCACGAAACGTTGAGCGCGGGATGCGGTGGGCGCGTCGGGTTGCAGCGTGAGTCATCATGCGACGAACAATCTCGATGCGCACGGCGAAATCGTGTGGTCCTGGCATCCCGGTGCTGGTGCCTGCGCAATGCCGTCAGGCATTGTCGCAAACGGGGGCAATCAAGCCGGTCCCCGGGGAGATCACGTATAAGCCGTAAAGCCATTGCGCAGGGAAGGCCGGTTGTCCGGCTCGTACCTGTGGTGACTGCCGCCTGCTTTCTTTTCTGCAGGCGGGCCATGGGTGTGAGCTAACACCCGGCCTTCCCTGCGCCCTCTTCCATAGGGGGCGGATCGTTCGCACAGCTCGGGCGCTAAGCGCGCCGCGAGAACGAAGCTGCATGAGATGGCGTGAGCCTTTGGTCATGAGCATGAGTCGGAATTCGGCTTCCTCACTCTCACCGTCATCGCCCGGCTCCGACCGGGCGATCCAGTATCCCAGAGACGGCAGTGATTCCCCGAAAGGCCGCGGCGTACGGGATCACCCGCCTGCGCGGGTGATGACACCTGTCGTCATACGATCAGGGTTGAACGCGGCGGCCGTTGCCCCTCCGGTCCCCACGACGCGGATCATCATCACGGGCTGCCGGCCGGAGCGCCCGCACCCATGCGCCGGCCCGGCGCCATATGCGACGCGCCTGCCCCCTTTCCTCGCCCCCCTCTTTGGCGCTAAATGCACCGCACACACCGCCCGGGAGGCGGTTTTTTCAGCATGCCCAATTCGCGCGCAACGCCGCGCCTCTCAGAGAGAAAACGTCTGATCATGAACCGCATCGACGCCCACGGACTGAAGGTCGCCCCCGTCCTTTACGATTTCATCGCCAAGGAGGCGGCCCCAAAGACCGGGATCGAGGCCGATGCATTCTGGGCCGGGGTCGCCGCGATCATCCGCGATCTCGCCCCCCGGAATCGCGAGCTGCTGGCGTTCCGTGATGCCCTGCAGGCCAAGATCGACGCCTGGCACGTCGCCCACAAGGGCAAGGCCTTCGACCTTAATGCCTACACAGCCTTCCTGAAGGAGATCGGCTATCTGCTGCCGGAGCCGGCCACGCAAAAGGTCGAGACCGCCAATGTCGACGAAGAGATCGGCAAGATCTGCGGGCCGCAACTGGTGGTGCCGCTGACCAATGCGCGCTACGCGCTCAACGCCGCCAATGCGCGCTGGGGCTCGCTCTACGACGCCTTCTACGGCACCGATGCGATCCCGCATGACCCGAGCGAAACCGGCAAGGGCTTCAACAAGGCGCGCGGCGACAAGGTGATCGCCAAGGCCAAGGCCTTCCTCGATGCCGCGGTGCCGCTCGCGACCGGCAGCCACACCGACGTGACCTCCTACAGCGTGATCGCCGGCCAGCTCTCAGCGAAGCTGAAGAGCGGCAACGCCACCGGGTTGAAGCATGCCGCGCAATTCGCTGGCTACCAGGGCGATGCGGCCGCGCCGTCCGCGATCCTGCTGGTCAACAACGGCCTCCACGTCGATGTCCAGATCGATCGCAGCCATGTCATCGGCAAGGACGATTCGGCCGGGGTCGCCGACATGATCATGGAGGCTGCGGTCTCCACCATCCTCGACATGGAAGACTCCGTCGCTGCGGTCGACGCCGAGGACAAGGTGCTGGTCTATCGCAATACGCTGGGCCTGATGAACGGCACGCTGTCGGCCGATTTCGAGAAGGGCGGCAAGACGCTGACGCGCGACCTGCACACCGACCGCAGCTACACGACGCCGGACGGCGGAAGGCTGACCTTGCATGGCCGCAGCCTGCTGCTGATCCGCAATTGCGGGCACCACATGTTCACCGACGCCGTGCTCGACGCCAAGGGCGAGGAGGTGCCGGAGGGCATTCTCGACGCCGCCGTGACGGGTCTGCTCGCGATCCACGATCTTAAAGGTCTGTCCAAGGTCAAAAACAGCCGCACCGGCTCGATCTACATCGTCAAGCCGAAGATGCATGGGCCCGACGAGGTTGCCTTCGCCGTCGAGCTGTTCGGCCGGGTCGAGAAGCTGCTCGGCCTGCCGGAGAACACGATGAAGATCGGCATCATGGACGAGGAGCGCCGCACCACGGTCAACCTCAAGGCCTGCATCCAGCAGGCCTCCAAGCGCATCATGTTCATCAACACCGGCTTCCTCGACCGCACCGGCGATGAGATCCATACCTCGATGGAAGCGGGCCCGATGATCCGCAAGAACGAGATGAGGGCGCAGCCCTGGATCAAGGCCTACGAGGACTGGAACGTCGATATGGGCCTGATCGATGGCCTGCCGGGACATGCGCAGATCGGCAAGGGTATGTGGGCGGCGCCCGACAAGATGGCGGACATGCTGGCGCAGAAGATCGGCCACCCGCAGGCCGGCGCCACCACCGCCTGGGTGCCGTCGCCGACCGCTGCCACGCTGCATGCGCTGCACTACCACCAGGTCAATGTGCTGGCGCGGCAGCAGGAGCTCGCCAAGGGCGGCCAGCGCGCCAAGCTCTCCGACATCCTCACCATTCCGGTGTCGCAGTCGAACTGGGCGCCCGACGACGTCCGCCAGGAGATCGACAACAACTGCCAGGGCATTCTGGGCTATGTCGTGCGCTGGATCGACCAGGGCGTCGGCTGCTCCAAGGTGCCTGACATCCACGATGTCGGCCTGATGGAGGACCGCGCCACCTTGCGCATCTCCAGCCAGCATCTCGCCAATTGGCTGCATCACGGCGTCGTCACCGAGGCGCAGGTGATGGAATCGCTGAAGCGGATGGCCGAAGTGGTCGACAAGCAGAATGCCGGCGATCCGCTCTACCAGCCGATGGCCCCTTCCTTCGACGGGGTCGCCTTCAAGGCCGCCTGCGACCTGGTCTTCAAGGGGCGCACGCAGCCGAACGGCTACACCGAGTACATCCTCACGGCGCGCCGCCGCGAGGCCAAGGCTTCGGCCTAAGCGACGAAAGCCCCGGCGGTTACGCCGGGGCTTTTTCTTTCACCGGGCCACAACTTAAGACAGCTAGAAGACAGCGATATACTTCAAGAGCGAGATCACCCCGAGGATGATCACGATCACCCGGCAGATCTGCTTGGCCCGCCCGTCGATCGGCAGCAGGTTGATCAGATACAGCACGAGAATGACGACCAGAAAGGTGACAAGAGCACTGACGAGCATGGATCGACCCCCCAAGGTTGATGAAGAAATGCGCTGGCTTCCCGAGATTAACACGATCGGCGGCCGTAGGTTCCGTGACGGGAACCCAAAACTGCGCAAAGCTCCGTAGTTCAACGGAGCGCCCCTTCATCTCAATCTTTACCCTGTTAGGGAACAAATGGCTCCAATTTGGAGCGCACCATGTTGAATCGTTTGACCATTGCCGCCACGCTGAAGGCCGTCATCCTCATCATCGCGGTCTTGGTCGTTGCCCTGTTCGCCTCGCGGGCCTGGACGTCCTGGCGCGAACTGCAGGTCACCAACCGGATCGCATCGGTGGTCGATGCATCCGCCAGCATGTTCAAGGCCATGGACAAGCTGCGCGCCGATCGCACGACGACCAACCGCGTGCTGACGCTGGACGAAAAGCTCGAGCCGGATATCGAAACTTATATCCGCGGTCTTCGTAACATTCAGATGCCCGCCATGGCTCGCGCGCTCGAGATCCTGCCGGGAATCGACTTCGCGGAGCACGCGACCCTGGTCCCCGAGTTCGAGCGACTGTTCAAGACGTTGAACAATCAGCAGAAGGAATTCTGGCAGGAGATGACCAAGCCGAAGGCGGCGCGGCGCATGGCACTCGGCAAGGAATATATGGACACCGAGACCAAACTTCTGGAGACGCTCGACAAGGTCCAGAACATCCTCGCCGCCGAAGTGAACCATGCCGACGCCACCGTCGACCAGCTCCTGATGATCAAGCAGCTCGCCTGGCTGCTGCGCAATACTGCCGGCGACGCATCATTCCTGGTCTCGAACGGGCTTGCCGCCGGCAAGATGACGGCGGAAACCCACCAGAACTACATGAAGGTGGTCGGCGGCGCCGAATCAGCCTGGAAGGCGCTCCAACTGGCCGCCGGCGGCACCAAGCTGCCGCCGACGATGACGGCCGCGATGGATTCGACCATGCACGCTTATTTCGATGCGGACTATGCGGCGTTGCGTGATCGCCTGGTCAACGCGCTGGTCACGGGCCAGACGCCGGAAATGGTGGCCAACAAATGGAGCCCGTTCACGGTCGGGCGGCTCAGCGCTGCGGTCGCCGTGGCGGAGGTGGCGCTCGAAACCGCCAAGACCCACATCGAGGAGCAGCATGCATCGGCGCTGCGCGCGCTCGGCCTCGAGGTCTTCTTTCTGATCGCAGCGGTCGTGCTCGGGGGCGGCGCCATGGTCACCATCAGCTTGCGGGTGATCCATCCCCTGCATCGGATGCGCGACGCGATGCTGCAGGTGGCGTCCGGCAATCTCGGAGTCGAGACCGGCTATACGCACCGGCAGGACGAGATCGGCGCGCTCGCCGGCGCGCTCGAGACCTTCAAGAGCCAGGCGCAGGAGAAGCTTGCCATCGAAGCGCAGGAGCGCGAGCGCAATGCTGGAACGGTCGCGCGGCAGCGCGCGATCGAGACCTACGTCGCCGAGTTCGAGAGCGCCGTTCGCGACAGCCTCGAGCAGCTGGGCCAGGCCTCTAACGACATGCGCGCCACCTCGGCCGGACTGTCGGACGTGTCGCGGCAGACCAATGCCCGCGTGCAGGTGGCCGAGAAGGCCTCGAGCGATGCCTCGATGAATGTCGAGAGCGTCGCCTCCGCCGCTGAAGAGCTGAACGCTTCGATCGGCGACATCAGCCAGCAGGCGTCGCATGCGGCCGGCATTGCCAGCCGTGCCGTCGATCAGGCGCGGATGACCGATACGACCGTGCAGGGGCTTGCCCAATCCGCGAACCGCATCGGCGAGGTGGTCGGGCTCATCAACAGCATCGCGGCGCAGACCAACCTGCTCGCGCTTAATGCCACGATCGAGGCGGCGCGCGCCGGCGAGTCCGGCAAGGGCTTTGCCGTGGTCGCCTCCGAGGTGAAGACGCTGGCGAGCCAGACCGCCAAGGCCACCGACGAGATCTCCGAGCAGATCGCCGGCATTCAGAAGGTTGCTGCAGAAGCCATCGATGCGATCAAGGGGATCGGCGGTATCATCGGCGAGGTCAACGAGGTCGCGACTGCGATCGCTGCCGCCGTGCAGGAACAGGGCGCAGCGACGCAGGAGATTTCGCGCAGCACCCAATTTGCTGCACAAGGCACCAAGAACGTCTCCGACAATGTCAGCGGCGTGAAGTCGGACGCCGATGCCGCCGCGGCCGCGGCCGAGAAAGTCAAGCACGCGTCCGAGACGCTGGAGAGCCAGAGCCAGCATCTCGGCCATCAGGTCAATGAGTTCCTCAGGAAGATCCGCGCCGCCTGACGCTCGCGCTGGTCACGCGCTACTCGGACGCGACCACCGGCGCGCGCCGAAACCGCGACCGGATCGATTCCGGCGCTGGGGAAAAGTTCATCGCGGAGCGCTTGCCGGCGCTGCGGTTAGCGACCATCAGCCCGTCCGCACCGGCGACGATGTCGCCCTTGCGCAAGGTCGGGTCATTGTCGATCGAGACCTTGGCCAGCCCGAAATGATCCTTGCCGTTGCAGGTGCAGCCGTCGACGATCTCTTTGCGGTAGCGGAAGGCATTGGGCAGTTCGGAATAAGGCTTGCCACCATCGGTCTCCGCCTCGTCGATGGCGCTGCCATAGACGATCTCGGTCTTGGCTGCGGGGCAGAAGCTGTTGCAGGCTGCCTCTTTGCTCTGATCGCCGGTGGCGCCGAGCGGAAAGTAACGGCCGTCGCAGGTGCGCACGCACCAGGCCTGTCCGCCGCCACCGCTGGAGGTGACGTCCTCCCGTTCCCGCGGCGCAGGCCGGCGCGGGGACGGCGCTTCGTCCGTAAACGGAAGTCGGACATAGGGCTGCGGCGCGGGCCGCGACGGCGCCTCGAAACCACCGAACAACGACGAGAAGAAATCCTGCGCATGGGCACGCGGCAGGATCGCCAGCACCCCGGTGATCACGATTGCGCCCAGCGCGAGTGTGGCGACAGCCGACCGACCTTTCATGTCCATCCCTCGCGCCTAGTTGACTGCAGAGACCGGGATGAACATGGCTTGTCGTCCCGACGGGACCGTCGTCACGGCCGGTCGCAACGCGGCGGGACGCGTGGCGGGGAGACTGCGTGCCTGCAGCGGCGCCCCCTTCATCGGTCCCTTGGGCAGCACGACGACCTTGGTGCCGACCTGGACGCGATTGAACAGGTCGGTCACATCCTCATTGGACAGCCGGACACAGCCGGAGGAGACGAATTTGCCGATCGTCGTGGGATCATTGGTGCCGTGGATGCGGTATTCGCTGGAGCCGAGATACATCGCTCGCGCGCCGAGCGGATTGCCGGGGCCGCCCGCCATGAAGCGCGGCAGATAGGGCTGACGCGCGATCATCTCCGCCGGCGGATGCCAATCCGGCCATTCCGCCTTGTGCGTGACGGTCTGGACGCCCGACCAGGTGAACCCCTCGCGGCCCACGCCGACGCCGTAGCGGATCGCGCGGCCACCGCCGAGCACGTAGTAGAGATAGGTATTTCCGGTATCGATGATGATCGTGCCCGGCGCCTCGCGCGTGTCGAGATTGACGACCGTGCGGCGGAAGCGATCCGGGAGCAGGCTGTCTTCATCCTGAACCGCGGTGTCGGGCGTGGCGGCCTCTGGCGGGAAGAGCTCGCGCGGCGCGGGTGCGTAGCCGAGCGTCTGCGCATGTGCAGCGGAGGCCAAGCATGGCGCCAGGACCATCAAGCCGAGGAAGACCAGCGCGGAGGAGCGGCGCAGCAGCGTGCTGCGGGTGAAAGCGGACTGTGTCATGGGTGCCCCCTTGATCGGGCATCGCGCGCGGGCGATGCGGTTCATCACGCCAAACGCGGAAGGTCTTGCCGCAGTTCCGGCGCGGATGTGTTCGTCACGCACCTGTCAAGCTTTGCGAGGCTCACGTTCTCGCGACGGAACCCGAAGAGGGATCGTCCGTTACTACGAGGGCAGTCCACTGGCGCAGATCAGCGCTCGATACCTCCGGCCGCGGGAGAACGATGGTGCGCGTACTTCCGACCGAGCGGCTCATGTCGGAGGGAAATGAGAGCTCTCCGCTTCCCGAGCGCCGTAGCGAATTGCCGCCGGTCATCCGGCGTACCGAGGTGGTCGCTATCGCGCTGGTGATCCTGACGATCATCTGCGTCACCGCGGTGCTCTATGTCGCGAAGGCGTTCTTTCTTCCGGTCGTCATGGCTTTCGTGGTCGGGACCATGCTGTCGCCGGCAGCCAATTTCCTCGAGCGCTATCGGATTCCGCGCGCGATCGCCGCAGTCCTGATCGTCACGGCGGTCGCTACGGGCGTCGCCTTCATCGTCGGGCTGATCTCTGCGCCGCTGCTCGACTGGAGCAACCGGCTGCCGGAGCTTGCGACCCGGCTGAAGGACAAGCTGCATGTGTTCGACCGGCCGCTCGCGCTGTGGCACGAAATGCAAACCGCGATCGGCGGCGGCAGCCCCGAGAGCACGGCCAGCCTGCAGATTCCAAAATTCGACTGGGTCCAGCCGACCATCGAATTCCTGACACCGACCTTCACCGAATTCCTGCTGTTCTTCGCCACGTTGGTGCTGTTCATCGCGAGCTGGCGCGATCTGCGACGCGCGCTGATCATGATCTTCGCCGATCACGAAGCGCGGCTGCGCACCTTGCGCATTCTGAACGAGATGGAGCTTCATCTCGGCAATTATCTGTTGACGGTGACACTCATCAACACAGGTGTCGGCATGGCAACCGGCATCGCCTGCGCTTTGACCGGCATGCCCAACCCGGCAGGTCTCGGCGCGCTCGCCGCGACCTTGAATTTCATCCCGATCATCGGACCGATCGCGATGTTCGCAGTGCTCACCGTCGTCGGCATCATCGCATTCCCGACGCTCAGCGGCGGCCTGATGGCACCGCTAGCGTTCGCCGGCATCACGTTCATGGAAGGCCATTTCATCACGCCGACCATCATCGGCCGCCGTCTGGCGCTGAATGCGCTTGCCGTGTTCATCGCGCTCGCCTTCTGGACCTGGCTCTGGGGACCGATGGGCGCCTTCCTGGCTTCACCGCTACTGATCGTCGGGCTGATCATGAAGGAACATCTGCTGCCGGACGATTCGCCGCAACTTCCGCCCGACTAATTGGAGTTTCGTTCCTGGAACTTCCCCCATCACGCGGCGTTTTTCGGACTGACACGCCCACTTTGCCCCGGGAGCTTTCGATGCCGATGACCGATGGCGAGACCGCCATGCGAGATCTCGCCGACAAAGAGAACTACGAACGACTGCAGAAGGATGTCAACGCCGTGAAAAATGATATCGCCGCCCTCACCGACCAGATCACCGACGCACTCAACGCCTTCGCCGGCAAGGCCGGCAGTCAGGCCCGCAGCGGCTACCGCCAAGCCCGCGAAAGGATGGATCAGAACTTCGACGATATTTCCGAGCGCGGCAGCGCGATGATGGACGCGGCTCAGGATGCTGCGAGCTCGCTCGAGGAACGCTTCGAGGATGTCATTACACAGCGTCCGCTTGCGACGGTCGGCATTGCGCTCGGCCTCGGCTTCCTGATCGGCGTGGCCTGGCGGCGCTGAGCGGCCGAGCCGCGTCAGCTCTGCAACGACGGAAAGCACGGCCCCGACGATCGGCGCCGTGCTGGATTGGCTGACAAACGGCTGACGGCCACGGGGACGATCATGCTTCAGCAGTTGATTGAAGGTTTTAAGGAGTCGAGCGGCACGGCGGTGCGCTTGACGTCACTGGCGGCTGCGGCAGCGCTCGGCCTGTTCATCACGACGAGCTTTCTCTGCGCCGCGGCGTTCGTGTTCGTGCTGGAGCGCTACGGCCTGGTGCCGGCGTGCCTGACCGGCGCCCTGATCTTCTTTATCGTGACCCTGATCGCGGCAGGCGGCTACATGGCCCGAAAGCGTCAAATCGAGATGCGCAGGGCGGAAACCGCCCGCTCTGCCGTTCACACGGCGCTCGCCGACCCGATGCTGCTGGCCACCGGCCTCCAGCTCGTGCGCGCGATCGGCCTGAAGCGACTGCTCCCGATCCTGGCCGTCGGCGGGCTCGCCCTCGGCCTGATGGCCAGCCGGCAAGCCTCCGGAGACGAAACTCCGGCCGAGTAGTTAGCGTGAAAGAGCCAGATGGGTACGTGTTTCACGTACCTGGATACTGGCGTGCCCGACGTCATGACCTGATCTTACGCAAGTCTGCCGACCCTCTGGCCGAGATCAATCAGGTGATGCAGCGGCCAGGTTGCAGCGTCTTGGCAATTTCGGTCAGGACGGACACCGATGGCTCGCAGGCGATCGGATGTTTCGCGACCTTCTTGCTGCCGTCGGTCTTGCTGTTATCGGTCCTGATCAGCTCTGCGGGCGGCCGGCCCCTCGTCTCGCCAACAACACTTGGGCCCTTGCTCTCCGTCAGCGGCAGACGAAGCAGAAATGTGGTGTCGTCGAATTGCGACAGGTGCAGCGCGACGGTTCTGGTCAGTTGCCCCGCTGGGGCGATCGCGCCGCGGTCCGCCTTCGCGGCGCGGTTCACGTTGTTGACCGACGTGCGGAGCAGTCCGCCGGTCAAATCGTGACCCGATGCGAGCTGCACAGCGCCCAGCGTTAGCGAGGCGGCCAATGTGCCGAAGACAATCACTTTTACTGTATACGCCATGGCCCTGCTCCCTCGCCTACTGGCGACGCCATTCCAACGTTGGTCGCGGGAACACGGTTCTCGGATTGGCCGATCACTTAACCGTGTCTTAAAATCGGCGACCCGGAGGCACAAAAATAATCGCGCACATCGGAAAAATAGTTTGCACCCCGAGGAACGACTCTTTGGCTCGCGCGTCATCTCGGCAGCCGGTCGTTCCCCCTGCCCCATTGACCGGCAACGCGGGGCACGGCTGTGGTGATGCCAGCCGTGCCCCGCATTCTTTTTTTCTGGAGAGCAGTCGCGCTCTACGCCTGCTGCACCGCAGCTGCCTGAGCCTAGCCCCATACCGCGCACGACTGGCCGGTATCCGCAGCAGGATGGCTCCTGTCTGCGACAACATCTCACACCGAAACTGCGCGGAGTTCAGAAGACGCGCTAAGTGGTCAGCATGACACGCGAGCTTGCATCTGATGCGGGATCAGAGGCACTGAAGCGCATCGTGCAGCGCAGTCCTGCCGGGTCGAAGTCGAGGCTCGCGGTCCACGCCGGTTCGGCCGCGAAGATGGTTTGGATCATCCTGGTCCCGAAACCCTGCCGCGTCGGTTTGCTCACCGGCGGGCCGTCGCTTTCCGTCCAAGATAGGCAAATCGTTCCGCTCTTCGCACGCGACCAGGTGACATTGACCTTCCCGAACGGAATCGAGAGTGCGCCATACTTGGCGGCGTTGGTACTGAGCTCCTGAAGCGCTGCCGACAACGCGAGCGCGAGCTTCGGGGGCAGCAGGATGGAAGGCCCGGAGATGGATAAGCGCTCGGGCCCAGCGTAGGGGGCGAGCGTTTTCCGAACGACATCCTGCAAGCTGGCCCCGACCCAATTGTTGGCCGTGAGCAGATTGTACGCTTCGGACAGCGCGAGAATCCGCTCCTCGAAGGACGACGCAAAGCCTTCCAGGCTGTGCGCACTGGCACGCGACAGGCGTGCGATCGATTGGACGGTCGAAAGCGTGTTCTTCACGCGGTGATTGATTTCGTCGAGCAGGCCTTTTTGCTGCTGGAGCGCACTCCGCAGCGCGGTCACATCGTAGCAGCCGCAGACCGCGGCGAGCGTCTCGCCCTCATCATCGCGTACGGGAACTGCGGTGATCACCAGATTCCGCTCCATCCCATCCACCCGGTGCACGACCTCTTCGGTCTCCGTCGCCACTCCGTCGCGCAGGGCGCGGACGATCGGGACAGCAAGCTCCGCTGTGTCGCGGCCCTTATCAACGCGACGGCCAAGCGGCTCCGGATCGTCCACCGATGTCAGACCGTCGATTCCCCACAATCTGAGCATCTGGCTGTTGATCAACGTGACCGTACCATCGGGCGCGACAAGCAGGACGCCAATCGGCAAGCTCTCGACCGTTGCGCGCAGCAATGAGCGCTCGCGCTCGATGATCTTTTCGGCGCCGGCGAGCTCGCGACCAACCTGATGCAGAACGTTCTGCATCCGGTTGACCTCCTCGACCGACCCGGCGATCGGTTCAGAGACATGCCGCCTCAGCTCCATCACATAACGTTCGAGGCCTTCGAGTGCGGTCAGAAATTTTGTGCTGAATTGCCGCGCCAGCCACAGGCTCAGCAGGAAAGCGAGGGCAGCCAGCATCAGGATCCATTCAACAGTGCGATGAAGCGGTCCCTCAACCACTTCGCGTGGAATGGCGAAATTGATGGTCCACCCGCTCTGCGGCGATCGCAGCAGAGACGTATAGGATGGCAGGCCCTTGCGCGACATCGCTTTGATCCAAAACGCCGACGCCTCCCCGAGGTGAGCCATCACCTCGGGGATCGTCGGCTTACCGATCAGATCTTCTCCGTCGAGCAGAGGGCGACGGGCGAGAAGCAGTCCTTTCTGGTCGATGATGCTCCCGACCATTCCTGGAGAGACGTAGTCGTCCATCAGCGCCGACAGGTAGTTCGTCGAGAGACCTATGTTGAGCGCATAGCGAATTTGACCGTCGATCCGAACCGGAACAGCGATCGTGACGATCGGCTGTCCATCCACCACCGCCTTCTGCAAGCCGGAGACTTGAGGAAGCCCCGTCTCGATCGCGCGACGCTCGGCCTCGAACGAGACGCGCCGGGGCAATGGCTGGTCGGGGGGCAGGCGGGTGTTGACGAGCTGCTGGCCATCCGGCGCATAGAGAACGATCGCGGTGCCGCCGATCAGGCCCACAACTTCGACTGCGTGGGCGCGAAACTCCGTGAGCCGCCCCTGCTGCAGCAGCGGCGACAAGGCAAGTACTTGCAGATCTTCGATGACATTGGCGACGCGAAGCTCTGTCGCGTTGCGCATCAGGCGGAGCCGGTCTTCGTATTCCGTGCGCAGCAGTTGCGACGATTCCGAGACGAAATGGTAGGCGAGAAACGCGGCGGCGGTGGTGATGGGAAGTGAGGTGACCAACGCGAGCACCACGAGATAAGCCGAAATCGGGCGCGCTCGCGTCGGCTGTCCACCCGCAGAGACGTCCTGGCCGTCCAACTCATCCCCCATACGTTTCTCGAGTCGCTACATGCAGCGAGCAGGGCTTCTATACAGTTACAATGAACGAGACCATTTCGACGCAGTCGCGGAACTTAAGTTCCATCGGGGCAGCCGTTTGCCGCCGCAGCAGGCAAGCAGCCAAAACAAATCCGGCACGCTTCTCCCTTCGAGAAGCGCGCCGGACATAACGCCTTACGCTACCTACCAACCCTAGTCAGGCGGCAAACCTATGCGGCAGGCTTTGGCATCCGATTGCGGGAATTGCGCTGGAAGAACAGCGCCTGGCTGGCCACCGCCGAGACCATGGCAGGCTGGAACGGCTTCGAGATCAGGAAGGCCGGCTCCGGCCGCTCGCCAGTGAGGAAGCGCTCGGGATAGGCGGTGATGAACACCACCGGTACCTCGAACGAGCGCAGCAATTCGTTGACCGCATCGAGGCCGGACGACCCATCGGCAAGCTGAATATCAGCCAGGATCAAGCCCGGCTTCCTGTTCTTGGCGAGCGCGACAGCGTCCGCATGCGTGCGGGCAACGCCGATGACGTTATGGCCGAGATTCCGCACCAGGCTCTCAAGGTCCATAGCGATGAAGGTCTCGTCCTCGATGATCAGGACGTCGGTCGCGATCTCGGCGGCCAGCTCGCGGCCTGCGGCCTCGGCCAGGCGCCGGGTCTCAGCCACGTCGATGTCAAGGATGAAAGCGACTTCCTCCTCCGGGAATCCTTCCAGCGAGAGAAGCAGGAACGCCTGACGGGGCAACGGCGTAATGTTGGACAAGCGCCGCTCAGGCGGCATGGGCAAGGTCGTGACCTCGGTATCGTCGTTCAGCGCCACCGAGTTCCAGATCTGGGTGAACAGCCGAAACAGGCCAGCACGTGGACCATAGCGCTCATCCAGCAGGGACGGGTCCTGGATCAGGGCTTCCAACATGGCGCCCACATAGGCGTCCCCGGAGCCCTGGCTGCCGGTCAGGGCGCGAGCGTAACGGCGCAGCAACGGCAAATGTTCAGCAACAAGCTGTGATCGGGACATCCCCACTCCATTCGCTATTTTGGGCCATGCATGCTCGGGGGCGGCCCGGTTCCCCTGGTCCGCAGACTACTCCCGAGCCGCAGAAAAGTTCCCAAATCAATGGGAACTTTTCTCGTCCACCGGCATTAGTTCCGGATACACCTCTCGACGACGAGAATAATTCTTGACGCTTCAGGGACTTAACTCTCGGGGAAACGTGGAAAAGGTCATGAAGGATGTAAAGTCTCAAGCCAGCAAGAATGCGGCACCCCGCAAGCCCGGCGGACTCAATGCGGAGATTCAGTCCCGGATCGGGCATCAACTCCGCGCCATGTACGACGATGTCGTCCGCCAGGGCGTGCCCGACCGGTTTGCGGATCTGATCCGGAAACTTGATGTCTCGGGCGAGCAACCCCACGTGGAGCACAGCGGGGGATCCAACGACCAAAATAACGGGAGGGACTAATGCCTCTCACTGACTCCTTGCGGGACGATATTCTGGCTTCCGTCCCAAGTCTGCGAGCCTTTGCCATCTCGCTCAGCGGCAACAGTGACCGCGCCGACGACCTGGTGCAGGAGACCCTCCTCCGCGCGCTGGCGAACATCGATTCCTTTCAGCCGGGCTCGAACCTGCCTGCGTGGCTGTTCACCATCCTGCGCAACCTGTTTCGCTCCGACTACCGCAAGCGGCGGCGCGAAGTGGAGGACGCTGAAGGCAACTATGCCAAGACCCTGAAGACGCATCCTTCGCAAGGCGCTCATTTGGAGTTTGAAGAATTCCGCGCGGCCCTCGACAAGCTGCCTCAGGATCAGCGCGAAGCCTTGATTCTGGTCGGTGCGTCCGGCTTCTCCTATGAAGACGCCGCCGCGATCTGCGGCTGCGCAGTTGGCACGATCAAGAGCCGCGTGAACCGCGCGCGCTCCAAGCTCGCCGCTCTGCTCTACGTCGAAGGCGCCGAGGATTTCGGTCCCGATGAGACGGTGCGGGCTGTGATCGGCGGCAGCGGCGGCTGATCAACTACTCAGACGACTAAAAAAGGCGGCCTTTACAGGCCGCCTTTTTCGTTTGTACCACCATCTCGGTGCGCCGCGCGAAGGTGTCAGTGCAAGCCACCCAATGCGTAGATCAGCACCAGGATGGGCAGCGGCACACCGAGCAGCCACAGCCGCAAGTAACGTCCCATGATCAGCTTCCAGCCAGCATGAATGGCCGTAAAATGCTGATCCCGTCGCTTTGGTTCCGGGCGAGAAACTCGCAGATCTGATGAGCATCAACGCGGCGGTCGGACCGGAGCTGAGAACTTTTCGGTGCGATCGCGTTCGCTCATGTCGACGACGGTCATCATCGGTGCGGTGAGCTCGTAGACGTAGCTCGCTTCGGTGAAGTAGCGTTTGGAGGTACCACCAAGCGCTTCCGGGGCGACGCGATCGAGCAGGATCAGACCGAAATCGCTGTCCGGCCTGCGCGTGGCCGCGCTGGTGTTGAACTCTTCCCAGCGGAATTGAAACACCGTGTCCGGCTCCTCACCGGTCACTTCCCATTTCGCCGTGATGTGCGGATGCTTTCCGACCAGCGACAAGCCCTCGTCGGAATGCGAAGCGAGCTCGAAGAACAACAGCGACAGGCTCTGCGCGGCGCGCGCGCTGACCGTGATGTCGGGACCGCTGATCGCGATGCGTTCGGCATGGGGAATGGCGCGCGCCTCGAACAATCCGCGCAGGTGCACGCCCTGCCATTGGCTCTCGCTGAGCAATGTCACGACATTCGACATCGCATGAATGCGTCCGATCAGAAGCTCGCGGGCCACATCGATGTCGCTGCCGTGACGCAAGGTGCGCGTGACGATCGATTGGATTACGGCAAGGATATTCTTGACCCGGTGATTCAGCTCGTCGATGACGGCGGTCAACCGCCGCTCGAAACCGATCCGCACCTGGATTTCCTGGCTGAGCCGCAGATTGTTATAGGCCACGTAGCCGAACAGGCCGCAGACGATGCCGGTCAGCGCAAGGCCGATCACAGCGACGATCGCCGCGGTCTGCTGGGCGCGACGAACCGAATTGCTCTTGGCGTAGTAGACCAGCGACCAATCGCGATTGCCGAACGTCACTGTCCGCGCCGCCGACGGCTGCGCCGCCTCCGGCGCACGCGTCCGGGTCGTCACCACCCCCTGATCGTTGGCGATCAGTTCGCTGGCCTCACGGCGCGGATCCTTGAGCGCAACGGAGAACAGCGACAGGTCGTCGTTGGTGAGCATCAGCGGCCCGAGTTCGTAGGAAAAGGTGACAAAGCCCGCCGGGGAGCTTGCGTCATCCAGCACGACCGGTGCAGCAAGGATCAAGCCGATCGGGCCGCTTGCGCGCAATAGCGGGGTCGGATCGGAAGCGATCGGCTTGCCCTCGGCCATCGCGCGGGCCAGCATCGGACCGAACACCGGATGGCCATCCAGCGCCGTCCCCGCCAGGGGAGCGGTCTCGGGGTTGCGAGGCTCGAGGTCCATCAAGACATCGACCGGGTGGTCGAGCGTTTGCTGCTCCAGCGCTTTGTCATCGAAATTGCGGATGTTGGGATTGGCAAAGCCAGACCGCTGCAGTTCGCTGCGCGCAGCCGGCAGCTCGTCCGGCTTCAATCGGGCCACCCATGCCGCGACGACGAAATCGGTCTTGAAGGCGTAGATCGCGGCGCGCAGCGGCTGCAGCATGTTGGCTCTGATCACCGTCGGCGTGCGAAACAGCCGAGAGGCAACCCGTGCCAGCAATTCGCGTTCGGTCAACCGATCCTGGACCAGGCTGGCGTGAACGTCGATCGCCCGCGCCAACGCGATGCGATCGATCGCAAGCTCCTGATCATGCACACGATAGGCGGCGAGGCCGGAGAGCACCGTTCCGATCAGCGCAATTGCACCGATGATGACACCGAGCCGAAGCACTCGTTTACTCTACGATCAAGGGTTGACGAAGGGGTAAACGAGTCATCAAAAGCCCGGGCCGGTTACTCATGAACGCGCCGATACAGCCGACCGAACATATTATGAGTGAGCCATCAACGAGGCGCAACTGAACCCTCCGGTGTTCCCGGAGGGGGCGCACCATCAGGCCGGAATCCGGGCGTTATCTAACGGCCAAGGATCAACTTTGTTCCGGCGGCCCTGCGGCTTTTTTGCGTCCTGGATGGCCACAGCCGAGCGCACCTCCAGGAAGATGCGGCAGATCAGCGCGCCCCGGCCAGGGGCTTAGGCGGACTCAGCCCGCCCTTGGCTTCGATGAAGCCGATGATCCGATCGAGCCCCTGGCTCTTGCGGAGATTGGTCATCACGAACGGGCGGTCGCCGCGCATCCGCTTGGCATCGAGCTCCATCTTCTCGAGCGACGCGCCGACATGCGGTGCCAGATCGATCTTGTTGATCACCAGCAGATCCGAGCGGGTAATGCCCGGGCCGCCCTTTGACGGGATCTTGTCACCGGCCGCGACATCAATGACGTAGATCGTGAGATCGGCCAGCTCCGGGGAGAAGGTCGCAGCCAGATTGTCCCCGCCGGATTCGATCAGCACGAGATCGAGGCTCGGGAATTTGGCGCGCATGTCCGCGACGGCCGCGAGATTCATCGAGGCATCCTCGCGGATTGCGGTATGCGGGCACCCACCTGTCTCGACACCGGCGATGCGGTCCGGCGTCAGCGAGCCCGAGCGCACCAGAAACTCGGCATCCCATTTGGTGTAGATGTCATTGGTAATCGCCGCGATGTCGTAGCGCTCGCGCATGGATTTGCAGAGCAAGTCCATCAGCGCCGTCTTGCCCGATCCGACCGGGCCACCGATGCCGACGCGCAACGGACCGTGAGATGATGACATTAGACAATCCTTCCGTTGCCGTCGTCCCGGCGAACGCCGGGACTCCAAGCGCGAGCGCATCTGCGCTCGTCGCGGCCGCGTGATGCATCGGTCGACCAGAATGGCTGATGCGGCCTAGAACAATCAACGCCGGTGGTTATGGGTCCCCGCTTTCGCGGGGACGACAAGAGAAACAAAGCCATCACGACCGAAACAGCCTCGTATATTGCGTCTCGTGGCGCAGGCTGGCGAGATCGGCGCGGAAGGTCGCGCTGCCGAGATCATCCAGCGTGGCTACCAGCGCACGAGCCGCGGTCGCAGCCACGGCCGGCTCGAGCGCCGCCAGCACGCGCTGACTGTCGGTCTGCCCGAGCGGGATCAGGCGGCTGCCGGCCGAGATCCAATTCGACGTCAGCGCGTGCAGAAAGGCATGCAGCGTCGGCGAAAGCGGGATGCCATGCGCCGAAGCAACCAGGCCGACCGCAACTGGATAGACGATCGCCTCGCACTGCGCCACGGCAGCCGCGAGCCCCTCGCAAGTCCAAGCGGCCTGTGCAATCTCGATGAAGGCTCGCCCCTGCGCTGTCGTTTCGAGCTGCCGCTCGCGCGACGGCACAAAAGCGGCCGCGAGCTCCGCGACATCACGCAACCCGCGCATGTCGTCCAGTTGCAGCGCCCGATGCGCGTGCACCAGAAACACGCCGTCACAGAAGCCCGCGCCGTCGGTCAGCATGGCCGACAGCCAGTGGCGGAGAGTATCGGCGCCGGAGACGTCACCCGCTTCCACCGCCCATTCGATGCCGCTCGAATAGGAGAAACCGCCGACCGGGAATGACGGCGACAGCCAGGTCAGCAGCCGATACAGCGCCGCCGCCTCGGCTTCCGTCATTGCATAAGGCGCACGCCGCAGCTCATTTGTGGTCATGAGCATGGGAATGGCCGTGATGATGTGCGTGTCCGCAATGCTCATCATGATGGTGGTCATGCGCATGGCCGTGCTCATGCCCATGGTGATCGTCGCCATGATGGGCATGATCATGCGAAGCGTGGTCGTGTGCCCCGTGGTCATGGTGATGCGCATGGTCATGATCGTGGTCATGCGCATCGTGGCCGCCCGCCGGCTCGGCATAGGCGCCGCCTTCCGGATCGAACGGCGCCTCGATCTCGATCACGCGCGCACCGAGCCCTTTGACCATCGCCTCGATGACATGATCGCGGCGGATGCGCAGGCCCTTGCCCATGATCTGCGTCGGCAGGTGGCGGTTGCCCAGATGCCAGGCGAGCCGCACCAGATGATGCGGATCGTTGGTGCGGATCTCCAGCAGCGGCTCCGCTGCTGCAACGACCTCGACCAGGCGACCATCTTCGAGCACGAGCGCATCGCCACCGCGCAAGGCGATGGCGTGCTCGAGGTCGAGCAGAAATGCGAGCCCGCGCGTGCCGGTCATCGCCATCCGCCGCCGATGGCGGTCGTCGAAATCGAGCACGACGGTATCGGCGGCGGTCTCAGTCCATCGATGCTGTCCAAGCACACGCGTGGCGCGGATCATGCTGGCACTCCCATTCTCTTCAATTCCGTTCAGCGGACGTCGACCTTCGCGGGGGTGATGATTTCGATCCGCGGCGGCGCCGCAAAGCATTTCACCGCGACGCGACCGAACGCCTTCATGTGATCGGCGGTGCGATGCGGCACCAGCGCGTCCGCATTCTCCCATTGCTCGACGAACACCATCTTGCTGGGATCGGTGACGCTCTCATGCAAATCATAGGCAATGTTGCCGGGCTCCTTGCGGGTCTCGGCGATGCAGGCGGTGGCGGCGGCGATGAATTCGGCGCGCGTTTCGGGCTTCACGGTCAGCGTGGCGACGACATAGATCACGAAGGAATCCTCCCGGTATTTTTTCGGTTTTGTACCGGGAGGAAGTCTAGAACATGAAATAGCGCTGCGCCATGGGGAGCACCTCGGCGGGCTCGCATGTCAGGAGTTCGCCGTCCGCGCGCACCTCATAGGTCTCCGGATCGACCTCGATCTTGGGCAGAGCGTCATTATGGATCATGCTCTTCTTGGAGATGCGTCCGCGCGTGTTCTGCACCGCATAGAGCTTCTTGGAGATGCCGAGCTGGCGGGCGAGGTTGCCGGTGACCGCCGCCTTCGAGGTGAACACCACCGACGACGCCGTCAGCGACTTGCCGAACGCAGCGAACATCGGCTGGTAGTGCACGGGCTGCGGCGTCGGGATCGAGGCGTTGGGATCGCCCATCGGAGCGGCGACGATCGAGCCGCCCTTGATGATGCAATCCGGCTTGACGCCGAAGAAGGCTGGCGACCACAGCACGAGATCGGCGAGCTTACCTTTCTCGACCGAGCCGATCAGCTTCGAGACGCCATGCGCGATCGCGGGATTGATGGTGTATTTGGCGATATAGCGCTTGACGCGGAAATTGTCGTTGTCCTTGCCCTTGTCCTCCGGCAGCGCGCCGCGTTGCTTCTTCATCTTGTCGGCGGTCTGCCAGGTGCGGATGATCACCTCGCCGAGCCGCCCCATCGCTTGCGAGTCCGACGACATCATCGACAGCGCGCCCAGGTCATGGAGGATGTCTTCGGCAGCGATCGTCTCCTTGCGGATGCGGCTTTCGGCAAAAGCGAGATCTTCCGCGATCGACGGATCGAGGTGATGGCACACCATCAGCATGTCCAGATGCTCGTCGATGGTGTTGCGGGTGAACGGCCGGGTCGGATTGGTCGAGGACGGCAGCACGTTCCTCAAGCCAGCGACCTTGATGATGTCAGGCGCGTGGCCGCCGCCCGCACCCTCGGTATGGAAGGCGTGGATGGTGCGGCCCTTGAACGCCTTGATGGTATCCTCGACGAAGCCGGATTCGTTCAGCGTGTCGGAATGCAGCATCACCTGCACGTCATGGTCGTCGGCAACCGAGAGACAGTTGTCGATCGCAGCCGGCGTGGTGCCCCAGTCCTCATGCAGCTTCAGCGCACAGGCGCCCGCCTTGATCATCTCGACCAGCGCCGCGGGGCGCGCCGCATTGCCCTTTCCGGAGATGCCGAGATTGACCGGGAATGCGTCGAACGACTGGATCATCCGCGCGATGTGCCATGGTCCCGGCGTGCAGGTGGTCGCAAACGTGCCGTGCGACGGGCCGGTGCCGCCGCCGAGCATCGAGGTGACGCCACTCATCAGGGCATGCTCGATCTGCTGCGGACAGATGAAATGGATGTGACTGTCGAAGCCGCCCGCGGTGAGGATCTTGCCCTCGCCTGCGATCACGTCGGTGCCGGGGCCGATCACGATAGTGACGCCCGGCTGGATGTCGGGGTTGCCAGCCTTGCCGATCGCCGCGATCATGCCGTCCTTGATGGCGACATCGGCTTTGACGATGCCCCAATGGTCGACAATGAGCGCGTTGGTGATGACGGTGTCGGCCGCGCCCTGCTTGTTGGTGACCTGCGACTGGCCCATGCCGTCGCGGATCACCTTGCCGCCGCCGAACTTCACCTCCTCGCCATAGGTGGTGAAATCCTTCTCGACCTCGATGATGAGATCAGTGTCGGCCAACCGCACCTTGTCGCCGGTGGTCGGGCCGAACATGTCGGCATAGACGGAACGCTTGATCTTGACAGACATTGCCGGCCCCCACTCTGCTTATCTCTTGTCGTGACGCGTTCCGCTCACAGCGTCGCCCGCGCATTGGCGACCGCCTCGTCGAAGAGCGCATCGAGCTGCGCATTGACGCCGCGGCAGCCGGCCGCGACCTGCTCGGCCCAGCCGACATAGTCCATCAATTCCAGCTGCTGCTCGAAATCGGGCTCGAAAAAGATGCGGGCGCGGATGTTGCTGATCTTGTCGGCGATCTTGATCTGCTTGGCCGCGTCCGACTTCTTCGGCGCCTCCAGCACCTGGAGCTGTCGTCGCTCGCTCTTCGCCAGCGTCATATCATCCGTGACCTCTTCAACGAGGCCGGCCACGCGCAGGCCAAACCGCTGCGCCAGTTCGTCATGCGTCGTGTCGGTGTCCTCGATCGTGTCATGCAGCCAGCCGGCCGCGACCAGCTCGGCATCCTCGCCGTTGCTGGCGACCGAGAGCAGGTTCGCGACCTCGGCAAGATGATTGATATAGGGCTCCCCGCTGCGGCCTTTGCGCTGCTGGCCCAAGTGGCGACGCGCAGCCAGCTCGGCGGCTTCGGAGACGAGGCGGATGCCGGTCAGCATGGCCTACAGCTTGCCCATCACGTCGCCGCGGAAGCCATACACGGTACGCTTGCCGGCGAGCGCGACCAGCTGCACGTCGCGGGTCTGGCCCGGCTCGAAACGCACGGCAGTGCCAGCAGCGATATCGAGCCGCATGCCACGCGCCTTCTTGCGGTCGAACTTCAGCGCCGGATTGGTCTCGAAGAAATGGTAGTGCGATCCCACCTGGATCGGCCGGTCGCCGGTGTTGGCGACCGTGAGCGTCACGGTCTTGCGACCAGCATTGAGCTCGATCTCGCCGTCCTGGATGAAGAGTTCGCCGGGGATCATTTCATCTTTCTCCGTCATTCCGGGGCAGTCCGCAGGACCGAACCCGGAATCTCGATCTGTAGTCTCTAGATTCCGGGTTCAGCCCTGCGGGCTGCCCCGGAATGACGTTTAAGAATTCAGCGGATCGGCTCGTGCACAGTGACGAGCTTGGTGCCATCGGGGAAGGTCGCCTCGACCTGGATGTCGTGGATCATCTCGGGGATGCCGGCCATCACCTGGTCACGGGTCAGAACCTGCGCACCGGCCTGCATCAGCTCGGCGACGGTGCGACCGTCGCGCGCGCCTTCCAGGATGAAATCGGAAATGATGGCGACAGCCTCGGGGTGGTTGAGCTTGACGCCGCGCTCCAGCCTGCGGCGCGCCACGATGGCCGCCATCGAGATCAGAAGCTTATCCTTTTCGCGGGGGGACAGGTTCATGCGAAATCTCTAGTCGTCACCTAATTGAGCCAGAGCCGCGGCAGCGGCATCTCCGTAGCGCAACCGAGCACCGCGATCATGTCGGCGCGCAGGCGCGCGGCATCTTGGGCACAGAACCGCGCCATTGCAAACCCATTCCAGGCCGAGAGCCCGACCTCCCCACCGAATGCCGGGGCCGCCTCCCTGATACGGTCCACCAGCGCGGCATCGCCGGGCACGATCAGCGCCGTCCCGATGGCTGCCGCACCGTTGGCGACGGCCGACTGCGCCAGCCTGTCGCCGATATCGCCTTCGAGACGCACGGTCTCGGCAAAGACGAGCCGGCCGCCCCGGCGCAGCCGCCAGCGGTCGACAAAGACGCCCTCACGCATGCGTTCGCCCATGGCGGTGCGGCCGAACACCACGATCTCGCACAGCAGGAGCGAGGCCGTGTCATCCAGCTCGATATCAATATGGCGCGCAATCCTGGCGTGGTCGAACAGAATGGTCTCCTGCGGCAACCAGGAGAGATGCGCTCCCGCCGCAGCCTTCAGCGAGATATCCAGAGCGGCGGGCTTGCCGGGCGCGCGGTAGACCTTTTCGGCGGCGGCCGTCGTCAAGGTCAGGCGCGTGCCCTCGCCCGCTGCAATATCGATCGCAAACCGGTCGCCGCCGGCGATGCCGCCAGCGGTGTTGACAAACATGGCCGAAAGCCCGTTGTCCTCCGGCGACGGAAAACGGACACGGAGCGAGCCCGATTCATGCAGCTCACGACGGCGGGTCATGCCGTCCTGCAGCTGGACGTCGAAGCGGACCGCACCGCGCGCGCGATTCTGCTCGAAAATATCTGCTGCGGCGGCAGCGTCGGCCCCCATTCTCTTTCCCCCCGCGCGACCCAAGATCCGCTAAAGGCCGCGTCAAGATTGCGTCACAGCGCCATCTGGCGGCTGATCTCGGCAGGATCGAGATCGGCGCGGGTGCAGGTATACTTGACCGCGCCACGATCCATCACGGCAAAATTGTCGCCGAGCTCGCAGGCAAAGTCGAGATATTGCTCGACCAGCACGATCGCGATGTTGCCGAGATTGCGCAGGTAAGAGATGGCCCGGCCGATATCCTTGATGATCGAGGGCTGGATGCCTTCGGTGGGCTCGTCCAGCAGCAGCAGTTTCGGTCGCATCACCATCGCCCGACCGATCGCGAGCTGCTGCTGCTGGCCGCCGGAGAGGTCGCCGCCGCGCCGGCCCAGCATCGACTGCAGCACCGGAAACAGCGAGAAGACGTCGTCGGGGATGTTTCGCTCGGCGCGCTTGAGCGGCGCGAAGCCGGTCTTGAGGTTCTCTTCCACCGTGAGCAGCGGGAAGATCTCGCGGCCCTGTGGCACGAAGCCGATGCCGCGCCGGGCCCGCTCATAGGGCTTGAGATGGGTGATATCGGCGCCGTCAAAGCTGATCGCGCCCGAGGCCAGCGGATATTGCCCAACCAGCGCGCGCAACAACGACGTCTTGCCGACGCCGTTGCGGCCGAGCACGCAGGTCACCTTGCCCGGCTCGGCCGAGATCGAAACGCCACGCAACGCCTGCGCTGCGCCGTAGTAGAGGTTGATGTTGTCCACATTGAGCATTAGCGACCTCCGGCTGTCGCCAAGTGATTGCCGAATAGCGAATGGCGAATAGTACGAACTGCCCCGCTCATGATCCTCTGCATCATCCCTATTCGCTACTCACCACTCGCTAGTCGCCTACCTACCAAGGTAAACCTCGATCACCCGCTCATTCGACGACACCTGATCAATGGTGCCCTCAGCCAGCACGGTGCCTTCGTGCAGGCAGGTGACCTTGACGCCAAGCTCGCGAACGAACGTCATGTCGTGCTCGACGACCATGACGGTGTGATCCTTGTTGATCGCTTTCAGCAACTCCGCCGTCTGATGGGTCTCGACGTCGGTCATGCCGGCGACAGGCTCATCGACCAGCAGGAGCTTGGGGTCCTGCGCCAGCAGCATGCCGATCTCGAGCCACTGCTTCTGGCCGTGCGACAGGCTGCTGGCGAGCTTGCGTCGGACATCCTTCAGCCGCACCGTCTCCAGCACCTTGTCGATGCGCTCAGCCTCGGTCCTCGAGCCGCGCCAGAACAGCGTGCCCTTGACGCTGTGGTCGACATTGAGCGCGAGCAGTAGATTGTCCTCGACCGACTGGCTCTCGAACACGGTCGGCTTCTGAAATTTGCGGCCGATGCCAAGCTCGGCGATGCGGGTCTCGTCGAGCCGGGTCAGATCGGTGGTGCCGTCGAACAGCACGGTGCCTTCGTCCGGCTTGGTCTTGCCGGTGATGATGTCCATCATCGTGGTCTTGCCGGCACCGTTCGGGCCGATGATGGCGCGCATCTCCCCCGGCGCCAGCGTCAGCGAGAGATTGTTGATGGCGTGAAAGCCATCGAACGACACATGCACGCCGTCGAGATAGAGCAATGCCGATGTGGCGCGGGCGTCCATCACGTTCATGCTGTTCACTCCGCAAGCTTGGGTGCACTGACGCCGTCCTCACGGGCGGCGCTTTCGGCATTGGCCTCAATGCGCTTCGTCTTGAACGGCTCCCACCAGGCATTGAAGGTGCCAACGATACCCTTGGGCAGCAGCAGGGTTACCAGCACGAACAGCGCACCCAGCATGAACAACCAATAGGGTGCCAGGGCACCGGAGGTGAAGAAGGTCTTGGCGTAGTTGACGACGATGGCGCCGAGCGCGGCCCCGACCAGCGTGCCGCGGCCACCGACCGCCACCCAAATCACCGCCTCGATCGAATTGCCAGGCGCAAACTCGGAGGGATTGATGATGCCGACCTGCGGTACATAGAGCGCGCCGGCCACGCCGGCCATGCAGGCGGAGAGCGTAAACACGAACAGCTTGTAGGATTCGACGCGATAGCCGAGGAAACGGGTACGGGATTCCGCATCGCGGATCGCGATCAGCACCTTGCCGAGCTTCGATGAGACGACAGCCCGGCAGATTACGAAGGCGAGGATCAGCGCAAGGCAGCTCAACGCGAACAGCGCCGCGCGGGTGCCCTCGGCCTGCACGTTGAAGCCGAGGATGTCCTTGAAGTCGGTCAGGCCGTTATTGCCGCCGAAGCCGAAATCATTGCGGAAGAAGCCGAGCAGCAGCGCGTAGGTCATCGCCTGCGTGATGATCGACAGATAGACGCCGGTGACACGGGAGCGGAACGCCAGCCAGCCGAAACAGAAGGCGAGCAGGCCTGGCACCAGCACCACCATCAGCGCTGCGAACCAGAACATGTCGAAACCGTACCAGTACCAGGGCAGCTTCGGCCAGTTCAGGAACACCATGAAGTCCGGCAGGAGCGGATTGCCGTAGACCCCGCGGGCCCCGATCTGGCGCATCAGATACATGCCCATCGCATAGCCGCCGAGCGCGAAGAAAGCGCCGTGGCCGAGCGAGAGAATGCCGCAATAGCCCCATATCAGGTCGATCGACAGCGCCAGGATCGCGTAGCAGACATATTTGCCCCACAGCGCGACCAGATAGGTCGGCACCTGCAGCGCAGACCCCGCGGGGAGGAGCAGGTTGGAGAGCGGGATCAGGAGACCGCAGGCGGCGACGATCAGGACGAAGCTGACGGCAGCGCGGTCGAGGGAGCGAGTCAGCAGATGCGGCATCATGCTTCCACCGCCCGGCCCTTGAGCGCGAACAGACCGCGCGGGCGCTTCTGGATGAACAGGATGATCAGGACCAGGATCGCGATCTTGCCGAGCACGGCGCCGGCGACCGGCTCCAGGAACTTGTTGGCGATACCGAGCGTGAAGGCGCCGACCAGCGTGCCCCAGAGATTGCCGACGCCGCCGAACACCACGACCATGAAGGAATCGATGATGTAGCTCTGGCCGAGATTGGGGCTGACATTGTCGATCTGCGACAAGGCGACGCCGGCGATGCCCGCGATGCCCGAACCGAGCCCGAAGGTGAGCGCATCGACCCGCGACGTAGCGATACCCATCGAGGCCGCCATGCGCCGGTTCTGCGTCACCGCCCGCATCTCCAGCCCGAGCGCGGTGTAGCGGAGCATCGCCAGCAGGATGGCGAACACGGCCATCGTGAAACAGAGGATCCAGAGCCGGTTATAGGTGATCGTGATCTGGCCGAGCTCGAAGGCGCCGCTCATCCAGGAGGGATTGCCGACCTCGCGATTGGTCGGTCCGAACGCCGTGCGCACGGCCTGCTGCAGGATCAGCGACAGGCCCCATGTGGCCAGCAGGGTTTCCAGCGGCCGGCCGTAGAGGAAGCGGATGATGGTGCGTTCGATCACGACGCCAATGGCCCCGGCCACCAGGAACGCCAGCGGCACCGCGATCAGAAGCGAATAGTCGAACAGCGCGGGATAACGGGTGCGGATCACCTCCTGGACCACGAAGGTGGTGTAGGCGCCCAGCATGACCATCTCGCCATGGGCCATGTTGATGACGCCCATCACGCCGAAGGTGATGGCGAGACCGATCGCAGCGAGCAGCAGCACCGAACCGAGCGACAGCCCGTACCAGGCGTTCTGCACGCCGGACCAGACCGCCAGCGAACTCTGGATCGAGGCGATCGCGCTCTTTGCAGCCTTGGTGACCGAGGCCGGCTGATCGCCGCCGCTGATTTCGTTCAGAAGAGCGAGCGCATCCTGGTCGCCGCGCGCCCTGACGGTGGCAACGGCCGCGAGCTTGTCGGCCTCGCTGGCATCGGACTTGAACAAGAGGATCGCCGCGCGCGCCTCGGCGAGCGCATCCTTGGCGGAGCGATTGGTTTCCTTGGCCAACGCCGATTCCACCGTGGGCAGGGCCGCTTCCTCGTGTGACTTGAAGACGGACTGCGCCGCCGACAGCCGCGTCGACAGATCAGGCGACAGCAAGGTGAGTCCGCCAAGCGCCGCGTCGACCGCGCGGCGGAGACGGTTGTTGAGGTTGACCGCGGAGGCGCTGTCGGGGATAGCATCGACAGCCGCCCCGGTGGCGGCGTCGATCGCCTTGCCGTCGGACTGCTTGATGTAAACCTTCTTGGTGTCAGCGTCGAACATCAGCCGCTCATCCTGCAGCGCGCTGATGATCGGAAACGCCAGCGGATTGCCGGAGGCCGCAATCTCCCCGATCGCTTCCTCGGTATCGGAGAAGTCGTCGGTCGTGAATTTGGCGACCGACTCCTCGAACGACGCGGCAAATGCGGGAACCGCAACGGCGATCAAGGCGATCGCGAGTATGAGCGCGCGCACAGGCGCAAGAAAAATGGCAGACACTGGACAACCCCGGCAGGAGCTAGAAGAGAGGGCGGCGTTCCCGCCCTCTCCAATCATGCTGACGACGTCAGATCCTGATCAGGTGCCCGAACCCAGGCACTTGTTGGTCTTGACGTTGTAGTTGCCGCACTTCTTGCCGACCCAGTCGCCGATCAGGTCCTTGGAGCCTTCCAGCTCCTTCGACCAGGCGTCGCCCGGCACGAGGTCCTTGGTCTTGTAGACCACGCTGAACTGGCCATCGCCCTTGATCTCGCCGATGAACACCGGCTTGGTGATGTGGTGGTTCGGCAGCATCTTCGAGATGCCACCGGTCAGGTTCGGCGCTTCGGTGCCCGGAAGCGCATCGATCACCTTGTCCGCATCGGTCGACTTCACCTTCTCGACCGCCTTAACCCACATGTTGAAGCCGATCACGTGGGCTTCCATCGGGTCGTTGGTGGTGCGCTTCGGGTTCTTGGTGTAGGCCTGCCAATCCTTGATGAACTTCTCGTTCGCCGGCGTCTTGATCGACTCGAAGTAATTCCAGGCAGCGAGATGCCCGACCAGCGGCTTGGTGTCGATGCCGGCGAGCTCTTCCTCACCCACCGAGAACGCAACGACCGGAATATCCTTCGCCTTGATGCCCTGGTTGCCGAGCTCCTTGTAGAATGGAACGTTGGCGTCGCCGTTGATGGTCGAGACCACGGCAGTCTTCTTGCCGGCCGAGCCGAACTTCTTGATGTCGGCCACGATCGTCTGCCAGTCGGAGTGACCAAACGGCGTGTAGTTGATCATGATGTCTTCCTGAGCCACGCCCTTGGACTTCAGGTAGGCCTCCAGGATCTTGTTGGTGGTGCGCGGATAGACGTAGTCGGTGCCCGCCAGGACCCAGCGCTTCACCTTCTCTTCCTTCATCAGGTAATCGACCGCCGGGATCGCCTGCTGGTTCGGCGCCGCCCCGGTGTAGAACACGTTGCGCTCGCTCTCCTCGCCCTCATACTGGACGGGGTAGAACAGGATGCTGTTGAGCTCCTTGAACACCGGCAGCACCGATTTGCGCGACACCGAGGTCCAGCAGCCGAACACGACCGCGACCTTGTCCTTGGTGATCAGTTCGCGCGCCTTTTCGGCAAACAGCGGCCAGTTCGACGCGGGGTCGACGACGACGGCTTCGAGCTTCTTGCCGAGCACGCCGCCCTTCTTGTTCTGTTCGTCGATCAGGAACAAGATCGTATCCTTCAGCGTGGTCTCGCTGATGGCCATGGTGCCGGAAAGCGAATGAAGAACGCCGATCTTAATGGTGTCGTCGGCAGCTTTGGCCGAGCTGAAGCCGGCAAGGCCGAGCGCCAGGCCGGCGGCAGCCGCCAGCCAGCGGCGGCGGCTGAACGGCGCCGCTAATTCCTGAGTGAATTGAGTAAGCATGAGGTCTTGTCTCCCTGACGCAGACGTACTTCGCCGACCGAAACGGCCGCGGGCCTGCGCGGCAGGAATCGCAAGAAGTATGCCATGCCCATTGCAGCGGGTAAGATTTTGAAATAACGATTGAAATTAGCCGGATCGCGCCACAACGCCGCACTAGCTTGCCTGCAGCTTGAGCAACCGAACTGTTCAATTCGATAGCAATTCGGCCAATCTTTATGCAGTCCGTTTCAAATGATTAATTTTAAAGCAACCCAATACCACAATCCTGCCAATCGCAGCTGAGCGGCCTTGAAACTGCCGCCAGGGTGTTCCATATGTCTGACCGATCAGGCGAATCGGCCGGTCGTCGCAAGCCGCGTGTTCTTAAGCTCGCTCGGAGCTTCTGGCTTGCCATTTTCAGCCAACACAACAGGCGCTCCCAACACGCGGGTGTCTTCATCGATCACCCACCCGCGTTGGGCCATGTGCCGGCACGGGCGTCGTCCTCTTTATGGAAAGACCCTCTTTTGACATCCTTTCAGGATTTTGGCCTTGCCGACGCGCTTCAGCGCGCGCTCAAGGATGAGAACTACCAGACCCCCACCCCGATCCAGGCTCAAACCATTCCACTCGCGCTCGAAGGTCGCGACGTCATCGGGATTGCGCAAACGGGAACCGGCAAGACCGCATCCTTCGCGCTGCCGATCCTGCACCGGCTGCTGCAGAACCGCACCAAGCCGCAACCCAAGACCGCCCGGGTTCTGGTGCTGAGCCCGACCCGCGAACTGTCCGGACAGATCCTCGACAGCTTCCATGCTTACGGCCGGCATATCCGGCTGAGTTCCGCGCTCGCCATCGGCGGCGTGCCCATGGGCCGCCAAGTCCGCGCCATCATGCCCGGCGTCGAGGTGCTGGTCGCCACCCCGGGCCGGCTGCTCGACCTGATCCAGGGCAACGCCCTCAAGCTCACCAGTGTCGAGTTTCTGGTGCTGGATGAAGCAGACCGCATGCTCGACATGGGCTTCATCAACGACATCCGGAAGATCGTCGCCAAGCTGCCGCTCAAGCGCCAGACCCTGTTCTTCTCGGCGACGATGCCGAAAGATATCGCGGAACTTGCCGACGCGATGTTGCGCGACCCGGCCCGGGTCGCCGTCACGCCGGTCTCCTCCACGGCCGAGCGGATCAGCCAGCGGGCGATCCAGGTCGATCATACGGCCAAGAGCGCCATGCTGACCCAACTCCTCAAGGAGGAGCCGGTCGACCGCGCGCTGGTGTTCACCCGTACCAAGCACGGCGCCGACAAGGTCGTAAGGGGTCTCGAAAAGGCGGGCATTCCGGCTCAGGCAATCCACGGCAACAAGTCGCAGAACCATCGTGAGCGCACCCTGGCCGCGTTCCGCTCCGGCGAGATCCGCACCCTGGTCGCGACCGACATCGCAGCCCGCGGCATTGATGTCGACGGTGTCAGCCATGTCGTGAATTTCGATCTGCCCAACGTACCGGAAACCTATGTCCATCGCATCGGCCGTACCGCGCGCGCGGGCGCCGAGGGCGTCGCCATCTCGCTGGTCGCGGGTGCCGAGGAACTTGGCTACCTCCGCGACATCGAACGGCTGATCAAGATCGCCGTGCCGCGCGAGGACCGCCGCACGCCGGGGGGCGCGCGCGACGCAGCGCCGGCAGCCGATCATCATCATCGGCCGGACCGTTCCGGCCACCGCGCCGAAGGCGGCCGTAAACCGGCTCCTCACGGCGCCCATGGCAAGCGGTCGCACGGCAACGGCGGCCAGTCCGCCGGTGCGCGTCCGGCCTACGGGGCGCCCGCAAATGATGGGATCAAGAGCACGAAAGGGCCTCGCCGCCGCAGGCGATCCAATGCTATGATGAACTCTCTGCCCAGCAATCGTCAGGAATCCAACCGGCCGTCGCAAGGCGGCGGCAAGGCCGGAGCGATTCAAGGCGTTGCGTTTTTGCAACGCGCCGGCAGGCCCGAACACAGACGCAATACGAACCCGAACCGCAACCAACGGCCAAACTAGACGTCTATCGATCTGGAGAGACACATGGCTAAGGAAGAGCTGATCCAGTTCGAAGGGCTGGTCACCGAAATCCTTCCCGACGCGCGCTATCGCGTGCAGCTCGATGCTGGGCACGAAATCGTTGCCTACACCGCCGGCAAGATGAAAAAGAATCGCATCAAGACGCTGGCCGGCGATCGCGTGACGGTCGAAATGTCGCCCTATGATCTGGAGAAAGGGCGCCTGATTTTCCGCCACAAGGACG
Source organism: Bradyrhizobium sp. HKCCYLS1011 (assembly GCF_051167795.1). Taxonomy (NCBI): domain Bacteria; kingdom Pseudomonadati; phylum Pseudomonadota; class Alphaproteobacteria; order Hyphomicrobiales; family Nitrobacteraceae; genus Bradyrhizobium; species Bradyrhizobium sp. HKCCYLS1011. The sequence goes on along the minus strand of NZ_JBNPTT010000002.1, from coordinate 455,636 downwards.
AGCGCCCCAGTTCATCCGGCGCTCCCCCGCGCGGCGGGGCGCAGCGTGGCGGACAGTTCCGCCGCCGTTAGACTTGGGCGGGGCATGTCCCCGCCCCTGGTATGACGCGATTCCGCATGACAGGACCGTGTCGCAGGGGCGCGCCGCCCCGGCGGCGCGTTAAAAAATCGTGCGCGCTTGCGCAGCTCAGGATTGTTTTGGAAGCCTAATTCCCATAATATATCGGGCAATCGATTTTCGGCCGGACGACATTAGCTATTACCGGTATAGCCGGTTCAGACGCTGACGACCCTTCCAAAAATTCGATCTAACCAGCCCAGGAACCTGGGTTACGACATTTGATATCTGAGAAGGGACTACCCCCGTGAGCATGGGAACCGTGAAGTGGTTTAACGCAACCAAGGGCTACGGCTTCATTCAGCCGGACGATGGCGGCAACGACGTGTTCGTGCACATCAGCGCCGTCGAGCGCGCCGGCCTCGGCACGCTGCGCGAAGGCCAGAAGATCTCCTACGAGATCGTGGCGGATCGCCGTTCGGGCAAGTCGTCGGCCGACAATCTCCGCGCTGCCAACTGAACGGCAGCGCAGCCGGCGATCTCACAGGATCGCACGTGCAACTCAAACGAAAGGCCGCTCTCAGGCGGCCTTTTTTATTGCGTGCGTTTATTGCGTGCGGCCTTTTACGAGCGAAAACCGCTACGCACTTTCCGGATCATGCATCAGCAGCCCGTCGCCGGCGCGAGGTAGACGCAGGTGGACTGCCGCGGCCGCGTGTAGGCCACGTCGCTCAAATTCACGCCGGTCTTGGCCATGACGTAACCGATCGTCGGCACATATTGGTAGTTGACTTCGCTGAAGATCAGATAGGTGCCGCTCACCAGAAGGGCCGGGGGAATGCCGACAGGCGTGCCGGTCGCCCGTGGCGCCGACCCCTTGCTCCATTTCACGGTGGCCTGCATCGTTTTCGGATCGACATAGAGCTCGGTGATGGTCGAGTTCAACGGCGACGTCGCGTAGGGATACATGATCCCGCTCGATGCCGCGAAGAAGTTGGTGAAATCGGAATCGCCGACCGATGTCGATTGCGAGGTCAGGTCGGACATGGTCCGCGCCATCAAAGTGACCTTGCGCTGGACCGCGATCGCCGAACAGAACTCCACGGTGCCGAAGAACATCACCAGCATGAGCGGCACGATGAAGGCGAACTCGGTCGCAGCAATGCCGCGGCAGTCCGCCGCGAGATCGCACGCGAGACGCCTTAGGCGGCCGCTGAGCGCCGTCTCCAATCGCATGGCAGACATCATTGCACGCCCCTCGCCGACATCGTCAGTACGGCTCGTTCTTGAACGCCGCGGTCGCGACCAGCAGCCGCTTGCTTCCCGACAGGTTGGTGATGTTGTAGCCGAAGCCGGTCACGTAGATCGGCCATTGATAGAACAGCCGGACGACCACGATATCACCGGCGCCGCCGGGACTGTATTGCATGTTGTTGATGAAGTTGCCGCCGTTGTCGATCTGACTATTGATCGTGACGCTCGAAAACGACGAATAACTCTGAACATCGATATAGATCTTGCTGCAGTCGAACAGCACCGACACCTCGCTCTGACCGCAGACATAGTTCGCAAACTGCTGCTGGGTGTAAGCCGCCTGCTGCGCCTGTCCGGTGAGAATCATACGCGCGGAATCCTGCGTGACCGTCTCCAGCACCTGACCCGCGAAGAACACAAGCGCCGTCTCGATGACTGCAAACAGGAGCGCAAAGAAGATCGGCGCGACCAGCGCGAACTCGACCGCAGCAGAAGCCCGACCGCTCCGCCGAAAACGGCGTAACAGCCTGCGGAGCGAGGCGCTCCAGGATATCGGGGAAACCATCAGCTGATCCGGGGTGGGAAGCTACCGTCTGGCCGAAGAAGTAGCCCAAACTTCTTGGCGAAATGTTTCCCATGGTGGAAATCAAGCGGCGGGTTCGATTAAGTCGATGCTAACCTTACCTTCGCGCCGCCGCGGCCGCATCCGTTTGGCGCCGCCTCGCCGCGCCCGGTTCGACCCGAATTGCCCGAGGAAATCTTTTTCCACTGGAGCGCCACCGGCTTCAGATCGGCGGGACTAGCAGCCGATCAGTTGGTCTTGGAGCCGGCTGAGGCGCTGCTGCTGGCCTGACCGGACAGGGAGCTTGCCTGGTCCATGACCGACTTGAAGTAGGCCTCGCCGTCACCCAGCGTGACCCGCCGCTGGCAGATCGGCATACAGCTATAGGTCTCGCGGCTGACGCCGCGATACACCGTCACGAGTTGATCGGTCGGGCCGGCGACCTGGATCTGCCGATCGACCAGGATCTGGCCGCTACGATCCATCGCGATGAAATTGGTCGCGCCATAACCTTTGCCGGTGACGATAAGGACACCACCGTTCTGCAGGGTGACATCGGCGATCAGCGGATTGCCGACCACGATCGTCGCAACCCGGTCGGGGAGCTTGACCAGCTTGGCCTGGTCGACATTGACCGCGATGGCGCTGGGTGCCGGCTCCGCCAGCGTAGCGGTCGGCCAAAGCGCGGCCACGCTCGCAAGCGAATGCAGTCCAAACGAGAAACAGGCAAGGCGACGCAACAGACTGAACGACATTCTCGACCCCGGGACACTAACAAGCCGTCTCAAGCGATACGCAGCGGTGACGGCGCCCGACGCCTGAGAATCTGCCCGCAATTGGTGAACGATCTGCAAACGCCGCCGCATTTTGCCCGCGACGCTGCACGGCATTCTTCCTGCCTGCTTCGGCTAGTGCCGGAACGGAAACGCAAGCTGACCAACGATCTCGCCGGGCATCTCGGCTTCGTCCTTGCCATAGTTGTCCGGAATCCTGCCCTCGGGCATGCGGAAGGTGCCGAACAGGATGTCCCAAATCGGAAAAGTGCCGGCGAAATTGGTATTGCCGCCGTCGTCGATCGGCGTGTGATGCCAGCGGTGGAAGACCGGCGTGGCCAGAACGTATCTGAACGGCCCGAGCGTCCAATTCAGGTTTGCGTGCACGAAGGCCGAATGGAAGGTCGTGAACGGACCGACCCAGATCATCACATTCGGCGAAATGCCAGCCATCAGCAGGATGACGTCGGCGGCGATGGTGCCGAGGATTAGGTTGACCGGGTGGAAGCGTGCCGCCGAAATCCACTCGATCTCTTCGGAGGAGTGGTGAACGGCGTGGTATTTCCAGAACTCGCCGCCGTGAAACAGTCGGTGCGACCAATACAGCATGAAATCGGAGAGCACGAGAAACAGCAGGCCCTGCAGCCAGAGCGGCAGCTGCGCCAGCGGACCGTGGCCATTCTCGTAAAATGCGATCAGCTCATCCGCATCGTGGATCTTGAAAATGACGCCGGCGCCCAGCACGAGGAGACCGATCCGCAGCACGCGCGCGAATACCGGCACAAAGAACCAATAGACAATGTCGGTGGTGAGTTCGCGCTTGCGCCACCAGGGCTCGGCGGGGTTGCACGCCCAGAAATGGCTGAGCACGGAAAAGACGGCGGCGAGCACAATCGTGATCGGCAAGACCTTCTCGATCGTCTCGCCGAGCATCACGACCACTTCCATGGGCAGGCTGGACATTAAGTCACCTCGCAGTACGGCTGGTGTCCGTCGACTCTGATGGTCTCGATGAGGTTGTAGCAAACTGAATGTCAGAGCCGGGACACAGTGAGGCGTACTCCTCCGCGCTTAAGGAGCGGTGAACCTCCGCAGGACAGGAGAAGCATGCCTTTGATATTGCGTAGCGTACGCTGCTTCCTTCCGGCAGCGCCGCATGTGCTGCGAGCATCGGATCAAGGCTTTATATTGCTCGGGCAGGGCTGTTGTTGAGCGAGGCGATCCGGAGTCGGTCGTCTCAGATTTTTCGCAATGTCTTCATCGTAAATTTACTCTGCGCAACAACAGCCACTTGTCGCCGTGTTTGCGCGATCGAATTAACTACGCCGAAATTGTCGGCACCTAGGGTGGCCGCATGGTCACGGTGCTGAGAACGCCGGAACGACCAGATTAGTTCGACAGCCACGTGTACATGGAGCTACCTTATGAAGAATCTTCTTGCTCGTTTCGTGAAGGATGAGTCCGGCGCGACCGCGATCGAATACGGCCTGATCGCCGCCGGCATCTCGCTCGCGATCATTGCTGCGGTGAACGGCCTCGGCTCGAGCCTGAGCAGCAAGTTCAGCTCGATCAACACCTCGCTTAAGTAAGCGGTCGCCACGACCGAGCAACGAAGGCCCCGGCGACCCGGGGCCTTTATTGTTTCCACGTATTTCGGCGGACCGCGGGATGTTTGAATCGACTGCGACTGCGAGAGCGACGAAAAAGTCGCTTGCGGAGCCCGACGCGCCGCTGCGCTGGGTGTGTCTTGCGCTCGGGCTGGCGATCATTGCGCTCGCCCTGCGGATCGCGAGCACATGGTGACCCCTCATCGGTCAGGGCCAAGACCTGCGACTGGCCGTTTTCCGATCGTTCATCTCTTGGCGCTAGACGTTGACTTGGCGCTCGTTCGCGCCGGCCGAACCACGTCCTGAGCCATGATTCTCGACCTTGCCCGCCTTCTGCTGTTTCCGGCCCTGATGGCGTTCGCAGCCGCGAGCGATCTCTTCACCATGACCATCTCGAACCGGGTCTCGCTGGCGCTGGCGATTGGATTTGCCGTGCTCGCAGTCTTGAGCGGCATGGGGACCTATGACCTGCTGCTGCACCTTGCGGCGGGGACCACGCTGCTCGTGATCGCGTTCGGCTGCTTCGCCTGCGGCTGGATCGGCGGCGGCGACGCCAAGGTCGCATCCGCGGCGGCGCTGTGGTTCGGCTTCGGCCACCTATTGAACTACCTGCTCTACGCCTCACTGTTCGGCGGCATGCTGACGCTCGCCTTGCTGCAGTTCCGGCAATGGCCGCTGCCTTACGTGCTGGCTGGACAGCCCTGGCTGGCACGGCTGCACGCCAAAGAGACCGGCATTCCCTACGGCATCGCGCTCGCGCTGGGGGCGTTGATGATCTATCCGGACACGGATTGGGTGAAGGCCGTCGACCTCGCGCATTTCGTCGCACACTGAAACGCCGTAGCAACGCGGTGTTAAGGCGATTTAGATACGCCTCATTAACCATGCTTTGACGAATAACTGCTCAACTCCCATCACGGCGGCGCTGGTGTTTCGCAGCTGACATTCGCCTCCTCCTGGAGGAATTTGCGCGAATGTTGGCGCCTACGAAATGCCAGCTAACGGCTTAGGTGCTGGCGAAGCTTTGGACTCGACGTTCGAACGTTGGATCTGGCTTCACTAGCGTCGCAGCGTCATGTGGAAAGTGAAGCGTATGAATACCGCACGCATTATGGTCCTGACCATCGCTGTGGGTGCCGGCGGCGTGGCCGCCTATCTTGCGAGCGGATCGGACGATAGACCGGCCCCGGCGGCTCCCGTCGTGCAGCTCCAGACGGTCGACGTTCTCATCGCCAAATCGGAGATCGGCCTCGGCCAGACGATCAAGCCTGAGGATCTGCAATGGCAGAGCTGGCCGTCGGCGACCGCAAGCAGCAGCTTCATCCGCCGCAACGATCGTCCCGATGCGACCAACCAGCTGACCGGCTCGATCGCGCGCGCCCCGTTCATTGCCGGCGAGCCGATCCGCGAGCAGAAGCTGGTCAAGGCGGACGGGTCCGGCTTCATGGCGGCGATCCTGCCGAGCGGCATGCGCGCCGTCTCCACCGAGATTTCGCCGGAGACTGGCGCCGGCGGCTTCATCCTCCCGAACGATCGCGTCGACGTGCTGCTGACGCGCCGCACGAAAAATCCGGACCATCCCGAGCAACCCGACATCACCACCTCCGAGATCATCCTGGCGAATATCCGCGTGCTCGCGATCGATCAGGCGCCCAAGGAAAAAGAGGGACAGACGACGGTGGTCGGCAAGACGGTTACGCTGGAGCTGCGACCTGATCAGACTTCGACTCTGATGGCCGCGCGCCAGACCGGCACGCTGTCGCTGGCGCTGCGCTCGATGGCAGATGTCAATGTCGCCGAGAACAAGACCGATGAGGCACGCACGAGCAGCGGGAACATTGCCGTCGTTCGCTACGGCGTTCCCAGCACCATGACGACGCAGAAGTGATCAAGAGGACTACCACTATGACAAGCAGCGAAAATCAGCGGCTCAGGCGGACCTGGATGGTTCGCGCGCTGTCGTTGTCCGCCGCCGCTGCGCTCAGCCTGAACCCGGCGTTCGCGCCGGCAATCGCCGCCGATTATCGTCCGGCAGCGCCGGCGGCCGCCGACGGCCAGATGAATGCGCGCTTCCTGTCGCTCGGTGTCGGCAAATCCATCGTGATCGACCTGCCGCGCGACATCAAGGACGTGCTGGTCGCCGATCCCAAGATCGCCAACGCCGTGGTGCGGTCCGCCCAGCGCGCCTACATCATCGGCGCCACTGTCGGGCAGACCAACATCATCTTCTTCGACGCCTCCGGTCAGCAGATCGCGGCCTATGACATCGCCGTCAAGCGCGACCTGAACGGCATGCGCGCTGCGTTGAAACAGCTGCTGCCCAACGCGGACATCCAGGTCGAAGGCCTCGCCGACAGCATCGTGCTGAGCGGCACGGCCGCAAGCCAGATCGAGGCACAGCAGGCCGGTGATCTCGCTGCACGACTTGCCGGCGGCTCCGACAAGGTGGTCAACTCGATCGCGGTGCGCGGCCGCGATCAGGTCATGCTCAAGGTCACGGTCGCCGAAGTCTCGCGCTCCATCGTCAAGCAGCTCGGAATCGACCTGTCCGGGCAGCTCAACTATGGCACCTCGGTGGTGAAGTTCAACAACTCCAACCCGTTCACCGCCAGCGGCAGCAACCTTGTCTCGAGCAACGCGGTCAGCGCCGCGTTCGGCTCCACGCCATCGGTGCAGGCCACGTTGCGTGCCATGGAAAGTGCGGGCGTGATCCGGACGCTGGCCGAGCCCAATCTGACGGCGCTCTCCGGCGAGTCCGCGACCTTCATCGCTGGCGGCGAATTCCCGGTGCCGGCCGGCTATTCGTGCGACCCGACGACCCATGTCTGTACCACCCAGATCAGCTTCAAGAAGTTCGGTATCTCGCTCAACTTCACCCCGATCGTGCTGAGCGAGGGGCGGATTTCGCTGCGGGTCATGACGGAAGTCTCGGAATTGTCGAACGAGAATTCGATCACCCTGTCGCAGGCGGTCAGCTCCTCGGTCACCAATTCGCTGACCGTTCCCGCGATCAAAACCCGCCGCGCCGAAACCAGCCTGGAAATTCCCTCCGGTGGTGCGATGGCCATGGCCGGCCTGATCCAGGACCAGACCAAGCAGGCCATCAACGGAATGCCCGGCTTGATGCAACTGCCGGTATTGGGCGCGCTGTTCCGCAGCCGCGACTATGTCAACAATCAAACCGAGCTGATGGTGATCGTCACGCCCTACGTCGTTCGCGCAGTGGCCCAGAAGGATCTGTCGCGGCCCGATGACGGCTTTGCCGCCGTATCCGATCCGCAGGCCGATCTGCTCGGCAATATCAACCGCATCTACGGGGTACCGGGCGGCCGGGCCGAGACCGGACGCGGCTACCGCGGCACTTATGGCTTCATCACGGACTGAGCGTGGGACGAGGATTTGCACCGATGACCGAGAAAACTTCCCTCGCTCGCACCCGGCGTCTGCGGATATCGGCTGCGCTTGCCGGTACCGCCCTCATGTTGGGGGCCTGCAACCATACCAATGACGCGATCACGACCGCGAGCATTCCTGAGGATTATCGCCTGCGCCATCCGATTGCGGTCCAGGAAGCCAACGAATCCATGGTCGTTTTCGTCGGCGAGGGCCGCGGCGGCCTGACGGCGGAGCAGCGCGCCGATGTCATGGGGCTTGCGCAGGTCTGGCTTCACGAAGGCACCGGCGCGATCAGCGCCGATGTTCCGGTCCAGACGCCGAATGCGCGCGCTGCGGCCGATTCGATGCGCGAGATCCAGTCGCTGCTCGCTGCTGCCGGCGTGCCGCCGCATGCCGTCACCGTCCGCAACTATCACCCGAAGGATCCGCGCCTGCTTGCAGCGATCCGACTGAGCTACCCGCGGTTGTCCGCCACGGCCGGCCCCTGCGGCGTCTGGCCGGAGGATATTGGTCCATCGATCAAGAACAAGAGCTATTTCGAAAACCGTTCCTACTACAATTTCGGCTGCGCCAATCAGCGGAACCTGGCGGCGATGGTCGACAATCCCGCCGATCTGGTCCAGCCGCGGTCCGAGACACCGCCCTATACCGCGCGGCGCACCGCGCTGTTCGAGAAATATCGTAAGGGAACGGCAACCGCGATCACCTACCCCGATGCCGACAAGGCCAAACTGAGCGATACAGGAAAATGATCAGCTACGCCCGACAGACCACCGAGGAGCAGCCTGACGTCGTGCCGCCACCGGCCGACGATCACATCGCGCCTGCACCGCGCGTGTCGGTGCAGGCCTTCTGCGAGACGGTCGAGACCGCCGCCACGATCCAGGCGGCGGGCGAGGACCGTCGCCTCGGCAAGGCGCATATCAAGATCCAGATGGGCGGCATGGCCGCCGCCGCCGAGGCCTATCGCTCGGCGCCGACCCCGAACGTGATCGTGCTGGAGACGGACAGCAGGTCGGACATCCTCGCTGGCCTCGATCAACTCGCAACCGTCTGCGACCCCGGCACCCGCGTCGTGGTCATCGGTCGCATCAACGACGTTGCGCTGTACCGGGAGCTGGTCCGACGCGGCGTCAGCGATTATGTGCTCGCCCCGGTCACCCCGCTCGACGTGGTCCGCTCGATCTGCAACCTGTTCTCGGCCCCCGAAGCCAAGGCGGTCGGCCGCATCGTTGCCGTCGTCGGCGCCAAGGGAGGCGTCGGCGCCTCGACCATCGCGCACAACGTCGCCTGGGCAATCGCACGTGATCTTGCGATGGATTCCGTCGTGGCCGATCTCGACCTGGCCTTCGGCACCGCGGGTCTTGACTACAATCAGGACCCTCCGCAGGGGATCGCGGATGCGGTGTTCTCTCCCGACCGCATCGACATTGCCTTCATGGACCGCCTGCTGTCGAAATGCACCGACCATCTGAGCCTGCTCGCCGCCCCGGCAACGCTCGATCGCGTCTATGATTTCGGCACCGAAGCATTCGACGCAATCTTCGACACCTTGCGTGCGACGATGCCCTGCATCGTGCTCGACATCCCGCATCAATGGTCCGGCTGGACCAAGCGCGCGCTGGTCGGCGCTGACGACATCCTGATCGTCGCGGCGCCCGATCTCGCATCCTTGCGCAACACCAAGAACATCTTCGATCTGTTGAAAGCGGCACGGCCGAACGACCGCATGCCGCTCTACTGCCTGAACCAGGTCGGGGTGCCGAAGCGGCCCGAAATCAACGCCGGCGAATTTGCCAAGGCGATCGAAAGCCCGCCGGTCGTCACCATTCCGTTCGAGCCGCAGATCTTTGGAGCTGCGGCCAACAATGGCCAGATGATCGCGGAAATCGCCGCCAATCACCGGACCACCGAGATGTTTCTGCAGATCGCGCAGCGCCTCACCGGTCGCAGCGAGACCAAGAAGCCGAAAGGCTCCTTCCTGTCACCCTTGATCGAAAAATTGAGGGCGAAATAAGCGTCCCCGCGTGGAGTACTGAGTCGTGTTTGGTAAGCGTAGCGGATTAGACAGTGACACCCGGGCCATCAGGCCTGCCGCGCCCGCGCCGGAACCTGCTCCGGCGCCAGCAAGCGTGGCGCCGCGCACACTGGCGGCGCCGACGGTCTCATCGCCGCCGCTGGCACCCGTAAGACAGCCGCCGCCTCCTCCGCCGGTGGTCGAAACCCGGCGTTCCGATAACTACTATCAGGTCAAGGCTACCATCTTCGGTGCGTTGATCGAGGCCATCGATCTCGCGCAACTCGCAAAGCTCGACGGCGAGTCGGCACGCGAAGAAATCCGCGACATCGTCAATGAGATCATCGCGATCAAGAACATCGTGATGTCGATCGCCGAGCAGGAAGAGCTGCTCGACGACATCTGCAATGACGTGCTCGGCTATGGCCCGCTCGAGCCACTGCTGGCGCGCGACGACATCGCCGACATCATGGTCAACGGCGCCGGCACGGTCTTTATCGAGGTCGCCGGCAAGATCCAGCGCACCGGCATCCGCTTCCGCGACAACCAGCAGCTGCTCAACATCTGCCAGCGCATCGTCAGCCAGGTCGGCCGGCGCGTCGATGAATCATCGCCGATCTGCGACGCTCGTCTGGCTGACGGCTCCCGCGTCAACGCCATCGTCCCGCCGCTGGCAATCGACGGTCCCGCGCTCACCATTCGTAAGTTCAAGAAGGACAAGCTGACGCTCGATCAGCTCGTCAAGTTCGGCGCGATCACGCCGGAGGGCGCCGAGATCCTGCAGATCATCGGCCGCTGCCGCTGCAACGTTCTGATCTCCGGCGGTACCGGTTCGGGCAAGACCACCCTGCTGAACTGTCTGACCAACTACATCGACCACGACGAACGCGTCATCACCTGCGAGGACGCCGCCGAGCTGCAGTTGCAGCAGCCTCACGTTGTCCGGCTGGAAACCCGGCCGCCCAATATCGAGGGCGAAGGCCAGGTCACGATGCGCGAACTGGTCCGAAACTGCCTGCGTATGCGCCCAGAACGCATCATCGTCGGCGAGGTCCGCGGCCCCGAAGCCTTCGACCTCCTGCAGGCGATGAACACCGGCCATGACGGCTCGATGGGCACGTTGCACGCCAACAATCCGCGCGAGGCGCTGTCGCGCTGCGAATCCATGATCACCATGGGTGGCTTCTCGCTTCCCTCGCGCACCATTCGCGAGATGATCTGCGCCTCGATCGACGTGATCATCCAGGCCGCGCGCCTGCGCGACGGCTCGCGCCGCATCACGCACATCACCGAGGTGATGGGCATGGAAGGCGACACCATCATCACCCAGGACGTCTTCCTGTACGACATGGTCGGTGAGGATGCGAACGGCAAGATCATCGGCCGGCATCGCTCGACCGGCATCGGGCGGCCGCGGTTCTGGGAACGCGCCCGCTACTACGGCGAGGAAAAGCGTCTCGCCGCGGCGTTGGACGCCGCCGAAGTCGCCGCCAAGACCTGAGAAGGACTGCCATGAAGATCCAGGTTCTCGCCCTCGCTTTTCTGGCCGCCACCGCGATTGGTGGCATTGCCTGGGTGTTCCTTTATCCGATCCTTTCGGGCGAACGGAAAGCCGAAGCGCGCCGCAGTTCGGTGGCCAAGCAGGAGCCGGTCGTGGTCCGGCAGGCCGAGCGAACCCAGCGCTCACGCCGTGAACAGGTCGAATCGTCGCTGAAGGACCTCGAGGCACGCGCACAAAGAGAGAGCAAGGTCCCGCTGAGCATGCGCATCTCGCAGGCCGGGCTCGACTGGACCGTGCAGAAATTCTGGATCATCTCCGGCGTCCTCGGCCTCATCACCTGCGCAATTGCTTTCTTCGCCGGCGGCGGCCTGCTCGGGGCGCTCGGCCTCGGCTTCGCCGCGGGGTTCGGGCTGCCGCGCTGGGCCTTGAGCTTTCTGAAGAAGCGGCGTGAGAAGAAATTCCTGGCCGCGCTGCCCGACGCAGTCGACGTGATCGTGCGCGGCATCAAGGCCGGCCTGCCGCTGTTCGAATCGATCAAGGTGGTCGCAGCAGACTCGCCGGAGCCGCTGCGCGGCGAGTTCCTGGCGATCATCGAGACGCAGGCGATCGGAATGCCGCTTGGGGAAGCCTGCGCGCGGCTCTATGAGCGGATGCCGCTGCCGGAAGCAAATTTCTTCGGCATCGTCATCGCGATCCAGCAGAAGTCGGGCGGCAACCTGTCCGAGGCGCTCGGCAATCTCTCCAAGGTGCTGCGTGACCGCAAGAAAATGGCCGAGAAGATCCAGGCGATGTCGATGGAAGCCAAGGCTTCCGCCGGCATCATCGGCTCGCTGCCACCGATCGTGATGCTGCTCGTCTACCTGAGTACCCCCGACTACATCTCGCTGTTGTGGACCCACCCGACCGGTCAATTGATGCTGGTCGGCTGCGTGATCTGGATGTCAATGGGCATCATGGTCATGAAGAAAATGATCAACTTCGACTTTTAAAGGCGCGCCATGGTCGATCTCCTCGTTACCAAGCTTCATGACCCGCACTTCATGACCATGCTGTTCGCTGCGATCGCAGCGAGCGCGACCGTGTACACGCTGATCACGCCGCTGTTCGCCGGCGAAAACCTGAACAAGCGCATGAAGGCGGTCGCCAGCGAGCGTGAGCGCATCCGTCAGCGTGAGCGCGAGCGGATGAACGCCGGCGAGAAGGTCACGCTACGCCAGACGCCGAAGCAGCTCGTTTCCAAGGTGGTCGAGGACTTCAATCTCACCAAATGGCTGGCGCAGGAGTCGGCGCGCGAGAAGCTCGTGATGGCCGGCTATCGCGGCCAGGCCCCTTACGTGACCTTCCTGTTCGCCCGCGCGGTCACCCCGATCGTGCTGTTTGTCGGCGCCGTGCTCTACGTCTTCGTCATCGCCCACATGCAAAAGTCGCTGCCGGTCAAGATCGGCATCTGCGTCGGCATGGCCTATCTCGGCCTGCAGGCGCCGATGCTGTTCCTGAAGAACGCGATCTCCAAGCGCCAGCTCTCGATCAAGCGCGCCTTCCCCGATGCGCTCGACCTGCTGTTGATCTGCATCGAATCCGGCATGTCGATCGAGGCTGCGTTCCGCAAGGTGTCGACCGAGATCGCCAGCCAGTCGATCGCGCTCTCGGAGGAGTTCACGCTGACGACCGCCGAACTGTCCTATCTGCAGGACCGCAAGGTGGCCTATGAGAATCTCGCCCGGCGCACCGGGCTCGAGGGCGTGAAGTCGGTCTGCCTGGCGCTGCAGCAGTCGGAGCGCTACGGCACGCCGCTCGGCCAATCCTTGCGCGTGATGGCTCAGGAAAACCGCGACATGCGCATGAACGAGGCCGAGAAAAAGGCTGCCGCGCTGCCGCCGAAACTGACCGTGCCGATGATCCTGTTCTTCCTGCCGGTCCTGTTCGTCGTCATTCTCGGGCCGACCGGCATCAAGGTCGCGGCGATGCAGTAAGCCTCGGCCGCGGCCGAATGCGCCGCGGTCATTCCGGCTGATCGAGCGAGGCCATCGGAGCGCTGCGGCCGGTCTGCGGCTTGCCTTTGCCCTGCAGCATCTGCTTCAGATAGGCGACATTGGCCGCCGCCTCGTCGGGCGGAAGGTCGGCCCTGGCGATCTGCTCGGCCTCGCTGAAGCGGCCCTGCAAGCCGACGACCAGCGCCAGGTTCTGCCGGACGCGCGCATCCGCTTGTTGCGACGCATAGGCCTGGCGCAGCACCTCCTCGGCCTTGGGCAGGTCCTTCGACAGCATGTATGAGAGCCCGAGGTTGGACAGCACCGAGGGTTCGCCAGGCATGATCTTGAGCGCGCTATCATAGTAGCGACGCGCCTCGTCGTGGCGTCCCATCTGGTCCAGCACAGTGCCCTGCACGGACAACAGCTTCCAATCCGGATTGTCCGGCGAGTGCGCGCGGGACAGCACGTCGAAGGCAAGCTTGAAATTGCCGTTGTCGGCCAGCGCCCGTCCATAGGCGGCAAGCGCGGCCTTGTTGCCGGGATTGGCAAGCGTCGCCTGTTCGAGCACGGCGACGGCCTGCTCCCGCTGGCCATTGTTGCGCAGCGCCTGCCCATAGGCGATCGCGGCATTGGCGTCCTTGGGGTTGGCGCGATAACGATCGCCATAGACCTCGACCGCCTGCTGCGGCGTGGCCGGTGGCGGCGGCTGGGCGCTGGTCCTCGCGCCCAACGATCCCGTGATGTCGGACATGGTCTGGCAGCCGCCGAGCCCGGCGGCAAGGAGAGCGGTCAAGGCCGCTGAGGCGAGAAGCCGGGGCATGGAAGGCTGCTGACGCATGTCACTCGGACGTGAAAACCAACGGGGAACCGACCGCGCCAGCAATAAACTGTTAACGCTAACGGCGGGTTAACGCGGCCATTCTTGCCGTGCCGGCCCCAGCAGCACTTCCGATGGGGTGTCCAGGATCATCGACGCCCCCTCCTGAACGGGCGCCCCTAATAGTCGATCGCCAGTCGTTTCCTGACCTCGTCGATGCGCTTTTCGAGCGCATCGAAGCGGGCGTGAATGGCACGGTCGTGGAGATAGAAAATGTAGCCCAGCGCCGCGAGGCCGAAGATCCAATGGTGCGTTTCGAGATAGCCCAGCACGGCCTCGATCCCCCGCCCCAGATAGCTCACGACCTCGATGAGCGTCTCCATGAAATCCCTCCCTGGCTATTGACCGCCTCCACCGGAGCTGGGCGTGGCGGCACATCCTCTTGCTCCGGAACCTAGCATATCGAGGGCGGCCGCCGGCCGCCTTGAGAAGCTCGGATTGCAGTGGCAGCCAGACTCTGCGACATCTGCGTTCAAACCGCCCCGCCTCGAGGGACCAGCATGCCATCGATCTTCGAAACCGCCGCCGCTTCATCGGCCATTCCGATCACCTTCGCGACCACATCGACCTGGCCTGCGATCCGCGACGGTCTGACCGATGAAGCCCGCCGGTTCGCGACCGCCAACGGCTTTGCCGCCAAGCCCGGCGCCTGCCTGATCCTCCCCGCGCCCGACGGCCACATCGCACAGGTGCTGTTCGGGCTCGAGGACGAGACCGCCAAACACAAGGATTTGTTCCGGCCGGGAGCGCTTGCGGGCGTTCTGCCCACGGGCACCTATCGCTTCGCCAACAATCCGCATGACGCGCGGCTGGCTGCGCTCGCCTTGGCGCTCGGCAGCTATCGCTTCACCCGTTACCGCAAGGCGGATGCGCCCGACGTCCGGCTCGCCTTGCCCGATGGATTGGATGCCGCCGAGCTTGCACGCGTCGCCGACGCGGCCACGCTTGCCCGCGACCTCGTCAATACGCCCTCCAACGACATGGGCCCGGTGGAGCTTGCGCTGGCAGCGCAGCAGCTGGCCGAACGCCATGGCGCGAGTTTCAGCTGCATCGTCGGCGATGAGCTGGTGCAGCAGAACTTTCCCCTGATCCACGCCGTCGGCATGGCCTCGACCCGCGCGCCGCGGCTGATCGAGCTCCTCTGGGGCGATCCGGCCCATCCGAAGGTCACGTTGGTCGGCAAGGGTGTCAGCTTCGATTCCGGCGGGCTGGACCTGAAGACCTCGAGCGGCATGCTGCTGATGAAAAAGGACATGGGCGGCGCCGCCAACGTGCTGGCACTGGCGCAAATGGTGATGGATGCGAAGTTGAAGGTACGGCTGCGGGTGCTGATCCCCGCAGTCGAGAACGCCGTCTCCGGCTGCGCCTTCCGTCCGCTCGACGTCTTCGCCTCGCGCAAGGGCATCACGGTCGAGATCGGCAACACCGATGCGGAGGGGCGCCTGATCCTCGCCGACGCGCTGGCCTATGCCGATGAGGAGACGCCTGATCTTCTGATCGACATGGGCACCCTGACCGGCGCCGCGCGCGTTGCGCTGGGGCCCGAGCTGCCGCCGTTCTACACCCAGGACGAGGCGCTCGCGGCGGATGTCGCGCGCTGCGCGGCGGCGGAGAACGATCCGCTGTGGCGGATGCCGCTGTGGGCGCCGTATGATACCTGGCTCGACTCCAAGGTCGCGACCCTCAACAACGCGCCGTCGAACGGCTTTGCCGGCTCGATCACCTGCGCGCTGTTCCTGCAGCGCTTCGTCGCGCAAGCCAAGAGCTGGCTGCATCTCGACATCTATGCCTGGACGCCATCTTCCAAGCCCGGGCGGCCCGAAGGCGGCGAGTGCCAGGGCGCCCGCGCGCTCTACAAATTGTTGAGCGAGCGCTATGGCTGATCCGCGTCTCACGCCGGCCCGCGGCGACATCGCCGCGAAATTCCTCGAAGGCAAGGTTGACGCCGCGCGTTTCGTCGACGGCGACACGTTCGAAGTGCGTGACGCGATCGCACCGCTGCGCGCACAGCCGCTTGCCGGCGCAGAGCAGATGACGCAGGTGCTCAAGGGCGAACGGGTCACAATCTATGACCGCAACGGTGAGGGCTGGGCCTGGGGCCAGCTCGAAGCCGATGGTTACGTCGGATGGATTCCGGAGGCTGCGCTCGCCAAGCTTTCCAACACCACGCACCAGATCGCCGCATTGCGCACATTTGCGTTTCCGGGGCCATCCATCAAACTCCCGCCGATTGAGACCCTGGTGCTCGGGTCGCAAATCATGGTCACCCGTGAGGACGACAGCTTCGTCGTGACCTCCGAAGGCTGGTTCGTGCCAAAACAGCATGTCGTTCCACTCGGCACCGTCGAGCCCGACTATGTCGCGGTCGCCGAGCGCTTCGTCGGTACGCCCTATCAGTGGGGCGGCAAGAGCAGTCTCGGCATTGATTGCTCGGGCCTGGTGCAGATCTCGATGAACACGGCCGGCATGGAGTGCCCGCGCGACAGCGACATGCAGCAGGCCGCGCTCGGACGGCCGCTCGATGACTCCGACACCAAATCGCTCCAGCGCGGCGACCTGATCTTCTGGAGAGGTCATGTCGCGATCGTGCGCGATGCCGCGACGATCGTGCACGCCAATGCGTTTCATATGGCCACCGCAATCGAGGCGACGGCCGAGGCGATCGCGCGCATCGCGGCAAGCGGTGGTGGGATCACGGCGATCAAGCGGCCTTCCTGTCTCTCCTCAGCGGCGTGACTCCGCGGCAATTACCAAGCACGACCGTCATTGCGAGCCAACGGGTCCGCGGTCCGCACAAACGCGAGAGAAATCTCTCCATCGTCATTCCGGGGCGCCGCGTAGCGGCGAGCCCGGAATCCATTTGGCATCCATCCCGCGGCGAGATGAATTCCGGGTTCGCCGTTCAGTGCAAAATAGCTTCGCTATTTTGCCGCGGCGCCCCGGAATGGCTGGTAGCAGCGAATGCCGCAAGCGTGCGGTGTCGGATGCAGCATCAATCCTACTCACCTATCAAACAGCATCTCGCCCGAGCATCCGCGATCTCGCGACGTGATCCGCCCGAGCTTTGCGACTTGATCGGCCCTCGAAACAAATGGAGGGCGCAGGGAAGGCCGGGTGCCGACCGCACCCATGGTCCGCGTGCAGCAAGAAAGCACGCGGCAGAACCACAGGTACGAGCCGAACATCCGGCCTTCCCTGCGCAATGGCTTTACGGCTTATACGTGATCTCCTCGGGGACCGGCTTGTTTGCCCCCGTAGCGACGATACGCCAAGGCGCATCGCGCAGACATCAGCACCGGGATGCCAGGACCACACGACTTCGCCGTCCGCGCCGGCCTGCGCTCGTCCAGCGCAACCGTCACGGCCATCGCATCCCGCACCCGACGTCCGTGACGACGCGTACGCCCCTCTCGTGAGGCAGGACGACGTGGAGTATGCACGATTTCTGAAAATAAGAAATCGAAATATTTTTCACGGCAGGACTGGACAAGGTTTCGCAAATCGTGCCCGCCGGGCAAATCACTCGAGCAGACTCATTTGAGACCGGGGCATAGGCGCCTCGACCGCGCGGCCTTTGGATAGGCACGCGTTCAGCGGGAGCAGGCTGGCTGTCGCGCATGGCACGCGCCGCCAGGTCAACATGGCGCATGAGGTTTGGAACGCGTAGCTCCGGATTGATCGCCGCAACGTGAGCACGTCGAGACCTCTTTTTGCCCGATTTGGACAGCGGCCCGGCCGCCTCCGCGGCTACAATACCCCGCCAAAGATTGGTAAGCTCGTGATCCCTGCAAGCACCTGAACAATCCGCAGGGAGCGGTCCGATGCACGGGATCGATGACCGGGTGCAGATTGACCCGAAGCAACGCCGCACCATTCGCTCACGACGACATCGCGTTTGCCGTTGGAAATCGAAGACAACAATTCTTGGTAGGAGCAGATCATGCCAGAAAGCAACACTGTCATCGAAATCCTTCAGCTGGCGGATAGGCTGCTCGAGAGCCAAATGGCCTACATCAACGACAATTCACCCGAAAATGCCTCGGCGCTGAGGGAAGCCACTCATGCCTACGGCAAGGCACGTTCTGCGATCGTGATCCGGGGTAGAGAGGTTCTTCCTGCCTATGTTTTCAAACCCTTCAATGAAGTCCAGCAACGAGTCATCGCCAGGCTATCAGGACATGACCTTTATCGTCCTCTCTCGCAGCAGGAAGTTGGCCTCGCTCTGTCGGCGATACAATACACGTTCGAGGACGTGACGGGGACCAAGGTGAGGTGAGGCAGCCCGCACCTGCCCCGCCAGATGAGCATGTAGGTCATGATCGTGCGTGCGCTGCAGCTAGCGCAACAGGTCGACCATCTGCAACTGACAGCATGTCGAGCGCCGAGGTCGCCTCGTCCAGCATGAGCCGTGCTCTATCTCGTAGTCTTGGTCATCGTGCTCGCAGCGCTCTTGCTCACGCGGCGCACATTGCAATGGCGCTATCCGACTTGAAGCAATCACCGCTGCGAGTGGCCCATCTCAGATCTTCTGTCCGGCGGCGAAGGCCTTCCATCCTCACGGTTCAGGGCTGGCGCAAAGCGACTGCTACCGATTTCTTCATCTCCGTCACATACTGGCGGGCGGCCTTACTTATTGCGCGAATGGTTCGCCAAGCCTCGGTGGCTTCCACCCAAGCCTTTGCTTGTTGGAATTTTGTGTAGGCCCAGAGAAAGGCCGGAATTTTCATCAGCTTGTTCCGGGTAAGGCTAAACAGGCGTTCGACCAGCACGAGCTTTAGAAGCTCGCCGACAATCAACGTCGCAACGCTGCTCAGCAGCTGACCGGTAGCCGCGAGATAAGCCGCCAACGGTTTGACCGGTTCAAGAATGATCACCGGTACTGAAAACAGCGCCAGTGACGGGTAGGGCCGCAACGATTTGATCCAGACGCATAATCGCCGCAGCACGACATGCCTGGCAAGCCAATCCGAGATCGGCTTCGCGATAGCCATGAAAACCGCGTCCACCAGGAAATACAGAGCTGCTATGACATAAGTGACCGGTTTCAAGACTCGCTTCACTGCCAATCCTCCGGACATTCAAACCCCAAGGTTCGAAGGGCGCACTTGCCAATAGATTCGGCGTTATCAGCTCCACTCGGGGCTCGTGACCAGAAGCTCGTTGGGCTGCGGGCTTCCGGAGCACGGCTTCACGAGAGGCGCTGTTCGCCTGACCTCGCTTAGCGCCCAGGTTTACCAACCGCCGTGGAAGTGATGTCGATAGCCCCATCCGCCGCGCCACCCCGGACCTGCGTACGCATATGCACGAGGTGCGACATACACGTGCGGTTCCGAGTAGATGGGATAGTCTTCGACCACAACCCGCGGCGGCACCACAAGGACAGGGCGGCGCACTACGACCGTCTCGGAAACCACCGAAGCCAACTCTTCGATAACAGCCGGAGGCGCCCGGTACTCGTACGACCGCACGTAGCTTTCGCTATGGCCGGCTACCGGCAGATCAGAGGCCACGGCCGGAGAGGCAAAAGCGAGCGCACTTGCTGCACCCAAGATCAACTTACGCATCTGAGTTCCTCCCATGTCGATCTTCTTGTTACCTGTAAAAAGAAGAACGCGGAGAAGCGTCGTTAGGTTCATGAACGGGCGAGCAACGCCGATTAGCACGGCACGTCAAAGTGCCGCCAGGCTTGCCGGATGCATGTGGTTGGAGTGATCCAAAGAAGCCGCGCAGATACACGAGCTGGCGCTTGCGTAGCGCGCTGCGGCGGGACTGCGCGAAGGCAGCGCATCAAGGCCACGGCGACGGTCCGCTTCGCCATCCGCGCCGGCCTGCGCTCGTCCAGCGCAACCGTCACGGCCATCGCATCCCGCACCCAACGTCCGTGACGACGCGTACGCCCCTCTCGTGAGGCAGGACACCGTGGAGTATGGACGATTTCTGAAAATAAGAAATAGGAACATTTTTTCGCGGCAGGGCTGGACAGGTTTTCGCAAACCGCGCCCGCCGGGCAAATCACCTCGTTCATTCGCGGCAGAGCAAGCGATTCGGCAGCCGCCGCATTGCATATTTTGGAGTGCTTGGAGCGCTCGATGATGCACCCCGCTGGCCAGGCCAGCGGGGTGCATTTCAGCAACCCGAATTGGTCATTTCAGGCTGCCTGCAGCATGCGAAGACGCATTTCGACCTGATCGAGCGGAGCACGCAGGGCGGGGCCGCCCTTCAACCCGAACACGAATTCGTTTCCATCGATATAGGCTTCATAGGTCAAATGCGTTACGCCGCCCGGGAAGACCACCTGCAGCGGTCCGTGGACCTGATTGCCGGAGATCACCTCGCCTTGCACGACGTCCTTGTAGAGTGCGACCCAATAGACTGGGGCGACCTCGAACTGTGCGCTGTTTCCGGAATAGACGTTGGACTGCACGAGCGCCAGATCGCCATCCATCCCGATACCGAGGTTGGCAAGGTCGCCCGACTTGTTCTGGATCAGCACTTGTCCCGGATTGGCGCTGCCGTCCTCGAACAGCTGCTGAGCGCCGTCCTGGAAACGACAAGCCCATTTCTGACCCAATTGAGTACCGAGCTTCTGCGAAGCCTTATAGACGCCCTTTCCACCAATCTGTTTGTAGTTCGCGATGCCGACGAGATAGCTGATGCTCCACTCGACGCCGGACTCACCATTCTTGGGCACCGTCGTCTGCTTCCAGGACAAGCTCTTGAGCCCCGGCGAAGTAGGCAGGGTCTGATAGATGCTCATCGTCCACGTGTCCGGCGTCTTATTCTCGAAATCGACAGAATAGGTGGTCTCGGCGGCGAGCTCACTGCTTGTCTCAGCGGCCAGCTTGGCCGACGTAAAGTCACCTTCCGTCTTATCGTCCCAGGTGCGTTCGCAGGCCCAAAGACCGAAGTCGGTCCCTGAATTGTCCGAAATCTTGTATGTGTAGCCTTTTTTCAGCAGCTCACCTTCCTTGTATGTGAGCTGTACCGTACCCGAAAGCTTATCGGGTCCGCTGCACGTCGTTGCGTAGGTCCATTTGCCTGTGGGCTTCAACGAAAGCTTATAGTCAGTCATGTTCATCTCCGTTGATCATGTCGGGCAAGCGCCATTCCGATCGCAGCTGCCGACACAACACAACTTAAGATAGCAAACTATCGAGGGCGACTCATTTTGCTTTTCCCTGCCGCAAGCACTTGTGTCTTGCGCAACCCGCGGCTGGCGCGGGTCATCAGACGGCCGAACCCGTCCACGCGGGGTCAGGAGCCTCTAGGACTCGGCCGCGATCAATCTGATGAATTTCGTGAGTGCCGCCGCTGCCGCGGGAGAGAGGTGTGCAAACAACTCTGTATAGGCAGGAGCCATTTCGGCACGCTCTTTATGCTGATCCATATGACCGATGCCCAGCAGGAGCCAGTCGGCCGACACATCCAGTTCCTTGCAGAGCGCAATCGCATTCTCCAAGCTCATGGTGCCGTCCTCCTTCCATCGTGTGATAGCACTTTCGTGAACCCGCAATGCGCTTGCTAATGCATGCTGCTTTCGAACCGCCCTCGCTTCCAGGGCCTGTTTTATTCTTGCGCCTCGAGAGTTCATGCCCCAGCCTCGCTGGATGCTCCCTTGGAGGAGAGGACCTAGCCGCGCGCTCCAACGCTCATGGCGAGTAAATTATTGCCACACAACCCTTACTAGACTTCTATTTGAACACGCTGTACTGCTGAAGCCGCGGCTCGCCGCGATCAGTGGCAGTCGGCTGAACGTCAGGGAATCGGCTATGGCGCCGCTGGCTGGAGCCAGAAGACCATCCCGGATCACCTGCGTATACGCGGGCCGGAGCGGATCGCGATCAGCTCCTAAGGCGTTGGACGAATGCGGGCTCACGCCGTCCAAGCTGGGACGAGCACCTCGCACGGCCCGCCGCCCACGCCGGCGCAAGCAGCAGGATCAGGTCGCCACCGCCCCGTTCCCGGCGGCCTCGTTGCGGAAGGCGGCGGCGAACAGCGCGCGGGTGTAGTCGGACTT
This sequence comes from Bradyrhizobium sp. HKCCYLS1011, assembly GCF_051167795.1. Lineage (NCBI taxonomy): Bacteria > Pseudomonadati > Pseudomonadota > Alphaproteobacteria > Hyphomicrobiales > Nitrobacteraceae > Bradyrhizobium > Bradyrhizobium sp. HKCCYLS1011. The sequence goes on along the minus strand of NZ_JBNPTT010000002.1, from coordinate 433,602 downwards.
GGGGTTCTTGAACAGCTCGGCAGCCGGCCCCTCCTCGACCACCTTGCCGTTGCGCATCACGATCAGATGGCTGGCGAGGGCGGCGACCACCCGCAAATCGTGCGAGATGAACATGTAAGTCAGATCGTGCTTGCGCTGCAGCTCGCGCAACAGGTCGACCATCTGCGACTGGAACAGCATGTCGAGCGCGGAGGTCGGCTCGTCCAGCACAACGAAACTCGGCTCCAGCACGACGGCGCGGGCAATCGAGATGCGCTGACGCTGGCCGCCGGAGAATTCATGCGGATAGCGGAAGCGTGTCTCCGGATCGAGCCCGACATCCTCGAGCGCCTTGATCACGCGGGCCTCGCGCGCGTCGTCCGACAGCTTCGGCTGGTGGACGCTCAAGCCCTCGGCGATGATGTCGCCGACCGACATGCGCGGACTGAGCGAGCCGAACGGATCCTGAAACACCACCTGCATGTTGCGGCGGAACGGGCGGACCTCCTTGAACTTGAGACCCTGGATGTTCCGGCCCAGAAACACGATCGGCCCGTCCGACGAGATCAAGCGCAACAGCGCAAGGCCCAGCGTGGTCTTGCCGGAGCCGGATTCTCCGACCACCCCAAGCGTCTCGCCCCTGCGCACCGCGAGGCTGACGCCGTCGACCGCCTTGATGTGGCCGACCGTCGAGCGGAACAGGCCGCGCTTGATCGGAAACCAGACCTTCAGATCGTTGGCCGACATCACCTCCGGCGCGTCGGGCCGTGGCGGCGCCGGATCCGGCTTGGGCTCGGCCGCGAGCAGCGCCTTGGTGTAGGGATGTTTCGGCGCGGTGAACACCTGCTCCACCGGTCCATGCTCGACGATCTTGCCGCCGTTCATGACGCAGACCCGGTCGGCAATGCGCCTGACGATCCCGAGGTCATGGGTGATGAACAGCAGGCTCATGCCGAGCCGCGCGCGGATGTCGGCGAGCAGCGTCAGGATCTGCGCCTGCACGGTGACATCGAGCGCGGTGGTCGGCTCGTCCGCGATCAGAAGGTCGGGCTCGTTAGCGAGCGCCATCGCAATCATCACGCGCTGGCGCTGGCCGCCGGAGAGCTGGTGCGGATAGCTGCCGAGCCGGGTCTCCGGCTCGGGGATGCCGACCTGGGTCAGAAGCTCCAGCGTCCGAGCCCGGGCCGCGCTGCTCGACATCGGCCGGTGGAGATGAATGATCTCGGCGATCTGCTGCCCGATCGTATGCAGCGGATTGAGCGAAGTCATCGGCTCCTGAAAGATGATCGAAATGTCGCTGCCGCGGATCTCGCGGATCTCGCGTTCCGACAGCGTCAGCAGATCGCGTCCCTTGAAGCGGATGCTCCCGGACGGGTGTGACGCCACCGGATAGGGCAGCAGCCTGAGCACCGAGAGCGCGCTCACCGACTTGCCGGAGCCGGATTCGCCGACCAGCGCGACGCATTCGCCGCGCTTGATATCGAAGGAGACACGGTCGACGGCGAGCGATGTCCGGCCCTGCTGATGGAAGGCGACCGAGAGGTCCGTGACCGACAAAAGCGACTGGCTGATCGCGTCCATGCCGCTCACCTGAAGGTTTTACGGGGATCGAAGGCGTCGCGCACGGCTTCGCCGATGAAGATCAGAAGCGACAGCATGATCGCGACCGAGAAGAAGCCGGTGAGCCCGAGCCACGGCGCCTGCACATTGGCTTTGGCCTGCGACAGCAATTCGCCGAGCGAGGGCGAGCCCGGCGGCAGGCCGAAGCCGAGGAAGTCGAGGGCCGTGAGGGTCATGACCGAGCTCGACACGATGAACGGCAGGAACGTCATGGTTGCCACCATCGCGTTCGGCAACAGATGCCGGACCATGATGACCCCGTTGGAGACGCCGAGCGCACGCGCCGCCTGGATGTATTCGAAATTGCGTCCACGCAGGAATTCCGCGCGGACCAGGCCAACCAGCGACACCCAGGAGAACAGCAGCATGATGCCGAGCAAGGTGAAGAAGCCGGGCACCAGCACGGCGGACAGGATCAGCAGCAGATAAAGATAGGGAATCGCGTTCCAGATCTCGATGAAGCGCTGGAACAGCAAGTCGATCCAGCCGCCGAAATAGCCCTGCACGCCGCCAGCGGCGACGCCGATGATGGAGGAGAAGAACGTCAGCGTGAGACCGAACAGCACCGAGATGCGGAAGCCGTAGATCAGGCGCGCCACCACGTCACGGCCCTGATCATCGGTGCCGAGCCAGTTGTATTCGAGGTCGCGGCAGCTCTTCAGCCCCTTCTTCTCGACCACCGGCTTGCACTGCGCTTCCGTCAACATCCACGTCGGTGGCGACGGCGCCGGCGTCGGCAGATCGAGATTATGGGTGTCGTAGGAATAGCGGATCAGCGGCCAGACGATGATGCCGCCCTTGTCCGCAATCAGCTTCTGCAAATAGGGATCGCGATAGTCGGCCGCCGTCTCGAAGTCGCCGCCGAAAGCGGTCTCCGGATAGGAGACGAAGGCCGGCCAATACAGATGGCCGTCGAACTTGATCAGGAACGGCCGGTCGTTGGCGATCAGCTCGGCGAACAGTGAGACGAAGAACAGGACGAGGAAGATCCAGAACGACCAGTAGCCGCGCTTGTTGGCCTTGAAGTTCTGCCAGCGGCGGTGGTTCAGGGGCGAGACCCGGAAGCGCTGCCGCGTCGGCGGCAGGGCTTCGCCGAGCGGTTCCCGGGTCGTGGTCTCGACCGGAGGCGGAGCGACCAGCGTCATCAGACTTCCCTCGCCTCGAAATCGATCCGGGGATCGATCCACATATAGGTGAGATCGGAGAGCAGGTTCACGACGAGACCGACCAGCGAGAAAATATAGAGCGTGCCGAACACGACCGGATAGTCGCGATTGAGCACGCTCTCGAACGACAACAGCCCGAGCCCGTCGAGCGAGAAGATGGTCTCGATCAGGAGCGAACCGGAGAAGAAGGCGTTGATGAAGGCGCCCGGAAAGCCGGCGATCACGATCAGCATGGCGTTGCGGAACACGTGATTATAGAGCACCTGCCGCTCACTGCAGCCCTTGGCGCGCGCCGTCATCACATATTGCTTGCGGATCTCGTCGAGAAACGAGTTCTTGGTCAGAAGCGTCATGGTCGCGAAGGCGCCGAGCGCCATCGACACCAGCGGCAAGGTCAGGTGCCAGAAATAATCGATGATCTTCCAGTACCACGGAAAGTTCGACCAGCCGTCGGAGGTCAGCCCGCGCAGCGGGAAGATGTTCAGGAACGAGCCGCCGGCGAACAGGATGATCAAGAGGATCGCGAACAGGAAGCCTGGAATCGCAAAGCCGACAATGATGACGGCGGAGGTCCAGGTGTCGAAGCGGCTGCCATCCTGCACGGCCTTTCGGATGCCGAGCGGAATCGAAATCAGATAGGTCAGCAGCGTCATCCAGATGCCGAGCGACATCGAGACCGGCAGCTTCTCCTTGATCAGCTGCAGCACACTGACGTCGCGGAAATAGCTCTTGCCGAAATCGAAGCGCGTGAAATTCCACACCATCAGCGCGAAGCGCTCCGGTGCCGGCTTGTCGAAGCCGAACTGCTTCTCGAGATTCTTGATGAAGGCGGGATCGAGCCCCTGCGCGCCGCGATATTTGGAGTTGACCGCGTCGGCGGCCGCACCGATCTGGCCCGGGCCGCGGGAAGCGAAATCACCGCCGCCACCGGAGATGCGCGAGGTGCCGCCGGTATCGGCGCCGGTGAGCTGCGCGATGACGCGCTCCACCGGACCGCCGGGCGCAAACTGCACCACGATGAAGGAGACGAACAGGATCCCGAACAAGGTCGGGATCATCAGCAGAATGCGGCGGGCGACGTAGGCAGCCATGAATCACTTCGCCTGTTCGATCTTGGCCGCCTTGGCGGCGTCAAACCACCACATATCCGGCACGCCGGCAGCTTGCGCATATTTCGGCAGCTTGGCTGGATGGTTGAACTCATCCCAATAGGCAAGCGGATGGGTTGCGCGATACCATTGCGGAATCCAGTAGCGACCGGCCCGAAACACGCGGTCGAGCGCGCGGCAGGCAACCGTCAGCTCGGCGCGGCTCTCCGCCGCGATCGCCTTTTCGACCAGCGCATCGATCGCGGGACTGACGATGCCGGCAAGATTGTACGAGCCCTTGGTCGCGGCCTCGCGGGAGCCGAAATAGGGCCGCAGGCTATCGCCTGGTGTCGCCGACATCGAGAGCCGCTCCATGGCGATGTCGAAATCGAAATCCTCGATGCGGGCGCGAAACTGCACGGCATCGACGATACGCAAACTGGCATCGATGCCGAGCTGCTGAAGGTTCTTGATGAACGGCCCGTGGTGCGGCTGGAGCCCGACCTCGTCGACCAGGAACTCGACGCTGAAGCGCTCGCCATTCGGCAAATAGCGCTTGCTGTCCTTGATCGTCAGCCCGGCTTCATTCAGCAACTGCTGGGCCTTGCGCAACAGAGCGCGGTCCTGGCCCGAGCCGTCGGAGACCGGCGGCACGAACGGCATCCCGAACACCTCGTCCGGCACCTGGCCACGGAACGGCTCCAGCAGCTTCAGCTCTTCCGGCGAGGGCGGGCCCTCCGCGACCATGTCGGTATTCTGGAACGGCGACACCAGGCGCGTATAGGCGCCGTACATGATGGTCTTGTTGGTCCATTCGAAATCGAAGGCGTAGTTGAAGGCTTCGCGCACGCGCGGATCCCTAAACTTGTCGCGCCTTGTATTCATGAACCAGCCCTGGCCTCCGGACGGCATCTCGTCCGGCAAGGTCTCGCGCTTGACGCGGCCGTCCTTGACCGCGGCGAAGTCATAGCGCGTGGCCCAGATCCGGGCCGTGTACTCCTCGCGATAGAGATAGTTCTTGCCGGAGAAGCCCTCATAGGCGACGTCGCGATCGCGATAGAATTCGTAGCGGACCGCATCGAAATTATAGCTGCCGCGGCAGACCGGCAGGTCGGCGGCCCACCAGTCCTTGACCCGCTCGAACTCGACGAAGCGATTGATCTCGTATTTGCCGACCTTGTACGGCCCGCTGCCGAGCGGCACGTCGATCGTAGATTCCTCGAATGGATGCGTCGCATAATAGGTCTTGGAGAAGATCGGCAGGCTCGCGACATAGAGCGGCACGTCGCGGGCGCGATCCTTGGCGAAGGTCACGACGACGGTCGCGTCGTCCAGCGCCTCGGCCTTCTCCATGAAGCGCAGCTGCGTCACGATCAGCGCGTGGCCCTTTTCCTTGAGCGTCGTCAACGACCACGCCACGTCGTGCGCCGTGATCTTCGAGCCGTCGTGGAAACGCGCCTCAGGCCGCAAGGTGAACCGGTAAGTCAGCTTGTCCGGCGAGATCGCCACCGACTTCGCCGCATAACCATACATCGCATCCGGCTCGTCGGCGGCCGATGCCATCAGCGACACGAACGTCCAGGCCATGCCCTGCGCGCCCTCGCCCTTCATGATGTAGGCGTTGAAGGAGTTGAAGGTGAAATAGGACTGGTTATTGGCGCGCAGCGTAGGGACGGTCGAGAACAGCCCGCCCTTCGGCGCATCCGGATTGACGTAGTCGAAATGGTGAAAGTCGGCCGGATATTTCAGGTCGCCAAAGGCGGACATGCCGTGTGATTCGGCGAAGGCTTCGCCCTCGGCTGAGGCGCCGCGGAGATGCGCGGCGCTCAGCGCGCCGAGACCGAGGCCGAGCACGCCCCGGCGCGACAGGATGAGTGGGCGAAACCGGCGGCTCAAGAGCGGCCACCCGTCTTGGCGGCCTTCGCGGCGTCCCACCACCACAGATTTGGAAAGCCGCTGATGCCATATTTGGGCAGCGGCTCGGGATGGCTGAAGCGGTCCCAGCGCGCGGCGCGCTCGAACCCGAAAGCGAATTGCGGAACGACATAGCAATTCCACAGCAGCACCCGGTCCAAGGCCTTGCAGCTCGCGACCAGCTCGGCGCGGTTCTTGGCAAAGATGATGCGATCGATCAGCGCATCCACGGCCGGGTTCTTGATGCCGGGAAGATTGCGCGAGCCCGGCCTGTCAGCTGAGTCCGAGCCGAAGAAATTGCGCTGCTCATTGCCGGGCGAGATGGATTGCGGCCATACGGCCGTAGTGATGTCGAAATCGAAGCTGCGCAAACGGTTCTGATACTGCACGCTGTCGACCGTTCGAACGCTCACCGCCATGCCGAGCCGCTCGAGATAGGGCTTGTAGAACAGCACACCGCGTTCGTCGCCCTGATCCTGGCACAGGAACTCGACGCTGACCGCCTCGCCCTTTGGGTTGACCAGCTTGCGATCGCGGATCTCGAATCCCGCCTCCTTGAAGAGGCGCGCCGCTTCGCGCAAATTGTTGCGTGACGCCTCGGCACTGCCGCCGACCGGATTCTTGTAGGGAGTCGTGAACAGCTCCGCAGGAACCTTGTCGCGGATGGTTTCGAGAATCTGCAGCTCTTCGCCTTCCGGAACGCCGGTCGCCATGAACTCAGGGATGCCGTCGAAATAGCTGCTGTCGCGATGGTACTCGCCATTCGAGAGCTGCCGGTCCGACTCCTCCCAGTCGTAGGCATAGTTGAACGCGCGACGGACCTTGACGTCGGCAAACAGCGGCCGGCGCAGGTTCATCGCAAAGCCCTGCATCCGGCCCGAGCTCGCGTCCGGAAACTTGTCCTTGACGACACGCTTTTCGGTCACGGCCGGGAAGTCATAGGCGGTCGACCATTGCTTTCCGCTGCGCTCGGCGAACCAGTCCAACTGATCGCCCTTGAAGGCCTCTCGGGCGACGGTGTCATCCCGGAAGAATTCAAATCGAATCTGCTCGAAATTGTTCTGCCCGACCGAGACTGGAAGATCCTTGCCCCAGTAATCGGCAACACGCTCCAGCACCACCGATCGTCCGGCGGTAAATTCCTTGATCCGATAGGCCCCCGATCCCAGCGGGATCTCCAAGGTGGTCGCGGAGATATCGCGCTTGTTGCCCTGAGGATCAGTTCCTTCCCACCAATGTTTCGGGAGAATCGGAATTTCGCCGACGATGGTCGGCAGTTCGCGGTTGCCTGGCGCGTCGAATGAGAACTTGACGTCGCGTTCGCCGACCTGCTCGCATTTGATGACGTGCTGGTAGTAGGCGCTGTACATCGGGCTGTTCTTCTTCAGCGCATTGAAGGAGAACACAACGTCGTCCGGAACGACCGGCTTGCCGTCATGCCAGCGCGCTTCGCCGCGCAGACGGTAGACGACGTAGGAAAAGTCATCCGGATAGGCGGCCGATTCCGCAAGCTGTCCATAGGCGGTCGACGCCTCGTCCAGCGATCGCGTCGTCAGCGTCTCCATCGTCAGCTGAACGGCGCCGGCCAGCGACCCTTTGACGCCGGAGACCACGAGATTGAAGTTGTCGAACGTCCCCTGTTCGAACATGCGCACCACGCCGCCCTTGGGCGCATCCGGATTGACATAGTCGAAGCGCTTGAAGTCGGCCGGATATTTGATGTCGCCGAACAGGGCCAGTGCATGGCGCCAGACCGGCGCGCTCGCCGATTGAGCATGTGCCGCGGTGGTGAAGGCCGGGAGATTGGCAGCGGCGCCGAGCGCCGGGGTCATCGCAGCGAGGGCGCCGCTCTTGAGAAGCTCTCGTCGGGTAATCGCCAAATGAAGGGTCCTTTGCAGAGAAGCCTGGCCGCGCGCCACGCCGGCCGCAGCCGACCGGTATTGCGCCCCACTCTAGTGAGCAAGATCAGTTCAGAAAACACCGTCCGGTGCTCCGGATCGGGTTCCATTCAGGCCGCAATATACGGCAAGGATTCGGCAAATAACGTTGCTTTTTCCTCATGATACCGGGTTGTGAACGGACCCGCTGCGACCAAACGTCCCAAAGCAGCCCGGAACATCCCGGATACGAAAAACGGCCAGGCTAAGGCCTGGCCGTCAACGTCGCCTGACGCGGTAGGGTTCACGCGGACAGCTTTACTCGGAAAGGTTCACTCGGACAGGTTCACTCGGACAGGTTCACTTGGCCGCGGTGGGCAGCGGCTGCGGATTGTCCGAGAGCGAGTTCAGATAGGCGATTACGTCGGCGCGCTCGCTGTCCTTCTGGATACCGGCAAAGCCCATCGCGGTGCCGGGAACGAAGCCCTTCGGGTTGGCGATGAACTTGTTGAGGTCGTCGATGGTCCAGGTGCCGCCTGCGGCCTTCATCGCCGCCGAGAAGTTGAAGCCGTTGCGGCCTTCGCCCTTGTGATCGCCGACGATGCCAAAGAGGTTCGGGCCGACGCGGTTGGGACCGCCCTTCTCGAAGGTGTGGCAGGCCGTGCACTTCTTGGCTGCCGCCTCACCCTTCTGCGCCGAGGCGGTCTGCAGCAGCTTTTCGATCGGTTCGGCAGACGCGGGCGCTGCGGCTTCCTTGGCCCCGCCCTCGGTCTCCTTGACGGCGATCTCGAAGCCCGGCTTTTCCGGCATCTTGGGCGCGAACAGCGCATTGGCGGTGAAGCTCGTCACCAGCAGAACGAGACAGGTGGCCAGGACGGCCCCGAGAATCTTATTGAGTTCGAAGGAGTCCATTGTGGCGTCAGGCTCCGCGGGCAAATTTCATCGTTGGGCCGCTGACAGCGGCCATGGCTTCGCCTCAAGGAATCGAGCCGTTGCGCCGCCCCCTTCGGCAGATGTGAGATATCGGTTTGCCCGTGCTCTGGCAACCCGTATAAGCGGGCCGCTGTCCGGCCATTCCGCCGAGCCGGACCGCGTGTTGCGACCCTTTCCGATCTGCCGTTCACGATGACCAATCCCCGCACTCTGGTGCTGATTCCCGCCCGCATGGCCTCGACCCGCCTGCCCGGCAAGCCGCTGATGGACATCGCGGGCGTGCCGATGATCGTGCACGTGCTCCGGCGTGCCGAGGAGGCGGCCATCGGCCGGGTGGCGGTCGCGACCGACACGCCCGAGATCGCCGCAGCCGTCACGGCGGCAGGCGGCGAGGCGGTGATGACAGGTCCCGACCATCCGTCCGGATCCGACCGGATCCATGAGGCCATGCGCAACCTCGACCCGCTGGGCCAGGCCGACATCGTGATCAACCTGCAGGGTGACTTCCCGACGATCCTACCGCAGAACATCCGCGACGTGCTGGCGCCGCTCGCCGACCCCGCCGTGGACATCGCCACGCTGGCGGCTGAAATCCACAGCGAGGAAGAGAGCAACGCGCCGAGTGTGGTGAAGGCGGTCGGCTCGCCGATCGGCGGCCGGCGGCTGCGCGCGCTTTATTTCACGCGCGCGCCGGCGCCATGGGGCGACGGACCGCGCTACCACCATATCGGCCTCTACGCCTATCGCCGCGCGGCGCTGGAACGCTTCGTCAGCCTCCCGCCGTCGCCGCTGGAGCTGCAGGAAAAGCTCGAGCAGCTGCGGGCGCTGGAGGCTGGCATGCGGATCGACGTCACCATCGTCGACACCGTGCCGCGCGGCGTCGACACGGCCCCCGACCTCGAAACCGCACGGCGACTGCTGTCCAAAGCTTGAGCTGCTAGAAAGCCACTCATGAGCAAGATCTTGAAAATCGCATTCCAGGGCGAGCCGGGAGCCAATTCCCACATCGCCATCTCCGACGCTTTTCCGAGCGCCGAGGCCGTCCCCTACGCGACCTTCGAGGACGCGCTGGGCGCGATCTCCTCCGGCGAAGCCGATCTCGGCATGATCCCGATCGAGAACTCGGTCGCCGGCCGGGTCGCCGACATCCACCATCTGCTGCCGGCCTCAGGCCTCTACATCGTCGGCGAATGGTTCTTGCCGATCCGCCACCAGCTGATGGGCATCAAGGGCGCCAAGCTCGCCGACATCAAGACGGTCGAGAGCCACGTCCATGCGCTTGGCCAATGCCGCCGCATCATCCGCCAGCTCGGCATCCGGTCGATCGTGGCCGGCGACACCGCTGGCAGCGCCAGGGACATCGCCCAGCGCGGCGACAAGAGCGTGGCTGCGATCGCCTCCCGCCTTGCTGCCGAGATCTACGGCCTCGACATTCTGGCCGAAGACGTCGAGGACGAGGCCCACAACACCACCCGCTTCGTGGTGCTGTCGCGGGACCCGCAATGGGCGGAGCAGAACTCGGGTCCGCTGGTCACCACCTTTGTCTTCCGCGTCCGCAACCTTCCCGCCGCGCTTTACAAGGCGCTCGGCGGTTTCGCCACCAACGGCGTCAACATGACCAAGCTGGAAAGCTACATGGTCGACGGCAATTTCTTCGCCACGCAATTCTATGCCGATGTCGACGGCCACCCTGACGACAAGGGCCTCGCCTTTGCGCTCGAGGAATTGAAGTTCTTCTCGCGCGAATTCCGCATCATCGGCGTCTATCCGGGACACCCCTTCCGCGCGACGTTCAGCGAGACGCGGGAGTAACTCAGCTCTCTCCTGTCGCCCCTGCGAACGCAGGGGCCCATAACCACAGGGCCGCGTTGTTGGAAGGCTGGAGCTCCAGCACAGTCACCCAATGACCGCCGGTGTTTATGGGTCCCGGGTCTGCGCCCGACAGCGCTGATGCGCTGCCGGACTTGCCCGGGACGACAGCGGGATTCAGGCCGCTTCTTCGTTGCGCTCCAATCCGAACGCTTCGGCCAAGAGGCTGTAGGAGCGCTTGCGGGCGTCGTGATCGAACACGGCGGTGATCACCATCAGCTCATCCGCCTGGCTCGCCGCGATCATCGGATCGAGCTTGGCCCGCACCGTTGCCGGCGAACCGACGAACAGCCGCGAGCGGTTGCGCGCGATCGAGGCGCGATCGGCCTCCGTATACGGATAGGCCGCCGCCTCCTCCGGGCTCGGCAGCGGCAGGTACTGGCCGCGGTCGCGGCGCAGACGATTGAGATCCATCGACGACGCCAGCCGTTCGGCCTCCGCGTCGGTCTCGGCCGTGACCACCGCGACCGCCAGGATTGCATGCGGCTGCGACCGCCAGCGCGAGGCGGTGAAATGGGCGCGATAGTTGATCATCGCCGTGGTCGCGTCGTGGCTGGCAAAATGATGCGCGAAGGCAAAGCCCATCCCGACCTGGGCTGCGAGCTCGCTCGAATAATCGCTGGAGCCGAGCAGCCAGATCGGCGGCAGCGGCGTGTCGTCCGGCATCGCGATGACGTTGTGATAGGGATGGCCGGCGGGAAATTCGCGCGTTTCCCACAAGGTCAGCTCATGCAGCCGCTCCAGGAAGTCGTCGCCCTCGCGGCGGTCGAGGCGGCTGCGCAACGCGTAAGCCGTCGTTCCGTCGGTGCCGGGGGCGCGGCCGAGCCCAAGATCGATCCGCCCGGGAAACAGCGCCTCCAGCATCTTGAAGCGCTCGGCGACCACGAGCGGCGCGTGGTTGGGCAGCATCACGCCGCCAGAGCCGACACGGATGTGCTGCGTCACTGCCGCGATCTGCCCGATCATCACGTCGGGCGCCGGACTGGCGACCGAGGCCAGGCTGTGATGTTCGGCGAGCCAATAGCGGACATAGCCAAGGCGATCGACATGGCGGGCCAGATCGATGCTGTTGCGGAGCGCCGCGGCCGGCTTGGTCGCGGTGGTCGTGACGGACAGGTCGAGGACGGAGAGCGGGATCATGGCTGAAGAAACTCGCGCGGATGCGCCGGTAAGGTAGGGGGCGCAGACGGGCCGACAAAGGGTCCACGCCGGCAGGTCAGGCCTGTGGCGTGAGGATGGCTAACCGGCAAAATTCGTGGGACAAGGAAGCTTGTAAACAAATCTACATCCCTATAGCCCACCATCTGGAATGAGCGAATATCGTAAAAACGATCTAGTTTTCTTACATATAGTCTCCAGATGTGATCAATGATCTCGTCCCAACAACGTCTTTCATCTGAGTTTTTATGCCCTTGCTTTGCCAGTAGTGGGCAATTTCCCATGGCAAGTGGGCTGTCTGCTGTGTTGCATTTCGCTTATCTTACCGGCCGACCGGGGTCCCAGCGGCCCTTGATTTGAAATTTATGCGGAAACCGGAGTGTGCGGTGCCATGACCGAGCTTTTGACACCGATATCGAACGGACATGTCGGGCTGCTGCGGCCAAAAATCTCCTTCGAATTCTTCCCGCCAAAGACCGAGGAGATGGAAAAGACACTGTGGGCCTCGATCGAGCGGCTGGCGCCGCTGGAGCCGAACTTCGTCTCGGTCACCTATGGCGCCGGCGGTTCGACCCGTGAACGCACCCACGCCACCATCGCGCGCATCCTTAGAGAGACCAGCCTGCTGCCGGCCGCGCATCTCACCTGCGTGGGCGCATCCCGCGGCGAGATCGACGAGATTGTCGACCGCTATCACGACGTCGGCGTTCGCCACATCGTGGCGCTGCGCGGCGATCCGCCGGGGGGCATTGGAACACCCTATTACACCCACGCCGACGGTTACCAGCGCTCGCCGGAGCTGATTGCCGGCATCCGGAAACGTCACCCGGACATGGAGATCTCGGTCTCGGCCTATCCGGAGAAGCACCCGGAAAGCCCGACCTTCGATGCCGATATCGACATGCTGAAGGCCAAGGTCGATGCCGGCGCCACGCGTGCGATCACCCAGGTGTTCTTCGACAACGACCTCTATTTCCGCTACCTCGACCGCGTCCGCGCCCGCGGCATTGATATCCCGATCGTGCCGGGCATCATGCCGATGCACAATTTCAAGCAGGCGCGCGGCTTCGTGACCCGGGCCGGCACAACCGTGCCGAACTGGCTCGCCGAGAAATTCGACGGCCTCGACGACGACCCCGAGACCCGCAAGCTGGTCGCGGCGACGGTCGCCGCCGGCCAGGTGCAAAAGCTCGCCAAGCAGGGCGTCGACACCTTCCATTTCTACACCATGAACCGTGCCGATCTCGTGTTTGCCATCAGCCATCTGCTCGGCATCCGCCCGAAGCTTGGCAAGAAAGTCGCCGCCTGATGTCCGTATCCGTGTCCCCCAAACGTACCGCCTTCCTCGCCGCGGCCCGCCAGCGCATCCTGATCCTCGACGGCGCCATGGGCACGATGATCCAGGCGCTGCAGTTCGACGAAGCCGCCTTTCGTGGTGATCGGTTCAAGGACTTCCATCGCGACCTCAGGGGCAACAACGACCTCCTGATCCTCACCCAGCCCGAGGCGATCGAGGACATCCACGCGCAATATTTGCGAGCCGGCGCCGACATCGTCGCCACCAACACCTTCTCGGCGACGTCGATCGCGCAGGCCGATTACGACCTGACCGACATCATCTACGAGCTCAACCGCGAGGGCGCGAAGCTCGCACGCAACGCCGCGCAGCGCGTCGCGGCCGAGGACGGCAAGCCGCGTTTCGTCGCGGGCGCCATGGGCCCGACCAACCGCACCGCCTCGATCTCGCCTGACGTCGCCAATCCCGGCTATCGCGCCGTCACCTTCGACGACCTTCGTCTCGCCTATGGCGAGCAGGCGCGCGGGCTGCTCGATGGCGGCGCCGACATCCTCCTGGTCGAGACCATCTTCGACACGCTCAACGCCAAGGCCGCGCTCTATGCGATCGCCGAACTCTGTGAGGAACGCGGCATCGACGTCCCCGTGATGGTCTCCGGCACCATCACCGACAAATCCGGCCGCCTGCTGTCGGGCCAGATGCCAGAGGCGTTCTGGAATTCGGTGCGGCACGCCAAGCCTGTGACGATCGGCTTCAACTGCGCGCTCGGCGCCGAGGATTTGCGCGCCCATATCGCCGATATCGGCCGCGTGGCCGACACCTTGGTGTGTGCCTATCCGAACGCCGGCCTGCCCAACGAGTTCGGCCAGTATGACGAGACGCCAGACTACATGGCGCGGCTGATCGGCGCGTTCGCCCGCGACGGCCTCGTCAACATCGTCGGCGGCTGCTGCGGCACCACGCCGGATCATATTGCGGCGATCGCTGCCGCGGTGGCGCCGCATAAGCCGCGCGCGGTACCGGAGATCGCGCCGCGGCTGCGGCTGTCCGGCCTCGAGCCGTTCGAGCTCACTCCCGCCATTCCCTTCGTCAATGTCGGCGAGCGCACCAACGTCACGGGCTCGGCGAAATTCCGCAAGCTGATCACCGCCGGCGACTACACCGCCGCACTGCAGGTCGCACGCGACCAGGTCAACAACGGCGCGCAGGTCATCGACGTCAATATGGACGAGGGCCTGCTCGACTCGGAAGCCGCGATGCGGACCTTCCTCAATCTCGTCGCCGCCGAGCCGGACATCGCCCGCGTGCCGGTCATGGTCGATTCCTCGAAATTCCACGTCATCGAGGCCGGCCTGAAATGTGTGCAGGGCAAGCCGGTGGTGAACTCGATCTCGCTGAAAGAGGGCGAGGAGAAGTTCCTGCACGAAGCCAGGATCGCGCGCCGCCATGGCGCTGCCGTCGTGGTGATGGCGTTCGACGAGAAGGGTCAGGCCGATACCTACACGCGCAAGACCGAGATCTGCGCGCGTGCCTACAAGATTCTTGTCGAGCAGGTCGGCATCCCGCCGGAAGACATCATCTTCGATCCGAACATCTTCGCGATCGCGACCGGGCTCGAGGAGCACAACAATTACGGCGTCGACTTCATCGAGGCGACGCGTTGGATCCGTCAGAACCTGCGCGGCGCGCATGTCTCCGGTGGCGTCTCCAACCTCTCCTTCTCGTTCCGCGGCAACGAGCCGGTGCGCGAAGCCATGCATTCGGTGTTCCTGTATCATGCCATCAAGGCCGGCATGGACATGGGCATCGTCAATGCCGGGCAGATGATCGTCTATGATGACATCGACCCCGAGCTGCGCCAGGTGTGCGAGGACGTCGTGCTCAACCGCGACGCAGGCGCGGCCGAGCGACTGCTGGCGCTGGCCGAGAAATTCCGCGGCCAGGGCAAGCAGACCAAGGAGGCTGATCTCGCCTGGCGCGAGTGGCCGGTCGCGAAGCGGCTGTCCCATGCGCTGGTGCATGGCATCACCGAATTCATCGAGCAGGACACGGAAGAGGCGCGCGCCGCCTCCACGCGCCCGCTCGACGTGATCGAAGGTCCGCTGATGGCCGGCATGAACGTGGTCGGCGACCTCTTCGGCGACGGCAAGATGTTCCTGCCGCAGGTCGTGAAATCGGCCCGCGTGATGAAGCAGGCGGTCGCCTATCTGATGCCGTTCATGGAAGCCGAGAAGGCCGCCAACAAGGGCGCGAGCGCGGAGCGCTCGACGGCCGGCAAGATCGTGCTCGCGACCGTGAAGGGCGACGTGCACGATATCGGCAAGAACATCGTCGGCATCGTGCTCCAGTGCAACAATTTCGAGGTGATCGACCTCGGCGTGATGGTGCCGGCGACGAAGATCATCGAGACCGCGAAAACCGAGAAGGCCGACATCATCGGGCTGTCAGGCCTGATCACGCCCTCGCTCGACGAGATGGCCTATCTCGCCTCGGAAATGGAGCGGCAGGATCTGAACATGCCGCTCTTGATCGGCGGCGCCACCACCAGCCGCGTGCATACCGCTGTCAAGATCGACCCGAACTATCGAAACGGGCCGGTGGTCCATGTGAATGACGCGAGCCGCGCCGTCGGCGTCGCCTCCTCGCTGCTGTCGCCGGAGCGGAAAGCGGCCTATGCAGCCGATGTCCGCGGCGAATATGCCAAGATTGCGGAGGCGCATCTGCGCGGCCAGGCCAACAAGAAGCGCCTGACCCTGGCCGATGCGCGCGCCAATGCGACGAAGATCGATTTCGCCAAGGCACGACCGGTGAAGCCGACCTTCCTGGGCGTGAAGAGCTTTGCCGATTACGATCTTGCCGAGCTCGTGCCCTATATCGACTGGACTCCGTTCTTCCAGACCTGGGAGCTCGCCGGGCGCTTCCCCGCCATCCTCGACGACGCCAAGGTCGGCGAGGCCGCGCGCGCGCTCTATGACGACGCGTTGAAGATGCTGGACCTCATCGTCAAGGGGCATTGGTTCACCGCGCGGGCCACGATCGGCTTCTGGCCGGCCAACGCCGTCAGCGACGATATCGTGCTCTATGCCGACGAGGCACGCGACAAGCCGATCGCGACGCTGCACACGCTGCGCCAGCAGCTTGAGAAGCGCGAGGGCCGCTTCAACACCGCGCTGTCCGACTTCATCGCGCCTGCCGCCTCCGGCGTGCCCGACTATATCGGCGGCTTCGTCGTCACGGCCGGAATCGGCGAGGACGTCGTCGCCGACCGCTTCAAGAACGCCAATGACGACTACTCCTCGATCCTGGTCAAGGCGCTGGCCGATCGTCTCGCCGAGGCCTTTGCCGAACGCATGCATGCGCGTGTACGCCGCGAGTTCTGGGCCTATGCGCCGGACGAGGCGCTCTCCAACGCGGAGCTGATCCTGGAGAAGTATCAGGGCATCCGGCCCGCGCCGGGTTATCCGGCGCAGCCCGACCACACCGAGAAGGCGACGCTGTTCGCGCTGCTCGATGCCGAGACGAATGCCGGCGTCAAGCTGACCGAGAGCTTTGCAATGTGGCCGGGCTCGTCGGTCTCGGGGCTCTATTTCGCAAACCCTGAGAGCTTCTATTTCGGCGTCGGCAAGATCGAGCGCGACCAGGTCGAGGACTATGCCGCGCGCAAGGGCATGAGTGTCGCCGAAGTCGAGCGCTGGCTCGCCCCGATCCTCAACTACATCCCGGCGCAGGCGGCGGGCGATGCGAAGCAGGCGGCTGCAACACCGGCGCGTGCGCCGGCCGGAGCCGTTGCCGCCAACGATGCCGAACCCGAGGGCCTCGCTTCGCATCCCCCTGGCTGCACCTGCGCGGTGCATCTGGCCTGGCGCAAGAAGGCGGTCGGGGCGAAGTAGTCTATAAGGCCGTAGTGGGACTCTGAGGCGGCACCCTATCCTTCAAT
Organism: Bradyrhizobium sp. HKCCYLS1011; assembly: GCF_051167795.1. NCBI lineage: Bacteria > Pseudomonadati > Pseudomonadota > Alphaproteobacteria > Hyphomicrobiales > Nitrobacteraceae > Bradyrhizobium > Bradyrhizobium sp. HKCCYLS1011. The sequence goes on along the minus strand of NZ_JBNPTT010000002.1, from coordinate 416,764 downwards.
GTCGTCCCGGCGAACGCCGGGACCCATACCGCGTGATCTCGCGATGTGGACAGGCGGTAGTTGCATTCCCCGTCACAATGACCCTCGGTGGCTATGGATCCCGGCTCGCGCTTCGCTTGGCCGGGACGACACCGCGTGTGTGGCTCGGCCAAGTAAAAGTGAACCAATTTGTCCCGCAAGATTCGACTTGTCATCGCAGCTAGCGACCAACTCGCATACCCTCTACCGCCATCGGAAAGGTGAGACGGAGCGAGTATCAAAATGAAATTCTATTCCTTCTGGCGATCGCTGGCGAGTTTTCGGGTCCGCATCGCGCTGAACCTGAAAAACGTGCCGCATGACGTCGTCTTCGTCGACATCGACAAGAGCGAGCACCGCGGCAACGACTACGCCGACATCAATCCGCAGATGGCGCTGCCGGCGCTGGTGCTGGACGACGGGACGGTGCTGACGCAATCGCTGGCAATCCTCGAATATCTCGAAGAAACCTTTTCCGTGCCGAAGCTGCTGCCGGAGGATACGGTCGGCCGCGCGCGTGTCCGCGCGCTGGCAGCGATGGTCGCCGGCGACATGCATCCGCTGATCGTACCGCGCGTGCAGCAATATCTCACGGAGGAATTGAAGCTTGCACCCGAACAGAAGACGGCCTGGTTGCGACATTGGGCCGGAGAAAGCCTGCGCGCGCTGGAAGCCCGCCTCGCCCGTGAGCGCGAGACCGGTCGTTTCGCCCATGGCGACAGCCCGACATTTGCCGACATCTGCATGGTCGGCCTGGTGACGTTCGCGACGGCGCAAGGCATCGACCTTGCCCCCTACCCGACCACACTGCGCATCTTCAAGACTGCAATGGCGCTGCCGGCCTTCGCCGCAGCGCATCCGCTGGCGCAGCCGGATACCCCGGCGGCGATGCGGAAGACGTAATCTGGCGGTTCTGAAATCGGCACTTCTGCGTTGCGAGGCCGCGCCCCCTCCAGGGAAAGGTGAATGTCGTCAATCGCCGCTCGGGGGTGCCAGGGGCTGCACGATCTCGCGGAACACCGGCAGTGCCTCGCAGCGGGCGGCGTGCGCCGCCAGCGCCGGATAGCGGGCGCCATCCAACAGATGTGGATGCGCCTCGGTCGTGAAGCGCAGCACGCAGGCCACCGCGATATCGGCGTGGCCAATACGCTCGCCATACCACCAGGGCGTCGCGACCGCCGCGCGCTCCTGCTCCAGCGCTGCAAGCACGCCCGCGATCTGCGTCTCGCAGCGTTCGACCCACAGCTTGAGCTGCTCCTTGCGCAGCACGCGCTCGTAGACCAGGCTGACCGCCTTGTCGCCGAGCCCGGTGGCGAGTGCGATGGTGCGCAGCTGCTTCCGCCGGTCGACGCCGCTCCTTGCGAGCATCGCCTTCTCAGGCCCGACGGTCTCGTCGAGATGATCGAGGATCGCAGCGGAATCGATCAGCGCCTCGCCGCTGTCGAGCACGAGCACCGGCACCCGAAGCAGCGGATTATACTGCGCGATTGTCTCGGCATCGCCGAACGTCGACCACGGCCGATGCTCGAACGGGAGGTCGTAAAGCTTCAGCGCGATCGCGGTGCGGCGAACAAACGGCGAGTCGTATTGGCCGATCAGGAACATGGGCGTCACCTCCTGGTCCCATTGAAGCGACAATTGGCGATGATGTCACCAGCGCTTACATGATGGTCCGCTGCAAAGGACCTGGCCTCGGTGCCGCCGAGATCGACCTGGTCAGCCACTCCATATTCGCGATCAATATATTCGCGAGCGATCAAGCCCCTCGATCTTCACCTTTGCGGCGATCGAGCGTGCCCCCTTTAATGGGAATGGCAGAGGACGCTATCGCGTCAAGACGCGGACGCGACGGCGGATCCAGGCGATCGCCTGGATCCGGTAGATGGCAAGGACGGACACCCAGCTCATTGCCAGCGTGCCGGCCAGCACGATCACGGCTTTTGCCATCGCCGGCATTGCAAAGCCGAGGAGCGCATATTGCAGCCAGATCGAGAACAAATAGTGGACCAGATAGATGCCGTAGGTCTTGTCCTGCAGAGGCTCGAGCGCGGGAAGCGGCCGGTTGGCGAAACGCAGGACGAGCGCCAGCATGAACAGCACAGCGGCGGCGCAACAGCCGACGAAGCCAAGCGCCTGTCCGAACTGCACAACACGCGGCGCCGCACCATCGCTCGTCATCGCGAGCCCAACCATGCCGAGCCAGATCAGGAAACCGACACATGCGGCGGCGCCCACGGCAACCCAGCGATGCACGAGCCAGCCGTCGGGAGCCAGCAGGCCGCGCTCGATGCCAGGGGCGCCGACACAAATTCCGGCGAAGAAATAGACGAGGTAATGCAGCGGCCGGCAGTACTGGAACGAGAAGGGTCCAAGCTGAAGCCAGTCCCACGGATTGAAAACGAGAGCCGGTGGCACATAGGCGAGCGCGGAGGCGCACAACAGCGCGATCAGGAACGGCAGCGGGCGGGCTCCCAATTCGCCGACGCGACACCTGAGCGCGTCAACGTAGGGTCGCGCGAACAGGTACAATCCGGCAGCGATGGAATCGAATACCAACAGTACCCATAAGAACCAGGGCGGGCCGGAGGGCCAGAACGGCAGAGCCAGCCAATGCTCCCAGAACGCGGCAAGGCCTGGATCGACCGCCGTCACGCGGTAGACCGGGTAGTATGCCAAAGGCATCAGCAGGCCCACGGTGAGCGCAAAGGGTATGCCGATTCGAAGCAGCCGATCACGCAGGAAGATGCGGGCACCGCTGCGCGCCAGGCTCGGCCAGACGAACACCCCGGAGAGAAAGAACAGGAGCGATATGAGATAGATGTCCTGAAAGGCGCAGAAGATGTCGAAGCCGTACCAGCGTTCCTGATCGACAATCGGAATACTTCGCCATCGAAACGGCGGATCGTCGAAGTTGAACGAGGATGCAGGCGATGACCCGAGATAGGCCATCACCGCGTGCACCGCCACCACGATGATGATGACGATCACCCGCAGATTCTTGAGAGCAAGGCCGGGCGTGGACATATGATCTCGAAGCAGATGAAATGGTTCAAAATCAGGATGGTTCCTGGCGTGCGGTTCAGAAATGCGCTTCAGTTTCCCGGCGGGCCCGTCAAGCGAATGTCCGAACCGGGCCGCACTGGTGTGCTCAAATCCGAAGTTCGCTTGAGAGGCCGCTGCGGAAATGACGAACACTTCGGAATCGGACACTAGATCATGTCGCTGAAATTCAGGCTGGCCTCCCGAAACCTATTCCATGACCGCTTGCGCTTCATTGCGACGATCATCGGCATCGTGTTCTCCATCGTTCTGGTGACGGTGCAGATGGGCCTCTATGTCGGTTTCCGGCAGATGGTCACGACCATGATCGACCATGCCGGGGCCGATCTCTGGATCATCCCGGCCGGCACCAAATGTTTCGAGGATCCCTCGTTGCTGGACGAACGCCAGCGGTTTCGGGCGCTGGCCGTAAGCGGCGTCGCCGAGGTGACCTCTGTCGTGATCGGCTATGCGCAATGGCGTCTGCCCAATCGCACCACGACCCCAGTCTTCATGGTCGGGTCTGAACTCAACGGATTGGGATTGCATCCCTGGAACGTTGTCGCCGGCCGCACCGACGACCTCGCGATTCCCGGTGCCGTTGCCGTCGAGCAGTCCTATCTCCCGCGGCTGGGAGTCAGCGGCCCCGGCGACAAGGCCGAAATCCGCGACCGCAGCGTCCAGGTGGCCGCGGTGACCAAGGGCATCCGCTCGTTCACGACCACGCCTTATGTCTTCACTGAGCTCGATCGCGCCCGCCTCTCGACGGGGACGCCGTCCAACAAGGCATCCTATCTGCTGGTGCGTGTCGCGCCGAATGCCGATGTCGATCAGGTGCGCCGGGACCTGCGCGCGGGCCTTACCGACGTCGAGGTGCTGACGGGAAGCGAGTTTCGCAACCGCAGCCGGTCGTTCTGGCTGTTCGGCACCGGCGCCGGTGCCGCGTTGTTCGCGGGCGCCCTGCTCGGCTTCATCGTCGGGACCGTTATCGTCGCACAAACGTTATATTCGAGTACCAAGGACCACCTGAACGAGTTTGCGACCTTGCGCGCCATCGGATCGCCCGACCGTTACATCTACGAAGTGATCATCTGGCAGGCCGTGCTCAGCGCCATCATCGGCTTCAGCGGCGCCGCCGCCATCGGCGCAATCGTCGCCAGGATGACCGCCGAATCCGCGCTGCAGGTGGTGGTGACACCGGCATTGACCGTGGCGCTGCTGCTCCTGACGCTGGTGATGTGCGTGGGCTCCGCGATCGCGGCGATCGCCAAGGTCGTCCGCATCGATCCGACCCTGGTGTTCACGCGATGAGCGCGGCGCTGCTCGAGGCCGATAACATCGTCCATTTCCTGGGCCATGGTGCCGGGCGGGTGCAGGTGCTCAAGGGCGTCAGCCTGTCGCTGAGGGGCGGCGAGCTGGTGCTCTTGATGGGTCCATCGGGAAGCGGCAAGACCACGCTGCTGTCGATCATGGGATGCCTGATGAGCCCGGCCGAAGGGACCGTCCGCGTCGCCGGTCAATCCATTGCCGAGGCCGATGTGGAGATGCTGGCCAAGCTCAGGCGCGACCACATCGGCTTCATCTTCCAATCCTATCACCTGTTTCCGACGCTGACGGCCGAGGAGAACATTCAGCTCGCGCTGGATGTGCGAGGCGAGCGATCGCGCAGCGCCATCAAGGCAGCGCGCGAGGTCCTCGCCACGGTCGGCCTCGCGCACAAGCGCAAATCGTTTCCGCTCGAGCTCAGCGGCGGCGAGCAGCAGCGCATCGCGGTGGCGCGCGCGATCGTGGGCAAGCCCAGCGCGATTCTCGCCGACGAGCCGACTGGCGCGCTCGATGCCGAGAACGGACAGGCCATCATGCGCCTGCTCGCCGGCATCGCCAAGGATCCGTCCCGCGCCGTACTGGTCGTCACTCACGATCCCCGCACACTGCCCTTCGCCGATCGCATCGTGCATATCGAGGACGGCCGGATCGTCCGGGAAGAGACCGCCAATCCAGCCAGGAAAGTCGCGAACTCATGACCATGTCGAAGGTCATTCCAGAAGTGCAGCTCGGACGCGCCCGTCCGACGCGCGTGGTCCTCGCCGCCGTAGCTGCGGCCGTGCTGGCCGGCGCATGTCTCGTTCCGGCGCAAGCCGCAGATGAGAAGGCCGACGACAAGCAGTGGCTGGCCGTGGCGCCGGGGCGGGTCGAGCCGGTGTCCGGCGCCATCAAGCTTGCCGCGCCTATCATCGGGGTGATCGGCAAGGTGCTGGTCAAGGCCGGTGACACGGTGGCGGCGGGCGAGCCGCTGGTCCAGTTGAACGACGGCGAGGCCCGGGCGCAGCTGGCCTCCGCGGAGGCTCAGGCCGATATGCGCAAGCGCGTGCGCAACAAGGATGCGCCATCGTCATCATCCGCGCGGCGCCGCGCCGAGGATGCCGTCGCTGATGCCGAGACCGCCGTGTTCGAAGCGCAAGCGCTCGTCGACAAGGTGATCGCCGACAAGCGCAGCGGCAAGGCCAATGCGGATGTGGACGCGGCGCGCGCGGGCCTTGGCCGCGCCGAGACGCGGCTGTCGCAGCAACGCGACGAACTGCGCCGCGCCACGGACGAGGCGCCGCTGCCGACCGTTTCGGAAGGCGAATACAGCGTGGCGCTCGCCAACCTGGAGGCGGCGCGCGCCGGCTTGGAGAAACTGACGATCCGCGCGCCGATCGGCGGCACCATCCTGCAGGTCAATGCCAGGCGCGGCGAACTGGCCGCGCCGTCGGCGACGCAGCCGCTGGCGCTGCTCGGCGACATGTCGGCCTTGCGCGTGCGTGCCGAAGCGGACGAGCGCGACATCGACAAGATCAAGGCCGGACAGAGTGTGGTGGTGCGCGCCGCCGCATTCCGCGGCCGCGATATGGCCGGCAAGGTCGCCTCCGTTGCGCCGCTGGTCGAACAGGGGCGCAACTCAACGCTCAGCCAGCAGCGCAGCCTGACCGATGTCGATGTAGTGGAGGTGCTGGTCGACCTGACCGAGCCCGGCCCGCTCGTGACCGGCATGAAGGTCGACGTGTACTTCCAGAAGGAGAGCGCGTCGCAGTGATGCGACTGGCGCAGCGATGATGCAGCCTCAATTCCAGTGTCGTCCCGGCCAAGCCCGCAAGGGCGCAGAGCCGGGACCCATACGCCCAGGCCGGCGTAGGTAAGCAGACTGGGAGTCCCAGCGGCTGCGACAACACGGCCCTGTGGTTATGGGCCCCTGCGTTCGCAGGGGCGACACGAGAGAGTTGAGTTACTTCCTGCGTCTCACCCTCTCCCACAAGGCGAGAGGGTCACACCGGGCAAGCCGCACGATCTCACGAATTGCGACCTACTCCCCCTCGTCGCTCGCGAGCACGCCTTTCACCGCGCGAGCCCAGCCCGCGAGCTTGCGCGCGCGGGTGGCGGCGCTCATCGCCGGCCTGAAGCGGTGCTCCAGCCGCCAATTGTCGGCGAATTTCTCCGGCTCGGGATAGACGCCGGCCTTGAGGCCGGCGAGATAGGCTGCACCGAGCGCGGTGGTCTCCTGGATCATGGGACGATCGACCGGCGCGTCGAGCAAGTCTGCGAGACGCTGCATGGTCCAGTCCGATGCCGTCATGCCGCCATCGACGCGCAGCACGATGGTGGCGGCGCTGGCATCCGGCCAGTCGGCGCGCATTGCCGCCCAGAGGTCGTAGGTCTGGTAGCAGACGCTCTCCAGCACGGCATGAGCCAGCTCGGCCGGGCCGGTGTTGCGAGTAAGCCCGAACAGCGCGCCACGCACGCGCGGATTCCAATAGGGCGCGCCCATGCCGACGAAGGCGGGAACGAGATACACGCTTTGCAGCGAATCCGATTTGTCGGCGAGCGGCCCGGTCTCGGCGGCGTGCTTGATGATGCCGAGCCCGTCGCGCAGCCACTGCACCGCCGAGCCCGCCACGAAGATCGAGCCTTCCAGCGCATAGGTTCTGACGCCGTCGAGCTGATAGGCGATGGTGGTGAGCAGCTTGTTGTTCGACTTGACCGGCGTGCTGCCGGTGTTGAGCAGGGCGAAACAGCCGGTGCCGTAGGTCGATTTCATCATGCCCGGCGTGAAGCAGGCCTGCCCGATGGTGGCCGCCTGCTGGTCGCCCGCGATGCCGCAGATCGCGATCGAGCCGCCGAACAGCTCGGGCGTGGCCTCACCGAAATAGGCCGAGGAATCCTTCACCTCCGGCAACATCGAGCGCGGCACGCGCAGGATCTTCAAGAGCTCATCATCCCACTCGCCGCTGTGGATGTTGAACAGCAGCGTGCGCGAGGCGTTGGTGGCATCGGTCGCGTGCACCTTGCCGCCGGTGAGCCGCCACAACAGGTAGCAGTCGACCGTGCCGAACATCAGCTCGCCGCGGTCGGCGCGCTCGCGCGCGCCCGGCACGTGGTCGAGTATCCAGGCGACCTTGGTGCCGGAAAAATAGGGATCGATGATCAGGCCGGTCTTCTGCGAGATGATCGGCTCGAGCCCCTCTCCCTTCAGCTTGGCGCAGATGTCGGCGGTACGGCGGTCCTGCCAGACGATGGCGCGATGCACCGCCTGACCCGTGGCGCGATCCCACACCACGGTGGTCTCGCGCTGGTTGGTGATGCCGATCGCGGCGACGTCTTTGGCTTTCAGGCCGGCGCGCTCCAGCGCGTCGCGGCAGGTCATGATGGTCGAGGTCCAGATGTCCTCGGGCTCGTGCTCGACCCAGCCGGAGGCCGGGAAATGCTGCGGGAATTCCTGCTGCGCCACGGCCGCGATCGAGATGTCGGAGCGAAAAACCATGGCGCGCGAGGACGTGGTGCCCTGGTCGACGGCCAGCACGAAAGACATGATTGCGCTCCTTGTTTCATCCCGGAAGGCTGTTGTGGGGCGCCCAAGCAAGCGGATTGGAACGGGAAGGTCAATATCTTCCGCCGTCGTCCCGGCGAACGCCGGGACCCATACCGCGTTGTACCCTCGGTTGAAGCATGGTGCGCGGACGTTGGTCGTAACAACAACGGCTAGTGGTTATGGGTCCCGGCGTTCGCCGGGACGACAGCGGAGCTACACCGCCGCCGTGGTCACGCCGCCGTCGACCACGATGGTCTGGCCGGTCATGAAGGTCGAGGCATCGGAGGCGAGATAGGCCACCGCACCCGCGATCTCATGCGGCTCGCCGATGCGCCGCAGCGGCGTGGTGGCGCAGCGCTGCTTGAGGCGCGCCTCGTCCTCCCACAGCGCGCGGGCAAAGTCGGTCTTGATCAGGCCCGGCGCGACGCAATTGATGCGCACACCTTTCGGGCCCCATTCGCCGGCGAGGCTGCGGCACAGCGCGAAATCCGCCGCTTTGGAGATGCCGTAGGCGCCGATCACGGTCGAGCCGCGCAAGCCCCCGATCGAGGAGACGATGATGACGGAGCCTTTGCCGCGCGCGGCCATTGGCGGGATCGCCTTGGCGCAGAGCCAGAGATTGCTCTTCACGTTCGAGGCCATGATCTTGTCGAAGGCCTCGTCGGTGATGTCGAGCAGCGGACCATAATAGGGATTCACCGCGGCGTTGCAGACGAGGATGTCGACCTTGCCGTAGTGCTTCACCGCACCGTCGATCAGCGCGTCGACCTCAGGCCTGCGCGAGATGTTGCAGGCGATGACATGGGCATCGCCGCCGGCCTTGCGGATGCCGGCCGCCACCTCCTCGCAGGCGTCGGCCCTGCGGCTGGAGATCACCACCTTGGCGCCGAGCTGCGCCAAGAGCTCCGCCGAGGCGCGGCCGATGCCGCGGCTCGAGCCGGTGATGACGGCGACCTGGCCGGCGAGATCGAAGGGGGTGGTCTTCATTGTTTTTTCCTCCGCAGTACCCGCCTGCTCCGCAGTCATCGCCCGGCTCGACCGGGCGATCCAGTACGCCGCGGCGGTTGCGATCGAACCGCAGCGTCTCTGGAATACTGGATGCCCCGCCTTCGCGGGGCATGACGAACGCTCTGTGTGTTGAGGCCGCCTCGCGAGACAAAGACTTACACCACCCCGCCGGCCTCGCTGACGCGGCGGAGGTGATAGTCGGTGTCGCCGAACGTGGTCTCGATCATCGACAGCCGCTTGAAGTAGTGGCCGATCTTGGCCTCCATGGTCATGCCGATGCCGCCGTGGAGTTGGATCGACTGCTGGCCGATGAACTTGGCCGATTTGCCGATCTGCACCTTGGCTGCGGCGATGGACGTGGCGCGCTCTTTCGCGTCCTCGAAATCGCTGGCCATGGTCGCGAACATCGACATCGAGCGCGCCTGCTCCAGCGCGACAAACATGTCGGCCGCGCGGTGCTGCAGCGCCTGGAACGAGCCGATCGCGACGCCGAACTGCTTGCGGGTCTTGATGTACTCGACCGTCGTGTTCAAGGATTCGTCCATCAGGCCGACGGCTTCGGCGCAGAGCGCGACGCGGGCTTCATCCACCACGCGCTCGATCAGCGGCAGGCCATTCTCGGGGTCGCCGATCGCGGCGCCGACCTCGACGCCGGTGAAGGTAATGTCGGCGGCGCGCAGGCCGTCCTGGGTCGGATAGCCCTTCCGGGTGACGCCCTTCGCGTCGGCCGGCACGATGAAGACACCGATGCCGCTCTTGTCGCGCTGCGCGCCCTTGGTGCGCGCGGTGACGATGAGCGCGTCGGCACTGTCGCCGTTGAGCACGACGAACTTCTCGCCGTCGAGAACCCAGCCTTCGCCCTTCTTTTTCGCCGAGGTCGCGACATCGAACAGATCGTAGCGCGACTGCTTCTCGAGCTGCGCGAAGCCGTAGGTCTTGCTGCCGTCAATGATGCCCGCAACATGCACGCCTTTTTGCACGTCTGACGCGCCATGGCGCAGGAAGCCGCCGGCGAGCACCACCGTGGCGAGATACGGCTCGAGCACCAGTGCACGCCCCATCGCCTCCATCACGATCATGGTCTCGACGCCGCCAGCGCCGAAGCCGCCGTCGTCTTCCGAGAACGGCAGGCCGAGCAGGCCCTGTTCGGCGAGCTTGGACCAGATCGCTTTGCTCCAGCCGCTCTTCTCCGCCATGTATTTCTTGCGGCTGTCGAAATCGTAGGCATCGGCCAGCAGGCCGTCGACGCTTTCTTTGAGGAGCCGCTGCTCCTCGGTGAGATCAAAATCCATGTCAGTTGCTCTCTAGAACGCGGGCGCTGATGTGCCGCAGTTGTCGCCATTCATTCCGCCGTCATCCCCGCGAAAGCGGGGATCCAGTAAACACCGGCGCCGGTTATCGATCACGACCGCCGCGGCGTACTGGGTCCCCCGCCTTCGCGGGGGACGACATCTTCCTGAGTTGATGGAGCATCACAGCCCCAGCACCGCCTTCGAGATGATGTTGCGCTGGATCTCGTTCGAGCCGCCATAGATCGAGACCTTGCGGTTGTTGAAGTAGCTCGGCGCGATCTGCGCAGTCCAATCCATGGTCTCGTTGGAATCGTCGTCGCCGTGGACGTCGTAAGGCGCGGCGAACGGGCCGATCACCTCCATCAGCAGCTCGGTCGTGGTCTGCTGGATCTCCGAGCCCTTGATCTTCAGCACGGAGGATGCCGGATTGGGCTTGCCCTTGCCGTGCTTGCCCTCGTCGGCGACGACGCGGAGCTGCGTCAATTCCAGCGCCTTCAGCTCGATCTCACAGGCCGTCAGCTTCTCGCGGAAGGCGGGATCCTCCAGCATCGGCCGGCCGCCCGACTCGACTTTCGCGGCGAGCTCCTTGATGCGGCGCAGCCGCTCCTTGGAGACGCCGACGCGGGCAATGCCGGTGCGCTCATTGCCGAGCAGGAATTTGGCATAGTCCCAGCCCTTGTTTTCCTCGCCGATGAGGTTCTCGACCGGCACCTCGACGTCGTCGAAAAACACCTCGTTGACCTCGTGGCCACCGTCGATGGTCTGGATCGGGCGCACGGTGACGCCTTTCGACTTCATGCTGAACACGATGAAGGAGATGCCCATCTGCTTCTTCGCCGCCGGATCGGTGCGGCACAGGCAGAAGATCATGTCGGCATATTGCGCCAGCGTGGTCCAGGTCTTCTGGCCGTTGATGATGTATTTGTCGCCACGGCGCTCGGCCTTGGTCTTGAGCGAGGCGAGGTCCGAGCCCGAGCCCGGCTCGGAGAAGCCCTGGCACCACCAGTCGTCGACACTGGCGATGCGCGGCAAATACTGCTTCTTCTGCGCCTCGTTGCCGAAGGTGTAGATCACGGGACCGACCATCGACACGCCGAAGGCGAGCGGCTGCGGCGCCGGATAGGCCTGCAGCTCCTCGTTGAAGATGTAGTGCTGCACCGAGCTCCAGCCGGTGCCGCCATATTCAACCGGCCAGTGCGAGACGCCCCAGCCCTTCTTGTTGAGGATGCGCCACCAGGTCACCATCTCGTCCTTGCTGAGATGACGGCCCTCGACCAGCTTGCGCCTGGTCTCCGGCGGCACGTTGTCCTTGAAGAACTGCCGGACTTCCTCGCGGAACGCCTGCTCTTCCTTCGTGAATGCGAGATCCATCGGATGCTCCTTGTGTGTCGAATTAGTTCGTCTTGCTCAGCTGTCGTCCCTGCGAACGCAGGGACCCATAACCACCGGCCATCGTTGCGGGGCAAAGGCATCTGCCAGAATGCCCCAAGCGACATCACGCGGTATGGGTCCCGGGTCTGCGCTCCGGACAGCGCTTCGCGCTGCCGGGGCTTGCCGGGGACGACAGCCGTTTTTTTACTGCAGCACCTCGAACAGGCCGGCCGCGCCCATGCCGCCGCCGACGCACATCGTCACCACGGCATACTTCGCCTTGCGGCGGCGGCCTTCGATCAGCGCGTGGCCGGTGAGGCGCGCGCCCGACATGCCGTAGGGATGGCCGACCGCGATCGCGCCGCCATCGACGTTGATCTTCTCAGGGTCGATGCCGAGCTTGTCGCGGCAATAGATCACCTGCACCGCGAAGGCTTCGTTCAGCTCCCACAGGCCGATGTCGTCAACGGTGAGACCGTGGCGCTTGAGCAGCCGCGGCACCGCGAAGACCGGGCCGATGCCCATCTCGTCCGGCTCGCAGCCATGCGCGACGAAGCCGCGGAAGATGCCGAGCGGCTGCAGGCCGCGCTTAGCGGCTTCCTTGTCGCTCATGATCACGCAGGCCGAGGCGCCATCGGAGAGCTGGCTGGCATTGCCGGCGGTGATGGAAAAGCCATCGCCGCGCACCGGCTTCAGGCCGGCGAGACCCTCTGCGGTCGTCTCGGGCCGCGGGCCCTCGTCCTGCGACAGCGTGACGTCCTTGAACGAGACGTTGCCGGTCGCCTTGTCGGTCACCGCCATCTTGGTGGTGATCGGCGCCAGCTCGTCGTTGAACTTGCCGCCCTGCTGCGCGGCCGCGACCCGCCGTTGGCTCTCCAGCGAATATTCGTCCTGCCGCTCGCGCGAAATGCCATAGCGCTTGGCGACGACCTCCGCGGTGTCGATCATCGGCATGTAGACCTCGCCCTTGATCTCCAGCAGCGCCGGGTCCTGGGCATGGAAGCCGTTCATCTTGTCGTTCTGCACCAGCGAGATCGACTCGCCCCCGCCGCCGACCGCGATCTCGACGCCGTCGAAGATCACCGAGCGCGCCGCGAGCGCGATGGCCTGCAGGCCGGAGGCGCATTGCCGATCGATCGTGGTGCCGCCGACCGAGACCGGCAGGCCGGCGCGGAGCAGCGCCTTGCGCGCGATGTTGCCGCCGGTGGCGCCCTGCTGCAGCGCCGCGCCCATCACGACGTCCTCGACCTCGGCCGGATCGATCTTGGCCCGCTTGACGGCTTCGCCGATGGCGTGGCCGAGCAGAGTGGCGCCTTCGGTGACATTGAGCGCGCCGCGATAGGCCTTGCCGATCGGAGTGCGGGCGGTGGAAACGATGACGGCATCGGTCATGGACGACCTCCTATTGTTGTTGCTGGTGTTGTTGGGCTTGGATCGATGGAGATTGCTTCTGGCGCAGCTCGTGGCGCGACAGCTTGCCGACCGGCGTGCGCGGCAGTTCATCGACGAAGGCGACGGCTGCCGGCAGCTCGTGCTTGCCAAGCTTGCCGGTCAGAAATTCGCGCAGCTCGTCGATTGTGAACGGCTGGGCGCCGTCACGCAGCTTGATGAAGGCTTTCGCCGCCTCGCCGCGATAGGCGTCGGGAATTCCGATCACGATCACCTCCTGCACGGCAGGGTGGGTATAGATCGCCTGCTCGATCATCTGCGGGTAGACGTTGAAGCCGCCGGAGATGATCATGTCCTTCTTGCGGTCGACCAGGAAGAAATAACCGTCGGAGTCCATATAACCGATGTCGCCGGTGAGGAAGCGGTCGCCGACGAACGCTTCCTCTGTTTCCCCCGGCCTATTCCAATAGCCCTTGGTGACGTTCGGCCCCCTGATCCGGATCTCGCCGACTTCGTTCACACCGAGCACTTTGGCCGGATCGTCGAGCGACACCACGTCCATCTCGATGCCCGGCAGCATCAGCCCGATCGAGCCGGGCTTCTCCGGCCCTTCCTTCGGGTGCCCGGTGCCCGGCGAGCAGGTCTCGGTCATGCCCCAGCCGCTCTTGAGCTTCATGCCAACCCTGCGCTCGAAGATGCGGGCGACTTCGACCGGCAGCGGCGCGCCGCCGGAGCCTGCCGCTGTGAGCGAAGACAGGTCGCGCTTATCGAGATCCGGCAGGTTGGCGATCGCGATCCACATGGTCGGCACGCCCGGGAAATAGGTCGCGCGTTTGACCTCGATATCGCGCATCACGGCCTCGACATCGAAACGCTGATGCAGCGAGATCAGATTGCCGAGCCGCAGTGACGACAACAGCACCACCGTGAGCGCGTAGATATGGAACAGCGGCAGCACGCAGATGACACGGTCGCGGCTGCTGCGCTCCAGCCGGGCCGGCCGACCCCAGATCTCGTAGATCGACACCGCGGCAGTGAGATTGCCATGGGTCAGCATCGCGCCCTTCGGCAGGCCGGTGGTGCCGCCGGTATATTGCAGGAGCGCGACATCGTCCGCCGAGACGGCGGGCCATTGCGCCGGCGGCGCGGCGCCATCGACGAAGGCCTGGTGGGTGATGACGGCGGGATGATCGGGCAACGGCGCCTGCGGCGTGCCGACCTTGCCCCAGTGATCGTCTTCGCAGACGATCAGGCGATCGATCAGGCCCTTCTCGAGAAATTTCAGCGCAGTCGGGAGCAACGCGGCAAGGTTGGACGTGACCAGCACCCGCGCGCCGGAATCCTTCAGCTTGTGCGAGAGCGCGATCTCGCCGTCGAGCGGCGACAGATGCACGACGCGCGCACCCGCCTTCAGCGCGCCGAAGAAGTTGATCGGGTGATCCGGCGTGTTGCCGAGAAACAGCGCGATCGAGCTGTTCTTGCCGTAGCCCGCGCGCAGAAAGGCCGATGCCGCCTGCTCGGCGAGTTGCTCGAGCCTTTGGAAACTGATGGAGCGGTCGCGGAATTCGATCGCGTCCTGATCGCCGTAGTCGCGCACCGCCTGTGCGAGCAGATCGGGCAAGGTGCCCCGCGCGATCGGCTCATCCCATCGGACGCCTGCGGGATAGAATTGTTCACCAGGATGGGTCATGGAATGCCGAGCTGAAGGTAACAAATACTCTCGTCATTCCGGGGCGCGCGTAGCGCGAACCCGGAATCCATACTCACGATGGTGGTTATGGATTCCGGGCCTGCGCCTTTCGGCGCATCCCGGAATGACACGGCGAGATACGGGATACATCAAGCCGCCTTCGTCTCGGCCGCGAGCGAGGCGAACGTCCGGCCCTCGTCGGCGAGCTTCTTCAGAAGCGGCGCCGGCTCGAGCGACGGATCGTTGGTCGCCTTGGCGTAGACCGCGAGGCGATCGGCGATGTGCTTGAGGCCGACCGTGTCGGCCCAATACATCGGGCCGCCGCGGTAGATCGGCCAGCCGTAGCCATAGAGCCAGACCACGTCGATGTCGGACGGCCGCGCCGCGATGCCCTCGGCCAGGATCTTCGCGCCCTCGTTGATCATCGGATACATCATGCGCTCGAGGATCTCCTCGTCGCCGACGACGCGCTTCTTCAGGCCGAGCCGCGCCAGGGTCTCGTCGATCAGCTTCTCGACATCCGGATCGGGCAACGGCGCGCGCGAGCCCGCTTCATATTTGTAATAGCCCTTGCCGGTCTTCTGGCCGAAGCGGCCAGCTTCGCACAGCGCGTCCGCGATCTCGCTCTTGATGCCGCGATCCTTGCGCGAGCGCCAGCCGATATCGAGACCGGCAAGATCGCCCATCGCAAACGGGCCCATCGGCATGCCGAACTTGGTGACGACCGCATCGACCTGTTGTGGCAGCGCGCCCTCGAACAACAGCTTCTCGGCCTGCTTGCCGCGCTGTGCCAGCATGCGATTGCCGACGAAGCCGTCGCAGACGCCGACCACCGCCGGCACCTTGGCGATCTTGCGCGCGATCGACACCGCCGTGACCAGCGCATCCGGCGCGGTCTTCTCGGCGCGGACGATCTCGCACAGCTTCATCACATTGGCCGGCGAGAAGAAGTGCATGCCGAGCACGTCCTGCGGCCGGCTGGTCTGCTTGGCGATCTCATCGATGTTGAGATAGGAGGTGTTGGAGGCGAGCACGGCGGCGGGCTTGGCAAACTGATCGAGCTTGCCAAACACCTCTTTCTTGACCGCCATGGTCTCGAACACCGCCTCGATGACGAGGTCGGCATCCCTGACATTCTCCAGGCCGACCACGCCATTGATCAGCGCCATGCGCTTGGCCGGCGCATCCGCCGGGATGCCGCCACGCGCCGCGGTCGCCTCCCAGTTCTTCTGCATGATGCCCAGGCCGCGCTTGAGCTGCTCCTCGCCGGTCTCGATCAGCGTGACGGGAACGCCGGCATTGGCAAACGACATCGCGATACCGCCGCCCATGGTGCCCGCGCCGATGATCGCGACGCGTTGCACCGGACGCGACTTGGTGCCTTCGGGCACGCCGGCGATCTTCGACGCCTCACGCTCGGCGAAGAACGCATAGCGCTGCGCCTTGGACTGATCGCTGGTGAGCAGGCGGAGGAAATCCTCGCGCTCCTTCTTCAAGCCTTCGTCGAACGGGAGATCGATCGCGTAGCCGACCGCATCGGCGGCCGCGAGCGGCGCTTCCAGCCCGCGCGACTTCTTGGTGAGCGTGGCCACCGCGCTGGTGAAGATCGAGCGGTCGGCCTTGGCGGCCGCGAGCTTGGAATCATCGTCGCGCAGCTTGCGCAGCGGACGGCCTTCGGCCACGACCTTGCGTGCGAACGCCTCTCCGCCGGACGCCGGACCTTCGACGATCTCCTCGATCAGCCCGGCCTTATGTGCCTCCGCCGCGCCGATCGGATCGCCGCCGACGATCATCTTGACCGCGAGCTCGGGGCCGACCGCGCGCGGCAGCCGCTGGGTGCCCCCGGCGCCGGGCAACAGGCCGAGCTTCACCTCTGGCAGGCCGAGCTTGGCCTCCTTGGTGGCGACGCGATAATGACACGCCAGCGCCACTTCGAGCCCGCCGCCGAGCGCCGTGCCATGGATCGCGGCGATCACCGGCTTCGGGCTGTTCTCGATTGCGCTCAGGACGTCGTTCAGCGCGGGCGGCTTCGGCGGCTTGCCGAACTCGGTGATGTCGGCGCCGGCGATGAAGGTGCGGCCCGCGCAGGTCAGCACGATGGCCTTGATCGCAGGGTCCGCGACGGCGGCCTCGACGCATTCCAGAATGCCGCCGCGCACCGCGGCACTCAGCGCATTGACCGGTGGACTATCGACGGTCACGATACCGACGATGTCATGGGACTCGAGCTTCACCACTTCGCTCACGCTGCGCTCCTTGGGAATAGCGTTTTCTTGTTAGCCGATTGATTTGCCGCCCCGGACTTGCGTCGAGTAGCTACACGGCTTGCGTTTACCCGCTGCAGAACCCCAATTTCGCACTGCGAAATTCAATTCCGCATCTTGACATCAACGGTTATTTTGAAGCACGACCGTTGTCAACGAAGCAATCGACCACCGGTGAGATGAAACGTCCAGGGAAGAAAGCCGCGACCGATCGCAGCTTCGTCATCGCGCTGTCCCGCGGGCTCGACGTCCTGCGCGCGTTCCGTCCAAATGACGGACTGCTCGGTAATCAGGAGATCGCCGCGCGCACCAATCTGCCCAAGCCGACCGTATCGCGCCTGACCTATACGTTGACCAAGCTCGGCTATCTGATGCCGGTGCCGCGGTTCGAGAAATATCAGCTGGCGCCGGCGGCGATGGCGCTCGGTTACGCCGCGCTTGCCAATCTCGGCGTCCGGCATCTCTCCGAGCCGTTTCGCGAACAATTGATGCGGGAGACCGGCGGCGCGGTGGCGATCGGGGCGCGCGACCGGCTGAGCATGATCTATTTCGGACAGAGCCGGAACGGGGTCGTCAATGTTCAACTTGACGTAGGATCACGCATTCCGATCGCAACTACGGCGATGGGCCGCGCCTATATCTGGGCACTTCCCGATGAGGAACGCATTGCTCTCCTGCGCGAACTGCGCGACCATTACGGCAGCCGCTGGCCGAAGATGCGCGACGGGATCGAGCGTTCCGGCGAGACGGTTGCGAAATATGGTTTCGCGATCTCCGCCGGCGAATGGCAGGACGACGTGCATGCGGTCGGCGTCGCGTTGAAGCTGAATGACGGTACGGGACCGTACGCTGTGAATTGCGGCGCGCCGGCATTCCGCTTCACGGAGGAGCGGCTGCGCACCGACGTTGGACCGCGTCTGGTGGCAATGGTAAGGACCATCGAGGCGGCGCTCGGAGGGGTCGCGCCGCAGCCAACAAAGCAATTGAACTCAAAACAAACAACAAACAAAGAAAACAGCAAAAAGCTGAAGCCAGGAGGGAAAGTTGCCAAGGTTGCCGAAGGAATCAGACAGCCGTCATCGTCCTGACCGGACCAATGTGCACCGTATCGCTCCGCTGCATGGCAGGGGCGAGACGACATGACGCAGCTTAAGCTCGCGCAGGCTGCGGATCCGCTGCTTGCGGTGCGCGACGTCAGCGTCGTGTTCGGCGGCATCGTCGCGCTCAACGGCGTGTCATTCGACATGCATTACGGCCAGATCCTCGGCCTGATCGGACCGAACGGCGCCGGCAAGACGACGCTGTTCAACTGCCTCTCACGGCTCTATCAGCCCAGCGCCGGCGACATTCTGCTGGAGGGCCGCAGCATCCTGAAGCGGCCGCCGCACCGGATCGCCGAGATCGGCATCGGCCGCACCTTCCAGAACGTCGCGCTGTTTCCCAATCTTTCAGTGCTCGACAATGTCCGCGTCGGCACCCATGCCCGCACCGCGAGCGACATCATCTCGGATTCGCTCAAGCTCGCCTGGGTCCGCCGCAGCGAAGCGGCTGTCAACGCCAAGGTGCAGGAGATCCTCGCCTATCTCGAGCTCGAGAGCGTCGCCCACAAGACGGTGTCGGGCCTGCCATTCGGCACCCAGAAGCGCGTCGAACTGGCGCGCGCGCTTGCCGCAGATCCCAAGATCCTGCTGCTCGACGAGCCGGCGGGCGGCCTCAATCACGAGGAAGTCTATGTGCTCGGCGACCTGATCCGCCGCATCCGCGACCAGCGCGACGTCACGGTGCTCTTGGTCGAGCATCACATGGGCCTGGTGATGTCGATCGCCGATCACGTGGTGGCGCTGAATTTCGGCAAGAAGCTCGCGGAAGGCACGCCGGCCCAGGTGCAGGCCAATCCGGACGTGATCAAGGCCTATCTCGGGAGCAAGGATCAATGACGGCACT
Organism: Bradyrhizobium sp. HKCCYLS1011; assembly: GCF_051167795.1. Taxonomy (NCBI): domain Bacteria; kingdom Pseudomonadati; phylum Pseudomonadota; class Alphaproteobacteria; order Hyphomicrobiales; family Nitrobacteraceae; genus Bradyrhizobium; species Bradyrhizobium sp. HKCCYLS1011. The sequence continues at coordinate 397,903 of NZ_JBNPTT010000002.1, read as the reverse complement.
TCTGAACGTCAGGGATCTTCGCGCTTATTACGGCCAGGTGCAGGCGCTGCACGGCCTCTCCTTCTCGCTCAACGAAGGTTCGCTGACGACGCTGCTGGGCGCCAACGGCGCCGGCAAGACCACCACCTTGCGGGCAATCTGCAACATGGTGCGGACCACCGGCACGATCGAATTCGACGGCAGGCCGCTCACCAGCCGCTCGACCGAGGCCATCGTCAGCCTCGGGATCGCCCACGTGCCGCAGGGCCGCGGCACTTTCACCACCCTGACCGTGGAGGAGAACCTGCAGCTCGGCGCCTACACGCGCAACGACAAGACCACCATCGCCTCCGACATCGAGCGCATGTACGCCTATTTCCCGAAGCTGAAGGAGCGGCATACCCAGCAGGCCGGCACGCTCTCGGGCGGCGAGCAGCAGATGCTGGCGGTGGCGCGTGCGCTGATGCTGCGGCCGCGGCTGATGCTGCTCGATGAGCCGTCGTTCGGCCTGGCGCCACTGATCGTGCGCGACCTGTTCAAGATCCTCGGCCAGATCAATCGCGAGGAGAAGGTCTCCCTGCTCGTGGTCGAGCAGAACGCCCAGCTCGCGCTGGAACTCGCCGATCAGGCCTATGTCATCGAGACCGGCCGCATCGTGATGGCGGGCGGGGCCAAAGAGATCTCGAACGACGAAAACGTCCGCAAATCCTATCTGGGCTATTGAAGGGAGCGGCCATGGAACTTTTCACCAACCAGGTCCTGGCCGGCATCGCCACAGGCGCGATCTACGCCTGCATGGCGCTCGCGGTCGTGATGATCTACCAGGCGATCGACCATCTCAACTTCGCGCAAGGCGAGATGGCGATGTTCTCGACCTTCGTGTCCTGGCAGCTGATGCAATGGGGCCTGCCCTATTGGGCCGCGTTCCTGCTCACGCTGGCCTTCTCCTTCGCCGGCGGCATCGCAATCGAGCGCATCCTGTTCAAGCCGCTCGCGAAAGCGCCGATCCTGACCCAGGTCGCAGGCTTCATCGCGCTGTTCTCGATCATCAACTCCTGCGCTGGACTGATCTGGGACTTCACCATCAAGCAATATCCGACCCCGTTCGGCTCCGCGCCGTTCCTGGGGAGCCAGCTGATCTCGACCCATCAGGCCGGCATGATCGGCATCACCGTGCTGCTCCTGATCGGGCTCTATGTCTTCTTCCAGTATACCCGCGTCGGGCTTGCCATGCGCGCGGCCGCCTCGGTGCCGGAATCGGCGCGCCTGGTCGGCATCAACACTTCCTGGATGATTGCGCTCGGCTGGGGCATGGCGGCGGCGATCGGCTCGATCGCGGGCATGCTGATCGCACCTGTGGTCTTCCTCGAACCCAACATGATGGGCGGCGTCCTGATCTACGGCTTTGCCGCCGCGGTGCTCGGCGGGCTGACAAGTCCGTTCGGTGCCGTGGTGGGCGGCTTCCTGGTCGGCATCTTCGAAAATCTCGCCGGCACCTACATCCCGGGCGTCGGCAACGAGCTGAAGCTGCCGATCGCGCTGGCGCTGATCATCACCGTCCTGGTCGTCAAACCCGCAGGCCTGTTCGGCCGGCACATCGTCAAGCGAGTCTGATCCATGAGCGCAGTCGAGGAACTCGCAAGCCAGGCGCCCGCGGTCCAAGCCGTTCCGAAGCGCGCCATGACCTTGAGCTCGGGCACCGCTTTCGTGGTGGTGCTGCTGCTCCTGATCGTCCCGCTGTTCGCCAAGAACTTCGTCATCTTCCAGCTGACGCAGCTCCTGTACTACGGGCTCGCCGTGCTGGCGCTGAACATCCTGACCGGCGGTTCGGGCCAGTTCTCGCTCGGCCAGAGCGCGTTCTACGCCATCGGCGCCTATACCTCGGCGATCCTGATGGAGCAGTACGATGTCAACTACGCACTGACCTTGCCGATCGCCGGGATCATCTGCTTCGCGGCCGGGTTCCTGTTCGGCCAGCCGGCGCTGCGGCTCTCCGGCGTCTATCTGGCGCTCGCGACCTTTGCGCTGGCGACCGCGATGCCGCAGCTGCTCAAGCTCGGCTTCTTCGAGAAATGGACCGGCGGCGTTCAGGGCCAGGTCGTCACCAAGCCTGACGCACCGTTCGGCCTGCCGATGTCGCAGGACATGTGGCTGTACTACTTCACACTGGCTGTCACGATCGCGATCTACATCTTCTCGGTCAACCTGCTGCGGTCGCGCTCGGGCCGTGCCTTCATGGCGATCCGCGACAACGAGATCGCGGCCTCCGCGATGGGCATCAACGTGGCACTGTACAAGACGCTGGCCTTCGGCGTTTCCGCTGGCATCACCGGCGTCGCCGGCGGCTTAGGGGCCATCGCGGTGCAGTTCGTGGCACCCGACAGCTTCACGATCACGCTCGCCATCCAGCTGTTCCTTGGCATGGTGGTGGGCGGTGTCGGCTGGCTGCCGGGCTCGTTCATCGGCGCGGCGTTCATCATCTTCGTTCCGAACATTGCCGAGAGCATCTCCAAGGGCCTGTCCGGCGCCGTGTTCGGCGTGCTCCTGTTCCTGGTGATCTTCCTGGTGCCGCACGGCGCCAGGCAGGTGGCCATGGTGGGTCAACAGCTGCTCGAACGGGCGCGCAAACGCTGAAGATCTCTGAGTCTGGCTTAGTGTCAACCAGGAGGACAGTTTTGAACCTCAGCCCAATACTTCGAATCGCCGCGTTTGCGACGGCGGTCATCGCGCTCACCTCGGGCGGAGCACTCGCCCAAAAGAAATACGACGCCGGCGCATCCGACAGCGAGATCAAGATCGGCAACATCATGCCCTATAGCGGCCCCGCATCGGCCTTTGGCGTGATCGGCAAGACCGAGGAAGCCTATTTCAAGAAGATCAATGCAGAAGGCGGCATCAACGGCCGCAAGATCAGCTTCATCAGCTATGACGATGCCTATTCGCCGCCGAAGGCGGTCGAACAGATCCACAAGCTGGTCGAGGACGACGAGGTGCTTCTGGTTTTCAATCCGCTTGGCACGCCCTCGAACTCGGCGATCCAGAAATATCTCAATGCGAAAGAAATCCCGCAGCTGTTCGTGGCGAGCGGCGCCTCCAAGTGGAACGCCCCCTCGAGCTTCCCATGGACCATGGGCTGGCAGCCGAGCTACCAGGGCGAGGGCCGCATCTATGCGAAGTACCTCCTGAGGGAGAAGCCGGACGCCAAGATCGGCGTGCTGTTCCAGAATGATGATTTCGGCAAGGACTATCTCAAAGGCCTGAAGGACGCGCTCGGCGAGAAGGCCGACGCGATGATCGTGGCGGAGGAGAGCTACGAGACCTCCGAGCCCTCGGTCGACACCCATATCGTCAAACTGAAGGCCTCAGGCGCCGATGTCTTCTTCAGCGTGACCACACCGAAATTCGCCGCACAAGCGATCAAGAAGCTGGCCGAGATCGACTGGCACCCGATGCACCTCCTGGTCAGCATCTCGGCCTCGGTCGGCAGCGTGATCCAGCCGGCAGGATATGAGAATTCGCAAGGTATCCTGTCGGCCGCCTACGACAAGGACGCCGCCGATCCGCAGTGGAACAACGATCCCGGGATGAAGAAATTCACCGAATTTCTCCAGCAATATTATCCTGATGGCAACAAGCTCGACAGCTCGACCATCTATGGCTATGGCGCCGCGCAGACGCTGGTGAAGGTGCTGCAGATGTGCGGCGACGATCTCACCCGCGCAAATGTCATGAAGCAGGCCGCGAGCCTGAGGGATTTCCAGCCGGATACGCTGCTGCCGGGGATCAGGATCAACACGACACCGGACGACTTTGCGCCGATCCAGCAGCTCAGGATGATGCGCTTCAAGGGCCAGAACTGGGAGTTGTTCGGCGACATCATGAGCGGAGAGATGGAGAGGTGAGCCGCATGGCGGCGTGCTGGCCCGGCTATCATACCGTATCCAGCAGAGCCCCTGCGGTCACGCGCGGGGGCTGTTGTTTTCCGGTCATGCGATCGGAACGGCCCTGACGCCCACCTTTGGAGTCAGCAATCGGCATCGTTTGTTAACTCTTCCGCACTGCACCCGCGACCTGACATGCGGCCTTTGTCGCATGCACTCTCCCACGTAGCTTCTGTTATAGTCCCGGCGACAAGAAGAGCCTTCAGTAAAGGAGGCCAGCGACACGTCATCTTAAAATTGTCGTCAAGAAAACAAACCCGGAGGGAGAAACACATCATGAGCATTGCCCGGAAAGCAGTCGCTGCAGCGGCGGCCTTTGTCGTCCTTAGCGCTGCCGGCGCACTCGCCGCCGAGAAGAAATACGATCCCGGCGCATCCGATACCGAGATCAAGATCGGCAACATCATGCCCTATAGCGGACCAGCCTCCGCCTACGGCATCATCGGCAAGACCGAAGCTGCCTATTTCAAGAAGATCAATGACGCGGGCGGCATCAACGGGCGCAAGATCAATTTCGTCTCCTATGACGACGCCTACTCGCCGCCAAAAGCAGTCGAGCAGGCGCGCAGGCTGGTCGAGAGCGACGAAGTGCTGTTGATCTTCAACTCGCTCGGCACGCCCTCGAACTCGGCGATCCAGAAATACATGAATGCAAAGAAGGTGCCGCAGCTGTTCGTCGCAACCGGCGCCACCAAGTGGAACGATCCGCAGAATTTCCCATGGACCATGGGCTGGCAGCCGAGCTACCAGGCGGAGTCGCGCATCTACGCCAAATGGCTTCTGAAGGAGAAGCCCGACGCCAAGATCGCCGTGCTCTATCAGAACGACGATTACGGCAAGGACTATCTCAAAGGCTTGAAGGACGGGCTCGGCGCGAAGGCGGCATCGATGATCGTGGCCGAAGAGAGCTATGAGACCACCGAACCGACCATCGACAGCCATATTGTCAAGCTGAAATCATCGGGCGCCGACGTCTTCATCGACATCGCAACCCCGAAGTTTGCAGCACAAGCAATCAAGAAGACGGCCGAGATCGAGTGGAAGGCGCTGCACATCCTCAACAACGTCTCGGCCTCGGTCGGCAGCGTGATCAAGCCGGCCGGCTTCGCCAACGCTCAAGGGATCGTTTCCGCGCAGTACCTCAAGGACACCACGGATCCGCAATGGGGCAGCGACCCCGGCATGAACACCTATCTGGAGTTCATGACCAAGGATTTCCCGGAAGGCGACAAGCTGGATAACGGGACGGTCGTGGGCTACGGCGTCGCGCAGACCTTGGTGCAGGTGCTCAAGCAATGTGGCGACAACCTGACCCGCGAGAACGTGATGAAGCAGGCTGCCAGCCTGCGCGACTTCCGCACCGAGGTGCTGCTGCCCGGCATCACCATCAACACCTCAGCCACCGACTTCGCGCCAATCAGCCAGTTGCAGCTGATGCGCTTCACCGATGAGCGCTGGCAGTTGTTCGGCGACGTCATCTCGGCCGATGTCGGTGGCTGATCAGCTGCCGACGCTCGAGTGCGTCCCCCGCAAGGCTGCTTGCGGGGGTTTTCTTTTGCACACGGACAAGGGATAACGGCAGCAATGTCACATTTGCCCGGGGACCAATGACCGACCGCCGTCCGCTGTTGCGCGCAATCTTCGATGCCGCGGTTGCCGCGGCGCATCCCGACGTGGTGCTTGCCGCGCACCTGCCCGCGCCACCGCAGGGCCGCATCATCTGCCTCGCTGCCGGCAAGGGCGCAGCCGCGATGGCCGCGGCCGCAGAGCGGCACTATCTCGACACGCTCGACTTCGATCCTGCGCGGCTCACCGGTATCGCGACCACGCGCCATGGTCATGGCGTGCCGACGCGGCGGATCAGGGTGATCGAGGCCGGTCATCCGATGCCGGACGAGGCCGGGCTGAAAGCCGCGGACGGAACCTTGGCGCTGGCGGCTGAAGCCGGGCCCGATGATCTCATGCTGGTGCTGCTCTCCGGCGGCGGCTCGGCCAACTGGATCGCGCCCGCTGATGGCGTGACGTTCAGCCAGAAGCAGCAGCTGACGCGGGCGCTGTTGCGCTCCGGCGCACCGATCGGCGACATCAATACGATCAGGAAACATCTGTCGCGGATCAAGGGCGGACGGCTGGCCCGCGCCGGGCAGAGAGCCAAGATCGTCACGCTGGCGATCTCCGACGTGCCGCACGATGATCCGTCCGCGATCGCCTCAGGGCCGACGGTGCCGGATCCGACGACGCTTGCCGACGCACGCGCGATCATCGCGAAATACAAGCTCGCTTTGGACCCGGCGGTTGCGCGCGCGCTCGACAATCCCAACAACGAAAGCTGCAAGCCGGGCGATGCCGCCTTTGCGCGCACCAGCTTCGTGCTGCTCGCGCGCCCGCGCGCCTCGCTCGATGCGGCGGTCGCGCGTGCCAAAGAGGTCGGCTATGACGTGATCGACCTCGGCGCCGATCTCGAAGGCGAGGCGCGCGAGGTCGCCGCCGACCATGCCAAGCTCGCGCTTTCGGCCCGTGCACAAGGCCGTCGTGTCGCGATCCTCTCCGGCGGCGAGCTCACGGTCACCGTCACCGGAAATGGCCGTGGCGGCCCCAACCAGGAATATGCGCTGGCGCTCGCCGGCTTGCTGAAGGATACGCCTGATGTCGCAGCGCTGGCCGGCGACACCGACGGTGCCGACGGAGGCGGCGGCAGTGCCTCCGATCCGGCCGGCGCAATCATCGACGGCGCAACGATTGCGGCGATGCACGCGCAGGGGCTCGATCCGCAGGCCTATCTCGCCAACAATGACGCCACCGGCTTCTTTGCTGCGACCGGCGACCTGTTGCAGACCGGGCCGACGCTGACGAATGTGAACGACGTCAGGGTGATCTTGGTGGATTGATGCGTCACGTCATTCCGGGGCGGTCCGTCAGGACCGAACCCGGAACAACACCGAGGACCTCAAAATTCCTGCGCGATCTTGGTCAGCATCGACAGCAGCGTCTCGCGACCATCGGAGCCCAACAGCTCGTTCAACCGCGACTCGTGCTTGGAGATGACCAGCTTCTTGGCTCGCGCCAGCACGCCGCGACCCTTCTCGGTCAGCACCAAAATGTGCGAGCGGCGGTCATGCGGCGAGCGGACCCGGGTGCAGAGGCCGCGGCTCTCCAGGCTGTCCAGCAGCGAGACGAAGTTCGGCCGGAGAATGCCAAGCGTGTTGGCGATCTCGGTCTGGTTGCGGCCGGGATTGTTGTCAAGCAACAGCAGCACCGAGAACTGCGCCGGGGTCAGTTGCAATGGCGCAACGCAGCTCAAAAAGTCCTCGAACACCTTGAGCTGAGCCCGCTTGAGCACATAGCCGAGCAGATCGGACAGCTCGCCCAACTGCACCGCTTGCGTCTCGTTGGCCGGTTCGGCAGGCTCCTTCGGAATCCTGGCTTGACCGGTCCGGGCTTGACTGCTTCCGGCTGGATTTTTGGCGCCGTCAGCCATCGCAGTTCATGGTGAGGGTCATGGCGTCGGGCTCCCATCCCGCTCCCGAAGGCCGCATTGTTACAGTGGCCTTGAGATTATACTTGATAATTGTTATCCACCATATCAAACATCCGCAGCCGATTTCAACTGCTGCGACCGAACGGCGGCGCGTGCCGGCCCGATCCGGTCATCAAAGGGGGAGCGTCCGGTCTTGAACACAACGATCATGCTGTTCCTGCTGCAGGACGGCATCACCAACGGCGCGATCTATGCCCTGCTCGGGCTGGCGCTCGTGCTCGTGTTCGCGGTGACGCGCGTGATCCTGATCCCGCAGGGCGAATTCGTCACCTATGGCGCACTGACCTATGCCTCGCTTGCGTCCGGCCAGATGCCCGGCACCGCCAAGCTCGCCTTCGCCATGGGCCTTGTCGCCTTTGCCTTCGATCTCTACGCGGCGCGCAAATCGCTGCATTGGCAGCGCATTGCGCGCGCTTTCGCGCTCAATGTCGTCTTCCCCGGCCTGGTTCTGGCCGCGACCGTCTGGGCTGCCGGCCAGCGTCCACCGGCCGGGATCAACCTCGTGCTCGCACTGCTGATCGTGGCGGCGATCGGGCTGTCGCTCTACCGCGTCGTGTTCCAGCCCTTGGCGCACACCTCGGTGCTGGTGCTGCTGATTGCCTCAGTCGGCTGCCATCTGGCGCTGCAGGGCTTGGGGCTATTGTTCTTCGGTGCCGAGGGCCAGCGCGGCCCGACCCTACTCAATGCCTCTGCCGTGCTGGGTCCCCTGCGCTTTACCGGTCAGGGCATGGCGGTCTACGGCATCACCGTCGCCTTCATCGTCGCGCTTTGGCTGTTCTTCGGGCTCACGCTCTACGGCAAGGCGCTACGCGCCACGGCCGTGAACCGGCTCGGCGCGCGGCTGGTCGGTATTCGTACCACGCTGTCGGGCCAGATCGCCTTCCTGCTGGCCGCCACGATCGGCGCACTGTCGGGCATCCTGATCGTGCCGATCACGACACTCTACTACGACTCCGGCTTCCTGATCGGCCTGAAGGGTTTCGTCGCGGCGATCATCGGCGGCCTCGTCAGCTATCCCCTGACCGCCGTCGCGGCGCTCTTGGTCGGGATCGTCGAGGCCTTCTCCTCGTTCTACGCCTCGAATTTCAAGGAAGTGATCGTCTTCACGCTGCTGATCCCCGTCCTGGTGTTGCGCTCGCTCGCTGCGCCTGCGGTCGAAGAAGAGAAGGACTAGCGCGATGCGCGAGCGTTGGCCCCTCATCATCTTCGCCGCGGTGATGGCCGCGGTCCCGTCCATTCCGGGCATGCCGCCGTTCTGGATCGTGCTGCTCGACAATATCGGCCTGTCAGCGCTGGTCGCGATGGGACTGGTGCTGCTCACCGGCGTCGGCGGCCTCACCTCGTTCGGCCAAGCCGCCTTCGTGGGCTTCGGCGCCTACACCACCGCGGTGCTGTCGGCGAACTACGGCGTGTCGCCCTGGCTGACCCTCCCGCTGTCGCTTCTGGTCGCGGGCGGAGCGGCCGTGCTGCTCGGCCTCGTTACGGTGCGGCTGTCCGGCCACTATCTGCCGCTCGGCACTTTGGCCTGGGGGCTGGGGCTGTTCTACCTGTTCAGCAAGCTCGCATTTCTCGGCCGCAATGACGGCATCTCCGGCATCCCGCCGCTGTCGATCGACGGGCTGAAGATGCTCGATCCCGGCACCATCTACTATGCGATCTGGATCGCGGTGCTGCTCTCGGCGCTGCTGACCATGAACCTGCTGGACTCCCGCACCGGCCGGGCCATCCGCGCGCTGCGGCGCGGCCACGTCGCGGCCGAAGCGTTCGGCGTCTATGCGCCGAGCGCCAAGCTCCTGGTCTTCATCTATGCCGCGGTGCTGGCCGGTCTCTCCGGCTGGCTCTATGCCCATTTCACCCGCGCGGTGAACCCGACCCCGTTCGGCGCCCAGGCCGGCATCGAATATCTGTTCGTCGCGGTGGTCGGTGGTGCCGGCTATGTCTGGGGCGGCGTGCTGGGTGCAGCGATCGTCGTGATCCTCAAGGAGGTGCTGCAGAGCTATCTGCCGCTGCTGCTGCACGGCGAGGGTCAACTAGAGACCATCGTGTTCGGCATCCTGCTGGTTGCTCTGCTCCAGCTCGCACCGACCGGCCTGTGGCCGTGGCTGACGGCATGGCTGCCGTTAAAGCCTGCGGGCAAGAAGCCGAACACCTCGCTCACGCTGCCCGCGCGCGAACGGCCGGAAGCCATCCCCGACCTGCTGCTACAGGTCGACAATGCCCGCAAGCAATTCGGCGGTGTAGTCGCGGTCAACAACGTCTCCTTCGACGTGCAGGCGCGCGAGATCGTGGCGCTGATCGGCCCGAACGGCGCCGGCAAGAGCACGACCTTCAACCTGATCACCGGCGTGCTGCCGGCCACCTCAGGTAATATCTCGATGCTGGGCAGGCCGATCGGCAAGGCTCCGCCGCAGGACGTCGTCAAGCTCGGCATTGCCAGAACCTTCCAGCACGTCAAGCTGGTACCCGATATGACCGTGCTGGAGAACGTCGCGATCGGCGCGCATTTGCGCGGGACCGCCGGCGCGCTGTCCAGCATGGTCCGGCTCGACCGCGCAGACGAGGCCAAGCTGCTCGCGGAAGCCGCGCGGCAGATCGCGCGCGTGGGCCTTGCCGAACAGATGGACCAGCTCGCAGGCTCGTTGTCGCTCGGGCAACAGCGCATCGTCGAGATCGCGCGCGCGCTCTGCGTCGACCCAGTGCTCCTGCTGCTCGACGAGCCCGCCGCCGGCCTGCGCCACATGGAGAAGCAGCGACTCGCCGCCCTCTTGCGCGAGCTCCGCGCCGGCGGCATGTCCGTGCTGCTGGTCGAGCACGACATGGGATTTGTGATGGATCTCGCCAACCGCATCGTGGTGCTCGATTTCGGTACCAAGATCGCCGAAGGCACGCCGGCCGCGATCAAGACCAATCCCGAGGTGATCAAGGCCTATCTCGGAGCCACCGCATGAGCACGCTGCTGTCGGTTGAGGACGCGCATGTGTCCTATGGCAAGGTCGAAGCGGTGCGCTCGGTCTCGCTCGAGGTCGGCGACAACGAGATCGTCACCATCATCGGCGCCAACGGCGCCGGCAAGACCACCCTGCTCAGCGCCATCATGGGCGTGCTGCCGCTGAAAGGCCGCGTCACGTTCGCCGGCGAGAACCTCGCACGGCTCGAGATCGAGGACCGCGTGGCGCTCGGCCTGTCGCTGGTGCCGGAGCATCGCGAGCTGTTCGCCAGCATGAATGTCGAGGACAATCTCGAGCTCGGCGCCTTCCGGATGAGCAAGGCGCGCACCGCGGCCGGCTTCGAGCACGTCTACACGCTGTTTCCCCGGCTGAAGGAGCGACGCAAGCAGCTTGCTGGCACGCTGTCCGGCGGCGAGCAGCAGATGCTGGCGATGGGCCGGGCGCTGATGGGCGCGCCGAAACTCCTGATGCTGGACGAGCCCAGCCTGGGCCTTGCGCCAATTATCGTCGCCGGCATTTTCGAGATCATCGCCAAGCTGCGGCAGGACGGCGTTTCGGTGCTGCTGGTGGAGCAAAACGCCAAGGCCGCGTTGCAGGTCGCGGACCGCGCCTATGTGATGGAGCTCGGCGAGTTCGTGCTGAACGGCAAGGCCAGCGAGATCGCGACCGACCAGCGCGTGGCGGCGAGCTATCTGGGCTTTGCCGAGAGCGCTGCGGCCGGCTGAACCACACACCATCGGCGAAGCGCAGCCGGAGCTTGAGGAAGGCGGCGGATGCGAGCGATAGTGTGCTCATGCTACGCCGCCATTTGTAGTTGACTCGATCCGGCAAGCTATGCAGCCTGCGTCCAGCCAATCGAACATCGATCGTGCTGGACGGAGGTTCGCTTGCCCGACCTTGCCGCAGTCTTCTCGATATGCGCGGACAGAGGCCGCCGAACGCCTTTGGCATCGGTCATGGCTCTCCTGCTGATGCTTGCGGGAATGTCCATGGTCGCGCCGGATTGCCGGGCAGAAGATGCGGCAAGCGACGCCAGCCGGCCGGCCGCTCCCGTGGCCGGCGGCCCGACGATCAGCCCCTCGCCAACGATCCCGCCTGCCGGTGATGCAAGCAAAGCTGCAACCCCGCCGGAGGCCAGCCTGAACGATTGCGCGGGCGGTGAGGATTTCAAGGACCGGCTGTCTCATTCCGCCAACAGCCCGGCCATCGTCTATGACGCCAACCTGCTGCCCGCGGGAAACTCGGTGGATGTCGGCCTCGCCACGCCGATCGCTTCGGATGCGCATTATTTCGCGATCCTGCTCGACAAGAACAATCAGCCGCTCGAGGGCGGCACGCTCCGCGACGACATCAGCCGGCGCGCGCGCGAGAGAAAAGCCGCCAACACCGACGATCTCGTCACCAGACATCTGCTCTCTCCCGGCGAGACGATCGTGACGATCGATGTTCCGACGGCGGCTGCGGGTTTCTGGACCAAGCGAAATCTCTTCATCTATCAATGCCGGGGGCGGCGCCCCTTCAACGTGTCCTTTATGCCGGTGCATGTCAGTCCGCTCGGATGGAGCATCGCCTTCACCATCCTGATCGGCGTCGCCGTCTACGGCGCGGCGGCCCGAGCCATTCAGCGGGTAACCAAGCTCAAGCTGACCGGTCTTCAATCCTGGAATCCGATCCGCATCACGGCCGGTTCGGACAATCGCGGAAGCCTGTCGACCTTTCAGGTGTTCTTCTTCACGGTCCTGGTGTTCGTGATGCTCGCCTTCGTGCTGATGCGCACCGGGGTGCTGTCCGACCTCTCGACGACCGTGCTCGAATTGCTGGGCATCTCCGGCATCGGGGCCGCCGCCGCGAAAGGAGCCGAGACCTCTAAAACCGCCGTCGATCCCGCCAACCAGGCCTGGCTGTTGAACAAAGGATGGTTCGACACCCCCAACATCCGCCTCGACGCTGATCCGACCTTCTTCGACCTGATCTCGACCGACGGCAATTTCGACGTCTATCGGTTTCAGAGCCTGCTGTTCACGGCCGCCGTCGGAGGAGCGCTCTTCATCGGCGGGGTGTCGCAATTGTCGTCGTTCACGGTGCCGCAAAATATCCTGGGCATCCTCGGCCTCAGCCAAGTGGTCTACATCGCCGGCAAGCTCGTCAACCAGAGCAGCGCCTCGCAGATCAACGCCGTCATCACCGATCTGCGCAACGCCGAGGCCGAATTCCGCGAGGCCGTTCTCACCTATCGCCCGTCGCCCGGAGCTGCGGTGATGGCTCCGCCTTCCGGACTGGAGGAGGCGGTCAACCGTGTCGGCGCGGCCGCCTACGCCAGATATCTCGACAAGGCCAAGGCCGCGGCAAGACTGTTTACCAGTGCGACCGGCTATGTGGTCGACGCCGACAAGCTCAAGCCGTCGATCGGCGCCCTCGCCTAGTTGCCGCTCCTTCGTGAGAAACGGGCCAGCCCAGAGAGCCGGCCCGTCTTGTCTGCCTCAATGACTCCGCGCGCTCACTGCGCCGGGACGTATTTGCCGTCCTTCACCGTCAGGATGATGCGGGCGCGATCGTCGAGGCCCGAGCGGTCCTTTTCGGTGAAGTTGTAGACGCCCTGGCTGGCGGCGAGGTCCTTCTCGCTCAACAGCGCCTGGCGGATCGCCTCGCGAAACTCCGGCGTGCCGGGCTTGGCGGTCTTCAGCGCCACCGGAATGATGCGCTTCAAGATCTCGAAGGCATCATAGGAATGGCCGGCGAACTGGCTGCGGCTGTTCGCGCCGTATTTGGCCTCATAGGCCTGGTCGAGCGCAAGGCCGGGCGCCTTGGTCAGCGCGCTGTCTGCTTGCGTCTCCGGTGACATCACCGGACCCGAAGCCATGATCACGCCTTCCGCCGCCTTGCCGGCGATACGGATGAAATCCATGCTGGCGGCACCGTGGGTCTGATAGATCAGGCCCTGGTAGCCGCGCTCGCGCAATTCGGACTGAGGCAGCGCGGCTGCGGTGCCGGACGCGCCGACCAGGATCGCATCCGGGTTGGCGGCGACCAGCTTGAGCACCTGGCCGGTCACAGAGGTGTCCGGACGCGCGAAGCGCTCCTCGTCGACGATGGAAATCCCCATCGGCACCGCCTGGTTCTTCAGATCGTTGAACCAGAGATCGCCGTAGGAATCGGAATAGCCGATATAGCCGACGGTCTTGATGTTGTGCGCCTTCATGTGCTCGTACAGCACCTTGCCCATGATCGGCACCGGCTGCGGCATCACCACCGACCACTTCATCCGCTCCGGCGTGACCGGGAACGGCGCCAGGCCGAAATGCGGAATGCCGGCTTCATTGGCGACGTTGGACACGGCGATCGTCGGCGGCGTCAGCGCCGAGCCCATGATGATGTCGGCCTTGGACTCCGTGACAAAGCGCCGCGCATTGGTGGTGGCGGTGGTCGGATCACCACCGTCATCGAGCACGATCACCTTCAGCGGCACGCCGCCGATCTCCTTCGGCACGAATTCCAGCGCGTTGCGTTCGGGGATGCCGAGGGCCGCACCGGGGCCGGTGGTCGTGGTCGTGATGCCGATCGTGATCTCGCTCGTCTGCGCCAGCGCCGGTACTGCCGCCGATATTGCCGCGACGGCTGCCGCCGCTAAAAGGGCCTTTCTCATTCACTCCTCCCAGGGATGTCGTTCAGTTCGGGTCTCGCGTTTTTCTTTAGCTTATGATCCAGAAAATTCGATAACGACCTTCGTCAAAGCACGGGCAAGCCGTAAAGGAAAGCATTTCAGGCGTAACGCAGGCGCCATCAAGCTTGCAGGAATTTAACCTTCATCTCCTCCGGAAAAGGGGCCGACTTGAGCTTGTCGGGATTGTCGGGGTCGCGCCCGACCAGGACGCGGGTCTCGAACCCTTCGATCGCAAGCTGATCGCCCTTGAACACCTTGTGCAGCACCTCGAAGGAGGAGCGCTTGATGCTCTCGATCCGGCTCTCGATCGTGATCCAGTCGCCATAGGTCGAGGGGATGTAGAACTTGGCGCGGGTGTCGACCATGGGGATGCCGACCAGGCCGTAACGGCGGACGATGTCCTGCTTGGAGAAGCCGGCCGCCTCGAACATGACCGAGGTGGAATCGTCGAACATCGCGAAATAACGCGGGTAGTAGACGATGTTGGCGGGGTCGCAGTCGCCCCATTGGATCTGCACGTCGCGGCGGTGGATGAACATGTTGGCTACCGATTTCTCTCCGCGGTCATTCCGGGGCGGCTCGAAGAGCCGAGGCCGGAATCCATCTCACCACCGCCACTGACGCCAAATCGATTCCGGGCCCGACGCTCACGCGTCGTCCCGGAATGACGGCCATGATCAGTTGATCCGACGAGCTCACTTCGGCGCCATGCGCAGCGCGGCATCGAGCCGCACCACCTCGCCGTTCAGATAGGGGTTCTCCACCATGTGCAGCGCGAGCGCGGCGAACTCGGAGGCATCGCCGAGTCGGCGCGGGAACGGGATCGCGGCGGCGAGCGAATCCTGCGCCTCCTGCGGCAGGTTGGCGAGCAGCGGCGTCAGGAACAGGCCCGGCGCAATGGTCAGCACGCGGATGCCGAACTGCGCGAGCTCGCGCGCGATCGGCAAGGTCATCGCAACGATGCCGCCCTTCGACGCCGAGTATGCCGCCTGGCCGATCTGACCGTCATAGGCCGCGACCGAGGCCGTGTTGACGACGACGCCGCGCTCGCCGGTCGCCTGCGGCTCGAGCTTCGACATCTCGGCGGTCGCCAGCCGCAGCATGTTGAACGAGCCGATCAGGTTGACCTTGATCACCTTGTCGAAATCGGAGAGCGCCATCGGCCCCTCGCGGCCGATCACGCGCTTGGCCACGCCGATGCCGGCGCAGTTGATCAGAACCCGCGCCGGTCCATGTGCTTTGGCCGCCTGCACGATGCCGGCTTCGGCGGACGCGGCGTCGGAGACGTCGCACACGACGGCGGTGCCCTTGATTTCCGCCGCGACCTCCTCCGCCAGCTTGGCGTTGAGATCGAACACGGCGACCTTGGCGCCTTGCGCGGCGAGCTTGCGGGCAGTCGCCGCGCCCAATCCGGAGGCGCCGCCGGTGACGATCGCAGCCTGATCCTTCAACAACATGATTGTTCTCCTTCTGATGCGCGGTTCAGCCGACCACGATGATCTCGTCCGACGGCGTGGCCGCGTAGAGCTGCTCGATCAGCTCTTTCCGGTTCTCCAAAACCGCACGCTGGTTGATCGAGCCTTTGTCGGTAACCTCGCCCTTGTCGATCAAGAGCGGCGTTCCCAACAGCACCGCACGGGTGATCCGGGTCGACGAGCCGGTCGCGGTGGCCAGGAATTTCACGAAGCGCTCGCGGAACGCCTCGCGGACCAGCGGATCGGCCGCGGTCGCGGCGAGATCATCATAGGGCAAGGTCGCGTTGATCAGCCGGCAGCCGTCGAGATCGAGCACCACGATGGCGGCGACCTCGTCGCGGTTGATGCCGGCGATGACGACGTCGCGCGCCAAGGGCGCGCAGGCCGCGATGAAGCGGGCGCGCAACGGACCGACCGAGACCCAGGTGCCGCTGGCCAGCTTGAAGTCCTCGGCGATGCGGCCGTCGAAATCGAAGCCGGCATCGAGATCAGCAGGATTGGCCGGCTTCAGCGCATCGCCCATCCTGTAGAAGCCTTCCTCGTCGAAGGCCGCAGCTGAGACGTCCGGCTGGCGCCAATAGCCTGGTGTGACGTTCGGTCCCTTGGCGCGCACCTCGAGCTTGCCATTGTTGGGCACGAGCTTGGCCTCGTTGCCGGCGACCGGCAGCCCGACATGGCCGGAGCGGCTGGTGCGCGGATTGACCGACATGAAGAACGGTGCGGTCTCGGTCGAGCCGAGGCCGGTGAGCATCGGCACGCGCGTCCCGGTCTCCAAGACCGAGAGCTCGTCGAGTTCGCTCCAGACATGCGGCGCCATCGCCGCGCCTGAGAAGAACATCGCGTGCAGGCGGCCGAAGAATGTCTTCCGCAGGGACGCGTCCTCACGCAGATAAGGCAGCAGCGACTCATAGCCCTTGGGCACGTTGAAGTAGACGGTCGGCGAGATCTCGCGGAGATTGCGCACCGTCTCTTCGATGCCGCCCGGCACCGGCTTGCCCTTGTCGAGATACATCGAGCCGCCGTTGTACAGGGTGAGCCCGACATTGTGGTTGCCGCCGAAAGTGTGATTCCACGGCAGCCAGTCGATAATGACCGGCGGTTCGTCCTTCAGGAACGCCATGGTCTCGCGGATCATCACCTGATTGGCGCAGATCATCCGCTGGGTGTTGATGACCGCCTTGGGATTGCCGGTCGAGCCTGAGGTCAGCAGGAATTTCGCGATCGTCTCCGGGCCGATCTGGTCATGAGCTGCATCAAGCCCCGGATGAAGCGGGGTCGCGATCAGATCGGCCAGCATCGTGACCGTGCGGCCCGGCACCGCGCCGAACGAAGCGGCCATCTCCGTCCCCTCAGGCACGTTGGCTGTGAGCGCATCGGCAAACTTGTCGGCGTCGTCGACGAACACCAGTCCCGGCGTCAGCAGCTTCATCAGGTAGGACAGCTTGCCGTAGTCGCGCGACACCAGCGAATAGGCAGGGGACACCGGGCAGAACGGCACGCCGGCATAGAGCGCACCGAACGCCACCAGCACATGGTCGATCGAGTTGCCGGACAGGATCATCACCGGACGATCCGGCGACAATCCGCGCTGCAGCAGTGCCGATGCGATGTGCCGGCTCGCGGTCAGCAGCGTGGCGTAGCTCAGCTCGCGCCAGCCCGTCGGCCCAACGCGTTCGGCCATGAACACGCGCTGTGGCGCGGTCTCGGCGAAATGATGCAGGCGGTCAGTGATGCGCCGCGGATAGTCCGCCAGCGGCTGCTTGGGGCGAAGATAGATCGTGCCGTCGCCGCGACGCTCGATGGTCACCGCGGGGTCGTTGAACGAGATCGCGCGCAAGGGATGGGCACCCGGCGTTTGCGCCGGCGTCTCGTTCATTCCTCCCTGTGTGCTTGTTATGATTGGCGCGTTCATGTCACGTCGGTTTCACCTTTGCGGTCTTGTGATCGAGAAAGGCGCGGATACGGCGCTTGGCCTCCTGGTCGCTCTGCGCGACGGTGGCCATCAGCGATTCCATCAACAGGCCGGTCTGCGGGTTTGCTTCCGCGATCAGCGGCAAGGCCTGCAGAACGGCGAAATTGGTCAGCGGCGCGTTGCTCGCGATCTTCTCGGCGAGTTCCAGCGCCTTGGCCAGCGCGGTGTCCGCGTCGACCAGATATTGCGCGAAGCCATAGGCCGAACCTTCGGTGGCGGAATAGACGCGGCCCGTGAGCATCATATCCATCATCCGCGCCACCCCGATCAGCCGCGGCAGCCGCACCGAGCCACCGCCGCCGACGAAGATGCCGCGCTGGCCTTCCGGCAGCGCGAAATAGGCCGACGGCTCGGCGACGCGGATATGCGCCGCACAGGCAAGCTCGAGTCCGCCGCCGATCACCGCGCCCTTCAGCGCCGCGATCACAGGCACGCGGCAATATTGGATGCGGTCGAACACGCGATGCCAGGTCTGCGAATGCACCAGACCCTCGGTGGCGTCACGCTCACGCAATTCCGAGAGATCAAGGCCAGAGGAGAAATTGTCACCGAGGCCATGGATGACCACAGCACGAACGTCATCCGGCAGGCCGGCAAAGCAGTCACCGATCTCCTGGATGATGGCATCGTTGAGCGCGTTGCGCTTGGCCGGCCGGTTGAGGCCGACGGTGAGGACGGCGCCCCGCTGCTCGATCTGAAGCAGCGCGAAGGCTTGCGCTGGTGCGCTGTCGGCGTTTCCCATGGGCGCTATTGTGTCCTATTCAGAATAGTTATGTTTTATAACGATTTTGCCAACTGTCAACAACCGCCTCGCGGCATCGTGTTGTGCGATGCGGTATATGCGGCGCAACAAAGACATGCGCGCGCAGTCTCGCGGCAGATTATGCCCGAGTGTTGAAGACGATAGGCCCCTCTAGAGATCGAGAGGGCGCAAGGAAGGCCGGGCGCCGGCCGGCGCCCGCGGCCCGCCTGCAGCAAAAAATGCAGGCGGCAGGTACCACAGGCTCAGCCGAGACGACCCGGCCTTCCCTGCGCGATGGTCTTCACGCTTATACGTGATCTCCCCGGGGACCGGCTTGATTGCCCCCGTCTGCGTGAAGCGAAGCTTCATCGCGCTGCGCATGACGCTTGCGCGTCAGCGCGGCCTCAGCACCGGGAGGCCAGGACCACACGACTTCACGTCCGCAAGAACATCGTTCGTCCGCATCTCCGCAAAGGACATGCTGCGACATCTCGCGGCCACCGCTCCCCGCCCCGCGTGTCGTGACGATCGCGCGCAACGCCCCTCTTCGATGAGGCGGGATGGGAAGAGACAAACACAATTTCTGGAAAAGCGAAAGAGGAAATTTAGGAGATATTGCTCCCGCGAGCCGCACCATATTGAAACGGTTTGCGAAATAAGTTTTTCCAAGAGGACGAATCTTTCCCGTCTGGCGAACATACTCTGCCGCCTGACCATGCAAACTCGCAAACTGATTTGCCCGACAAGCTATCAAGTTCACAGCGTCGTCCCCGGCGAACACCGGGACCCATAACCACAGGCAGAGGTGACGAAGCAAGCTGATCGCGCTAGCCTTCGGCAAAAGAAGGCCGGTGGGTATGGGTCCCGGCGTTCGCCGGGACGACATCGCATATGCGGCGCGCTTGAGCGATCAATCGAGAACTTCCCATGACGCCCGCAGTTTCGTCGTCCGTCATTGCGAGGAGGGCATAAGACAGAACACGCCTCACGCATCAGGCAGCAATCCCGCCAATTGCTTCAGCTCATTGACGATCGGGTCTACGCGCCAAAATCGAATGGCAATACGCCGCTTAGGCATGAACTTTGCTCGGTCACCGAACTCAGTGGCGACCCTAAAATAGATCGTGACTGGTCGGATATTTAGCCAACGATTTTGTCTAACGTCCTGAACGGCGTTTAAAGGGATGCAGATTTCGCGACGGTAGTTGGAGACAAACAGCTGTCGTCCATCTGCGCGCACTCGCTTTAGTCCGGCGCAAACCCACAAAATGAATACTGATCCTACAATCCACACCCCGAGGAATACAAACTTCTCCACCGAGGGCGGCAATTCGTTGTTTCTACCGTGGAAAGCGTCCAACCAAAGAGAGACGGTTCCTAGTCCAAAGCCTGATATCCAGAGAGCCGGAAATACAAACTTGGCTGAAAACGTCCAAGCCGACGATAGACCGATCTTGCGCATGACGCTGCCGCTCAGTTCCACCCGTGACGTCCAGATGGATTCTCATCCAGTTTTGTCGATTCGATAAAGTTCGGTTTCACACCATGCGCAGCGGTAGATGCGCCCCGCACTGATCACTCGGGCTCCCAATGCCTTGCGCCGGCATCGGCTACAAACGACGCCCTCCGCTTCGTCGCAGCCGGGGTGGGTTGCCAGATACTGCTCAAGTGTGGGGTAAGACTTCCAGCGGCGGCGATAGATCAACTGGTTGAGTAGCAGGACTGCCGCTAGGGCAGCGAAGCCAACGATCCAGCCGTGATACCGATCAAGGAATTCCAATACGGGTGAGAGGGGTTTCCACATGCCTCAGATGAGCGGAGGGATTTGGCTCGCCACGTTCACGAACTATGATGAGTTTACCTCGACGATCCACTCAGGTGCGAGCAGGCCGGCGTCCGAACCGAAAGTGTTGCCCAGGTCTCCCGAACAAACCGTAAATTCATCTGTCCGGAATGGGGCCCCATGCAGACTTGATCCCAGGCGGGCAGCGGCAATTCTGGATTCCGAGGCGCGGAGGCCGGCTTCGGAGATGAACGGCGAACAACGGCATGTTCAGCATGGCTTCAATGCGCGCCATGTAGAAGGTAACCACCATTCAAATGGAGGGGACACATGGCTTCGCTCAAGACATCTCTCACAGGCGGTATCGCCGCGCTCGCCGTGACCGCAACTCTGTTCGCCGGCACGGCGCCAGCTCAAGCCCATGACGGACGCAACGCGGCGCTGATCGGCGGCCTGGTTGTCGGAGCTCTCATCGGCGGCGCACTGGCCTCGGAAACGCAAGCGTATGAGCGCGCGCCTGCCTACCACTCCCACTATCGCTACCCGGCCTATGACGGCTACGGCTACGCGCCGGCTTACCGATATCGAAATTGCGACCACGACTACGGCAGCGTTTCGGATTGGGACGACGACGAGTAGACGACTGGCAGATCCAGGCAGTCGTTGCGAGCGAAATGACTCGTCCGCCATAGGCCCGAACGGCTATGGCGGACGCGATGCAGACGACGTCTGCAGAACGACTGGATTGCTTCGAGCTATCGCTCCTCGCAAATGACGGGGACGTCGGAGGTCTGCGACACCCCAGCGGATTTCGGACCTATTCGGCGGATACAGCGCCCCTGGGGTCGATATCCCGATGCGACGCGACAAAGTCGATCTCGCCGCGCGTGGTGCCGATGTCCAGCAGCTCCCTGTCGCTGAGGCCGGACAAGGTGGCGCGGACCATTCGGCGCTCGCGCCAGTCCCGAAACGTCACCTGAAGCCTCGCGAAAAATCCGACGGGTTTGATCGGCACGAAGGTGCGCGGTAACCTCAGTATGTCGTGGGTCGTGCTCATCGCGGCAGCTCCGCCGATTGATCCACCCGGCACGATGCTGCCACACCACGACGGGTGCGCTTGTTACCCAGATTACATTTTGCTGATCGCAGGCTCGTTCTTTTCGGACATCACGTCATCGCGATTGCAGTCGGTGGGGCGCCCTGATCTGGCTTCACCGGTGGGAATAGCAGCGCGTTGAGCAGCGTCTACTTCACAGCGCGAACATGCACCACGGCCCAGTCGTTGGCGAACACTCTGTGCCAGCCGTCGAGACGATCGAGCAGCTGCGCGGCGGGTGTCGATGAAAGCAGAAGCGTGGCCTCGATCTTGTTCTCATCGAGAATGCGAAACAGCACGTTGGGATCCTGCAACGATACCGCGTTGAAGTAATCAAGCCCGAACTGCTCGCCGTAGAGTTCGGAACGTCCATCGATGAACGGCGCCATGCCCTTCCAGATCATGTAGCCGCCGAGCGCGTCCTCGTTGAACACCCGCGTCACGTTCTGGGCGCGCAGCGCCGCGATCGCCGGCTGGAACTGCTCATCAGCCGCGAGCCGGATCGGGCGCAGCGCGGCGACGCCGATAATCAGCAACACCGCCGCGACAACCGCCGTGACCGTCGCCACGCTCCGCGCTGCAGGAGCAGCGTCGCTCGGCCCGCCGAACCGATCGGCAAGCGGCGTCAGCAACACCAGGGGCAGCAGCAGCGCGAACACCTCAATGTGGCGGTCATGGCTCAGCGCCATATGCAGCAGTCCGAGCGCGAGGAGGATCCGCGTCGGCGGCAGCATCACGCCAAAGTAAAGCACCGCCGCGATCGCCACCAGCAGGCAGACTTCGAACGTGCTGACTTGCGCGAAGCTGACTGGCCCCCATTCAGAGATCAGCGCCAGCACGCCGCCGAGATCGAGAATCTTCCGGGCCGCGAACAGCGTGTCCCAGCCATAGGGCGTCGCACAGCTGGCGATCAACGCGCCGATGCCAAACAATGCCCATTTGAGTGCGAGCATCTTGCGCCGCGGCGCTTGCGCATTCCACACCGCATCCAAACCGATCGGGGCGACCAGTCCGAGCCCGAGCAGGAAGCTGCCATGAACGTTGGCCCAGAGCGCGAGCAGCGGCAGCAGCCATGGTGACGGCGCGGCGCGACGATCGGCCGCAGCAATGAGGCCGGAGACCCAGGCGACCATCACCGGCATCGCCAGCACATGCGGCCGCGCCAGCAGATGATGCTGCGCCAGCGCGAACGCGACCATCGCCACCACACCGGCGGCGGCGATGGAGGTCCGCGAAGTCAGCACCCGCACCAGCAGCGCGAACGCGGCCGCGATGGCGAGCGCGGACAGCGCGACCACGCCAGGCCATCGCGCCAACTGGTAAGCGGCTGCGAACAGCATCTGCGACAGCCATGACGATGATATCCAGGGCGCACCGGCCTTGGTCCAGGAGTAGATGTCGACATGGGGGACCGCATGCTGCGCAAGGATCCACCCGCCGACCTTGATCTGCCAGAACGTATCGGTGTCGGTGAGCAGGTTGTTGCCCTGGAGCACGACCAGCACGCCAACGATGACAGCGGCCCAGAACCAGGCCGGCACCCGGGCCAGAATCTGGGCGCGGCCGTCCATGAGGCCGCAGCCGCGCGCCCTGTCGACGCTGGTAACGCTCATGGTGAGAACCCTGCCGGACCGCCAAGGGAAGCGCTGGGTACGACGGCGGACGCCTCATGCAAGCAGGCAAGCGGTAATTTTTCGTGAATCGCGGCCTGGCAGCGCCCTGCCCCTGCAGCACCAGATGCACGTTCGACAACCCGTTGGTCGACGTGGCGGACGACAGAGGCGACGAAGAGTTGCTGCATCAGCCAGCGATGGTTTTCCCCATTGGCAGACCAAGCCGTCAGGGCTGTTTTCTTCTGCCGAGTGCCTTTAAGAAAGTCGCGATCACGAATGGTGCCAAAACCAGAAGACAGGCACCAATTGCAAATCCTAGGAAGTCTTGCACCAACGCCTTCGAAAAGAGGATCGGAGAGTAAGAACTATCCCTGAGGCTCCCGAGAAGCTCAACCTTCCCTGTCGTGTACCAGATATAAATTGCCGCGCCATTGTACCCGGCCAAAATGAAGCCAGTTGCGACTATCACCCATATCCCTATTGCAACTGCCCGCCGTGGCGTCATAGGGACAATTCAACACGTCAAAGGTGAAAACCCTCTGAACGCAATCTACGTGGATATCGGCCTTTAGCCAATCGACCGTGGTCGCCACTTCAGAGCTGAGAACAGCTCACATCGGATCCGTGCATGACGTACTAATTGGCCAGTGCTGCGGTCTCCGCAGCGGCGGATGGATTGGGCCGCTCGAATACAAAACGTGATGTCACCGAAATTTCCGCATCGTCGCGGGCCTCCTGGCCGATCAGAATGAGGCCTGCTCCGCCATTGGCGACCGTCAGGATGACCGGTTCACCCGCCGACGTCCTGATCGGCTCCATCCCGATGATCAGAAATTCACCGATCGGTTGATCCATGTACTGAAGCCTCAGTTGTGGACCGATTTCGGCGGGCGCGAGCCGGAAACCCAGCCGTTGTGCGCGCAGATAAATGTCCTTCAAGGGAGCCGTCTCGCCCTTAAAGCCGAGTTCGGTGCCCGAGACAGCAACAAGCTGCACGTCAGCTTTCTTTCCGCTGACAGCAAAATACGGCTGGCCAAGTATATCGGCTGCGGAATTTCCGACGCCGCAACCCATTGCACGCATGGCGCTACGAAGAGCGAGCGAGTCCGTGAACGTTCCTATCGCAATCGTCTTCCACACCGGAACACCGGTAGCCGAGCTGACAGGAACCAGCGATTCCGGTGGCCGCGGAACGGCCTTGAGCGTCGCGTAGTTCCGCAGAACGTCTCGCGCAGTGCATTGAGCTTGGGCGTCATTTGCGAAAGCGAGAATAAGCATCTGACAAAGCAGCAGGACAACGAAGGTAACGCCGCTGTGCCGGCCTGTCGAACGAGGCGGCCTCGCGATACCTTTCTGCGAGGCGACGTAGTCGATCTCGCTACGCGTCGTGCCGATATCCATGAGCTCCCTATCGCTCAGGCCGGACAAGGTCGCCTGTACCATTCGGCGCTCGCGCCATTCCCGATAGGCAACCCGAAATCTCTCGAAAAGCCCGAAGGATATGGCCGGCACGAAGGTGTGTGCCGAGCTGATCGTGTCGTGGGTCTTGCTCATCGCGGTAGCTCCGCCGATTGATCCACCCGACACGATGCTGCCACACCACGACGGGTGCGCTTGTTATCTGGCTTACATTTTCCTTACCGAGGGCTTATTCTTTGAGGGCAGCGCTGCCACACTCTCGGGCGACCGAGGGCAAGCCAGAGGAATGGTGCCATGCGCTATTTCTTCGAGGACTTTGCGTTGGACACCGAACGGCGCGAGTTGCGGCGGGGCGCTGATGTCGTGCCTACGACGCCGCAGGTTCTCGATCTGCTCGCATATCTGATCCTCAGCAGGGATCGCGTCGTCAGCAAGGACGATCTCATCAAAGCGGTTTGGAATGGTCGGATTGTGTCTGACGCGGCGGTGACAACCCGGCTGAACGCCGTTCGACGCGCGATCGGCGACTCCGGCGAACAACAGCGGCTCATCAAGACATTTCCACGCAAGGGCATTCGTTTCGTGAGCGCTGTCCGCGAGGAGGATCGGCACCCAGCAACCGTGGTGGCCTCAGACACACTCGCTGAGCCGTCCGAGCTCGCCGGGTCGGCCGGGAAGACGGCGGTATCCGGCCCTGATCTCTCTCAAAAAGTGGTTAGCAAACAGCACGCGGATGGCTGGCTGCATCACCTCAGAAATCATTTGCGGCTCGTCGGCGGGGCGCTGACATCGATTGCCGCCATCGGCGCAATTGCCGGTGGCCTGATCGGCTATTGGAATGTCTGGAGGACAGTTCGTAGCGACGTCGTTCGGGACGCTCAAAAGATCCAGGGTCAATTCAGGCGCGACATCGCGCCTCGTCTGGCTGTCGTCGTGTTGCCGTTTGCCGACCTCAACAACGATCCGGAGCAGGCCCATCTTGCTGACGCCATCACCGCGGATTTGACGGCCGAGCTCGCGAGGACGCCGGCCAGTTTCGTGGTCGGACGCGAGGCGGCCTTCGCCTACAAGAACAAGCCAATCGACCTGAAGCAGCTCGGGATGGATCTCGGCATCCGCTGGGCCGTACGCGGCGCGGTCAAGCGCAACGGCGACCAGGTGCGGGTCAACGTATCGCTGACCGATCTTCAGAGCGCCCGCGACATCTGGTCAGATCGGTTCGATGGCGACCATGCAAATCCGGCGGTCTTGCGCGACAAAATCACGGCGCGACTTCTCTGCGTTGCCTATCTGCACCTCCGGCAATATGAAGAAGCCGTCGAACCGTGCAGCCGCTCGTTGAATATGACCGGCGTGGACTCTCAACCTTACCCGGATCTGATCTCGGCCTACCGGCCGACAGGGCAGATGGAAAAGGCGCGAGCTGGCCCTGTGGACGGCACATCGTGATCTTACATGGCAGCTTTGTCGCCGCGCGCCGCTCACAGCACTATGTGCACGTCGATGACGACGCGATCGGCGTGGCGCGCGGCGGAGGCGACGAAGATGTGCTGCATCAGCCAGCGATATTTGTCGTGGCCGGTCTCGAACCGCGGGGTGGTGCGGAAATAGATCAGCGCGGGATCGACCGGCTCGCCGCGCTTGAGCTTCTGCAGCAGCTCGACCGGCCCGAAGCGGATGCCGCGGTTCTCGACATAGACGATGGCGCCGTCGTCGGTCTCGAAGGCGTATTTCGCCTCGAGCTCGATCAGCTCGTTGGGACGGATGATCTGGAAGTCGGCACCGAAGCCGCAGACCGTGCCCCAAATGCCTCCGCCATCCAAACCCGGGCCCTTCACCTCGCCGCCTGTGATCGGGATGATCCGCCGGACGCCAGTGCCGATCTCGCCGGCGGAGGTGACATCGCCGATCCGCGCGGTGATGGTGAAAACGTATTTCGTCTGAAGCGTGGGTGTCGACATCAGCGCGCCATCATCTGTTGCGGCAGCCAGGTGGCGAGCAGCGGGAAGGCGATCAGGATCACCAGCCGGACCAGGTCGGTGGCGACGAACGGCAGCACGCCCTTGAAGATCGTCGCGAAGGAGACGTCCTTCACCACGCTCTTGATCACGAACACGTTCATGCCGACCGGCGGATGGATCAGCCCGAGCTCGACCGTCATCACGATGATGACGCCGAACCAGATCGGGTCGAAGCCGAGATGCTGGATCACCGGGAAGATGATCGGCACCGTCAGGATGATCATCGCCATGGCATCCATCAGGCAGCCCAGCACGAGATACATCACCATGATCAGCGCCAGCACGCCGTAGGGCCCGAGCCCCAGGCCGGTGAGGAATTCGGTGACCTTCTGCGGGGTCTGCGTGACTGTGAGGAAGTAGCCGAAGATCAGGGCGCCGATCAGCACGGTGAAGACGGCGGCCGCGGTTCGCGTGGCCTGCAGCAGCGAGGCCAGGATCTTCTCCTTGTCGAGCCGGCCGGTGACGAGGCCGATGATGAAGGCGCCGGTGGCGCCGACGCCGCCCGCCTCGGTGGGCGTGAAGCGCGGCAGGAACGGCAGGCCATAGAGCCCGCCGATCACGAACAGGAACAGCAGCACCGGCGCCCAGATGTCGCGCAGGCCCGCGAAGCGCTTGCGCCAGGGCAGCGGCTCGCCTTTCGGGAGGAAGCCAGGGGCGACGCGGCCGATCACCGCGATGGTGATCATGTACATGCTCATTGCGAGCAGACCCGGGATGATGCCCGCGATGAACAGCTTGCCGATGTCCTGCTCGGTGATGATGCCGTAGACCGCAAGCACCGTGGAGGGCGGCAGCATCGCGCCCAGGGTGCCGCCGGCGGCGATCACGCCGGTGGCGAAGGATTGCGGATAGCCGAAGCGGCGCATCTCCGGATAGGCGACGGCGGAGAAGGTGGCGGCGGTCGCGACCGACGAGCCGCAGATCGCGGCAAAGCCGCCGCAGGCGGCGACGGTGGCGATGCCGAGGCCACCGCGCATATGCCCGACGAAGCCGTTGGCGGCGCGGAACAGCTCGCGGCTCATGCCGGAATTGGAGACGAAGGTCCCCATCAGCAGGAACATCGGGATCACGCCGAAGGTGTAGTCCGTCACCGTGCGCATCGATGTCTGGCCGACCAGCTTCAGCGCGGCAGGACCCGAGACGAGATAACCGAAACCGGACACGCCGACGAGGCCCATCGCCATGCCGACCGGCACGCGCAACAGCATCAGCGCAAACAACGACACGAAGCCGATGACGGCGACCGCATCCGTGCTCATCAAAGGCTACTCCGTGACCTTGACTTTGGGTTCATGGATCTCCTCGGGATGGAAGATCAGTCGATAGGTTCTGATTGCGATCAGCAGCACCGCCGAGACGTCGCCGATCCAGGCGATCGCGAAGAACGGCCAGGTCGGCATGTGCAGATCGAACGTCAGCACGTTGTCGCGATAGGTGCCGCGCACCTTGTCGAACAGCGTGTAGGTCTGCACCGTGACGACGAACAGCAGCACCAGCGTCGCGAAGATGTCGATCCAGCGCTGATAGCGCGGCCCGACATTACCCCAGATGAGGTCCACCGTGATGTGGGTGCCACGATAGGAGGTTGCGGCAATGCCCCAGAAGATGAGGATGCCGAGCAGCATGCGGCCGATATCGAAGGAATCCGGGATCGAGTAGTTCAGCGTATTGCGCAACAGCACCGACAGGAAGATGTCGAGCGCGACGATGCCGACGAAGAACGCCGCGATCCACTCGATCCCGTCGATGATGCGATCCATGACAGCGCGATTCATGGGGCCTCTATCCATACGTTAGGCACACACATCCTCGAGATCATGAGTAAGCTGTTGCGCAGCTGGCGGTAGGCTCCCTCGCCCCGCTTGCGGGGAGAGGGTTGGGGCGAGGTTACACCCAGCATGCGGCGAGATCTGTGCATGCTGCTAGCATCCAAAAGGACAACAGCAGGCGTCCACGCCCACCATCGCCGCGATGTATGGAGGCTATTGCGCCAGCGCGTTGTACTTGGCGAGCGAGGCCTTCAGCTCGGCCATCGCCGCGTCGGCATCGATGCCGGTCTTCTTGACGCCCTCCGCCCAGGTCTTGAACAGCGGCTCCGCGGCCTTCTTCCACTGCGCGGTCTGTTCCGGCGTCAGCTTGTAGACCTCCTGGCCTGGCTCCGCCTTGATCTTGTCGACGCCGGCATCCTCGAATTTGCCCCAGGGCTCGCCGACCTTGCCGGCCATCTCGGGGGTGCAGTTGTCGTCGATCGCCTTCTTCTGGCGATCGGACATCTCGTTGTACTTGTCCTTGTTCATCACGAAGACGAAGGTCGTGACATAGAGCGGCGCGTCCATGTGGTACTTCGTGACCTTGTCGACGCCGAACAGCACCAGCGAGCCCGCCGGGAAGGTGACGCCATCGGCGACGCCGCGCTCGATGATGTCGCGCACCTCAGGGGCCGAGGACTGCACATTGGTGCCGCCGAGCTGGGTGACGAAGTTAGCAATCGTCGCATCCGCCGGGCGGATCTTCATGCCCTTGACGTCCTCCGGCACCACGACCTTCTTGGTGCGGGTGTGGAACGACGACGGCGTATGGACGAAGGCAAGACAGTATTTGACGTCCTTCATCTCCTTGTCGGCATATTTGCGATACCAGGCATCGAGCCCCTCCGAGCCGCCCTTGGCGTCGGAGACCAGGAACGGCAGTTCGCCGGCGCCGATGATCGGGAAGCGGCCCGGCTGATAGCCGGGATTGACGTAGGTGACGTCAGCGATGCCGTCGCGCGCCATGTCGTAATGGTCGAACGCCTTGCCGAGCTGCTGCGCAGGGAACACCTTGGACTTGATGGTGCCGCCGGAGGCCTTTTCGACCGCGGCCGCCCAGTCCTCGAGCGCCTTCTGCAGCGGATGGCTGGCCGGCACCCAATGTGAAATCTTCAGATCGAAGGTTTTTTCCTGCCCAAACGCGGGCGTCACGGCGGCTGCAAGCCACAACGCCAGAAGCGTCTTCCTCATCGAGATCGTCTCCCTGTACCGAGCCTCCGCGGGCCCTTTGGTTCATTGTTATATGATATAACCATCATTGCAAGCGTCGCGGCGCCGCACGCGACCGCCTGCCGAAACCAAGCCTATAGCATCAGCAGATGCAAATATTGCGAGTTGCAGGCGCAACCGCAGGCTTGACCGGCGCGGAATTGACCCTCGCGACCCGGCTGCCGGAATATCGAGACCGCATCGCCTTCGTTCCGGACAACCGTCGGTACTCGCGCAGCATAGCCCAAAGCTGGAAGGTGACGCGCGCAATCCAAGACGATTGCAGCATTTCAAAGCGAAAACGCGGTTTAAAACTTTGTAGGCAGTGCAAACCGCGTGCGCATGACGTTCAATGGCCGCGCCCCGGAAAACCACGGACGACGCGCATGAGCCTTGAAACCATTCCGCCCGGATTCGAGCCGCATTTCCGCAAGAGCCCGTTCACCGATCCCTGGGAGCCCCTTTATGCGAAGAAGACAGAGAAGGCGGTGATCATCGGTCTGCGCTTGGCAACGCCGCACACCAATGCGCGCGGCCTCATTCATGGCGGGCTGATTGCCGCGCTCGCCGACAATGCGATGGGCTACAGCTGCGCCCAGGCGCTTGGCTGGGAGGTGTCGCTGGTGACGATCAACCTGTCCGTCGACTATGTCGGCAACGCAAAAATCGGACAATGGCTCGCGGTCGAGAGCGACGTGATCAAGACGGGCAGCACGATCTGCTTCGCGCAGAGCCTTGTCGAAGCCGATGACGCCGTGATCGCGCGCGCCAACGGCACCTTTCGCGTGGTGCCGAAACAGCAGTGACGATGCTTAATCGAAACGCCAGTCGCAGGTCTCGGTGACGAGGTCGACAAAGGCGCGGACCTTCGCGGACAACAGCCGCGAGGTCGGATAGATGATGTGGATCGGCAGCCGGGGCTGCTCGAACTTCGCCAGCACGATTTTGAGCCGACCGCGCCGGATCGCATCCGCGGCCTGATAGGCGAGGACGCGGGTCAGACCGCCACCGGCCTCGGCATATTGGACGGCCACGTCGGCATTGTTGGTGACGAAGCGCGGTGCGGTCGCGATCCGCAGCTCATGGCCGTCTTTCACAAAGCGCCAGTCGGACGCCGGTCCGAACTGGATGATCTGGTGCGCTGCAAGCCCGTCGGGCGACCGCGGCTCGCCATGCGCTTTCAGATAGGCCGGCGCGCCGACGACGATCCGCCGCATCTCGCCCACCTGCCGAGCAACCAGCGTGGAATCCGGCAGATGGCCGACGCGCACGGCGAGGTCAACGCCATCCTCGACCAGATTGATGATGCGATCCTCGAGCCGCAGCTCGCCTGAGACCTCCGGATAACGCTGCAGATATGCGGTGACAACCGGACCGACATGAAGCCGGCCGAAGCCGACCGGCGCCGACACCACCAACCGGCCGCTCGGCTTTTGCCGCTCACCCTCGGCGGCGAGCTCGGCCTCCTCGATATCGGCGAGGATGCGCCGGGCACGCTCCAGATAGCGGGTGCCGGCGTCGGTCAGCGCCACCGAGCGCGTGGTCCGCTGCAACAGCCTGGCGCCGAGATGCTCCTCGAGCGCCGCCACCAGCCGGGTCACGGCCGACGGCGACAGCTTCAGCTTTCGGGCCGCCGGCGCAAAGCCGTTGAGCTCGGCCACCGTCACGAAGGCTTCCATGGCGTCGATGCGGTCCATGGAGATTATTGCATAATGAGCAATGATGAAGTGTCAATCCGCCAGATTGTTTCGACACGCTTGAAGGCGCACATCGAGGCGGCAGGTAGCCCATGGCGCGCCTGCATCAGGGAGCATCCCGATGGCCGATACCCTCATTTACCCGAGCGACGTCGCCTTCTCGCCGGCCGTCAAGGCGATCCAATCGCGCAAGGGCTCGCGCGAGGCCTATGCCCATGTCGAGCAGGACCGCGGCTGGCGGACCGAGATCGATCCCGATTTGGCGGCATTCCTGGCTCAGACCACGAGCTTCTATCTGGCGACGGCCTCGGCCGACGGTCAGCCTTACATCCAGCATCGCGGCGGACCTGCCGGCTTCCTCAAGGCGCTCGATACGCGCACGCTGGCGTTTGCGGACTACAGCGGCAACCGCCAATACATCAGCCAAGGCAATCTGTCGGAAAACTCGAAGGCGCAGATCTTCATCATGGATTACGCGCACCGCCGGCGCGTCAAGATCTGGGGCGAGGCGCGCGTGGTCGAAGACGATCCGGCACTGACGCGCTCGCTGATGCCGCAGGGTTACAGGGCGCGTCCCGAGCAGGTGATCCTGTTCACGATCACGGCCTGGGACACCAATTGCCCGCAGCACATCCCGCAGAAATTCGATGCGGCCGACGTCGCGGCAGCGCTGGCCGCGCGCGACGGCAGGATCGCCGAGCTCGAGGCCGAGCTCGCCCGGCTGAAGGGCGAGCCGGCCGCAACGGTCTGATCAGGCGGCTTCCGCCGCAGTGCTCCACGCAAACTCCGGATAATACTGCACCATCATGCGGTCGACATAGGCGACGAGATTGCCGAAAGTCTCGACGCGGCGGCGCAGGTCCGATTCGAAGAACGGCGTCAGGATGCCTGCGAGCACCGCAAATGCGGTCGCGTCGGTGCCGCAGGGCCTGTCTCCCATCAGATAGGGCTTGTCGCCGAGTTGGACCGCGAGCGCGCGCACCGAACGGACCGCGAGCTCGATATCATCGCCGGGCGCGTGGCGGCCGAGCCCGGAGATCAGGTAGTTCTCGGCGACGCGGAACTGCGCGTCCTCGCGCAACCGCTCGCGCTTGTCGTCAGGCGCGCCGTCGAAGAAGTGCGACGGCCCCTTGGCAAAATTCACCGGATCGACCCAGCGGGCGCCGACCAGCGCGAAATAGAGATGATGCTCGATCATGCGCTCGCAGGCCCAGGCCTGCGCGCGCGCCTCCAGACCGTAGCCGTCGTCGAAGTCGACCCCGTATTTGCGCTCCAGATGCGCCCGAATGAAGGTCGAATCCGCGATCAGCTCGCCGTCGTCCTCGATGAAAGGCAACTGACCCTTCGGCGAGGCCGGCGGCATCGCCCGCTGTTTGCGATAAGCGAGCCCGGCCATCTTCAACTGGACCTCCGTCTTGGTGGCGAAGGGGCTGATCTCCGGCAGGCCGAACCCGGTACCCAGGCCAAACAGCGTAATCATCAGATCGCTCCCGATTTCTTCAACAGGCGGCGGACGCTATCGAGACCCTGCTGCCACCATGGTGTCAGCAGCGGCAGTAGCGCGGTCCAAAACCCATAGGCATAAAGCACCATCATCGACATCACCCCTTCAATTGCAGCGTTGCCCCGGTATAAAACCCGGCTGCTGCCAACATGCTGTCAGCATCAGGGAGCCGGCTGTCGTCAGGGAGCCGGCAGGACGAGATCATGAGACGCGCCGACCGGCTTTTTCAGATCATCCAGGTGCTGCGGCGAACGCGAAACCCGCTGACGGCGGACGCGATCGCGGCCGAGCTGGAGACCTCGAAGCGCACCATCTATCGCGATATCGCCACCCTGATCGGCCAGCGGGTGCCGATCCGCGGCGAAGCAGGCATGGGCTATATCCTGGAGAAGGGCTTCGACCTGCCGCCCTTGATGCTGACACCGGACGAGATCGAGGCGGCCGTGCTCGGGGCACAATGGGTGGTCGGACACGCCGATCCGGTGCTCGCCCGCGCCGCCGAGGACCTGATGGCGAAAATTGCCGACACGGTTCCCGAACGGCTGCGGCCATTCGTGCTGGAACCTGCAAGCCGGGCGCGGGCACCCTGGGCGCGCGAACCGGACCGGATCGATATGGCGCGCACGCGTGCCCAGATTCACGAAGGCAAGAAGATCAGCTTGCGCTATCGCGACGAGCAGGGACGGGACAGCGAGCGCACGATCTGGCCGATCGCGATCGGCTATCATGAGGCGGTGCGCATCCTGGCCGCCTGGTGCGAGCTGCGGCACGACTTCCGCAGCTTCCGCACCGACCGCGTGATCGAGGCGGACTATCTTGACGAAAGATATCCGGAAAGGCGCGAGGCCTTGCGCGCGAAGTGGCGACGCAGCCTGGTCTGGGAGGCACCGAAGGATGTCTGACCTGCTCCCGCCCGACGCCAATCCGTGCCAGACCTGCGGCGCCTGCTGCGCCTATTCCGCGAACTGGCCGCGCTTCACCGTCGAAGAGGATGCCGATCTCGAGCTGATTCCGGCCGAACTCGTCAACGACAGGCTATCGGGAATGCGCTGCGAGGGCGATCGCTGTTCGGCGCTGAAGGGCGAGATCGGCAAGGCCACAGCCTGCGGCATCTATGCGCTGCGGCCGGAGGTGTGCCGGACCTGCATGCCCGGCGACCCCGAATGCGCCATGGCGCGCCGCAGATACGGCTTGCCAGTGCTCTGACGACTGCGCGACTGCGTCAGGGCAGCTCCGACGGTGGAAGCTCGCGTGCCAGCCGCTCGCGCAACGGCGCAAGACGGTCGGCGTGATGTCGCCACTTGCCGATCGAGGACGCATAGATCGGTCGACGCACCTGCACGGCGCTAGCGGTCGCTGACGGCGCCTTGCTCTGATGAAACTGCAGCACCTCGTCGTCCCAGGTCAGACCGACGAAATCGATCAGGCGGCGGCTGACGGCCGCGTGGTCATTGATGATGTCCTCGTAGTGTACCTCCAGCAGCCTGTCCGCAGGCAACGTCGCCCTCCAATGCTGGGAGAGCCGCCGGAACGCCAGAACATAGTCGGCCAGTTGCAGCTGATCGTAAGAGAACTGAAACTTGCCCTGGAAATGCGCCTTGTACATTGCCCAGCCTACGTCGAGCGGATGCCGCTGCACCAGGATGATCTTCGCGTCGGGCAGCGCAGCGTGGATCAGCCCGCAATACAGATAGTTCTCCAGCGTCTTGTCGACGACGCGTGTTCCGCCGCCCTGGTCCAGGGCAGCCGCCGTTTCCCAATAGCGGCGACCGAGCTCGGCCGGATCGGGTCGTACGCCGGCCGACATCGCCCGCTTCAGCTCGGCCGCAAACGCGCCGGTTTCGCCGACCGAGCTCATGGCGGGATGGCTGGAGATGATGCGTTCGACGAGCGTCGTCCCGGTGCGTGGCAGCCCCGTGACGAACACCGGAGCAGCCCCTGCGTAACCGGGCGGCGCCTGCGCGATCCATTCGCGCGTGTGCGTACGGATGATGTGCTCGATCTCGGCCAGGCCAGAAGCGGGATCGGTATTGGCCGAAACACGCTGCAGATCGCATCCCGCCTGGATGTGCGCGAAGGCGCGGTCGTGCTGATCGAGATCTTCGCATTCCTTGCCCAACGCGAAGCGCAGCAGAATCTCGCTGGACGGGGCCAAGCGGCGCTCTCCCAGAAGCGCTTCCATCTCCGCGACATGGTTGCGTTCGGAAGTCTGAATCCGCAGATCGCTTCGCAAGTAGTGCGCCAGCGCATAGCCACGGTCGCGCGCAATGGCAGCATTGCAATGCCGTTCCGCATCGTCGAGCGCGCCGACCATGCGCTCGGCGGCAGCAAGATTGAACAGATATTGCGGCACGTCAGGCCGAAGCCCGACGGCCCGCGCAAACAGGATCATCGCGCGGTGGTGCCGGCCAAGCAGGCCGAACATGGCGCCGACGGCGTCGAGGGCCTCGGCCGCATCGCCGACACGCTGCGCCGCCGCTTCCGCCGTCTGCAAGGCCGCCCGAGGATCGCCGCTGAGGAACAGGCATTTCGCGCGCAGCGCAAGCGCAATCGGGTCGTCGGGCGCGGAGGCGAGGGCGCGGTCGGCGCAAACGATCGCCGCATCATGACGGCCGCGCTGCAAAGCAGTTTCGGTGAGCAGCGACCAGGCATCGTAATCCCCGGGGTTTGCCGCCACGATTTGCGCGCAGATCCGCTCCGCGGTCCCGACATCCCCGGTCCGAAACGCAGATCGTGCAGCTTCGATGGCTGCCGATCGCGACGATGCTCCGGTGCGTGTTCGCAAATCCATCTCACGCGACGGCTGACGGCCGTCCCCCTCAAATGCGCTTGGCGGCCCCGAACGGAGCCGCCAAACAAAGCCCATATTGGACCACGCCGATCAAGCCGGTTCAGTGATCGTCACGATCGCCGAAATTGAAGCTTGCGAACAGATCGCCGAGCGCCGGACGGTTCTGCGGAACGTAAGGGTTCTCGAACGAGCCCTTCGGGTTCGGCAGGTTGTCGCGGCTGCGCGAGGAGATCTTCGGCAGGTCCCAGTTGCGCTCGATGAACTTCGCGATCGAGGCGTGATCGGCATATTCATGCGAGACATGACCGCCGGTCGAGTACTTCGAGACCAGGATCATCGGGATGCGGGTGCCGTCGCCGAAATAATCGACGGGCTGAACGTAGCCGGAGTCGTAGTAGCCGCCGCCCTCGTCCACCGTGAGCAGGATCGCGGTGGATTCCCAGAGCTCCTCGTTGGCCTGGACCTTCTCGATGATGTTCTGCGCAAAGGACTCGAGCAGATCGATCTTCGACGACGCCGGGTGACCGTCGTTGAAGGTCGACGGCTTGACCCACGACACCGCCGGCAGCTTGCCCTTGGCAATCGAGTCATAGAGATCATTGGTGTCGGCGAGGTGATCCTCCCGCTGCTCGGCATGGGTCATGATCGATGCCGAGTAGAGGAACGGATTGCAGATGTTGCAATAGAGATAGGCGAGCGGCGCGATCGCCGGGTTGAGGCCGAGGCCGGGCGCGGTCTTGAAGTCGTTCCAGCGCTCGCCGAAATAGGCCCAGGAGACCTTGGCTTCGTTGAGCACGTCGCCGATGTGCTTCTGGCTCTTGACCGGCGGCAGCGTGAACGGACCGTTGTTGGTCGGATCAGTGACACCGGCGCCGATATAGGCCGGAACGTAGTTGTTGAGGAGGTAGTAGCTCGACGGTGCGCAGTTCGCCGAAACCTTGATGCCCTTGAGGTAGGCCGTGATCGGGGCGACGCCCGGCTGGGTCTGGTCGGAGCAGTTGGTGTAGCTGCCGCCACTATAGCCGTCGTTGATGTACCAGTTGTTGGTACCGGCCAGCGGATTGGGATTCTCGATCTGGTTCGCCGGCGGGGTCGCCGGATTGCCGCTGTCGTCCTCATAATAGAGTGCGTCGGCATAGCCGAACATCATCTGGTTGGCGAAGGTGCCGCCCATCACCGGCTGATGATAGTTGTCGAGCAGGGTGTATTCGCGGGCGAGCTTGGTCAGATAGGGCGCGTCGCCCTTGGCGACGTTGTAGAAGCCCATCGCGATGTTGCCCTCAGTCAACGCATGCGGCTGGCCGCCATTGGCGCCGGACGACACGGTTTCCTCGACCCAGGGGAACAGATCGGCCTGACAGCCGCTCGGATTGCCATGCGTTGCCTTGGACACGTCGCAGTCGAGCTGCTGCCACATCTGATAGAAGCGATGCACCGGGCTGCCGCCATAGGTGTCGAACAGGCTGCCGCCCTGCCCCGTCACCAGCGGATAAGGACCGTTCGGCAGGTTGCTATAGTTGGCAATCCGCGAATCCGGCGAGCCGCCGGGCAGACCGGTCGCGCCTGTCGTGATCAGCGCCAGGTTGGCGATGCTGTAATGGGCGCCATTGTCATCGCTCTCGGCCTGCTTGGCCAGTGCGGGCGTCGCCACGCAACCCGGCCCGTTCACGGCGGCGGTCTTGACATCGGTGTAGCAGGTCTGCGGCGCGTAGGAGGTGCCGGGCGCCTGCAGCTTGTTGCTGGTCTGGTTGTAGGGCGTCTTGTTGCCGGGCGACTGCGTGAAGACATTGGTGTCCTGCGCCGCGAACTGGGCCGCCTTGGCATAGTTCGGACCCGGCGTGCCATCCTTGTTGATGATGCCCTTCGACAGCAGGTTGTCGACCGTCTCGCCCCAGCGCGGTTCATAGGTGGCGAACACGTGATCGAAGGTGCGATTTTCGCCCATGATCACGATCACATGCTTGATCGGGCTCCTGGTCTTGTGGTCGTTGACTTTGGGTCCGCCAAGATCGGCATCGATCGCGTGGGCGTTGCCTCCCATCAGGGAGATAATGGCTGCGGTGATCACAGTGCGATCACGCATCTGTTTCGTCAGCTGCTTCAGCATCGAGTCCTCGTGCAGATCGATAGGGGGTGCGGGGAAAGCGGGCGGCGCAGGGCGCGCCGCGTTTCAAATCGGTTACGCTCTGTTGCAGAACGTTGCGACGCTAAGCCGCACTCATGTCAGCCTGACTGCGGGAATATGTCGCATTGATTACGGGCGTTTGACTGGAGCTGCGACCTGGCCCCAACGCCGTCGTTCCGATGACAGGTTGGATTTTGGGCGGCGTCCAGAAAATGCAGACGGGTCAGCGAGGTGCAAGCGCGGAGGTAAGCCGACACGGACCTGACGCGCCGCGCCTGTCATGCAGCTTTTAAGAAACTGTCACGGGCTGATGGCTCAGCGGCTGCGCAGAGAACCAGCGGCTGCGATCAATTGCGCTCGGCCGGGGAGGTACACTCGCGCTACAAACGGCTTGCGCCTTGCGAGGCAATGTTGGCGGTAAGCGGCCGGCCTTGATTGATCGCTTTAGCCCGTCACCGGCGCGAGATCGTCATCGAGGTCGTCCTCGAGCGGGGCGAGCACCGACAAAGGCTTGGTGGAGAGCGAGATCGGCTTGCGACCGCTCGAGGCGGTGCTGCCCTGCGACACTTTGCTGTCGCGCGATTGGGCATAGAGCACGGCGCCGACCCGCCCGCCGGATTGCAGGAGTTCACGCTCGCTACAGGTTGCGGCGATGGCGAGAGCCAGCGAATGCAGGTGGCTGCGGCGGTAACAGAACAGCGCCAGCATCGCCCTCACGTCGCTCGACACGCTTTCGACCAGCGCCGGCAGACCGTTCTCGCTGGCGCGATACATCTCGCCAAGCAGTTCCTCGCCAACTGGGCAGGAGTCGTCAAACGCGTCGCGGTTTGGAAACATCGCTCGATCCCCTCATGCGCAGATTGCAATGCGAATCCCTAATGAAGGGTTAACCACCGCGACCGGTAGTTGTACGGGGGGCCTTGATATTCCAGCATTTGCCCAGTCCAGGCCGGGTTTGAGGGCCGAATCAGCCGTTCGCGGCCATGAAAATCGACAGCCCGAACCCGGTCAGGTGGTGGAGAGCCTGATCCACCCCGATCAAAGTCCAGAACCAGGGATGCTCCAGCGTCATACCGAAATGGGACGAGCAGATGCCCTTGGCACGATCGACCGTGATGTGGATGGCGAAATCGATGAAGGCGACAAACCAGAACCGTGGCGCGACGGCCAGGATCAGGGTCAGAGCACAGGCAAGGTGGATCAGGCAATGCACGAGAAGCGGCAGTGCCCACCCCTTCTTCTGATCCTTGCCATAGGCCATCCAGGCGGTCTGGAGCACGAAGTCGGCAATGATGTGCTTGAAGGTGAGCAGCAGCATCCAGCCAAGGAGCGCACCAACCGGAACCGATGACGATAGAGAAGGAAGAGACAAAGCTGACGCTCTCGCTACGACTAAGCTTCGACGCACCGGAAACGGGAGGCGTTCAGCGGCATCGGTTCGAAGGCCGGCCAGTTCGACGCGTGTGCAGCTTTTATGACATTTCCGATCTCGGATTGCACGTGAAAGGGAACTCGGGACAGCAGTCGCAAGGCGGCTTCCGCACTTAACGGTAAATCCATGCAGCGCCAACTTTCCATTGACTACCGATCTGATCGCCGTCTCGGCAAATCATCTTCATCTCAGCTGGTTGCGTGATTGGAAAAAGATACCACCAGCGCAGCATCGCTGAAGACCCGTCACTCCGGTTTCACTCCGCGGCCTTGGCATCGGGATGTTCCGCCAGGGCGCGGGCGCGGATCTGGGCGATGGTCCGTTTCAGCGCGGCTTGCCGCGGATCAGGCATTGCCGCGGCCCGTGCTTCCGCAATCGCGCCGCCGAGGTCGGCCAGCGGCAGCGCGCCGTCAAAGGTCGGCTTGGCCAGCCCGTTGACGATCGCATGCCAATCAGCAAGCCCCTGCCAATAGGCGTCGCCCTGCCCCTGGACCATGGTCGCCGTCGCGATCAGGGCTGGCGCCGAAGCCGGCTGCTTGTCCAGGCAGCGAGCGATCATATGCAGCCAGCGCTCGACCCAGATCCGCTCCTCGGCGTAGCGCACCGACAACAACCGCCATCGCTTGAGCGCGGCAAAGGATTTCAGGCGGCTGACCGCGCCTTTGGAGGCAATCGAGAAACGGAGCGACATCCGCCTGCGGCGCAGCCAGCCGACCTTCTCGAACGCGGTCATCAAGGAGTTCGCCGCAGCCTCCGGCAGCACGGCGACCAATTCATCGAGGCGGAACCGCCTGATGTCGTGGATTGCGCGATGGCGGGCCATCGCGCCGGCTTCCAATTCAGCGAGCTTGAGCTCCGCGATGCGGATCAGATCCTCATAGGCCATCCGCAGCGCCAGCAACCGCGCGATCTCACACAGCATCGCCGTGTCGACGTGCGGCCGGCCGACAAAGCGCCTGATGCGATCGACATAGAGCTGCGCATAACTCGGCCCCTGATAGTCGATCAGGAGATGGATGTGCTCCGAGACGATGGACGCCGCCGCCTCCGGGAGGCCCTCAGGCAGGAATGGCGTCGGCGCATCGTCGTCGCCGATGACATCCGCGAACAGGTAACGTAGTGAGGAGAGAATGCTCGCCACCTCTGCCCATGACCTCCCGATCAGGCCGACTTCGCCGTAACGGCGGCCGCGGCGGTCTGCTGTGCCAGCCGGCGCTCCAGAGTCTCGATATTCTGGAACAGCCGCGCGCTGGCGAGGCGCAGGAAATAGAAGGCGAAAGCAGGGTTCTGCACGTAGAGCTGCTCGACCTGGTCATAGCTGACCGAGAGGATGAGGCCGTCCTCGTCGCATTCCAGCGTCTGCGTCCGCGTATTCGAGGGTGAGATCATGCCGAATTCACCGACGATGGCGCCGACCGGCAGTTCGATGCCGGACTCGACCAGGCGAAAGCGGCCGCTGACGATGTAATACATGCTGTCGGCCTTCTCGTCCTTGTAGAACAGCACTTCGCCCGCGGTGCATTTGCGCTCCGTCATGAACGGCTTCAGCCATTCCATGGAGAGATCGCTGCTGACCGACCGCTTCACGTCGCGAACGAGCTGCAGCATCTGGTGAAGGCGATAGCTGTTCAACGGCAGCAGCACGCCGTGAAGCGCGATCACCGGGTAATTGTGGGTCGGTATCGCGGTCGCGATCAGGACGATGTTGGTGAGGATCGCAAAGACCCGAAGCGGGATCATCGTCCGCATCGACAGCGTCGCTACCACGAAAATCGAAGCAAACAGGCTGCCGGCGGCGCCTGCGTGCTCTACGAGATGAGAGGTGTCCATTCGAGCTCAACCAGACTTCTGGACGCGAGACGGAAACGTCGCCACTAGGACGTTTCGGTCTTCACTGACTGTGTCCGCCAGGACTCTTGATATACGGCGAAAAAGCGACGTTTTAACCGGCTTTCGCCGTGCAGCAGAGAAATTCCGCTCCATAAGCCGTCCGAAAAGGAGACAGGAGCAAAAGAGGAGAGGTAAGAGAAGGCGCCTGGGGGGTGTCGTTGACGACACTGGCCCGGACAGGCACCTTCCCCGCCACCTTCCATAAACGCCCCAGACCGGGATTTTCATCGAGCACAGGCGCCCATTTTCGATGTCCAAACCGTTGCTGTTCTCGAATTTGGCGTCGTTCCTGACCGCAACGGCCGGTCGTCAGGCGACGCGGGCGGACTATGCGGCTGTTGTCATCGGCACTGGCGCCATGGTCCTGCTCACGGTGGATGCGGCGTATGACGCGGCAGCAGGCGCAATTTGCGGCGTGCTGTGGGCTTGCCTTGCCTTCTTCGTCTTGCAGTGGGGGGTGCGGGTTCACTGGGCGCGGCAGGCCCGCTATACCCTCTCTTATCTATGTTCCGAAGGCGGCGTGCTTGATACCGCCTCGGCGCTGGGGGTGCCGTTCGCGCTGGCGCTCGGCGTGGAGCAAAGATCGGCCTGGCTGTTGGCGGTCTTGTGGCTGGTCAAGGTCATCCCTGGAATTCCCGGTCTGCAGCGGCTGCGCCGGGTGCTGGTGATGGAGGCCAGGCCCCTGCTCAGCGTATTCGTGCTGTTCCTTCTGGTGTTGTTTCTCGGCTCGGTCGCTGAATACACACTGGAACACGAGGCCCAGCCGGCGACCTTTGGCAGCGTGCCGCAAACCTTGTGGTGGGCGGTCGTGACCCTGACCACCACGGGCTACGGCGACGTCGTGCCCGTCACGCCGCTGGGACGGGTGATCGCGGCCATGGTGATGATCTCGGGCTTGGGCGTGTTCGGGCTGTGGACCGGTATTCTCGCCACCAGCTTTGCCGCCGAGACCAGGCGGGACAATTTCCTCAAGACCTGGGAGTCCGTCAGCAAGGTTCCCTTCTTTGCCACGCTCGGCCCGTCCGCCATCGCCGACGTGACCCATATGCTGCGCACCATCGACCTGCTGCCGCGGACCACCATCATCCGCAAGGGGCAGCCGGGCGATTGCATGTACTTCATCGCCTCCGGCGAGGTCGAGGTGGACCTGCCCGGCAAGAAGGTCCGGCTCGGCGAAGGGGCCTTCTTTGGCGAGATGGCGCTGCTTGGGAATAATCTGCGCTCCGCCAATATCTCGACCACCAAGCTCTCGAAGCTGTTGGTGCTCGATCTGGTGGATTTCCGCCTGCTGATGGCCCGCCACCCTGATCTGGTCCAAAGTATCGACGCCGAGGCCAAGCGGCGCGCATTGGAGAATACGACATGACCGACGCACCGGCCGAGCAGGCCATTCCCGAGGCGAGCACGCCGCTGCTTTCCATCGAAGGGGCGCGCGCGACCATCCGCCTGAACCGGCCAAGGCATCTGAACCGGCTGCAACGCGAGGACCTCGAGGCGCTGCTGGCGCTGTTCGACCGCATCGAAGCCGATGCCGCCATCCGCGTCGTGGTCCTGACCGGCACCGGCCGCGCCTTCAGCGCCGGCTATGATCTCGGCTCGATCGCCGAGCGCGCCGAGGGCGCCCGGCAGGACAATCCGGGCGCCAGCTTCGAGGTCGTGGTCAACCGGCTCGAAGACCTCGCGCTGCCCACCATCTGCCGTCTCAATGGCGGCGTCTATGGCGGCTCGACCGACCTGGTGCTGGCCTGCGACTTCCGGATCGGCGTCGATACGGCTGAGATGTTCATGCCGGCAGCCCGACTTGGCCTGCACTACTATCCGAGCGGCATCAGGCGTTACGTCTCGCGGCTCGGCGCCGACAATGCGAAGCGGTTGTTTCTGACCGCGGAGAAGATTGACGCAAATGAGATGCTGCGCATCGGCTATCTCACGACCCTCGTGCCGGTGGACGCGCTCGATTCCGCGGTCGACCGGCTTGCGACGCAGCTTGCGGGCAATGCGCCGACCGCAATGGCAGGCATGAAGCGTGCGATCAACGAGTTTGCCCACGGAAGCCTCGACGAGTCGGCCGCCGCGCAAAGGAATCGCGACAGCATGTCCGGTGCGGAGATCCGGGAAGGCATCAAGGCCTTTGCCGAGAAGCGGCCGCCGAAATTTTAGACAGGCATGCCAGATGCGGATCTGACATTCGCTGCAGGATCGAGCGAGAATCCTCGCAAGCGAATGCCAAATTCAGAGCCGCATGAGCGTGGTGCTCAGTTCCGCGGCGATATCGATGTTGCGAATTCGAAGCAAACCGCATTTGGACCGGAGGGTTTTCCGGTGTCCTTCGAATCCGACATTCGCTTCCGGGAGCGCCTTGAATGAAACGAAGCTCGATTCGGGACAATAGAAACTTGATTCGCTGATGTCCTCGAGCCGCTGATGGTCGCATCAGGGTTTGCTGCAATTTGATACGAATGTCAGCGCAGGAGGCAGGACCAACATACTATACCAACATACTATAATGAGAATGGCTGCGGAGCTGTGCATTCAAGCCACCTTATCC
The DNA here is from genome assembly GCF_051167795.1 of Bradyrhizobium sp. HKCCYLS1011. Lineage (NCBI taxonomy): Bacteria > Pseudomonadati > Pseudomonadota > Alphaproteobacteria > Hyphomicrobiales > Nitrobacteraceae > Bradyrhizobium > Bradyrhizobium sp. HKCCYLS1011. The sequence goes on along the minus strand of NZ_JBNPTT010000002.1, from coordinate 354,711 downwards.
CGCATCAGTTGATAACAGGATTGCTGATCTCATTCTAGTTTACGATTGACAGCAATGCGTCGGCGGCTAGCCTCAGTGCGGGCGGAGATGCGCAACATGGACGGGACCGACGCATATTGGGGGCGCCGCGCGCTCGACTTTGTCGATGCCCTGGAGTCATCGACGACGAGCGCCAGCGTGATCACCCAATTCGAGCGACTGATCGGCGAGATCGGCTTTCGTTCCTACATCATCGCGGGAATACCGACATCGACCCAATCATTGGATCAACTGATGCTGGCCAACGGCTGGCCTGCCGGATGGTTCGAGTTCTACACCCGCGAGAATCTCCATATGGCCGATCCAATCCCGCGGCATTGCCTGGGGACGCTGAACCCTTTCATGTGGTCGGAGGCGCCGTATGATCGCGAGCGAGACCGTTCCGCCCATGAGGTGATGATGAGGGCGCGGGACTTCGGCCTCCAGGAGGGCTTCTGTATCCCGATTCATTATGACGATGCGGTCGGCGCGATCAGCCTCGCCGGCGAGCGGCCGCACCTCGATACCGAGAGCAAGAGCGCGGTTCATCTGATCAGCATCTTCACTTATGGCCGGTTGCGTGCATTGGGGCGTTCGTCACCGACAAAGCAAGGCCGCCGCCTGTCCGAGATCGAGGCCGAGGTGCTCCGCTGGGCGGCCCGCGGCAAGACCGCATGGGAGACGGCGCAGATTCTCGGCCTGTCGGAGCGCAATGTGCGCTGGCACCTCGAGGAGGCGCAGCGCAAACTGATGACCAACAACAAGACCGCGACCGTCGCGACCGCATTGGTCAATGGAGAAATCCTGCTCTGATTAGGTCATTTCAGGGACGAGGTCCGAGCTGTCATTTCTTCCAGTGGAATCTCTGAGCTGCATCGGCATGCTTACCGCGCGATTGAACATTGAGCGGGAGCTTCGATGCCTGAGATCCATGTTGTTCGAAGGGATAATCGACATCTCTACGAGCGCTACTTCGACCCTTATTTCCGGATGCGCCATGACATCTACGTCAAGCAGCGCAAATGGATGGCGCTGGACCGGCCGGATGGGCGCGAGATCGACCAGTTCGACACCGAAGATGCGGTCTATCTGTTTTGCCTCGACCAGGGACAGCTGATCGGCGCGATGCGCGCGGTGCCGACCCTGCTGCCGACCCTGATGAGCGAGATCTTCCCCTATCTCAACATCCGAGGACCTATCCAGCGGCCCGACGTCTATGAGCTGTCGCGCATCTTCGTGATTCCGGAGCGGCGCGGCGAGCATGCCGGGCCGCGGATCGACATGCTGCTGCTCACCGCGATCATGGAATACGGCATTTCGATCGGTTTGACCGGCTTCTCCATCGTGCTGGAGAGCTGGTGGCTGCCGCGCTTCGAGCGCTGCGGCTGGAAAGCCCGACCGCTCGGCCTGCCACACATGATGGACGGGATGTCGGTGCTGGCGGTGCTCGTCGATTGCGACGACACGACGTGGCAGTCGTTGTGCCAGCAGATCGGCCTCAACCAGCCGACGCTGACATGGCAAGGGCTCGACGACGTCAGCCGTCAGGCCCTTCCGGACATCTTTCTTCCGCTTCCACCAGCTGTTCAGCCATCGCAATGAGTTGCTCACGATGCCGCTTCAGACGCAGCTTGTGGAAGGATTTGAAGAGCCGATGGCCAAGGACCGTCGACTCGTCCAGTTCCAAATCTGCCAGTTCCAAGGCTGCGCGCTCAGGCGGCGTCTGCATGGAATCCATCACTGACTTTTCAGGGTATGAGCCGTGACCGAAGCTTCACTCGAGAAGATCATTGAGCGCCTGCAATTTTGCATTGTCGACGCCAGAGCCCTTCAACTCAAAATGTTGGAGCGGGTTTTGTCAATATCGCTGCTGGAAGCCCATGAACTGAAGGACCAGTTCAAGGACAAATTGGGCAAGCGCAGCAACGGAACCGCTTGCCACTGACGGGCTTCGAATCCGAAGTCCGCCCCGTAGCGAGCTGCGGAGGCAGGAGCGCACTGCGATATGCTAAGGGCAACGCAGCGATCGCCGGCTCATTCCTCGAAAAAGCGAGCCGTGTCAGTGATGGCCGCGCGGCTGGTGCGGTATGAATTCGCCTTGTGGTCGCGATCGGGATGGCCGAAGGAAATGCCGCAGATCACCTTGCGGTCCTCGCCGAGGCCGAAATGGGCACGAACGACGTCGGAATGAAAGGCGAGCGCTGCCTGCGGCACGGTGGCCACACCGAGCGCCTGCGCCGCCAGCATGAAGCTCGTCACATAGCCGCCGCAATCGATCGCACCGTAGACCCCGAGCGCCTCGTCGCTATGGATGATCGCGACATGCGGCGCACCGAAGAAGTTGTAGTTCTCCAGCGCCTGCTTCGCATAACCGGCCTTGTCGCCGCGAGGAATCCCAACCGCGTTGTAGAGCTGAAAGCCGCTCTCGCGCCGCCGGTCGAGATAGACGCCGCGATATTCGCGCGGAAACTCGAAATCGCCGACGGTGGGCTTGCCGCCTGAGGCGGCGGCGTACATCGCCTGCCGGAATTTCTCGGTGCCCGCCCCTGAGGTGATCTCGACCCGCCAGGGCTGGCTGTTGCACCAGGACGCGGTGGTCTGCGCCACGCCAAGGATCCGCTCGATGGTGGCGCGCGGCACGGGATCGGGCAGGAAGCGGCGGCAGGAGAAGCGCGCGCGCATCAACGCTTCCAAGGTGGTGATGGCGTCTGGCTCGGGCTTTGCGGCGAACGTCATGGAAGACCTTTCCTCATCAAGAGCGCGAGAACCTAGCCTCGCCCCTTCGTCGGCACCTTGTTGAAGGGGACATCCTTGTCCACCCGGATATCGCCGGGCAGGCCGAGCACGCGCTCGGCGATGATATTGCGCAGGATCTCGTCGGTGCCGCCGGCAATCCGCATCGATGGTGACGTCAACAGCATCTGCTGGAACTGGCCCTGTGTCGTCTCTTCGTCCGCGCCGGTGAGAGCACCGGCTGCGCCTTGGAGATCCATGGCATAGGCTGCGATGTCCTGCAGCATGGTGCCGGCGACCAGCTTGCCGATCGAATTCTCCGGCCCCGGCCGCTCGCCGCGCGACAGCGCCGAGATCGCGCGATAGCTGGTGTATTTCAGCCCGCTCGCCTTCACCGCCCATGACGCCAGCTTCGAGCGCGTCGCACGGTCATCGATCGCAAGTCCGTTTTCGCTCATCAGGTTCGCGCAGAACGCAAACATCTCAGGGAAACCGGTCGCAAGCCGGGCGCCGATCGACATGCGCTCGTTCATCAGCGTGGTCAGCGACACGTTCCAGCCGTCGCCGACCGCACCGAGCCGGTGGCTGTCCGGGATCACGACGTCGGTGAAATAGACCTCGTTGAACTCCTGCATGCCGTTGGCCTGCCTGATCGGGCGGACCTCGACGCCTTTGCTCTTCATGTCGAGGAAGAACATCGTCAGCCCCTTGTGCTTGGGCACGTTGGGGTCGGTGCGCGTGATCAGGAGGCCGTAGTCGGAATAATGCGCGCCCGAGGTCCAGATCTTCTGGCCGTTGACGATCCAGTCGTCGCCGCGCTTCTCGGCGCGGGTGCGCAGGCCCGCGACATCGGAGCCGCCGGCCGGCTCGGAGAACAGCTGGCACCAGATCTCCTCGCCGGACGCCAGCTTCGGCAGATAGCGGCGCTTGTGCGCTTCGCTGCCATAGGCCATCACGGTCGGGCCGCACATGCCTTCGCCGATCTGGAACGGCTGTGTCAGCTTGCCGTAGACGCCCTCCTCCTGTTGCCAGATCACGCGCTCGATCGGCGAGGCGCCCCGCCCGCCATAATCCTTCGGCCACTGCAGACAGGCCCAGCCGGCCTCGGCCTTCCTCTTCTGCCAGGCCTTGCCGACCTCGACGATGTCGGCGTTCTTGAGGCGGATACGTCCGAGCGAGGCGCTCGAAAGCTCCTGTTCGAACTGCTTCGGCGCATTGGCGTCGATCCAGGCCCGCGCCTCGGCGCGGAATGCGGCTTCTTCGGGAGTGTCGTCGAAGTTCATGATCTAGCCTCACTCCATATGCGTAGGGTGGGTTAGCCGAAGGCGTAACCCACCACCTTGATGAGCATCGCACGAGCCAATGGTGGGTTACGCTCCGCTAACCCACCCTACGACTCCACGACCTTAGCTTCGTCCCCTGGTCGGGATCTGATTGAACGGCAGATCCTTGTCGACCCTTATATCGCCCGGCAGCCCGAGCACGCGCTCGGCGATGATGTTGCGCATGATCTCGTCAGTGCCGCCCTCGACGCGGGTGCCCGGCGCGCGCAACAGCATCGCCTGGAATTTGCCGGCCAGCTCGGCCTCGGCGCCGCTCAGAACGCCGGCCGCGCCCTGCAGATCAAGCGCGAAGGTGGCGACGTCCTGAACCATCGATGCCGCGACCAGCTTGCCGATCGAGTTCTCCGGGCCCGGCCGCTCACCCTTCGACAGCGCGGAGATGGCACGGAAGCTGGTGTATTTCAGGCCGCTCGCTTTCACCGCCCAGTTCGCGAGCTTGGCGCGCACGTTGCGGTCCTCGATCGCCGGACGATCGTCGAGCATCAGATTGGAGCAGAACTCGAACAACTCCGGGAAGCCGGTGGCGACGCCGGCCCCGATCGACATCCGCTCGTTCATCAGTGTGGTCAGCGCCACGTTCCAGCCGTCATTGACGGCCCCCAAGCGCTGTGAGTTCGGAATCACGACATCGGTGAAGTAGACCTCGTTGAAATCCGAATGGCCGCTGGCCTGCTTGATCGGGCGCACCTCGACGCCTTTGCTCTTCATATCCAGGAAGAACATCGTCAGACCCTTGTGCTTGGGCACGTCCGGATCGGTGCGGGTGAGCAGGATGCCATAGTCGGAATAATGCGCGCCGGAGGTCCAGATCTTCTGGCCGTTGATCACCCACGCGTCGCCGCGCTTCTCGGCGCGGGTGCGCAGGCCGGCAACATCTGAGCCGCCCGCGGGCTCGGAGAACAGCTGGCACCAGATCTTTTCGCCCGAGGCCAGCGGCGGCAGATAGTGCCGCTTATGCTCCTCCGAGGCGTAGGCCATCATGGTCGGTCCGCACATGCCGTGGCCGATGATGAAGACAGCCGAGAGCTTGCCGAACGGACCTTCCTCTTGCTGCCAGATCACGCGCTCGATCGGCGAGGCGCCGCGGCCGCCATACTCTTTCGGCCAGTGCAGACAGGCCCAGCCGGCATCGGCCTTCTTCTTCTGCCAGGCTTTCGCGACGTCGAGGATATTGGCATTCTTCAGCGCGGTGCGACCGAGGGAGGACGCGCGCAGCTCTGCTTCGTATTCTTTCGGCGCGTTGGCGGCGATCCAGGCCCGCGCTTGGCTGCGGAACGCAGCCTCCTCAAGGGTGTCGTCGAAGTTCATCGTCGTTCTCTTTCCCGTCATTCCGGGGCGAGGCCAAAGGCCTCGGACTCGGAATCTAGAGGTGACTCATTTGAGATTCCGAGTTCGGTTGCTTCGCAACCGCCCCGGAATGACGTGCATGGATCACGCCGCATTGCGCTTGCGCATGCGGTCGATCAACTGGTCCTCCCAGTAGGAGAGACTGCCCAGGCCGAGCGCCAGCGCATTGGCGCGGCGGTAGTACATGTGGCAGTCGAACTCCCAGGTGAAGCCCATGCCGCCGTGCACCTGAATGTTGTTCTTGGCGCAGTGCTGAAAGGCCTGGGTCGCGCTGATGCGCGCCGACGCCGCGGCCTCCGGCAATTCGGGCGCATTGGTCGATAGCGCCCAGGCGCCGTAATAGCAGTTGGAGCGCGCCAGCGTAGCGGACACGTACATGTCGGCCAGCATGTGTTTGACCGCCTGAAACGAGCCGATCGGCCGGCCGAAGGCGATGCGATCGAGCGCGTAGTCGCGGCCCATCTCCAGCGCACGATCGGCGCCACCGACCTGCTCGAAGGCGACCAGGACCGCCGCACGGTCGAGCACCTGGGCGATGATGGCCCAGCCTTCGCCGGCTGCGCCGAGCAGCTCCGCCTTGCAGTTGGTGAAGACAAGCTCGGCCTGGCCGCGGGTCGGATCGAGATTGGTCAGCACCTTGGCGTCGACGCCGCCGGCCTTCGTGTCCGCGATGAACAGGGAAATATCGCTGTCGCGGCCGGTGGCAGCGCTGCGTGCGGCGACAATGACAAAATCCGCAATCGCACCATCCGCCACCGGCTTCTTGACGCCGTTGAGCACGCCATTCGATGCGTCAAGCTTGATGGCCTTGGGCGACGGATTGCCGGTGCCTTCGAACAATGCGAGCGTGCCGATCGCCTCACCGGAGGCGATCTTCGGCAGCCATTTTCGCCTCTGTGCCTCGCTGCCGGCGAGCATCAGCGCCTCCGCTGCAAGATACACCGTCGAGGAAAACGGCACCGGCGCTAAGGCGCGGCCCATCTCCTCGGCGATCACGCAAAGTTCGAGATGGCCGGCGCCTGCACCGCCGAATTCCTCGGGGATCGCGACGCCGAGAAAGCCCATCTCGGCAAGACCCTTCCACAGCTCGCTGTCATAGGGTGACTGCCCGTCGAGCACGGCGCGCACCGCCTTGGGCGAGCACTTCTCGGCCAGGAATTTCCGCGCCTGATCGCGCAGCTGCTTTTGGTCGTCGGAGAAATCGAAATTCATGGCGCTACTCTATTGTTCGAACGGGATTTTTGGTCGTCGTCCCCGCGAACGCGGGGACCTATAACCACCGGCAGTTCTATGTGCCCGGAGCTAGCTCCAGCCTGACACAGATAGTTCCCGGAGTATGGGTCCCCGCGTTCGCGGGGACGACAACGAACGGGTGGCAACATCGTCAGCACAGCACGATCACCTCGTTCGCCGGCGGATCGGCATAGAGCCGCTCCACCAGCGCGGCGCGGCGTTCGAGCCCGGCGCGCTGATTGATGTAGCCCTTGTCGGTCAGCTCATGGCCGTCGATCGACGGCGGCTCGACCATCAGCATCACGCGGGCGATGCGCCGGCTGGTCGCGCCTTCGCATTCTCGATTGTGCGCATCGAACCCACGCTTGACGCAGGCGATCACCGCAGGGTGTTTGACGACCTCCTCAAAGGTCGCATTGGGATCGCCGATCATTTGACGGCAGGCGTGCAAATTCGGCCAGGCCAGCAGACCAACCTCATCACGATCCTGTCCCGTGACGAGAGCGTCCTGGATCACCGGCGTCGCGGCCGCGATCGCATCGGTTCGCAGGGCACCGACATGCACGAAGGTGCCGGTCGTCAGCTTGAAATCCTCAACCACGCGGCCGGCGAAGATGATCCCTTGCACGGGATCGTCAGGGTCGACAAACACGCCGGCATCCCCGATGCAGTAGAAACCTTCCTCGTCAAAGGCGTTCCTGGTCAGTTCGGGCTGGCCGAAATAGCCCGGCATCACATTGGCACCGCGCAGCCGCAGCTCGTATTTCGCGCCCGATGGCACCATCTTCAATTCGACGCCGGGGAATGGCAGACCGATCAGGCCGACGCGTTCGGTGTCCCAATAGGTTCCGGTCGAGGTCGGGCCGGTCTCGGTCGAGCCCCAGCCGGTGTAGAACACGATGCGCTCGCCGGTGGCGCGCACGGCCAGCGCCTGCATGCGATCGTACAGATCATCCGGCAGGCGCGCGCCGCCATAACCCATCAGGCCAAGGTCCTTGAAGAAGGAGCGGCAGAGCGCGTCATCCTTTTCCATCGCGGACGCAAGTGCGGCGTAGCCGACCGGGACATTCGCATAATAGGTCGGTGACACCTCGCGCAGGTTCCGGATCGTCTCCTCGAACTGGCCGGGCATCGGCCGCCCGTCATCGATGTAGAGCGTGCCGCCATCGATCAGCAGCGGATTGAATAAGGCATTGCCGCCCATCGTGTGATTCCACGGCATCCAGTCGAGCACCGTGGCAATGGGCGCACCGGGCGAACGCGGACGGACCTGCATCATCATCGCGGCATTGGCGCACATCATGCGCTGCGTGTTGATGACCGCCTTGGGCATGCCGGTCGAGCCCGAGGTGAACAGCAGCTTGCCGATCGTGTCGGGCGTGATCTTTGTGATCGATCGCTCGACCTCCGAGGTCACCGGCGTCGCGGCAAGCTCGGCGAAGCCGAGGCTCTCGATGCCGTCGCAGGGGCGCGCGACATGGATCACGGTGACGCCCTCGAGCGGCAACGCCTTGAGCGCCTTCTCGAAGGTCGGGCCGTCCTGCACCATGATCACGGCCGGCCTGATCAGTTCGAACAGATATCTGAGCTTGAGATGATCATGGCTCATCAGCGAATAGGCCGGCGACACCGGCGCCGCCGGCAGCCGCGCCTGCATCGCGGCAAGCGTGAGCAGCGCATGCTCGATCGAATTGCCGGAGAGGATGGCGACGGGCCGGCCCTCTTCGAGGCCGAGATTGAGCAGGCCCTGCGTCAGCCCGTCAACGGCGCGTTTGGCTTCGCCATACGACATCTTCCGCCACTGCCGTTCGGGTCCTGCGCGCTGCGCCAGCCAGATCCGCTCGGGGGCCTGCTCGGCCCATTTTGCGAGAGGCGCCGGAATGTGCGGCTCGTAGGCCTGCAGTGGGATCCGTGACCTCATGACGATGACGCCATCGTCGCGCCGTTCGACGGCGATGTCGCGCGTCAGCCAGTCAACCTTGCGGAAGGCCGGTTTCTCCAGCACCGCCGCTGCACTCCCGTCCATCTTGCGTCTCCCGAATACGATCGTCCTTTGCGGATCTTGATCTTTGCTTGTTGGTCGAGAGCGGCTCGCATCTCTCTCCACCGTCGTCCCGGCCAAGCGAAGCGCGAGCCGGGACCCATAACCACAGGGTGTCGTTATGGGCACTACATCAGCCACCTGATTCCACTAGCAACATCACGCGGTATGGGTCCCCGCGTTCGCGGGGACGACAGCCGAATGGGCAGCTACCGCGGCGCCATGCGGATCGCGCCATCGAGACGGATGGTCTCGCCGTTGAGCATCGGATTCTCGACGATATGCACGGCGAGATTGCCATACTCGGACGCATCGCCGAGCCGCGCCGGGTGCGGCACCTGCGCGCCCAGGCTCTTGCGCGCCTCTTCGTTGAGGCCCATCAGGAGCGGCGTCAGGAACAGGCCGGGCGCGATGGTGTTGACGCGGATTTTCTGGCTGGCGAGATCGCGCGCCGCCGGCAGCGTGAGGCCGACCACACCACCTTTCGAGGCCGAATAGGCGATCTGGCCGATCTGGCCTTCGAAGGCCGCAACGCTCGCGGTGTTGATGGCGACGCCACGCTCTTCGCCGATGGGCTCAGCGGTGACGAGGCGCTCGGCAAACAGCCGCAGCACATTGAAGGTGCCGATCAGGTTGACATTGATGATGCGGGCAAACTTCGCCAGCGGATAGACGCCATCCTTGCCGACGATGCGCTGAGAGCCGCCGATGCCGGCGCAGTTCACCAGGACGCGCGCGATGCCGTGAACAGCTTCCGCCTTCGCGATGCCCGCCTTGATCTGCTCCTCGTCGGTGACGTCGGCATGAACAGCCACGCCATGAATTTCAGCAGCGACCTTCTCCGCATTCTCCTTGCTCTGGTCGAGCACGGCGACCTTGGCGCCCTTCGCGGCCATCGCACGCGCGGTGGCAGCACCGAGCCCCGACCCGCCGCCGGTGATGAGAACGGCAACTTCCTTCAACTGCATGGATAACCTCCCTGACTTTTTATCTTGCGAATGGCTGATAGCGAATATCGCGCAGGGAAGTGCCTCAACTCCCCTATTCGCTACTCCCTAATCGCCACTCGCCCTCTTGAGTATTCCGCCGCAGATCAGCGCTTCCATGTGCGTGATGTATTGGCGGCAGACTTCGTCGGTCACCGGACCCACGCCGGTCGCGCGCGACATGGCGTGGCGGCCGAAGAACAGATGATCACAGGCGCCGATCAGGCTGGTGTAGAACAGCACCGGATCGACCTCGCGGAATTCACCGGCCGCAACGCCTTCCGCGAGCAGCCTGCGGTGAAACTCCAGCAGCGGCGCGACGAAGAACTTCGACACTTCATCAGCGGCTTCCGCACTGCTCTCGTGCAGGAGGTAATGGATCAACCGGTTCATATAGGGGAAGCGGTGATAGGCGCGGATGATGCCGCCGATATGCAGCTTCAGCTTTGCGGTCGGCGAGAGCGGCTGCGCCAGCAGATATTCGAGATTGGCGACCTCGGTGGCGGCATCGCGCGCAAGCAGCGCCAGCAGCAGGCCATCCTTGTTGCCGAAATGATATTTGACCAGCGCGGCGTTCGCGCCGGACTTCTGGGCGATGTCGCTCAAGGACACGTCAATCGACGCGCGTTCGATCATCAGCGCGCTGGCGGCAACCAGGAGCTTCTCCGCCGTGGCATTCCGCCCGGCGGCAAGCTTGTTCGGTGTGCTGCTCTGGAGCTGAGGTCCCATCCGGTCTCTTCCAAGGATCGCGCCAGATAAGCCGAAGGCGTCCTCGATCACAAGATTTAATTGATCGATTGACTAAGCCCTAACTGCTCGTTTAAATCGCCTCCAACCACGAAGACCAAGTCTAGGGAGGAAACCCCATGGCGGAAGCCTATATCGTTGCGGCTGCCCGGACCGCGGGCGGCCGCAAAGGGGGACGCTTGTCCGGATGGCATCCGGCGGATCTCGCGGCCAAGGTGCTGAATGCCCTGGTCGATCGCTCCGGCGCTGCGCCGGATCAGATCGAAGACGTGATCATGGGCTGCGTGATGCAGGCCGGCGAGCAGTCCAACAACATCGCCCGCAACGCGGTGCTCGCCTCCAAGCTGCCCGAAAGCGTGCCCGGCACCTCGATCGACCGACAGTGCGGTTCATCGCAGCAGGCGCTGCATTTCGCAGCCCAAGCCGTGATGTCCGGCGCCATGGATGTGGTGATCGCCGCTGGCGTGGAATCAATGACGCGGGTGCCGATGGGGCTCGCCTCGAGCCTGCCGGCAAAGAACGGCTTCGGCCATTACAAGAGCCCCGGCATCGAGAGCCGCTATCCGAACATCCAGTTCAGCCAGTTCACCGGCGCGGAGATGATGGCCGAAAAGTACGGCCTCTCCAAAGACGAGCTCGACGAATACGCTTATAACAGCCATCAGCGCGCGATCGCGGCGACGCAAGCCGGCTATTTCAAGGACGAGATCGTTGCGCTCGAGATCGTCAGAGCCGACGGCTCGACCGACACCCACACGATCGACGAAGGCATCCGCTTCGATGTCAGCCTCGACGGCATCAAGGGTGTCAAGCTGATTGCCGAGAACGGCAAGCTGACGGCGGCGACCGCAAGCCAGATCTGCGATGGTGCCTCCGGCGTGCTCGTCGTCAACGAACGCGGCCTCAAATCGCTCGGCGTCAAACCGCTCGCGCGGGTTCATCATATGACCATGATGGGCGGCGATCCCGTGATCATGCTTGACGCGCCGCTGCACGCAACGAAGCGCGCTTTGGACAAGGCCGGCATGTCCATCGACGACATCGACCTGTTCGAGGTCAACGAGGCCTTCGCCTCGGTGCCGACCGCCTGGCTGAAGACCACCGGCGCCGATCCTGACAGGCTGAACGTCAATGGCGGCGCCATCGCGCTCGGCCATCCGCTCGGCGGCTCCGGCACCAAGCTGATGACGACGCTCGTGCACGCGCTCAAGCAGCGCAACAAGCGCTATGGCTTGCAGACCATGTGCGAGGGCGGCGGCATGGCGAATGTGACGATCGTAGAGCGATTGTAGCTCTCGCCCGAACAACGGCGTCGTCCCCGCGAACGCGGGGACCCATAACCACCGAATTGAATATTGGGCAAGCTGGAGCCACAGCTTATCCTCGCCACAGGCCCCTGTGGTTATGGGTCCCGGCGCAAGGCCGGGACGACACCTTTTCCGTAGTCAGCGGTGTGCCCTCATGACCCACCCCTCCATCCACGCTCGCACACATCCCGACAAGATCGCCTACCAGATGGCCGGCAGCGGCACGGCCATCAGCTATCGCGAGCTCGATGAGCGTTCGAATCAGGGCGCACATCTGTTTCGCGCGCTGGGGCTGAAGCCGGGCGATCACATCGCCTTCCTGATGGAGAACCGGCTGGCCTTCATGGAGATCGCCTGGGCGGCGCAACGCTCGGGCCTCTACTACACGGCGATCAGCCGCTACCTCACCAAGGACGAGATCGCCTACATCGTCAGGGATTGCGGCGCCAAGGTTTTCATCACCTCGCCGGGTTGCGCCGCACAGGTCGCCGAGCTCGTGACCGGCACGCCGGGCGAGCCGCTCTTCTTCATGCTCGACCAGGCCGAGCCCGGCTTCCGCGCGTGGGACAAGGAAGTGGCGGCGCAGCCGACGACGCCCATTGCGGACCAGGTTGCGGGCTACGACATGCTCTATTCGTCCGGCACCACCGGCCGGCCGAAGGGAATCAAGAAGGCATTCGAGAACAACAAGATCGACCAGCCGAACCCGTTCCTGCGGGTGCTGTGCGCCGACATGTGCGGCATGAATGCAGAGAGCGTCTATCTGTCGCCGGCGCCGCTCTATCATGCCGCTCCCTTGCGCTTCAACATGATGGCGATCGTGCTCGGCGGCACCTCGATCATCATGGAGCATTTCGACGCCGAAGAGTTCCTGAAGCTGGTCGAGACGCACAAGGTCACGCACACGCAGCTGGTCCCCACGATGTTCGTGCGCATGCTGAAGCTGCCGGAGGAGGTGCGGAAGCGCTACGATGTTTCCTCGCTCAAGGGCGCGATCCATGCCGCCGCGCCCTGCCCGGTCGACGTCAAGGCCAAGATGATCGACTGGTGGGGCCCGATCCTGATCGAGTATTACGCGGGCTCGGAAGGCAATGGCGTCACCGTGTGCAACTCGCAGCAATGGCTGGCGCATCGTGGCAGCGTGGGCCGGGCCGTGGTCGGCAAGGTCAAGATCCTCGGCGAAGACGGCGAGGAAATGCCGACGGGCGAGATCGGCACGGTGTATTTCGCCGATGCGCCGGTCTTCACATATCACAATGATCCCGAGAAGACGAAGCGCGCCTACAATGAGAAGGGCTGGTCGACGCTCGGCGATGTCGGCTATCTGGATGCCGACGGCTTCCTCTATCTCACCGACCGCAAGTCCTACATGATCATCTCGGGCGGCGTGAACATCTACCCGCAGGAGACCGAGGACATCCTGATCACCCATCCTGAGGTGGCCGACGTCGCGGTGTTCGGCGTGCCGAACGAGGAGATGGGCGAAGAGGTCAAGGCGGTCGTGCAGCCACATGATATGGGCCGCGCCGGCAAGGAGTTTGAGGAGCAGTTGATCCTGTTCTGCCGCAAGCACCTGTCCCCGATCAAATGCCCGCGCTCGATCGACTTTGAACCGGAGCTGCCGCGCACGCCGACCGGCAAGCTGGTGAAGCGGCACTTGCGCGAGCGCTATTGGCCGAAGAAGGTATCAGCATAGCCGCCATCGTGGTGACAGGTCGGCGTAGGATCTGTCGCGCTGATCATGACTGCGCCCTCTCCCCCTGCGGGAGAGGGCTACACAATTGCTTGCGACATACTCACTTGGGTGAGGGGTTCGTGCCGCAATCGTAGATCTACGATGAGGAGAGAACCTCTCACCCGGCAGCCTTCGGACGATGCTTCGCATCGCCGCGCGGCTGCCACCCTCTGCCGCAAGGGGAGAGGGTGCACAGGAGTACGCCGCCATGACTGAAGCCTCTCTTCCACGGCCACCGCTTCCGCCGTCCATCCGCTCGCGCCAGATCGAGGGCATCAACGGTCTGTCGATGCATGTGCTGGAAGCGGGCTTCGAGAACAAGGGGCGGCCCTGCATCCTGCTGCTGCATGGGTTTCCGGAGCTGGCCTTCAGCTGGCGCAAGGTGATGCCGGCGCTCGCGGCCGCCGGCTATCACGTGATCGCGCCGGACCAGCGCGGCTATGGCCGCACGACTGGATGGAGCACGGATTATGACGGCGATCTCGCGCCCTTCCGGCTGACCAATCTGGTGCGGGATGCACTCGGCCTGGTCTATGCGTTCGGCCATCGCAAGGTCGATGCCGTGGTCGGGCATGATTTCGGCAGCCTGGTCGCGGCATGGTGCGCGGTGCTCCGGCCCGACGTCTTCCGTTCGGTCGTGATGATGAGCACGCCGTTCGCCGGACCGCCATCGCTGCCCTTCGGAACGGTGGATACGCCGCCAGCTACGCAGGCCGAAGATCCCGTGCATCGCGCGCTTGCAGCGCTGCCGCGACCACGCAAGCACTATCAATGGTACTACTCGACACGACAGGCCAACGCCGACATGCATCGCCCGCCTCAAGGCCTGCATGCCTTTCTGCGCGGCTACTATCACCACAAGAGCGCGGATTGGCCCGGCAATCAACCCTACCCGCTCCAGGCCTGGACGGCAGAAGAGCTTGCGAAGCTTCCGACGTATTACGTGATGGACCTCGACAAGACGATGGCGAAGACGGTTGCCGAGGTGATGCCGGACCAACAGGCGATTGCGAACAATCGGTGGCTTCCTGATTCCGAGCTTGCCTTTTACAGCGCCGAGTATGAACGCACCGGATTCCAGGGCGGACTGCAATGGTATCGCTGCGGCACGTCGCGACTTTTCGACGCGGAGCTGCAGACGTGGTCCGATCGCCGCATCGAGATTCCATCGGCGTTCATCTCGGGCAAGCGGGATTGGGGCACTTATCAGAAGCCAGGCACGTTCGAAGCGATGCAAACGCGCGTCTGCAGCAACATGGTGCTGTGCGAATTGATCGATGGCGCCGGACATTGGGTGCAGCAGGAGCGAGCCGAATCAGTCAATGAGTTGCTGCTCGGATTTATGAACAGACTGACAGGATGAACAAATCGACAGCCTGAATTTCGACGTCGTGCTGAACCATTTAGCTGCGTCGGGGAACGAACCCGTTGGGCTGACGTTTCCGCATCCGGGCGATGCGCATCAGGAGGAGAATTGATGGATAAGAAGATCGCTAGTTTGTTGGGCGCGGTTGCCGCCGTCGGCGCGCTCGGCACAGCGCAGGCCTCGCCGGCACCGGCACCGACCGATGTCCTGAGGGCCAATTCCTACGCGGATCTGCTCGAACCGATTCCGAATGCGGCCAAGGTGCTGCAGGCGCTCGACGAGCAGGCGCCGGCGCGATCGACGGAGCCGAACGTCCAGGTGGCCCAGTGGTACTACCCTCATCACCACCACCATCACCACCATCACCATCACGGCTATTGGCGTGACGGCTATGGGCCGCGCGTCTATGTGGTCCCGCCCCGCCGCTGGTATCACCATCACCACCATCATCATCACCATCACCACCACCACTGGTACTACGACGAGTATTGATCGCGTGTTGATGGCATGACGGAAAGAGGCGCCGATCCTAATGGGGTCGGCGCCTCGCTCTTTGGGCCGAGATCGCTTCAGGACTTGCGCGCCTTCTCCTTCGCGGCGCGATGGAGATGGCGGTAGGTGCCGTCGAACACGGTGTCGGTGGTCGACGTCCATTCCGTGCCTTGGGCCAAGTTCGGCCGGCTCGCATGGATGCGGCGCGCCTGCAGCTCGCGCTCGGCCGCTTCATCCGGCGTCATCGGCTCGAGCGCAAAGTTCGCTTCTTCGGGGATCACGATCACCTGGGCGAACGGCTCGCCGGGACGGAAGATGTGCGTGCGCCCCTCCGCCGGCGCCTTGAACACGCAGAAGAACAGCATCGGCCACCAGTTGCGGATCAGCGCGGGCACGGCGATCGGCACGGTGTCGGTGGCGTCGGCGTAGAAGCGCGGATGCGGCTCGGTCCGAATCGCGTATCCTTTCGGCGCCTTCAGATCGAGCAGGATCTGATAAGTATAGAAATGATCGCCGAAGTTGCGGAACGGCGGCCACTGCAGGGTCGGCGACGGCGGCTCGCCCCAATCGCCCGAGAGGCTGAGCTTGCCGTCGCGCGTGGTGACGTGCAGTTCGAAATCATACGGATAGAACAGCTCGATGCCATATTGCGCGCCTTCCGAGAACGGCACGCAATGCCAGACCTGTTCGTGCGAGCCGTCCGCACGCGGCTGACGCTCGCCGGCCCAGCCCGGAATGTCCATCTTGGTTCGCCGCGGCGCCAGTCGCGGATCGTTCATGCGGAATTTGACGGTCTCCATAGCAACTCCCGTAGTGTCTCAATGCGGAACTCGAACCGCGACCGCCCAAACAGGTTCCGTGGCCGCCGCGCAACGCCTGCAAATGTTTCGCGGAAGCAGAGCGGCAGCAATTTGACCGGGTCACGGCAAATCCATATAGACTTTAGAAACGTTCTAAATCAAAAAACGTTGGCTGGAGAGCCAATCCGGGGACTCTTGGAATGAAGAATTTTGCCGATCTGACCGAGCGCGAGATCCTGGCGATCGCGATCTCGGCGGAAGAGGAAGACGGTCGGATCTATATGACCTTCGCCGAAGATCTGGCGGAGCGCTACCCGGACTCGGCAAAGATTTTCGAGGAGATGGCCGAGGAGGAGAAGGGTCATCGGCACATGCTGCTCGAAATGTATGAGCAGCGCTTCGGCCCCAACCTGCCGCCGATCCGTCGCGAGAACGTCAAAGGCTTTCTGCGCCGCCGCCCGATCTGGCTGACCAAGAACCTGCCGCTCGAGACCATCCGCAAGGAGGTCGGCACCATGGAGTTCGAGGCCGAGCGCTTCTACGCCAAGGCCGCCGAACAGGCCAAGGATGTCGGCGTGCGTCGCCTGCTCGGCGATCTCGCCGAGGCCGAAAAGGGCCACGAGAAGGTCGCGGCGCAACTGACCGACAAGATCCTGACCGAGGGCGTGCGGGAAAAGGAAGACGAGACGCGGCGCCGCATCTTCGTGCTGCAATATGTCCAGCCCGGTCTCGCCGGGTTGATGGACGGCTCGGTCTCCACCCTCGCGCCGCTGTTCGCAGCCGCTTTCGCGACCCATCAGAACTGGCAGACATTCCTGGTCGGGCTTGCCGCTTCGATCGGCGCCGGCATCAGCATGGGCTTTGCCGAGGCACTGTCCGATGACGGCTCGCTGACCGGCCGCGGCTCGCCCTGGCTGCGCGGCGCAGTCTGCGGCGCCATGACGGCACTGGGCGGCCTCGGGCATTCGCTGCCCTATCTGGTCCCGGACTCGCTGCCGAACGCGTTCTGGATCGCAACCGCGATCGCGAGCCTCGTCGTGTTCTTCGAATTGTGGGCGATCGCCTATATCCGCGCCCGCTACATGGATACGCCGTTCCTGCAGGCGGTGTTCCAGATCGTGCTGGGCGGCATCATCGTGCTCGGCGTGGGCATTCTCATCGGCGCAGCTTAAGTGGGGCTATCATGATAGGCTTTTTCGGTTCGACACATGGTCGCGCCTCGATCTCGGTCGGCCTGGCGGCACTGTCGCTGGCACTCGCCGCCCCCGCCCGCGCCACCGACGAGATCCAGGTCTACAACGCCGGCATCGCAGCGCCTGGACAGTTCACGATCCAGCAGCACCTGAATTACATCCCGCTCGGCGTCAAGGACGCGCCGTTTCCTGGCGGCCTGGTCTCCAATCATAGCCTGAACGGCACGCCGGAATTCGCCTACGGCATCACCGATTGGTTCGAGCTCGGCCTCTATCTGCCGTTCTCGGTGCAGGACAACAAGTTCTACTCGGACTACTTCAAGATCCGCACCCTGTTCGTGACACCACACGCCGACCAGAAGACCTTCTTCTATGGCATGAATTTCGAGCTCTCCAACGATGCGCCCGCCTTCTCGCAAACGCGTTGGGCGTTGGAAATCCGTCCCATCATCGGCTGGCGCAACGCCGATTATGAGTTCATCGTCAACCCGATCGTCGATGTCGGCTTTGGCAAGTACGGCGAGGCGGATTTTGCCCCGGCGGTCCGGCTGGTTCGCAAGTTCGGCCAGGATCTGTTTGCCGGCTTCGAATATTATGCCGATTTCGGCAAGATCGGCTCCTTCTCACCGCTGCAGGAACAGCAGCATACGCTGTTCGCGGTCACCGATTTCAAGGTCGGGGTCTTCGACGTCAATTTCGGTGTCGGCTATGGACTGACGCCGTCCTCCGATCGCTGGGTGGTCAAGAGCATCATCGGCTATGCTTTCCCGGTGCCCGGCGGCAATCCATCCTCCAGCGAACGCACACCGACCGGGGGCATCAATCCGATGGCGCATGCGTCGATGCGGACATTCCAGCCGTAACGGCACCAAGCAAGGATCTCGGCCATGACGCGTCAATTGCATTACGGCACACCCGCCAAGGTCTTTCACTGGCTCGTCGTGTTGCTGCTCGCTGTCCAGTATCCGATCGGCTGGCTGATGCCGGACATTCATCGCGGCATGCAGCCGGGCGTGCCGATGACGCTACACGTCTCGTTCGGCCTCACGCTCCTGATCGTGATCGTGCTGCGCTTCATCTGGCGGCTCACCCACCCGGTGGCGCCGGAAAGCACGCTGCCGGCCTGGCAGCGGCTGAGCTCCGAAGCCGTGCACTGGATGCTCTATGTCGCGGTGCTCGCGACCACGCTGACCGGCTGGCTGTTCGCCTCGTTTCGCGGCTGGACGCTGACATTCTTCTACCTGTTTCCATTCCCGATGCTGGCCTCCGACAATGCGGCAGCGGGCCGGACCATCGACGGGCTGCACCAGGCCGCCGAATGGCTGCTGCTGGCACTGATCGTGATCCATGTCGGCGCGGCGCTGGTCCACATCTACGTCTATCGCGACCGCATCATGCAGCGCATGCTGCCGGGCGAGCCGAGCGTTTAGTCTCCAGCAATTAAAGTCAAACGATCGCCATTCGCTTCGGCTAAAAGGCGCCCCAGTAGATCCAAATGGGGAGCGCGCCTTGGCCAAATCGCGATGGAGTTTTGCTACCGCCGTCGACACCGCGAAAGCGCTCGCGGCCAGACAGGTCTCGGCGGTCGAGCTGGCGCAGGATGCCATCGACCGCATCGCGCGCCATGACGACAAAATCAACGCGATCTGTGTCCGCGATTTCGACCGGGCGCTTGAGGCGGCCCGTGCCGCTGATGCAGCGCTGGCCCGCGGCGAAACCAGGCCGCTGCTCGGCGTTCCCCTGACGGTGAAGGAATCCTTCAACGTCGCGGGCACGCCGACCACCTGGGGTTTTCCGCAGCACAAGGATTTCAAGCCAGCGGAGGACGCGCTGGCGATCACGCGGGTGAAGGATGCGGGTGGCGTGATCCTCGGCAAGACCAACGTGCCGATCGCGCTCGGCGACTGGCAGAGCTACAACGAGATCTACGGCACCACCAACAATCCGTTTGACCTCGGCCGGACGCCGGGCGGCTCCTCCGGCGGCTCGTCTGCCGCGCTGGCCGCAGGATACGGTCCGCTGTCACTCGGCACGGATATCGGCGGCTCGCTCCGCGTGCCGGCCTTCCATTGCGGCGTCACTGCACATAAGCCGAGCTATGGTCTCGTTGCGACGCGTGGGCATCTGCCACCAGCGCTTCCGGCCATCCCGATGCAGCGCGATCTCAGCGTGATCGGACCGATGGCGCGATCAGTGCCCGATCTTTCGCTGTTGCTCGACGTCATGGCCGGCCCCGACCCACTCGATGCCGGCAAGGGCTATCGGCTGGACCTGCCGGCACCGCGCCACACTAGGCTGCAGGATTTCCGCGTGCTGCTGATCGCAACCGATCCGTTGATGCCGACCGACAAGGCCGTGCGCGGAGGGATCGAGCAACTTGCGACCAACCTCACCAAGGCCGGTGTCGCGGTGGTGCGCGAGAGCCCGGTGCTGCCGGACTTCGCCGCGTCCAGCCGGGTCTATATGCGGATGCTGCTGTCCGCCCTGAGCCTCGGCATGCCTGCCGACGCCTATGCCGGCGCGAAGGACGCCGCGGCAAAGCTTGCTGCTGACGACATCAGCCTCGCTGCCGAACGCCTGCGCGGCATTGCCCTCAGCCATCGCGACTGGCTGATGGCCGACGGCGCCCGCGCGCGGCTCAAGATGCAATGGCATCGCCTGTTCGAAAGCTTCGATGCCGTGATCTGCCCGATCATGCCAATACCGGCCTTCCCGCACGACCACGCGCCCGACCAGGAGCAGCGCCGCATCCAGATCGACGGCGTCGATCACGTCTATACCGATCAGCTCGCCTGGCCCGGCATCGCCACCCTGCCCGGCCTGCCGGCCACAGCGATCCCGCTCGGCCTGGCCGATGGCCTGCCAGTCGGCGTGCAGATCGTGGGACCCTTTCTCGAGGACCGCACCCCGCTCAAGCTCGCCGAACTGATCGAGCGCGAATTCGGCGGCTTCGCCCCGCCACCGATGTTCGATGATTGAGCGGCTTGCTCATCTGTCGTCCCAGCGGAGCCGGGACGACCTTGACTAACAGTCCGACGTGTTCGCCGTCTGTGCCTCCCCGGAACGACAGCTAGCTACGCATCGAACACCACCACGCTGCGCAGCGTCTTGCCGGCCTTCATATTGGCGAAGCCCTCGTTGATCTCCGACAGCTTCAGCTTGGCCGAGATCCAGTCCTCCAGATGCAGCTTGCCGCGGAGGTAGAACTCGACCAGACGGGGCATGTCGACCCGGAAATGGTTCGAGCCCATCGACGAGCCCTGGATACGGCGCTCGCGCAGGAAGTCGAAGCCGTGCAACTCGATCTTCTGCCCAAACGGAATCATGCCGACGATGGTCGCGGTGCCGCCGGGCGCCAGCATCGCGAAGGCCTGCTCGGCGGTCTCCTTGCGTCCCAGCACCTCGAAGGCGTGATGCACGCCACCCTTTGTCAGCTCGCGCACCTGCTGCACGACATCGCCATCCGCAGGATTGATGATGTCCGTAGCACCGAGTTTCGTCGCAAGCTGCAGCTTGGCCGGATTGGTGTCGATGGCGATGATGCGGCCGGCGCCCGCGATCTCCGCGCCGTTGATCGCAGCCATGCCGACGCCGCCACAACCGATCACCGCGACCGCCTCGCCGGCCTGCACCCTCGCCGTGTTGACCACCGCGCCGTAGCCGGTGATGACGCCGCAGCCGATCAGCGCCGCGAGATCGAGCGGCATGTCGTTGCGGATCTTCACGATCGCATTCTCGTGCACCAGCATCTGCTCGGCGAAAGACGAGAGATTGAGGAACTGGTGCAGCTTCTCCGACCGTGCCCATGACAGACGATTGGAGGCACCCGGCGGCATCTTCACGGTCGTATCGGTGCAAAGCACCGGCCGGCCGGTGGTGCAGTTGTCGCAGGTGCCGCAGAACACCGAGAGGCAGGTGACGACGTGATCGCCCGGCTTCACATAGGTGACGTCGGAGCCGACTTGCTCGACGATCCCAGCGGATTCATGGCCGAGCACCGCCGGCAGCGGATGCGGGTAGAGCCCTTCCATGAAATGCAGGTCGGAATGGCAGAGGCCGGCCACCGCGGTGCGGATCAGCACCTCGCGCGGCCCTGGCTTCGGCACACTGACATCCTCGATCACCAGCGGCTGGTTGACCTCCATCAGCACGGCAGCCTTCATCGTAACCTCCCTGTCGCTTTGTCGTTGCGATGAGCCTACGCGGCTGACAACAGTTCGCCAACCTCCGCCATGCTGACGGCGCGGTCGCTGAGCAGCAACGTTGCGATCGCATCATCGTGCTTATTTCCCGCGAGCCGGAACGGGTCGGCCGGCGTTAGCCGATGCGCGACGACGAGCTTCGACAGCAAAAGCCGGCGCGCGTCGCCGCGCAGCTCGTCGATGCGCGCGGCTTCCCAGGCGAGCGCAACGGCGCTGGCGACGTGATAGAGCAGGCTGGTGGCGCGGCGTGCCTCGGCTTCGTTGTCGGCGTCGGCCGCGACTATCCGCGCAAAACCGACGGCGCGATCGACCAGCCCGCGCAGACGATCACGCCACGCCTGCGGCACTCGTGCACTGTCATCGAGCCGCGCGTGCAGATCAGCGGCCAGCGCAGATTCCGCGCCATGGCGCCCTATCGCGCGCTTGAGCGCATCGATCGCGACGATGTTGCCGGTGCCCTCCCAGATCGAGCCGAGATGTGCGTCGCGCAGCAGGCGCGCGGTGGCGAACTCCTCGACATAACCAACGCCGCCGCGCATCTCCAAAGCATCGCCGCAGACCTTGCGGGCGTCGCGGGTGGCACGGAATTTCAGCGTGGGCGTGAGAATGCGCAGCAGCGCGGCGGCATCCTGGCTGCCGGTCTCGGCGCGGTCGAGCGCGTCAGCGGTCAGGAAGCTCATCGATAGCGCCTGTTCGGTCGCCAGCATGATCTTGAGCAATTGCCGGCGCCCGAGCGGCAGGTCGATGATGCGATGGCCAAACACGACGCGGTTGGTCGCGACCGTCATTGCATCGTGATACGCGCGGCGCATCAGTGCGGTCGACTTCACCCCGTTGGAGAGCCGCGACGAGTTGACCATCTCGGCCATCTGAACGAAGCCGCGATCGAGCCGGCCGACCGCATACGCAATCGCGCCTTCCAGCTTGATCTCGCCCGAGGCCATCGAGCGGGTGCCGAGCTTGTCCTTCAGACGGACGATCCGATAATGATTCTGAGAGCCGTCGTCGAGGAAGCGCGGCATCAGGAACAGGCCGACACCGCGCGTGCCGGTTTCGGCGCCTTGCGGCCGCGCCAGGAGCATCACCACCTTGGCGTCGGCATTGGAGCAGAACCATTTCTCGCCAGTCAGGCGCCAGTGCTCGCCTTCCTGCACAGCTACCGTCGTCAAGGTGCCGACGTCGGAGCCGCCTTCCTTCTCGGTCATGAACTGGCCGCCCTGGGTCAGCTTCGCCATGTCAGTCTGGGTCAGGCCGCTGAGATATCTATCCTGGAGCTCCCGGCTGCCGAACGTCGCCAGCAGCTTGGCGCAGCCGTCGGTGACGTTGATCGGGCAGCCGAGGCCGAACTCGGCCTGGTTGAACAGGAAGGTGAAGGCATGCTTGGCGACGACCGGGTATTTGTCCGGCCAGCCGAGAATGCCCTTGCGGACCGACATCGCGTGGATGCCGAACTCGCCGAAGGCGGCGCGCTCGAGTTCGCGATAGGCAGGGTGATATTCGATCCACTGCGCGTCGCGGCCGAAACGGTCGCGCTGATGCAGCACCGGCGGATGACGGTCGGCCAGCCGCGCGCATTCGTCCAGGTAGCCGCCGGCAAGCTCGCCCAGCCGGTCCAGATGGGGCTCGATATGCAGGAACAGCCGCTCGGGCAGATGGATGCGCAAGAGATCGGTCAAGGCCGGATCGGCGCGGTAGAAGTTCATGCCCGTGGTATCCGGCGCCAGCAGGCCCGGCCGCGCCCCGCCGGTCATGACGTCGTCGCGCTTCAAGAACTGATGCATCTCGAAATTCCCTGATCGTTTCCGTCCCGAAGCCGGATATGTTTTTCTAACTTGGCGCTCCGCTCTCCGTTCTCGCGCGAATGTGGGGCGGACGCCATAGGAACTTGCCGCCGCCAACCCTAGATGCATAGCGCCCTGCATTGGAGAGAACCCATGGAAAGTCCGACCTACAAGACCGCGCTGATCGTCGGCGCCGGCGAGGGCCTCAGCGCCTCGCTGGCGCGGCTGTTCGCCCGCGAGAAGATCCGCGTCGCGCTGGCGGCGCGCAAGGTCGAGAAGCTCGGCGCGCTGTGCAGCGAGACCGGCGCGCGGGCCTTTGCCTGTGACGCCACCAACCACGAGGAAGTCGAGCGGCTGTTCGGCCTGGTCGAGCGCGAGCTCGGCACGCCCGACCTCGTGGTCTACAACGCCAGCGGCCGCACGCGTGGACCGCTGGTCGACCTGGTGCCGGCCGAGGTGCAGCAGGCGATGACGGTCAGCGCTTTCGGCGGCTTCCTGGTGGCGCAGCAGGCCGCGCAGCGGATGCTTCCGAACCGGCAGGGCGCGATCCTGTTCACTGGCGCCTCCGCCAGCGTCAAGGGCTATGCGCAATCGGCGCCGTTTGCGATGGGGAAGTTCGCGCTACGCGGCCTGGCCCAGAGCATGGCGCGCGAGCTTGCGCCGCAGGGTATCCATGTCGCGCATTTCGTGATCGACGGCGGCATCAGGAGCGCCGCCCGGCAGGAGCCTGCGGACAAGCCGGACTCCTTCCTCGATCCCGATGCGATCGCGCTGAGCTATTGGAGCGTGCTGCAGCAGCCGCGCAGCGCCTGGACCTGGGAGGTGGAGCTGCGGCCCTGGGTGGAGAAGTTTTAGTTCGTTGTCAGGCGCGTGACGGTCGCGGCACCCGAGCGTCATCGTCCGCGAAAGCGGACGATCCAGTATCCCAGAGCCAGTCGTCGTACACCGAGAGGCCGCGGAGTACTGGATGCCCCGCCTGCGCGGGGCATGACGACCGAAATTGAGGGCTGCTAGAGTGCGTCCCTAACTTGCCGACTGAAAAAACAAAGCGCAAGGGACAGGAAAATGACCACCGACATCACGATCGACACCGGCACCAACGAGCTGCTGTGCGTGATCCGCGATCGCGTCGCGATCATCACGCTCAACCGGCCGGAGGCGCGCAATGCGCTGTCGGACAATCTGAGCCCGGCGCTGCGGCGGATGATCAGGAGCTGCGGCGACAATCCCGATGTCGGCGCGGTGCTGCTCACCGGCGCCGGCACGGCGTTCTGCGCCGGCGGCGACGTCAAGGGCATGGGCGCGCACCGCGATCCCGGCAAGCTCGCAATGTCGGAGGCGGAGAAGGTCGCCGACCTCAAGGAGCGGCAGCGCCTGCTGACGGGCGCGCTGCACGGCTTGCGCAAGCCGACCATCGCCGCGCTCCCCGGCCCCGCGGCCGGCGCCGGGCTCGCGATCGCCTTGGCCTGCGACATCCGTATCGCCGCCCAATCGGCCTTCGTCGCCACCGGCTATGTTCGGATCGGGCTGAGCGGCGACTACGGCATCGCCTGGCTGTTGACGCAACTGGTCGGCACTGCACGTGCGCGCGAATTGATGTTCACCGGCGAGAAGGTCGATGCCGACAGATGCGCGCAGCTCGGCCTGGTCAACCGCGTGGTGCCGGACGAGCGCCTGCAGGAGGAAGCGTTCGCGCTCGCCAAGTCGCTGGCCGAAGGCCCCGCGCTGGCGCTGCGCTCGATCAAGGACAATCTCGACGAAGCGCTGACGGTCGATTTCGACACCGCCCGCGACCGCGAGGCCGAGCGGCTGATCCCGTTGATGGCGTCGATGGATCACAAGGAAGCGGTGCAGGCCTTCATCGAGAAGCGCAAGGCAGTGTTCAAGGGGAGCTAGACCGTCGGTAGCACGATGTGCACAAGCACCGGATGATGCGCCCCTACGATGCCGATGCAACGAGCCGCAGACTCGCGCCGGTCGTCGCGAGCGGCTCACGCCCCACCTCCTTCTCGAACCGCACCAGGGTCCAGTCATGGGGATGCTGGCGCAAAGCGAAGCCGGAGGCCTTTGCGACTGCGATCATGACATCGTTGGAACGCAGCGTGTCACCGAACAGGCTGGTGGCGCCAAGCGCGGCGGCACGGCCTTCCAGATTTTTCATCAGGGCCGGGCCGATGCCGTGGCCTTGCCAGCGATCGTGGACCGAAAGCCCGAACTCGACACTGGCGGTCTCGGCATGAAACGCATAGCGCGCCTCGCCCACGATCACCTCGACGCCGTCGATGTCCATGGTCGCAAGCAGGGTGAAGCGATCATCCTTGCCGACAGCCACGAAGTCGTCGAGCAGCGCCTTCGGCAATTCGCTCAGGGCGCCGAGAAAGCGGTTGTGACGCGAGCGCGAGCTCAGCGAGCGCACATAGGCCTGCAGGTCGTTCGCATCGGACGGCCCGACAAAGCGCAACGTGACCGCCTCGCCACGCCGGGTGTGGATGAGATCGGAAGGCGCGACAAGTTCAGCGAGCTTCGATGTCAACACGGCGCGCTCCGATGCAAAGAATGACCGGCGCCCCCGCGAGCCGAGCGGCGCCGGCGTGGCGGCCTGACTCAAGCCCGCCAGAACGGCTTCTCGATTTCAGCAGCGATATCGCTGCGCGACAGGCCGAGATCATGCAGATCACGCTCTGACCAGGCGGCCAGCTCGTGGCGGGTCCGGTAGCGCTCACGCCAGATCTGCAGCACTCCGGTAAGACCGGCCCATACCCGCGGACCATGATGATTTGTCATTGGATGGGATACGCAAGTAGACATCAAAGCCTCCTGCAGCTAACTTCGAACGCTACAATGTGCTGTCCGCGGCTCGTTCACAAACGACACTTTGTACCGCTTCGGATGAAATAAACTCATGGATAGCATCGTCCGAACAAGCTCGCGTTTACCCTCGCTCAACGGGCTGCGGGCGTTTGAGGCTGCGGCGCGCCATCTGAGCTTCACGCGGGCGGCCTCCGAGTTGAACGTCACGCAGACGGCGATCAGCCATCAGATCAAGCGGCTGGAGGACGAGCTCGGGCTCAGGCTGTTCGTGCGGCAGAACCGCAGCCTGGCGCTCACGCCGCAGGCCCGTGAGTACCTGCCTCTGGTGAGGGCCGCCTTCGACGACCTGCGGCTGGCGACCGAGCGACTGGTGCGCAGGGACGGCGGCAAGGTGCTGACCGTCTCTACGATCGCCTCTCATGCAGCGAAATGGCTGTTGCCACGGCTTTCAGCCTTCCAGGAGGCGCATCCCGAGATCGACGTCCGGATCACCACCTCGAGCAGCCTGGTCGATTTCGCCAAGGAGGATGTCGATGCGGCGATCCGTTACGGCAGGGGCCACTGGCCGGGCGTGCGCGCCGAATGGCTGATGGGAGATGAGCTGTTTCCGGTCTGCAGCCCCGCGCTGCTGAAAGGCGGCAGGCCGCTGCGCTCTCCCGAGGACCTCGCCCAGCACACCCTGCTGCACAGCAGCTATGACGACGACTGGCGACTCTGGTTGACTGCCGCGGGACTGCCGGTCTCGATCTCGAAGCACCGGGGCGTCAGCTTCGACCTGATCTTCATGACGGTCCAGGCCGCGATCGACGGCCTCGGCGTCGCGATCGGCCGCACCTCCTATGTCCAGGACGACATCAGCAAAGGCCGCCTCGTGGTGCCTTTCCAGATCGCGCTGCCGGTCGATGCGGGCTATTACCTGGTCTCGCCGGAAGGCCGTACCGATGCACCGAAGCTGCGGGCTTTCCGTGCTTGGCTGAAGGCGGCGGCGCAGAACAAATCCTAACAGCGCCGCCGCGCTTATGCTGCGCTGCCGCATTGGATTCCGGTTGGCCAAGCCGCGGGGCCGTGGCAAATAGCCTTGACGTATCAACACGGCTGGCGAAGGCTTCTTCCGCACGGGCCATTCGACGGGAGGAGACATCCAGTGTCGCAAACCACAACAAGCCAACCGGCCACGATCAAATCGCGCATCGGTGCCATCCTGCGGGCGACCAGCGGCAATTTCCTCGAGCAGTTCGACTTCTTCCTGTTCGGCTTCTATGCGAGCGCGATCGCCAAGGCGTTCTTCCCGTCCGAGAATGAGACCGCGGCGCTGCTCAACACCTTCGGCGTGTTCTGGCTCGGCGCCCTGATGCGGCCCGTCGGCGCCATCGTGCTCGGCGCCTATATCGACCGGATCGGCCGGCGCCAGGGCCTGATCGTCACGCTCTCGATCATGGCGGCCGGCACCGTCGTCATCGCCTTCTGCCCGTCCTATGCCACGATCGGCATCGCCGCTCCCATCATCGTCCTGCTCGGCCGCCTACTGCAGGGCTTCTCCGCCGGCGTCGAGCTCGGCGGCGTCTCGGTCTATCTGTCCGAAATCGCCACGCCCGGCCACCGCGGCTTCTACACCTCGTTCCAGTCCTCCAGCCAGCAGGTGGCGATCTTCGTCGCCTCGATCATCGGTTATCTGCTGAGCGAATCCATGCCGGCCGCCACCGTGACGGCCTGGGGCTGGCGCATCCCGTTCTTCATCGGCTGCCTGATCATCCCGCTGATCTTCCTCCTGCGGCGGACGCTGGAGGAAACTCCGGCCTTCCTCGCCATGAAGAAGCACCCGACGGCGAGCGAGGTGTTCGCCTCGGCGCTCGCCAATTGGCGCATCGTGATCCTTGGCATGATGATCGCGATCCTCACCACCACGACGTTCTATTTCGTCACCGTGTACACGCCGACCTTCGGCAAGAACGTGCTGAA
This sequence comes from Bradyrhizobium sp. HKCCYLS1011, assembly GCF_051167795.1. NCBI lineage: Bacteria > Pseudomonadati > Pseudomonadota > Alphaproteobacteria > Hyphomicrobiales > Nitrobacteraceae > Bradyrhizobium > Bradyrhizobium sp. HKCCYLS1011. The sequence continues at coordinate 326,617 of NZ_JBNPTT010000002.1, read as the reverse complement.
GCTGTCGACCGCGGATGCGCTGCTGGTCACGCTGCTGGTCGCGGTCACCAATTTCATCTGGAATCCCGTGGGCGGCGCGCTGTCCGACAAAATCGGCCGCAAGCCGGTGCTGCTCGCAATCGCCACGCTGTCACTGCTGACGGCCTATCCGGCGCTGAGCTGGCTGGTGACCGCGCCGACTTTCGGCAAGATGCTGGCGGTCGAGATGATGTTCTCGTTCTATTTCGGCATGTACAGCGGCACCATGCTCGGCGCGCTGGTCGAGATCGTGCCGGCCCACGTGCGCACCACCTGCTTCTCGCTGGCCTTCGCGCTGGCCGCAGCGCTGTTCGGCACCTTCACGCCGTTCGCGTCGACCTGGCTGATCGAGAAGACCGGCGATAAGGCCTCGCCCGGCTTCTGGCTGATGTTTGCCGCCGTGCTCGGCATCATCGCCGCATTGACCGTCTACCGCAGCGGTGGTCGAACCGTGGAAGTGCGCGAAGCAGTGACGGCATGAGCCTTCTCGCGGACGAGGCCATTCTGCTTCGTCCGCGGGCACGCTGACAGCACCGCAGGTTTCCACATGTCACGTCTTGCAATCCTGCTGACGGCCTTGGCGCTGATCAGTGCTGAAGCCGCGCAAGCGGAGGAACCGATCCATCTGCGCGATATGGGTTCGTTTCACGTCGGCGGCCGCCTGGTGGAGATTTCCGGCAAGCCGGTGAAGGAGGTCACGTTCACGGCCGGCGGCGTGCCGGCCAAGATCGACCCCAACGGTACCTACCAAGTCGAGCAGATGTACGTGCAGTATTTTCTGCCCGAGACCGAAAAGGGCGCCTATCCGCTGTTGCTTTGGCATGGCGGCGGGCTGACCGGCGTCACCTATGAGACGACGCCCGATGGCCGGCAGGGCTGGCTCAACTACTTCCTGCGCAAGGGCTGGAGCGTCTACAACTCCGATGCCGTCGAGCGTGGACGCGCCGGATGGGCCCAATATCCCGACATCTTCAAGGGCGAGCCGGTTTTCCTCACTGTCGCCAACCCGTTCGAGCGCTTCCGCATCGGCGATGGCCCCGGCTCCTATGATCCCGACCCGGCGAAGCGCAGGCTGATGCCGGGAAGCCAGTTTCCGAACGAAGGCTACGACAATTTCGTCAAGCAGAACGTGCCGCGCTGGACCACGACGGATGACGCAACGATTGCCGCCTATATCGCCGAGGTCGACCGCGTTTGCCCCTGCATCCTGCTGTTTCACAGCCAGGCCGGCACCTTCGGCTTCAAGGTGGCACAGGCCCGGCCCGACAAGGTCAAGGCGCTGATCGCCATTGAGCCGGCCGGGGTCGGCGATCCCACGAAAGTGGATCTCCTGAAGTCGATCCCGACGCTGTTCGTCTATGGCGACTATATCGATCGCGACTCGCGCTGGCCGAAAATCCACGCCACCGGAGTGGCTTTCGCCGAGGCGATCAAGGCCGCCGGCGGCAGTGCCGACGTGGTCGATTTGCCCAAGATCGGCATCTCCGGCAATTCGCACATGATCATGATGGACAAGAACAACCTCCAAGTCGCAGGCCTGATCCAGACCTGGCTGGCCAGCAAGGGGCTGGCAAAGCCGTGAGCCCAACACGGTGGACCAAGCCGCGGCGAGCAGGATCAAGGGAATCATCATGCAGGAATTGATCGCGCTCGCGGAACACGTGGCTGGCCGTCTCGTCCAGCGCAAGCAGACCATTGCGGTCGCGGAATCCTCGACCGGCGGGCTGATCTCGGCCGCGTTGCTCGCGGTGCCCGGCGCCTCGGCCTATTTCCTGGGCTCCGCCGTGGTCTATACGCGCGATGCGCGGCGCATCCTGATGGACATCTCGGACGAGGCAATGCGGGGCATTCGCTCGGCGTCGAAGATCTATGCCCGGCTGCTGGCCGAACGCATTCGCGAGCGCTTCGGAGCCGACTGGGGCCTGTCGGAGACCGGCGCGGCCGGGCCGACCGGCAACCGCTATGGCGATGCTGCCGGCCACAGCTGCTTCGCGGTCGCGGGCGGCGAGACCACGGCCATGACGCTGGAGACCGCGAGTCCCGATCGGCTGGCCAACATGCAGGTGTTCGCGAAGACGGCGCTGGAGCTGTTGTTGCGAAGGCTCGATCAATAAATTCACTGTCGTCCCGGCCAAGCGAGCGAATGCGAGCGCAGAGCCGGGACCCATAACCACAGTCCGTCAATTTGCGAAGGCTGGAGCTCCAGCTCGCTTCAACCATGCTCATCGGTGGTTATGGGTCCCCCCGTTCGCGGGGACGACACCGAATTTGCGGTTCCGGCTCCCGAGCCGTCAGGCTGACTACTTCTCCCGGAACGCGCGCATCAGCTGATCGCTGAGCGGCTTCATCAGGTAGGAGAGCACGGTGCGGTCGCCGGTCTGCACGAAGGCCTCGACCGGCATCCCCGGGATCAGCTTGACGTCGCCGAGGCGAGCGATCTCCTCCGGCGGCATCGAGACGCGGATGGTGTAGTAGCTCTGGCCGGTGCGCTGGTCGGTGGTGACGTCGGGCGAGACCCGGCTGACCACACCGTTCAATTCCGGCGTGGTGCGCTGGTTGAAAGCGGACAGCCGCAGCAGCGTCTTCTGCCCAACCTGGAGCTTGTCGATGTCCTGCGGATTGACCTTGGCCTCGACCTGCAGATCGTCGCTCTGCGGCACGATCAGCATGATGGCGTCGCCGGCGGTGACGACGCCGCCGACGGTGTGCACGGTCGACTGCAGCACCATGCCATCCTGCGGCGCGCGGATGTCGACGCGGCGCAGCTGGTCCTCCGCCGTCACCTTGCGCTCCACGAACTCGCCGATCTTGTCGTTGGTCTCGCGCAGATCCTTGGAGACCTCGCTGACCATGTCCTTGTCGATCTGGATGATCTGCAGTTCGGTCTCGGTGATCTTGCCCTTGGCCTGGGCGCGCGAGGCGATGTATTGCGCGCGCTCGCCGTTCAGCCGTGCGGCATCGCGCTCCAACGCGGTCAGGCGCGAGATCTGCACCAGATGCTGGTCATAGAGCTGGCGGACGCCTTCGAGCTCCTTCATCACCAGCTCGATTTCCTTGTCTTTCGACTTGACCTGCGCGGAGAGCCCTTCGACCTCCTCGTTGAGCTGGGTGATGCGCTCGCGCAACTGCGCCTTCTGGCCGGTGCGGCCGGTGACGCGCACCTCGAACAGCTTGCTCTCGCTCGCCATCAGGCTGCTCACGTCAGGATCTTCGGCGCGGGCGACGAGCTGCGGCGGAAAGGTGATCCGGCTGATACCGCGCTGCTCGGCCTCCAGCCTGGCCGATCGTGCCCAAAGCGCATCCAGGTTCTTGGTGACGATGGCGAGGCTCGCCTTGGTTACGGTGTCATCCAGCCGCACCAGGACGTCGCCGGCTTTGACCACATCACCATCGCGGGCGCGCAACTCACCGACCACGCCGCCGGTCGGGTGCTGCACCTTCTTCACGTTGGATTCGACCACGATCTGGCCGGGCGCGATCAGCGCGCCGGAGATCTGCTGCGTCGCCGCCCAGCCGCCGAGCCCCCCGGCCAGGACGGCAACCACGGTGAGGCCAACGATCAAATGCCGCCGGATCGATTGGCGGACGCTGTACGACCGGCCGCCGATCGCCGGCCCCGTCATGACCCCGCTGTTCAGAGCTTGGCTGCTCACGACTTCGCCACTCCGGCCTCGGACACGATCTTGATCGGCGCCTGCCCCGTCCGTTGCTGCAGCACCTGCGCCAGCACCGTCTCCTTCGGTCCGAAGGCCTGCATGCGGCCGTCCTTCATGACCAGGATCTGATCGACCGCCTCGATGCCGATCGGACGGTGCGCGACCACAACGACGATCGCGCCGCGCGTCCGCGCCGCGCGCACCGCGCGCGTCAAGGCCTCGTCGCCTTCGGTATCGAGATTGGAATTGGGCTCGTCGAGCACGATCAGGAACGGATTGCCATAGAGCGCGCGCGCCAGCGCCACGCGCTGAGCCTGGCCGGCCGACAGCGCGGTGCCTTGCTCGCCGACCTGGGTGTCGTAGCCGTCGCGCATCTTGATGATCATGTCATGCACGCCCGCTTCCTTGGCGGCAGCGATGATGCTGTCGGCCGGGGCCTGCGGATCGAAGCGGCAGATGTTCTGCGCGACCGTGCCGGCGAACAGCTCGACATCCTGCGGCAGATAACCGATATGGCGGCCGAGCTCGTTGGAGCTCCACTGCTCCAACGCTGCGCCGTCGAGCCTGACATGGCCGCGCAGCGGCCGCCAGACCCCGACCAGCGCGCGCACCAACGAGGATTTGCCGGACGCGCTCGGCCCGATCACGCCGAGCCCCTGACCGGCCGACAGCGCAAAGGTGACGTCCACCACGATGACCTTCTGATCTCCGGGCGGCGCGATCGAGATCCCCTCGACCGACAGCCGGCTCGTCGGCGGCTGCAGCAAGGTCGGCGCCGGCCGTTCCGGCACCGTCTCCATGAGCTGGTTGAGGCGCCGCCAGCTCTGGCGTGCGGTGACAAAGCTCTTCCAATGCGCAATCGCAAGATCCACTGGCGCAAGCGCCCGCGCGCTCAGGATGGAGCTGGCGATGATGATGCCGGCGGTCGCCTCCTGATGGATCACGAGATAGGCGCCGACCGCGAGCACGGACGATTGCAGCATCATCCGGAGCACCTTGGCGATCGCGCCAAGGCCGCCGGCGACATCGCTGGCGCGCTGATTGCCAGCGAGGTATTTTTCATTGGTCTCGCGCCAGCGCTCCATCAGCCGGCCGGCCATGCCCATCGCGACCAGCACCTCGGCGTTACGGCGGCTCGCCGTCGCGAGGTCGTTGCGCCGTGCCGCAAGCCCCATCGCCTGCTTCGCCGGCTCGCGTGTCAGGTATTCGGTGACCAGCGTCAGCGTCACCAGGATGACGGCGCCGGCCAGCGCCGTGACACCGATCAGCACGTGGAAGGCGAAGCAGATCGCCAGGTAGAGCGGCAGCCAGGGCAGATCGAAGAAAGCGCTCGGTCCCTGGCTTCCGAGAAAGGTCCTGACATTGTCGAGATCGCGAAGCGGCTGCAGCCCCTCATTGCGCCCGCCGACCATGAGCGGCAGCCGTACGATAGTATCGAACACCCGCGCATTCAGGCTCTCGTCCAGCGCCGTTCCGATCCGGCCGAGAATGCGGCTGCGGATCAGGTCGAGCACGCCCTGCGCCAGATAGAGTCCGGCCGCCAGCAGCACCAGTCCGATCAGGGTCGGCACACTGCGGCTCGGCAGCACGCGGTCATAGACCTCGAGCATGAAGATCGAGCCGGTGAGATAGAGCAGATTGATGATGCAGCTCATGACGCCGACGCCGAGGAACGCGCTGCGGCAGTCGCGCAATGCATCACTCAGCTCGGAACGCCTCACGCCGGGTGCGGCCACCATCCAGTCCATCTCTTCGAGTAAGCAGCGGGGCCGCCGGCAATGAGGAACTCAGCGGTACGCGCTGTCAGTTATACAGATTCGCGCTGCAGCCGTGCAACGGGACCGCATTAACCTAAACCAACGCTTCCTCGTCTGTCGCGCGGACGGATGAAACGTTCAGTCCGACGCCACGAAGATGAACGGCAACAGCCCTTCGCAGCGAACTAAAGCCGACCGCCGGTGCGGACCAGCCGCACCACCAAAAGCAGGATGATGGCGCCGAGCGCCGAATAGACGATCTCCGAAACCAGTCCGGAGCCGAGCCGGATACCAAGGCGCGGGAATAGGAGGCTCGCGATCAGTGCGCCGCAGATGCCGACCACGATATCGCCGACGATGCCGAAGCCGGTCCCGCGCACGATCTTGCCGGCCAGCCAGCCTGCTACCAGGCCGACAAACAGAATGACCAGAATACCTTCGTTCGAAATGTACATGCCGCTTCCCCGTCTGCCGGCATACATGTTCCTGCGCGGCCGCCCACCATAGCGAGGCGACTGTGATAGAACGACCCTGCCAGCGCGATCTGGAGCCTGGTTCGTCGCCTTTCCCGCAGACCGTTACGTGGCCGCAACAGTTTGGTCACGCGCAGCGAGGACACAGCGCGCCAGATGACCCGAGGCGACGGAAAGATTCGGCGGCAGGGCTTCGGTACAGCGGGCTTCAGCCAGGCTGCAGCGCGGCGCGAAGGAGCAACTGCGCGGCGCCTGATCCAGCGAGGGCGGCGTGCCCGGGATGGTCTGCAGCCGTTCGCCGCGCCTGGCGCCGTGGATCGTCGAGGCCAGCAGTCCGCGCGCATAGGGATGGGCCGGCTTGCGGACGATGTCGCGCAATGATCCCTGCTCGACGATCTGGCCGGCATACATCACCGCGACACGGTCGCAGATCTCGATCGCCACCCCGATGTCATGGGTGACGAAGATGACGGACATGCCGAACTCGCGCTGCAGCTCGCGCAACAACAGCAGGATCTGGATCTGCACGGTGGCATCGAGCGCGGTGGTGGGCTCGTCGGCCAGCAGCACCTTCGGGCGACAGGCCAGCGCCAGCGCGATCATCGCGCGCTGGCGCATGCCGCCGGACATCTCGTGCGGATAGGAATCCAGCCGCCGCTTGGCCGAGGGGATGCGGACCACGTCGAGCATTTCGAGCGCGCGCGCACGCCCCTCGCCGTAGCTCTTGCCCTCGTGCCGCATCACGGTCTCGGCAATCTGTTTGCCGATGGTATAGACCGGATCGAGCGCGAGCCCTGGCTCCTGGAAGATCATCGACACGATGCGGCCGCGGAACTGCGACAGCTCCTCATCCCCGAGCGCGAGCACGTCGCGTCCCATGACGTTGATGCTGCCCGTGATCTGCGTGCGTTTCTTCGGCAGGAGCCGCATCAGCGCACGCAAAGTCACGCTCTTGCCGGAGCCGGATTCGCCGAGCAGGCCGAGCACCTCGCCGTCACCGAGCGTGAGGCTGACATCGTTCACGGCGTGCAAGGTACGCTCGCCGGTGAAGCGGATGGTGAGGTCCTTGATCTCGACGAGGGCAGTCATGATGGGGGTATCGCCAATGAGGAAGGAAAGGCACCTGACGTGAGTCCTCCGCTGTCGCGGCAGCCGCGGTTCTCACCTCTCCCCGCCTGCGGGGACGCGACGAGCTTTGCTCGCGCTGAGAGCCCGGATTGCATCGAAGATGCAATCCGGGTGAGGGGGTACAGGTCTAACCGCTGACACTTCCCGTGCGTCTGCCCCTCACCCCAACCCTCTCCCCGTAAGAACGGGGAGAGGGAGCCTACCGGACGCGCAGGGAGCGGGCCGGCTCCAACTGATGCTCGCGGACATGGCTCGCGATCCCCAGGGAGCACGAGCATCGTGGACAAAGCTGGGGCCGCATCACTCATGGCAGCGTCGGCACCCTGGCGTGGAAGTCGGTCGCGCGCTGGAACGCGCCGCCGACGGTGAGCAGCGTCGCCTCGTCGAACGAACGCCCGATCAGCTGCATGCCGACCGGCAGCCCTGAGGACGTAAAGCCGGCGGGGATCGCCAGCGACGGCAGGCCGAGATAGTTGATCGGGCGGGTGAAGCGGGTCAGCCGCTGGATCACGGCCTCCGCTCCCGGCGCACCGCCGACGTCGCTCTCGGCAATCGAGGGCGCGACGATCGGCGCCACCGGTGCGATCACGGCATCGACGCTTGCAGTCGCCGCGATATGCGCGGCCAGCGCGGCGCCACGCCAGCGCAGCGCTTCCAGATAGGTCACGCCGGGAATTGCAAGCGCGTTCTGCAGCCGCATCAGCACCTGCGGGCCATAATCCCGCGGGCGCTCGATCATCCAGCGCTTGTGGAAGGCGGCCGCCTCGACCGCCAGCACCAGTTGGCAGGCGGAGGAGAGCTGGCGCTGGTCGGGCAGTTCGACCTGCACGATGTCGGCGCCTTCGGTCTTGAGCAGGGCAATCGTCTGATCGAGCGCTCGCGCCACGTCGGCATCGAGATCGTCGACATAGAACGATTTGGGCACGCCGACCTTGAGACCTTTGATCGAGGCCGACGTGGCCGCGACATAGTCCTGGACCGGGGCCGCGCTCGCGGTCGGATCCTCCGAATCAGGTCCGGCCATCAGACCGAGCAGCAGCGCGCAATCCTCGGCGGTCTGCGCCAACGGCCCGACGGTGTCGAGCGATTGCGACAGCGGCATCGCGCCGGCACGACTGACCCGGCCCCAGGTCACCTTCAGCCCGGTGACGCCGCAGAAATGCGCGGGCATGCGGATCGAGCCGCCAGTGTCGGAGCCGAGCGCCGCGAAAGTGAGGCGCGCCGCGACCGCCGAACCCGATCCGGAGGACGAACCGCCGGTGACATGACCGAGCTTCCAGGGATTCTGCACCGGGCCATAATGCGCGTTGTGGCCGGTCGGGCCGTAGGCGAACTCCGCCATCTGTAACGTGCCGAGCCTGACGGCACCAGCGTCCTTCAACCGCTGGAGCGCGGTCGAGGTCGTGGTGGCGACGAAGTCGCGCCGGATCAGCGAGCCGCAGGTCGAGACATGGCCGGCATCGTAATACATGTCCTTGTGCGCGAGCGGCACGCCGTGCAGCGGGCCCTTGATGGTGCCCTTGGCCAACTCCGCATCGGCCCCGGTCGCGGCCTTCAGCGCCGGTTCGGATTCGATCGCCATGAAGGAGTTGAGATGCGGCTGCCATTGCGCAATGCGGTGCAGGCAGGAGCGCGTCACCTCATGCGACGACAGGTGCTTGTCGGCGATCGCCTTCGCGACTGCGGTCAGCGTCATCAAGGCAGGTTCGGTGCTCATCGCGCCACCTTGATCGACTGCGCCACCACGAAGCTGGCCGGCTCCAGATCCATCGGCAGGGTGCCGGCGATCGGCGCAAAGCCTTCGAAGGCCGGTCCGATTGAATTGGCGATCCGGGTCGCGACATCCTTGTCGACGGGAAGCCCCGCGGCTTCCGCGATTGCGCTCACATGTTGAGGGGTGGGTTTGGTCATGCGATCTCTCGTTAGGTTCCGACGGCACTCAGGCTGCGGCTGTGGCCTGATCCGGGGATCGCCATATAGCACGCGGCCTGATGCCCCATTCTATCGAGCTCGGCCAATTTCGGTGCGGCATTTGCGCAAAGCGGCTCCGCGAACGGGCAGCGGGTGTGAAACCGGCAGCCGGTCGGCGGATCGATCGGGTTCGGCGGATCGCCCGAGATCGGCGGCACCTCGGTGCGCCTGTCGGGATCGGACGACGGCATCGCAGCAAGCAGCGCCCGGGTGTAGGGATGCGCCGGCCTCGCCCAGACCTCTTCGACCGGGCCGAGCTCGACGACTTCGCCGAGATACATCACCAGCACACGGTCGGAGATGTAATGCACGACGTTGAGATCGTGGCTGATGAAGAGATAGGTCAGCCCGAATTCGCGCTTCAGATCCATCAGCAGGTTGAGCACCTGCGCTTCGACGGATTTGTCGAGCGCCGAGACGGCTTCGTCGAGGATGACCAAGCGCGGCGAGAAGGCGAGAGCGCGCGCAATATTGACGCGCTGGCGCTGGCCGCCGGAAATCTCATGCGGATAGCGGTTGGCAAAGGTCTCCGGACGCAAGCCCACCTTGCCGAGCAGCTCGCGTGCCAGCGCACGCGCTGAATTGTCCGCCAAGCCATGCACCTTCGGCCCGAACGCGATCGATTCCTCGATTGTCAGGCGCGGATTGAGCGAGGCGTAGGAATCCTGGAACACCATCTGCATGCCGCGCCGGAGTTCGCGCAACGAGATCTCGTGCCCGACCTGCATGCCGTCATAGATGATCTCGCCGGCGTCGCGATCCATCAGTTGCATCAGGAGCCGCGCGGTGGTCGACTTGCCGCAGCCGGACTCGCCGACGATGCCGACGGTCTCGCCCTTGGCGATCGCGAACGAGACGTCGTCGACCGCGCGCACAGTCTTGCGCGCGCCGAACAGGCCGCCGCGCACCGGGAAATGTTTGGTCAGCCCGTTGACCTGCAACAGCGGCTGCGCCCTGCCGCCGCGATCCGCGATCGGCTCCAATCGATCCGCCACAAACACACCACTCATGATGACGCACTCAGCGCAGCGACAGGCCCTCCTTCTCCCCTTGTGGGAGAAGGTGGCGCGGACGCAGTCCGCGACGGATGAGGGGTTTCTCTCCGCGGAGACGGACCCCTCACCCGGATTGCATCTAGCGATGCAATCCGACCTCTCCCACGGCCGACGACGGCTTCGCCGTCGCGACGAGGGGAGAGGTGGACCGCCTGTGCCGATCGAATGTTGTTCGAGCCCACCATGTTGCTCAGCTCCGGATGTCCATCGCGCTGCGCAGGCCGTCGCTCAAGAGATTGAAGCAAATCGAGACCGCGAAGATCATCACGCCGGGCAAGGCCGCAACCCACGGATTGACGTAGATCGCGGTGCGCAGCGTATTCAGCATCAGCCCCCATTCCGGCTCCGGCGGCTTGGTGCCGAGTCCGAGGAAAGAGAGACCGGCGGCGAGGATCATCGAGACCGAGATCAGGCCGGTGGCGTAGACGAAGATCGGCCCCAGCACATTGCCCAGCATGTGGGCGCGCATGATGGTGAAGGCACCCGCGCCTGAGGCGCGCGCCGCCTCGACGAAATCGCGGTTGCGCACGCCTGTGGTGACGCTTTCGGCGACGCGCGTGATCTGCGGCACGAACACGATGGTCAGCGAGACGATCGAGTTGAGGATACCGGCGCCGAGCGCACCGGAGATCGCGATTGCGAGCAGCACCGAGGGAAAGGCGTAGAACACGTCGATGGTGCGCATGATCGCGGTGTTGACCCAGCCGCCGACATAGCCGGCGACGAGGCCGAGCATAGTGCCGATGCCAAAGGCGAAGATGACGGGCGAGATGCCGATCACCAACGACAGCCGGCCGCCATAGATCAGTCGCGCCAGCATGTCGCGGCCCAGCTCGTCCGTGCCGAGCAGATAGCCCGGCGTGCCGATGTGACGGAGACGCCGGATCATCGACCCCTGATAGGGGTCGGCAAGCCCGAGCCATGGCGCAAGCAGCGCCGAGACGAAGATCGCAAGCAGGATCGCGACGCAGACCATGCTGACCTTGTCTCGGGCGATGCGGCGGCCGACGGTCGCCCAATAGCCGCGCGCCTTGGCGGCGGGGGCGGCCTGCAACGCGGCATCCTGCACAGCGCCGGAAGAGCTGATGCCCATCGCTACCCCCGCTTGATCCGCGGGTCGATCGCGGCCTGCGCGATGTCGACCAGGAGGTTGAGGATCACGAAGAACATCGCCAGCACCAGGATCGTGCCCTGCAGCAGCGGCAGGTCGCGCTGGAAGATCGCCGAATTGAGCAAGAGGCCCGATCCCGGCCAGGAGAACACCGTCTCGATCAGGATCGAGCCGCCGAGCATGTAGCCGAGTTGCAGGCCCATGACTGCGAGCGCAGTCGGTGCGGCGTTCTTCAGCACATGACGGAACACTTGGCGCTCACGCAGCCCCTTGGCGCGCAACGCCTCGACGAAATCCTGGCTGAGGATATCGCCGGTGAGCGCGCGCACCGTGCGCGTGATGATGCCCATCGGGATGACGGAGGTCGTGATTGCGGGCAGCACCAAGAAGCGCAGATGCGCCCAGTCCCACGACCACGCCCCCGAACCCGACGGCCCGGCGCCGACCGCAGGCAGCCAGTTCAGCTCCACCGAGAAGATGATGACCAGGACCATGCCGAGCCAGTAATGCGGCAGCGACACGCCCGCGATCGCGATTCCGGTCGCAACCTTGTCGACCCAGGTATCGCGGAAATAGCCGGCGATCAGGCCGAAGAACAGGCCGAGGGCGAAGCCGACGATTGCAGCTGCAATCGCAAGCGTCACGGTGTTGCTGACCGCGCGCATCACCTCCGCGAGCACCGGGCGACCGGTGGCGATGGAATTGCCGAGATCGCCATTGACCGCGCGCCACAGCCAGAGCCCGAACTGCACCGGCAGCGGACGGTCAAAGCCGTAGGCCGCGCGCAATTGCTGCGCGAGCTCCTGCGACGCATCGGCCGGCAGCACGGCGACCAGCGGATCGCCGGGCGTGATGTGGACGAGCATGAAACAGACCAGCGCGACCCCGAGAATGATCGGGATCGCATAGACAGTCCGCCTGGCAACGTAAGACAGCACGTGTCACCTGATTCTTACCTTCTCCCCTTGTGGGAGAAGGTGGCGCGGACATCGTCCGCGCCGGATGAGGGGTATCGCTCCGCGGACTGTGGCCTGAGCGAGAGATCCGCGTTCGCGGAGACAACCCCTCACCCGGCTTCGCTGCGCGAAGCCACCCTCTCCCACAAGGGGAGAGGGTTCGCAGCGCGTGACACCTACGGTTCGACCGAGATCGGCGAGAAGTCGATGAACCAGCTCTTGGGCTGGATCACGCCCTTCACCTTCGGACTCATCGCACGCGGGCCGACGTCGTGCGCCACGTAGAGGAAGGCGGCGTCATCGACCGAGGCCGCGTGCAGCTCGGCCAGCGCCTTGTCGCGCTCGGCCGGATCAAAGGTCTGCCGCGCCTTCTTCACCAGCTCATCGAACTTGGGATTGTTGATGTAGCCCCAATTGTTCGAGACCGGCGGAGCCATCGACGACTGCAGGAAGCGCACCAGCGCAAAGAACGGATCCATCGCCGCGTAGGTCACGTTGGTGGCATTGGCGCCGTTGGCCGACGGATCCTTGGCGCCGCGCCGCCAATTGGTGAACAACGTGTTCCACTCGATGACGTCGAGCTTGACGTCGAAATAACACTCGGCCAGCGCCTGCTGCAGATACTCGTTCATCGGCAGCGGCTGCATCTGGCCGGAGCCCGATGCCGAGGTCTGCACCTTCACCTCGAGATGCTTGTTCGGGCCGTAGCCGGCCTCCTGCATCAGCTTCTGCGCCGCGGCCTTGTCGTATTTGATCTCGAAGGTCACATTGCCGCGCCAGGGATGGCCGGGCTCGAAGGTGCCCGTCGCCGGCACCATCAGGCCGGCGAGCAGGCCATCTTTCAGGCCTTCGCGATCGACGCAGAGATTAGCGGCCTTGCGGACGCGAATGTCGTTCCAGGGCGAACCTTCGACGCGCGAGAACTGCCAGGGCCAGACATGCGGCTGCTCATTGGCGTAGAGCTTGAAGCCGCGCTGCTTGATCTCAGGCAGCGCATCCGGTGCCGGCGCCTCGACCCAATCGACCTGTCCTGACAGCAGCGCCGCGGTGCGCGCGTTCGCCTCCGGCATCGGCAGCAGCACCATCTTGTCGGTCTTCGGCACCCGCGCCTTGTCCCAATAGTTCGGGTTCTTGACCAGCTCGAGCCGTTCACGTGGTGTGAACTTCGACATCATCCAGGGACCGGTGCCCGAGGCGTCTTTCGAAAACGCGTCCCAGGCGGCTTGCGCCTTCGCCTTGGCATCGGCGCCAGCAGCAGCGTCATAGAACTTCTGCCACTTGGCGGGGCTTGCCATGAACAGGTTGGTGAGATTGATCGGCAGGAAGCTGTCCGGCTCCTTGGTGGTCAGCTCCACGGTCATGTCATCGATCTTGCGCGCCGACATCAGGGTCGGCATGCGCGAGGCGGTGACGCCGACCTGGCTCGGATCAAACTGCGGCGCGTCCTGCTTCAGCACCTTCTCGACGTTCCAGACCACCGCATCGGCATTGAACGGCGAACCGTCGTGGAAGGTGACGCCGGGGCGCAGCTTGAAGATCCACTTGGTCTTGTCGTCGTCGTTGACCTTCCACTCGGTGGCAAGGCCCGGAATCACCACGCTCGGCTTCTCCGCCGACGACAGGTCCCACATCGTCAGACCGTCATACATGGTGACGCCGGTGAAGCGGTTGCCTTCGAATCCCTGGTCCGGCTGGCCGAGCGTGCGCGGAATGTCGGCCGCGGTCATGCCGATGCGCAGCACGGATTCCGCACCCGCACGCGCCGGCACCATGACGACAGAGACCGTCGCCAACATCGCGGCCGCAAAGGCCGCTTGCCCATTCCGGGAATTCGCACAACGCAACAGCACGATCGCAGTCTCCAACTTGGCTGGCTAATTGTTGAGCAGCGGTATGCAACCGTTATGCCAAGGAAGACATTTTCAGGGCAACTGCGGCGATTGATCACAACTGTTTGTATTCAAACGATCTTCATCCTGGCTTGGCATCGCGCTTGCAGCTTCGGGGGCGTCAAATTCGAGCGAATTTTACGCACTGCCTTCATCCCGGATCGGAGTTTCCCGCATGCGTCACCGTCTCTCGCTGCTTGCCGCCGCAGTGGCGCTCAGCCTGTCCGCGCTGTCAGCGCACGCCGAAACCGTGGTGCGCTACGGCATGTCGATGGCCGATATTCCCCTGACCACAGGCCAGCCCGACCGGGGCGCCGGCGCCTATCAGTTCACCGGCTATACGATCTACGACCCGCTGGTGGCCTGGGACATGAGCACGGCCGACAAGCCCGGCAAGCTGATCCCGGGACTTGCGACCGAGTGGAAGGTCAATGATACTGACAAGACCAAATGGCGCTTCACCTTGCGCAAGGGCGTCAAGTTCCACGACGGCAGCGACTTCAATGCCGACGCGGTAATCTGGAATCTGGACAAGGTGCTCAATGATAAGGCACCGCAGTTCGATAAGCGGCAGAGCGCCCAGGTGAAGACCCGCCTGCCTTCGGTCGCCAGCTACGCCAAGATCGACGATAATACGATCGAGATCACAACCAAGACCGTCGACTCCTTCTTCCCCTACCAGATGCTCTGGTTCCTGATTTCGAGCCCGGCCCAATATGAGAAGCTCGGCAAGGACTGGGACAAGTTCGCCAGCCAGCCGTCCGGTACCGGGCCGTTCAAGCTGACCAAGCTGGTGCCGCGCGAGCTCGCCGAGCTCAGCAGGAACACCGAGTACTGGAACAAGGATCGGATTCCGAAGGTCGATAAGCTGGTGCTGGTGCCGATGCCAGAGGCGCTGACCCGCACCAACGCGTTGCTCGCAGGCCAGGTCGATTTAGTCGAGACGCCGGCGCCGGATGCCGTGCCGCAGCTTAAGGCCGCCGGCATGAGGATCGTCGACAACATCACGCCGCACGTTTGGAACTATCATCTGAGCGTGCTGCCGGGCTCGCCCTGGACCGACATCCGCTTGCGCAAGGCGCTCAATCTCGCGATCGATCGCGACGCGGTGGTCGGGCTGATGAACGGGCTCGCCAAGCCTGCCAAGGGCCAAGTCGATCCGTCGAGCCCGTGGTTCGGCAAGCCGACGTTCGACCTGAAATATGATCTGGCGGCCGCGAAGAAGCTAGTCGAGGAAGCCGGCTATTCGAAGGACAAGCCGCTGAAGACCACCTTCATCATCGCGCAGGGCGGCACCGGCCAGATGCTGTCGCTGCCGATGAACGAATTCCTGCAGCAGAGCTTCAAGGAGATCGGCATCGACATCGACTTCAAGGTCGTCGAGCTGGAAACGCTCTACACGCATTGGCGCAAGGGCGCAGCCGACGAAATGAACGCCGGCATCACCGCCAACAACATCGCCTATGTCACCTCCGATCCGCTCTATGCGATCGTGCGCTTCTTCGCTTCCGACCAGATCGCACCTGTCGGCGTCAACTGGGGTGGCTACAAGAACCCCAAGGTGGACGCGCTGATCAACGAGGCCAAGCAGACCTTCGATCCCGCCAAGCAGGACGAGCTGATCGCGCAAGCCCATGCGCTGGTCGTCGACGATGCCGTGCTGGTGTGGGTCGTGCACGACACCAACCCGCATGCGCTGTCGCCGAAGATCAAAAAGTTCGTGCAGGCGCAGCACTGGTTCCAGGACCTGACCACGATCGGCGTGGAGTGAGGCGACACTGTATCAAGGCTTCCCAAGGGCGCACGTTGCGCTACTGTCAAGCTGTCATCACCCGCGCAGGCGGGTGATCCAGTATCCGACGAAGCCGATTGGAGCGAGGCTCTGCCAACAGTATAAAACAGCGATTACTGGATACCCCGCCTTTGCGGGGTATGACGACGACTGATGCAAGTGGGCCGCCTTTGCATCGGTAGATGCTGCAATCTCGTCGGGCCAACGAGACAGGTTACTTCGTCAGCAGCGCATAAGCGCCGTTCCAATCCTCCGGCGGCGGATTGGTCTGGT
Organism: Bradyrhizobium sp. HKCCYLS1011; assembly: GCF_051167795.1. NCBI lineage: Bacteria > Pseudomonadati > Pseudomonadota > Alphaproteobacteria > Hyphomicrobiales > Nitrobacteraceae > Bradyrhizobium > Bradyrhizobium sp. HKCCYLS1011. The sequence goes on along the minus strand of NZ_JBNPTT010000002.1, from coordinate 310,538 downwards.
AGTTGCGGATGCGTGCTTCGTAGAGGTCGTAAAGCCTGGCGAGCTCCTGCCCCTGATCCGTCTTGCGCCCGCGCGCGATCGCGGCGAGCGCCTCCTCCCAGTCGCGGCCGCGATACGCCGCCAGCATCTCGATGGTGAGATTGCGCAGCCGCTGGAAGCGCTCTGAATACATCACGTCCTCGCGGCCGGCGATGGCATAGATCACCTCCGGCTCCTTCTTGCCCTTGACCATGATGAAGTCGAGCTCGAGGATCGCGAGCTGGTCCTTGACCGCGAGCGCAGTCGCTGAGCCGACGATGATCGGAAAGCCGTATTCCTTCGATTGCCCCTCCAGGCGCGACGCCAGATTGACGCTGTCGCCGAGCACCGAATAGTCGAAGCGCAGGTCCGAGCCGAGATTGCCGACCACGCAGATGCCGGTGTTCAGGCCGACGCCGACCTTGAGCGGGATGTAGACGTGGCCGCCATGCTCCGCCTCGCTTTCGCGTTCCTTGTTCAGCGCATCGACCCGCTCCAGCATGTCGAGCGCGGCCTCGCAGGCGTTCAGCTGATGCGCGGGATCGTCGAGCGGAGCGTTCCAGAACGCCATGATGGCGTCGCCCATATATTTGTCGATGGTACCCTTGCGCGCGATGATCGCGTTGGTGAGCGGCGTCAGAAAGCGGTTCATCAGCCGCGTCAATCCTTGCGGATCCTGCTTGTAGCTCTCCGAGATCGTGGTGAAGCCGCGCACGTCGGAGAACATGATGGTCATTTCGCGCTCCTCGCCGCCGAGCACCAGCTTCTCCGGCGAATGCGCAAGCTGCTCCACCAGGGTCGGCGAGAGATACTGTCTGAACGCGGAGCGGATCTGGCGGCGCTGGCTCTGCTCGCGCACGAAGCTTGCGAAGATCAGGGTCAGATAGATCGCCGTGGTCGACAGCATTGGATAGGTGAAATCGACCAGCAGCCGATACTGCATGTAGCAATACCAGGAAATGCCGATCAGCACGGTTGCGAACACGCCGCCGACCACGACCAGCGTGACAGCGCCGAGCTGCGGCGCGGAGGCGATCACCAGCAATCCCAACAGCAGAGCCGCGAGCAGTTCTGTCGCCAGCCCCCAATTCGGTTGCGACAGCACGGCGCCGGTCAGCGCCGTCTCGAGCACCTGGGCATGCACCTCGACGCCCGGCATCGCGGGGGAGACCGGCGTCGTCTTGATATCGTTGAGGCCGACGGCCGACGTTCCGACCAGCACCAGCTTGCCGGACACCCTGTCGAGCGGCACCTTGCCGTCGAGCACGTCGGAAGCGGAGATGTAGATCGAGGGATCCTGCGCGGCGAAATGAACCCACAACTGACTGTTGGCGTCGGTCGGGATTTCCAGCCCCCGCAGGCGGACACTCTTGATGCCGGCCTGGTCCGCCTTCATCAGGATGGTGGGCGTTCCGGACACCACACGCAGCATTTCGAGGCTGAGCGAGGGCATCATGACGCCCTGGGCGCGCAACACCATCGGCACGCGCCGAACGATGCCGTCACGCTCGGTCCGGATCGTAAACAGACCGCGCCCGGCAGCCGTGGCTTCCAGGACCGGGACATTGCGAAGCAGGCCGGGAAACTCGAACAGGAACGGCTCCGCCTCGCCGCCGAGCGTCGCAAATCCGGTCACAGGCAGCGTCTTGTCCAGCTCCGTGGTGACGGTCGCCAATCCCGTCTCGCCCAGCACCACGCGCGCGCGGCGGATCGCATCCGCCAGGATCTGATCATTGCTCGGCAGCTCGCTCAATTTGCTGCGCGTCACCTCGTCCAGATAGCGCATCGTCTTGGCAACGAGCGCCGGATTGAGCCGGTCCGGCTCCGCAAACACGGCATCGAAGGCAATCACGGCCGCGCCGAGATTGGTCAGATTGATGATCATGTCGGCGATCTGGGTCCGCGACCACGGCCATTGACCGAGCTTCGCCAGGCTCTTCTCGTCGATGTCGACGATCACGACCGGCCGGATCGTCTTCACCCGCGGCTGAAGCAGCTGGAAATGGTCGAACGTCCGCAGGCGCAGCTCCTGCATCGGACCTGGATCCGCCAGACGCAAGGCGGCAAAGCCGATCAGCAGCAGCAGGCAGAGCAGCCGCGCATAGCCGAACCTGCGCGCGAACCAGCGGGGCACTGCTTTCAATCGCCTCATGGGACTCCGCCGTCACGCCGCAAGGCGGCCGTCTGCTGATCAGCCTGACCTGTTATCCCCGAGCGCATCGCAGTTCGCAACGCCGGGCCGGCAATCCCGGCGGGCCTGCCAGCCAGCACATTGTAGCGGATGTCAGACACGTCACACTAGACGATGTGAAAATCGTTCTGGTGCGCCTGCAGCTGCGCCAGAGTGACGCCCTTCAGCGTGATCGTCTCATTGGCTGCATCGGTGATGACCGTGTCATGGCCCAGATTGGCGGCCTGGGCGCTGTTCAGTACAGCCTGGACGGAGTTGAACAGCGCGTGGTCGATCTGGATCGTATCCTTCTGGACATCGAAGTCGGCGATGGTCGCACTGTTGAAATGCGAATTGAACACGAAAGTATCGTTGCCGCCGTTGCCGAAGACCGTCACGCCGCCACCGACATTGTCGAAGCTGTCGTTCTGGGCCGTTCCGGCAACGACCGACGACCCGTTTCCGGTCACCGTCACGGTCAACGGCTGCTCGTCGAATGAGCCATGTCCGTCACTGATCCTCGCCAGATAGGTTATCGTCAGCGTATCGCCGGGCTCGAGAAAATCGAGATCGGCGTTCGCCGGATGATAGCTCCAGTGCAGCACGTCGGCGCCGCCATCCGAGACGACACTGTCGAACGTCACGGCATCCGCCTTGACCAGGGAGTCGATGTTGGCCGTGGCCGGAAGATCGAACGACCCGTTATATTCGACGAAGCCCTTCCCGACCACCGAGGCTGACAACGTATCGCCGACATCCCGGTCCAGCACCGTCAGGGTACCGGTCATGTTACTCGCGAGCTTAACATGGGAGTCGTCGACCCAGCCGGCCGAGACGTTGTCGAGTTCGAACGCGTCGTGGGTGCTCGTCAGCACGACTTTGTTGAACGGCGCCAGGTCCGAGAATTCGACATAGCCATTCGACGCGAACGAGCCTTGACCGCCATTGGCGAGCAGCGGCGCGACGGCGTCGCCGGAATATGACGCGACCAGCTTGGTGCCGTCGTAGAACGAGACGCTGTTGTAGCTATCGACCGAGCCCCAATACAGCCCGAAGCTGTTCATCGCGCTGTCGAAGCTGATCGTCTCCTGGGCATGCCCGCCGATGCTGAGATAGTTCGTGTGGTCCTGGCCGTCACCCACAAAGGGCGCCGCCGAATCCGACGAGGAACCATGCACCACGCCGGCGTCGCCAGAGGCCGAAAACGAGGCATGCAACGCGTCGCTGTAGAAATTGCCGTGACCATGACCATTGTTCGAGGCCGATCCGGCAGAGACCTCGTCGAAGGTCTCGGTCGCCATGCCCTGGGCGCTCGTTACTCCGGCAGCGAGCACGGTCGGCGCTTTCGCGAGGATCACGGTCTGCACAGGCGGATTCGTTTCACCGACGATGACCGGCGTGTCCTCAGCCCCGGAGATGGAGACCGTCACCGGCACGTCGACTACGCCGCCATGCCGGTCGTCGATTTCGACCGTATAGGTGAACTGCACCGAATGATCGATGCCAAGATAGTCGAAGATCTTGTCACTGGCCGTAAATGACCAGCCCTGCGAGCCCGTCGCGCCGTTCTGCGAATCTGTGAGGGGCTGGAGGAACAGCCAGCTTTTGACAACGTCCATGTCCGGCAGCCCGCTGCCGTCGCCCGAAACGGAGACGCCGGTCACTTTCACGAGATGCGTGTCAGTGACATCAGCATCGGTAAAGGTGATGGTGCCTCCGGCGGCATCCAACTGATTTGAACCGGAGGTACCGGCGCGCTCGGTGATGCCACCGAGCTGGGCCTCGCTCGTGACAACAGGCGTGTCGTTGCTGCCGTTGATCGTGACGGTCACGGTCGTGGCAGCTTGACCGCCTTTGCCGTCGTCGACCGTGACTGTCGATGTCACGGTGAGGGTCTGGCCGGCGCCGAGGAAATCCAGCGCGCCGTCGGCGATCGAATAGGTCCAGTCGACGGCACCGTTGTTGGTGTTGCCGGGCTCGGCCGCGAGCGCCAGCGCATGCTTCAACGCATCGATTTCGCCCGATGTCAGCGATGCGGAGATGTCGCAGCCATCTGCGGCAGTCCAGGTGACGGTTTGCTCTGCAATGCTCGCACTCGGCCGGTCGGTCAGGTCGACATCCGTGAAGTGAATCGTGCCACTCACGCTGTCGGCCACGGACGATCCGGTGGTGGAATGCTGTTCCGTCAGTTCGCCGTTCTGCGCGGCATCGGCAATAACAGGCGCATCGTCGGTCGCCTTCAGCGTGATCAGCGTGCCACCGCTGCCGTCATTGGAGGCCGCGAAATGCGCGTTGCTGTAGTCCGCCCCGCTCAGCGTCAGGCTAACCGTGTGACCGTCGCTGTCGCTGACCGTCAAGACGCTTGTCGCGGCATCATAGGACGCTGTGGGGTTGTCGTTGAACTTGATGGCCGACAGGTCGAGCTTGTCCGAGGCGACGAGGCCCTCGATCTTGCCGTTGAAGCTTGCGGTGTCGAGCACGAACTCGCCGCCCTGACCGACGAAATCGATGGTCTGCGCGTAGGAGCTGTTCAGCTCCAACCGGGCCCCGGCATCGACGATGATCGTGCCGCTGCCGGAGATCGATCCGGTCAAGTCGAGCGTACCGCTCGTGATCTCGATGATCCCATCGTTGATAATGCTGCTGCTGACGATGCTGAAGCCGCTGGCTTCGATCGTGCCCCACACATGGAGCGTTCCGTCGCCGGTCACATCGGTGCCGACGAGATCCAGTATGGCGCTGTGGTCGACCGTGAAGACGCCGAAATTTTCAACGTGAACACCCGACAGCGTTGCACCGAGCCCTGCAACTTCGAGCGTCCCCACGACACCGACGGTCAGCAGACCGTCCGTGATAGTGGTCTGGCCATCCAGCGTCAGATGCGACGGCACCGGGGCCTCGCCCTCATCATCGACGATGATGACACCGGTGGCGCCATTGTCCACGTTGACGTTGTCGAATGCCGTTTCGGCATTGGTTTCGACGTGGATCGTGCCGGCGTTGGTGAGAGCTCCGCCGGAAATGGTGCTGTTCTCCAACACCAATAGCGCGCCCTGACCGACTGTTACGGCTCCCCCATTGTCAACGGAGACACCGGATAAGGTTGCGCCGTCAGCGGTTGCGATCGCGATCGAGTCGGTTTGGCCGATGGCGAGATGCGCGTCCGCAATGGATGCGCCGTCCTGGATGGTCAAGACAACCGGCAAAGAGCTTTCCCCGCCGCCAGATTGAGGCGCGGTCAGTTCGCCAACGCTCAAGTAACCGCCATCTACCGCGCTGCCGTCGATGGTGCTGCTACCGACGACGTCGATGACGCCGGCATTGTGCACGGCGCCGCCGGCAATGCTGGTCTCGGACAGCGCCAGAACACCGGCAAGCGCGATGGTGAGGGTTGCCCCCACGGTATTGGTGATGATCTCGCTTTCGAGCGTGTTGCCAGCGCCCGAGACCGTAACAATGCCGGAGTTAACCAGCGAACCACCGATCAGGGCGGCGTAGCCCGTGAGCGCGACCGTTCCATCATTCGTCAGCGTGCCGCCGGCGATCCCGGCATGATCCAGCGTGAGATCAGCCAATCCCGCGACGGTGATCGTTCCGTTGTAGTTCTCCCACGCGGTGCCCTGGTCGAGCGTCAGCTTGCCGCCGGTCAGGATGTCCAGCGTGCCGCTGCTCATGACGGCTTCGCCATGCAAGGCATTGCCGCTGCCGGAGACGATGATCGCACCGGAGCTGTCCAGTGTGCCGTCCGACAGCGCCGCACCGCCCTGCAGCGCGAGCGCACCGTCAGCCGGCTGATTCGAGGACGTGACCTCGAGGTTGCGAACGGGTTCGCCCCCTTCGACGATGACGGTGCCGCCGGCAACGCTGCCGCCATTAAGCGCAAGCGTCGCGCCGAGATCGACCTGGATCGCTCCCGTGGCATCATCATTCGCGTTCACGAGGTCGCCGAGAATATTCAGCGTGCCGGAGACCAGCTCAATCGTGCCGGTGTTGGTGATGCTCGCGTATGCACCGAATTCGCCACCCGCGTGAAGCAGCAGAGTGCCGGAATTGTCCAGTTCGCTGTGGTCGAGGAATTCGGCCTGGCCGCCGACGCTGATCGTGGCGCTCGCGAAATTGTACACGCGCGCATCGGCCTTGACGGTCAGCGCCCCGCCGATCGTCAGCGTGCTCAGATTGTCGAGCTCCGGAGTCTTGCCCCCGCCGAAATCGTTCATGGTCACCGACTTGGCGAACGCCGCCTTGTCGATGGTCACCGGGAAAGCCGGATTGAGGCCGCGCAACTGATCGGTGACGATCCAAACGTCGTCGTTCGCGGTGGGTGCGTTGCCGGTCTCCCAATTCGCACCGTCGCGCCAGAGCAGAGGCGGAGCGTCCGAGCTCTCGCCATCGGCCCCACTCGTCGTTGCGATCCAGACCACGGCGGGCGCATCGGTGCCGGTGATCGTCACCGTCACGGTCTGTTGCGTGGCCGCGCCCTGCGAGTCCACGACCGTGACCGTGTAGGTCAGCGTCACCGCCTGCCCGGCTGGAATGAAATCGGCGGCATAGGCCGGCAGATCGGCCAGCGTCCAGTTGACCGTACCAGTTCCGGTCCCGGTGCTATCCGTCGCAATCGACGCGGTGAGCGCCTTGTTGAACAGCTCCCACAATGTCTGCGGAATATTGCTCTGTTGCGGAGACGTAAGGGCGACCGAAACGGTGTGGGTGTCGGTGAGATCGACGTCCGTAAAGCTAAGCGTCCCCGCGGTGTGGTCGGTCGATGTCAGCGCTCCGCCGACCACGCTGGTGCCGCCGGAAAAGGCGACGGTCTGTGCGCTAGTGGTAATAACGGGTTTGTCGTTGGTACCGATCACCGTGATGGTGATGGGGATCTCGGTAAACTCGTTGCTGGGCGCGAAGTTGTTGTCGACGCGAACGATGTAGGTGAGCGTCAGCGTCTCGCCGGCTGCGAGAAAATCGAACGCATTGTCAGCAATGCTGTAGGTCCAGGTCGCGGTCCCGAAGTTCTTGTGGTTGGGATCCTGCACGACCGTGATGCCGATCTCGCTGGCTGTGATGTCCTGAAGCTGCAGCGCATTCAGCGAAAGGTTGGCATGCTGTGCGTTCTGGTAGCTGAAGGACTTGAAGCTGACCGATGCGGAGGGCTGGTCGCCGGGGTTGGCATCGGCGTAGTTGATCGCGCCCTTGACGGTGTCGAGATCGGCGGTGTCGGCCGTCTTCCCAACGCGCTCGGTCAGTGCGAAGGCCGTGGCCGGCTTGCCCGTGTCGTCGAGCACCACGGCATTCGGCTTGCCGGGCATGTGGCCCGACGGATCGAAGGGGATATTCGTGGTCGACGTGCCGGTGGAATTGGTAACAACAAAGGTCGGGATCGCCGTTGTCCCGTCCGCCAGCTTGATCGGGTTAAACGTATCTGGAACGCCGATATCGGTGAAGTGTGTGGTCGACTTCGGATTCGAGTTGTCGGTGAATTTCAGCGAGAAGACGTCGGTGATGAGCTTCTGGATATCCGGCGGCAACGCGGAATCGGTCTGCGTGACGATGCCGTTGCTGATGTTGATCTGGTGTCCGGCCTGATTGACGACGGCGATGGGCTGCAGCGTGACCTTGTCGAACAGCACGTAGGATCCGGTGGTGCCATCCGGCTCGACCAGCACCTGGAACTTGGCGTCGGGCGTCGCGCCCTGGCCGGGAACGGTGAAGTCGATCTGGACCAGAACAGCCGTGCCGCGAATGCCCATGGTGGCGACCGGCGTATCGACCTTCATGTCGCCGTGCTTCGCCGTGGCGCCCGCAACGAAGGAGATGGTTCCTGCGACGAGGCTGATCAGCGAGGAATTGTTCGACCCGTTGGGGTCGTAGACCATCTCGTTGAGCACCATCCGCGCGTTCGAGGCGAGGCCGAACACGGTGCCGTCGATGAAGGTGATGCCGAGCGTGGAGTCGGAGCCCGATTGGACGATGTCGCCCTTTTCGACGTTGTCGCCCTGATGCAGGATGATGGAGACGCCGTTGCGGATGGCTGTCGCTGTGCCCTGCAATTTGGTGACATGGCCGATCACTTGGCCTGCAGCTGGCGCCCCGCCGGCCTGGCTCACCTGAACTGCCCCCGTCAGGGTGCTGACGAGATCACCGCTGAGATGCGCGCCGTCCGGCGACGCCAAGGCAGCCCGCTTTTCGCCCCTGAAATAGTCGTGCAGGACGAGTTCCCGTCCATCGCCGGACAGGATCAGGTCGGCCCCGGAGCGCTTGAACTCTGCATTGAACAGGAAATGAGCGTCAGGAACGACGATGGCGTCGGACGGGGCATGCGCTGGCGGTGCTGAGAAGCGCGCGATCCCTCGGGCATGCGCACCCGAGCCATGGGGAAAAAGCGTGGCGTCAAAACTGCCAGCGGTCACGGGCCCACCAAAAAATGGTTAACAATTACGTTACAATTAGGGATCAAAGCTGCATATCATCCGCCTCTACGCGGCGGAACCACCTTCAGCTTGTGTCGCGCCGGCCCGACAACGCGATCCTTTGCAGTCTTTGCTTCTGGCGATGTAAATTTGCCCACTATTCCCGCCCCCGCTGCAGCTCGTGCTTAGTATTCATAAGTAGAGATCGACGAATATTCTTATATCGCCAGCATTTGCGAGACTTCGAATACTTGCGACGATGCGTACCTGCCCAAATCGGCGTTCCTATGCACTATCTTCTGCAGAAAGACTGTGAGGTGGCTAACAGAATTAACAAATTGTATCGAATTAGCCATATCGGAAGAAGGCAGCGGCGGCGCAACCTCCAGGAGAATTGTGCACAGCGCGCGCCGGATGAGGCGCCGATCGGACTTCTCGTCCGTCAACTTGTCTGCCTGGTCGCAACGGTAAATTTAGCCTGATCGCAGCTTCCGTCCTGCAACGGCAGGCCTTTAAGCAGACCCAAAGTCGTCGCCATCATCATCGCCCCTTGAAATGGGTCGGTCGGATCACGCGCAGGCGAGTACGCGCCAAGGCCGAACAGGGGTGTCGGATGACTATTCTAGGTCGCGCCCGCGCGCCGGTGGCAGCGCTCGTAACCATTGTGCTGTGGGCCTTTGGGACGGCAAACCTGTTTGCCGGCCCGATTGGACAACCGGTCGGACTTGCGGAAGCTGCCGATTTCGCTTTCGAGCCTTTCGGCCTGGGAAAGGCGGACATCTCCGCCGGCCCGCTGCAGGACAAATGGCTGAAGCTGGTGCACCAGCTTGCGGACGACCAGGTGCAACTCGCGCTGTGCGATGGCGACCGCGAGCACTGCGTCTCACCTGCCGCGCTACGCTTCCTTGCGATTGTCGATCAGGGCCGGACCCGCGACGGTCGCGCCCGCCTCGGCGAGATCAACCGGGCCATCAATCTCGCCATCAAGCCGGCGAGCGACCTGGCTGAATATGGCGAAGAGGATGTCTGGAATTCTCCGATCGAGACATTCGCTCGGGGTGCAGGCGATTGCGAGGACTATGCGATCGCCAAATATGTCGCTTTGCGTCTGGCAGGGATCGATTCGGATGACCTGCGGATCGTGATCATGCGGGACACGCTCAGGGGCGAAGATCATGCGGTCGCCGCCGCACGACTGGATGGCCATTGGCTGATGCTCGACAACCAGCGCATGGCGATGGTCGAGGACACGGATGCCAGGAATGTCCACCCGCTGTTCGTGATCGACGAGGGCGGCATCGCGAAATACACTGACGTGCCGCTGCTCGCGCAGGCCCAATTGCCCGATACCGCCGCGCCGGCGTTGCTGCCCGATACACTGGACGCATGGGACTAGCCGGGCATGTTCCCGCGCGAGCTAGAATGCCGGCCTTCTCGCCGCCTGAGTTCGACGCGAGAATGCAACTGAACGGGATCGCCTTGCCATCATGATACCGGAAGCTGCTGCCCTCGCCGTGCGAGGATTGACCAAACGTTTTGACCGCCCAGCGGTGGACGGGCTCGATCTCGCGATACGAGCCGGCGAGTTCTATGCGCTCGTTGGTCCCAACGGGGCCGGCAAGACCACCACGTTGCGCATGGTCGCCGGCCTGTTGCGTCCCGATGCCGGTGCGGTCGAGATCTTCGGCATCGACGCGCTTCGTGATCCCATCGCGGCCAAGCAGATCATGGCGTGGGTCTCGGACGAGCCGATGATCTACGACAAGCTCACGCCGCTCGAATATCTCGAATTCGTCGCCGGACTCTGGGGCATCGATCCCGCCACCTCGGGGCGGACGGCGCACGAGCTGTTGGTCTCGCTTGGCCTGGAGCGCCACCTGCACGAACGCTGCGAAGGCTTCTCCAAGGGCATGCGCCAGAAGGTGGCGCTGGCCGGCGCGCTGGTCCATGATCCGCGCCTGATCATCCTCGACGAGCCGCTCACCGGACTTGACGCGGTATCCGCGCGCCATGTGAAGGGGCTGTTGGCCGAGCGCGTCCGCCAGGGCGGCACCGTGATCATGACCACGCATATTCTCGAAGTCGCCGAACGGATGGCCGACCGAATCGGCGTGATCGCGGCCGGGCGTCTGGTTGCCGAAGGCACGCTCACCGAGTTGCGCCAGCAGAACGGCCATACGGATACCAGTCTCGAGGAGCTGTTCATCGCGCTGGTCGATGTCGAGGCCGCCGCATGACACGGGCGGCGACGCTCGCCTGGTTCGCCCGCCATGAGCTGCGGCTGGCCTGGCGCGAATGGCTCGCCATGATCACGGCCGGCCGCAGCCGGCGTACGCGCGCTGCCATCATCGCGCTCCTGATCTTCGGCGTCATCCTGCACGTGCCGGCCTGGGCCGTGATCGGCCGCTACGCCGATCTGCGGCCACCGCTGGACAAGACCGCGCTGATCGTGATCACGGCCACCCTCCTGCTCTCCTGGGCCTTGATGCTGTCGCAGGCGATCGAGTCCGTCACCCGCGTGTTCTATGCGCGCGCGGATCTCGATCTCATCATGTCCTCGCCGATTCGCCTGCCCGAGATCTTTTCGGTGCGGATCGCTGCGATCGCGCTGTCCGTGACCGGCATGGCGCTGCTGCTGGCGACCCCGTTCGTCGATGTGCTGCTGATCGAGGGCGGCGTGCGCTGGCTTTCCGCCTTCGTCGTCGTGGCGGCTGTCGGCCTCTCGGCCGCTGCCCTTGCGATTGCGATCACCATTCTGCTGTTCCGATTGATCGGGCCGGCGCGCACCCGGCTGGTGGCGCAGATCCTGGCCGCGGTGATCGGCGCGGGCTTCGTCATCCTGCTGCAGATCGCCGCAATCATCTCCTACGGCACCCTCTCGCGCTTTGCGATTCTCACCTCCGACACTGCAGCCGCAATCGCGCCGGATCCCGCCAGCATCGTCTGGCTGCCGGCCCGCGCCGTCGTCGGCGATGGCGAGGCACTGCTTGCGCTGCTCGCCGCAAGCCTGCTGCTGCTCGGCATCGTGATGGCGATCTTCTCGCCGCGTTTTGCCGACACCGCCATCAGTGCCGCAGCCCAGGGCGTCTCCAGCCGGGCCGGCGCGCGGGTCAAGGCGTTTCGTGGCGGCTCGCGCCAGCAGGCGCTGCGCCGCAAGGAGTTCATGCTGCTCAAGCGCGATCCCTGGCTGATCTCGCAGACGCTGATGCAGCTGCTCTATCTGGTGCCGCCGGCGTTGTTGCTATGGCGCAGCTATTCCGATAGCTCGACCGCGATCGTTCTGATCACGCCTGTCATCGTGATGGCTGCCGGCCAGCTTGCTGGCGGCCTTGCCTGGCTGACCATCTCGGGCGAGGACGCGCCGGAACTGGTGGCGACCGCGCCGTTGTCCGGGACGCGCGTCGTCCGGGCCAAGATCGAGGTGGTGCTGATTTCGATCGGCGTCATCTTTGCGCCGCTGCTTGCAGCGCTCGCCTGGATCGCGCCCTGGCAGGCCAGCGTCACGGCGTGCGGCGTCTTCATCGGGACCATCTCTTCGACCGCGATCCAGTTCTGGTTCCGGGTCCAGGCGCGCCGCAGCCAGTTCCGGCGACGTCAGACCTCGTCGCGTCTGGCCACCTTCGCCGAGGCGTTCTCCTCAATCGGCTGGGCCGCGACCGCTGCGCTGACGCTCATCGTTCCCGCAGCCGCGCTGATCTGCGGCGCGCTCACCGCAGGGCTGCTGGCGGCAACATGGAAGCTCAGCCCGAAGCGGGAGTGAGCTATGATCCTCTGACCAGTTCAAGCACGGCCGCGGCGAACACCTCCGGCTCTTCCTGCGGCAGGTTGTGGCCGGCGTGCGGAATCACGCGATGGGCGCGGCGATCTGCAAAGCGCGCGGCCTGCGCAGTCCCGTCAGTTGCCGGAAACACGCCATCGCCGTCGCCATCCAGCGTGATAGCCGGCACCGTGATGACGGGTTGTGCCGCAAGTCTGTTCTCGATTTCGGCATAGCGCGGATCGCCTTCAGCCAAGCCGTAACGATGGCGATAGCTATGGATCACGACATCCACATAATCGGGGTTGTCGAAGGCCGCCGCCGTACGCGCGAAGGTTTCGTCGTCGAACCGCCAGTTCGGCGACCACTGCGCCCACAAGGTGCGCGCGATCTCGCGCCGGCTGGCGGCGAGCCCGGCGCGGCCGCGTTCGATCTGGAAATACCATTGATACCAATAGCCGACCTCGCGCGCGACCGGCGCGGGCCGCATCGCCTTGGCGATGTCCTGGATCAGATAGCTGTTGACCGAGACCAGGCCGGTGCAGCGCTCCGGCCAGAGCGCGGCGCCGACGCAGGCCGCGCGGCCGCCCCAATCGTAGCCGGCGAACACCGCGCGCGGGACCGACAGTGCGTCCATCAGCGCGATCAGGTCGGCGCCGATGGCGGCCTGCTCGCCTGAGCGCGGCGTGGCTGCGTTCCGGAAGCGGGTCAGGCCATAGCCGCGCAGATAGGGCACGATCACGCGGCAGCCCTGGGCGGCCAGCATCGGCGCCACATCCACATAGGAATGGATGTCGTAGGGAAATCCATGCAGCAGCACCACGGCGGGGCCATCGGCGGGACCGGCCTCGTGATAGGTCACGCTGAGCACCCCAGCGTCGATCTGGAATGTCGGTTCGAGCCGGGTTGACGATGACGCCCTGCCGGTGACTGGCCGATCATTCATCTTGCGCTCCGCACCTTGTTCCCGCGCACATCCTGACGCGCTCTTGATGTCGTCAGCATAGTGCGGCGTTCCGAGCGGCGCTACAGTGCATCCTACGCCCAAGGAGATCGCCATGCTCCGCGCATTATCCGCCCTGCTTGCAACGCTGGTCATGATGGCAGCGCCGGCGTTCGCACAGCAAGCCCAGCGCAGCAGCGAGTGCCTGGCGATGGCCGGCGGTCCGCGCGCAACGCCGGTCAACCTGCGGCGGGCGGCGGCCGATACCAACGAGGTCGCCATCACCTATGCCGGCCACTCGACCTATTTCATCGACACGCCCGGCGGCGTCCGCATCGCGACCGACTACAGCGGGGCCTACCAGGTCGGGCGGCTACCCGACGTCATCACGATGAACCGCGCACATTCGACCCACTACACGCTGGCGCCCGATCCGCGCATCCCGCATGTACTCCACGGCTGGGGTGACGACGGCAAGAAGGCGGAGATCAGCGAGCATATCGGCGACGTCTACATCCGCAACGTCACCACCGACATCCGCCGCTATTTCGGCGACTCCATCGGCATCGACATGATCAAGGACGGCAATTCGATCTTCATCTTCGAAGTCGCCGGCCTCTGCATCGGCCATCTCGGCCATCTGCACGTCAAGCTCGACGACAGCCATTTCGCCGCGATCGGGCGCCTCGACATCGTGATGGTGCCGATCGACGGCACCTATACGATGTCGCTCGACGGCATCTCTGAGATCACCAAGCGGCTGCGCGCCTCGGTCGTGCTGCCGATGCATCGCTTTGCGACGCCGCTCGACGAGTTCATGCGCAGAATCGGCCAACAGTTCGAGATCGACCGCCGCAGCGAGCGAACGCTTCAAATCTCGCGCGAAACGCTGCCGGCCACGCCGACTGTGATCATCCTCGACGGCGTGTGAGCCTGCGGAGGATGCGAGGCCTTATGCTTCGGCGAGGCTCGGAGTGCGACGGCCGTCGGGCGTGATGAACATCCGCTTCAGCTTGTTGATCACGCGCGCCGCGAGGCCGAGAATATAAGGCTGCGTCTTTAGGCAATAGGCCAGCTTCTTGACATGGCCTTCGACATGCCACTTGGCATGCGCGCCGTCCCTGAAGAAGATCACGTCGCCCGCGCCATAGCGCTTCGGCGGCATTCCCTCGCTCTCCAGCACGATCGAGCCTTCCAGGATCAGGATGGTCTCGTCGAAATCATAGTACCAGTTGAACTTGCCCTCGGTGCAGTGCCAGACGATGGTGCAGCCGAGACCGTCGGAACTGCGCGACACCGTGCATGAGGTCGCCTGCGGATCGCCTTCGATGACCCAGGACGGCTCGATCGGCGCCGACGCCAATTCGACGTTCAGATTGGCGATTTCAATCAAGGCGCGCGACATCGATGACCTCAAAGTGTAACGGGCTGAAATGACCTGCCGGCGCGAGCCGCCAGAGCTATAACAACTAGACACACGCACTTAACCCGGACTTTCCCCGCTCATTAAAATCCGAAGCATTGGGCGCGACTGTCCGCCGCATCACGGAATCTCAAATTCGACAAAGTCATCGGGCCGCCGCAATTTGTCCGCGGCTTCGCCGCCGAGCTGTCCTACTCCATGTTGCGGCGCGGCGATGGTCCGGAAGGATCATGGCGGCGTCACGGATCTCGCCTAGAAATGCTTTCCATTTGCCAACGAAGGACTCGCGCAATGCGACGAACGACACTCGCGCTCGCCATGATGCTGTCGACGGCCACGCTCGCCGTTGCCGGTGAGACGCCCGCGCCCGAGGGTGCCAAGGCATACTTCATCAATCTGAAGGACGGCGACACGGTGACTTCGCCGGTCCTGATCCGGTTCGGCCTGTCGGGCATGGGCATTGCGCCCGCCGGCACTGAGGCGCCGAACACCGGCCACCATCATCTGCTGATCGACGCACCGGCGCTCGAGGGAGATGCGCTCAACGAGGCCATCCCGGTCGACGAGCACCATGTGCATTTCGGCAAGGGCCAGACCGAGGCCTCAGTCAAGCTGTCGCCGGGCAAGCACACGTTGCAGCTCGTGCTCGGCGACTGGAGCCACATCGCGCACAAGACGCCTGTGATGTCCGACCGGATCACGGTCACCGTCGAAGGCAGCGAAGCTGCCGGCGAGAAGCCAAGCGAAGCCGCGAGCGCCAAGCAGTAAACTTAGTCCCAGCGATCCCGCCGATGCGGGACCGCTGGATCTGAACTGCGGCCGGCCGGATCGAGCTTCAATCCGGCCCTTATCGCATCAGGCCCACTCGCCCTTGCGGAACACCGGCACGCGGCTGCCGTCAGCGCAGATACCGTCGATGTCGGTGTCTGCGGCGCCGATCATCCAGTCGATATGGATCAGGCTCCGATTGCCGCCTTGCGCGGCGATCTGCTCCTGGCTGAGCTTGGTGCCGTCGACGAAGCATTTCGCGTAGCACTGGCCAAGCGCGATATGCGAGGCCGCATTCTCGTCGAACAGGGTGTTGTAGAACAGGAGCCCGCTTTTGGAGATCGGCGAGGAATGCGGCACCAGCGCGACCTCGCCGAGCCGGCGCGCGCCTTCGTCGGTGTCGAGCACCTTGTTCAGCACCTCTTCGCCGCGCGAGGCCTTGGCCTCGACGATGCGCCCGTCTTCGAACTTGACCGCGATATTGTCGATCAGCGTGCCCTGATAGGACAGCGGCTTGGAACTGACGACATAGCCCGAGACGCGGCGGCAGTGCGGCGTGGTAAACACCTCTTCGGTCGGGATGTTGGCGTTGCAGGTGATGCCATTCTTGGCTGTCGAGGCGCCGCCTTCCCACTCATGGCCGTCGGCCAGCCCGATCGTCAGATCCATGCCGGGGCCGGTATAATGCAGCGCGCTGAAGCGTTGGCCATTGAGCCAGTCGGTCCGCTTGCGCAGCACGGCATTGTGCCGCTCCCAGGCGTCGACCGCATCCTCCTGATCGACGCGCGAGGCGGAGAAGATCGCATCCGCAAGCTTCGCCACCGCGACCTCCTCTGGCACATCCGGGAAGACGAGCTTGGCCCAAGACGGACTTGGAAACGCAATGATGTTCCAGTTAGTGTCGAAATTGGTGATCTTCTCCAGCGCCGGCTGATAGGCCTTGGAGTTGGCCTTGCTGGCGCGCGCGACCTTGGCCGGATCCTGGCCGGACAGCAGCATCGGATTGTCGCCAACGATCGCAAGCCGCGCGGTATTTTCCGAGAACGCCTTGGCCATGCCTTGGTAAAGCCAATCGGCGGCACGGTCGAAGCCTGCTTCGTGACCGAAGCGATAACGCGCCAAGGTCAGCTCCTCGTCGGAGAAGAACGAGGTGACGAGGCCGGCACCGGCCTTGTAGGCATGTTCAGCAACCCTCCGCACCAGCGGCAGCGCGACCGACGGCGCCGTCAGCAACAGATCCTGCCCCGGCTGCAGCCGCAGACCCACCTTCACCGCCACCTCGGCCAGGCGGTCGAGCTTGACGGGATCGATGGCGGCTTCGAGGTTGCGCTGATGTGCGGTCATTGAGGGTCCAATCGGTCTCGTTCAGGATGGCAAAGAGATAGGCCAATCGCCGGTGGGGTCAATGGGCAGCGCTCGCCAGCCCGAACGGGTTGGATGCCGGCTTTCCGCCTTCCTGAGATGATGAAGCAGATTGAACCTGGCCAGCCGGCCTACTGTCAGAACCATCGGCCTGCGCAAGCAGGCCGCAACCGAGACGGAGAGCAAAGTGATCGTTGTGACCACCGAAAATGTAACGGGGCACCGCACCGTGCGGATGCTCGGACAGTGCTTCGGCGTCGTGGTGCGCAGCCGCGGGCTGGGCGGCAATCTCGTGGCGAGCCTGCGCGCCATCGTCGGCGGCGAAATCCATGAATATACCCAGATGCTGGAAGAAGCGCGGCGCCATGCGCTCGATCGGCTCGTGCATAACGCGACCGCAATGGGCGCCAACGCGATCCTGATGATGCGCTTCGACAGCGCCGAGATCGGCCAGACCATGAGCGAGATCGTGGCCTATGGCACGGCTGCGGTGATCGAGCCGGTGTGATGATGACCGGGCTTGCGATCTGGCTCACGGTGATCCTTGTGGTCGTGCTGGTCTGGGCGCTGTTCCGGCAGGGCGGCTACAAGCGCGAGCCGCTCGACAGGCCGCCCGGATCCGGCTGGGTCAAGACCGACGAGCGCTTCGTCGATCCGAATTCCGGCGAGACGCTCGAGGTCTGGTTTCATCCGGCACGCGGCGAGCGCGCCTATGTTCGGGCGCGGGATTGACAGACGCCGGCGATGCCGCTGGCGCGGCGTTACGCCCGTAACGCGTGAGCGTCTTGGCGAAATCGTCAGGTATCACGCTCGCTGTACCCTTCCCCATTCGCCGCGACGGTGTCGCGGGTCACGAAACGGGGGGAGTTCCTAATGTCCGAAATCTACGAAGCCGCGATCCCGCTTCTGGCGGCGCTGCTGCTGGTGTGGATAACCTGGCGTGCGTGGCGGAAGAAACGTCCGCTGCTGAAATGGGCCAGCACCGTCGTAGCCGGCGTGCTAACGGCAGCGGCAACGGCAGCGAGCGCGCTCGCTCTGCTCGGACTTGCCAAGCTGGGCGCGCGCGATGCGCCGCAGGTCTCCGTGCAGGTGGCCGGCACCACGGATCAGATCGATCGCGGCCGCGAAATTTCGGACGGCTTCTGCAGCGGCTGCCATTCGCAGACCGGCACGCTGACGGGCGGCCGCGATCTCGGCCACGACATCCCGCTGCCGATCGGCTCGTTCGTCGCCGCAAATCTCACGCCCGCGGGCGCGCTCGCGCGGTGGTCGGACGGCGACATCTTCCGCGCCATCCGCAACGGCGTCGGTGCCGACGGACGCTGGCTGATCATCATGTCCTACACCAATGCCGGCAAGCTCAGCGACTGGGACACGCTCGCAGTCATCGCCTATCTGCGCAGCCTGCCGCCGGCGGGATCGGACACCGGGAGATCGCCCGACCGCCTCAGCCTGCTCGGATTGCTGATGCTCGGCGCAGGCCAATTGCCTGCAGGCAAGCCGATCATGCGCGGCGCCGTCAGCTCGCCGCCGCGCGGACCGACCCGAGAGTTCGGGGAATACATCCTGTCCTATCAGGACTGCCGCGAATGCCACGGCCCGCGTCTCACCGGCGGCACGCCCGGCCAGCTACCTCCGCTCGGCCCCGATCTCGGCATCGTCAAGGGATGGAGCTTCGACCAATTCCAGGCCACCATGCGGTCAGGCGTCGATCCCAACGGCCATCAGCTTGCCGAAACCATGCCGTGGCAGCCGATCGGACGGATGGCGGAGGACGAACTCCGCGCGATCTACGCCTATCTGATCAACCTTCCGACCAGCTGAGCCGAGACGAGCGCGAACAGGAGTCCGGCTCTTCATCTTGCTGGAGGGATGCTGTTGCGTGCTCGTGCCCACACCACGAATGCGATCAGCAGCGCCATGGCAAGCGAGAACCAGGTGATCGCATATTGCATGTGCTCGTCGCGCAGGTGCGGCGTCAGCGGGCCGGGTTTCGGGATGCCGTTGTCCGGCACCGGAGCTTCAAGATCGACATAGAACGGCGCGACCTCGCCCCAGCCGAGCGCCTTCGCCATCGCCAGATGGTCGCGGGTGAACCATAGCCGTTTGTCGCGGTTCTCCGCCGGCGTCAGCAGGCCTGCGCTCTCCGGGAAACGCAAATAACCGGTGAGCGTGACGGGTTCGCCCGTGATCAGCTTACCGGCCGCACGATCCTCAACGCCGCGCTCCTGCATGGTGTTGGCGACGAAGCCGGCGTCGATCACCACCAGATCGCCTGAAGGCAGGCGCGCCGGCAGGAAGGCCCACGTGCCGGGACCGGAGACATCCTCGCGCACTGCGGAGCCCGCACTGTAGGCCATCGCATCCGGCAGCTTGGCGTAAGTCGCAGAGAAGGTGACGCGGCGGAATTCATCCGTTCCGGCACCGAGCGCGCGCCACTCCGACGGCGGCGGCAGCGCGACCGGCGTGGCGCTCACCCGCTCCGTCAATGCCGCGATCAGCGCATGCTTCTCGGCCCTGCGCTGCAGCTGCCAGACGCCGAGGCCAATAAACAGCGCGACCATCACCACGGTGAAGGCCGCGAAGGTGCGGAGGCGCGATGGGCGAGGAGCGATCGTCATGACGACGTCCGCACGTTGCGGCACGCCCGCCCTGACCTCTCGCCGCCTGCAGCGAGAAGAAACCCACTGCGTTCCCGGCGATCGTTCGCAACCCACATCTCGATCTTTGCGCCCGCCTCAGCTCGCAGGCCGGCACATCGCGCAGGCGTCAACTTCATCGCGGCGCGCGATCGACCAGCCGCCCGGGCGCGGCCTTGTGGTGGAATTGCAGCGCGATCAGCAGCGATTTCATGGCGCGCAGCGGCAGCAGCGTGGTCACCAGAATCAGCGGCAGCCACAGCGCCGCGTGCACCCAGAACGGCGGCTGATACTTCACCTCGACAATCAGCGCGGCAAAGACGACGACCGCCCCGGCGATCATCATGATGAAAATCGCCGGACCATCGCCGGTGTCGATGAAGGCGTAATCGAGATCGCAAGCGTCGCAGCGCTTGCGCAGCGTAAGGAAGCCGGAGAACAGCTTGCCCTGGCCGCAGCGCGGACAGCGGCAGGTGAGCCCGCGCAGGATGGTTTGGGAGAGAGAGACGGGTTGAATCATCGATCTAACCTCCTTGCCCCGTGCGGGGAGGGAGCGCAGCGCCGGCGCGGCCGCATTCGTACTAGCAAGGACCTGTCAAACGATAAAGGGCGGCCTCGCGCCGCCCTTTATTAACATGACCTGGCGCAACCTGCGCGCGCCGATATTGGTACCGACCTCAGTGCGCGCCGTGGGCCATCGCCTCGGCGCCGTGGCCCCAGACGTAGATGCACACGAACAGGAACAGCCAGACCACGTCGACGAAATGCCAGTACCAGGCGGCGAATTCGAAGCCGAGGTGCTGCTTGGGCGTGAAGTGGCCGGCATAGGCGCGGGCAAGGCAGACGATCAGGAACACGGTGCCGACCAGCACGTGGAAGCCATGGAAGCCGGTCGCCATGAAGAACGTCGAACCATAGACGTGGCCGCCGAAGGAGAAGGCAGCGTGGCTGTATTCAAAAGCCTGCACGCAGGTGAAGGTCGCGCCCAGCAGAACGGTGAGGATCAGGCCATATTTCAAGCCCTGCCGGTTGCCTTCGAGCAGCGCGTGATGCGCCCAGGTCACCGTGGTGCCGGAGGTGAGCAGGATCAGCGTGTTCAGAAGCGGCAGGTGCCAGGGATCGAAGGTTTCGATGCCCTTTGGCGGCCAGACGCCGGGGACGGCGCAGGCGCCCATCTGGGTGCCGGGGCCGCAGCCGAACACGGCATCACGGGTGGCCTG
Organism: Bradyrhizobium sp. HKCCYLS1011; assembly: GCF_051167795.1. NCBI lineage: Bacteria > Pseudomonadati > Pseudomonadota > Alphaproteobacteria > Hyphomicrobiales > Nitrobacteraceae > Bradyrhizobium > Bradyrhizobium sp. HKCCYLS1011. The sequence goes on along the minus strand of NZ_JBNPTT010000002.1, from coordinate 289,834 downwards.
CACCGCATCAGCCGGGAACAGCGCCGCGTTGAAATAGGCCCAGAACCAGGCGACGAAGAACATCACCTCGGAGGCGATGAACAGGATCATGCCGTAGCGGTGGCTGATCTGCACCACGCGGGTGTGGTCACCTCTGAACTGGGCTTCGCGGATGACGTCGCCCCACCAGCTCGCCATGGTGTAGAGCACGCCAATGGCGCCGATGCCGAAAATGATCGGCGCCGCCGCAAACAAATGATGCATCCAGGTGACCGCGCCGACCGCCATGATGAAGGCCGACAGCGAGCCGACGACCGGCCACGGGCTCGGGTCAACGAGGTGATAGTCGTGATGCTTTGCGTGGGCGGTTGCCATATCAAGTCTCTCCCCAGCTCTAGTGCCGATCAGATCGGCACATGTTCGTTCAAAAGATCATTTCCCCGTATTGCCGGACGTCCGCCAATTAGAGATTGCCCCGCGGTTTGTCCGGCTCGCCCGCAGCGACCGGCTTGGGGGCCGGGTCGCGCACGGGATAGAAGGTGTAGGACAAGGTGATGGTGTTGAGGCCGTCGTTCTCGGGATCGGCGGCAAGCGCCGGATCGACATAGAACACCACTGGCATCTGGCGCTTCTCACCCGGCTCCATGGTCTGCTCGGTGAAGCAGAAGCAGTTGATCTTCTGGAAATAGGCGCCAACCGTCAGCGGCGCGACATTGTAGGCAGCCTGGCCCGTGGTGGTGCGTGCGGACTGGTTGGTCACTGTGTAATACACGGTGACGACCTCACCGATCGCAACCTCGATCTCGGTCTGCTCGGGCTCGAACTTCCAGGGCAGCCCGCCGGCGACGTTGGAATCGAAGCGGACCGAGATCTTACGCGCGATCGGCCCCGAGCGAGGCGCCGATGTCGCGACCTGCGTGGTGCCGTTGAAGCCGGTGGCGCGGCAGAACCAGTTGTAGAACGGCACGGCGGCATAGGATGCGCCGACCATCAACACGACCACGGCGCCGCAGATCGCTCCCACCAGCGCGTCGCGGTTGAGACCGCGCGGCTTGACGGGCGCGGCAGTCGGTTGTTGCGAAGCGCTATTGTCTTGGCTTTCCATCAGATCGGCCGCCTCAACACTGCGGGCCCCTTGACCAGGGTCACCGCGAAGAACAACACCACCAGCACCCCGAGGGCGAGCGCAATTGCGATCGAGCGCCGGCGCCGCGCGCGCAGCTGCGCCTCGGTGAGCACGATCCCCTCTTCTGGCTCGTTCGGCTCGGCCATCTCAGCGCCATGCGCCCCTGCTATGTCCACGACCCGATCATGCGCACGACCGCCTCGACCCCCAAGGTCAGAAACAGCGCGAACAGATACAGGATCGAGAACGCGAACATCTTTCGGGTGGCGCGCAAGGACGCAGATCGCTCGCGCTTGCGGTAGATCTCGAGCGCCAGCCACAGCATGCCGGCGCCGAGCACCAGCGAGACGACCCCATAGACCGCGTCGAAATAGCCGAGCAGCCAGGGCGCGGTGGCGATGGCAACCAGCACGATGGTGTAGAGCAGGATCTGCAGCCGCGTGGCATCAGGGCCGGCAACGACCGGCAGCATCGGAATGCCGGCGCGGGCGTAATCGTCGCTGCGGAACAGCGCCAGGGCCCAGAAATGCGGCGGGGTCCAGAAGAAGATGATCAGGAACAGCCACAGCGGCTCCGGGGCGATTCCGCCGGTCGCCGCGACCCAAGCCACCACCGGCGGCAATGCGCCGGCGGCGCCGCCAATCACGATGTTCTGCGCGGTCCAGCGCTTCAGCCACAGCGTGTAGATCACGACGTAGAAGAAGATGGTGAAGGCGAGCAACGCTCCGGCATACCAGTTGACGAGGATGCCGAGCGTCAGCACCGCGAAAAAGGCGAGCGTCGATCCGAAGGCGAGCGCCTCGGCGCGAGTGATGCGGCCGCGCGGGATCGGACGGTTGGCGGTGCGCGACATCTTGGCGTCGATGTCGCCTTCCAGCGCCATGTTGAGCGCGCCGGACGCACCCGCGCCGACCGCGATGCAGAGCAATGCGGTGATCGCGAGCACCGGATGGAAATGCCCCGGCGCGATCAGGAGCCCGACCAGCGCGGTGAAGATCACGAGCGACATCACCCGCGGCTTCAACAGCGCGATATAATCGGCGACATCGGCCTCCGAGATCCGAGGGCCGACGGCGAGGGCGTTCTGATCGATAACCGACACGACTGATCCAGACTTTCCGCTTCATGTGCCCGGAAAGCCCACCGCGAGGCGGGCAATACGGGCGACCTGAGCGCGGCGCCTGTGCGGCGCCGCGCATTGATTGGCGAGAGCTACTGCACCCGCGGCAGCACTTCGAACTGATGGAAGGGCGGCGGCGAGGACAAGGTCCATTCCAAGGTCGTCGCGCCCGGTCCCCACGGATTGTTCGCCGCCTGCTGCTTGCGCACGAAGGCATCGACCACGCCGTAGATGAAGATCAGGACGCCGAAGCCGGAAATGTAAGACCCGATCGAGGACACCAAGTTCCAGCCAGCGAACGCATCCGGATAGTCGATGTAGCGCCGCGGCATGCCTGACAGCCCGAGGAAATGCTGCGGGAAGAACACCAGGTTCACGCCGATGAAGGTGACCCAGAAGTGCGCCTTGGCGATGCTCTCCGAATACATGTAGCCGAACATCTTCGGGAACCAGTAGTACCAGCCGGCGAAGATCGCGAACACGGCGCCGAGCGACAGCACGTAGTGGAAATGCGCCACCACGTAGTAGGTGTCCTGCAGCACGCGGTCGACGCCGGCATTGGCCAGCACCACGCCGGTGACGCCGCCGACCGTGAACAGGAAGATGAAGCCCACGGCCCACAGCATTGGGGCGCGGAATTCGATCGAGCCGCCCCACATCGTGGCGATCCAGGAGAAGATCTTCACGCCGGTGGGCACCGCGATCACCATGGTCGCGGCGACGAAATAGGCCTGCGTCGCCGAGGACATGCCGACCGTGTACATGTGGTGTGCCCACACCACGAAGCCGATGCCGCCGATCGCGACCATCGCGTAGGCCATGCCGAGATAACCGAACACCGGCTTGCGCGAGAAGGTCGAGACGATCTGGCTGATCATACCGAAGCCCGGCAGGATCAGGATGTACACTTCGGGGTGGCCGAAGAACCAGAACAGGTGCTGGAACAGGACCGGATCACCGCCGCCCTCGGCCGCAAAGAAGGTGGTGCCGAAATTGCGGTCGGTGAGCAGCATCGTGATCGCACCGGCGAGCACCGGGAGCGACAGCAGCAGCAGGAACACCGTCACCAGGATCGACCACACGAACAGCGGCATCTTGTGCAGGGTCATGCCGGGCGCACGCATGTTGAAGATCGTGGTGATGAAGTTGATCGCGCCGAGGATCGACGACGCACCGGCAAGATGCAGCGACAGGATGGCGAAATCGACCGCGGGGCCGGGATGGCCCGAGGTCGAGAGCGGCGCATACATGGTCCAGCCGGCGCCGACGCCGTTGGAGCCCGGCTCGCCCTCGACGAAGGTCGACATCAAGAGCAGCGCGAAGGACGCCGGCAGCAGCCAGAACGAGATGTTGTTCATGCGCGGGAACGCCATGTCGGGCGCACCGATCATGAGCGGCACCATCCAGTTGCCGAAGCCGCCGATCATCGCCGGCATGACCATGAAGAAGATCATGATCAGGCCGTGAGAGGTCACGAACACGTTGTAGGTGTGGTTCTCGTGGAACAACTGGATGCCCGGATACATCAGCTCGATCCGGATCGCGATCGACATGGCCGCGCCGATGATGCCGGCGCAGACCGCGAAGATCAGATACATCGTGCCGATGTCTTTGTGATTGGTCGAATACAGCCAACGCCGCCATCCGGTCGGATGGTCGTGGGCGTGATCGTCATGGCCGGCCTGGGCCGTCGCGCTCGTCGCCATTGTCAGTCCTCGTATGCCCTTAGTGTCCCCTGGATGTCCCCTCAAGGCCCGCAAGCGGGCCTTGCAAAAGTTGCCGCGGCTTGCGCCTTACTGCGACACGCCGGCCGCAGAAGCGTAGGTGCTGCCTGGCGCGCTGGCGAACTTCTTCTTGGCGTCCTCGACCCAGGCTGCGAAATCCTGGTCGCTCACGACACGCACCGCGATCGGCATGAAGGCGTGATCCTTGCCGCAGAGCTCGGAGCACTGGCCGTAATACATGCCGACCTTGGTCGCCTTGAACCAGGTCTCGTTGAGACGGCCGGGAATAGCGTCGATCTTGATGCCGAAGGCCGGCACCGCGAAGGAGTGGATCACGTCGGCGCCGGTGGTCTGCACCCGGACCACCTTGTTGACCGGCACCACCATCTCGTTGTCGACGCCGAGCAGCCGCGGCTGCTTGTCCTGCGCGAGCAGCGAATCGAACTCGAACTTGCCGTTATCGGGATAGGCATAGCTCCAGTACCACTGCTTGCCCGTCGCCTTCACCGTGAGGTCGGCCTTCGGCACGTCGAGCTCCAAGAACAAGAGCCGGAACGAGGGCACCGCGATGGTGACCAGGATCAGAACCGGGATCAGCGTCCAGGCCACTTCCAGCAGCGTGTTGTGGGTGGTGCGCGAGGGCACCGGATTGGCGCGCGCGTTGAACTTGATCACCACAGTCACCAGCAGCGCCAACACGAACAGCGTGATGACGGTGATGATCGTCAGCAGCAGGCCGTGAAACCAGGTGATGTTCTCCATCACCGGCGTAGCAGCTTCCTGCAGCCTGAATTCCCACGGTGCGGGCTGGCCGAGCTCCGCAAACGCCGATCCACCCGACACCAACGCCACCGCCATCCCCAGCAGACAGGCGCCCAATTGGCCCTTCGACATCTTCATGTCGTTCGCGCTCCCTTCAGAACTTTCCCCCTTCAGCAAACCGCCACTTCAAGCGGTGCGCTGTTATGACCCGCTCCCCCGGACAAACGGCCTTGGCGGACTCATAGGAAAGCACCTGGGCCAGTTCACTGGAATGACGAAATCTTTCTTCTCAAATCATAATTCTTGATCTATCGCAATGCAGCTCTTCAGCCGGATATGGTTGGCGTCGCAAGCTCTGTGCCTGCGGGATTTTTCAGCGAAAATTGCCGCATGACGAGGATTCGCGGGTAACGGGTGCTTGACAGGCGTTCCGTGCGATGTACGCAACGGACGGGGGCCATTTTTGAAGCTGATTCGACGGCGCAGCTGCGCAGCCGTTTTGCCGAACGACGCGCCGTCAAGACGCCATGATTCCCGGCTGATGCCGTGGTGCAGACAGACCACCCACAGGAAAGTGTCATGGGATCGACCCGGATGGGGCCTTCAATGGACCACACAGCGCGCAAGTCGCACCGAGATGCGAATGACTCGCGACGAGGATCCCGCCGTCTGCGCGGCAGCATCGCCGCGCTGGCGCTTGCGGCTGCGGCGGCGATCAGCCTGCCGGGTGCAGCGGTCCGCGCCCAGGGCGCGGTCCGCTCGGTGCATGGCGACTGGCAGATCCGTTGCGACACGCCGCCGGGCGCGCAGAGCGAGCAATGCGCCCTGATTCAGAGCGTGGTGGCGGAGGACCGTTCCAATGCCGGCTTGACGGTCATCATGCTCAAGACCGCCGACCAGAAGAGCCGGCTGATGCGCGTGGTGGCGCCACTCGGCGTGCTGCTGCCCTCCGGGCTCGGGCTGAAGCTGGACAACCAGGATGTCGGCCGCGCCGGCTTCGTGCGCTGCCTGCCCAATGGCTGCGTGGCGGAAGTCGTCATGGACGACAAGCTGCTCAACCAGCTCAAGACCGCCAAGACCGCCACCTTCATCATCTTCGAGACGCCGGAGGAAGGCATCGGCTTCCCGTTGAGCCTGAACGGGCTCGCCGACGGCTTTGACAAGCTGCCCTGACACTCCGGCGCCGAGACACATTGCCGTGATCGGTCAGCGCGGCGGAGCGTGACCCGGCCGTTCCAGGGCCAGCGCCATGACTAGGCGCGTCTTGTCGATCTCCTCGGGACAGGTCTCCGGCGGCTCGACCGCCTTGATCACGAAACCTGCCTTTTCGTACAGCCGGATGGCGTTGGCGTTGCTGCGGTAAACCGTCAGTTCCACCCGGGCAAAACCGTAGGCGCGCGCGGCCTCCAGCACCCGGCTGATCAGCCGGGTTCCGATGCCTTGGTGCCGGAACTGCGGCAAAAGGCCCATGCCCAACACGCCGATTCGGGCATCAATGGGCCCCGATTTCGGCGTCACGTCGCACCAGCCGACCACCTCGCCCGCCGAAAGGACCACAAACTGCGGATAGCCCTCGGCAATGCTGTTCAGAATGAAGGCACGCGTGGATTCAAGCGGCGGCGCTGCCACGAAGGACAGATAGCGCCGCTCCCGCGCCACCAGATCCAGTGTGCGGTGAAAGCTTTCGATGTGACCTGCGCCGATGGGTACGATCTCAACCATGTCAGTTCGGTAATCATCCAGCCCCTCGCGCCCCGACCCGGAAACAACTATCTTGGATCGTATCTTCCGACAACGGACCAGCTGATGACAAATCCCGCCACACTTTCACTGCTTGACCGCGCCCAGCTCGATCGCGACGCCGTCCGTCACGAGATCACGCGCGGCCTTGCCGGCGCCGACGATGGCGAATTGTATCTCGAATATAGCCAAAGCGAGGCGCTGACCTTCGACAATGGCCGGCTCAAGCAGGCGACCTATGACACGAGCCAGGGTTTCGGCCTGCGCGCGGTGAAGGACGACGCGGTCGGCTACGCCCATTCCTCCGATGTCTCGCTGCCGGCGCTGATGCGCGCGGCCGACACCGTGAGCGCCGTGCGCGGCGGCTATTCCGGCACGTTCGCGGCGGCCCCGCCGCACACCAATGTGCGGCTTTACGGCGACGACAATCCGCTCGACGCACCGGGCTTCGAGATCAAAGTGAAGCTGCTCGGCGAGATCGACGCTTATCTGCGCGACAAGGATCCGCGCGTTCGTCAGGTCACGGTGAGCCTGGGCGCGACCTGGCAGGTGGTGGAAATCCTGCGTCCCGACGGCGAGAGCTATCGCGACGTCCGTCCGCTGGTGCGCGTCAACATCTCGGTGGTCGCCGGCGACGGCGACCGGCAGGAGAGCGGCAGCAAGGGCTATGGCGGACGCGAGGCCTATGCGCGTTTCATCGAGACCAAGGCCTGGCGCGACGCCGCCGACGGCGCGTTGCGCGAAGCGCTGGTCAATCTCGAATCGGTGCCGGCGCCGGCCGGCGAGATGGATGTCGTGCTCGGCGCAGGCTGGCCCGGCGTGATGCTCCACGAAGCGGTCGGTCACGGGCTCGAAGGCGATTTCAACCGCAAGAAGACCTCGGCCTTCGCCGGCCTGATGGGCAAACCCGTGGCGGCGAAAGGCGTCACCGTGGTTGACGACGGCACCATGTCGTCGCGCCGCGGCTCGCTGTCGATCGACGATGAAGGCACGCCGACCAGCCGCACCGTGCTGATCGAGGACGGCATCCTGGTCGGCTACATGCAGGACCGCCAGAACGCGCGGCTGATGAACATGAAGCCGACCGGCAATGGCCGCCGGCAAAGCTATTCGCACGTGCCGATGCCGCGCATGACCAACACCTACATGCTGGCGGGCACGCGCGATCCGGCCGAGATCATCGCCTCGGTGAAAAACGGTATCTATGCCGTGAACTTCGGCGGCGGCCAGGTCGACATCACGTCGGGCAAATATGTGTTCCAGTGCACCGAGGCCTATAAGATCGAGAACGGCAAGGTCGGCGCGCCGGTCAAGGGCGCGATGCTGATCGGCAACGGTCCGACCGATCTCAACCGGATCAGCATGATCGGCAATGATCTGTCGCTCGACACCGGCATCGGCACCTGCGGCAAGAACGGCCAGGGTGTGCCGGTCGGCGTCGGCCAGCCAACCCTGCGCATGGACCGCATCACGGTCGGAGGAACGGGTCGATGAGCGTCGAAAAAATGTCGACTGACAAGAGCGCCAAGGCGAGCGCAAACGGCACCACTTGGGGCGGCCAGATCGCGCAGCTGGCCGCTGTCGTGCTGGTCGTCTTCGTCGCCAAGGGCGCAATCGCCGAGCCGTTCTACGTGCCATCGGGCTCGATGGAGCCGACCCTGATGATCGGCGACGCGCTGCTCGCCTCCAAATTCCCCTATGGTTACGGCACCTCGTCGCTGCCGATGCAGATCACTCTGCCGGAAACTGGCCGGCTGTTCGGCGAAACGCCGAAGCGCGGCGACGTCGTGGTGTTCCGCTGGCCGGGCGACAACTCGCAGGCCTGGGTCAAGCGCGTGGTCGGGCTTCCGGGCGACCGCATTCAGATGCGCCAGGGCCAGCTCTTCATCAATGATCAGGCGGCAACGTTGAAGCCCGACGGCGTCGGCCAGGCTGAGGACGACAGCGGCCGCACCGAATCCGCCTATCGCTATGTCGAGACGCTCCCGAATGGCGTCTCGCACCTGATCTTCAAGCTGCGCGACAACGGCCGGCTCGACAACACGCAGGAAATCACGGTGCCGCCCGGAAAGCTGTTCGTGCTCGGCGACAACCGGGACAACTCCGCCGACAGCCGCGTGCCGGTGCGCGACGGCGGCGTCGGCCTGTTGCCGATCGACAATCTGGTCGGCCGTGCCGACGCCGTGGTCGGCTCGTGGGATCTCGGCGTCCGCCATCAGCCGGTCTGGGCCTGGCTCTCCGGCTTCCGGCTCGACCGCTTCTTCACCGCGGTGCGCTAAACAAGCTCTGGCACGACGGCAAGAAGCCGACGGTGTGTGCTGTCATTCCAGGGCGGTTCGAAGGACCGAGCCCGGAATGACGGGGGCAAAGGATGGACCGGACAGACTTCGTCGCCGCGACGCTCCGCAATCCCGTCAACGCCACCATTGCTCAGGCTCTGCACGCCATGGCATTGCCCGACGCCTGGATCGTCGCCGGCTGTTTGACACAGACGGTTTGGAACGGGCTGACCGGGCGGCCGATTGGTTATGGCGTCAACGACTACGACATCTTCTATTTTGACCCCGATACGTCATGGGAGGCCGAAGATGCCGTGATCCGCGCGCTGCGGGCGCGGTTGTCCGGCTGTGAGGCCACGATCGAGATCCGCAACCAGGCGCGTGTGCATCTGTGGTATCCCGTCAAGCACGGCCTGCCCTATCCGCCATTGACCTGTTCGAGCGACGGCATCGACCGCTTTCTCACCGTCAATACGCAGGTCGGCATTCGTCCGAGCGCGGACGGGCACGACGTCTATGCGCCCAAAGGTTTCGACGACATCGCCGGCATGATCGTGCGCCCCAACCGCACTGCGAATTTCTCGGCTGCGAACTACGCGGCCAAGGCCGCGCGCTGGAAGACGCTGTGGCCGGAGATCCGGGTGATCGCGCCGGACGATTAGTCCATCAGCCGTCGTGACGACGATGCGGCCGCACGTCGCGGAGTGATTAACGCACCACGCCCGACGTAAACCCGGCACGGCGGCGCGGCGGCTTGATCTCCTTCTTCAGGAAGCAATGCGCCTCCTTCCCTGCATAGCCCGGGCGGGCGAAGGTCCAGGCGCGGCATTTATTGTCGCCGGTGCAGGCGGCCTTGCAGATGTCCTCGGCGTCAGCGGCCTTCTCCGCCTGCTTGTCCTTGTCTTTCTCTTTGTCGGCGCCCTTCTCGGCCCCTTTCGGCTCCGTGGTCTTGATCTCGAAGCCGCGGTAATCGCCGCCGGGCCGATCGATCGAGGTCTCGACGGCATCGTTGCGGATCTCGACCACGCCGGCACCACGTACCCCGGAGACGCAGCAATTGTCAGGCACGCGCGACGGCACGCTGTTCTTCAGCCAGCATACGGCGCCCGTCTCCACCACCGTCGGATAGGTGAAGCTCCAGGCGCGGCAGCGCCGGTCATGTTCGCACAACAGCGCGCAATCGGCTGGATCGCCGGAGGAGATCGGCGCGCTCATATAGTCGCCGCCGGGGCGATCGGAGTAGGTCTGCGCCACCGCCGGAGAGCCGGGCGCAACGACGATCAGGCACGCCAGGAGTGCCTGGCATGCCGCGATGATGCGCCCCGCGCCGATCCGCTGATGTATCCGACCCATTGGTTACGCTTGCGTTTTCTTGAGCGGCCATTTGATCGCCACGAACCTGTATGGCCGATGAACGAGCCAGACACGTTTGGACATGTGCGGCGGGCGACCTTACTGCCTCACAGGCAGACGGCGCACGTTACGATATCGTAGGCAAGAGAGCCCTCCTCAACCCTCCCTTGCAGGCAATCGAAGCCGGCTCGACGCCTCAAATTCAGGATGCGGACAGAACCGTCGATCCGATCTGATTAGAACGCATACTCATTATAGGCCGGTTCGACCGAGCCGTGCCACGGGCCGTGATACTTCTCCAGCATCTCCTCCGCCGGGGTGCGGCCGCATTCGATGATGCGGTCGAGCGGCTCGAGGTGGCGCGTCTCGTCGCGGCCGAATTGATCGACGCGGTTGCGCCGCCGCAGCCCCAGATGCGCCAGCGTCAGGCATTCCTTGGCGATCTCGAACGCGTAACGGTTGCGGATGCGGGCCTTGAATCCGAGCCGCGGCACGTCATCGCGCAAATGCTGGCGCTCGAAGGCGCTCCAATCCTTGACGATATCCCAGGCGGCATCGAGGCTGACATCGTCATAGAGCAGGCCGACCCAGAAGGCCGGCAGCGCCGGCAGGCGTCCCCATGGCACGCCATCCGCACCGCGCATTTCGAGATACCGCTTGAGCCGCACCTCGGGAAAAATCGTCGACAGGTGATTGGCCCAGTCCGACAGGGTCGGCCGCTCACCCGGCAGCGCCGGATTCCTGCCCGCGAAGAAATCCCGGAACGAGGTGCCGGACACGTCGATGTAGGTCTCCTCGCGCTTGACGAAATACATCGGCACGTCGAGCGCATAATCGACCCACCGCTCGAAGCCCATGCCATCCTCGAACGCCCACGGGATCATGCCGGCACGCGCATTGTCGGTGTCGCGCCAGATCTCAGAGCGGAACGACAGAAAGCCGTTCGGCTTACCTTCGGTGAACGGGGAATTGGCAAACAAGGCGGTGGCAATCGGCTGCAGCGCCACCGAGACCCGCAGCTTCTTCACCATGTCGGCTTCCGAGGAGAAGTCGAGATTGGTCTGCACCGTGCAGGTCCGGTACATCATGTCGATGCCGTAGCGGCCGACCTTCGGCATGTAGTTGGTCATGATCTTGTAGCGGCCCTTCGGCATCACCGGTATCTCGGCGCGCGACCAGGACGGCGTCATGCCAAGGCCGAGGAAGCCGATGCCGAGCGGGGTCGCCACCTCGCGCACCTGTGCGAGATGCGCCATCAGTTCGGCCTGGGTCTGATGCACGTTCTCCACCGGAGCCCCGGAGAGCTCGAATTGGCCGCCGGGCTCGAGCGAGATCGCGCCGCCACCAGTCACGTCATAGAGACCGATGATGTTGCCGCGCTCCATGATCGGCTCCCAGCCGAGCAGAAGCTTCATGCCTTCGAGCAGCGCCCCGATGCCGCGCGCGCCGGCGTAAGGGACCGGATGATGGCCATCCAGCGTGAACGGCGTCTTCTCATGCTCGGTGCCGATCCGGAATGCGGATTGGGGTTTCACGCCCGCCTCCAGCCACGCGACGAGTTCGTCGCGAGACTGGAGCGGGGTCATATCGATCTGGTCACGCGCCATGCGAGTCCCGGTTCAGAAGCGCATCGATGATCGCGCGCGGTGACAGGAAAGTCCGCGGGCCCGACGGGACCACGGACGGGGAAAATGACAGAGAGATCATCGGGCCGACGCACTTTCTCCGGCAGACAGTTGCTGGGCCTGGCTGCAGGAGCAGCCGAGACGATCGAGCAGCGCACAGAGCTTGGCGGCGTCCACATCCGACAATTTCGAGCCGATATGCTTTTCGATCGCCGCAGAATAGGCGGCCCACATCCGCTTCTGCAGGTCGCGCCCGGCCTCCGTGATCTCGATGAACTGGCCGCGCTTGTCGATCTTGCATTCGCGGCGCACCGCAAGGCCTTCGTCGACCAGCCGATCGATCAGCCGCGAGGTCGAATATTGCGGGATCAGCATCTGCCGCTCAAGCTCCACCGGGCGCAGCTCCCCCGACGGCGCCCGCGACAGTTCCAGAAGCGCGTCATACCAGGCGAGCGGCGGAAAGCCAGCCTTCTTCAGGTCCTGTTCGACCGCAGCCAGCACCCGGCTCTGGACCCGCATCAGGCGGATCCAGGCGCCGGTGGCCTCGGTCGATGGTTTGCGTTTCATGGTCGGGCTCGTATCCTCGTCGACAGTACTTTACTCTACTGAATGCAGCTGCATCAATCTTGACTATTCCATGCATCTGCATTTAATTCCGTCACCTCGTTTATCAACCCAAATCCTAAACGACGGTTCTGACGGAGGAATTGCGATGAAACTGTACTACTCCCCAGGCGCCTGCTCGCTCTCGCCCCACATCGCCCTGCTCGAGGCGGGCCTTCCCTACGAGCTGGTCAAGGTCGATCTCCGGGCCAAGAAACTGGAAAATGGCGACGATTATTGGAAGGTCAATCCGAAAGGCCAAGTGCCGGCACTGGCGCTCGATGGCGGCGAGCTGGTCACCGAGGGGCCGGTAATCGTGCAGACCATCGCGGACCGCGCCGCGGACAAGGCGCTCGCCCCCGCACCGGGCAGCGCCGAGCGCTACAAGCTCTTGGAATGGCTGAACTTCATTACCTCCGAGCTGCACAAGAATTTCAGCCCGCTGTTCCAGCCGGCTTTTTCCGACGAGGTCAAGGGGTTCTTCAAGGACCGGCTGATGGGCAAGTTCAAGTACGTCGACAGCCAGCTGGCCGGCGGCGACTATCTGATGGGCAAGGACTTCACCGTCGCCGACGGCTATCTGTTCACAATGCTGGCCTGGGCGGAGCGGATGCAGTTCGACCTGTCCAGCCTGCCCAATCTGACCGCCTACAAGGCCCGTGTCGCCGCCCGGCCCAACGTGCAGGAAGCGCTGGCGAAGGAAGGCCTGCTGAAGGCGGGGTGAGAGCTCCCCTTCTTACGTCGGAGAGATCTTTAGGCACGCTGTCTCAACGCCCCCCGGTGTCATCCCCGCGAAAGCGGGGACCCATAACCACAGGGTTCAGTTGGGGCGCGCGATCGCTGCGACGTCTTTCGTTACATTAAACGACCGCTGCGGAGTACGGGTCCCGGGGTCTACGCTCGGCAACGCTGCCGCGTTGCCGAGCTTGCCCGGGACGACAGTCAACCTAAGCCGCGGCCTTCTTCGGCGGGAAGCGGCCGTAGAAGGTCTCGCCCTTGGCCGCCATTTCCTCCAGGAGCTTCGGCGGCGCGAAGCGCGGGCCGTATTTGGCGGTGAACTTGTGGCACAGCTCCACGAACTGCTTCGTTCCCATGAAGTCGATATAGGACAGCGTGCCGCCGGTGAACGGCGCGAACCCGAACCCTAGGATCGAGCCGACATCGGCCTCGCGCACGTCGGTGATGACGTGATCCTCGACGGTGCGCGCGGCCTCTACCGCCTGCACCACCAGGAAGCGCTGCTTCAGCTCCTCGACATCGAGCATGTCAGGGTCGAGATGCTTGGGCTGCAGCTTCGGAAGATCGGGCCACAGGCTCTTCTGGCCCTTGCCCTTCTCCGGATAGTCGTAGAAGCCCTTGGCGTTCTTGCGGCCCAGGCGTCCCTGCTTCTCGACCAGCTCGACCATCAGCTTCTTGTGATCCTGGTTGATCGCGTTGGCGCCGAGATCATGCTCGGTCGCCTTCATGATCTTCAGGCCGAGGTCGAGGGCGACCTCGTCCGACAGCGACAAGGGGCCGACCGGCATGCCGGCCATCTTGGCCGCGTTCTCGATCATCGCCGGCGGCACGCCTTCCAGGAACATCTCGTTGCCTTCGGCGATGTAGCGCATCACGCAGCGGTTGGCGAAGAAGCCGCGAGAGTCGTTCACGACGATCGGCGTCTTGCCGATGGTGCGGACATAGTCGAGCGCGGTGGCGAGCGCGACGTCGCCGGTGGTCTTGCCCATGATGATCTCGACCAGCATCATCTTTTCGACCGGCGAGAAGAAATGGATGCCGATAAAACGGCCCTGGTCCTTGAACTCCTCGGCCAGCGAATTGATCGGCAGGGTCGAGGTGTTGGAGGCGAAGATCGCGCCCTCCTTCAGCAGCGGCTGCGCCTTGGCATAGGTTTCCGCCTTGACCTTGCGGTCCTCGAACACGGCCTCGATGACGAGGTCGCAATCCTTCAGCGCGTTGTAGTCGGCCGTCGCGGTGATGCGCGACAGGATCGCCTCGGCCTCGCCGGGCTTGGCGCGGCCCTTCTTGACGAGTTCGTCAATGACGCCCTTCGCGTGTGCCTTGCCCTTGTCGGCGCTCTCCTGGTCGCGGTCGATCAGCACCACGTCGAGGCCGGCGCGGGCCGAGACGTAGCCGACGCTCGCGCCCATGAAGCCGGCGCCGATCACGGCGAGCTTCTTGACCTTGGTCGGCGGCACATTGGCGGGACGGCGCGCGCCCTTGTTCAATTCCTGCATCGACAGGAACAGGCTGCGGATCATCGCCGCGGCCTCCTTCGAGCGCAGGATGTGAGCGAAATAGCGCGACTCGACGCGCAGCGCCGCGTCGATCGGCAGCTGCAGGCCCTCATAGACGCAGCTCATGATGGCGCGCGCGGCCGGATAATTGTCGTAGGTCTCGCGGCGATAGATGGCGTTGCCGGCCGGGAACATCATCATGCCGGCCTTCGAGAACACGGGACCGCCGGGCAGCTTGAAGCCCTTCTCGTCCCAGGGCTGGACGGCCTTGCCGCCGCCCTTGATCCAGTCCTTCGCGGCCTTGATCAGGTCGGCGGCCGGCACGATCGCATCGACAAGCTTAAGCGCCTTGGCCTTGTCGAGGGTGAGGGCCTCGCCTTTCAGCAGCATGTTCATCGCATCCTGCGGCTGCACGATGCGCGGCACGCGCTGGGTGCCGCCAGCGCCCGGGAACAGGCCGACCTTGATCTCGGGCAGGCCGAGCCGGGTCTTGGGGTTCTCGGCCGCCACACGATAATGGCAGGCGAGTGTCAGCTCAAAGCCGCCGCCGAGCGCCAGGCCGTTGATCGCGGCCACCCACGGCTTTCCGCTGGTTTCCATCGCGCGATAGATCAGCGAGAAACGGCGGCTGTTGTCGAACAGCATCTGGTTGGCCGCTTCCTCGCCCTTGGTCTTGAGCAGATCGACATAGGCGCGGTTCATGCCCTCGAGCATGGAGAGATCAGCGCCGGCGCAGAACGCCTCCTTCGCCGAGGTGATGACGACGCCCTTGATGGCGGCATCCGCGGTCGTCTCCTTGACGATGGTCTCAAGCTCGATCGCCGAGGTCTCGTCCAGCACGTTCATCGAACGTCCGGGAATGTCCCAGGTGACGAGCGCAATGCCGTCGGCGTCGGTTTCGATCTTGAAGTTCTTGAAGGCCATTTTGGTGCTCCCTCGATGCCAGCGGCCGTTCGGCGCGGCGATAGTCTTGCGATCGTAGGGTGGGTTAGCGAAGCGTAACCCACCACTTCCCGTAACATGGTGGGTTACGCCTTCGGCTAACCCACCCTACAGCAGTTACACCCGCTCGATGATGGTCGCGGTGCCCATGCCGCCGCCGATGCACAGCGTGACCAGCGCGGTCGCCTTGCCGGTACGCTCCAACTCGTCGAGAACTGTCCCTAAGATCATCGCGCCGGTGGCACCGAGCGGATGGCCGAGCGCAATCGCGCCGCCGTTGACGTTGATCTTCGAATTGTCGATCTCGAACGCCTGGATGTAGCGCAGCACGACCGACGCAAACGCCTCGTTGAGCTCGAACAAGTCGATGTCCGACTTGGTCATGCCGGAGCGCTCGAACAGCTTGTTGGTGACGTCGACCGGGCCGGTCAGCATCATCGCCGGCTCCGAGCCGATATTGGCGAAGGCGCGGATTTTCGCACGAGCCTTGAGGCCGTACTTCGCACCGGCCTCCTTGCTGCCGAGCAGCACCGCACCGGCACCGTCAACGATGCCCGAGGAGTTGCCGGCGTGATGCACGTAGTTGACGCGCTCGATCTCCGGATGCGACTGGATCGCGACCGCATCGAAGCCGCCCATCTGCGCCATCTGCACGAACGACGGCTGCAGCTGCGCCAGCGACTGCATCGTCGTCGACGGGCGCATGTGCTCGTCCTTGGCGAGGATGGTCAGCCCATTGATGTCCTTCACCGGCACGACGGACTTGTCGAAGCGGCCCTCGTCCCAGGCCTTGGCCGCGCGCTGCTGGCTCTGCACGGCATAGGCATCGACATCGTCGCGCGAGAAGCCGTATTTGGTCGCGATCAGGTCGGCCGAAACGCCCTGCGGCATGAAATAAGCCGGCACCGCAATCGAGGGATCCACCGGCCAGGCGCCGCCGGAGGCGCCGATGCCGACGCGACTCATCGATTCGGCACCGCCGCCGATCGCGAGCTCATGCTGCCCGCTCATGATCTGCGCGGCGGCGAAGTTGACGGCGTCAAGGCCGGAGGCGCAGAAGCGGCTGATCTGCACGCCCGGCACGGCTTCGCCGAGACCCGCGTTCAACGCCGCGAAGCGCGCGATGTCGGAGCCGGCCTCGCCGACGGGATCGACCACGCCGAGCACGACGTCGTCGACGGAATCCTCCGGCAGATTGTTGCGGTCCTTCAGCGCCTTCAAGGGCACAGTGGCGAGCGCCAGCGCCGTCACCTCATGCAGCGCGCCGTCCGGCTTGCCGCGACCGCGCGGGGTTCGAACGTGGTCGTAAATATATGCCTCAGGCATCACGCCCTCCTGATATTATGATGATTGTCATCTCTAGCAGACTTTGCGAGGGCCGGCGCATGCCGTGAACGACCGGCCCATCACGCGTGTCAGAATGCCTCCGCCGGCAGTTCCATCACGGTGGCGCAGCCGGACTGGATCCGCGCCAGATGCGCCGCCGTCTCCGGCAGCACGCGCTCCATGAAGAAACGTCCCGTGGTGAGCTTGGTGGACAGATATGAGGTGCTGCCCGAAGCCGCAATCTTGTCCTGCGCGACCTTGGTCATCTTCGCCCACATATAGGCGAAGGTGACGAGGCCGAAGAGATGCAGATAGTCGGTGGCGGCGGCGCCGGCATTGTCCGGCTTGGTCATCGCATTCTGCATCAGCCAGGTGGTCGCCTGCTGCAGATGGCCGAGCGCCATCGACAGCGGCGTGACAAACGGCTTCATCGCTTCGTTGCCGCCATGCTCCTTCGCGAAGGCGCCGACCTCGGCGAAGAACGCCATCACGGCGCGGCCGCCGTCGCGCGGCAGCTTGCGGCCGACCAGGTCCAGCGCCTGAATACCGTTGGCACCCTCGTAGATCATCGCGATGCGGGCGTCGCGCACGAACTGCTCCATGCCGTGCTCGGCGATGTAGCCGTGGCCGCCATACATCTGCTGCGCCTGCACCGCATTGGCAAAGCCCATGTCGGTCATGTAGCCCTTCATCACCGGGGTCATCAGGCCCATGTGGTCGTCAGCGGCCTGCCGGTCCTTCGGATCCTGCGAACGGTGCGCGACGTCGCTCTTCAGCGAGGTCCAGATCACCATCGCGCGCGCAGCTTCGTTGAAGGCGCGGATGGTCAGCAGCGTGCGCCGCACGTCCGGATGCACGATGATCGGGTCAGCCGGCTTGTCCGCCGCCTTCGCACCCGTGAGCGCGCGGCCCTGGATGCGCTCGCGCGCATAAGCGGCGGCGTTCTGATAGGCGACCTCCGATTGCGCGAGGCCCTGCACGGCGACGCCGAGCCGGGCCTCGTTCATCATCACGAACATGCCCTGCATGCCCTTGTTCTCTTCGCCAATCAGCCAGCCGGTGGCGTTGTCGTAGTTCATCACGCAGGTGGAGTTGCCGTGGATGCCCATCTTGTGCTCGATCGAGCCGCAGCTGACGCCGTTGCGCGCGCCGAGCGACCCGTCGGCATTGACGAGGAATTTCGGCACCACGAACAGCGACACGCCCTTGATGCCGGCGGGCGCGCCCTCGATGCGGGCGAGCACGAGATGGATGATATTGTCAGTCAGATCATGCTCGCCGGCCGAGATGAAGATTTTGGTGCCGGTGATCTTGAAGCTGCCGTCGGCCTGGCGCACCGCCTTGGTGCGCAGCAGGCCGAGATCGGTGCCGCAATGCGGCTCGGTCAGGTTCATGGTGCCGGTCCATTCGCCGGCCACCATCTTCGGCACGTAGGTCTTCTTCTGCTCCTCATTGCCGTGCACGAGCAAGGCTGCGGTCGCGCCCATGGTGAGGCCGCCATACATCGCGAACGCCATGTTGGCGGAGCATTGGAATTCATTCACCGCCTGGCTCAAAGTCACCGGCAGGCCCTGTCCGCCATATTCCGACGGCACCGACAGGCCGAGCCAGCCGCCTTCGGCGACCTGTTTGAAGGCTTCCTTGAAGCCCTTCGGCGTGGTGACGCTGGCATCGTCATGGCGCTTGCAGCCTTCGAGGTCGCCGGTGCGGTTCAGCGGCTGCAGCACCTCCTCGGCGAGCTTGGCGGCCTCACCGATGATCGCATCCCGGACGTCGGCCGAGGCGTCGGAGAAGCCGGGCAGATTGTCGTAGCGGTCAATCTGGAAAACGTCGTTGAGCAGGAAACTCACATCTTCGACGGGGGCTTTGTAGATCGGCATCTTTATCTCTCCGGCAGGCGGGCTGAAGCGGGGATCTGGAAGTTCGACGCGACGATCACGAACGGCTGGCCGCGGACTGTAGCGGCTTCAGGCCCGAAACGCAGCGCTTCGATTGTGGTCCTATGGTGCAATCACGTCTTCTGCAGCTGCTCGCCCATCAGGCGATGCAGCAAATTGATCGCCTTCAATGGGCGAACCATCACCTTGAAATGGGTGATGCGATCATCGGCGTCGAAGGTGATGATGTCGACGCCGTTGATCGTGATACCTTCGATCTCATTTTCGAATTCGAGTACGGCGCTTCCATCGTTGCGCCATTCGCCGACATATTTGAAGCCGGGCCCGCCCAACACTTTCTCGGCACTCGAGAGGTACTTGAATGTGATGTCGCGGCCGCGCTGCGGTGTGTGGACGACCGGGCTCTCGAACACCGCGTCCGGATGCAACAGCTCCCACAGCGCTGCTGTGTCGTGCGACTTCATGTAGCCGTACCATTTTGCAAGGCCGGTCGTTGTCATCAGACGTCTCCTCCAGGTTCCATCGTTGCGAACCAGAACGCCTCCATATGCACATTGACGCATATGCGCAGGTGTGCATAATGTCAAGCGTGCAGGCGATCAGAACGCAATCAGAAAAAAGGGAGCAGCTTCCCGCCATGGCCCTTGGTGACGCCATCCTCGCCTGCCTGACCGAACATCCGATGACGGGCTACGAGCTCGCCAAGACATTCGACTCCTCGATCGGCTTCTTCTGGAAGACCGACCACCAGCAGATCTATCGCGAGCTGTCGCGCCTGCGCGATCGCGGCTACATCCAGGGCCGCGAGGTGGTGCAGACCGGCAAACCGAACAAGCTGGTCTATACGCTCACGCCCGAGGGCCGCGCCGCCTTCCGGCACTGGGCCGCACGGCCGAGCACGCCGGCCTCGACCAAGGACGATCTCCTGGTCCGGCTCTATGCGCTCGGCGCCACCGACATCGAGCCGTTGCGCGCCGACCTGATGGCGCGACTGGAGCACCATCGCGATCGCGCCGACCGCTACGACCGCATCTTGAAGAAGCGCTTCCCGGACGGCACGGCCGCACCAAGCGACCTCGGCAAGCTTCTCAACCTTCGGCTCGGACTGCGTCACGAGCGGATGGTGGCCACATGGTGCGAAGAAGCGATCACGGCGCTGTCGAGCCTATCGAGCGCGAGCACCGTAGTGTCGCTCGCTTCCGACGCGAGTGACAACGCAAGTTGAGCCATTTCCGCGTGCGGCTGCGAACTTTTAGCGAGGCCGGGCCGTCGGCTTAACGCGTTATTTACCGTAAAAGTCAAATGTCTGGAACTGGAGCAGACGACCTTCGTGGATTCCGATCATCTTGACGCCGGGACGCGTGGGGAGGCTGGAGGCGCTTGGTGGAGCGCCGGAAGCGGAACCGGACGAAAGCATGAATTCGCGCGTATCGTGGAGTAGTGAAGGCATCGAGCCGTCGGTCCGTGAAAGGGCCGAGGCCGCGGCGCAACGCGCCGGCATGTCGCTCAACGACTGGATCAACTCGACGCTTGGCGCATCGGCCCCGCCGGATGTTCGTCGGCCGCAGGATTCGCGCACCACCATAGCTCCACGCGAAACGCGCGAGCGTGAGACCCGCGAGGTCGCCGACATTCATCAGCGGCTCGATTCGATCGCACGCCAGATCGAGCAGATGTCGCGCCCCAACGCACGCAAGGACAATCTGCGCGACGAGCAAGGCGTCGCGCGCCAGCTTAACGATGCGATCTCGCGGCTCGATGCACGGCTGTCGCAGATCTCGACGCCGCTGCGCAAGCCGACCACCGAAGAGCATTACCAAGGGCCGGACGGCGTCGAGCGCGCGGCTGCGCAGGTGTATCGCCACGCGCCGCCACTGAGCCCTGCTTCATTCGACATCGCGGTGGCCGAGATCACGGCCCGCCAGAACGAGCTGGACAATCCGGCTCCGCAGCCGCTGCCACAGCATCAGGCGCCGCCGATCGCGCCCGTAATGGCCCCCGCAGCAGCCCCGGTGATGACGCCGCCGGCTGCACCCGCGCCCGACTATTCATCGCTCGAGCGTCAGCTCATGAAGATCACGAGCCAGATCGAGGCGCTGCAGCGTCCCGATGATGGCATCGAGCAATCGATCGCGGCCTTCCGCAACGAGCTCGCGGAAATTCGCCATGCCATCACCGAGGCGATGCCGCGGCGGGCGATCGAGACCATCGAGAACGAAATCCGCTCGCTGTCGCGCCGCATCGACGAGAACCGGCAGAGCGGCGTCGACAGCCAGGCGCTGGCGGGAATCGAGCGGACGCTCACCGATATCGGCGATGTCGTCCGCTCACTCACGCCGGCCGAGCATCTCACCGGCTATGCCGAGGCGATCCACAATCTCGGCGCCAAGCTCGATCTGATCCTGCGCACCAATGACGATCCCGCCACGGTGCAGCAGCTGGAAAGCGCGATCGCCGCCCTGCGCGCGATCGTCGCCAACATCGCCTCCAATGACGCGCTGGAGCGGCTGTCGGAAGATCTGCGGCTGTTGTCGTCCAAGGTCGATCAATTGACCGAGGTCCGCGACAACAGAGATTCCTTTGCGGCGCTCGAACAACGCATCGCGGCCCTGGCCTCGACGCTCGAGAACCGCGAGCGGGCGACCGCGCCGGCCGAGAACACCGCGCAGATCGAAGACGCGCTGCGTGGATTGTCCGATCGCATCGACCGGCTGCAGGTCGGCAACGACAGCGCATCGGCCTTTACGCATCTCGAACAGCGCATCTCCTATCTCCTGGAGCGCCTGGAAGCCGCCAACGATCCGCGCGGCGGCAACATGTCGCGCGTCGAGAATGGGCTGCAGGACATCCTGCGCTACCTCGAGCGGCAGCAGGCGACGTTCGCCGCTCTGGCCGAAGCGCGCTCGCAGCGCAGCGAACCCGCGCGGGACACTGGCTTAATCGACCTAGTCAAGCGCGAGCTCTCCGACATCCGCTTCAGCCAGACCGAGACCGGCCGCCATACCCAGGATTCGCTGGAAACGGTTCACAACACGCTCGGCCACGTCGTCGATCGGCTCGCGATGATCGAAGGCGACCTGCGCAATGTGCGTCCGGCCGCGGCGCAACCAGCGCCGCCACCGCTCGCACCGCCGGTCGAGCCGCAAATGGCGCCGCCGCAGCTCGAGGCCGATGCACTCAGGCCAGAAGCCGGCAAACCCGAAGCCTACCGGCCCGAACTGCCGAACCCGGCGGCCCAGGCGAGCCCGCCCGGCCTGAATCAAGCCGCATATCAGGCTTCGAGCCAGGCCGTATTCGCCGCGGCACCGCGCGATTTCCACGCGGCCGGAGCACCCGCCTCGGGCCCGACACCGCCGATTCCACCCAAAGCGATCGCCGACATTCTCGAGCCGCATACGTTGCAGGCCGCGCGCCCTGCCGCCACCGTGCCGGAACTGCCCCCGGATCATCCGCTGGAGCCGGGCACGCGGCCGCCGGGGCGGTCGTCACCAGCCGAACGCATCGCGGCCTCGGAGAGCGCGCTCAGCGATCTTCCGGCCGGCAAGCGCGAACCGGTCTCGACCTCGAGCTTCATCGCCGCTGCGCGGCGGGCAGCGCAGGCCGCGGCTGCCGCCCAGCCTGCCGACAGCAAGAAGGCCGCCGCGGCAGAGAAGACCAAGAAAAAGGACAAGCCCAAGGAGACGAGCAAGGTCGCGGCAACGATTAGGGAACCGTCGGTCGTTGTCGGCACGGATGCCGACGAAGATGTCTCCACGCTCGGCGCCAAGATCCGCTCGCTGCTGGTCGGCGCCAGCGTGGTCGTGATCGTGCTCGGAACCTTCAAGTTCGCGATGTCGCTGCTCGACAGCGGCAACACGCCGCCACCACCTCCCTCGATCGAAAGCCAGAGCCAGAACGAGGCACCGTCAGCACAGATGCCGGCCGCGCCGCCTAAGCCCGCCGCACCGGACCAGATGACGCCGTCGCTGACGTCGCCGACGCCGATCGATCGACAATCCTACAACCGTTCGATGCCGACCGAAGCCGAAACGATTGCGATGCTGGCGATCCCGCCGGACGAGGACAAGTCGGCGGCCGCTCCGGCCGCGGCAGCCGACGTCACCGGCACTATCCCGACCGCGGCCAACGGCCAGAGGCTCGGGATGATCCAGGTGCCGCCGACGGAGCGACTGCCGGACGCGATCGGCGGCCCGGTGCTGCGCAATGCTGCGCTGAAAGGCGATCCGACCGCGGCCTATGAGGTCGCCCTGCGCTTTGCCGAAGGCAAGGGTACGGCGCCGAACCTCGACGAGGCCGCGAAATGGTATGACCGCGCAGCGCAGGCCGGCTTGATCCCGGCGATCTTCCGCCTCGGCACCTTCTATGAGAAGGGCCTGGGGGTGAAGAAGGACGCCGACATCGCACGCCGCTATTACGTGATGGCGGCCGAGCGCGGCAACGCCAAGGCCATGCACAATCTCGCGGTGCTGGACGCCGATGGCGGCGGCAAGGGCGCGAACTACAAGAGCGCCTCGCAATGGTTCCGGAAAGCTGCCGAGCGCGGCGTCGCCGACAGCCAGTTCAATCTCGGCATCCTCTATGCCCGCGGCATCGGCGTCGAGCAGAACCTGGCCGAATCCTACAAATGGTTCTGCCTGGCGGCCGCGCAGGGCGATGCCGATGCGGCCCGCAAGCGCGACGATGTCGCCAAGCGTCTCGATCCGCAGTCGCTGGCGGCCGCGAAGCTCGCGATCCAGACCTTCACCGCCGAGCCGCAGCCGGACGATGCCGTCAACGTTCCGGCGCCTGCCGGTGGCTGGGATGCACCGGTGCAAACGACGAAGCCTGGCACGAAAGCTCCCCTCCCAAAGCGCGCGGCCACGGCGACGGCCACAGCGGCGCGCTGACGGTCTTTCATCTCACGAACCACTCCACCCATTCGGCATCGGTCATAGTCCTGCGCCATATATCCGTGTAGAGAAGACGCTCCGCGCCCACACCGCGCGGCGATCTCACGGAGTGCGCTGACGTGTCGGCCGACCCACAAGAGCAGGATGGACCGCGCTTTCGCAGCTCTCCGACTGGCCCCTGGGTGGCGCCGCCGCGGGCCGCGCCGGGTCCGTTGCCGCCGCCTCGGCGACGGGTCAGCAACAGCTATTCCGCCGCATTCCGATGGCGAGGTCTCGCCTCGATCATCTTCTTCGCCGTCATGGTGGCCAGCGTCGGCGTGCGCGCCTACCGCGACCTGTCGAGACCCGAGGCCTGGTCCTTTTGGAAGGACATGTATGTCTCGCCGAGCCTGTCGTCGGCGCTGATCTCCAATGTCGACATCGATCATTCCGGGCGGTTGCGCACCGCGCTCGCGATTTCCGGCCGGATCGGTCCCGCCGCCGCAAACTGGCTGCGCGACCGCCTTGACGAGGCCAACCTCAAACCCGGCGACGTGATCCTGCTGTCCTCGCCCGGCGGCAATCTCGACCAGGGCGTGATCATGGGCGAGATCATCCATGCGCATGCGCTGGCGACCGCGGTGGGCGCAGTCGACGGCGCGGGCCGGATCGGACCGGCCTATTGCGCCAGTTCCTGCGTCCTTGCCTTCGCCGGCGGCACGCCGCGCTATGGCATCGACGGTTCGGCGCTGGGCGTGCACCGCTTCACCACCAGCGTGCCGGGGCGCGATCCGGTGGCCGACACCCAGCGCGTGACCGGCGCAATCCTGGGCTACATGACCAAGATGGGCGTGTCCTCGCAGGTCGTCGAAGCGATGTCGGAGACCCGGGACATCCGCTGGCTCGCGCCGAAGGAGGCGCTGGCGATGAATCTCATCACGACGCCGCTCGCCAAGCCGTGACGGCCAGCCCGCGCCCGGGCTGATCCCCGATCACCCGGCACAGAATCACCGGCAAAGAGATGCCACATCCTGCGGCAAAAAGAGCCGCGAGGGCGGATTCTGTGGTCCCTCCGCACCGGCATTTCGGCTATCAAGGAGGATCAAGCCACCACGCCGTGAGCGGGCCCGGCCGCGCACGCGCGAGAGCCTCAGGTCAAGAGCAAGAGCCGACGCGCGTGCAGATCTATCTCCCGATCGCCGATCTTCCGGTCAACATCTTCCTGCTGCTCGCGATGGGCGCTGCGGTTGGATTCGTCTCCGGTATGTTCGGCATCGGCGGAGGCTTTCTGATGACGCCGCTGTTGATCTTCATCGGCATCACGCCCGGTGTCGCCGTCGCCTCGGTGTCCAGTCATATCGCTGCATCGTCGTTCTCCGGCGCCCTCTCCTATTGGCGTCGGCGCGCGATCGATCCGTCGCTGGCCTCGGTGCTGCTGATCGGCGGCGCGATCGGCACGGCGCTCGGAGTCTACACCTTCACGCTGCTGCGCGCGCTCGGCCAGCTCGACCTGATGATCGCGCTGTCCTATGTCGCGCTGCTGACATCTGTCGGTGGCGTGATGTTCTGGGAAGGCCTGCGGGCGATGCTGCGCGCCCGCCGCGGCGAGGTTGTTACGGTGCGTCGGCCGGGCAGCCATGTCTGGATCCACGGCCTGCCGCTGAAGATGCGCTTCAAGCGCTCCAAGATCTACGTCTCCGTGGTCCCCGTGGTCGGTATCGGCATCTTTATCGGCTTCCTCGGCGCGGTGATGGGGATCGGCGGCGGCTTCATCCTGGTGCCGCTTCTGATCTATCTGTTGCGCGTGCCGACCTCGACCGTGATAGGCACCTCGATGGTGCTCACGCTTGCCACCATGATGATCGCAACCATGCTGCACGCCATCAGCAACCATCTGGTCGACGCCGTGCTGGCGCTGATCCTGATGGTCGGCGGCGTCACCGGGGCGCAGTTCGGCGCCCGCGCCGGGCAGATGATCCGCGGCGAGCAATTGCGCCTGCTGCTCGGACTTCTGATTCTCGCGGTCGGGGTCCGCTTTGCGGTCGAGCTCGTGATCCGGCCCGAGGACCTGTTCACGATCCGCGCAACGGGGATCAGCGAATGAATGTCCCCTGGCTCGCCGCCGGCGTGGCGCTGGCGCTCGCCGCCGCGACCCCGACCCATGCGGAGCGGCTGATCGTTTCAGTGTCGAACCACCGCGTCACGGTGACGCCGAACTATGCCGGCGAGGAGCTGGTCCTGTTCGGGTCGGTTGAAAGGGATGCGCAGGCGCCGACGACGCGGACGAGCTACGATCTCGTGGTGACGGTGATGGGCCCACGGGCCGACATGGTGACGCGGCGCAAGGAGCGCAGATTCGGCATCTGGATCAACACCGACTCCCGGCAATTTCTCAAAGTTCCGGGTTATCTCGCGCTGTTCGCCAACCGTCCGTTCGAGGCGATCGCCTCGCCCGAGGTGCAGCGCAGACAGCAGCTCGGGCTCAACAATGTGCTGCTGACCCAGCGCGTCGGTCCCGACTATGCCGACGTGGTGCCTAACGACGCCTTCCGCAGCGCCTTCGTTCGGCTGCAGTCGCAGCACGGCCTTTATCGGGAGGATACCTCCGCCGTCACCTTTCTGACGCCGACCTTGTTCCGCACCGGCATCCCGTTGCCCGCGGCGGTGCCGATCGGCACCTATGAGGTCGAGATCAAGCTGTTCGCCGACGGCGCCCTCGTCACCAAGACCGAGACCGCGTTCGAGATCGTCAAGATCGGCTTCGAGCAGTTCGTGGCGGGCGCCGCGCGACAATATGGGTTGGTCTATGGCGTCGTCACCACGCTGATGGCGCTGATGACGGGATGGATGGCCTCGATCGTGTTCAAGCGGGATTGAGCTGCCGCGCGTAATGAGAGGAAGTGCGCGCCAGGGGCGCGCATGACGACCGAACTACACCTCGATCACAGTCCTTGCCCCCGGCTCCAACAGCTTCAACCGCGCGCCGAAGCCGAGCGCGTCGAAGGTCTTGCGCAGATCCTGCGCGTTCTGGCGGAAATGCGCCCAGCCATCGGTGTGAACGGGCACGATCAGCGCTTCTGGAAAGACGCGCGCCGTCTCCACCGTATCGTTGGTATCCATGGTCAGATGAAACGGCCCGCGGGTCTGCGCCGCGCCGGCGAAGGGCAGCACCACGGAGGCCCTGAAACGGCGCGCGACCTCGGCGACCCCGTCATAGAACACGGTGTCGCCGCTGACATAGACCGGTGCGCCGTCACCCCGCTGCAGCACGAAGCCGATGACGTCGCCCGACAGCGGCTCGATCCCGGCCGGGCCATGCCGCGCCGGCGTCGCCGTGATCGTGAGCGTCTTTCCTGCCTTGGTCAGCTGCGTGGTCACCCAGGGCATCAGGCCTTCCGCGTGGGCGCCGAGCCGCTTGGCACCCGCCTCCGTGGTCAGCACGCGGGGAGCACGCTTGAGAAAATCGCGACCACCGTGATCGAGATTGTCCGAATGCTGATCATGACTCAGCAGCACTGCATCGACCTCGCCGATCGTGTCAGCGCCGAGCGCCGGACCGACAAGCTTCTCCAGCGTCACATGCGGCAACTGATAGCTGCCCGGCTGGTCGAAGGTCGGATCGGTGAGCAGGCGGAAACCGTCAATCTCGATCAAAGCGGTCGGACCGCCAATCAGCGTGATGGCAAGACTCATGACTTGGCTCCCGCGACCTGTACAGACGGCGTCGGCGTGCGCGTCACCAGGTAGATGCCGAGCGCGACAGGAACCACGCCGAACAGATCCTGCAGCGCGACGTGCTCGCCGAGCACGAAAAAGGCGAAGATCATCGCGAGCGGCGGCATCAGGAAGTGATAGGCGCTGGCGGCGGTCGCGCCACACACTTTCAGGAGATGGAACCAGAGCACATAAGCGAGGATCGATCCGCCGAGCACCAGGAACGCGAAGGCTCCGATGAGCTGCGCGTTCAGCGTGATCGCATCGGCGCTGGAAAACGCGTACGCAAACGGCCAGAGCACAATTCCGGCGGAGAGATTCTGGATGCCGTTGCCGATCCAGAGGCTGCCTTTCGGCGCCAGCTGCTTGAACAGGATGGTGCCTGATACGATCGAGGCGAGTGCCGCCAGGGTGTAGAGGATGCCCTCGAGATGATCGGTACCGACCGACATCCGGTGCCAGACGATCATGGCGACGCCGACGATGCCGAGCGCGAGGCCTGCGACCTTGCGCAGGGTCAGCGCCTCTCCAAGCAGCAGCGCGGCGAAGACGGCGGTGAACACCGGGTTCGCTGAAACGATCAGGCCGCCGAGACCGGCCGAGACCGTCTTCAGGCCGGTGTAGCCCAGGCCGAGATAGAGCGCGTTGTTGGCGATCCCGATCACGGCGAACACCAGCGCATCCCGCCAGGACATGGCCCAGTCGTCGCGGCGGACCGCCGAGATTGCCAGAATCAAGATGCCTGCCAGCGAGAACCGCGCGGCCAGCAACAATAGCGGGGGGCAATAGGTGACGCCGATCTTGCCGGCGACGAAGGCAAAGCTCCAGAGCAGGCAGAACAGGCCGATTTCGAACGGCAGATAATTCAATCCGGAGCGCGACATGGAGACCGAAGGGGCGAGGGATGGAGCAAGGGATGGCGTGAGGGACGACGGGGCAAGAGACATGGGTGTTCTCCTTCACCCTTGCATCTAGGGGACGACCCTTCCCATTTGGAAATTAAATGATAAACTGACTGTCAGTGGATTTTCGAATAGGGCTGCTATGCTCGATCTGGACCTCCTGCGCAGCTTCGTCTCGGTCGTGGAAGCCGGCGGCTTCACCCGCGCCGGCGAACGCGTCCACCGCACCCAATCGACCGTGAGCCAGCAGATCAAGCGGCTGGAGGAGGATCTCGGCCAGGTCCTGCTCAATCGCAACGGCAAGGATGTCACCCCGACCGAAGCCGGCGAGCGGCTGTTGTCCTATGCGCGGCGTCTGCTGTCACTGGCCGAGGAAGCCCGCGACGTGGTCGGACGGCCCGGTCCTGAAGGCGCGGTGAAGCTCGGCATCCCCGAGGATTTTGCCGCCTATCGCCTGGCCAAGCTGCTGGCGTCGTTTTCGCGCGCACATCCCACGCTGCGGCTCGACGTGCGCGCCGACCAGAGTCTCTATCTGAAGCGAGACCTTGAGCGCGGCGATCTCGATCTCGCCCTGCTCAAGCGCAGCGCCGATGACGAAAGGGCGGCGATCGCGGCTTGGCCGGAGGAGGTCTATTGGGTGACCAGCAGGAGCCACCCGGTCGACCTCGACAGCCCGTCGCTACCGTTGATCGGCTTCCCACCCGGCTGCCTCTATCGCCGGCGCGCGATCCATGCGCTCGAAAGCGTCGGCCGCGCCTGGCACATGGCCTACACGTCCTCGAGTCTGGCCGGCATTCAGGCCGCAGTCGCTGCCGGCCTCGGCTTGAGCATTCTCAGCGATATGTCGGTGCAATCGGACCACCGCGTGCTGACGACGAAGGAAGGCTTCGCGCCGATCGAGCGCACTGAGCTCGCGCTCATCGCCTCCCCCGATGCGAGTCCCGCGACCTTGCGGCTAGCGGATCGGTTGGCCGAATTCTGCGAGAAGGCGCAAGCCAAGGCGGCGTAGACCATTGACGACGATCGCGAGCATTGAGCCACACGGGCAGTCCCTTCCCTCTCCCGCTTGCGGGGGAGCGGGCGCAGCGAAGCTCGCGCCGCATACGATCGCCCTAATTTCTGGTCTAGTAACACCTCGCCGCGGCGATGCTGTGCAACCTGGTATCACCCAGCACATGGGCGATGAAGGATCGCTTCGGGAAGATCCTTGCGAACGCCGCGTCGCGCACGCTCAAGCCGCCGGCATAGGCGCCGAACGCCGGCATGATGGCGCGCTCGCCGTCCGAGACGAAGCAGCGCCGCTCCACGGTGCGCGCCCGCGTTGCCACACGGGCCTTCGGATGCAAATGCCCGGCGATCTCGCCGCGTGCGCCGGTCGGCTCGTGGCGGAATACGACCGCACCAATTGCGATCTCGCTTGCGACGCTGCCTCCGACATTATCAGGCGCAGGATCGTGATTTCCGGCAATCCACAGCCAGTCGCGGCCGACCTGCAGGCTGGCGATGCAGGCCCGATCGTCGCCCGATAACCGCGTATGCGCATCCCGATCATGAAAACTGTCGCCCAGCGCGATGACGCGGCGGGGATTGTAACGCGCGACCACGGCGGCGAGCCGGCCGAGCGTCGCGGCGGTATCGAACGGCGGCAGCAAGGTGCCGCGGGCGGCGAAGCTCGAACCTTTCTCCAGATGCAGGTCGGAGACGATGAGCAACCGCTCCTCGTCCCACCACAACGCGCCGGAGAGATCGGTCACGAAGGACTGATCACCAAGGTGAAGGTCGCCCGATGACGTGGTGAGTGTTGCGCCCCGCAAGTCCGTGTCCTTCAGTCTGTCGCCGCGGAACGCATTGCCGCGGACCAGCCGAACGGCAACGCGCTACCCCATTGCCTCCTTGACCAGCTCGTCGGCGGCTTCCGCAAGCAGTTCGTCGGCGGCCTCGCCATAGACCGACTCGCGGCCAATTTCCAGCATCACCGGCACCGCGAGCGGGGAGACGTGATCAAGTTCCCGATGGGTGATTCGTCCTTGGATTCGCATGAGCATATCACCAAGACGGCGCAGATCGAGTAGGCCGGTCGCGGCGTCGGCGCGCGCGGCGCGGAGCAGCACGTGATCCGGCTGGTGCTTTCGCAGCACGTCATAGACCAGGTCGGCCGAGAACAGCACCTGGCGACGGGTCTTTTCCTCGTTCGTGGAACGGCGAGCGATGAGGCCGGAGATGATCGCACAGGAGCGGAAGGTGCGCTTCATCAGCGCGGATTCGGCAAGCCAGGCTTCGAGGTCGTCGCCCAGCATGTCCGGATCGAACAAGGCCGCCAGATCGAGCCGGCCATCGCGGACCATCTGCGACATGTCGCCGAGCCCCCAGACCGCCAGTGCATATTCATTGGCGACGAAGCCGAGCGGCCGGGCCCGCGCGCGCTCCAGGCGTCGCGTCAGCAGCATGCCCAACGTCTGATGGGCAAGGCGCCCTTCGAATGGATAGCAGACGAAGTAATGCTTGTTGCCGCGCGGAAACGTCTCGACCAGCAGCTCGCGCCGCGCCGGCACGCGCGAGACATCCTTCTGCAGCGACAGCCAGTCGCGCACCTGCTCCGGCAACACCTTCCACGCCGCGCTGTCGTCGAGCAGCCCGCGCACGCGATCAGCGAGATAAGTCGAGAGCGGGAACTTGCCGCCCATATAGGACGGCACCTTGGGATCACTATCGTTGGCGCGGCTGACATAGACCTGGTCCTCGACCAGCGCCTCGTAGCGCACGATCTCGCCGCTGAACACGAAGGTGTCGCCGAGCGTGAGGCCCTCGATGAAGGCTTCCTCGATCTCCCCTAACAGCCGGCCGCCGCGTGCGATCGCGCCGGTCGAGCCGGCGCCCCCGCCGCGCGAGCGCACCAGCCGCACCTTCAGCATCGCCTCTTCGACGATAGTGCCGACATTGAGTCGATAGCTCTGCCGCACGGCTGGGTTGGCGACGCGCCAGCGGCCCTGCGCGTCCTGCTTGATCCGCGCGAAGCGCTCATAGGTTTTCAGCGCATAACCCCCGGTCGCCACGAAATCGAGGACGTCGTTGAAGTCCTCGCGCGACAGCGCTGCATAGGGCGCGGCCGTGATCACCTCCAAATACAGATCGTCGGAGAGAAACGGCTCTGCGCAAGCGCAGCCAAGCACATGCTGGGCCAACACGTCGAGCGCACCCGTGCGCAGCGGCGGCGTATCCTGCGCATTATCGGCGATGGCATCGATTGCGACGCTGCATTCCAGCACCTCGAAGCGATTGGCCGGCACCAGCACCGCGCGGGACGCTTCGTCGAGCCGATGATTGGCGCGGCCGATTCGCTGCATCAGTCGCGAGCAACCTTTCGGCGCGCCGACATTGATGACGAGATCGACATCGCCCCAGTCGACGCCGAGATCGAGCGAGGAAGTGCAGACTACGCCCCGCAGTCTGCCGGCGGCCATCGCGTCCTCGACCTTGCGGCGCTGTGCGACGTCGAGCGAGCCGTGATGCAGCGCGATGGCGAGATTGTCGTCGTTCATGCGCCAGAAATCCTGGAACAGCATCTCGGCCTGGCTGCGTGTGTTGACGAAGATCAGCGTGGTCTTGTTCTGCTTGATGAGCTCGTACATCTCAGCCAGCGCATGGCGCGCGGTGTGGCCGGCCCAGGGCAGCCGCTCGCGCGTGTCGAGCATCTGGACGATCGGCTGCGCTGCGCCGCCGGCCACGACGACATCAGCAGCTGCGCGCCTGCCTTCGGGCTGCGGCACCAGGAATTGCGCCAGCTGCTCGGGCTCGGCGACCGTCGCCGATAGACCGATCATGCGCAGCTGCGGCGCAAGCTGCCACAAACGGGCGAGATCGAGAGAGAGCAGATCGCCACGTTTCGAGGTGACCAGCGCGTGCAGCTCATCGAGCACGACGCGCTTTAGCGAGGAAAACAGATAGGGCGCGTCTGCCGATGATAGCAGCAGCGCGATCTGTTCGGGTGTCGTCAGCAGAATGTCCGGCGGGTAGCGCCGCTGCCGCTGCTTGCGCGAGGCCGGCGTATCGCCGGTGCGGGTCTCGACCTTGATCGGCAGGCCCATCTCGTCAATCGGAGTCTGCAGGTTGCGCGCGATGTCGACCGCAAGCGCTTTCAGCGGCGAGATGTAGAGCGTGTGCAGGCCGCTGCTGCGAACCACGCTGCGGCCGGTGCTCCTGACATCTCCCCCTTTGTGCGGGAGAGCCTGCCCCCGACTTGATCGGGGATCGGCAGCCGGACCCTGCCCACCCAACTCGACCAGGCTCGGCAGAAAGCCCGCCAAGGTCTTGCCGGCGCCGGTCGGCGCGATCAGCAGCGCCGAACGGTTTTCGCGCGCCTTTTCCAACAGCGCCAGCTGATGCGCGCGCGGCGCCCAGCCGCGCGATGCGAACCATTTCAGGAAATGGTCCGGCAACAGCGCTGCGGCGTCATCGGTCAGGGCTGGTTTGACGCGGGGCGGCACAGGTGACAAGTAGGTCCTCGACGCCCTTTCGTCGAGGGTCGCGAAGCCATGGATGCGAAGCCGTCGGGTGGGCCAAGCGACGCCGTCAGGCGGCGCGTGCCCACCATTCCAGGCGCGCTCAAGCTGGTGGGCACGCGTGCGCTTTAACCACCCTGCAGTTTGCGCCGGCGAAGCAGCAGATAAAAGTCACTCCGTCACCGGCCGGTCCGAGATCTGCCAATCGGCGCCGTCGAAGATCGAGATGTAGAGCGTCTTCATCGGCGTGTAGTCATCCGGCTGATAGCTGTAGGTCACGCCATCGAGAAAATACGGCGAGTGGAAGCCCGCCAGGGTCGAGGCCTGTTTGAGCACGTTCTCGCGCGTCAGCGTGTCGCCGCAGCGGCGCAGGATCTCGGCCATGGTCGCCGCCTGGCCGTAGCCGGCATAGGCGATGGAATTGTCGGGATCGATGCTGGGCAGATATTTTGCCCGCAGCGCCTCGAAGCCCTTCACCTCCGGATCGTCCTTCCAGCGCGGCACGCCGGCGTCCTTGGCGTAGCGGATGGCAACAATATCCTTCGCGTTCTCGAATCCTGCGGCGTTCAGAATAGAACGTCCGGTCGATCCGGCCGACAGCAGCTGCAGCGGCTTCCAGCCGAGCTCCGCCGCCTTGCGGATCGATTGCGACGATGCCTTGCCCGTGCTGATGTTGTAGAAGACGTCAGCGCCCGACTTTGACAGGTTGACGAGCTGCGAGTCGATGGTGGGATCGGTGAGATCATAGGTCTGCTCCATGATCACCTGGGCCTTGCCGCCGGCGTCCGCCAGCACCTTCTTGAACGGGCCTAAGAAGTCGCGGCCGAAATCGTCATTCTGATAGAGAATGCCGATCTTGGCTTCCGGCTTCACGCTGATCACGTGCTTGGCGAGGATGCGCGCTTCGGTCGGATAGAGCGGCAGCCCGGCCATGGTCCATTTGTAGTTCTTCGGATCATTCCACTTCGACGCGCCGGTGTTGAGCAGAAGCTGCGGCACGCCCTTGGAATTGAGGTATTTGTGCACGGCGGTCTGCGGAGCGGTGCCGAGCGACCCGTACAGCGCCAGCACCTCCTCCTGCTCGACCAGCCGCCGCGTCGCCTCGACGCATTTCGGCGCGCTGTAGGCATCATCCATGGTGAGAAACTTGATCTTGCGGCCGTTGATGCCGCCCTGCTCGTTCAGCATCTGGAAATAGGCTTCGCCGATGCGGCCCAGCACGCCATAGAGCGAGCCGGGACCAGAATGCGGTATGGTCTGCCCAAGCTTGATCTCGGTATCGCTTGCACCCGCATCGTATTTCTTCTCGGCGGCCCAGACATAGGGCGAGCTCATCGTCGCAGCGCCAGCAGTGGCAAACGCGGTGGCGCAGAACTGGCGCCGCGTCGGATGATTTTTCATTTGTTGTGTCCTCCCTGAACGCCATCATTTTTTGGCATCAGAGGACATGCGGCAAGCGTGAAGTTGGCACAGCGGAAGAGAGTGCGGTGCAATTCGCACCGATCTAGCGTGTCAACTCAAGTTTTCGCGGCAATGACGACGAGCCCGCGTACCGGCACCTGATCCTCGGTGCGCGGGCTGGCCGGCTCGAGATGGGAAAGCGTCAATGCCGCTGACGCGATCACATGGCCAATATATTCCGCGCTGTGGGCATACCGCAGCCCCTCGCCCATGACGATGCCGTTGCCGTCGTGCGTCTCCACGGTGAAGGCAACCAGACCGCCAGGTATCAGCACGCGCTGCACTTCCTGCAGGACCGGCGCGAGCTCGCCGACATAGACCATCGCGTCCGCGGCGAGCACGAGATCGGCGCTCGCGTCCGGCTGCTTCTGCAAGGCAGCCGTCATGTCGTCGACCTCGAGCTCGGCATAGAGGCCGGTGGCGCGCGCCTGCTCGACCATGCCAGGCGATAGATCGATGCCGACGAACGCATCGACATTGTTGGCGAACGCGGCTGCGCCGAGCCCGGTGCCGCAGCCGAGATCGATCGCACGTTTGAAGACCGCCGGCCTGTTCTCGGCAGCGCGCAAGGCGTGCACCGCCTTCAACAGGATCGCAGGTGCGCGATAATGCAGGCGCTCGATCAGCTCCGCCTCGAAGCGAGGCGCGTATTGATCGAACAGGGACTGCACATAGGCCTTGGGCATATCAGCGAGCGGCGCTGCACCGAGGCGCATCAGTTGCACAGCGGCGCCGTGATGATCCCTGGGATCGGCGGCGCAGGCCTTCTGGAATGCCGCGATCGCCGCGCTGGCCTCGCCCATCGCGTCGCGGATCTCCCCCAATGCGAACCAGGCCGAAGCAAAATTCGGCGCAAGCTCGATGGCCTGCTCCAACACCTCGGCTGCGGCGGCGAGATCGCCCTTCGCTTGCAGGTCACGGGCGAATTCATAGCGGCGGTCGGCGATCAGATCGCCGGAGGACAGGAACAGGCGGCCAAGCATGACGGGAACTGAGTTGAGGCAGTCTCGATTGGTGCGTCGAGGTTCCTATATATGATCGACATGCGCCCGCAAGACATCCTGACGCCCGTCCCGGCCGGCCTGTGCTGCAAGGTCGGCGGCTTCCATATCGATCCGGTCCGGCCCGTGGAGCGGGCGCTGATCACCCATGGCCATTCCGACCATGCCCGCGCCGGCCATGGCGCGGTGCTGGCCACGCAGGAGACGCTCGACATCATGCGGCTGCGCTACGGCGAGAATTTCGCCGGCACCACGCAGGCCGTGCGCTATGGCGAGACGATTAAGTTCGGCGAGGTCAGCGTGAGCTTTCATCCCGCAGGCCATGTGCTGGGCTCGGCGCAGATCAAGGTGTCCTGCAAGGACACCTGCATCGTCGCGTCCGGCGACTACAAGGATGCACGCGATCCGACCTGCGCACCGTTCGAGCTTGTGCAATGCGACGTCTTCATCACCGAGGCGACGTTTGGGCTGCCGGTGTTCCGGCACGGTGACGCGGCTGCCGAAGTGAAGAAGCTGCTGGCGTCCGTCGCCCTGTTTCCGGAGCGCGCCCATCTGGTCGGCGCCTACTCACTTGGCAAGGCTCAACGTGTGATCGCGCTGATCCGCGAGGCGGGCTATGACGCGCCGATCTACCTGCACGGCGCGATGGAGAAGATCACGCGCTACTATGATGCGAAGGGTATTCCGCTCGGCGAGCTGCGCCCCGTGAAGGGCCGGAAGAAGGCCGAGCTTGCCGGCACCATCACCTTGGCGCCACCGAGCGCGACCTCCGACCTCTGGACTCGGCGCTTCCCCGATCCAGTCACCGCCTTTGCCTCGGGCTGGATGCGGGTGCGCGCCCGCGCCCGGCAGCGCGGCGTCGAGCTGCCGCTGGTGATTTCCGACCACGCCGATTGGGACGGGCTGACCGCGACCATTGCGGCCACCGGCGCCGGTGAGGTCTGGGTCACCCACGGCCAGGAGGACGCGCTGGTGCATTGGTGCCGCTCGCAGAGGCTGGCGGCGCGGCCGCTCGATCTCATCGGCTATGGCGATGAGGAGGAGAGCGAGGTTGTCGGCGCGGCGGAGGACGCGGACGCATGAACCGTTTCGCCGAACTGCTCGATCGGCTGGCCTACGAGCCCGGGCGCAACAACAAGCTGCGCCTGATCACCTCCTATTTCCGCGAGGTCGAAGATCCCGATCGCGGCTACGCGCTGGCGGCGCTGACCGGCGCCCTGTCGTTCAAGCATGCGAAGCCCGCACTGATCCGCGACCTGATCGCCGCGCGCACCGATCCGGTGCTGTTCGCGCTGTCCTACGATTACGTCGGCGATCTCTCCGAGACGGTCGCGCTGATGTGGCCGAGGGGCACGTCGCTGCAGCCCGGGGCCCAGTCTGCTCCCTTCCCCCCCTGCGGGGGAGGGCTGGGGTGGGGGCAAGCCCACACACTGCTCGCGGGCGAAGCGCCCCCACCCGGATTGCCGTGCGGGTCCGGCAATCCGACCTCCCCCGCAAGCGGGAGAGGTGAGAACCCACTCCCACCGGGCCACAACAACCCGCCGCCTCCGACACTCACCGAAGTCGTCACCACGCTCCGCACGCTCGGCAAGACCGACATGCCGCGACAGTTGGCGCGCTGGCTGGACGAGCTCGACGAGACCGGGCGCTGGGCGCTGTTGAAGCTCGTCACCGGCGCGTTGCGGATCGGCATCTCCGCGCGGTTGGCCAAGACCGCGGCAGCAGCGCTCGACGACAAGGACCCGCACGAGATCGAGCTGATCTGGCCTGGCCTCTCGCCCCCCTATCTCGACCTGTTCGCCTGGCTGGAAGGCCGCGGACCCAAGCCTGAAAATCGTGATCCGGCGCCGTTCCGCCCGGTGATGCTGGCGCATGCGGTCGAGGACGAGGATTTCGCCGCGATGGATGCCGCGGACTACATCGCCGAATGGAAGTGGGACGGCATCCGCGTCCAGGCCGTCAGCGGCCGCGACCCGCAGGGGCACATGGTGGCGCGGCTCTATTCGCGCAGCG
Organism: Bradyrhizobium sp. HKCCYLS1011; assembly: GCF_051167795.1. Classification (NCBI taxonomy): domain Bacteria; kingdom Pseudomonadati; phylum Pseudomonadota; class Alphaproteobacteria; order Hyphomicrobiales; family Nitrobacteraceae; genus Bradyrhizobium; species Bradyrhizobium sp. HKCCYLS1011. The sequence continues at coordinate 252,662 of NZ_JBNPTT010000002.1, read as the reverse complement.
GCGAGGATATCACCGGCAGCTTCCCGGACCTGCTGCCGTCGCTGCATCTGCCCGGTGCGCTCGATGGCGAATTGCTGGTGGTCCGTGGCGGACGGGTGCAGAGCTTCAACGTGCTGCAGCAGCGGCTGAACCGCAAGACGGTCTCGCCGAAACTGCTGAAGGAGTATCCGATCCACCTGCGCGTCTACGATCTGCTCGGCGATGAGGAGAACGACCTGCGCGAGCTGCCCTTTGCCGAGCGCCGCGAGCGGCTGGAAGGCTTCGTCAGGCGGCTCGACGATGTCCGAATAGATCTGTCGCCGACGATCGCCTTTGCGAGCTGGGACGAGCTGAAGGCGGCGCGGGCCAATCCGGCCGCAGCCGGCGCGGGCGAAGATGCCGAGGCTGTCGAGGGCGTGATGCTGAAGCGCCGCGATGCGCCCTATCTGCCGGGACGGCCGAAGGGCCAATGGTGGAAATGGAAGCACGATCCGCACATCATCGACGCCGTCCTGATGTATGCGCAGCGCGGACATGGCAAGCGCTCGTCCTATTATTCCGACTACACCTTCGGCGTCTGGACGTCAGGCGAAGGCGGCGAGCAGCTGGTCCCGGTCGGCAAGGCCTATTTCGGCTTCACCGACGAGGAGCTGTTGCAGATCGACCGCTTCGTCCGACGCAACACGATCGAGAAATTCGGCCCCGTACGGGAGGTCGTGCACGAGCCGAATCAGGGCCTGGTGCTGGAGGTTGCCTTCGAAGGGTTGCAGCGTTCGCCGCGGCACAAGAGCGGCATCGCGATGCGCTTTCCGCGCATCAACCGGCTGCGCTGGGACAAGCCGCCGGGCGAGGCCGACCGGCTGGAGACGCTGGAAAAGATGCTGAAAGCAGAAAACGCCCCGGCGCCATGATCTCACATTAAAAGCCGGTAAGCCGCTTGCGGCGATCGGGCGGGTTCCCCACCTGCCACGCGTTGCCTATAATGGGCCTCGCGCATTGGCGCCCCGAGGAGAGGATGGCATGTCCAACGACGTCAGGGATTATCCGGCCCGCAGCAGCCAGGACGGCCTGTCACGCTTTCTCGGCGGCTCGCCGCTGTCGGTGGCGTTCCGACTGATCCTGTTATCGATCCTGGTCGGCGTGGTGCTGTCGGCGATCGGATTCGATCCGCTCAACATCCTCAACAGCATTCGCCTCTTGATCCGACGGCTCTATGAGCTCGGCTTCGACGCCATCAACTGGCTATGGCGCTATTTCCTGCTCGGCGCCGTTATCGTGATCCCGATCTGGCTGCTGTCGCGGCTGTTCGCACCGCGCGGCAGATGAAGGACTGCGGCCGATGCAGCTTCGTTTTGTCGGCTGCGGCGATGCCTTCGGCTCCGGTGGCCGCTTCAACACATGCTTTCATCTCACCGGCGACAGCACCAACTTGCTGATCGATTGCGGCGCATCGTCTCTGCCGGCGCTGAAGCGGCTCGAGATCGCGCGCAACGACATCGAGCTCATTCTCATCACTCACTTCCACGGCGATCATTTCGCCGGCCTGCCTTTCTTCCTGCTGGATGCACAGTTCTCGCGCCGGACCAAACCGCTCGTCATCGCCGGCCCCGCGGGCATCGAGATGCGGCTGAAGCAGGTGATGGAAACCCTGTTCGAGAACTCATCCAAGACGCAACAGAAGTTCGATCTGTCGGTCGTGAGTCTCGAACCCGAACATCCGGTTCGCTTCGGCGAACTCACCGTGACGCCCTATCCGGTCGTGCACGGCGAATCCGGCGGCCCCTTCCTCGGCTATCGCATCGAGGCCGAAGGCCGCGTCGTCGCCTACAGTGCTGATACGGAGTGGACGGAAACGCTGGTCCCGCTCGCGCGAGAGGCCGATCTGTTCATCGCCGAAGCCTATACTTACGACAAGGTGGTCAAGAATCATCTCAGCTTGACCGCGCTGCAGGCGCATCTCGACGACATCCGGCCCAAGCGCCTCGTGCTCACCCATATGGGCGACGACATGCTGTCCCGCCTGGACGCGCTGTCTCACACGGCCGCGCATGACGGCATGAGCATCGACCTCTAGCGGCGCCGCGGAATCACCGATAAACGAGCGCTCGCGCCGGACGCAAGGGTCCGGTGAACGAACCAGCGAGCGTCCGTTGCATTCCCCGGGGACCATCCAGCCGAACGTGACGAGCCGCGAGGTGTTCGCCATCGCCGGCCCCGCGATGGTGGCGAACGTGACCACGCCGCTCATCGGCATCGTCGCGACATCCGCGATCGGCCGCCTCGGCGAAGCCAGCCTGCTCGGCGGCGTCGCCATGGCCTCGGTGATCTTCGACTGTCTGTTCTGGCTGTTCGGCTTCCTGCGCCTGAGCACGCTCGCCTTCACTGCGCAGTCACTCGGCGCCGGCGCGCGCGACGAGCTGCCGGTCGTGCTGGTGCGTGGCCTGCTCGTGGCCGCCGGTGTCGGCGCCATCCTGATTGTCTTGCAGCTGCCGCTGGGCACGCTCCTGTTCGATGCCATGGGCGGCAGCGAAGCGGTCACCCGCGCCGGCCGAACCTATTTCACCGTCCGCATCTGGTCGTCGCCTCTGGCGCTTGCCAATTATGTCGTGCTCGGCTGGCTGGTCGGGCAGGCCCGCGCGCGGCTCGCACTCGCCGTCCAGATCGCAATCAACCTGATCAACATCGCCGCGACGCTTCTGCTGGTGCTGGTATTGGACGCCGGGATCGCCGGCGCGGCGGTGGCCGCGGTGATCGCGGAGGCGGCCGGCCTCGTCCTGGGCGTGGTGATCGCGCGGCGGCTGTTGCCGGGCGGCATCGTGGTGTCGCGACAGGTGCTGCTCGACCGCGAGGGCGTGAAGCGGATGCTGGCGGTCAACCGCGACATCATGATCCGCACCGCGGCGCTGATCACGGTGTTCCTGTTCTTCAACGCGCAGGGCGCACGCGCTGGAGACGTCACGCTGGCGGCGAACGCCGTGCTCAACAATTTCCTGCTGGTCAGCGCCTTCTTCCTCGACGGCCTTGCCAATGCGGCGGAGCAGCTCTGCGGCTACGCGGTCGGTGCCCGCAATCGCCGCAACTTCATCCGTGCCACGCAGCTGATTCTTGCCTGGGGTGTCGGCTTTTCGCTGGTCGTCAGCACGACACTTGCCTTGTCCGGCTCCGCGCTGATCGACCTGATGACGGCGAGCCCCGCCGTGCGGCTCGCCGCCCGCGACTTCCTCGTTTTCGTGATCGTGTCGCCGCTGCCCGCCGTGTTCGCCTTTGCCTTCGACGGCATCTACATCGGCGCGACCTGGGCGCGCGACATGCGCAACCTGATGATGGCCTCGCTGTCGATCTTCCTCACCACGTGGTTTGCGCTGCGCAGCTTCGGCAACACCGGGCTCTGGATCGCCTTTCTCGCCCACTACGTCGCGCGTGGCGGCTTGCAGGGCCTGCGCTATCCGACACTGTTGCGGCAGTCGTTCGGGAAGGGCTGATCTCTCACAGTCCAACGCCGTCATCGTCCGCGAAAGCGGACGATCCAGTACGCCGTGACGCCTCGGTTCAATCACAACTGCCGCGGAAGACCGGATGCCCCGCCTGCGCGCAATCCTCACACCGGCCAATCCTCCGCCGTGATCGTCGCGGCGTCGGCGCCGACGATCTCCGACAGAGAATCTCGCCCGGTGCGCAGCAGGGTCGAAGCGAGATCGGTCTTGATGCTCTCGACCAGACCAAGCCCCTTATAGACCAGCGACGAGTAGAGCTGGATCAGGCTGGCACCGGCGCGAATCTTGGTCAGCGCCGCGCCGCCGGAATCGATGCCGCCAACGCCCACCAGCGGAAACGCGCCTTCCACCCGAACGAAGGTCTCCGCCACCATCCGCGTCGACAACCGGAACAACGGACGCCCGGAAAGGCCGCCCTGCTCCTTGGCGCGCGCCTGCTCGCGCAACGTCCTGGGCCGCGCCAGCGTCGTGTTGGCGACGATCATGCCATCGACCCGGCGCGAGCGCGCGACATGGACGACGTCGTCGAGCTCGGCGAGGCTGAGGTCGGGAGCGATCTTGAGCAGCACCGGCGTGTCGCCGGATTTCTGCTTCACCCGGTCGCGCGCCTCCAGCACTTTGGCCAAGAGGTCGTCGAGCTGGGCGGCCTGCTGCAGGTTGCGCAGGCCCGGCGTGTTCGGCGAGGAGATGTTGACCGTGAAATAGCTCGCCACCGGCGCGAAGGTCTCGATCAGCCGCACATAGTCGGCAACACGGTCAGTGGAATCCTTGTTGGCCCCGACATTGACGCCGACGATGCCGCCGAAATGGGCGCGGGCCGCCAGCCGCCGCAGCACCGGATCGGCGCCGTCATTGTTAAAGCCCATCCGGTTGATGATCGCTTCGTCGCGCTCCAGGCGGAACAGCCGCGGCCGCGGATTGCCGCTCTGCGGCCGCGGCGTGACAGTGCCGATCTCGACGAAGCCGAAGCCGAGCCGCAGCAGCGCGTCCGGCGCCTCGGCGTTCTTGTCGAAGCCGGCTGCCATGCCAACGGGATTGGGGAAGTTCAGCCCGAAGGCGCGCACCGCAAGCTTGGCATCGTCGGGCGCCGGCCGCATCGCCGGCAATAGCTTGAGGCCCTGGATCGCCAGCCGGTGCGCGTCCTCGGCATCGAGCCAGCGCAGCAGGGGCAGCGACACGGTGTCGAAGATGCGGATCACGGCGTCAGTCCGGGAATGTCGTGGCTGCCGTCGGCACGCGCATGCATCTGGTGCACGGCCGTGACGGCGCCGAGATCGAGCTCACCATAGAGATGCGGGAACAGTTCGTCGTTGCGCGAACGCTCCCAGCGCAGCAGGTCGCCGAGCGCGTCGGCCTCCACCTCGACCAGGAACAGCGCGGTCTGGCCAAAGAAGTGCTTGCGCGCCGTTTCCGGCACCTGGGTCGCGGTGGAAAAATGGATGAAGCCGTCGCGCTTATCGTCCGCGCTGCCGCGATAGACGCCCTGCCGCTCGGCCTCGCGCCAGGCGGACGCGGAGCAGATCTTGTAGATTTTGGGCATTTTGGCGGATATCCTGCCTGGATCTTGAGTTTGTTGACGTTTTTGCCAAGGCGCCGACCGTATCGGCAGGTGTAGCCGAACTCAAGGACCGTTTGGTCAGGGCGGCTGGTCGAAAACGCCCGCGCAGGTTGCGCCCGACCAGCGATCACGATGGACGCCCATCAGCCGAATCGGCAATGGTTCCCAAGATCATTGAGGCCACTGCTTGGACCCTCGCGCCTCCTGCCATCGGAATTTTGCAACGTCTCAACTGAGCCTGGAGAGATTGCCATGAACCGCCGTCACGCGTTGAAGGCTCTTGCCGGCCTCGCACTCTGTCCGGTCTGCGCCCACGCCGCAGATGCTGCGCATTGGAGCTATGAGGGCGACACCGGCCCTGCCAAATGGGGCGACCTCGATGCCGCCGACAAGGTCTGCGGCATCGGGACCCAGCAGTCCCCGATCGACATCGAGAATCCCACCAAGGCCCGCCTGCCCGACCCCAAGCTCTCCTGGAGCAGGACCGCCGACACCATCATCAACAACGGTCACACGATTCAGCTCAATTTCGCTGACGGCAGCAGTACCTTGAAGCTCGGCGACACCACCTACAAGCTGGTGCAGATGCATTTCCACCGGCCGAGCGAACATCAGATCGGCGGCAAGAATTTTCCGATGGAGGCGCATTTCGTGCACCGGGCGGAATCGGGCCGGCTCGCCGTGATCGGGGTGCTGATGACCACGGGACATCCCAATCCGGTCTTCGCTCAGATCGTGTCGACGATGCCGCCGCAGGAGGGGCCGGCGGTCAAGGCAGATCCCCGCATCGACCCGAACGTGCTGTTGCCGGCCCGACGCTCCTATTATCGCTATGAGGGCTCGCTGACGACGCCGCCCTGCTCGGAGGTGGTCGAGTGGCTGCTGCTGACCAATCCAATCTCGGTCGCGGAAGCGGACGTGGCGAAATTTGCCAAGCTCTATCCGATGAACGCGCGCCCCGTTCAGAAGCTCGAGCGCCGCTTCGTGCTGCAGTCGGCGTGAACCACTCCGAAGCTACTCATTCGATCGCGCACGAGCCTGCGCACCGGCAGCTGCACGTCCGCTGCATTTGCACCGAGGCATGGCCGCAACCTCCCATGTCGTCCCTGCGAACGCAGGGACCCATACCGCGGAATCGAAATTTCGTGCGAGATGGCAGACGTCCTTCACCTCACCACGGCCGGTGGTTATGGGTCCCTGCGTTCGCAGGGACGACAGCTGTTAGGGCGCGGAGAGCCGGGCCATCATGCCGACCTGTCAGGCTGATAACTCAACCGTGAGCCGAAACGGCTGAAATTGCCGCAACGCTGAGGTCATGATGTGCAGCCCCGCTGTCGGCTTTGTGCAATCATGCACCGGGACGATGCCATGTTGGCACAAGGAGCGGCGGCGCGATGACAAGTGTTGAACGTTCGGCGCGGACGACGGTCGCCGTGATCGGTCTCGGCAGTGTTGGTGGCGTGATTGCGGGATTGCTGGCAGCGCTCGACCGTTACGACGTCATCGCCTGTGTCCGGCGTCCACTTGATCGGCTCGTCGTCGAGCACGCCGAAGGGACCATCGACGCGCCGATCCGCGCGTTGACGGATCCTGCAGCCGCGACACAAGTCGATTGGGTCCTGCTCTGCACGAAGACGCAGGACACCGAACAAGCCGGCGCCTGGCTGCAGCGGCTCTGCGGCCCGAACACCCGGGTCGCGACCTTACAGAACGGCATCGGGCACGCGGAACGGCTGGCGCCGCTGGTGGGATCTGCAACCGTGATCCCGACCATCGTGTACTACAATGGCGAGCGGCTGGCGCCGGACCGCGTGCGTTTCCGCCGTGCCGGCCAGTACGAGCTTGCGGTCGGCGACGACGAAGGTGGACGCGCTTTCGTCGCGCTGCTCGAGGGCACCTCGACGCGAATCCTCGTGAGCCCCGACTTCAAGACGCTGGTCTGGCGCAAGCTGCTGCTCAATGCGATGGCCAATCCGGTCACCGCGCTGACCTTGCAGCGGCAGGCGGTGTTCCGGCGCGACGATGTCAAGGAGCTGTGTCTCGATATCCTCGAGGAAGCCGCCGCCGTGGCACGTGCCGACGGCGCGCGCTTTCCCGACGATGAGCCGGAGCAGTTGCTTGCGACGCTCCTTACCTATCCGCCCGACGCCGGCACCTCGATGTATTTCGACCGGCTCGCCGGCCGGCCGCTCGAGATCGAGGCCCTGACCGGCGCCGTGGTGGCGATCGGCGAGCAGCATGGGATCGCGACCCCGATCAACCGCGTGCTGTTGACCCTCGGCCGCGCTGTAAGCGAGGCGCCGGCGCGGATTACGACGACGGCAGCGGAAACCTAGGCGCGGCCCGGCCTGGATCTCTTTACGACACGCATGCACGTCGTCACTGTGGACCGACGCTATAAGGCGCTGGACAACAACGGGTGCGCGCGCGACAGGCAACTAATCAGAAGCCGCGGCCCATGGCGGCGATGGCGAGAACGCGTCCTTGAGGAATTGCGCCAGCGCGCTGATGCGGGCCACCTGCATGCGCGCTTCGGGAATCAGCATCTTCACCCATCGCGCAGGTAGCTGGTAGTTTTCCAGCACGGGTACCAGCTCGCTCGTGGCCAGTCTCGGAGCCGTCAGATATTCAGAAAGCTGGGCAATGCCGTTTCCGGCGAGCGCTGCACGTAGCAGGACCTGTCCGTCATTGGCGCTGATCCTGGGATTGATCTCGATCGTAGTCGGTCCCTGCGGGCCGTTGAACGACCAGATCGATCCGGTCGGCGCAAAATTCAGCGTATCATGCGCGATCAGGTCGCGCGGATGCGCAGGCGCACCGCGGCGGGCGACGTAATCGGGCGATGCGCAGAGCATGGGTCGCAGCGGGCACAGCGGGATATCGACCACGTCGCTGAAAGCGGCTTCGAACGCTGCGATCGCGACGTCGAAGCCTTCATCCGCGGGATTTACCGCCCGATCAGCCAGCACGATTTCCATGCTGAGCTTGGGGTTCAGCGCCTGGAAGCGCGTCAGGATGTCGGCGAGATAGAGCACGGTGAGCGTCGTCGGCGCCTTGACACGGATCGGCCCCTCGAGGTCCTGCCCCGTGTCGGACACCTGCCGCATCGTGTCGTCGAAATCCGCCACCAGCGATCGCACCCGCTCGATCCAGCGCCGGCCGGCCTCGGTCAGGGTCACCGTCCGAGTGGTTCGAACGAACAGCCTGGTCTTCACCGCGCGCTCGAGCTGATCGACCCGCTTGGTCAGCACCGATGTCGCGAGCCCGCTTTGGCGGGCCGCTGCGGTGAAGCTGCGGGTCTCGGCCACGGCCAAGAAGGCCCGGAGGTTCTGAAAAGCGTCCATCTCTCACCTTTCTCGAATCGCGAAAAGTATTACCGCATTTCGGAATATTCTTCGCGAATTACGAGTGAGTTAGAGTTGCGGCAAAGCTAACGCAGACAAATCAGGGAGGTCCTCTTGGTCCAAGCGGCTGTTCGTGAGCCAAACCGCGACACCACCGTGCTCGGTTCTTATGATGTCGTGGTCGTGGGCGGAGGTCCGGCCGGTCTTGCCGCCGCCACCTCGGCGGCGAGGGGCGGCGCCGATGTCCTCTTGGTGGAACGCTACGGCTTCCTGGGTGGCATGGGCACCGCCGGAGGCGTCACCAACTTCGCCGGCCTGTTCGGGCTCGTACGTGGCGAGACCCGTCAGGTCGTGCACGGCGTGGTCGACGAACTGCTGGACCGGCTCGATCAACTCGGCGGTCTGAACGAGCCGCAGCAGGGCCTGCAGGGGCGGATCACGGTCCGCTCTTATGACGTCTCCGCTCTCAAATGCGCGGCTGACGATCTCTTGCTTTCCGCGGGCGTGAAGCTCTTGTTTCACGCCGTCGCCGTCGATGTCGCGATGGACAATGGCCATATCACCGCGCTGGTCGTCGAGACCAAATCGGGCCGCCGCGCGATCCGCGCGAAGCTCTTCGTCGACTGCAGCGGCGATGCTGATCTCGCCGCCCGAGCCGGCGTCCCGTTCGAGACCGGCGACGGCCATGGCGGCGGCCTGTTCCCGACCACGATGTTCCGGGTCGGCGGCGTCGATCCGCATCGTGCGATCGCGGCGATCGGCGACTTCAAGGCGATCGACCGGCTGATGAGCGAGGCCGCAGGCCGCGGCTATCGGTTTCCGCGCGAAGGCGCCATCGTCCGGCCGCAGAAGAACCCGACCGAATGGCGGGTCAACGTGACGCAGATCCGCAATGCGCAAGGCAGCGTGATGGACGCCACCGATGCGCTGCAACTCAGCGACGGTGAGATCGAGGGGCGCCGGCAGATCCAGGAATATTTCCGCTTCCTGAAGAACGAGGTCCCCGGCTTCGAGCACGCGCATATCGTCGAGATCGCCCCGCAGGTCGGCATCCGCGAGAGCCGGCGCATCGAGGGCCTCTACCAGCTTTCCGGGCAGGACATCGTCGGCTGTGCTGACTTCGACGACACCATCGGCGTCAATTCATGGCCGATGGAGCTGCATGTCGCGGGCAAGGTCGAGTGGGGATTTTATCCGGACGGCAGCCGTGGCTTCTGCCAGCTCCCGTTCCGCATGCTGCTGCCGAAGGGCGTCTCCAATCTGCTCGTCGCCGGCCGCTGCGCCTCCATGACGCACGAAGGCCAATCGGCGGCGCGCGCCAGCGGCGCCTGCTTTGCGATGGGCCAGGCCGCGGGCACCGCCGCGGCCATGGCCGCGAGCGGGCCGACCAACGCCGCGCTTGGCGAGCTCGATGTGACCTCGCTGCAGAAAAAGCTCGTTGAACAGGGCGCCTATCTCGGGACCGACATGTAAGGCCATGACTGCAAAGATCGAAACCGTCGGTGCGCGCGCGGCGGCCGCGTCCGAATATTATCGCTGGGTCGTGCTGCTGATCGCGTGGCTGAGCTTCCTGTTCAGCTTCATAGACCGCCTGACCTGGGCCAACGTCGCCGTGTCCGCCGGACAGTCGTTGGGCCTCTCGGTGGCGCAACTTGGCGTGTTCGTGACCGCCTTCTATATCGGCTATGTCGTCTGCAACGCTGTCGGTGGCGTGATGAGCGATGTCGTCGGCGGCCGTACGACGTTGACGATCTCCATGCTGTCGCTGGGCGTCGCCACGTTCCTGTTCGGATTCACCTCGTCGCTGACCATGGGCATCGCCTTGCAGGCGATGATGGGTCTCGCAGCAGGCGCCGACTACGCGTCCTGCATCAAGCTGATCGTCAACTGGTTCGATCGCGGCAGCCGCGGCCGCGCCATGGGACTATTGCTCGTCGCCTCGTCCCTCGGCGTCACCGCCACCAATGCGATTGTGCCGACCCTTGCGGCCTGGCTCGGGTGGCGCGGGGTCTATCAGGCGCTCGGCGTTGCGACCGTCCTGATCGGCGTGATCGCCTATGCCTTGTTGCGCGACCGGCCGAGCGACCAGCCGGCGGTCGCGGCCAAGACCCCGCCGATCGGACCATTGCTGCGCGACCGGAACGTGCTGCTGCTGACATTCAGCGGCTTTGGCGCCTTCTGGGGCACATGGGGTTTCGCGTTCTGGGCCAACGCACTGATGATCCGCGGCCATGGCCTGACGGCCGTGGAGGCCGGCTTGATCATGTCGCTCTCAGGCATTGCCGCCATGATCGGAAAACCGCTGATCGGCCTGTTGGCCGACTGGCTGGGCGGAAAGGAAAAATGGCTGGCGATTGGCACCCTGGCGCTGTTCGCAATGATGCTGCTAGTATTTGGGACGTTGCATGACCGCCTGGCATTTCAGATCGCCGCGCCCCTGCTCGGCTTCGGCGCGTTCGTCTACAGCCCCTTGCTGGCCGTGATGGTCGCCGATGTTGCCGGCACGGCGTTGGCCGGATCGGCGACCGGACTGACTGCCAGCGTCTGGCAGCTCGGAAGCGCCATCGTGCCGGTTGTGGTCGGCGTGATCTTTCAGGCGACGGGCTGGTTCATGGCCGCCTTCGCGACGCTTGCAGTCGGCCCGGCGCTGGCAATCCTCTGCCTGCTGTTTCTGAAGCTGCGCAAACAAACGGGAGATGCGTAGCAGCCGACTGCCGTCATTCCGGACGACGCGCGAGGAGCGCGTTGATCACAGATGCGCAATTGCGCATCGGGGAAGCTCGAGCGGATTGAGCGAATTCATCAGATCGAGATTCCGGGTTCGCGGCGCTGTGTGCCGCGCCCCGGAATGACGGAGCGCGACTACGCCGAGCGCGCCAGCGCGCCGTCGATCATGGCGACCGCGTTGCTGATGCCGTAGACCGCGACGAAAGAGCCGAAGCGCGGGCCCTTCTCCTGGCCGAGCAGCACCTGGTAGAGCATGTTGAACCATTCCAGCGAGACGCCGGGGCGGCCGTCCTTGCCCTGTTTCTTGTGATCGAGGAATGGCTCGCGGCGGCCGATCTCATAAACCACGTTCTGAATGTCCTCGGCCGAAGCGTCGGTCTCCAGGTTCGACAATGCATCGCGCAGGTCCTGCAGCGCGGCGCGCTCACCTTCGCTCGGCTCACGGAACACCTTCGTGGGCGCAACGAAATCGCGATAGTAGTTGATGGCATAGCCGACCATGGCATCGAGCTTCGGATGCGTGGCCGGCGTCACGCCGGGTCGGTAGCGGCCGATGAACCCCCACAAGGTCTCGGCATTCTCCGCATTCGACGACGACACCAGCGTCAGCAGTAGCTGGAAGGTGACGGGCATGTCGGCCTTCGGCGGCTGGCCGGAATGGATGTGCCAGACCGGATTGCCGAGCTGCTGCTTGGTGTCCTGGCGGGGGAAGCCTTCCAGGAATTGCTGATAGTCATCGACATTGCGCGGGATCACGTCGAAATACAGCCGCTTTGCAGCCTTCGGCTCGCGATACATGAACAGCGACAGCGATTCCGGCGAGGCGTAGCGCAGCCACTCGTCGATGGTAAGCCCGTTGCCCTTCGACTTCGAGATCTTCTGCCCCTTCTCGTCCAGGAACAGCTCGTAGTTAAAGCCCTCCGGCGGCGTGCCGCCGAGCGCCGCACAGATCTTGCCGGACAGCTTCACCGAGTCGATCAGGTCCTTGCCGGCCATTTCATAGTCGACGCCGAGCGCATACCAGCGCATCGCCCAGTCCGGCTTCCACTGCAGCTTGCAGTGGCCGCCGGTGACCGGAAGCGTGACGCGCTCCTGGGTGTCAGGGTCGTCGTAGGAGATCGTGCCGGCCTTCACATCATGCTCGACGATCGGCACGTAGAGCACGAACCCGGTGCGCGGGCAGACCGGGAGGAACGGCGAATAGCTCGCCGCGCGCTCCTCGCGCAGGGACGGCAGCATGATCGCCATCACCTTCTCCAGCCGCTCCAGCATGCGCAGCAGCGCCGCGTCGAAGCGGCCCGAAGTGTAGTAGTCGGTCGAGGACGCGAATTCGTAGTCGAAACCGAACCGGTCGAGGAAGGCGCGCAGCCGGGCATTGTTGTGGGCGCCGAAGCTGGCATGGGTGCCGAACGGGTCGGGCACCTGGGTCAGCGGCTTGCCGAGATGCTGCGCCAGAAGCTCCTGGTTCGGCACATTGTCCGGCACCTTGCGCAGGCCGTCCATGTCGTCGGAGAAGGCGAGCAACCGCGTCTTGATCTTGTCCTCGGTCAGCACCCGGAAGGCATGGCGCACCATCGTGGTCCGGGCAACTTCGCCGAACGTGCCGATATGCGGCAGGCCGGACGGGCCATAGCCGGTCTCGAACAGGACTTCGTCCTTCGGGTGTTTCTTCAGCCGGGCCACGATCGCTTTCGCCTGCTCGAACGGCCAGGCGTTGGATTGTTCAGCGAGCGCACGCAGGTCGCTCGGGCTCATGGCGGGATCGATCGTGGACATTTGAGGAAAAGCTTCTCCAAAAGCAAAAAAGACGGTCCGACTATAAGCCGGAGGGTGGGCAAAGCGAAGCGTGCCCACCGATAGCACGATGCTGGTGATGGTGGGCACGGCGCTCCGCGCCTTTGCCCACCCTACGGGCGATGTTGCTAGAACGGGCTGATCGAGAAATAGCGCAGCCACAGATCGGTGTAGCGGCCCTTTTCCCAGACCCGGAACAACGCCCAATTGAGCGCCTGACGCAACAGGTCGTTGCCCTTGCGGACCGCGATCCCGATGCCTTCGCCGAAATAGCGGCTCTCGACGAAGGGGCCACCCGAGAAGGCGCAGCAATCCGCCGAATCGGTGCCGTTGATCCAGAACGCCAGCGAAATGCCGTCGCCGAAGATGAAATCGACCTCGCCCCGCCTGAGCGCCGCACGCATCGTCTCGCTGTCCGGATAGGACTTGATCTCGGCGTCGGTGAACATCGCCTTCAGATAGGCCTCATGCGCCGAGCCGGCGACGGTGCCGATCTTCTTGCCTTCGAGATATTCGGGCCGGACCTCCGGCATCACGGCGTCCTTGCGCGACACGAAACGCGCCGGCGCACGATAATAGGGATCGGAAAAATCGACCCGGGCGCGCATCGGCGGGGTCACCGCCATCGAGGCGATGATGGCGTCCCCCTTATTGGAGGTGAGAGCGTCGAGCAGGGTGTCGAACCGCCGCATCTGGATGGTGCAGGTAACCTTGATCTCGTCGCAGATTGCCCGGGCCAGATCGACGTTGAAGCCGGCCGGATTGCCGTCGGGACCGGTGAAGTTGAACGGCGGATAGTCAGTCTCGGTCAGGAAGCGAATCACGGTCAGGCGCGACAGATCCGGCCGCTCCGGACGGCGCCTGGGGTCCCAGAAGCCGGGCACGGCCTGCGGCGCGGCCTCGACCGGCGGCTTCGGCGCGGCCTGGGCTGCGGCCTCCCGCTCGCCCAACGCGAGCGCGCCACAAAAGGCGAGCGCCGCCAGGACGGCGCGGGCGGACAGAGACAGGGAGGAGTGCTGGAACAAGGTCGTGAGCATCGGCGATTTCGGGATCACCGGCCTTATAGACCATCTTGTCGCGTTTTCGAGGGCCGATTGCGCGGCTGAAATCCGGCCCGCACGCGGCCTTAACCGGGCTTAAAGGTATTTCTTGAGCTCGGACGCCGCCTCGTCAGGGGTTCGCTTCAGGTTGAACGGCGCGACGAACCGGCCGTCGCGGTCCATCAGATAGACCAAGGCGGTGTGGTCCATGGTGTAATCGCCGTCCTTCAACGGCACCTTCTTGGCATAGACCCGATATTCCGAGGTGACCTTGGCCATCACCTCAGGGTCGCCGGTCAGGCCCTTCAGGTGCGGGTCGAAGCTCGACAGATAGTCCTTCATGGCGGCCGGCGTGTCGCGCTCGGGATCGACCGAGATGAAATAGGCATTCACCCGGTCCGCATCCTGCCCCATCGCCCGCAGCACCTCGGACATCTCGAACAGCGAGGTCGGGCAGACGTCCGGGCAATGGGTGAAGCCGAAGAAGATCAGGGTCGGACGGCCCTGCAGGCTCTTGTCGGTGATGGTCTGGCCATCCTGATCGGTCAATTGGAACGGGCCGCCGATCGCCGCGGGCGCAGCGATATTCCGGCCGCCGCCCATGACGAGAAACAGCAGGACAAGTCCAACCAAAAGGCTGGCAGCGAAGGTGCCGACGATCACCAGCGGGCGGGCAGTACGATTGTCCATCTTGATCCTGCCTTCCGATCAGAAACAGGCCTCGAGGCCGGCGACGATCGTCTCAAAGAATACGGTGGTCCCGAAGCGGGCCCAGAGCACCAGGGCGCCCGCCACCAGACCAACGGTGATAAGGCCGGCCGCCAGCCCGACCGCCCACGTTCCGCGCCGGGCCGCCGGGACGGCAAGCGACATCTGTTGTGGCGATGAAACGGGCTGGATCATGGCGCGCTCGCTGGGCCGATGCCTGCGATCATCAGCCGGTTCCTCTGAGATAGGCCCGGCCTCCGCAGGAGGCAAGCACGACGGGATCCAACCCAGTCACGTCGTGCTGAACGCGATACCGATCAGTGCGAAGCAGACGCCCCAGCGGCGGTGGGCGAGAGGACCGGCACGTGAGAGGCGCCGCCGAATTGGGAGCCTCGCGACGAGGCCTGGGCGTCCATGTAGCAGGGCCGATACAGCGTCTGCAGCTCCCTGCCGCGCAGGAAGATCATCCGGGGCGTGAGGCCGCCCCGCTGGGCGATCCAGCGCCGGATCGGGGATGGGTACATGGAATAGAGCATCTGGGTGGCTTCGGGGTTGGTGACGGCGCGGCCATTGGCGCCGAAATCCCAGGCCGCGTGGAAGCCGAGATTGGCATGCGAGGTCACACAGATCCGGTCGTGCGGGATGGCGCCGAGAACGATGGTGCAGGCCGAGGCACAGAGACCGTCGATGATCACATATTCGCCGGAAGAGCGCAGGCCCTGATACCGGTCCACATAGGTTCCGATCCGGCCGCCGCGATCGTCCGCGATGCGGACCACGGCGCGGCTGGCGCCCATCCCCGCCAGCAAGAGGACAACCGCGAGCAACCCCGTCAAAAATTTCATGCCGAGCCCCAGTTCAATCCCGTCGAAACCGATCTGACCGACTGTGATGCGTTTCTTGTGATGCGTGGATCGCGACCAATCTCTCCCTCGCGCGCCATCCCAAAGCAGGCGCACAACGGCGAATTCATGACCGCACGTGCAGCGTGTTTCGAGATCGTGGTTTTGTCCAGGACGGCCCCGCAGCTCACAGTAAATTCACCGCAAGTGTTGCAGCCTCGCTGCACTCGGACAGATCATCGCCGCTCGGTCGGTTCCGCGAGTGGCCGTCGCGCCGCGATCAGAGTACGCAGCACAATCTGTGCGTGACAGAGATGCCACGCTGCCGACGCAAAAAAGCCCCGGGTTTTCCCGGGGCTTCATGTAACCATTTGTTCCGTTTGGCTCAGGCCGATTCGCCGATGCGATCAGCTCATTCTTGCAGCTCAGTCGTGATCGTGCTCGTGGATGATGACCTTGCGGTCGGGATCAACGTGCTCTTCCTTGCGGATCACGGTGGTGCGCTCGCCCGGTTCGTCCTCGCGTTTGATCACGGTGGTGCGGTCGCGGTCGTAGCTGTGCGATTCGCCGACCGTCACGCCTGCGCCGACCGGGCCCACGCCAACACCGACCCGCGCTTCATCCGCCTGTGCCGCCGGGATTGCCAGCGCAATTCCCGCCGCCGTCGCCAATGCAATGGCAAGTTTCATGTGCCTCTTCTCCAAAGCTGCCCACGCGACAAGTCGCAGCTGCTGCGGAGTGTTCCGGCGCTTTTTGGCAGATCGCGGGGAACCATTCTCGGCCTGGCGATCCGGATTCGCTGAAGCAGCGGTGGCGCGCTCATGCGCCGGAAGTTCAAGATCGTTAATTGTCGGGCAAGCGGATGCGCGCGCCAAACGTGATGTGCGGCGCGTCGTCGGAGGTGAGCTGGATCTGTTTGTCCGGCAGCGCCTGGTAGCTGCCGTCATCAGTCTTCCTTAACGCATATTGCCAAACCGTTAACGGCTGCCCTTGCGCGAGCGCTTGCTGAAGCCGGCTGGCGCGGAAGCCCGGAAGCTTGAAAAGATCATCGCGCATCATGCCGATCATGGTCGGACTGTCGCCCCGATGCAGCTCGAAGAACACCATATGATTGGGCTTCTCAGGCGCCTTCAACAGAGTGTCCGCCGCGAACAGCGCGAGGCAGATCCCGACCGCGATCCATCTCCATGTGTCGGGTCTCATAACTCGTCATCCCCTGCGATCAAACGTATCTCTGCGCGATTCATGCGTGCGCATGAAGTAGTCCTCCGTCGTCAAACCGCAACTTACAGTCTCGTTATCGGTATCGCGATGACCTGCGACGTAATCGCATCACGCTGCGTGAAGCGCGAGGATCGGACGTCAGCACTTCACAACGAGGAGAGCACCGATGACCGATCTCAATGCAGTCGCCAACACCTACATCTCGCTCTGGAACGAGCGCGCGCCGCAGAAGCGGCGGGCGTTGCTCGAGACCAATTGGACCGAAGATGCCGTCTATGTCGATCCGCTGATGCGCGGCGACGGCCGTGACGGTGTCGACGCGCTGATCGCGGGTGTCCAGACGCGCTTTCCTGATTTCCGATTCCGCCTGATTGGTCAAGCCAACGGTTATGGGGACAACCTGCGCTTCTGCTGGGGCCTCGGTCCGGATGGCGCTGATTGTCCTATCAAAGGCACCGATTTCGTCGAGCTCCGGGACGGTCGCATCCGCCGCATCATGGGCTTCCTCGATCAGGTGCCCGAAGGCGCCTGATCACCACTCGTTCAATGGCCGATCGTGATGATGTGGCGGCCGCTTCCTTTTGCGGGAAGCGGCCGCTGTGTTTGCGGCGAGCCGCCGCAGTACGCCGCCTCCGATACCGCCATCCATTCCCAGCATCCATTCCTGGCATCCTTTCCTGAAATGCTTGGCTCCCATGCCGTGATGAATGCGCGGACCACGCCCTCTTGCGCTAGGTCAACGTCGAGATCAGAGCATTCCAGCAAGACCTCGGACTCGAGGCGGAGCCTTTCGGAGGCGCGTGCGTGCAAGTCGAGACCAAGCCCATCACCCGACCGACCGTGTCGGGTGAAAGCATCGGTGGATTTTCAGATGTCAGGACGCTGCCCGAGCTCCTGCGTTGGCGCGTGAGCCTAACGCCGGACAAAGAGGCCTATCGGCAGTTCGACCCGAAACAGGGACGCTGGGCGAGCTTTTCCTGGCGGACCATCGACCGCGAGTTCGATCGCTTCCGGCGCGCCCTTGCCGCCGAACGCTTTGCCGCCGGCGAACGTCTCGCGATCCTGATGCCGAACGGGCTTGCGCATGTCGCAATGGATCAGGCGGCGCTGGCGCGCGGGCTGGTGCCGGTGCCGATGCACGCGATCGACAACCCCGACAGCATTGCCTACATCCTGGAGGATTCCGGCGCGCAGCTCCTGTTCCTGGATTCGGGCGAGCGCTGGCGCGACATTGCCGCGATCGGCAATGCGCTTGCGAACCTCAAGCGGGTGATCTGCGCCGATCTCGAGGCCACGCCGGAGCTTGCGAAAGCCGATCCGCGCGTCATCGCCCTCGACGCCTGGCTCGCTGCCGCCGCGACCGCCGACCTGCCGCAACAGGACATCGCGGTGCAAGCCGATGACCTCGCGGCCATCGTCTACACCTCCGGCACGACAGGGCGTCCGAAAGGCGTGATGCTGTCGCACGATAATGTCGTGTCGAACCTGAAGGCGATCCACCGGCGGCTCGCCGCCGGGCGGGACGACGTCTTTCTCTCCTTCCTGCCGCTGTCGCATACGTTCGAGCGCACCTGCGGCTACTACTATCCGATCGCGATCGGCGCCTGCGTCGCCTATTCGCGCTCGGTGAAGCAGATTGCCGAAGACCTGATCGAGGTGCGGCCGACGCTGCTGATCTCGGTGCCCCGGATCTATGAGCGCATCTACTCGCTCGTCATGCACCATCGCGCCTCCGCGGGGCCAGTCGAGCGGACCTTGCTCGATCTTGCGATCGCGATCGGCGGGCGGCGTTTCGATGCGCGCCAATCCGGCGGGATGCCACTATCCTTGTTCGATCGCCTGGCGTGGCCGCCGCTGCAGCGGCTGGTCGCCAACAATGTGCTGGCGCAGTTCGGCGGACGCCTGCGGGTCGCAATCAGCGGCGGCGCGCCGATCGCCGAACCTGTGGTGCGGCTGTTCCTCGCGCTCGGGCTGGACGTGCTGCAGGGTTATGGCATGACCGAGACGTCGCCCGTCGTTGCCGTCAACACGCCTGACGACAACGACCCGCGCTCGGTCGGTCGTGCGCTGCCGGGCGTCGAGGTCAGGATCGGCGACAATAATGAGCTCATGGTCCGTGGCCCCAGCGTCATGCTCGGCTATTGGCACAGACCGGAGGAGACCGCGCGCGTCAAACAGGCCGACGGCTGGCTGCACACCGGCGACCAGGCCCGCATCGACAATGGGCGCATCAGCATCACCGGCCGCATCAAGGACATCTTGGTCACCTCGACCGGCGAGAAGATCGCGCCCGCCGATCTCGAAACCGCCATCCTCACCGATCCCCTGTTCGACCAGGCGCTGGTCATCGGCGAGAACCGCCCGTTCCTGACCGCGCTGGTCGTTCTCAACGCCAAGGGTTGGGCCGAGCAGCAGAAAAAGCTCGCCAGCCATGGCCAGCAGGGCACTGAAGCCGAAGCGGCGTCGCTGCTCCGCCATATCGCCCGCACCGTGAAGACCTACCCGGCCTATGCGACGCCGAAGGCGGTGTGGTGGACGCTCGAGCCCTGGACCATCCAGGCCGGGTTGATCACGCCGACGCTGAAGAACAAGCGGCCCGCGCTGGAGCGCCGCTTCGCCCCGGAGATCGAGGCGATTTACGCCAAGCGGCCCGCGGCCGCGAAGGTCGGCGGCGCGACGGTCCGCTAACCGGCGTCAAACTGCTCAGGGGAAGGCTGGAGCGGGCGAAGGGAATCGAACCCTCGTATGCAGCTTGGGAAGCTGCCGTTCTACCATTGAACTACGCCCGCGCTGGCTCATGATTAGCCGAGACGACGGCGTCCGCCAAGCGGCTTCTTGGCCGCACGGGATCGCCAACCCCGCCCTGCCCCTCAAAAATCGTGGCATCCAGACGCAGCTCGCGGGCCGATCGCCCGATCTTGATGCGCCACCGTACCAGCGGCTGGAACCGAAGTCGAAGGTGCCGCTTGTTGCTGGTGAGGCCGCAAGCGGCTCCGTCATCGCCTCAGTGTCATCGCCGCGACCGGCCGGACGCTGGAGCAGTGATCATGATCAACTCGCTTATCACCCGCAAGCCGCGGCTTATCGTGTGGAGCCCTTCCGCGCTCGACATCTACACCCTGCTGTGCGGCATCTTCCTGGCGGCTTCGCCATGGCTGTTCGGCTTCACCCGCGCCTATGGCCGGCTCGACGCCGAACTCGGCGGTTACGCGCTGATCGCGCTATCGGCCGCCGGCATCCTCGCCTTTGCCGATTGGGAGGAATGGCTGAAGCTGGCGCTCGGCCTCTGGCTGATCGCGGCGCCCTGGCTGCTCGGCTTTGTCCATACGTCTGCCATGCATGTCAGCATCTCGATCGGCCTGATCGTGACCTTCCTGACCCTGCTGGAGCTCTGGCTCGCTCACGATCCGGATTTTGCCGAGGACATTAAGGCGGCCTCGCGCCACTGACAGCGCCGATAGCCCAACGCCCTGCGTTCTGGGGCGCGGCTCGCGCTCAAGCCGGACGGCACGTCCGGCTTCACATCGGCGGCGCGATGCGATCGGCTTCGATCGCCATCGCGCAGCAGGCGGGCGCCAATCGCAGATAATCCGCGTTCAGCGTGTCGGGCTCTTGCCCGGTTGCCGGCGGCGATCCGCCGCGGGCTGATAGGCAATGCGCGAATGCTGCGCGCAATAGGGCAGGCCATTGAGCGCCTTGCCACCGCAGAAGAAGAAGTCCGGGCTTGCGGGATCACCGACCGGCCAGTGGCAGGTGCTTTCCCTGAGCTCGAGCAGCGACAGCCGCTGGCTCATCGGCACAACATTGTCGAACGTGACCGGATCGGGCTCCGCTTCGACCTCGAACACCTGCGCCAGCGCGGTGTTGCCGCGGGCGACCGGGCGCGCCACCCGCATCATCGGCTGAGCGGGTCGGGCCTTGCGCTGACGCGGGGCAGCGGCGGCAGGGCTCTTGGCGCGGCCGGAGAGGCCAAGCCGGTGCACCTTGCCGATCACGGCGTTGCGCGTCACATTTCCGAGTTCCGCGGCGATCTGGCTGGCCGATAATCCGGCCTCCCAGAGCTTTTTCAATTGCTCGACGCGATCGTCGGACCAGGTCAATACCGTCATCGCACCTTTCCCTTCGCGTTGCGCTGGCCAATTCTGGGACAGCGCTGCGATGCCAACCTCTAGAAAATCCCTGCAGGCAGAATCCCTTAACCCTCGCCGGGCGCGATGCGCGCGCCCGGACGTGTACGCCAAACAACCGAACTCTTAAGGATCAGACCTGCTGCACGAGATGTCGTACTCGATGGAGAAAACGCTACAATATGCCGTGACTCCCGCGCAAGAGTCGGGGGCCCTCGTCCACACCTTCCGTGACCGCCGATTGGGCATCGTTCCCACTGTCATCTGGCTGCAATCTCTCGCGCAGCGGCCCGCAGCGGTTCGCGCGGGCGTGTTGACAGCCAACGTTCCGCGCATACAATAGCTGTGCGTGCCGCCTTGAAAAGGCGGCACATTTTGTTTTCCAGGGCCTGGTCCCTGATGCGCGATGGCGCCGCTCTGCGCCTCGTCGTTTGCGTCTTGACCAGCTCGTTAGCTCAAGTGATCAGCCATGACCACCGACGTCGCCTCGCATCTCCTCCCCGTATTCGCCCGGATCGATCTTGCCTTCGAACGCGGCGAAGGCGCGTGGCTGATCGCGACCAATGGCGAACGCTATCTCGACTTCACCTCCGGCGTCGCGGTGAATGCGCTGGGACACGCGCATCCGCATCTGGTGAAGGCGCTGCAAGAACAAGCCACCAAGCTCTGGCACATGTCGAACCTGTTCAAGAGCCCCGACGGCGAGCGGCTGGCGGCGCGGCTGTGCGAGCAGAGCTTTGCCGACTACGTGTTCTTCGCCAATTCCGGCGCCGAGGCGATGGAATGCGCGATCAAGATCACGCGCAAACATCACGCCGCCAAGGGACACCCTGAGCACTACCGCATCATCACCTTCGAGGGCGCGTTCCATGGGCGCACCCTGGCGACGCTCGCGGCGACTGGCTCGGCCAAATATCTCGACGGCTTCGGCCCGCCGATGGACGGCTTCGACCAGGTGCCGCTCGGCGATCTCAATGCGGTGAAGAAGGCGATCGGCCCGCACACCGCCGGCATCCTGATCGAGCCGGTGCAGGGCGAAGGCGGCGTCCGCACGGCGCCGCTTGCGTTCTACAAGGCGCTGCGCGAGCTCTGCAACGAGCACGGCCTGTTGCTCGTATTCGACGAGGTGCAGACCGGCATGGGCCGCACCGGCGAGTTGTTCGCGCATCGCTGGATTGGTGTCGAGCCAGATGTGATGTCGCTGGCGAAGGCGCTCGGCGGCGGCTTCCCGATCGGCGCCTGCCTCGCCACCGCGGATGCCGCGGCCGGCATGACGCCGGGCACCCACGGCTCGACCTTCGGCGGCAATCCGCTGGCGGTCGCGGCTGCCAATGCCGTGCTCGACGTCATGCTCGCGCCCGGCTTCTTCGACCACGCGCGGAAGATGTCGCTGCTGCTGAAGCAGAAGCTCGCCGCGGTGATCGATCGTCATCCCGAGGTGATCTCCGAGGTCCGCGGTGAAGGCCTGTTGATCGGCGTCAAGGCCGTGGTTCCCTCGACCGATCTGATTGCCGCGTTGCGCGACCAGAAGCTGTTGACGGTCGGCGCCGGCGATAACGTCGTGCGCTTCCTGCCGCCTTTGATCGTCACCGAGACCGAGATCGGCGAGTCCGTGCAGCGGCTCGATCGCGCCTGCGCGGCGCTGTCGTCGGGAGAGCACAAGCAGGCGGCCACATCATGAGCAAGACCCTCCGCCATTTCCTCGATATATCCGAGGTTCCGCTTGCCGAGCTGCGCACCATGCTCGCGCTCTCCAGCGACCTGAAGAAGAAGCTCAAGGCGCATGAGCCGCCGAAGAAGCCGCTCGAAGGCAAGGTGCTGGCGATGATCTTCGAAAAGCCGTCGACGCGCACCCGCGTCTCCTTCGATGTCGGCATGCGCCAGCTCGGCGGCGAGTCGATCATGCTGACCGGCGCCGAGATGCAGCTCGGCCGCGGCGAGACCATCGCCGACACCGCCCGCGTGCTGTCGCGTTATGTCGATGCGATCATGATCCGGATCCTGAGCCACGACGCGCTGCTCGAGCTCGCCGCACATGCGACCGTGCCCGTGATCAATGGGCTCACCCGCCGCTCCCATCCCTGCCAGGTGATGGCCGACGTAATGACTTATGAGGAGCATCGCGGGCCGATCGAGGGCAGCACCGTGGCCTGGAGCGGCGACGACAACAACGTGCTGGCCTCCTGGGCCCATGCGGCGGAGCGCTTCAAGTTCAGGCTCAATGTCGCCACCCCGCCGCAGCTCGCGCCGGGCAAGGCGATAAAGGATTTCATCCGCGCCACCAGGGCCGACATCCGTCTTGGCCATGATCCGGAGGAAGCCGTAGCCGGCGCCGACTGCGTCGTCACCGATACCTGGGTGTCGATGGGCGACAAGGACGGCGAGCATCGCCACAACCTGCTCAAGCCCTATCAGGTCAATTCCAAGCTGATGTCGCTGGCGAAGCCCGAGGCGATCTTCATGCATTGCCTGCCCGCCCATCGCGGCGAGGAGGTCACCGACGAGGTGATCGATGGCCCGCAGTCGGTGGTGTTCGACGAGGCCGAAAACCGCCTCCATGCGCAAAAAGGCATCCTGGCCTGGTGCTTCGGCGCGGGGACCTAAGCGCCCACGATCGACGCGCGGCGCAAAGCGGTACAAACACAATAAGTGTCGTCCCGGACAACCGAGCGAAGCGAGGGCAGATCCGGGACCCATACCGCGTGATTTATCTGTCTGACGCAGGTGGCTGTTATTCTGCGTAATGACGGCGGCCCGTGGTTATGGGTCCCTGCGTTCGCAGGGACGACAGCGGAGCACGCCGCACACCCCTTTCATTTGCGCATCTTGACCCCAGATAGAGGCCCATGATGGCCAATTCCCCCGACACCGAAATCAATCTCGCAAGCGACATCCGCGCGCCGTCGGCCGTGCCGGTCGACGACGCGGTGCTGCCGTTCGAGGTTGCCGCGCTCGATCTGCGCGGCCGCCTCACCCGCATGGGGCCGGCGCTCGACGATATCCTGACCAAGCACGCCTATCCGCAACCGGTCGGCAAGCTGCTCGGCGAAGCGATCGTGCTGACCACCCTGCTCGGCTCGTCACTGAAGTTCGACGGCCGGTTCATCCTGCAGACCCAGACCGACGGTCCGGTCTCGTTCCTGGTGGTCGACTTCCAGGCGCCCGATCGTCTGCGCGCCTATGCACGCTATGACGAAGCCCGTCTCGGCGAAGCCAAGGATTCCGGCGGCCTGCTCGGCAAGGGGCATCTGGCGATGACCATCGACCAGGGCCCGGATATGAGCCGTTACCAGGGGCTGGTGGCGCTGACCGGCGGCAGCCTGGAAGAAGCGGCGCATGAATATTTCCTGCGCTCCGAGCAGATCCCGACCCGAGTGCGCCTCGCCGTCGGCGAGGAATGGAGCGGCGGCAAGCGGCGCTGGCGTGCCGGCGGGCTGCTCACGCAGTTCCTGCCGAAGGCGCCGGAGCGCGCGCGCCAAGCCGACCTGCATCCTGGCGACGCGCCAGAGGGCACCGTGCTGCACACGGTGGAGGAGGACGACGCCTGGGTCGAGGGCCAGTCGCTGGTCTCGACCGTGGAGGATGTCGAGCTGATCGATCCGGCGCTGTCTGGCGAGCGGCTGTTGTACCGGCTCTTCCATGAGCGCGGCGTGCGCGTGTTCAAACCCCTGAGCCTGCAGGCGCGCTGTTCCTGCTCGCGCGATGCGGTAGCGAGCATGCTGAAGAGCTTCTCGCCGCAGGACCGCGCCGAGATGGTGCAGGATGACAAGGTGGTCGTCACCTGCGAGTTCTGCTCCTCGGTCTATCAGTTCACCCCGCACGAAGCCGGCGTGACGGAGAATTAGTCCTCACGCCTGCCCTGCTTGCGCGCTACTCGGCGACGATCCCTCTCGTGGCCGTCCTTCGAGACGCTCGCCTCCCGGCGAGCTCCTCAGGACCAGGCTTTAGCTCGCGGCGAGACGACAGACCCTCAAGGTGAGGGCGCGGCGAAGCCGCGCGTCTCCGGACGATGCTTCGCATCGCCGGGAGAACCATGAGGCCCGGAAATTCGAGACAGATGCGATAGCCGTCCCCGCGGCAGTTCGGACGGCATATCGCATGCTCGTTGCGATCAGCTCCGCGCTTGCGCCTGCGCCCCATGAATCCGCCGCGAGCGCGCCTCGGCGGCCGCGGCCTCCGTCGCCGTCAGTCTCTCCAGTCGCACCGCCACATGCTTGTGATACGGCGTGCCGGCGATGGGATCGCGGTTGAGACTATCGGTCAGCGCATTGATGCGCGGGCCATTGGTCAGTCGTTCTCCGTCGTCGGCGGGATAGGACTGCCCGTAACCGTGCGGCAGCGCCAGCTGCCCCTGGCGCATGCTGTCGTCAGCCTTGCAGCGGACCACCACCCGGCCCGCCGGCGAGCGGACCGCGATCCATTCGCCGTCGCCTGCACCCAGCGCTTCGAGATCGCGTGCGTTGACCAATAGCGCGCCGTCCGGATCGTCGCGACGCCAGGCCGGATCGCGGAAGATCTGGTTGGCGTTGAACATGCGGCGCTGTCCGGCCGCAAGCACGAACGGATAATCCTTCGGCGCTGCAGCCGCGGCCGGGTCGAGCCCGCCGAGCCAGTCCAGCATGGCCGGGATCGCAAGCCGGATCTTGCGATCGGGATGAGCGACCAGCGACCACACATCTTCATAGCTATGCGTCGTGATCGCGACGCCGCTGCGCGTGCCAGCGATCGCATCAAACAGCGCGTCACCAAGCTCATGATCCGGAATCGGCCTATCAGCACCGAGCGCGCGCCGCACCGCGTCGGGATCGCGTTTCGCGCATGTCTGCGCGGCCTGCCAGAGCGGCGCGGCCGCAGCGGTGCCGTCCGGCAGCGTGGCGCCGAGCGTGTGGTAGAGGATCAGCGCGCCGAGCGGCGCGGCCTGCGGATTGGCGCCAATGAAGGCGCGCAGCGCCGTCGCGAACTCAGTGCGCGACTTGAATGCGGCGTCTCGCAGTGAACCGAGCACATTGTCGCCGGGCAGGAGCCCGAGGGCACGCGCCAGCCGGCTGTAGATCTCCGGCTCCGGCAGAGTGCCTGCAAGCGGCGGCGCCACGGCCGCGCGCACATGGAAGTAGTTGGTCGGAAATTCGAAGTTGAACAGCGTGAATTCGGTCTTCTCATATTGCGAGGCGGCCGGCAGCACATAATGCGCAAGACGCGCGGTCTCGGTCAGGGCGACATCGACCACGACGCAGAGATCGAGCGCGGACAACGCCTTCTCCACCTCCGCGGTGTTGGCGACGGTGTTGGCCGGGTTGGAGCTGTCGATCCACAGGCCGCGCAGCCGCTCCGGATGATCGTTGAGGATCGCCTGCGGCAGCAAGTTCGGCGGCAGCAGGCCGGCGATGATCTCGGTGTCGGTCGGTGCATAGCGCTGGTTGGGCGAATTGCCCCATAGCGGCTGTAGCCAGGAATGCAGCTGGTTGGTGCCCTTCCGGCCAAAGCTGCCGGTCAGCATGATCAGGAGCTTTTCCAGGTAGGAGTTGAGGGTCGAGTTGACGCCCTGCTGAATGCCGAGTTCGACGCGAACGGTCATGGCCCTCGCCGCCACGATCATGTCGACGCAGCGCTCGATCTCGTCGAGCGGGATGTCCGCCGCGGCGGCCCACTCCGCGACCGGAATGCGCGCCAGCGCCGCCTTGACCTCGGCAAAGCCGGTCGTGTGACGCTCCAGGAAGTCATGATCAACAGCATCGCGACGGACGAGCGTCGCCAGGATGGCGCCGAGCAGGAACGCATCCGCGCCCGGCCGCACCGGAAGATGCAGGTCGGCCATCTCGGCGGTCTCGGTGCGGCGCGGATCGATCACGATCATCTTGCGGGTAGGATCCTTGCGGATCTGGTTGAGATGGTCGCGCGCATTGGCAAAGCCGTGGGCGATCCATGGATTGGCGCCGATCACGAACAGCAGGTCGCAATGATGGATGTCCTCGGCGGTGTGGCAGGTCTGGCTGCCGAACATGTGGCCGTTGACCCAGAAATCGCCGGTCTTCTCCTGCGACAGCGCGTTGAAGACCGAGCGGACCCCGAGCGCCCGCAGCACGGCGTTCGCATAGGCGCCGCCGGCGTGGTTGCCCTGCCCGCCGCCGCCATAGAGCGCGATGCTCTTGCCGCCGTGTTTCTGCACGATATCGCGCAGCCGCACTGCGATCTCCGCAATCGCGGTATCCCAGTCGATCTCCTCGAAGCCGCCGTCGGCACGGCGCCTGAGCGGCGAGGTCAGCCGGTCCTTGTGACGCGCGTAGTAGGGAATGCGCGCCGCCTTGTTGCAGATGTAACCCTGCGATTTCGGGTTCTCACGGTCGCCGCGCACCTTCGTGATGCGGCCGTCCTCGACCAGCATCTCGACGCCACAATTGATATAGCAGATATTGCAGGCGGATTTTTGCCACTCCGGCTTCGACATCGTCGCGCTCCCGATCTGCGTCCCCGTCCGTTTGGGGGCATTTTATATGATTATCGTCATATGAACAACCGTCTTTCCGAACCTGCAATGGGCGTGAAGCACGGGCCCGTGATCGCCGGCCTGCGCAACACTGACGAATTTGCCCGTCGTGCCAATGTGCCGCAGGCGTTGTGGCTTGCGGCGTCGGGCAAATCAGGTTCACATTTCTGCCCGTCCTGCCTCCACCAGGAGGGGCGTATCGCGGTCGTCACGAACGTGGGAAGCGGGATGCGATGGACGCATCTGACTGTAGCGCGACCTGGTCGCGCCGACGAACGGTCGTGATGCGGACGTGAAATCGTGTGGTCCTGATACTCCGACGCTAGTATCAAGTTCGCGGACAGAGGCTTTGCCTCGCGCGGATGACGGTGGCCAGAAAGCCCGGTGCACCGAGGAGAGCTCGTATAAGCGTTAAAACCGTCGCGCAGGGAAGGCCGGGATGTCTTGGCCGATCCTGTGGTACCTGCCGCCTGCATTTTCTTTCGCAGGCGGGCCATGGGGGCGGCGAGCTCCCGGCCTTCCCTGCTCCCTCTGCTTAGGAAGAGGGTGACCTGATCAGCAAAGCTCGGACAGATACGTGTCGCGAGAACATAGCTGCACGACTGTCAGGAAGGGGCGACGACGTCGCTCCATTTTCGACGGTCATCGCCCGCCACCTGGTCCGGCCCACGGCCGGCCAGATAACAGGCTCCGTCGGGCGATCCAGTACGCCGAGGCCCCTCGATGAAATGCTGCCGTCTCTGGAATACTGGATCGCCCGGCTGAACCGGGCGATGACAGCGGAGTGTTAGCTACTGCGTGCCAGGCGAGAGACAAGCGAAAGAAACAATGCCTCTAATTCAACACCCGCTTGCCGTCGGGGCTGTCGAGCGAAAAGGCCGGCACTTCGATCTCGAAGCGCTCGCCGCTTTCGCTCTCCATCTCGTAATGGCCGGCCATGAAGCCCGTAGCCGTGGCGAGCGGCACGCCGGAGGTGTATTCGAAATGCTCGCCGGGCGCGAGCACCGGCTGCTCGCCGACCACACCCTCGCCGCGGACTTCCTGCCGGCGGCCGGCCCCGTCGGTGATGATCCAGTGCCGGTTGCGCAGCTGCACGGTCTCCTCGCCGGTATTGGTGATCACGACCGTGTAGGACCAGAAGTACCTGCTATCCTCGGCCGAGGACTTCTCCGGCAAGAAGGTCGGCTCGACGGTCACTTCGATCTGGCGGGTCACGGCGCGATACATGGATATCAGTCTAGCGGAAAGTCAGGGCAGAACCAATCACCGCGCTGTCGCGCTTTGACCACAGTTCCGGATCATGAGACCAATCGTGTAGAGTGCGTGGCGGCTTTGAGATGCCGCAAATTCGTGCGGCCGAAGCGGGATCTATACGCCACAAGCCGCCGATTCGCTCGTAGTGCCGGTATCCCTGAGCGTGTGCAACCGTCATGCGTGACGGGATCGCCACAATGATCCGCCGATGGCGCAAAAGCCGGGCCTGTTCCCGGCCGATAACTCCTTCATCGCTTGCGCAAAAGTTGCGCGGGCCTACATTCCCCCTGCCGCGCCTTCAAAGGCGGCAGCAGTGACGCGGTGCCTGATGACGTCGATTGCCGATCGCCTTGCCGGACCTACGGTCCCCGAAGCGCCTGCGCTGGCGCCCGCAGCGCCGGCCGCTACGGCTGTGCCTGCGATCAGCTTTCCGCCGGCGGGCGAGCGCGAGCTCAGGCTCGACCTGTTCCGCGGGCTCGCGCTGTGGCTGATCTTCATCGACCATCTACCGCCCAATCTTCTGACCTGGTTCACGATCCGGAACTACGGCTTCTCCGACGCCACCGAGATCTTCATCTTCATCTCCGGCTATACCGCGGCCTTCGTCTATGGCCGGGCGATGCAGGATTCCGGCTTCGTGGTCGCCACCGCGCGCATCCTGCGCCGCGTCTGGCAGATCTACGTCGCGCACGTGTTCCTGTTCACGATCTTTCTCGCCGAGATCTCCTACGTCGCGACCAGCTTCGAGAACCCGCTCTACACCGAAGAGATGGGGATCATGGATTTCCTGAAGCAGCCGGACGTGACCATCGTGCAGGCGCTGATCCTGCGCTTCCGTCCCGTCAACATGGACGTGCTGCCGCTCTACATCGTGCTGATGCTGTTCCTGCCGCTGATCCTGTGGCTGATGCGCTGGAAGCCTGATCTGACGCTCGGCCTCTCGGCTGTGATCTATGCCGTGACCTGGGAATTCGACCTGTATCTGTCGGCCTACCCGAACGGCTTCTGGGCCTTCAACCCGCTTGCCTGGCAATTGCTGTTCGTCTTTGGCGCGTGGTGCGCGCTCGGCGGCGCCAGGCGCATGACCCGCATTCTCAATTCGCCGGTTACGCTTTGGATCAGCGCTGCCTATCTATCGGCTGCGTTCCTCGTGACGCTGACTTGGTACATTCCGCAGCTCGGCCATCTGCTGCCGCGCCGGCTCGAGCAGTGGATGTATCCGATCGACAAGACCGACCTTGACGTGCTGCGCTTCGCGCATTTTTTGGCACTGGCTGCGCTCACCGTCCATTACCTTCCGAGGGACTGGCCGGGCCTGAAATCGCGCTGGTTGAAGCCCCTGATCGTGTGCGGTCAGCACTCACTGGAGATCTTCTGCCTCGGCGTCTTCCTCGCATTCGCGGGACACTTCATCCTTGCCGAGGTGTCGGGTGGCGCAGCAATGCACGCGCTGATTAGTCTCAGTGGCATCCTCATTATGTGGGGGGTTGCATCGTTGATTTCGTGGTACAAAAACGTGGCAGACAAGAGTGCACCGCGAAAGGCTGCGCTTGCGAATGCCGATCTGGCGGGAGGGGGCTGATGCAGTCCGTCTCGTGGTTAAGGCGACGTAAATACGGCCTCATGAGGCTTGGGCTGCTGACACTGGCCACCGTGCTGGTGACGGCGGCGCGCGCCGAGGAGAACGTCCCGAACTGCGAGGTGCCGCCCTATCTGCTCGCCACCGAAAGCAAGCTGCCGAAGGTCGCCGAAGCCGTGAAGAACGGAAAGCCGCTCGATATTCTCGTGCTCGGCAGCCGCTCCTCCACCATCGTGAGCACATCCGACAACAACGCCTATCCCTTCCGCTTGCAGGCGGCCCTGAAGGAAAAACTGCCTTCGGCGACCGTCAATCTGAGCGTCGAATTGCAGCCGAAGAAGACGGCCGAGGAGATGGCCGGCAGCTTCGTTAAGCTGCTGGAAGCAAAAAAGCCTAATCTGGTGATCTGGCAGACGGGGACGGTCGACGCGATGCGATCCATCGATCCCGATGAGTTTCGTGCCGCCGTCAACAACGGCGTGACGGAGCTGCAAGATGCGGGGGCGGACGTCATCCTGATGAACCTGCAATATAGCCCACGTACGGAAACCATGATTTCCGTGCCGCCTTACATCGACAACATGCGCGTCGTTGCGCAGGAACGCGACGTGCCGCTGTTTGATCGGTTCGCCATCATGCGGCAATGGAACGAAAATGGCGATTTCGACCTGTTCAATCCCACGCACGGGATCGAGCTCGCCAAGCAGGTTCACGACTGTCTCGGCAAGGCGCTCTCGAAACTCATCATCGATGCGGCGCAGCTTGGGCCGGTCGCGCAGCAGAACTAGGATGTCTCGGTTTATGACGTTAACGAGTTGTCACCGCGTATTTCGAGGACTGGCGCTTCCGGCTCTCATGGCAATCGCACTCGCCGTGCCAGCATCATCGCTCTCAGCACAGACTGCGGCGCAAGCCGCGCCGGCCTCACCGCCCGCAGCTGACGCGCCGGCATCGCCGCTAACCGAGTTGCGATCGACGATCGGTCATGCTGCAGCGGGCGATCCGCAGAAGCCATCGGCACCACAGGTCGCTGCGGTGCATCAGGGCGCTCCGGCAGGCAGCACGGCAGGCACGCAAGGCGTAGCTCAGCAGCCTCCCTCCGCGCAGCCTGCTAATTCCACCGTGCCGAAGAGCTTCACCGAAAAGGCGCTCGACAAGGTGAAGCAGGTCGCCAAGTCCGCGGGCGACATCTTCAACCGGGTGCCGTGCCTGCCGCCGAAGGGCGGCGCGAAATCGTTCGGCGCGCTGCCACATGTCGCCAACAAGCTCGCCTCCGGCCTGCCGGTCGTGATCGTCGCCTTCGGATCGTCCTCGACGCAGGGTTACGGATCGAGCGGTCCGGAATACACCTATCCGAACCGCTTGGCGGCGCAGCTGCGCCGGCAATATCCGATGGCCGATATCACCGTCGTCAATTCAGGCATTGGCGGGGAGGATGCGCCTGAGATGATGAAGCGGCTGCAGACCGCTGTCATCGACCGGCATCCGGACCTCGTGATCTGGCAGGTCGGCACCAATGCCGTGCTGCGCAATCTCGACCCGACCGAGACCGCCAAGATGGTCGATGACGGTGTCGCGAAAATCCAGACCGCAGGCTCCGACGTCGTGCTGGTCGATCTGCAATATTCGCCACGCGTGATCGAGCGGCCCGAACGGGCGAACACGATGATCAAGCTGCTCAGCCACATCGCCGAGCTGCATCATGTCGGCATCTTCCCGCGCTTCGAGGTGATGCGCGACTGGCACGAGCGGCAGTCGATTCCGATCAACGACTTCGTCATCTCCGACGGGCTGCACATGAACGATTGGGGCTATGCCTGCTTTGCGCAGCTGCTCGGCGACGACATCATCCTCTCGGTGGGCCAGGTCAAACTCGGCGTCAACCTGCCGACCAACGTGCTGACCTATCGGCCGATGTGACGCCGAAAGCGGCATCCCGGGGCGGCACGCCAGCACGCGAACCCGGGATTTCGAGAGGCGAATAGGAAATAGCCCGGCAGCGAGTAGCGAATGAAAGACTCTATTCGCTACTGACTACGCGCGGCGAAAGCTCACGCTTTCGCCAGGGCCGCATCCAGATCCGCGATCAGGTCGTCGGCATGTTCGAGGCCGGCGGAGAAGCGGATGAAGCCCTCGCTGATGCCAAGTTCGGCGCGCACCTCCGGCGACAGCCGCTGATGGGTGGTGGTGGCAGGATGGGTCACCAGCGTCTTGGCGTCGCCGAGATTGTTGGAGATCCTGGCGAGCTTGAGCGCGTTGAGCGTCCGGAACGCTGCCGCCTTGCCGCCCTTGACCTCGAAGCCGACCAGGGTCGAGCCTGCGCGCATCTGCTTCTTCACGGTCGCAGCCTGCGGATGGTCCTCGCGGCCCGGATAGATCAGCCGCGAGATCTTCGGATGGCCGGCCAGCCAGTCGGCGATCTTGCCTGCCGTCTCGGTCTGCGCGCGCACGCGCACCGCAAGCGTCTCGAGGCCCTTCAGCAGCACCCAGGCGTTGAAGGGCGACATCGACGGGCCGGTCTGGCGCATGAAATTGTGGATGTGCTCGGCGATGAAGGCTTCCGACGACAGGATGACGCCGCCGAGACAGCGGCCCTGGCCGTCGATGTGCTTGGTCGCGGAGTAGACCACGACGTCAGCGCCGAGCGCGAGCGGGCTTTGCCAGAGCGGCGTGGCGAAGACGTTGTCGACGATCAGCCGCGCGCCATGGGCATGCGCGATCTCGGCGATGGCCCCGATGTCGAGCACGTCGAGCGTCGGGTTGGTCGGGCTTTCCAGGAAGAAGCTCTTGGTGTTCGGCCTGACCGCGCGCTGCCACTGGTCGAGATCGAGCCCGTCGACCAGGGTGGACTCGATGCCGTAGCGCGGCAGCAGGTCTTCCACCACGTAACGGCAGGAGCCGAACATCGCCTTGGGGGCGACCATGTGGTCGCCGGCCCGCAAGGGCGCCAGGATCGCGGTGGTTACCGCGGCCATGCCGGTCGCTGCGGAGCGGGCGGCCTCGGCGCCCTCGAGCTCGATCATGCGGCGCTCGAACATCGCCATTGTCGGGTTGGAATAGCGCGAATAGATGAAGCCGGGTTCCTCGCCCTTGAACCGCGCCTCGCATTCCTCGGCGGAGGCGTAGACGAAACCCTGGGTCAGGAAGAGCGCTTCGGCGGTCTCGCCGAATTCGGAGCGCAGGGTGCCGGAATGCACCAGCCGGGTCTCGGGGCGATACTGGGTCAGCGAGGGGGTGGTAGTGGACGCCGGAGCGGACTTGGACATATGACCTCCATCGTGACCATCTCGGCGATGGCCACAATAAAAAACCGGCCTGGGAGAACTCTCCTCATGGCCGGGATCACATCTGTCCCCGGCCTGTTTAGCGATTTATTTAACGTGGCTGCAAGCCGGCCGGCTCAAATCACCACGGGATAAATGATGCTCTTAATCGTCGGCGGCCTTTCCGTCAAGGCGGCCATCGGATAACGGGGAAGAGGCACAATATATGGACCTGAGGTCCGGTATCGGACCGCAAGGAACAGTGAAGTGATCAGGTCAAGGGATCAGGTCTTGTCGTTCTCGCTCGCCCCCGACGCCCATGGCATCCTGCCCGATCGCATGATCGCGCAGATGGCGGACGCCGGCCTGATCCTCCCCGCATACGACTTCGTCGAGAGCCAGATCCAGCCGGCCAGCCTCGACCTGCGGCTCGGTGACATCGCCTATCGGGTCCGCGCGAGCTTTCTGCCGGGGCCTGACGCCACGGTCGCCGAGCGGATCGACGAGCTGAAGCTGCACGAGATCGCGCTGGCTGACGGCGCCGTGCTGGAGACCAACTGCGTCTATATCGTGCCGCTGTTGGAAAGCCTGGCGCTGCCGAAGGACATCGTCGCCGCCGCGAATCCGAAGAGCTCGACCGGGCGGCTCGACGTGTTCACGCGCGTGATCGCCGACGGCACAAGGCGGTTCGACATGATCGGCGCCGGCTATCACGGCCCGCTTTATGCCGAGATCAGTCCGAAGACATTTCCGGTTCTGTTGCGCGAGGGCTCGCGGCTGTCCCAGGTCCGCTTCCGCCATGGCGAGGCGGCGCTCTCCTCCATTGAGCTCGACGCGCTGCACCGGGCCGAGCGGCTGGTTGATCGCGACGACGCCGATCTGGTCGGCGGCGTGGCCGTGTCGGTGGACCTGTCCGGCGAGAGCGCGGGTGGCTTTGTCGGCTACCGCGCCAAGCGCCACACCGGCGTCGTCGATATCGATCGCCGCGCCGGCTATCCGATCGAAGAGTTCTGGGAGCCGATCAAGGCGCGGCCGGACCGCAGCCTCATTCTCGATCCCGGCGAGTTCTACATCCTCGCGTCCAAAGAAGCCGTCCAGGTGCCGCCGGACTACGCGGCGGAAATGGTGCCGTTCGATCCTCTGGTCGGCGAATTCCGCGTCCACTATGCCGGCTTCTTCGATCCCGGCTTCGGCTATGCCGGCGCCGGCGGGCTCGGCGCCCGCGCCGTGCTGGAGGTGCGCTCGCGCGAGGTGCCGTTCATCCTCGAGCATGGCCAGATCGTCGGCCGCCTGGTCTATGAGAAGATGCTGGCGCGGCCCGATGCGCTGTACGGTCAGCGCATCGGCTCCAACTATCAGGCGCAGGGCTTGAAGCTGTCGAAGCACTTCCGGCTGTGAGCTGCGCCTGCGGCGGCGCACTCACATCCGACGACGACGCGCCATGAACTCCGTCACCAGCCGCCAATGTGCGCCCTGGTCGGCCGAGCTCTCGCCGCGCCAGAGAAACGACGCCTCCGTGATCTCGCGAAAGCTCCAGCGGATCAGCCGCCCGTTCTCGTCCGTGCCAAGCTGCACGATGTCGGGCCCTTCGGCGCGGCCGATCATCTGCAGGAAGATCTGGCTGACGGGATCGGACCATTGGATGCGCCAGGCATCAAGACTGGTGTCGTAGATGCGCAGCGTCGTGCCGTAAGGGCCCGGCAGCGCCGGATCTCGCTGCCCGCGGGACGGCACGATCCAGACGTCCTGGATCGCGCGCCCCTCGAGCACCCATCCGAAATGCCACTCGCCATTGCGCCGCCGCGCGGGCGCGTTTTCCGGGAAATGCGTGACGTCGAGCTCCCAGGAGCCGATGAAGCGGCCGTAGAGGTCCATCTTGCCGGCACGATCGGCCGAAGGGCCGGTCGCGCCCAGCGCGTCGAGAAACGCGGATGAGGTCATGAGCGTCGGCCTCCCAAAGCCTTCTGCATGGCCGCCGCGCCGAGCTCCATCTGCCCATCGATATAGGGCGCGATCTCGTGCGGCAGCACGTCGGTGATCCAGACCATGCGACACCGCGTCTCGCCGTCAGGAAAGATCTGGACCGACGCGCTGTGCTGCGCGATGCGCTCATGTCCAACGGAATAAACCAGACGCCGTCGCGTCTCGTCGCAATCGACCAGCCTCTCGCGCGCCACGCTCCCGTTGGCGAAGGTCAGGATGCGCACGTCGCCATCAAGCTTCGCGTCAAGCACGAAACCTGGCGCCAGCCGCGTATGCACGGCGGCGAAATCGCGCACTGCGTCCCAGGCGATGGCGGCCGGCGCATCGATCGGAATGTCCTTGTGAATGGATGCCATGATACGCACTCCGATTCAGGCACAGACCGCTTCGACATTGTTGCCGTCGGGATCGATCAGAAACGCAGCGTAGTAGGTCGGGCTGTAGTCGAGGCGTGGCCCGGGCCCGCCGTTGTCGCTGCCGCCAGCCTTGAGGCCTTCAGTGTAGAATTTGCTCACGGCAGTATGATCCGGCGCGCGGAACGCAATATGCGCACCGGCCTGCCGCTCGCCCTTCTTCAGGTACAGCCACAGCGCCGGCGCACCTTTCGGGCCCAAGCCGGCAGAGGTCTCGTCCTTCGAACACAGGACATGGCCAAGCGGCGCCAGCGCGGCCGAATAAAACCGCACACTGGCATCGAGGCTGCTCACTCTCAGGCCGATATGATCGTACATTGGTGATCTCCATTCCTCGCGCGCGACAATCGCGCGGCGCTGGCGATCACCTAATCAATGCCGGCTCAAGCCTTCTTGGAGAATCTTGCGCATGCCGCGCGAGGCCTTGCGGAACCGCAAGGGCGAAACACCCGCTGCGCGCGTGAAAGTGCGGGTAAAGTTGGAGAGATCGGCGAAGCCGACGTCGTAAGCGATGTCGGTGACGGGCGCATCGTCTTCGCTGAGCCGCCGCGCAGCATGGCGCAGCCGAGAACGAACCAGATATTGGTGCGGCGTGACACCAAGCGTGGCCGCAAACAGTCTGAGAAAATGAAATGGGCTGAGGCCGGCCTGATGCGCAGCATCCTCGAGGTCGATCGCGCGATGCGAATTGGCGTCGATCCATAGCGCGGTCTCGACCGCGCGGCGGCGAACACGCCCGGCGGCGACAGCCGGATTAGGCGACTTGCCGGCGATGGCCGCCACGAACCGGCTGGCGAACAGATGGCCGACCTCGTCGAGGCCGAGATCGCTGCTACCGGCAGCCGCGGCCTGAGCCAGCTCGCCAATCACCATCAGTTCCGGCAGCGGCGGTACGGCGCCGGCCTGCCAAACGTCCCTGCTGCCGCCGATCTCCTCGACCAGCTCCGGCGCAAGAAAGAACGACAGGCACTCATCGCCACAGACATGATCATGCGTGCACGTGAACTCGTCGCCGGGATGCCCGATCAGGATAGAGCCGGTGACGAGCTCGAAAAAGCGACCGCGGTGATGGCAGCCGAAACTGCCCTTGCGCACATAGGAGACCGAATGGCTGCCAAACTGCTCGGCATAGGGCAGCTCACCCGACACTGCAGTGCAGCGGAACTCGGAGACGGTTACGGAGCGGCTGGTCAGCAGGATGGTTGTGGCCATCCGCTCGATCTAGTGCGTGGCGCGCGGCCGATCAACCGCCAGCAGCGCGTCGAACAAAGTCATCCCTGTCTGCGCCCCGGCACCTTCGAGCGACAGCAGCCGGCGCTGCGAGATCGCGCCTCGGTTCGGCGAGGCTTTTTCGATCCCGTTTGCGGCCAGTACACGATGGCAAGGTACGATCAGCGGAAGCGGATTTTTCGCCAGCGCCTGGGCCACCGAGTAGAACGCTCCCGTGGCATGCAGGCTGGCTGCAATCTCGCCCGGCTCGCGGGTTTCGCTACGCGGAATGCGGCGGATATAGTCATACACGCGCTGATTGAACGGGGTGATCCCGGTCATGTCGAGGCTGACGTCGGCAAAATCCGCAGGCTGCCCACGCAGTATCATCACGATGGCGTCGATAGCGGACTCGGCATTTGGGGGCGGGGCCAATTCGCGGGTTTCGGGAAATTGCCGGAACAATCGCCGGCGCGTCTCGATCTCCCGCGTCTCCGGTAATTGAACGCCGATGATGCCAACGTCGCTCCAGACAATGCCGCAACGACCGACCAACGTATCGAAGATCGTATACCCACGCCCCATGACGCCACCCCCAACCCGCGGGGATCATATCATCGTCACAATCGGGCGCACCAGGTTTGTGACAAGTTGTAAACACGATGCGCGCAAGAAGCGTTCGACCGACCAGTCGGCAACTCCCGGATCGGTCCGGGGTCTTTTCGAGGGGCGCGATCGCGCAGCCTATCAGTCGTCCGGCACGTAAGCCCGCCGATCGTTCGCGGACTCGCTTGAACAGATGCAACCCGCGGTCGCAAGAAAAAGGCGGAGCCAAAACGGCTCCGCCTGATCTTTCTGATCCTGATGGCTGCGGTGGCGGACTGAGCGCTACGACTCCGCTTTGGCAAATCGATCGTCGAGCGCGTAGCCGGCACCGCGCACGGTGCGGATCGGATCCTGCTCGCGACCCGGATTGAGCAGCTTGCGCAAGCGGCCGATATGAACGTCCACCGTGCGCTCGTCGATATAGATGTCGCGTCCCCAGACGCTATCGAGCAGCTGCTCGCGGCTGAACACACGACCCGGATGCTCGAGGAAGAATTCGAGCAGCCGATATTCGGTCGGGCCCAGATCGATCGGCCGCCCTGAACGCGCGACGCGGCGCTTCTCGCGGTCGAGCTCGATGTCGCCATAGGCGAGCACTGTGGCGAGCCGCTCGGGGCTCGCGCGACGCAGCAGGCCTTTGACGCGCGCCAGAAGCTCGGGCACCGAGAACGGCTTGACGATGTAGTCGTCCGCTCCGGTGGCGAGCCCGCGGACGCGCTCGCTCTCCTCACCGCGCGCCGTCAGCATGATGATCGGCAGCTGCTTGGTCTCCGGCCGCGCGCGCAGGCGGCGGCACAGCTCGATCCCGGACAGCCCCGGCAGCATCCAGTCGAGCACCACGAGATCGGGCACCCGCTCCTTGAGCCGGGTGTCGGCATCGTCGCCACGCGCGACCGTCTCGACCTCGTAGCCCTCGGTTTCCAGATTATAGCGCAGCAACGTGGTCAGCGCTTCCTCGTCTTCCACAACCAGAATGCGCGCACTCATCGGTCAGCTTCTCTCTCAGTTGCCGGGGGCGGTAACGGCGAAGGACGTCATGTCACCCTTCGGTCGCTTGTCG
Organism: Bradyrhizobium sp. HKCCYLS1011; assembly: GCF_051167795.1. Lineage (NCBI taxonomy): Bacteria > Pseudomonadati > Pseudomonadota > Alphaproteobacteria > Hyphomicrobiales > Nitrobacteraceae > Bradyrhizobium > Bradyrhizobium sp. HKCCYLS1011. The sequence continues at coordinate 213,974 of NZ_JBNPTT010000002.1, read as the reverse complement.
ACCATCTGCTGGCCCTCGATCATGTAGAACACGGTTTCCGCAATGTTGGTGGCGTGATCGCCGATCCGCTCGATGTTCTTGGCGCAGAACATCAGGTGGATGCAGAACGAGATGTTGCGGGGATCTTCCATCATGTAGGTCAGCAGCTCGCGGAACAGCGAGGTGCAGATGGCATCGACCTCCTCATCGCTCTTCCAGACCGTCATCGCCGCCGGCAGGTCATGGGCGGCATAAGCATCCAGCACCGACTTGACCTGCGACTGCACGAGGTCGGTCATATGCTCGAGCCCACGGATCAGCTTCAGGGGATGGAAATCACTCTCCAGCGCCGCGACCCGCTTGCCGATATTCTTGGCGAGATCGCCGATCCGCTCAAGATCGGTGGCAACCCGCATCGCACCGACGATCTCGCGCAGGTCCACCGCCATCGGCTGCCGGCGCGCGATCGTCAGCACCGCGCGCTCCTCGATCAGCCGCTGCAGATTGTCAATCTCGCCATCGGCCGCGATCACGCGCTCACCGAGCGCGATGTCCCGCCGCACCAGCGCGTCGACGGAGTCGACGATCAGCCGCTCGGCCAGGCCGCCCATCTCTGCGACCAACCGGGTCAGTTCCTGAAGATCACTATCGAACGCCTTGACGGTATGTTCACTGGCCATGTCTCTCTCCTCGGCAATGCGTCGTGTTCCGTTGCGTCAATTCAGCCCTCATTGCCCTAGCCCACCGCCCAAGACAGTGGGGACGCATACCGTGCCGGACCGCATTGACTGTTTTAAGCGGACTGCCCCCTGCCGATCCGATGCAAGGGGGCTACGCGAACGGACGAACGTTCCGATCCGGCCTCAGCCGAAACGGCCCGTGATGTAGTCCTGGGTTCGCCGATCGCTCGGCGAGGTGAAGATCTTGCTGGTATCGTCGAACTCGATCAACTCGCCGAGATACATGAAGGCGGTCTTGTCGGAGACGCGCGCCGCCTGCTGCATATTATGAGTGACGATCGCGATCGTGTAGTTCTCGCTCAATTCCTGGATCAGCTCCTCGACCTTGGCGGTCGAGATCGGGTCCAGTGCCGAGCACGGCTCGTCGAACAGGATCACCTCGGGCCGAACCGCGACAGTACGGGCGATGCAAAGACGTTGCTGCTGGCCGCCAGACAGGCTGAGGCCCGACGCGTTCAGCTTGTCCTTCACCTCGTTCCAGAGCGCACCGCCGCGCAGCGCCTTCTCGACCCGGTCATCCATCTCCGATTTCGAGATCTTCTCATAGAGGCGGATGCCGAAGGCGATATTCTCGTAGATGGTCATCGGGAACGGCGTCGGCTTCTGGAAAACCATGCCGACACGAGCGCGCAGCAGATTCAAATCCAGCTTGGGGTCGAGAATATCGGTCTTGTCCAGCATCAGCTGGCCTTCAGCACGCTGACCCGGATAGAGGTCGTACATCCGATTGAAGATGCGCAGCAGCGTGGATTTGCCGCAGCCGGACGGGCCGATGAAGGCCGTGACCCGGTTCGTCCCTAGCGACAGGTTGATGTTCTTCAGCGCATGGTGATCGCCGTAGTAGAAGTTCAGGTTCCGGACAGTCACCTTCGCCGGGGCGTCCGGCAGGGATTTGTTCGGAATGGCGCCCGCCGGGCTGGACACGGAAACGGACATGTCGGTCATTTTGCGCTCCTCTCGGCGCCCAGAATGCGCGCGCTGATATTCAGGGCAAGCACGGTCAAGGTGATCAGAAGGGCTCCGCTCCAGGCCAGCTGTTTCCAATAGGCATAGGGGCTCTGGACGAAGTTGTTGATGGTTACGGGCAGATTGGCCATCGTGTGGGTGAGATCGAGGCTCCAGAACTGGTTCGACAGCGCGGTGAACAGAAGCGGCGCGGTCTCGCCGGCGACGCGCGCCGTGGCCAGCAGCACGCCCGTGATCAGGCCCGAACGCGCGGCGCGATAGGCGATGCGCCGGATCACCAGCGACCGCGGCAGGCCAAGCGCGGAAGCCGCCTCGCGCAGCGGATTGGGCACCAGCAGCAGCATGTCCTCGGTGGTCCGCAGCACGACCGGGATCACGATCACGGCGAGCGCCAGACAGCCCGCGATGGCCGAGAAGCCGCGCATTGGAACCACGACCGCGCCGTAGACGAACAGACCGATGATGATCGAGGGCGCCGAGAGCAGGATGTCGTTGATGAACCGGATCACCGAGGTGAGCCGGTCGTGGCGGCCATATTCGGCAAGGTAGGTGCCGGCGAACAGGCCGAGCGGCGCCCCAATGCCGACGCCGATAATGGTCATGATGACCGAGCCGACGATGGCATTGCGGAGACCGCCGTCGCTCGATCCCGGCGGCGGCGTATCGGTGGTGAAGACCTGCAGGGTGAGGCCCGCGAGGCCCTGATACAGGAGATCGATCAGGATCAGCGCGAGCCAGGTGACGCCAAACAGCGCGGCCAGCACGCACAGGCCGCGAACGAAGATATCCTTGCGGCGGCGCCGGCCATAGATCGGGTTGACCGGATTGATGGGCGTATCGACGGATGTCATCACTATTTCCTCAGCCCTACTTTCCGGCCTTGGCTTCGAGACGCAGCAGCATCAGCCGTGCGGCGGCCAGCACGAAGAAGGTGAGAACGAACAGCAACAGACCAAGCAGGATCAGGGCCGATTGGTGCAGCCCGTCGCTCTCCTGGAATTCGGATGCGATCGCCGCGGAGATCGTGGTGCCCGGAGCGAAGATCGACGAGGAGATGCGGAACGAGTTACCGATGATGAAGGTGACGGCCATGGTTTCGCCAAGCGCCCGGCCGAGCGCCAGCATGACGCCGCCGATGACGCCGACGCGGGTGTAAGGAATCACCACGCTACGGACCACCTCCCAGGTGGTGCACCCGACGCCGTAGGCAGCCTCCTTCAACACCGGAGGCACGGTCTTGAACACGTCGACCGAGATCGAAGTGATGAAGGGCAGCACCATGATCGCAAGGATCAGCGAGGCATTGAACAGGCTGAGATAGGACGGCGGTCCCGCGAAGATATCCCGCAGGATCGGAATATTGGCGCACAGGCTGATCATGAACGGCTGGAACGTATAGGCCAGGAACGGCCCCAGCACGAAGAAGCCCCACATGCCGTAGATGATCGAGGGGATGCCGGCGAGCAGCTCGACGGCGATGCCGATCGGGCGGCGCAGCCATTGCGGGCAAAGCTCGGTGAGGAAGATCGCAATGCCGAGGCCAACCGGAATGGCAATCAGCATCGCGATGAAGGAGGACACCAGCGTGCCGTAGATCGGGCCCAGCGCGCCCAGCACGGGCGGGTCGGCCGACGGCGCCCAGCGGCGCGTCCACAGGAATTCGAAGCCATATTCCTTCATCGCCGGCCAGGCACCGACGATCAGCGACAGGATGATGCCGCCGAGGATGAGCAGCACCGAGATCGCCGACAGGCGGGTGATCCAGTAGAAGGTGACGTCGCCAACCTTGAAGGCGCTCAGCGCCCGGGCGCGGTCATAGGGGCCGGCGGCATCGCTGACAGTGCTCGCGTCGCTTTGAACGGCCATCTCTGCCAAGTCAGCCCCCTGTTTTGATAGACTTATCGTTCGGTATTCGGACTTGCGGACTTAAGGTCCCCTCTCCCGAGGCGGGGAGAGGGGTTGCGCTTGAGACGACTTAGCTCTTGATGTCCGCCGACCAGGTCTTCTCGATCATCTTCACGACGCTGTCGGGCATCGGGATGTAGTCGAGCTCCTCGGCCATCTTGCCGCCCTTCTCGAACGACCACTTGAAGAACTTGAGGGCTTCGTCGGAGGCCGCCTTGTCGGCCGGCTGCTTGTGCATCAGGATGAAGGTCGCAGCCGTCATCGGCCAGGACTTGTCGCCCGGCTGGTTTGCCAGGATCACGTAATAGCCCGGAGCATGGGCCCAATCAGCGTTCGCGGCGGCGGCCTGGAAGGCCTCGACGGTGGGCTCGACGGTCTTGCCGGCCTTGTTGACCATCTTGGTGTAGGTCAGCTTGTTCTGCTTGGCATAGGCGTACTCGACATAGCCGATCGAGTTCTTGGTCTGGCTGATGTTGCCGGACACCCCCTCGTTGCCCTTGGCGCCGACGCCGGTCGGCCACTCGACGGCGGTGTTGAAGCCGACCTTGCTCTTCCAGTCGGGGCTGACCTCGGAGAGGTAGTAGGTGAAGTTAAAGGTCGTGCCCGAGCCGTCGGAGCGGCGCACCACTGCGATAGCGTCGGACGGCAGCTTGACGCTCGGATTGAGCTTCTTGATCGCGGCGTCATCCCACTTGGTGATCTTGCCAAGATAGATGTCCGCCACCGTCTGACCGTCGAGCACCATCTCACCGGGCTTCACGCCCTCGAGGTTGACGACCGGCACGATGCCGCCCATCACCATCGGCCACTGTACCAGGCCGTCCTTCTCAAGCTGGTCGGCCTTCAGCGGCGCGTCGCTGGCACCGAAGGTCACGGTCTTGGCCTGGATCTGCTTGATGCCGCCGCCGGAGCCGATCGACTGATAGTTCAGACCGTTGCCCGTCTCCTTCTTGTAGGCGTCGGCCCACTTGGAATAGATCGGGAACGGGAACGTCGCACCCGCTCCGGTGATGTCGGCGGCGAAGGCCGACGTCGATGCGGCGACCAGGCCGGCAGCGACGAGAGCTTTAACGAAATTCATTGCTGGTCTCCCATTTGGGGAGCGAAGCGCCACGTGCGCCCGATCGCGCTCCCGCCGGCCCCTTTAAAAGGCCTCGTTGCCGCTTTTATAAAGGTTTGATGACAGTCGGATGACACCACCAACCTATTGGAAAAGCTTGATTTTATGCTCCGAAGGGCGGCTTCGGCTGGGGAAAACAGGCGGTGAAGGTTGCTCCGTTTTTGGGCACGCTTTCGATCAAAAGACGGCCACGGTGGCGGTTAAGGATATGTTTCACCAGGGACAATCCGAGGCCCGTCCCGCCCTGCGCGCGACTGTCGCCGACATCAACCCGGTAGAAGCGTTCGGTGAGCCGCGGCAGGTGCTCGGGCGCAATACCGGGACCAAAATCACGCACCTTGACCCGGATCTCCGGGATGCCCTCTCCTGATACCGCCGAGGTCAGCGACACAATCACCCGCCCGCCCGATGCACCGTATTTGAGGGCGTTCTCGATCAGGTTCTCGAACAGCCGCAACAGCTCTTCCCGGTCGCCGGCAATGGTCACCGGCGTCTCCGGCAGATCGATCTCGACCTCGACCTGGCGCTCCCGTGCCAGCGGCTCGAGGCCATCAGCCACCTGGTGAATGATCGGGACCAGGTCGACCGTCGCGTCGGGGCGGACATGCGCGGAGAGCTCGACCCGCGACAGCGACAGGAGATCATCGATCAGGCGCGCCATGCGGCCGGCCTGGGTGTGCATGATCCCAAGGAAACGCTCGCGCGCCCGGGGATCATCCTTGGCCGGCCCCTGCAGGGTATCGATGAAGCCGGACAGCGCCGCCAGCGGCGTGCGCAGCTCGTGACTTGCATTGGCAACGAAGTCGGCCCGCATCTCCTCGACCCGGCGCAGCGGCGTGAGGTCGTGGAAGGTCATCAGCATGCACTTGTCGGTGCCGCCGAAGGCGGTCGGGACCGGGACCGGGGTGATGATCAGCTCCATCCAGCGGTCAACCGGCACGTGATCGTGATAGGTGGCTCGGCGGGGCTCGGTAGTGGCGATGGCCTCGCGCAGAGCAGTGATGATTTCCGGCGAGCGCAATGCGAATTGCGCAAGCTCGTTCTTGCGCAACGCCGGAGCAAGCTGGGCGGCGGCGGCATTCAGGTGGATGACGCGGCCGGCGCGATCGAGCAGCACCGCCGGATCGGACATCCCAGCGACCACCGCGCTGACCGCAGGCGTTTCCACCGGATTGGTGCCGCGGACATCCTCCCGCGTGGCTACAGCGCTGTGCAGACGCCAGGGCACCAGCGCCGCTGCGGCGATGCAGACGAAGACCGCGGCGGCCCGAAACGGCAGCAGCTCGTCGCGCATCACGAGCACGCCCAGCGCGAGCGCCGCCGCCAGCAGGATGATCGCGGAATGCCGGAGCCGGTCCGGCCAAGGCGAGAAGATGGGCGAGGAAGACCGTGAAGGAGCATCCAGGGCCATCGAACCTGCCTCTTCGTGTATCCGCCCGCCGCTGTCAGGTCTCTGCGCCACGTCCATTACTTCTCAATGTCGACTTCGGATCGAGACGTGATGTCGGGGATTTGGCTCCGCGACCTCTGGCCGAAATCCCCGAGCGCCGTTCCCCACGGGCATTTGCGGCATCGACAGGTCGTCCCTCGCCTTCAAACGCCGGGATCTCTTCGGTCTGTCACATAAGCAGCTTCAGGCGCACGCCCTGGCTCGAAATGCAGGGCCGCCTGACGCAGCCGTTTGGATCGAGCGCTGATAATAATCTCGCGAAACGTCAGCAAGATTACAGATATGACGAAGGGCGCGAGATAATACAGCATTCGGAACAGCAGCATGCCGGCAAGCAGCTCCTCCCGGTCCATCTGCCAGAGGCCGACCAGCATGGCGGCATCGAACACGCCCAGGCCGCCGGGCGAATGGCTCGCAAATCCCAGGAGCGTCGCGGCGACAAAGATCACGGCGACCACAACGAAGCCGAGGTTGGGTTCGTCCGGGACCAGCACATACATTGCGAGCGCGCAGAAGCCGAGATCGATGATCCCGATCGCGATCTGAAGCAAAGTGAGCGGGCCGCCCGGCAGCATCACCGTCCAGGGACCGCGGCCGACCATGCGCGGCTTGGTCCAGACCCAGGCGACGTAGCCAAACAGCGCGAGCAGGATCGCGATCGCCACCACGCGGTTCAGCCACGGCGGCAGCTGGTCGATCGAAGCGGCGGCTTCCGGATGATAGGTGATGCCGAGGCCGAGCACCGCGGCATTGCCGAGCCAAAACGTCAGGCCGGCAAGGAAGCAGATCTTGGCGACGTCGATCGCATTCAGACCATAAGCCGAATAGATCCGGTAGCGCACCGCGCCGCCGGTGAAGACGCTCGCCCCGACATTGTGGCCGATCGAATAGCTGGTGAAGGCGGCGAGCGCGTTGACCCGGTACGGCACCTGGCTCTGCCCGATCGCACGTACCGCGAAAAGGTCATAGAAGGTCAGGGTGAAATAGCCCGCCGCGACGAATAGCGCCGCAAGCGCGATCTGGTACGGCTCCGTGCTCTTGATCGCTTCGAGCACCTCGCTGATGTCGATGCCCCGCAGCATGTGATAGAGCACGCGGCATGCGATCACGATCACCGCGATGCTGATAATCACTCCAAGCTTATGCAGCACCTGTTTCTGGCGCAGGACAGAGGTCGCTCCGCGTATGGCTTCAAGCATCTACACCTCTAACCGTGACCCGGCGAACCGCTTGAGAAAGTCCGCTCGGGAACGCGACAGCTCGCACAGAGAACAAACGCGAATCCAGGCAGTTCGCGCCATGTCTCATGCAAGGCCCTCGTACCGCGTTTCGGGCCCTTGGGGAACTCGGCAGGTGTGAACAAAACACGGGCACATACAGTATACTTAGCAAGCTTCTGACCGATCCGATGCATCGTTTTGCCGCACGGGCGACGACACCGTATTAGCCCAGGATGAGCCCAGGGAGGGCCGCCTAGCCTGCCGGCTCCAGGTTAAACTTCTGTGAGGATGAGGGGAAGCAGAAGGTTTCCGGAGGGCGCACCACGGAAGCCAGCGGCGCGGACCCCGGCCGGCCTGATCGCTTGGAATTGCATCTCGCATCGCCGCGTTCACGTCCCCTTGCATTGGGCCCTTCTGCGGGGAACGTCCTCGCGCTCAGTCCTGCTCCAACAGACCACGCGCGCTCGCAGACGCCTGATCGGCGAAGACTGCCATCGCCGTGGTCATGCGGCGAAAACCGAAACGTCGGTAGAAGGCCTCCTTCCCCGGCACGGCATAGAGGATAATCTTCCGATGGCCTTTTGACAGCTGCAGCAGCCGCTCAATGATTTGTGTTCCAGTCCCGCGGCCCTGCTGGTCCGGCATGACGGCGACATCGCAGAGATAGGCACAATCGCAGCCATCGGCCAGCACGCGCCCGGCCCCCACCAGGCGGTCCGCCTCCAGCGCAAACACGCGGAACATGCTGTTGCCGAATACCCGCGCGAGATCGTCCGGCGACTTGTCGCCCATTGATGCGGCGCGATAGAGCGCGGCGAGCGCCTCCCAATCGACGGCATCAAGCCGTTCGGTCAATACAGGCACGTCCGCTCTCCCTGGCCGCGCCGGTTCGCGACCGCTTTGGGCGTCAGCGGTGGCGCGAACTAGGCCGCATTGCCGAGCGCGGTGGCCGTCTCGACGCCGGCGATCCAACCGGCAACAGAGCGACCGATCGCCTCGGGATGATCTTCCTGCAGAAAATGCCGGCCCGCGCCAAGTGGGATCACCGCAATGTTATGCAGCGATGCCGCAAATTCCTTCGCCCGGGATGGCGGTACCAATGCGCCGGGGTCGCCCACGAACAGGAGCTTCGGATAGCGCGATGCAGCAAGGGCCGCGTGCGCCGTCCGGAGCGCTTGATCGACGTCGGCCGGCTCGCCGCCGATCGGCAGTTCGCGCGGCAGCACCAGCATCGGACGGCGGCTGTCAGGCGTCGCGAATGGCGCGCGGTAAGCCGCCATCTCGTCCTCGCTCAAGGCGCGCACCACGCCACCCGGCAGCACCCGCTCGACGAAGGCGTTGCCTTCCAGGATCATCGCCTCGCCCTCGCCGGCCGTCCTGAACCTGCGGAAGGTCTGCTCGCGAACGCCGTGCGTGGGATCGAAATCCGACCAGTCCGCCATCGGCCGGATGAACTCCATGAACGCTAGCCCGCGCACGAAGGAGGGGCGCCGCGCGGCGAGATGGAAAGCGAGCGCCGTGCCCCAATCCTGCGCCACCAGATAGGCCGAGCGCAGACCGAGGCCATCGACGAATGCATCGAGATAACGGGCCTGGTCGAAGAAGCGATAGCCGATATCCGGTTTGCCGGACTGTCCAAAGCCGACGAGATCGGGTGCGATGCAGCGCGCCACCGGCGCCACCAGCGGCATGATGTTGCGCCAGATGTAGGACGAAGTCGGGTTGCCGTGCAAAAACAGCGCGACGGGCGCGTCAGTGCGGCCCATCTGCCGATAGGCCATGGTGGTGTCGAGCACGTCCAGACGATGGAGGCCGGATTGAGCAGTCTCGGTCATGATGGCTCCTTGAAGACGGTGTTGAAGGCGATAGTCTTGAAACGCTCGAGCGCCGCTGGGCTGCGCTGCACCTTCATGCGCAGCATCGCGCCCTGCCAGGAGGCGAGCAGGAACTCGGCAAGCTCATCGGGAGCAAAGTCCGCGGCGATCTCGCCCGCTTGCTGAGCCTCGGCGATGCAGGCGGCGAACGGGGTGCGCCAGGCTCTGAAGATCGTGTCGAGCTGGGCGCGCAGGAGCTCGCTGTTCCCGGACGCCTCCAGGCTGAGGTCGCCGATCAGGCAGCCGCGCATCCAATCATCGGCCGCGAGCCGACCCGTGATGATGTCGAGATAGCGCCGCAGCCGCGCCCGCGGCGTCAGTGACGTATCGTCCAGCGCCAGTGCGACCAGCCCTTGCACATGGGAAAAATAGCGCTCCAGCACTTCGCTGGCGAACGCCTCCTTGGAGCGGAAGTGATTGGTGAACGACCCCTGCGGGGCTCCCGCTTCCTGCACGACGTCGCGCACGCTGGAGCCATGATAGCCGGCCCGGAACATGACCCTGAGCCCGGCGTCGAGGATGGCGTCTTTGAGCGATGGCTTCGGCATGACTCAATTAATACGTACGTACGTATTAATGTCAAGCACAAACCGACGGGGCGAGCGGCATGGCGCCGCCGCTGCGCAATGACCGCAGGACAATTCAGCCGGCAGCCCCCAGCCGCATACTGCGGGCGACCACAAGCGCCCGCAGCCAGGAGCCGATCGTGCAACCGAGCAGATAGGGCACGAACATCACGAGCAGGAGCTCGAGCCAGTATCCAGGACGCCCGGGCACCACATGCGTGATGGCGATTGCGACCAGAGCCATTGCGAGCGCTGACAACCCCAGCATCACCGGGCGCGACACGCGGGGCCCGCGATGGACTACCGCCACCCAGCCCATCGCGAGGCCGATCAACAGCGCCCCCAATAACCAGCCCCAATGAAATGCGATCAGAAAGGCCATGGCCGTCACCTCACCAGGAAATCGATGCGCCGGTTCTGGGCCCGCCCCTCGCCGGTGTCATTGGATGCGACCGGCTGCGTGCTGCCATAGCCGACCGCCGTAAACCGGTCGGCCGGCAGCCCCGCCTTGACGAGATAATCGACAACCGCCTGCGCTCGCTTCTGCGAGAGCGCCTGATTGGCGGCCTCCTCGCCCTCGGCATCGGTGTGACCGGCAACTTCGATGTTCGCCGACGGGCATCGAAGCGCAATTTCGACCAGGCGGTCGAGCAAGCCGGCGGAGTCGCGATCGATGTCGGCGCGACCGGTCTCGAAGCGGATCCTGGCCTTGCCGAGCAGATCGGAGAACAACTGCTGACAGACCGTCGCATCGACGGGCGCAGCCGCGGGCTTGACGGAAATCTCCGCCTTGACCTGCCAGCCTTGCGGCACGTCCTTGGCGAGGCCAGATTGGATTTGCCGCGCCGCCTCGTCATACAGCGCATCGCCGGACAATTTGATTTCCCGGTCCGAGACCGCCAGCGTGCCGGTCGACAGCCGCGACAGCGCTCCAAGTGCCGGGACCACCGCATTGACGAAGCCGGACGGCGCACCGAGGCTGGTCTTGAGATTGTCGACGACCTTTTCGTTGAAGAAGCGGCGCGACGCCGCACCGACCACCACGGCGTGGATGTTTTCGTCGGGAACGCTGCCGGACAGGGTCACGGTGACGGCGACCGGATCCTTGTAGGCCTGGAAGATGTAGGGCGGGGCCTTCACCTCGTTGCTGGCGATCTTGAAACCCTCAGGCAGATCCTTCAGTGCCAATGCGAGCGATTCGCGGCCGCCGAGCTCGCGCGCCATGCCCGTCAGCGCGATATCTCCGTCGGAGATCGTGAATTTGCCGTCCTTCAGCTTGCCGATCTGGCCGATCAGCAGCAGCGCGGCATCCTCGAAGCGCAGCGGCGCGCCGCGCGCAAGCGCCATCTGATCTGCGACCTCGACGCCCTTGAGCGCCGAACGCGCCGCCTCCGAAAGCTTGGCCTTGACCGCCGGCAGAGGTGCATTGCCGCCGAGCGTCACCCTGACCACATCGCGTTCGGCTGACCAGACGAACGGCTTCGCTTCCGCCACCAGACGGGTCTCGTCGTCGACCAGCCGCACACCGGGCACGGCAGCGACCAATGCGAGCGCGTCACGGCGCCCCTCTTCGGAGAAGGCGTAGGCGCCGAGGCTGACGTCGCGGCCATCGACCGCGATCTTTGTTCGGTCCAGCACGGCGCTTTTCAGGGCCGCGGCGCTCCGCGCGCTCAGATCATTTTCAAGTGGCGCCGTGCTGACCCAGGCGGCGAAGCCCCAAAGTATGAGCAACGGGATGATTCCAGGCCACCATTTGCCGCTCCACCGGAAAAGTCCACGCATTCGTCATCCCGTCTGGTCAGGAAACGGAGACAAAACAAACCCTTGCAGGCCTGTCAAACCGGAAATGCGCAGCCCTTTTGAGGGGTGCGGCAAATGATCCGGCTAACCGTTTCTTCAACGATTTGTCGCTAACGTTCCCGTTACATCCTCGTCGTCCATCCGAATTCCCTGTCATCTGCCGCAACTGCCTCGGGGAATCTGGAGTCAATGACGGCGCCAGTGGAGCTCTGGGTTTGACGTTCGCATCCGCTACCACGGCAGGCAGGCCGCGAACGTCAAATCCGCTCCGCTGGAACGATATCATTTGCGAGTGTCCGTGGGGCTTCCGAAGTTCGCGCAGAGGTGGTGAGGCGAGCTGTGATCCCAACATTCGCACCAGTTGAGCGCGCGCTTTCCGATGAAGCGATTTCGTAAGACCTTTATCCGCGCCGGCCTCGAAGCGCTGTACCTCAGCGGCGCCCATATCTGGCTGCGGCCGATCTTCGCCGGCGTCGGTGCCATCTTCACGCTGCATCACGTGCGACCGCCTCGCAACGTTGATTTTCAGCCGAACTGTCACCTGGAAGTCACGCCGGAGTTCTTGCGCGAGATGCTCGCCCATCTGCGGGCTCATGAGATCGACATCATCACGATCGACGAGCTGCATCATCGGCTGGTCGAACGGGATTTCGCCAGACGCTTTGCCTGCTTCACCTTCGACGACGGCTATCGCGACAACCGCGATTTCGCACTGCCCGTGATGCGCGAGTTCGAGGCGCCGTTCACGATCTTCGTCACCAGCGAATTTGCCGAAGGCTTGGGCCGACTATGGTGGCTCGCGCTCGAGATGGTCGTAGCACAGGCCGACGTGATCGAGGCGACCATCGGAGGCTCGCCGACCCGTCTGGATGCAAGAGACGCAACGGCCAAGTGCACGGCTTTCCAGCAGTTGCACGATTGGCTGCGCGGCCTGCCCAGCGAGCATGACCTCGGACGCGAGGTCAGCGCGTTGTGCGCACGACATGGAATCGACGAAGCCGCCATCTGCCGTGAGCTCTGCCTGTCGTGGGACGAGCTCAAGGCCTTTGCGGACGAGCCGCTGGTCACGATCGGCGCGCATTCAGCAAGTCACTGCAATCTCGCCAAACTCAGCGAAGAGACGGCGTTGCAGGAAATGGCCGGAAGCCGAGCGCGCATCGAGGCCGCGCTGCAGCGGCCGGTGCTTCACATGGCCTATCCCTATGGCGATCGCGCGGCAGCCGGCCCACGCGAGTTCGCGCTGGCTGCAGGCGCCGGCTTCAAAACCGCGGTCACCACCCGTCCCGGCATGATCTTCCCGGCGAATGCGGGTCGCCTCACCGCATTGCCGCGAGTCTCGCTCAACGGTCATTACCAGGATGCGCGCGTTCTACCGGTTCTGACATCCGGCGCGGCGACCGCGATGTGGAACGGTTTCCGGCGGGTGGATGCGGCTTAGGAAGCCAAGCTTAGCGAGACGTCAGGCCCAGCCTTCGCAACATCATCAGTCGTCATTCCCCGCGCAGGCGGGGAATCCAGTACGCCGTGCTGCTTCCATTTGGCACGTCGTCTCGACAACTACCGCCTGCGTTTACTGAATCACCCGCTTCGCGGGTGACGACAGCATTTGTTGCGGTGACCTCAATACAGACGGCTTAAAGCCTTACGACTCGATCTTCACATATTCGAAGTCGCCGGGCTTGTTGTCGATCCCGACCCTGGGCGGCGCGATCCAGGGCGCGAAGCCGCCGATCTCGGTCACCGGCTGCATCAGCGAGGCGATGTAGGCGCCGTCGTCGCTCGAGGGCAACCACTCGCTCTTGCGCTTCGCCCACGTCCCCTCGTCGATGAGGATGCCGTCCGGCGTCGCACGGACGTCCTTGAACTCGCCGATGGCGCGGTGGAAGGCGACATGCGGCAGCTTGAGCTGGAAATCGTAGCCGGCCGTGGTGATGATCTTGTTCCAGCGCAACATCCCCTTGATGCAGTCCTGCGAGTAGTCGTCGCGCAGCCGCATGTTGAGCGCGGTCAGCGCCGGCTCGTCGACCCGCTTGATCTCGCCGTCAACCAGCTTCAGCACCGGATAGGTCGAGTTCTTCAGCTGATGGTCGTCCTGGATCTGGGTCTCGTGATAGCGCCCCTTGATGCCGGCGTTGAAGGCGTTGGCTGCGTTGGTTGAGACCTCCGAGCCGAACAGGTCGAGCGACAGCGTGTAGTGCAGGTTCAGCTTCTTCTGAATGGTCGGAAGATCAATGACGCCGAGCGCGCGCACCTTGGCGACATCGGTCGGGTCGTCGATCCCGGCCGCGCGCATCGCATCACATGTGCGCTGGATCACGCGCCCGACGCCGGTTTCGCCGACGAACATATGGTGCGCCTCCTCCGTCAGCATGAAACGGCAGGTGCGCGACAGCGGATCGAAGCCGGACTGCGCGAGCGAATGCAGCTGCATCTTGCCGTCGCGGTCGGTGAAGTAGGTGAACATGAAGAAGGACAGCCAATCCGGCGTCTTCTCATTGAAGGCGCCCAGCATGCGTGGGCTGTCGGCGTCGCCGGAGCGGCGGCGCAACAGCTCGTCGGCCTCCTCGCGGCCGTCGCGGCCGAAATATTTCTGCAACAGATAGACCATCGCCCAGAGGTGACGGCCCTCCTCGACATTGACCTGGAACAGGTTGCGCATGTCGTAGAGGGACGGCGCGGTCTTGCCGAGATGGCGCTGCTGCTCGACCGAGGCCGGCTCGGTGTCGCCCTGGATCACGATCAGGCGGCGCATCAGCGCGCGGTATTCGCCGGGCACCTCCTGCCAGGCCGGCTCGCCATAATGCTCGCCGAACGGAATGACGCGGTTTTCCTCCTGCGGGGCAAGGAGAATGCCCCAGCGATAGTCCGGCATTTTCACGTAGTCGAACTTGGCCCAGCCGCGCGGATCGACCGAATAGGCCGTGCGCAGATACACCAGCGACTGCTGGAATCCGTCCGGGCCCATGTCGTTCCACCAGTCGACATAGCCGGGATGCCAGCCCTCCAGCGCCTTGAGGACCTGCCGATCCTCAGCGAGATTCACATTGTTCGGAATCTTGGTGCTGTAGTCGACGTTCATGATGTTCATATTCATGGCGACCTCCCGTGTGGGACCTGATTGTTGGAGGTGAATAGCGAGTAGCGAGTGGCGAATGGGGCATTGGCCCGGTTCGCAACCTCCCTATTCGCTATTCGCTACTCCCCATTCGCTAAACTCGTGTCATATCGTAGCGGGGCTTTTGTCCCGTGCCGTAGCGCCTGAGCGCGCCTTCCTCGCCGACCGCATTGGGCCGCTGGAAGATCCAGTTCTGCCAAGCGGTGAGGCGAGCGAATATCTTCGATTCCATCGTCTCGGGACCGGCAAAGCGCAGGTTGGCTTCAAGACCGGTGAGACTGTCCGGCGAGAAGCTTGCGCGCTCCTCCAAGAACACGCGCACCTCATCGTCCCAATCGATGTCGTCGAGCGCGAAGGTGACGAGACCGAGCTCCTCGGCATCTTCTGCCTCCAGCGGCTGGCCGAGATGATCGCGCACGCGCTGCAGATCCGAAGGCTCGGCGAGGAAGCGCGACTCCAGCCGCGTCAGGCCATGACTCATCGGATAGGGCCCGAAATTCATCGCCGACAATTCGATCGCAGGCGGCGGTCGGTTGTCGCCCTGGATGGTGCCGATCAGCATGTAGGAGCGGTCGGCCGCGAACACGAGCTCGGCGAGCGTTCCGGCAAAGCACGAGCCGGGCTCGACCAGCGTCACCAATGTCCGCGACGTGACGTCGATCCGCTTCAACACGCGTTTCCAGTAGTGCCTGATCTCATTGACCAGCCAATGTGCCTTGTTGGTTTCCAGGAACGCGTCGTAGGCCAGCACCTGTGCGCGCTCGCCATGCGACTTGAACACGAGCATCGCGATCTCGAGCTCGTTAATGCGCAGATGCAAGATCGCGTCGTCGAGCTCGCGCGCGACCTGCAGCGGCCAGAACGAGACGCCTTGTGCGAGCATGCCATCGATGTCGGCCGGAGGCGCCGCCTCAGGGGCACTGATCGTGATCGTGGCGACGCGCGCGGTGCGGTCGATATCGACATTGACGAAACCGTAGCGCACGCTGTTGGCGTCGATGACGCGCTTGAGCGGCGTGAGCTGAACACCCTTGCCGCTACCGTTGCGCTTCGAGGCGGCGGCGAACTCCTTGGCGCGCTCGGCGACCTTGGCATCGACTTTCGAATTCGGCGCGATCTCATCGACCAGCCGCCATGCGACGGCACGCTTGCCCTTGATGCCTTCCTCAATGGTGCAGAACACGTCGGCGTGGTCACGGCGCACCTTGCGCTTGTCGACGACGCGCGTCAGGCCGCCGGTGCCCGGCAGCACCGCGAGCAGCGGCACTTCCGGCAGCGCGACCGAGGAGGAGCCGTCGTCGGCAAGGATGATATGGTCGGTTGCGAGCGCGAGCTCATAACCGCCGCCGGCCGCCGTACCATTCACGACCGTGATGAAGCGCTGGCCACTATTCTCGCTGGAATCTTCGAAGCCGTTGCGGGTTTCGTTGGTGAACTTGCAGAAGTTCACCTTGTGCGCATGGGTGGCGCCCGCCAGCATGCGGATGTTGGCGCCGGCGCAGAACACCCGCGGCTTGCCCGAGCGCAGCACGACCACCTTGACGTCTGGCTGTTCGAAGCGGAGCCGCTGCACGGCGTCCGCGAGCTCGATGTCGACGCCGAGATCATAGGAATTGAGCTTGAGCTGGTAGCCCTCGAACAGACCACCATTCTCATCGACGTCCATGGTCAAGGTCGCGACCTCGCCGTCGACAGAGAGCTTCCAGTGCCGATAACGCGAGGGATCGGTCTGGAAATCGATGAAGGTCTTGCCTCCCGCAAGCACGCGGTCTTCCCCGGCCATGAAACACCTTTGAGCGGTGAATGATTATCATTTACATGCACAATAATGCATGTTTTAGAAAACGTCTATCCTGAAAAACAAAAATATGCACTTTGTTTCATGATTGTGATGCCCCGGCGGGCAATGTTGCAGCCGCGAAATCGGTAATGGTCTTGAGCGCGGCGTCCGGCGCTTCGCGATGCGGCGAGTGGCCAACGCCTGGCAGCATGGTCACCTCGACCGGGCAGTAGCACTCGTCACGGACGAACTCGACCTGGCGGATGGTGCCGTACTGGTCATCGGCGCCCTGGATCACGGCGACGGGGACGCGGATGTAGGCCAAATAGTCAGTGATGTCCCAGGCGCGGAAGGCCGGATCGAGCCAGGCGCCGTTCCAGCCATAAAAGGCGTTGTCGACGTCCTTGTGCCAGCGCCCAAGCTTCGCGCGCAGTTCGGTGGTCTCGTAGGTCGTCTTGATCGCGGCGATCGAAGCCACCGAAACGTCCTCGACGATCACATGCGGCGCGATCAGCACGATGCCCTCGAGGCGATGGTCCTGTCGGCCTCCGGCATAGATCGCGGCAATCGAGGCGCCATCGGAATGGCCAACCAGGAGGCCGCGATGAAAGCCGATCGCCTCCAGCAGTTTCGGCAGCACGTCGAGCGCTTCACGCTGCATGTAGTCCAGCGGACGCGGCCGCGCGGCCGGGCTCGAATTGCCGTAGCCCGCGCGGGAATAGACGAACACCGAGGCGCCAGTGGCGGCTTGCAGCTTGTCGGGGAACTCGCCCCACAGGCCGACCGAGCCGAGGCCTTCATGCAGCATCACGATGCACGGCGCCGACGACGGCTGCGGGCCGATCAGGCGATATTCGAGCTGTGCGCCAGCGACCGTAAGGAAGCCGGACATTGAAAGGGTCATGATCGATCTTGCTCCGTCATTCCGGACGGCGCACCGCGCCGATCCGGAATCTCGATATTGTCTGGCGCTTAAGTCCACCTACTGCGAGATTCCGGGTTCGGTCGCCGCTGGCGACCGCCCCGGAATGACAGCCACTAATACCCCGTCCCCTCGCGCAGCTTGAAGCGCTGGATCTTGCCGGTCGCGGTCTTCGGCAGTGCGTCCACCACCTCGATCCAGCGCGGATATTTCCACGGCCCGATCTTCTGCTTCACGTGCTCTTTCAGCGCCTCGTGCAGCGTGGTCCGATCCGCGTCCGCACGCAGCACGACGAAGGCCTTCGGCTTCAGCAGGCCTTCCGGATCAGCTTCCGGCACCACGGCGGCCTCCAGCACGGACGGATGCGTGATCAGCGCGCTCTCGACTTCGAACGGCGAGACCCAGATGCCGGAGACCTTGAACATGTCGTCGGAGCGGCCGCAGTAGGTGTAGCGGCCCTCGGCGTCGCGGACATATTTGTCGCCGGTGCGGGTCCAATAGCCCTCGAAGGTCGAGCGGCTCTTGTGGCGCTGATTCCAATAGCCTTCACCCGCGGACGGCGCATGCACCAGCAGTTCGCCGACCTCGCCGTCCGGCACGTCCTGCCCGGCTTCATTGACGAGCCGCACCTGATAGCCCGGCACCGGCCGGCCCGAGGTGCCGTATTTGATGTCATCAGGCGCGTTCGACAGGAAGATGTGCAACAGCTCGGTCGAGCCGACGCCGTCGAGAATGTCGACACCGAAACGCGCCTTCCAGGCGTTGCCGACCGACTCCGGCAGCGCCTCGCCGGCGGAGGTGCAGATGCGCAGCCGCGTCCCGGCGCGCTCGGCCTTCAAGGATTCATCATTCAGCATTGCCGCAAACAAAGTCGGCACGCCGTAGAAGATCGTCGGGCTGTAGCGGTTCAACAGCTTGAACATCAAAGCCGGCGTCGGCCGTTCCGAATTGAGGATCGTGGTGGCACCGACCGAGAGCGGGAAGGTCAGCGCGTTGCCGAGCCCATAGGCGAAGAACAATTTCGCCGCGGAGAGACAGACATCGTCCTCGCGAATGCCGAGCACCTGCTTGGCGTAGGTCTCAGCGGTCGCGGCGAGATTGCCGTGCAAATGGCGCACGCCTTTCGGCATGCCGGTCGAGCCGGACGAATAGAGCCAGAATGCCGGCTCGTCCTCATGCGTGGCGACGGTATCGAAGCTGTCGTTTTCGCGCGCGAGCTCTTCCGACAACAGCTTGTGGCCGAAGGCATTGGCGCCCGAGACGACAACGCAGTCGAGATCAGGCATCCGCCCGACGATGTCCTTCACCGCCGGAAAAAGTGTTTCCGAGACGAACAGCACGCGCGCACGACAATCGGCGAGCACATAGGCGTATTGTTCGGTCGTGAGCAGCGTATTGAGCGGCACCGGCACGACGCCCGCTCTCATCGCGCCCAGGAACACTGCGGGAAAATCGACCGTGTCGAGCATGATCATGGCCACGCGCTCTTCACGGCGGACACCGAGACGGCGCAGGAGATTGGCGACGCGACAGGTCTGCTGTTGCAGACCGCGATAGGTCAGCTCGGAGACCGTGTCGGTGTAAGCGAGCTTGTCGCCACGCCCCGCCTCGACATTGCGGTCGAGCAACCACGATACTGCGTTGTAGGACCCTGAAATCTTGGACTCCAAGGCGTTCCCTCCCCGATTTTTTGAATTATAATGCATAGAAGGCCATTAACGCCGCTTGCTGTCAATGCTTCGCAGCATTATGTTTCCGCTTCGTGATCGCGCCCCGAGGGACATGACGCAAGACATCAGTGCCGAGCAGGACCAGGCGGCTCAATCCGACGCCGAGACTGCATTTCTCGAACAGCTGGGCCAGCGCGTGCGCACCATGCGCGCACTGCGCGGCATGTCGCGCAAGGTGCTCGCCAAGGTGTCAGGCATTTCCGAGCGCTACATCGCGCAGCTCGAGAGCGGCAAGGGCAATGTCTCGATCGTGCTGTTGCGGCGCGTCGCGCAAGCGATGGCCGCGCCGCTGGAAGATCTCATCCCAGGCGGCGAGCCGTCGCCGGAGTGGCCTGTGATCCGCGACCTCCTGAAGAAAGCGAGCCCGAGCCAGATCGCGCAAGCGAAGGAGCTGCTGGCCGGTGGCGCCTCGGCGCCGCTGCGCCGCGCCTTCTCCGGCATTGCGCTGGTCGGCTTGCGCGGCGCCGGCAAGTCCACGCTCGGCAAGCGGCTCGCCGACATGATCGGCTGGAGCTTCGTCGAGCTCAACAAGGAGATCGAGCGGCAGAACGGACTCTCGGTGGCCGAGATCATCAACCTCTATGGCCAGGAGGGCTTTCGCCGCATGGAGCAGGCCGCGCTGGTGCAGCTCCTTGCGCGCAAGGAGCTGATGGTGCTGGCGACCGGCGGCGGCATTGTCTCCGAACCTGTCACCTTCGATCTGATCCTGAAATCCTTCTACACGATCTGGCTCAAAGCCGAGCCGGAAGAGCATATGGCGCGCGTGCGCAAACAAGGCGACCTGCGCCCGATGGCCGACGATCGCTCCGCGATGGCGGAGCTGCGCAACATCCTTGTAAGCCGCGAACCGCTCTACGCGCGCGCCAACGCGGTGGTCGACACCGCCGGTCTTTCGGTCGATGCCGCTGCGACGCGGCTCGCCCAGGCGGTCAAGCCGATGCTGACCGACGACGCGAAGATGTTCGCACGGGGATAGCCTCCGGTTGTGAGCCGCCTTTGACCTGCTGTCGGACAGCGCGCGGCGTTAACCACCACCGTCATTTTGATACCGCCGCGGCTTGGCGACACACGCCCCGATTGCTTAATAGATCGTTAAGTGATCGGAGGACGTATCATGGAAGACCGTCGTCGCGAGGCTCGCCACCGCGTCTATTACGGTGGGGTTCTGACATTCAATGCGCGCTGCTCGACGCTTGCCTGCGTCGTACGCAATTTCAACAATCGGGGCGCCAGGGTCGAGTTCGACGGGACCGCACTGCTTCCCGATCGCATCGATGTCACGATCGAATGGCGCGGATTGTCGCGGACCGCACGCATGGTGTGGCGCGATCACGCGGCCGCGGGCCTCGCCTTCGTCGATGAGCAGGACAGCGACGTGATCCCGCTGGAATGGGCGCGGGTCCTGCGCGAACGCGAGCGCGCCAATCGCAAGCTGAAGTCGCGCATCGAGCAGCTGCTCTCGGAACGTTGAGCGGAATGTCAGACCGTACACAAGATCCCGCGGACGAACCGCTGCTCGCGTCGCCCGATACAACGGCAGCCGAACCGACGCGTGTCGCAACGCGCCGTTCGTGGTGGCGCTGGCTGCGAGGCGCGGCGCTCCTTTTCGCGGTTCAATACATCATCGTGCTGCTGGTGGGTGTCGCAGCGGCCTGCACCGTGCGCGCGCTCGTGCTGCCCGAGGTCCTCGGACGCTTCGAGGCGCTCGCGGCGGCGCTCAAGCGCACGCCGCTGCATTGACGTTTCACGCCTGCCGCTCGATCTCCCTCAGTTCCGCATAGCTCAGCGGGGTCAGGCCGGTGCCGTCGAAATAGACGAACCGCAACCGTCGCCGCCGCGAGATGAAATTCGACGGCAACGGATCGTAGCGGAAGGTACCGCCACCGAGATGCGGCGTCAGGCTGCCGACATCGGTCAGCGCATCGATCTCCACGCGCAGGAGCTTCATGCCGGCCCCGTCCATGACGATCTCAAACGGGATGCGCGCGAGCCTCAGGAAGCTGGTTGGATCGGGTGCGGCAATGAAGCCGTCGACGAACGCCGCCTCGACCTTGTCCAGATCCGGCTCGGGCGCGGCCGCGGCCGGCGCGCCATCCGGCTGATGCGGCGTCTGCCATTGCACGGGGGAGCGCCGGCCGTGCGGATGATTGTGGCCGGGTCCATGCGGCGGATGGTCGTGGTCGTGATGGTGATCATGGTCATGGGGATGATCATGATCGTGAGAGTGTCCGTGATGGTGGTGGCCGTGGTGATGATGACGCATCGCAGCCCTCAATAGCTGACCGGCTTGTTGATGATCTTCTTGTGGCTGCCGAGCTTACCGTGCGCCACCATCGAGCCAAGCGCTTCCACCACGACGCGGACGCCGATCAGCGCGGTAATATCGGAGGTGTCGTAAGGCGGCGAGACCTCGACCACCTCCAAACCGCAGAGGCCTTCGGCGGCGACGAGGCCCAGAATCTTCAGCGCCTCCCGCGGCAGGAAGCCGCCCGGCTCGGGCCAGCCGGTGCCCGGCACGAAGCCGCAATCGATGGAGTCGACGTCGAAGGAGATGTAGACCGCGTCGGCATCCTTCCACGCCAGCTCCAGCGCGATCTCTGCGGTCTTCTCCAGCCCGATCTTCTCGATATCGGCGATGGTCAGCACATTGGTGTTGCGCTTGCGCGCGACCTCGACGCCTTCCCGCGGCACCTGCCAGCCACCGATGCCGAGCTGCACCAGATTGGTCGGCGAGACGTTCGGCAGATTGGTCGCCCAGTACCAGGGCGTGGTGTGCATGCGCTCATCGAGATCCTTTTCCTGGATATCAATATGGCGGTCGAAATGGATGATGCCGATCCGCTTGTCGGTGCACTCGGCAATGCCGCGCACGCAGGGAAAGCCGATCGAATGGTCGCCACCGAGCATGATCGGCAGCGCGCCGGAGGAGAACACATGCGCCACGCCCCGGCTGATCTGGTCAAAGCTCTTTTCCAGATTGGCGGGGATGGTGAAGACGTCGCCGGCATCGCACAAGGTCATCTGCTCGCGCAGGTCGACGCCGAGTTCATAGTTGTACGGCGTGTAGAGCGCGGAGATGCGGCGGATACCTTGCGGCCCAAAGCGGGTGCCGGGGCGATAGGTGGTGCCGGAATCGAAGGGAATGCCGATCACGGCCGCGTCGTATTTGCCGACGTCGCGCACGTTCTCGACGTAAGGCGCCTTCATGAAGGTGTTGATCCCGGCGAAATGCGGCAGTTCGCCACGCGCAAAGGTCGGTATGTCGCGATCAGTGAGGCTGTCGGCGCCCGGCAGGCCCATGTCCAGTGCCCATTGCCGCTCCTTGCGCCAACCGCCATGCGGCAGCTTGCCCTCCGCCTCCAGCGCCTGCCAGCCTTGCGTGGCCATCTTGTCGAAGTCCGGATGATGACGGTGCACGGCCTTGCGCTGGGACATGAGTCCGGCATGGCGTGACCGGCGCATGGATGGGAACGACATCAGAGGTCTCCTTCGTTTCTTCGTTGTTGACGTTGTTACTGGGCCGCCTGCGCGGCCGCGCGGATGAAGCCGAGCACGGGCACCGCGCTGTCGCGGGTCAGATCGAGGTCGTAAGTGATGCGGGCGCCGAAGCGCTCGGGCGCCTGCGGATCGCGCCTGACGCGGTCGAGCGCGATCAGCCGGGTCGCAAGCCCGAAGGCCTCCTTGATGTCGTGCGTGACCATCACAATCGTCATCTTCAGATCGCGCCACAGCGGCTTGATCAGCGCATGCATCTGCGCGCGGGTGCCGGGATCGAGCGCACCAAACGGCTCGTCGAGCAGCAGCACCCGCGGCTGCTTGGCGAGCGCCTGCGCGATCGCCAGCCGCTGCTGCATGCCGCCGGACAGCGCACTCGGATATTTGTCGCGATGTGGGCCGAGGCCGACCGCTTCGATCAGCGCGAGACTCTTCTCGATGGCCGCGCGGCGCGAGGCACCGAACAGCCGTGCCGTGAACGGGCTCTGTGCGAATTCATGGCCGAGCAGCACATTGCCGAGCACGGTGAGATGCGGAAACACCGAGTAGCGCTGGAATACGATGCCGCGGTCGGGGCCGGGCTCGGCCGGAAACGGCTTGCCGTCGAGCAGCACCGCGCCTTGCGTCGGCTTCTCCTGGCCGAGGATCAGGCGCAGGAAGGTGCTCTTGCCCGCGCCCGACGGACCGACGATGGAGAGAAACGTACCCGAGGCGATCTCGAGATTGATGCGCTCGAGCACGACCTGATCGCCATACTCGACCCAGACATTGCGGAACGAGAGCGTGCTCATCAGCGCGCCCCCTGGTCATAGGCCCAGGGAAAAGCACGCTGCCCGATCCAGACCAGCGCAATGTCGAACAGATAGGCGAGCAAGGTGATCCAGGCGACATAGGGCAGGATCACGTCCATCGACAGATAGCGGCGCACCAGAAAGATGCGGTAGCCGAGGCCGACATCGGAGGCGATCGCCTCCGCCGAAATCAGGAACAGGAACGCGGGACCGATCATCAAGCGCAGGCACTTGATCAGCCGCGGCATGATCTGCGGCAGCACCACGCGGATCGCGATCTGCCAGGTCGAGCCGCCCAAGGTCTGTGCCTTGATCAGCTGCTCGCGCGGCATGCCCTGCACTTCCAGCGAGAGATCGCGCACCAAAGCCGGCGTGACGCCGATGACGATCAGCACCACCTTGGACAATTCGCCGAGCCCGAACACGATGAACAGGATCGGCAGCACCGCCATTGGCGGGATCATCGAGAGCACCGCGACCAGCGTGCCGAAGCCCGCGCCTGCAACCGGCAGGAGGCCGATCGCTAGACCCAGCACGAGGCCGATTGTCGCGGAGATGCCGAGACCGAGCGCCAGACGCTGCAGGCTCGCAGCGGTGTCGGCCCACAGCACGTAGTCCCCGGAGCGTCGGTCCGGCTCTGCGGCGAGACGTTTCGACGTCGCGACCATCTCGGCGACCGGCGGCAGCAGCTTGTCGTCGGGGTTGGCCGCGCGGCGCTCGGCCGAACCGATCACATAGATCAGCGCGATCAGCAGGAACGGCAGGATCGCGAGCAGCAGCCGGCTGCCGCGTCCGGGAACGACGTTCATTGCGCGCGGAATGGCAGCCTCCCTCGGTCTCGCCGGCGCGACGCGCCGGCGCTTGGTGATCGATGATGATGGAGCCGGTCCAGGAAGGCTAGAGCTTGCCCTCGGCGGCGAGCTTCATGAAGGTCGGGTCGAAGCGCAGCTTGATATTGCTCGCCGACCCCAGCGCTTTGGAAGGCGTCGAGATACCGACCGCGTCCTTCGATTTCACGTTCTCGCCGAGCAGGTTGTGGTCGAAGCAGAAGGTGCGCACCAGGTCCATGGTCTTGGGCAGCTCGGATCCGGTCATGAAGGCGAGCGCGTCCTTCGGCGTGTAATACATGAAGGTGGTCTTCAGCTGGGTCTCGAAGCCGGCCAGATCGGTGCCGGAGAGCTTCGCCATCGCCTCGCGCGCCGCCTTGCCCTTCTCGCTCTGATCCTTCATCAGACCGATGGTCTCATACCAGATGCCGACCAGGGCCTTGCCGAGTTCGGGATTGTCCTTCAGCGTCTCGGTGTTGATGACCAGAAGATCTTCGATCTCACCGGGGATCTTGCTGGAGTCGAACACCAGCGTCGCGCCCGGCTCGGCCTTCACTTCAAGGAGCTGCGGATTCCAGGTCACGACCGCCGTGGTGTCGGGCGACTTCGCCGCAGCGACGATATCGGCATCCGAGGTGTTGACGGTCTTGATGTCCTTTTCGCTGAGCTTCACGGTGCCGAGCCCGCGCGCCAGCAGATAGTGCGAGACCGACAGCTCGACGAGGTTGATCTTCTGACCCTTGATGTCGGCCAGCGTCTTGCCCTTCTTCAGCACGACGCCATCGTTGCCGTTCGAATAGTCGCCCATGATGATGGCCGACGTGTCGACGCCCCCGGCAGCGGGAATGGTCAGCGCGTCCATATTGGTGACGGTGACGCCGTCAAACTTGCCGGCGGTGTACTGATTGATCGATTCGACGTAGTCGTTGATCTGCGTGACCTTGATCGAGATGCCGTATTTGTCGGCCCATTTCTTGACGATGCCGGCTTCCGCGGCATAGGGCCATGGCATCCAGCCGACATAGATCGTCCAGGCGATATTGAACTCTTTCTTCTTTTCGGCGAACGCGGGCGACAACGATGCACTCGCCAGCGTGGAGGCAGCGATCAAGGCAACAAACAGATTTCGCGCTTTTCCCATATCCAGTCCTCTCACGGTTTTTGGTGGACCCGCGCGGACTGGCATGAAGAACCTCGAGCCTGCCAAGCGCGGCCACTGAGGTCTCCCGGGTTTTTATCCCGCCGTGCACCAGGGCTCTCCCCTGGCGGCTGCTCTCGGACCAGACATTCTCTTGTTGAAGAGAACCGGAACCCTAGCTGCCAACTCTAAGCACCAAGAGAGCAATCATCATGCCAGGGAAAAAGGCTGGCGATTCAGTGCTACGCCCTTGAATGACCTGCTCAATAATTCAGCAAACGAATTGATTTTGAGCGCCACTCGCAACAGCGCGGTGAGCGGGACCAAGCCAGCCCTCAAATCCCCAAGTACCGATGCTGCAGCTCCGGCTCGGCCATCAACTGGTCCGACGTGCCGCTCCAGACGGTGCGGCCGCGTTCGATGATGATGTGGCGGTCGCAGATACGGGTGAGGTGCTCGACATTCTTGTCGATGACCAGAATCGACTGCCCCTTCGCCTTCAGCATCGAGAGGCAATTCCAGATCTCCTGGCGGATCAAGGGCGCCAGGCCTTCGGTGGCCTCGTCCAGGATCAGGAGCTTTGGATTGGTCATCAGCGCGCGGCCGATCGCCAGCATCTGCTGCTCGCCGCCGGACAGCTGATTGCCCATGTTGCTGCCCCGCTCGGCCAAGCGCGGAAACAGCGCGTGAATCTTGTCCAGCCTCCACGGATCAGGATTGCCGAGCCGGTTGGATGACGCCGCCACCAGATTTTCGGTCACGGTGAGATTGGGGAAGATCTGCCGCCCCTCCGGTACCAGGCCGATGCCGAGCTGCGCGATCCTGTAGGACGGCAGCTTGCGCGTCTCATGGCCGGCGAAGCGGATCATGCCGGCGCGCGCCGGCGTCAGCCCCATGATCGAGCGGATCGTGGTGGTCTTGCCCATGCCGTTGCGGCCCATCAGCGAGACCATCTCGCCCGGCCGGATCGACAGCGACAGGCCGAACAGCACCTGGCTGAGGCCGTAGCAGGTCTCGATGCTTTCGACCTCGAGCAGCGCGTCAGCCATGTTTCACCACCACATGCTGGTCGCCGAGATAGGCGCGCTTCACCTCATCGTTCTTTCGGATCTCGTCCGGCGTGCCGGAGGCGATGATGCGGCCATAGACCAGCACGGAGATGCGGTCCGCGAGCGCGAACACCGCCTCCATGTCGTGCTCGACCAGCACGATTCCGACCTCGCGGCGAAGCTCGGACAATAGCTTCACCATGCTCGCGGACTCGGTGACGCCGAGGCCGGCCATCGGCTCATCGAGCAGCAGCAGCTGCGGCCTGGTCGCCAGCGCAACCGCGAGCTCGAGCTGGCGCTGCTCGCCATGGCTGAGCCGGGCGACCGGCACGTCGGCGCGATGCGGCAGACCGACGCGCTCCAGCGCGGCGTGCGCAGCCGAGCGCAGCTGCGGTTCCTTCCGCGCATTGGCGAAGAAGCGGAACGAGTGGCCGTCATGCGCCTGCGCCGCCAGCGCGACATTGTCGGCGGCGGTGAAGTCCGGCAGCAGCGAGGTGATCTGGAACGAGCGGGCCAATCCGAGCGCGCTGCGACGATAGGCAGGAAGACGAGAGATGTCACGCCCGGCGAGATAGATGTAGCCGGCATGCGGGGCGAGATGCCCGGTGAGCTGGCTGATCAGCGTGGTCTTGCCGGCGCCGTTCGGGCCGATGATCGCGTGCAGTTCGCCGCGGCCGACCTCGAGGCAGACATGGTCGGTGGCGACGATGCCGCCGAAGCGGCGCACCAGATTGTCAACGCGCAGCAGCGGTTCAGCCACGGTTCAACCTCCCGAGCAGGCCCATGATGCCACCGCGGCCGAACAGCACGACCAGGAGCAGCAGCGGCCCCATGATCAGCGCCCAATATTCGGTGAGCTGCGACAACAGCTCCTCCAGGACCAGATAGACCACTGCACCCACCACCGGACCGAACAGGGTGCCCATGCCGCCCAGGATCACCATCACCATGAGATCGCCGGAGCGGGTCCAGTACATCACCGCGGGGCTGACGAAATCGGTGTTGTTGGCGAGCAGCGCACCGGCCAAGCCACAGAGCGTGCCCGCGATCACGAAGCACACGAGCTTGTAGCGCTTCGAGGCAAAGCCGATCGCCTGCATGCGCTGCTCGTTGGAGCGCAAGCCCTGCACCACTAGGCCGAAGCGCGAATTGACGATGCGCCAGATCAGAAACACGACGGCGAGCAGGCAGGCGAGGCAGAGATAATAGAACTGAACACGATCGCTCAGATTGATCAGGCCGCCGAAATCGCTGCGCTTGTAGATGGTGAGCCCGTCGTCGCCGCCGTAGCGCGCCAGCCCGGAGGCGACGTAATAAGCCATTTGCGCGAAGGCCAGCGTGATCATGATGAAATAGACGCCGCGAGTGCGCAGCGACAACGCACCGATCACCAGGGCAAACACTGCGGATGCCGCGAGCGCTACCGCGAACTGTGCGTAGCCGGAGCCGATGCCCTCCTGCGCCAGGATGCCGATCGCATAGCCGCCGATACCGAGATAGGCGGCGTGACCGAAGCTCATCATGCCACCGTAGCCCATGATCAGGTTCAGGCTCACGGCGGCGAGCGCCAGGATGACGATGCGGGTGAACAGGGTCAGAATGAAGATGTTGCCGGTGAGGCTCGAATAGGCCGGCAGCAGCAGCAGGGCGGCGACGAGTGCAGCGGCCGCAATGGTCTGGACGGTGAGCGAGGGCTTCATCTGCGGCTGGCCGGAAACAAACCTTCGGGCCGCGCCACCAGCACGATCGCCATCAGGAGATAGATCAGCATCGACGACATCGCCGGCGCCGCGGTCGAGGCCGCAGCCGAGCTCAGGATCTGGCGCAGCAGATTGGGCAGGAAGGCACGCCCCAAGGTATCGATTAGGCCGATCAGGATCGCCGCGATGAACGCGCCGCGGATCGAGCCGATGCCGCCGATCACGATCACGACGAAGGCCAGGATCAGGATATTCTCGCCCATCCCGATCTGCACGGTGAGGATCGGCGCCTGCATCAGCCCGGCAAGGCCGGCGAGCGCCGCGCCCAGGCCGAACACCAGCGTGTAGAGCAGCTTGATGTTGATGCCGAGCGCGCCGATCATCTCGCGATTGGAGGCGCCGGCGCGGATCAGCATGCCGATCCGGGTGCGCATCACGCCCAGATAGAGCAGCAGCGCCACCAGCAGCGCAACCACGATGATCGCGAGCCGATAGGCCGGATATTGGATGCCGGGCAGGATCGTGACCGGGAAGGCAAGCCAGGACGGCAGCGGCAGGGCCAGGCCTGCCGGTCCCCAGACCAGCCGGACCGCCTCGTTGAAGAACAGGATCAGCCCGAAGGTCGCAAGCACGTGGTCGAGATGGTCGCGACCATAGAGGTGGCGCAGTGCCGCCAATTCGAGCACGATGCCGAGCAGCAAGGTGGCGCCGAGCGCCAGCAGCGCGCCGAGGACGAAGCTGCCGGTCCAGGCCACGAATGTCGCCGCGAAATAGGCGCCCATCATGTAGAGCGAGCCATGCGCGAGATTGACCAGGTCCATGATGCCGAACACCAGCGTCAATCCGGCCGCGAGCAGAAACAGCAGCAGTCCGAACTGCAGCCCATTCAGGAATTGTTCGACGACGAGAAGCATGCGCCCCTTACATCAAGCCCGACCATCATGCCCGAGCGAAGGGCGGGAGAACCTGAGTGGCTCTGCCGCTGCTCAGCCTGACTGATCTTAGGCCGAAGATATTTTAGGCTTCAAGCAAATTCCAGGCCGGTTTCTTGGCCTATTTCATCGGGCATTTGTCGTGGAAGCGGTCCTGGTCGTCCTTGACGATGGTGGCGACCGTCTTCAGCGACAGCTGGCCGTCGGCCTCCTTGACCACGTCCTGCAGGTAGAAATTCTGGATCGGAATGTGGTTGTTGCCGTATTTGAAGGAGCCGCGCAGCGACTTGAAGTTGGCCTTCTCCATCTCGGCCTTCATGGCGTCCTTCTGCGAGGTGTCACCCTTGACCGCGACCACCGCGCTGTTGATCAGCTGCGCGGCGTCATAGGCCTGGGCGCCGTAATAGGTCGGCCGCAGACCCGGATACTTCTTGCGGTAGTCCTCGACGAACTTCTTGTTCTGCTCGTTCGGCAGATCGTTGACCCATTCCTGCGCGCCGGGCACGCCGATTGCGTTGTCCTTCTGCAGGGGCAGCGACAATTCGTCGATCGTGAACGCAGTGTAGAGCGGCATCTTCTCCTTCAGCCCGGCCTGCGCGTACTGATTGAGGAATTGCACACCTGCCGCGCCCGGATAGAACACGAAGATCGCTTCCGCGCCGGAATTGCGCGCCTTGGAGAGCTCGGCCGAGAAATCAAGCTGGCTCGGCCAGACCGTATATTCCTCGCCGACCACCTGGCCCTTGAAGGTGCTCTTGACGCCCGCCAGCATGTCCTTGCCGGCGGCGTAATTCGGTCCGATCAGGAAGACGGATTTGACGCCCTTCTGGTTCATAGTGAGGCCCATCGCCGCGGGCGTCTGGTCGTTCTGCCAGGAGGTCGAGAACACGTAAGGCGAGCACAATTCGCCGGCGAGCTGTGACGGCCCGGCATTGGCCGAGATCAGAAAGGTCTTGGAATCCACCGCCGTCTTCAGCGACGCCAGCAGCACGTTCGACCAGATATAGCCGACGATGAAATCGACCTTGTCGGACTGCACCAGCTTCTCGGTCTTCTGCTTGCCGATGTCAGGCTTCTGCTGGTCGTCCTCGTAGATCACTTCGACCGGCTTGCCGTCGATCTTGCGGCCGAGATGGTCGAGCGCAAGCTCGAACGAATTCCGCATGTCGTTGCCGATGACAGCGGTCGGACCGCTGAATGTGGAGACGAAGCCGATCTTGATGCTGTCGGCCGCGAGCGCGGATTGCGACAGGCAAAGCGCCGCTGCGCCGGCGAGCCAGAATGTTGCTTTCATGTTCCTCCCCTCCTGCTCTTTTCTTTATGGACCATCGACCGAATGGAGCATCGGCCAATGACGCGTCGGCGGCGTTTCGCCGCAGTGCGTCCGGGCTTCTAAGGCCTCATGCACCATAATTCGCGAAAACAGCGGATGGCAAGAACTATACTGCCGGTCGACGAGGATGGTGAATGACGCAACGGCCGGCCGCGCTGCAGCCGGTCCGTCGGTCGACCACAGCGTGCGGCCCGATCGCGGTGCTCATTTCACGAGCGGACAGCCACCTTCGGCAAGCGGCCGAAATGCCTGGTCGGCGGGGATGGTCGCAACCAGACGATAGTAGTCATACGGGTATTTCGACTCCTCCGGCTTCTTCACCTCGAACAGATACATCGGATGGATGACGCGGCCGTCCTGCCGGATCGTGACCTCACCAAATAATTTGTCCTTGCCTTTGACCGTCTTCATCTGCGGCACGACATCCTTGGCGTCGTCGCTGCCAGTGGCTGCGACCGCATTCAGATAGGCGAGCGTCGACGCATAGACGCCGGCTTGGTTGCCGCTCGGCATCTTGCCGTTCATGCCGGGGCGCGCGGCGAAGCGCTTCGCAAACGCACGCGTCTCGTCATCCATGTCCCAGTAGAAGGCTTCCAGGAGCTGCAAGCCCTGTGCGGCCTTCAATCCCATGCCATGGACATCATTGATGAACAGTAGGAAGGCGACCAGCGACTGGCCGGTCTGCTGAATTCCGAACTCGCCTGCCTGCTTCACCGCATTGATGGTGTCGCCGCCGGCATTGGCGAGCCCGATCATCTTGGCCTTGGAGCTTTGCGCCTGCAGCAGGAACGAGGCAAAGTCGGAGGTGCCGAGCGGATGCTTGGCCGAGCCCAGCACCTTGCCGCCGTGCTTCTCGATATAGTTGGTGGCCTCGGCTTCGATGCCCTGCCCGAGCGCATAGTTCACGGTGATGAAGTACCATTCCTTGCCGCCGCGTCCCATCATGGCGGCGGCCGTGGTGTTGCCGGTGGCCCAGGCGTCGTTGACCCATTGGATCGTATTCGGCGAGCAGGCCTTGCCGGTCAGATCCGAACTCGCGGTCGATGACGCCAGGAAGGTCATGCGGCTGTTGCGCAGCAGCTCATTGACCGTCAGCCCCACCGCCGAATTCGGCACATCGACGACGGCGTCGACCTTGTCAACCTCGAGCCATTTGCGCACGATCGCTGAGCCGACGTCGGCCTTGTTCTGATGGTCGGCATAGACGATCTCGACCTTGATGCCCTTGCCGCCGCCGTTGAAATCTTCCGCAGCCATGCGGGCCGCCTCGACCGAGCCCATGCCGTTGGTATCCTGGAAGATGCCCGAGATGTCGTTGAGCACGCCGATGCGAACGACATTGTCGGAAATCTCCGCCCGAGCCGGCGCGCAGGCTAAGCTCAGCGCGACCAGCGCAAGCCCATAGTTCAGCTGCTTCATCAATTCCCTCCCCTTTTTTGGTTTGCTTGTTTCTTGTTATTGCGGCCGAGCTGCATGCCGACCGGACGAGACGTCAGCTCTGACGCTCGGGCACGCGCACCACGAGACCATCGAGCGCAGCTGACACTTTGATCTGGCAAGAGAGACGGCTGTTTGGCAGGCGCTCCGACGCCGTGCCATCGAGCAGCGCGTCCTCGTCGTCGCTCATAGGATCAAGCTTCGCGACCCAGGCATCGTCGACATAGACATGACAGGTGGCGCAGACGGCATTGCCGCCGCATTCGGCAACGATGCCGTCAACGCCATGGGTAAGCGCCGCCAGCATGACGCTGGCGCCCTCCTCGGCCTTGACGTCTTCGCTGCGATTGTCTGGATGAATGAAGGTGATCGTCGTCATGCCCTTGCTCAGGCTGGAGTGATGCTGATTGGCAGGCTTTCCAGCCCGCGCAGGGTGTTGTTGTAACGACGCTTGACCGCGCCATTGATCTCGATGGTGGCGACCTTGCGCGCCAGCGCGGTCAGCACCGCCTCGCCTTCGAGACGGGCGACGAGCTGGCCGACGCACATGTGGATGCCCGAACCGAAGCCGACATGGCCGGACACTTTGCGCGAGATGTCGTAAGCGTCAGGCCGCTCCCAGCGGCGCACGTCCCGATTGGCCGAGCCCAGGAACATCAGCACCTTTTCGCCCTCAGGAATCGTGACGCCGCCGATCTCGACCTCGCGCGTGGTGGTGCGGAAGAAGGTCTGCACCGGGCTTTCGAAGCGCACGGCTTCCTCGAAGGCATTGCGAGCCAATGAGGGATCCTGGCGCAGTCGCTGCCACTCTTCCGGAAACCGCGCGAGACAATAAACGGCGGCACCGATGCCGTAGACCGTGGTGTCGAGGCCCGCCGAGAGTAGCGAGCGCACCAGAAGCGGCGCCTCAGCCGGGGTGATGTCACCAGTCTCGGCGAAGGCATGGATGCAGGCACCGAAGCCGCCGGGCGTGAGGTTGTCGCGCTGGCATTGCTCGGTGACATAAGCCTGATGCGGCGCCGAGCGTGCGATCGCCTGCTGCCGGAGCTCGTTGGGCGGTCCGAACGCGTTGAACACGAGGCTCGCGTAGGGAATGAGATGCTCGCGCCCCTCCGGCTTCAGCCCCAAGGCATCCGGAAACACCGACAGCGGATAGGCTTCGGCAAGATCGGTGATCGCATCGAATTGGCCGCGCGCAAGCAGCTCATCGACCTTCGCCTCCGCGGCGGCCATGAACCCATCGCGCAGCCGCTTCATCACCGCCGGCGACAGCACTTTGCTCAACACCGCGCGCGTGCGCGTATGTGCCGGCGGATCGGCTTCCAGGATCAGGCTCGGCGGCCGCCACGGCGTCTCCTTGGCGAAGTCGCTGAGGCCCACGCCACGGCTGGAGCAGAAAGTCTGGGGATCATTCAGCACCGCGTAGACCTCGGCATAGCGGGCGACCCCATAGACATTCCACCGATCAAGATAGATCACCGGCCCCGCCTCGCGCATCGCGTCATGCGCCGGATAGGGATCATCGAAAAAGGCGATCGAGAACGGATCGATGTCGAGGTGCGGAATTCCGTCCGCAGGCGCGGCAGGGCGAGCGGCCGGCGCGGAGACATCTGTCAGGTTCATGCTGTCCTCCCGAAGTTTGGCCTTGTCATGCGGCTTCGGCTATCTCTATGTCTTTGGCGCGAGAGATGATGGAGATCATGAGCGAGCAGACCGGCAAATCGCGCGGCAGCAAGGCCCAGGCGCAAGCGACGAAAGGCCAGGATCCGGACCATGGCCTCACGCTCGATCTCGATCGCTACGTGCCCGCCTTCATCACCTTCATCGCCAACAAATTGTCGAACAGCGCGACCGCATTCTACCAGCGCAATTTCGGCGTCAACGTCACGGAATGGCGGATCATGTCGCTGCTCGTGATCGAGCCGGGCATCCCGGCATCGCGCATCTGCAGCGTGATCGGCTTCGACAAAGGACCCGTAAGCCGCACCTTGGCGGCGATGAAAAAGCGCGGACTGATCGCCATCCGCTCCGATCCCGCCGACGGCCGCAGCCATTCGATCGCGCTGACAACCAAGGGACGCGCGACCCATGACAGGGTCATCATCGCTGCGCTGGAGCGGGAGCGGCGCCTGCTGTCGTGCCTCGACAAGCAGGAACAAGAGCTCCTGATTGTCCTGCTGCGCCGCATTCACGATAATCTCGGCGCCGTGACCGGGCCAATGGAGCCCTGATCCTGCGGCACGCACGGATCTTGCCGCACGCTGCATCGCTCCAACACGCCTATATGCCGCCGCGCTGGCTTGCCGCAGGCTCATCCCGTTTCCATCCCTTGGCCGACGGTGCGCATCTTGCTGCCCGCCCCTTGCCGATCAGCGTTCCACAGAATGGTTGCCTTGGCAACATTAAACTTGAGGTGCCCCCGTTGTGTCGCCCCCAATGCGCGACGATCAATCCGTCACGATATTCCCGACAAGGCAGCAGGCACGGGTTCTGAACGGAAAGATGGCGCCCCCGCCGAGCCGATACCATCCTGCTATCATACGATAGACGCGACGGGCTTGAAGCGGCCACGCTTGCGTGTACCTAAAGTGGGGGTGCAGCAGCGAGAACCAGCCTATGACGATTGAGCCGCGCAATCTTCATCACGTCGTGATCGTCGGTGCCGGTTTCGGCGGCCTGGAAACGACCCATCGCCTGGCCGGCGCGCCCGTGCGCATCACACTGATCGACCGCCGCAACCATCATCTGTTTCAGCCGCTGCTCTATCAGGTCGCGACCGCCTCGCTTTCGACGTCCGAGATCGCCTGGCCGATCCGCTATCTGGTGCGCGATCGTCCCGAAGTGACGACGCTGTTTGGAACCGTCACGGGCATCGATGCCGCGAACCGACGCGTGCAGCTCGAGGACGGCACTGAAGTCGCCTACGACACGCTGGTGCTCGCCACCGGCGCGCGCCACGCCTATTTCGGCCATGACGAGTGGGAGCCGTTCGCGCCGGGGCTCAAGACGCTCGAGGACGCCACGACTTTGCGGCGGCGCATCCTGGTCGCCTTCGAGCGCGCCGAGCGCGAGACGGATCCGGCCAAGCGCGCAGCGTTGATGACCTTCGTCATCATCGGCGCGGGCCCGACCGGCGTGGAGCTCGCCGGCACCATTGCCGAGCTTGCCCGCTCCACCCTGCCGCCTGACTTCCGCAACATCGACACGCACGGAACGCGCGTGCTGCTGATCGAAGCCGGTCCGCGCGTGCTGGCAGGCTTTCCCGATGACCTGTCGGCCTACGCGCTCAAATCGCTCGAGCGCATCGGCGTGGAGGTGGTGCTCAGGCAACCCGTGACCGACTGCAATGCGGATGGCGTCGTCTACGGCGGCAAGCAATTGGACGCCAAGACCATCATCTGGGCCGCCGGCGTGCGCGCATCACGGGCGGCCGAGTGGCTCAACGCCCCGGCGGATCGCGCTGGACGGCTGCAGGTCGCCCCGGACCTGACGGTGCCCGGGCATCCCGAGATCTTCGCCATCGGCGACACTATCACGATTCCAGCCTGGAATGGGCAACCGGTGCCGGGCATCGCACCGGCCGCCAAGCAGGAGGGCCGCTACGTCGCTGAGGCCATCAAGGCCCGGCTCGGCGGGCGCAGCCTGTCGCCATTCCGCTACAGCCATGCCGGCAGCCTGGCGCAGATCGGCAAGCGGCTCGCGGTGATCGATTTCGGCTGGCTCAAGCTGCGCGGCGCGATCGCCTGGTGGATCTGGGGCCTGGCTCACATCTATTTCCTGATCGGCTTGCGCAACCGGCTCGCGGTGGCGCTGAGCTGGCTTTGGATTCATGCGCGCGATCAGCGCGCAGCGCGCCTGATCACGCAGGGGTCGAGCAAGGTGATGGACTGACGTTTGCCCAAAGAATAAGCAATTTGGGAGGCAAACGTCCGCCGCCAGCATGCCGACGCTCGTTCACCGTCGAACAACCGATTGAAATTCAAGCGATAAGCATCAGTGCCGCCCATCGTGCCGATGTACACAATGGCATGTGCCTTGCTACGATCAACGGACTTCTTGACCGGGGGAGCGTCAGCAATGCAACGGACGACAGTCACATCTGATCACCGGAGCCGTTCGTGACCGAGACCGTTGCGGAGATCGTCGCGGCGCATCGGCAGGGCCAGGCATCGCCGGCCGAGACCGTGGCGCGCAGCTTCGAACGGATCCGCGCCCATGGCGATCCCGCTGTCTTCATCAGCCTGCGTGACGAGAAGGACGCCATCTCCGAAGCCGGGCGGCTTGCGAGCAAGGATGCCGCGAGCCTGCCGCTCTATGGCGTGCCGGTCGCGGTGAAGGACAATATCGACGTTGCGGGCCTGCCGACCACGGCGGCCTGCCCCGCCTTCGCCTACACCCCAGCGCGCGACGCGACCGCGGTGGCGCGCTTGCGCGCCGCCGGCGCCATCATTATCGGCAAGACCAATCTCGACCAGTTCGCGACCGGACTGGTCGGTGTGCGCTCGCCCTATGGCATCCCGAAAAATCCGGTGCGCGGCGACCTGCTGCCGGGCGGATCGAGCTCGGGCTCGGCCGTCGCGGTGTCTGCCGGCCTTGTGCCGCTGTCGCTCGGCACCGACACGGCCGGCTCCGGCCGCGTGCCGGCGATGCTCAACAACATCGTGGGCCTGAAGCCCAGCCTCGGCATGATCTCGACGGCAGGGCTCGTGCCGGCCTGCCGGACGCTCGACTGCATCTCGGTGTTCTCACTGACGGTGGACGATGCGATCACGGCGCTCACCGCCCTGGCCGCGCCCGATCCGCTCGATCCATTCTCGCGCGACCGGCCGCTGAAAGCGCTCTCATCTTTTCCGAGTGGCGTGCGGCTTGGCGTGCCGCGCTCGGGCCAGTTGATTTTCTTCGGCGACAAAGCCGCGGAGGCCGCCTATGGCGAGGCGATCGCGCGCTTCTCCAGGCTTGGCGCCAATCTGGTCGAATTCGATCTCGAGCCGTTCTATGAGACCGCGCGGCTGCTCTATGAAGGGCCGTGGGTCGCCGAGCGCTATCTCGTGATCCGCGATCTTCTGGCTTCCGACCCGGATGCGATCCATCCAGTCACGCGCGAGATCACCATTGCCGGTGCGCGCCCGAGCGCGGCCGACGCCTTCGCTGCGCTCTATCGCCTGCAAGGCTTGCGCAAGATCGCGGCGCGCACCTTTGCTGATATTGACGCACTGGTGCTGCCGACGGCGCCGACCACCTACACGACGGCCGAGGTGCTGGCCAACCCGATCGAGCTCAACAGCCGGCTCGGCACCTACACCAATTTCGTCAATCTGCTCGATCTCTGCGGACTGGCGCTGCCGGCCGCCATGCGCGACGACGGCATTCCATTCGGCATCACGCTCCTGGCTCCGGCGGGTGACGATGCCAAGCTCGCCGGCATCGGGCGCGCTTTCCACGCCGATACCAAACTTGCCGTTGGCGCGAAGGCGGTCCCTCAGCCCGCGCTGGCGCCGCTGCCTTCGATACTGCGCGACGGCGAGTTTGCGATCGCGGTGGTCGGCGCGCATCTGTCGGGGATGGCGTTGAATCACGAGCTGACATCGCTCGGCGGCCGCCTGCTGGAAGCGGCGAAAACGGCGCCGAACTATCGGCTGTATGCGCTTCCGACGACGCCGCCGAAGCCCGGCATGCTCCGCATCGCGCCCGGCGAGGGCGTATGCGTCGAGCTCGAACTGTGGGCGCTGTCGGCCGCGGGCTTCGGCCAATTCGTCGCGTCGGTGCCCGCGCCGCTGTCGATCGGCACGATCGCGCTCGCCGATGGGCGCGACGTCAAAGGCTTCATCGTGGAGTCGGCTGCGACCAATGGCGCGCGAGATATCTCATCATTCGGCGGCTGGCGTGCCTATCTGGCGAAAGGGGCGGCTTAGAGGATCAGCGCGGTGTGAACTGATTGAGATCGGCGATGCCGATCTGCTGCTCGAGCGAGGCGACGCGGTGCACCATCATCTCAAAACCGTCGCCGCCGAACATCTGATGTTCCTTCTTCTCGAAATCCTCCGCCATCGCATCATATTCATGCGGCGAGACGATCTTGCGCAGCAGCGGAAATAGCTCGGTATCCTCGCGTGCCGCGTGCGGCCGATACATGGCAATGAAGGCGTTGATGCCGTCGACGACCTGCCGACGTTCATCACCATCCTTGCGGCTGCCGGGCGCGGCTTGCAGAATTTTCGCAGTCACGCGCCGACCGGCGTCGTGTTGCGTCATCAGCGTATCGACGAGCGACACCAGCTTGCCGGCCTGCTTGAAGCGGGGAAAGACCGCCTGCTCCTCGGATTTTTCGTGGTAATTCTCGATGAAGTCGCGGACAATTTCCGCGGCGCCCGTGATCACGGCTGGATCGAAATCCTCATTGGCGGAGAACTTGCGCACCGCCGCTTCGTAGACCAGCAGCACGCGATCGAGCACGCCATGCTCGCGCATGAGGTCTTCGGGCGGGCTGACCTCGGGCTCCTTCTCGCCCTTGTCAGCTTTCTCGCCTCTGTCGGCTTTGGCTGCCAAGGCGATGGCCGGCGATAACACAAGGCCACCGGCCACCGCCGCCCGAGATGCGGCTTTCAGGAAGCGGCGCTTGTCGATTTCGGCAGCGAGATCCGCGGGCCTGATGAGAGGCATACCACGCTCCGTCAGGCCGATTTGCGCCAGGCCGCTTCGTTCTTCTTGTCGTAGTCGTCGAAGGCCTTGATCAGCCCGTTCAGCACTTCCGCCGAGGTCTCGAACATCGCCTTGAGCTGGGGCTCATCGACCTTGCCGATGTCCTCGCGCAGATGCGCCACGGTCTCTTGCAGGCGCTGCGTCATGCGCCGGGTGTGATGACGGGGATCCTTCTCAGAAGCTGAAGCCATGAGCCAGTCTCCTCTGGTCAGGGATGAACAGAGAAAACAACCGCCTCGTACGGGAGTTCCTATTGCGAGGTGCGCCTACACGGAGACCGCGTAGATCTCATATTCGCCGCGCACCAGCTCGATATGGGCGCGCATCGCATTGGCCGCACCGGCCTTGTCACCGCGCAGGATCGCAACCACGACGCGGTCGTGTTCGGCATGCGATTTGGCCAGCCGGCCCAGATTGCGGAACTGCGCCCGCCGGAACGGCTGCACCCGCACCCGCGTCGCCAAAGTGATCTCGGCAATATAGGCGTTGTGCGCTCCGGCATAGATCGTGCTGTGGAACCGCTCATTCACCTCGTGGAACCGCTCAGGATTCCCGGCATGGCTGAGGGTGCGCAATTCATCGTGAATGGCTTCGAGCCGCTGCCGTTCGATCGGCGTCATCCGCTGCGCGGCAAGCCCCGCGCAGAGCGCTTCGAGCTCCGCCATCGCCTCGAACATCCCGGTCAGCCGCTCGACGCCTGGACGCGCCACCTCCGCGCCGCGATGCGCGCGCGCCTCCACCAGGCCCGACGCGGCAAGCTGGCGCAACGCTTCGCGCACCGGCGTGCGGGAGACATTGAAGCGCTTGGCGATCTCGGTTTCGTCGAGCGGCGCGCCGGGCGCCAGCGCGCCGCGCACGATTTCATCCGCAAGTTGCAACCGCAGCTCTTCGGCGCGCGTGATCTTGGCGACGCTGGGCACCGGGCGATCAACACGCTGCAGCTCCGGCTCGCCGACGAGGAGTGGCCGCGGCCGGATCGGAAGGTCGTCGAGACTCATGCCTTAAGCACCCTTCGCTTCATCGATGATGCTGACATGAGCCGCAACGATTCTCCACCCTTCCGGAAAGCGGACCCAGGTCTGCATCTGGCGACCAACGCGGCCGGGTGCACTGTCGCGATAGAACAAGGTCGAGGCGACCGCAGTGTCGCGACCATAAGCGGTGATGACCGTGCGCGCGGTCCGCCGCATCAGGCCGGCCGGCGAGCGCGCCGCGCGGAAAGCGGAGATCTCGCCATAACCATACAGATTCTCGGTGATGCCATAGCGCAGAGTGCGCGAATCCTTTCGAAACAGCTCGTCAAGCACCGCGACATCGTTGCTCACGAGCGCTTGTTCATAACGCTGGAACTGTGCCGTGACCTCCGCGACGACATCGGGCAGATCGACTTCCATGCTCTAATGTCCCTTCGGTGCCGGCGCGGCGACGACGCCCATCTCCTGCAAGGCATGGGCCACGCGAAGTGCGATGTCTTCGCGCCAGGGCGCGGCAATCAGCTGCACCCCGATCGGCATCGGCGACAGCGGCACCGGAACGGCGACCACCGGCAGGCCGATGAAGGAGATCGGCTGAGTATGGATGCCGATATTGGCGCGCACCGGCAGCTCGACGCCGTCGAGCACGAAAGTCGCTTGCCCGAGTTTCGGCGCAATGCATGGCGTCGCAGGCGCGATCAGCAGATCGACCTGCTTGAACAGCTCCAGCACCTGCGCGCGATACCAGCGCCGGAATTTCTGGGCGCGATCGACCAAGGGAGCCGGAATCATCGCGCCTGCGATCAGCCGGTCACGGACGGCGGGATCGAAGTCATAAGCACGCGTGCGCAGCCGGTCGAGATGCAGCGACGCGCCTTCGGTGGTGCTGATGACGTAGGCCGCAGCGCGGGCGCGCGCCGCCTCCGGCACCTCGATCACTTCGGTCACGTTCAACGCCTTGGCAACGCGGCTGACCGCTTCGATCGCTTCCGGGAACAGATGCTTTTGGAAATGGCCGCCGGCCAGAGCGACGCGCAGACCGGGGATGCCCTGCCTAAACAACGGCGTCACCGGCTCCGCCGCGCGGCTCGTGCAGGCCGCATCGTCAGCATCCGGCCCTTGCATGGCGTCGTAGGCGAGCGCGAGGTCCTCGACCGAACGGGCAAAGGGCCCGAGATGATCGAGGCTGGCGACGAAGGGAAATGAGCGTGCGCGCGACAGCCGGCCGTAGGTCGGCTTGAGCCCAAAAATGCCGCAGAACGACGACGGCACCCGGATCGAGCCATTTGTATCTGAGCCGAGCGCGAGCGGCACCAGCCGGCCGCCGACGGCGCTGCCGGATCCACCC
Source organism: Bradyrhizobium sp. HKCCYLS1011 (assembly GCF_051167795.1). Classification (NCBI taxonomy): domain Bacteria; kingdom Pseudomonadati; phylum Pseudomonadota; class Alphaproteobacteria; order Hyphomicrobiales; family Nitrobacteraceae; genus Bradyrhizobium; species Bradyrhizobium sp. HKCCYLS1011. Next base: position 173,084 of record NZ_JBNPTT010000002.1, on the reverse strand, counting down.
GAGGAGCCGCCGCTCATACGGGTGGCATCGTGCGGATTGCGCGACGGCCCGTCATGCACATTCTCGCCGGTGAAGTCATAGGCGTATTCGCCCATGTTGAGCGCGCCGATCAGAACGGCGCCTGCCGCTTCCATCCGCTCGATCAAGGTCGCATCGCGCGCTGCGGGCGGCAGGTCGCGGTTGATCTTGGAACCGGCGCGTGTCGCAAGCCCCTTCACATCGAACAGGTTCTTCACCGCGAATGGCACGCCGGCCAGCGGACCGACGCTCTTGCCCGCAGCGATCGCCGCATCGACGGCACGCGCTTTGTCCCGCGCACGCGCGGCGGTGACGTCGGTGAATGAATTCAGCACGCCATCATGCTGCGTGATCCGCGCCAAGGCCGCGTCGGTCGCCTCCAGCGCAGACAGCTTGCGCGCGCTCACCGCGGCGGCGATGGCGCTTGCAGACATCTCGGCAGATTCAGGCACGGAAGACACTCGCAGGCTCTGTTTCGTCCGGCAGCTTATGATCGTCGACCAGCCGCGCCATCTTCAGCGACACTTCGAGATTGGCGCGGATCGCGGGCCGCCAGTCCTCCTCGATAGGCAATCCGAGCGCGCGCCCGACGGCATCGATGTAATCATCCAAGGGTTCGGCCATCCTCTCACCTCTCAATGCACCGGCAACGGTGGATGCGGAATCGCCGCAAGCAGCTCGCGCGTGTAGGGATCTTGCGGATCGTCCAACACACGCTCGGCCGTGCCCTCCTCGACGATTCGCCCCGACCGCATCACGATGACACGATCGCACAGGAGGCGCACCACATTCAAATCATGGGAGACGAACAGATAGCTCATACCCATCTGCTGTTTCAGATCATGCAGCAGGTTCAACACCACCGCCTGCACCGAAACGTCGAGCGCCGCCGTCGGCTCGTCCAGGATCACGAGCTTCGGATGCAGTGCGATCGCACGGGCGATGCCGACACGCGCCTTCTGGCCACCGGACAATTGATGCGGGAAGCGATCGAGCAGGTTGAGCGGCAGGCCGACCAGGGTCGCGAGCTCCTCACATCGCGCCCGCAGCGCGTCGCGGCCCTTGATGTCGCCGAGCTGCAGGATCGGGTCGACGATGGCGCGCGCCGCGGTGAAGCGCGGGTTGAGGCTGTCGGTCGGATCCTGGAACACCATCTGGATGCGGCTGCGTTGCGGCAGCCGCGCAAACGCCTGCGGCGCGATCCCGCCGATCTCCTCGCCGTCGAAGACGATGCGGCCGGAGCTCTGGTCCAAGAGCCGCATCACCATCATCGATGTCGTCGACTTGCCGCAACCGGATTCGCCGACCAGGCCGACGCTTTCGCCATGGCCGATCATGAAGCTGATGCCGTCGACGGCGCGAAAGGCTTCGGGCTCGACCGGCGGCTTGCGCCCGAACAGTTTTGAAAGCGTCGCACTCGCGCCCTGTCGGGGATATTCCTTGACCAGCCTGTCGACGAGAAGGAGTGGCTTTGCGGTGCCATCTCTCTGCTCGTCACCCCCGGGCTTGCCCCGGGGGTCCATCGCTTCTGACGAGTCTTGCGAAGAAAGATGGATGGCCGGGTCAAGCCCGGCCATGACGGAGCGAGCTTGCTGCGCCGCTGGCGCCCCTTCCTCCTCCGGCAGCAGTTCCCGCAACGACACGCCGAGCCGCGGAGTCGCCCGCATCAGTTTGCGCGTGTAGGGATGCTGCGGATGCGCGAAGATGTCGGCCGCGTTGGCGGTCTCGACCACGTGGCCCTTCTCCATCACCACCACGCGGTCGCAATAGGCAGCCGCAAGACCAAGATCATGCGTGATCAGGATGGTCGACATGCCGCGCTGCTTCGTCAGCTCGACCACGAGATCCATCACTGCCTTTTGCGTGGTGACATCGAGCCCTGTCGTGGGCTCGTCGGCGATCAGCAGCTGCGGATTGCAGGCCAGCGCCAGCGCGATCACAACCCGCTGGCACATGCCGCCGGACAGCTCGAACGGATAGGCATGATAACGCTCGCGCGGGCGCGCGATCTTCACCTGCTCGAGCGCTGCGATCGCCTTCTCCGGGCGTTCGTTCGCGGCGGCCTGGGCGTGCTGCTTCAGCACGTCCTCGATCTGCTGGCCCACTTTCCGGATCGGATTGAGCGCCGCGCGCGGATTCTGGAAGATCATCGAGATCTCGCGGCCGCGCAGATCGCGCATCTCAGCCTCGCTGGCCGCCTTGACGTCGATGCCGGAAAACATCACAGCGCCTTGCGCGATGCGCCCGGCGCGATCGAGGATGTGCATGACGGCATAGGACGTGACCGATTTGCCGGAGCCGGATTCGCCGACGATCGCGACCGTCTCGCCTTTCGCGACGGAGATATCGATATGCTGCACCGCCTTGACGATGCCGCGCCGGGTGGAGAATTCGACGGTGAGATCGCGGACCTCGAGCAGCGGCTGTGCGGTCATGATGTTCTCCAATCACTCAGACCGTCATGCGCGGGCTTGACCCGCGCATCCATCCAAAAATTCAGCATACGCTTTGACTGATGGAGTGCCTGGTCAAGCCCGGCAATGACGAAGCTGTGTTCGTGGACGCCCATCGCCTCACGTCCGCCGCTGCGGATCGACGATGTCGCGCAAGCCGTCGCCGAGCAGGTTGAAGCAGAACACGGCGATCATCAGCGCCAGTCCCGGGAATAGCGCAATCCACCATTCGCCGGACACCATGAACGATGCGCCCTCGGCAACCATGATGCCCCACTCTGCCGTGGGCGGCCGGACACCGAGCCCGATGAAGGACAGGCCGGCGGCATTGAGGATGGCGTAGCCCATGGTCAGCGACATCTGCACGATCATGATCGGCATGATGTTTGGCAGGATATGGCCGAGCAGAATCCGCGCCTCGCTGTTGCCCGACAGCCGCGCCGCCTGGACGAAGCCGGCATTGCGGCGGACATTGGCTTCGGCGCGTGCGACCCGCGCATAGAGCGGGAAATTCACGATCGCGGTGGCGATGATGATATTCTGCACGGTGTTGCCGAGCGCCGCCACGATGCCCATCGCCAGCACGAACAGCGGGAACGCCATGATAGTGTCGGCGATGCGGCCGACGATACGGTCGGTCCAGCCGCCGAAGAAGCCGGCGGCCACGCCCGCAAGCCCGCCCATGGCGAAGACCAGCACCACCGAAGCAATCGCAATGAACGTATCCAGGCGCGTCGCAACCACGACCCGGCTGAAGATGTCGCGACCCAGCTGGTCGGTGCCGAACCAGTGCGCCACCGACGGGGGCTTCAGGGCCGATGCGGTGTCGCTGGCGAGCGGATCGTAGGGCACGATCCACGGCCCCAACAGCGCCGCAAACAGGATCACGATCAGAAGCGCGAAGGCAAAGGCCGTGACCTTGTTCTCACCGAGCACATAGCGCGTGTGCTCGATAACAGCGACGAGGCCCGATCGTCGTGATGGAATGACGGGGTCAGCGGTGGGCGCGACAGTGCTCATCCTTCCAGCCTCACACGGGGATCGATGACGCCATAGAGAATGTCGATGACGAGATTGAGCGCGACATACATGACCGCCATGGTCAGCACGAAGCCTTGCACGGGCGCGAAATCGGAGGCGATCAGCGCCTCGACCGCGTAGGAGCCGATGCCGGGCCAGGCGAACACCTTCTCCACCAGCACATTGGCGCCGAGCAGGAACGAGAACACCATCGACAGCGTCGTGATGACGGGCAGCATCGCATTGCGGAACGCATAGGTGACGGTCACGGTCGATGGTGACAGACCGGAGGCGCGCGCGGTGCGAACGAATTCCGATGCCAGCACCGACAGCATCGAAGCTCGCGTCATGCGCGCGATCGGCGCCAGCGAGAAGATCGCCAGCGTCGCCGCCGGCAGAATCAGCTGACTGAGTGCCGAGCGGAACGCCTCGAAATCCCGCGCGATCAGAGTGTCGACCAAGTAAAAGCCGGTCACAGTCTCCGGTGCGCTGGTGAACACGTCGAGACGCCCGAGCGGCGCCGGGGACCAGCCGAGCCGGAAATAGAACACATAGACCAGCACCAGTCCGGTGAAGAACACGGGTAGCGACACGCCGGCGGTGGTAATGATCCGGCAGGCATGATCAATCAACGATCCCGGCCGGGTCGCCGCGAGCACGCCGAGCGGAAGCGCGATCATGATCGAGATCAAGAGACTGAGCAGCGTCAGCTCGGCGGACGCCGGCAGGCGGTTGCGGATCTCGGTCGCGACCGGCTGGCCGGTGGTGAGCGAGTTGCCGAGATCACCATGGGCAAGGTCGGCGGTGTAGCGGAAGAACTGTTCGACCAGCGGCTTGTCGAGACCGAGCTTCTTGCGGATCTGCTCGACCGCCTCCTTGGTCGCCGCGGGCCCGGCGAAATAGGCGGCGGGATCGCCGGGCAATGCACGGGTCAGCAGGAAGGTGACGATGACAACCCCGATCAGCGAGGGGATCGCGAAGGCGAGGCGCTTGGCGATGAGCGTCAGCATGGCCGCCACCTCGACAGAGATGGCCTCGGTCGCGCAACGCTGTGCGCTCGGCTCCCTCCCCCCTTGTGGGGGAGGGTTGGGGTGGGGGGTAAACCGAGACGGCAGTGCGTGTAGCTACCCCCCTCCCTGCCCCTCCCCCACAAGGGGGGAGGGAATGAGAGAGTTTCGCCTACATCACCAATGCCGGTCACGCCACTCACCCCTTCGCCAGCGAGCGATAGTCGAGCCGCCGGTGGAACCAGTACTGATAGCCGGAGATGTTCTTCTGCATCGCCACGTTGACATAAGGCTGATACAGCGGGACGCGCGGAATGTCGGTGAAGGCGAGATCGACGAAACCTTTCACGTCCGCATCGTAGCTCGCCTTGTCGCCGGTTGCGGCCGCATTGCGCGCGCCGTCGATGAGCTTATCCATCTCCGGCGACTGGTAGCTCATCGTATTGAAGATCGAATTGTTGCCGTGATAGCACCAGTAGAAGAAGTACTCGGGGTAATCGAGCCAGCCTGAGAAGACGTTGGTGTAGAGCGGCAGCACCTTCTTGGTGAGTTCAGTCCGCCAGTTCGCTCCGGGCACCTTGTTGATGGTGCATTTGATGCCGATCTGTCCCAGGCTCTCCTGCACCAGCACGCAGAGCGGCTCGTTGACCTGTGCGAAGTTGAGATCGAAGGAGAGCGTGGTTTCGAAGCCGTTGGCATAGCCGGCTTCCGCCATCAGCGCCTTGGCCTTCTCAAGGTCGCTCGCATATTTGTGCGGCTGCGGCCAAGCCACCTCCGTCGGCTTGTCGGCCGGCGCACCGAACATCGGGTTGGCGAGCCCGAACATCACGGCGTCCATGATCTTCTGATAGGGCAGCGCATAGGCCAATGCCTGGCGCACCTTCAAATTGTCGAACGGCGGCTTGGTGACGTTCATGCCGATATACTGGATGCCGTTGGAGAACGGCAGCGACACGACGTTGAGCTTGCTCTCCGCCTTCATCTCCTGAAAGTCTTTGTTCGGCAGTTCGTAGGAGATATCGGCATCGCCGCGCTCGAGCAGCGCACGGCGGTTGCCGGCCTGCGGCACCATGCGCCAGATCACCCGCCTGATCTTCGGCAGTGGACCGGAGGCCCATTCGTCATTGCGCTCCATGACCACTTCGGTGCCGGCGGTCCATTTCGTGACCTTGTAGGCGCCGGAGCCCGCGGTCTGCTGCTTGGTGAATTCGAGGCCCCAGGGATCCTTCTCGGAGGCGTTCTTCTTTACGAGCTCGGAGTTGACCACGCAGGGCACGATCACGGCGAGATCAGGGATCGTCAGCCGGTCCTTCTTCAGGAAGTCGACGCGCACGGTATAGTCGTCGACCACCACGAACTGCTCTGGCTTGGTCAGCGAGCCCGCGCTCATCTGAAAGGTCGGAAAACCGCCGACGCTGACCGCGCGATCGAGCGACCATTTGACGTCCTTGGCCGTGACCGGCGCGCCGTCGTGGAATTTGGCGTTCTTTCGCAGCTTGAAGGTAACGGACATGTCACCGACGTTCATGTCCTGGGCCAGTTCGGGCTTGAACTTATCGCGATCGTAGTAAGGCACCCCGCCGGGGCCACTCTTCATCTCATGGCTGATCAGGCGGTCATAGCAATTCCACGACACCTCATAGCCCGGCACATTGGTGCCGACACCGTGGATGTCGAGGTTGTTGGGGCCGCCTTCGGACACGATCAGAAGCGTCTCGGACCGCGCATCGGCCTTCGCCTGCGAGATGACGTGGGGCGCCGCGGGCAGCACGGCTCCCGCTGCCAATCCGGAAACCGATTTCAGGAAATCACGACGCTTCATGCAAATGCTCCGGTCAGAAATCAGTTTTGCGGGGAACATTCGCAAGCTTCGTGCCAATGGCGCGCTCATGCGCAAGCACTTGAACTCGCTCTACAATGCGCGAATTGCCGCATCGCGCGCATGTTGCGATTGCATACAGCGCGGCAGTTTTGCACATCGTTTAGGCTGATCTCTCGCCACTGCTCTATGTGACTGGATGTCAACCGGGCCAGATCAGCTCCTGCAGTTCATCAAGGTTGGCAGCCTTTAAGGGCCAATCCTCGATACAGATATGCCGGAGAGGATCGCTGGCCCGATGCAGCAGCATCAAAGCGAGCAGGCGGCGCTTGAGGCTGCCGCTGATGGCATCCTTGGCATAGCCATAACCCGCCAAGAGACTGTGCACCCGTCCCGGATGGCCAGCCGTCATGAACGCGCTCGGCCCGAGCAGATCGTACTCGCCCCATCCGGTCAGCACATCGCCGAAGTCGAACAAGCCAGAGACAGACCAGCCATCACCCCGGCGCGCGACCAGGAAATTTTCCGGGATGTATTCACCGGTGAGGATCACCGGCACAGGCGTCATCGGGATCAGGTTCTGCGCCTCGCTCAACAAGGCATCGAGCCCAGCCAGGAATTTATCCGGCAGGCCGAGCCGCTGATGCCGCGCGCGGCATCCCGCGATCTGCCCCTGCATGAACGTCGCCCAATCCGGCGCGATCTGCGCGAGCTCTCCCGGCGGCACGCGCTGCACCTCGGCAATGGTTTCGCCCAGTTGCCCGAGAAGGCGCTCCTTTGCCACTTCGGTGACGCCAGGCCAGACATCGGAGGCAAGTTCGCCCGACAGCCTGGTCATGATGAGATAGGTCCACTGCTCGCGCTCACCTTCATGCACGAGCTCGGGGATCGCGATGCGGAGCTGACCGGCCAATACCCGCAACGCGCCCCGCTCGGATAGAAACTGGCTGCGGTGCACCGGCGGAAAGATCTTCAGGATCAGGCGATCACCGATGCCGACCACCAGATTCGTTCCCGTCGCAAACGGCGTCGGCTCCCACCCGGCGTAGCCATGGCTGCGGGCGATATCGCGCGCCAGAGGCAGCCAGCGCTGCGGATCGCTGCGAAGGCCGCGAAACTCCGTTGCGTCGGTCAGTCGTGGTGGCGAGATCATGCTGCGATCAACGGATGCGGCGCCAAGCTCAACGGTCCGGGCTCGCGCGCTCGAACTGTCGCAACAGCTTGTTGCCGCGTTCGACCGCGGCATCGAGCGCAGCCTGCGGCGATTTCCGACCGCTGATGGCCTGCTCCAGCTCGTCCTCGATCGCGTCACGAATCAGCACAAAGGAGCCCAACCGCAGGCCACGCGAGTTCTCGGTGGGCGGATGCAGCGTGATCTGCTCGATCGCGATCGCCGCACCGGGATCACGATCATAGAAGCCCTGCGCGCGGGTGAGCTCGAACGCGGCACGGGTGATCGGCACATAACCGGTCGCCTGGTGCCACGCCGCCTGCACCTCCGGCCTCGACAGGAAGGCGAAGAACTTGGCCACTCCCTTGTACTCGGCGCGCGGACGATCCCGAAGCACCCACAGCGTGGCGCCGCCGATGATCGAATTCTGCGGGGCGCCGGCCACATCCGGCCAGTACGGCATCATGCCGTAGCCAACTTCGAATTTCGAATTGGCCTTGATGTCGGCGCGGGTCGCCGACGAGCCGATGAAGATTCCGCATTCGCCCTTCTGAAAGCGCGGCTCGGCGCTCTGTCCGCGCCCGCTATAGTCGAACACTTTCGCGGACTGCCAATCCGCCAGTTGTGCGACATGGCGCGTCAGCACGGGATTGTTGAAGATAAGGACGGCGTCAAGGCCGCCGAAACCGTTGATGCGCGTCGCGATCGGCAGATTATGAAAGGCCGAAAAATTCTCGACGTGAATCCAGGATGGCCAGGATGTCGTGAAACCGCACAGGGCACCGCTGTCGCGCAGCCGCGTCGCCGCCATTCCGACCTCCGGCCAGGTCCTGGGCGCAACCTCCGGATCAAGTCCCGCGCGACGGAACATGTCCTTGTTGTAGTACAGGATCGGCGTCGACGCATTGAACGGGAACGATAGCAGATTGCCGTCGACATCGGCATAATAGCCGGTCACGGCCGGCAAATAGGCGGAGGGCGAGAAGCGCTCCTGCTCATCGCGCATCAACTCGAAGACTGGATAGATGGCGCCCTTGGCCGCGGTCATCGTGGCGGTTGCGATCTCGTTGACCTGCACGATCGCCGGCTGGCTGCGTGAGCGGAATGCGAAGATCGCGGCCGTCACCGTCTCGGTGTAGTTGCCCTTGTAGCTGGGCACGATGCGGTAGTCGGCTTGCGAGGCATTGAATTCTGCGGCGAGCTTCTCGACCTGCTTGCCGAGCTCGCCCGACATCGCATGCCACCACATGATGTCGGTCGCGGCAGAAGCGGGCGTCACGCCCCAGCTCACGGCTGCGATGAAGCTCAGAGAACGCAAAAGGACAGTCACGGCAATGATTCCCAGTTCAGACCGATTAAAATTCTGATAGGCAGAAATGAAAGTTCAAATAGGACAAACCGCAGCCGCAACTATGTGGCGAAACGTATCTGTTAACCAACCATTGACGAGCATCGCCATCTCGGCAGAATGGTCTTATAGCACCCATTGCAGACTGCATTGAACCTTTTCGCGTCGGACTCGACCTCATCATCAAGGGGACCATGTTGCCTGTGTACCGCGCCCATCTTTCGCGGAGCTTGAGTGTGAACGGCGCGCCAAATCCGGATCGGGCCCTTCCACCGCTGCTTCCCGCCTTTCATCTCGGCACGGTTGCGATGCACAATAACGGCCAAATCGTATCGCGTAACGCTAAGCTCGGCCGAGGGACGGCCGCCTTCCGTCCGCGCCAATACGGGCCGAGGTAGCTCAAAGTGGCGACCACCGACCAGCAGGGCGCGAAAGACCGGCAGGTCGGCCTGGCGGCGCTCGGTCGTGCCCGGATGGTGCGCCTGCTTCGCGCGGTACCGATCCGCTGGCGGATCCTGTCCATTGCCGCGCTCAATTCGGCCGTGGTCATCGTGCTGGCGGGCCTGATTTGGAATGGCGCGGCCGTGCTCGGCTCGGCCTGGGAGGACGTCCGCCAGGTCCGCGAATCCGACAAGATCCTGGCGCTCCTCGAGAGCGAGACCAGCCGGCTGCAGAACCTCATCCACCGCTATATCAACCAGCCCAGCCCGGAGCTGTTCGCCGAGATCCTGCTCCTGCGCGAGGCTGTGCTCGGCACCCTGACCACCCGTGCGTCCACCGACCCGATGTTGTCGGGATCGGTCGAAGAGCTGGAGCGGGTCACGGTCCGCTTTCTCGACGGCTTCGGCGAGTTGCGCAGCCTGCAGACCACGATTTCGAAGACCTATGAGGACGAGGTGCTTGGTCCGGCCCGAGAGATGGCCGGCCTCTATTCCGTGATCGAAGGCGCGACCGGCCACCGCGACGCGCAAATCTGGCCACCGCTCGGTCGATCGCGCGAAGCCTTCACGGCGATGCTGGTCGCGGCGAACTCGTATTATCTGTCGCTGGCGCCGGCCTCCGCCGAAGAGGCGCGGCGCAACACCGAGGTCATCGAAAGAACCATTCCTCAGATGTCCGGCCTCGCCGACAACGAGCTTCAGCGCCTGGCGGTGGAACGGCTGTCGGCGCGCACGGCCGCACTCCGTGCCGGCTTCTCGAAGCTCTCCGAGGAGCTGACCAACCGGACCGAGCTGTTGCGCAACACCATCGATGCGAGCCAGGCCGAAACCATCGGGGCCATCGACGACCTGTCGGTGCAGATGCGCCAGCGCGAGCAGAAGGCGCAAGCCACCTTCGACCGGACGCTGGCCGACATCTCGCGCCGGGTGCTCTCGATCGCGGTGTTTTTCCTCGGCATCATCCTGTCGGCGGGCGTGCTGATCGCGCTGTCGATTCGGCTGCCGCTGCAGCAGATCATGGCCGCGATGCGCGCCATCGCCTCCGGCGACTACGACCGCAAAGTTCTGGGCACGGAGGCGCGCGACGAGATCGGCGCCATGGCGCGCGCCGTTGAGATCTTTCGCGAGAACGCGATCGCCAAGCGCAAGACCGAGGACGAGCTGCGCACGTCCAAGGAGAGGGCCGAGAGCGCCCTGCTCGAGCTCAACGCCGCGCAGCGCAACCTGATCGACGCCGAGCGGCTCGCCGCCCTCGGCGGCCTGGTCGCCGGCGTCGCGCATGAAGTGAACAACCCGATCGGCATCAGCCTGACGGTCGCATCGAGCTTTGCCCGCCGTGCCGACCTGTTCGAAACCGAGCTGAAGTCCTCCAGCGGCCTGCGTCGCTCGCAGCTCGAGGATTTTGTGCGCTCCTCGCGCGACGCCTCCCAGCAGCTGGTCGCCAATCTGCAGCGCGCCGGCGAACTGATCCAGTCGTTCAAGCAGGTCGCGGTCGACCGCTCGCATGCGGAGCGGCGGCAGTTCATCCTGAGCGAAGCGACCGACCAGATCATCACCAGCCTGAAACCGGTGCTGAAACGAGCGCCGATCGCGCTCACGGTCGACGTGCCCGAAGGGCTTCCGATCGACGGCTATCCCGGCTCTTATGGACAGATATTGACCAATCTGTTCCTCAACGCCGTCAACCATGCCTTTGCAGACGGCCGCGCTGGCACGATCTCGATCACAGCACGCCCGCGCGGAGCTGACGATATCGAAATCATCTTCTCCGACAACGGGGCCGGCATGACGCCCGAGGTGCAGCGCCAAGCCTTCGATCCGTTCTTCACGACCCGCCGCAACGAGGGCGGCACCGGACTCGGATTGCATATCGTCTATAATCTTGTAACCCAGCAGCTCGGCGGCCGGATGATGCTCGAGTCACGGCTGGGACAAGGCACCACCTTTCGCATTATCATGCCGCGGGTCGCCCGAGGTTCTAAGGAATTGGGCGGCTCCGAAACTACAGGGGACGGAACGACGCAATGGCCGAACAGGACGATGTCCTCCACCTGATCGACGACACCGGCATCGTCGAGAACGACCACTCGGCGCGGAAATGGAAGATCGCGGTCATCGACGACGATCACGCGGTGCACGAGGGCACCCGCTTTGCGCTGTCCGACTACAGCCTCAACGGCCAAGGGCTTGAGATCCTGTCCGCCTATTCCGCGGCAGAAGGCCGCACCCTGATGCGCGACCACCCTGACGTCGCAGCGGTGCTGCTCGACGTCATCATGGAGACCGACGTCGCCGGTCTCGATCTGGTCGAATACATCCGCAACGAAATCAAGAACGAAACGGTGCGCATCATCCTGCGTACCGGGCAGCCCGGCCAGGCCCCGGAGCGGCGGGTCATCGTCCAGTATGATATCAACGACTACAAGGCGAAGACCGAGCTCACGGCCGACAAGCTGTTCACGTCGCTGACCGCGGCGTTGCGCAGCTATCAGCAGCTCGAACGCATGGTGCAGACCCGGCGCGGGCTCGAAATCATCATCGACGCCGCCTCCACACTGTACGATTTCAAGTCGATGCAGCGGCTTGCGGAGGGCGTGCTGACCCAGATCGCCTCGCTGCTAAATGTCGACTGCGCAGGTATTTTGGTGCTGCGCGACGACGGCAGCCAGACCGAAGATTTCGCCGTGCTCGCAGGCTCCGGCTGCTACAGCCGCTTCACGGGCGCGCCGAGCTCGAAATCGCTCGACCCCGATCTGCGCAACATGGTCGAAGCCGCCTTCAAGCAGCGCGTGAACGAATTCGCCGACCAGCGCACCGTGCTTTATGTGCGCACCGGCTCCGGCCGCGAGGTGGTCGTGCTGCTGCAGGCGGAGCGCCCGCTCTCGGAGACCGACCGATCGCTGGTCGAGATCTTCTCCAGCCGGCTGTCGATCGCCTTCGACAATGTGATCCTGTACCAGCAGCTGCAGGAAGCCAACACCCAGCTCGAGGACCGCGTCGCGCAGCGCACCCGCGCGCTGATGCAGGCGAACCGAAGGCTGTCGGCGCAATGGCTTCGCCTGCAGCGCGCCAACGGCTTCAAGAACGAGATTCTCGGCACCGTCGCCCATGACCTGAAGAATCCGCTCGGCGTGATCATGGGCCGCACCGAAATGCTGACCGAGCTGATCGCGACCGGCGCCTCCAAGGACGGCACCACCGCCCAGATCGAGCATATCCGCGATGCCGCCAAGCGGCTGACCTCGATGGTGGATCATCTGATCTCCGACGCCATGGCCGATGCGTTCGACATCACGATCCGGCGCGAGTCGGTCGACATCGCAGCTCTTGCCCATGAGGTGGTCGAGGCAAACCAGCCACTGGCGCACAACAAGCAGCAGATCATCTCGGTCTCGGCGCCGGCACATCTTCCAACCATGTGCGACACCGACCGCATCCGCGAGGCGATCGACAATCTGCTCAGCAATGCCATCAAATACAGCCCGATCGGCGGCCGGATCGGCGTCGAGGTGAAGGGCGACGAGGACAATGCGGTGATCAGCATTAGCGACCAGGGCGCGGGTCTGTCGCCTGAGGATCTGGGCCGCTTGTTCGGCCGCTTCCAGCGGCTATCGGCAAAACCCACGGCCGGCGAGAGTTCAACCGGACTCGGCCTTTCGATTGTCAAGCGGATTGTCGATATGCACGGCGGCGAAGTGACTGCTAAAAGCGATGGTCCCGGCCAGGGATCGACCTTCACCATCATGCTTCCGACGGCCGAACTGTCATGACCCAGAGCCAGCACATCATCATCGTCGACGACGAGGCGCCGGCCCGGGAGATGGTTGGCGATTACCTCAAGATGCACGGCTTTATCGTGACCCTGTGCGAGGGCGGCAAGAGCCTGCGCAATGCGATCGCGGCCGGTCCTGCCGACCTGGTCGTGCTCGATCTCAACATGCCCGAAGAGGACGGGCTGTCGATCATCCGCGACCTCAAGAGCCGCACCAACATCCCGGTCATCATGCTGACCGCGACCGCAAGCCCGATCGACCGGGTCGTCGGCCTCGAACTCGGGGCGGACGATTATGTCGCCAAACCTTGCGAACTGCGCGAATTGATGGCCCGCATCCGCTCCGTGCTGCGGCGGAGCACGCCTGCCAAGGCGGCGGCGCCCGCGCCGGACGTTGCGGCCGCGAAGCCGAAGGAGCAGCTGGTCCGCTTCGGCACCAAATGGCTGGACCTCGATGCCCAGGCGTTGCGCGACGACGAAGGCAATGAGCATCCGTTGACCGCATCCGAGTTCAGCCTGCTGAAAGTGTTTGCGTCCAACCCCAAGCGGGTGCTGTCGCGTGAGCGGCTGCTGGAGCTTGCCAATGCCCGCGACGCCGAGGCGTTCGATCGCGCGGTGGACCTGCGCATCATGCGCATTCGCCGCAAGATCGAGCCTGATCCGGGCAAACCGGCCGTGATCCGCACCATCAGAGGCGGCGGTTACCTGTTCTCCCCGGCCGGCGAAAAGGCCTGACCGCGGGCTTCCGCGGTCCGGCAGGGGACTTGGCGGCATACGAAATGCCACCGCGTGAAAAGCTCCACAATTTCGCCATGAGTATTTCGCCGCGTTGCTGCTGACGAAACAATTACCCGGGTCCACGAAACCATTTTCTTGCCCTGGTGCAGACGTCCCGAAACCGGCCCCCAGTAAGAATCCGGGCCGACGAAACGCCGCAAGGGGGCGGCGGAACGGGAGAGCGTCATGCAAAACGTCGTTGCCATCAATTCCGCAGCCAGCCAGGGCATCATCGCTGCCCAGGCGACCTCGGACGACATGCTCCTGCAGAGCATTGCCGATGGCGGCCGCACTGCGATGCATGTTCTGTATTCGCGGCATCATGTGCGGGTCTATCGCTTCATCCTGCGGATCGTGCGCGACACAACGATTGCGGAAGACCTGGTCAGCCAAGTGTTTCTGGACGTCTGGCGGACCGCGAAACAATTCGAGGGCCGGTCGCAGGTCTCGACCTGGCTGTTGTCCATCGCGCGGTTCAAGGCGCTGACCGCGCTGCGCCAGCGCCGGTTCGAGGATATCGACCAGGAGGAAGTGCGCGAGATCGCCGACGACTCGGATACGCCGGAGACGTCGCTCGAGCGCGCCACCACCAGCGCCATTCTGCGTGCCTGTGTCGCAAAATTGTCGCCCGCGCACCGCGAGATCATCAATCTCGTCTACTATCATGAGAAGTCGGTCGAGGAGGTCGGACAGATCATTGGCATCCCGCAGAGCACGGTGAAGACGCGGATGTTCTATGCGCGCAAGCAGCTCGCCGATCTGTTGCGGGGCGCAGGCGTGAACAGCCTCGCCGCTTGACTGACCGATCGCTGACCAGGTCTTTTTTACGAAAATTTGCCGGGACAGGCGTAATGCCCCGGCAAGCTCCTGGCGGAAGACGCTGAACGAAACAATTGAAACAATCGGCGCAATCACCCGGAAAAGGTCCCCTGCTACAACCCTGACCGTCGACTGAAACCCAGTCCCCCAGCTGGCTTCAGTCCTGAAGCGAAGCGATTTTTCGCCGGACGAGTTCCACCTTCCAAGTTGCCCCATGGCCCGGAGGATGCCCACCTCCGGGCCGTTCTCTTTTTGCGGTGCGCTACCGCCGCCTGGGGCAATTTGGCATTTGATCCTGCCGGTTGAGCGGTGCGATTTTCCCGTCACACGCCGCGTGCTAAAGCAGCCGGGCATGGTTGACGGACGGTGCGCATGTTCGGTTTGGATGCAGTTGATCTGGGGCGGGCGCAATTCGCTTTCACGATGACCTTCCACATCGTGTTTCCGGCGTTCTCGATCGGGCTCGCCTCTTATCTCGCGGTGCTCGAAGCGCTGTGGCTGTGGACCGGGCGCGAGGTCTTCATCAACTTGTTCCATTACTGGCTGAAGATCTTCGCGGTCGCCTTCGGCATGGGCGTGGTGTCGGGCATCGTGATGTCCTACCAGTTCGGCACCAACTGGTCGGTGTTCGCCGACAAGGTCGGCCCGGTCATCGGCCCGTTGATGGCCTATGAGGTGCTGACGGCGTTCTTCCTCGAAGCCGGCTTTCTCGGCGTCATGCTGTTCGGGCTGAAGCGCGTCGGTCCCCGCCTGCATTTCCTCGCCACCCTGATGGTCGCGATCGGGACCCTGATCTCCGCATTCTGGATTCTCTCCGCCAATTCCTGGATGCAGACGCCGGCCGGCTATGCGGTCAATGCCGAGGGCCAATTCGTCTCCGCCTATTGGCTGAAGGTGATCTTCAATCCGTCCTTTCCCTATCGGCTGGTTCATATGGTGCTGGCCGCCTATCTGACCACCTCGCTTGTGGTCGGCGCCGTCGGCGCCTTCCATCTGCTGCACAACCCGCATTTGCCGGGCCCGCGCGTGATGTTCTCGATGGCGATGTGGATGGCGACCCTGGTGGCGCCGATCCAGATCCTGGCCGGTGACCAGCACGGGCTCAACACGCTCGCGCACCAGCCGACGAAGATCATGGCGATGGAGGGTCATTTCGAGAGCCACCAGGATGGCGCGCCGCTGTATCTGTTCGGCTGGCCCGACGAGGCCGCCGGCAAGCTGAAATACGCGGTCGGCATTCCGAAGCTGGGCTCGCTGATCCTCAAGCACTCGCCCGACGCGCCGCTCGCGGGCCTCGACACCGTGCCGCGCGAGAACTGGCCACCGGTCGCGATCCCGTTCTGGACGTTCCGCATCATGGTGGGGCTCGGGTTCTTGATGCTGGCGCTTGGCCTGTTCAGCCTGTGGGAGCGCTGGCGCGGCCGGCTGTACCAGTCGGCGCTGCTGCATCGCTTCGCGATCGCGATGGGGCCGGCCGGCTTCGTCGCCGTGATCGCGGGCTGGATGACCACTGAGATCGGCCGCCAGCCGTTCACCGTATATGGCCTGCTGCGCACGGCCGATTCGGCATCCCCCCTGGCAGCACCCGCGGTCGGCTCATCCCTGCTCGCGTTCATCATCGTCTATTTCATCGTCTATGCCGCAGGCATTCTGTATCTGCTGCGGCTGATGGCGGCGCCGCCGCATCCCGGCGAGAAAGGACCGAGCACCGAGAGTCCGACGCGGACCGCGGGCATCACGCCGGCGCCCAGCGTGCCGACAGGAGTTGGCGCAACATGACGGCATCGATCGATCTGACGACGCTCTGGGCCTTCATCATCGCCTTCGCGGTCTTCGTCTATGTCGTGATGGACGGCTTCGATCTCGGGCTCGGCATCCTGTTTCCGCTGTTTCCGGCGAAGGAGGATCGCGACGTCATCACCAACACGGTCGCACCGGTCTGGGACGGCAACGAGACCTGGCTTGTGCTCGGCGGCGGCGGTCTGATGGCGGCGTTTCCGCTCGCCTATGCGATCCTGCTGCCGGCGATCTACACCCCGCTGATCGCAATGCTGGTCGGATTGATCTTCCGCGGCGTCGCCTTCGAATTCCGCTGGCGCACCCGGAACAGCCGCGCTCTCTGGGACCTCGCCTTTTCCGGCGGCTCCTGGATCGCCGCCCTGGCACAGGGCATCGCGCTCGGCGCCATCCTGCAGGGCGTGCATGTCGAGCACCGGCAATATGCCGGCGGCTGGTGGGACTGGCTGAGCCCGTTCAGCATTCTCACCGGCGTCGCGCTGGTGGTCGGCTATGCGCTGCTCGGCGCCACCTGGCTGATCCTGAAGACTGAAGGCGAGCTGCGCGACCAGGCCTATCGGCTGAGCTGGTATCTGTTGTTCGCCATGCTGATCGCGATCGGCGCGGTCAGCCTCGCCACCCCGTTGCTCACCATCCAATATGCGCAGCGCTGGTTTTCTTGGCCCGCGATCGTGCTGACCGCACCGGTGCCGCTTGCAGTCATCGCGGTAGCCGTGCTGTTGATGAAGAACCTCGCAGAGCGTCGGGACAGCTGGCCGTTCGTGCTGTCGCTCCTGCTCTTTCTGCTCTCCTATGCCGGGCTCGGCATCAGCATGTATCCCTATATCGTGCCGCAGAGTGTCACGATCTGGCAGGCCGCGGCGCCCGAGCGGAGCCAGCTGTTCATGCTGGTCGGCGTTGCCGTGCTGATCCCGCTGATCCTCGCCTATACCGGCTGGGCCTATTGGGTCTTTCGCGGCAAGGTCAGAGCTGACAGCGGCTATCACTGATGCCCTCCTTGAATGACGAGCCGCCGCTTGCGAAGCGACTGCTGTGGTTCGCGGCGCTGTGGATTGCGGGCGTGGGGACCGTCGCGGCTGTCGCATTCATCTTGCGGCTCTGGCTGAAGTCCGCCTGAGCATTGCCCCCGCGGCCGCCTTGACTTTGCATCAAAATCCCGCCTTTGATCGGGAGGGTGGTCAACAGGGGCAAGCTTGGCAGGGGTCGTTAAGGAGAGCTTGGAATGGCGGGGTTTCGTCACCTGATCTGCATCACAACGACCGCGATCGCGCTGGCCTTGTCCTCGGCGCATAGTTGGGCGCAGCAGCCGGAAGATCCGGGCGATCAGCCCGGCCTCGTCGCCGACGACAGCTTCGAGCTCGATCCGGAATGGCACAAGCAGATCGTCTATTATCGCACCACCGAACCGCCGGGCACGATCATCATCTCGACCACCGAGCGCCATCTCTATCTGGTGCAGCCGGGCGGCCGCGCGATCCGCTATGGCATCGGCGTCGGTCGTGACGGCTTCCAATGGCAGGGCCTGCTGAACATCACCAAGAAGGCCGAGTGGCCGGACTGGACTCCGCCTCCGGAGATGATCGCGCGCCAACCTTATCTGCCGCGCTTCATGGCCGGCGGTCCGGGCAATCCGCTCGGCGCGCGCGCCATGTATCTGGGCACCACGGTCTACCGCATCCACGGCACCAACCAGCCCTGGACCATCGGCACCAAGATCTCCTCCGGCTGCTTCCGCCTGGTCAATACCGATGTCGCCGATCTCTACGATCGCGTGCCGGTTGGCACCAAGGTCGTGGTGCGCCAGAAGCCGGAACTGTGACGGCGCAGTCGCGTCAATTTCAATCCATCGCTTTCTCCTGACCTTTGCGAGTGACCCATGATGCGCACTTTTTGGGGCGGCCTGCTGATCGGGCTCGCCGTCGCCGTTCTCGTCGCGGCCGCCGCCGTGACCTATGAGGTCTACGATACCCGCACCTTGAAGCGCACCGTGCGGCGCGGCGAAGTGCTGTGCGGCGTCAATACCGGCCTGCCCGGCTTCTCGATCCCCGACGACAAAGGCAATTGGAGCGGCTTCGACGTCGACTTCTGCCGTGCCGTGGCCGCCGCGATCTTCGATGATCCAAGCAAAGCGAAGTTCGTTCCGCTCGACGCCAATGAGCGCTTCAAGGAGTTGCAGAGCCGCAAGGTCGACATCCTCTCGCGCAACTCGACCTGGAGCATGTCGCGCGAGCAGAACTACGATCTCTATTTCCCCGCGGTCGCCTATTATGATGGCCAGGGCTTCATGGTGCCACGCTCGCGCAAGCTCGAGAGCGCGCTCGACCTCTCCGGCAGCAAGGTCTGCGTCCAGGACGCGACCACGAACGCGCTCAACCTCGCCGACTACTTCCGCGCCAACAACATGAAGTATGAAGAGGTGAAGCTGAACAGGCTCGAAGACGTCGTCAACGCCTATGACAGCGGCAAGTGCGACACCTTCACGGCCGACGTCTCTCAGCTCTATGCGCTGCGGCTGAAGCTGTCGAAGCCGAACGATCACGACATCCTGCCCGATTTGATCTCGAAGGAGCCGCTGGCTCCCGTGGTGCGCCAGCGCGACGACGACTGGATGATGATCGTCAAATGGACGCTGTATGCGATGATCAACGCCGAGGAGCTCGGCGTCAGCTCCAAGAACATCGACGAAGCCCTGAAATCGAAGAAGCCGGACGTGATGCGGCTGGTCGGCAATGAAGGCTCTTTCGGCGAGGACCTCGGCCTCTCCAAGGATTGGGCGGCGCGCATCATCCGTCGTGTCGGCAATTACGGCGAGGTCTATGAGCGCAACATCGGCAGCGAGTCTGCACTGAAGATCCCCCGCGGCATGAACCAGCTGTGGAATGCCGGCGGCATTCAATACGCGCCGCCGATCAGGTGACGATCGGGGATCTGGAAGCCCTCCACCGTCATTCCGGGGCGCCCGCAGGGCGAGCCCGGAATGACGAGCTGAGAGTAGCTTCTCTCTACTCCCACACCTCGAACAGCCAGATATGCGCCCACATCCTCGCGGCGCGATTCGCGTCCGAGCTTTGCAAATTCATTCGCCCTCTTGAGATAGAGGGCGCAGGGAAGGCCGGACCTCGACTGAGGCCCGTGGCCCGCCTGCGGAAAAATGCAGGCGGCAGGTACCACAGGTCCAGCCGGACGACCCGGCCTTCCCTGCGCGATGGTTTTAACGGCTGCTTCGCGATCTCCCTGGGGACCGGGCTTTCTTGCCCCCATCATCAGCGAGATGCGTTGCGCATCATGAGCCGACTTGACCTCAGCATCGGGAGGTCAGGACCACGCGACTTGACCGTCCACACCTGACTTGCTCGCCGGCTCAGCGAATGCAAAGCCCCAAGCCCGATGCGTCCACCGCTCCCCGCCGCTACGCTTCGTGACGATCGGCCGAAACGCCCCTCTTCATCGCGAACGGGATGGCCGAGATCATCGTTGTGATTTGCCCGACGACACAAGCGCGCACACCTGCGGCAAACTGGCACGACGGGCAGTTTGCGCATGCCGCGGTTGCGCAAGCTGCCCGCCGGGCAACTGAGAAGCACGTCGTTTTGTGGCGGTCGAGAGGCACACTGGTCTTCGAAATTGCAGTGCCGACATCGAGCAAGTGCTCCGCGTTCGTGATATGCTGTTTCAATGATCAGGCAGATTGTTTGAGGCGATCTGCATCCCACAACTGTGTTTCGCAAATGACCATGCAGACCCCGCAGCCTATCGCGACCGAAGCCTTCACCGACGCCGATGCGGCGGTCGCGCGCCTGGAAGAGATCTACGAGCGCAACACCCAGTTCCTGCGCGACCGCTTCCAGGCCTATGCCAATGGCGAGGTGTTCCAGAGCCGCGTGCGCGCCACCTATCCTTTCGTGCGCATCACGACCTCGACCCACGCCCGGCTCGATTCGCGCCTGTCCTATGGGTTCGTCGCCCGGCCGGGCGTGCACGAGACCAGCGTCACGCGCCCCGATTTGTTCCGGCTCTATCTCACCGAGCAGATCCGATTATTGATCGAAAACCACGGCCTGCCGGTCGAGATCGGCGTCTCCAACGAACCGATCCCGATTCACTTCGCCTACCGGCGCGACATCAATATCGAGGGGTCGCTGGCGGGCGTCGATAGCGCCCTGCTGACGCGGTCGCTGCGCGACGTGTTCGACACGCCCAATCTGGCGGCGATGGACGACGCGATCGCTGACGGCACCTTCGAGCGCGCGCCCGGCCAGCCCGAGCCGCTGTCGCTGTTCCGGGCGGCGCGCGTCGACTACTCGCTGCGGCGGCTTTATCACTACACCGGAACCGACCCCGAGCACTTCCAGAACTTCGTGATCTTCACCAACTATCAGTTCTATGTCGACGCCTTCGTGCAAGCCTGCCAGCAGCGCCTCGCCGCGGGTGAGGCCGGCCCCGATGCGTTCGTCGCGCCCGGCAACGTGATCATGCGCAACCAGCGTCTGGGCGGCGGCACGACCGGGACGGCGCCCGAGCGCCTGCCGCAGATGCCGGCCTATCACCTGGTCGAGCCAGGCTATCAGGGCATCACCCTGATCAACATCGGCACCGGACCCTCGAACGCGCGCAACGTCACCGATCATGTCGCCGTGCTGCGGCCGCATGCATGGCTGATGCTCGGGCACTGCGCAGGCCTGCGCAACTCGCAGCGGCTCGGCGACTATGTGCTCGCCCATGGCTATGTGCGCGAAGACCACGTGCTCGACCACGAGCTGCCGCCATGGGTGCCGATTCCCGCGCTGGCCGAGATGCAGGTGGCGCTGGAATCCGCGGTCGGCGACATCACGGGACTGTCGGGCTTCGAACTGAAGCGGATCATGCGCACCGGCACCGTCGCCAGCGTCGACAACCGGAACTGGGAGATCAGCGGTCCTGCGGTGATCCACCGGCTGTCGCAGTCACGCGCCATCGCACTCGACATGGAGTCGGCGGCCATCGCCGCCAACGGCTATCGCTTCCGCGTGCCCTACGGCACGCTGCTCTGCGTGTCCGACAAGCCGCTGCATGGCGAGATCAAGCTCGCCGGCATGGCCAATGAGTTCTACCGCCAGCGCGTCGGCCAGCATCTGCAGATCGGACTGAAAGCGCTGGAGCAGCTGAAGCAGGAGGAGTCGGAGCGGCTGCATTCGCGCAAATTGCGCAGCTTCGCGGAAGTGGCGTTTCAGTAGCATTGTCGCCCGCGTGATGGCGTGCTTTTTTTTTTAACTACACGCACTGTCGTACCCCGCGAAGGCGGGGTACCCAGTACTCCGCGGCCTCTCGATCTATCTCCGCCTTCTCGGTGTACTGGATCGTCCGCCTTCGCGGACGATGACCACTGAGGTGGCGATGACAGCGCACCTCAACATGGCGTCCTCAATACCCCCGCATCTGCGCCAGCCGGTCGGCGTGGTAGTTCGCGTCGCCGAACAGCTCCTCGCAGACGCGGGCGCGCTTCATGAAGAAGCCGATGTCGAACTGATCGGTCATGCCCATGCCGCCATGCATCTGCACGCCCTCCTGCACTGCGCGGGTCGCCGTGGCGCCAGCCCGCGCCTTGGCGACAGCAACGAGCGCAGCGGCGTTGGCCGGATCGGTGTCGAGCGCCTGCAGCGCCTTCAGCACCGCAGCGCGGGTGATCTCGATCTCGATATAGAGATGCGCGGCGCGGTGCTGCAGCGCCTGGAATTCGCCGATCGCCTTGCCGAACTGCTTGCGCTCCTTCAGATACGCCACGGTGCGGCCGAACACCTCCTCGCTCAAACCCACCATTTCGGAGGCGACGGTGCCGCGGCCAAGGTCGAGCACGCCGTCAAGCAGCTTATAGCCGCCATCGACCTCGCCCAGCACGTGATCGGCATCGATTTCGACATTGTCGAAGGTGATCCGCGCCGCGTTGTGCGCATCGACCATTACGGTGCGCTCGATCGCAACGCCTTTCGCCTTGGGATCGACCAGAAACAGCGTGAGCCCGTCGTGTTCGCCGGCACTGCCTCCGCTCCGCGCCGCAACGATCAGGAGATCGGCGACGTGGCCGTCGACCACCAGCGCCTTGGCGCCATTGAGCTTGAAGCCGTTGCCGGAGCGTGCGGCCTGCATGGCGGTGTGCAGCGGCCGATGCTTGGCGCCCTCGTCGAGCGCGAGCGCGGCCAGCCGTGAGCCATCCGCGATCTTCGGCAGATGCTCCGCCTTCTGCGCCGGGGTGCCACCACGCGTCAGCGCCGAGGCCGCCAGCACAGACGATGACAGGAACGGCGACGGCATCAAGGTGCGGCCGATTTCTTCCATAACCACGCCGGCCTCGACCGCGCCGAGGCCTGAGCCGCCATGCTCCTCCGGCACCAGCAGGCCGGCAAACCCCATCTCGACGAAAGTCGCCCAGAGCTCGCGCGAGAAGCCGGTTTCGTCGCGACTGTCGCGCAAGGCTCGCAGATGCGCCACCGGCGCGTGATCGCTGATCAGCCCGCGCGCACTGTCGCGCAGCATGGATTGTTCTTCGGTGAGGAGGAGGGGCATGGCTTAGAGTCCAAGTGTAACGATGACAGTCCAATTGAGGCACGTTATTCCGGGATGGCCCGAAGGGTCAGGCCCGGAATCCATAACCACCATCGTGAGTATGGATACCGGGCTCGGCGCTTCGCGCCGCCCCGGAATGACGGAGACGAACTACGCCCCCGGCAGATCGAGGATGCGCTTGGCGACGATGCCGAGCATCACCTCGCTGGTGCCGCCTTCGATCGAATTGGCCTTGGTGCGCAGCCAGGCGCGCGGACGGGCGCCTTCGCGCGAACGCGTGCTCTCCCATTCCAGCGCGTCGATGCCGCCGGCGGACATCAGAAGCTCGTAGCGGCGCTTGTTGAGCTCGGTGCCGTAATATTTCATGGCCGACGAGAACGCCGGATGGCCCTGCCCCGCCTTGGCAAGATCGGTCATCCGCTCGGCGGCCGCCGCGAGCGCGGCCTCGTCAACCTCGAATGTCGCGATCTGCCCGCGCAGGAGCGCATCGTCGAGCCGACCCTGGCCATCGCTGCCGATCGCATCCGCCGCGATCTGGCCAAGCGGCCGGCCGACGCCGCGCTCGCCCATGCCGGAGATCATCGCGCGCTCGTGCTGCAGCAGATATTTGGCGACGTCCCAGCCGCGATTGATCTGGCCGACCACATGGGCCTTGGGCACGCGGACATTGTCGAAGAAGGTTTCGCAGAACGGCGAGCGGCCGGAGATCAAGAGAATGGGCTTGGTCGAGACGCCCTTGGACGTCATGTCGAACAGGATGAAGCTGATGCCGTCGTGCTTCTTCGCCGCCGGATCCGTGCGCACCAGACAGAAGATCCAGTCGGCGTAGTTGGCGTAGGAGGTCCAGATCTTCTGGCCGTTGATGATGAAGTCGTCACCGTCACTTTCGGCGCGGGTCTGCAACGAGGCGAGATCGGAGCCGGCGTTCGGCTCGGAATAGCCCTGGCACCAGCGAATGAGCCCGGCGGTGATCTTCGGCAGATGCTCCCGCTTCTGCGCCTCGGTGCCGTATTTCAACAGCGCCGGCCCGAGCATGGAGATGCCGAACGACGTCAGCGCCGCCCGCGCGCCGAGCTCAGCCATCTCCTGGCGCAGGATCTTGGCCTCCTCGCCGTCGAGCCCGCCGCCGCCGTACTCCTTCGGCCAGTGCGGCACCGTCCAGCCCTTGTCGCGCATGCGCTCGAACCAGATCCGCTGCGGCTCGGAGGAGAATTTCGCGTGGCGGCCGCCCCAGAACGTATCCTCTTCCGAGGTCATCGGCGTACGCATCTCCGGCGGGCAGTTGGCCTCAAGCCAAGCGCGGGCTTCGCGACGGAATGTTTCGAGATCGGCCATCGGCGTTTCCATTGTCAAGATTGTTGCCTGAGACCTAAGCTCAAGGACAGTCGAAATTCAATATCGATGTCACGCCGCATGCGGTGGTATCTGCGTTGGCGTGACGCTTTGAAATCAGGAAGGACACCGACATGCGGCTGAAACTTCTTTCGCCTGGCGAAATGAGCGCGGACCAGCGCCAGACCTATGACGAGTCGATCGCCAGCAAGCGCGGTTCGCCACCGCCACCGATGATGGCCTGGCTCAACAGCCCGGAGATGGCGCGGCACGCGACGCGGCTCGGCGCCTTCCTGCGCTACGACACGGTGTTTCCCGCCGCCCTCTCGGAGATCGCAATTCTGGTCACCGCGCGGCACTGGACCGCGCCTTACGAATGGTACGCGCATAAGCGGCTGGCATTGCAGGGCGGGCTTGATGTCAAGATCATCGACGACATCCGCGACCGCCGCACGCCTTCGTTCAGCGATCCCAAGGCGAAGATGATCTATGACGTCGCGAAGTCCCTGCACGAGGGACATGGCGTGACCGATGCGCTCTACACCGAGGCCATTGCGCTGCTCGGCGAGCGCGGGCTGGTCGAGATCATCGGCCTGTGCGGCTACTACACGATGGTGTCGATGACGTTGAATACGTTCGAGTTCGATCTGCCGGAAGGGCAGGTGTCGGAGTTGAAGTGAGGCGATCCGAAGATCGGCGGCCTCTTCGCTGCGGTGCCAATTGCTGCGCCCTCTCCCCTTGCGGGAGAGGGCTACACAGGCGTCGCCACAAACTCACCGGGGTGAGGGGTTGGTGCACATGGAGCTCTAAGCCCGCGGCAGACCCCTCACCCGGCTGCGCTTTGCGCAGCCACCCTCTCCCACTGCCGACGACGGCTTCGCCGTCGCGTCGAGGGGAGAGGGTGCACCAGACGCGCGGACTCAACTCGCTACGACAACAAAGTTCGCCGGCCCTCGCCTACATCGGCTCCGGCAATTCGGGCACGGGCTCGAGCTGCGCGCGCCGCTTCGATGACCAGACCAGCGCCAGCACGCACAGCCCTAGCAGCACCGGCGGAAACACCACGAGGTTCACCGCCGACCAGCCGAAATTGGCGAGCAATTGCCCTGACGAGAACGAGCCCAGCGCCATCAGGCCGAAGATCAGGAAATCGTTGAAGGCCTGCACCTTGTTGCGCTCGGAGGAGGTGTGCGTCTCCAGCACCAGCGCGGAGGCGCCGACGAAGCCGAAATTCCAGCCGAGCCCCAGCATCACCAGCGTCGTCCAGAAATGCATCGCGGTGAGGCCCGAAAGCCCGATCATGGCGGCGACCGCCTCGCAGGTCAGACCGACCGCGACGATGACCGGCGCACCGAAGCGCGCGATCAACGAGCCCGTGACGAAACTCGGGCCGTACATCGCGACGATGTGCCATTGCAGGCCGAAATTGGAATCGGCCACGGTGAGCCCGCACATCTGCATCGCAAGCGGCGCCGAGGTCATCACCAGGTTCATGACCGGATAGGCGATGCTGCCGCACAAGGCGGCCGCGATGAAGCGCGGCTGTCTGATGATGTCGAGCAGCGGCCGGCCGCCGTGCAGATCGGCAGCTGCAGGCCTGGGCAGATCCACGCCTGCCACGATCGCCATCGCGACCAGCGCGATCACCGCCTGCGCCAGATAGCTGAAGGCGAACATGTAAGGCTGCCAGACGCCCATGGTCCATTGCACGAGCTGCGGGCCCAACAGCCCTGCGAAGATGCCGCCCGCCATCACCCATGACACCGCCTTGGGCCGGAACGTCTCGCTGGCGCCGTCGGCGGCGGCAAACCGATAAGACTGCGCCACCGCGCCATAGAGGCCACCGAGGAAGGTTGCAGCGCAGAACAGCGCGAACGAGCCGCGCAGGATGGCGAGCGAGCCGAGCAGGCCGGTGACGGCGCCGAAGCCGGTGCCGATGATGAACGCGGTACGGCGACCGAAGCGCCGTGCAATCGCGCCAGTCGGCAAGGTGCCGACCGCGAGGCCGACCACATACATCGAGATCGGCACCGTGGCGAAGGCGCGATCGGGCGCGATGGTGGCGCCGACGATAGCGCCGGTCGCGAAGATCACCGCCGAATTGGCACCGGTCAGCGCCTGCGCTGCGGCGAGCCGCGCCACATTGCGCCGCGCCCGCGCGTCGTCGGTGATCTCGCCATCTGCCGTCAACTCGGTCATCTATCGGTCCACGCGAGGCCGCTCGCTCTTTAAGTCCCTCTTATGAGGAGAAGGCACGGTCCCGGCAACCGGCCCGAACGGATGCGGGCCATGCAGCATGGCTCTTTTGGGGGAGCGTGGTGGGCTGAGTTCATCTGGGTTATGTATTTCACCCGAACGCGCCGAGGGACTTGAGCCACGTCAATCCGAGACCGGCCGACCTTCGCCCGGCCCAAACACCAGGATCATGTTGTTGGCGGGCATGTCGACGGTCTCACGCAATTCGAGCCCGACGCGTGCGGCGAGGGCGACGAGATCGGCGATATCGCGCACGCCCCAGTCCGGATTGCTCTCGCGCAACGAGGTGTCGAACACCGCGTTGCTGAGCGCCGTGTGCTTGCCGTCGCGCTTGAACGGGCCGTAGAGCAGGAGCAGCCCGTCCGGCTGCAACGCCTGGGCGCTACCGGCAAACAGCCCCTCGGCCACGGCCCATGGCGCGATGTGGATCACATTGGCACAGAACACGGCGCGCAGCGCCGCCGGACCGTCATCGGCCTGCAGTTTTGTCCACCAGGCGGAATCGGAGAGATCGATCTGCCGCGGCGGCTGGACGTTCGGCAGGCCGGCATGCGCGCGCCAGGCCGCGATGCTCTTGAGGTGCTGCTCGTTGTAGTCGGTGGGCCACCAGATGATACCGGGACTGCGGCGGGCAAAATGGACCACGTGCTGGCCGGTGCCGCTGCCCGCCTCCAGCACGTCGCCGGTCGCCTGGCCGAGAAGGCGCGCCAGCACTGCCCAGATCGGCTGATGGTTGCGGTGAAAGGCCGCAGCATCCAGGCGTCCGTCGGGTTCCACCCGCCGGCCGTCCTTGCCGAACTCGACCACATACTCGGCCATCATGATCTCCTTCAAACTCAGCTCTCATGAGCCGAAATCGAGAAACTCGGCCCGACGCCAGCCCGTTGCTGCATTGTCAGCCGATAGTGTTTATGCTTCTGAAATCCTATAGTACTGCGGTACAGCGAACGCCCGGAACACACCTTGCCCTCACGCTTGTTCACGAAAACCGCCCTGGCGCTGGGGCTCTGTCTGATTGCCGCGCCGGTCGCGCAGGCGCAATCGGCAGTCAGCGAGGGCCAGAAGCTCGCCTTCGATCGCAGCAAAGGCAACTGCCTGACCTGCCATCAGATCAAGAGCGGCGATCTGCCCGGCTCGATCGGGCCGAAGCTCGAGAATCTGAAGCTCCGTTACGACCGTAATGAGCTGGTTGCGATCCTCAACGACGAGACCAAGCGCAACCCCCAGACCGCGATGCCGCCGTTCGGCCGCAACCGCATTCTGACCGAGCAGGAAATCAACGCGATCGTCGATTTCCTGCAGACCCTCTAGATCCGCACCTTGGAGAGATGTGAGATGACCGCCAGTTTGGGCTGCTCCGCCGAACAGTTGGCGACGCGCCGCCTGATCCTCAAAGGCGTCGCCGCCGTGACGCTGATCGGCCTTGGTCACGCCGCATTCGGCGCTGCGCCCGCCTTCGCCGCCAACGACCCCTATCCGGAGGACGCCTTCAAGCTGAAGGGCGCAGCCGAGGCGATCAAGGCGCTGTACGGTCGGGAGCACGAGCCGTCCGACAAGATCAAGCTCGATGCGCCCGAAATCGCCGAGAATGGCGGCGTGGTGCCGATCGCCGTCACCACCACGCTGCCGGACGTCACCTCGATCTCCTTCGTCGTCAGCGAGAATCCGAACGCGCTGGCGGCATCGTACAAGATCCCCGAAGGCACCGTGCCGGCGGTGGCGAACCGGCTGAAGATGGCCAAGACCTCGAATGTGATTGCGCTGGTCGAATCCGGCGGCAAGCTCTACAGCGCGACCAAAGAGGTCAAGGTCACGGTCGGCGGCTGCGGCGGTTAGGACGCGCATGCCACGGAAAAGTGGGAACCGGTTTTCCGACCAGGGCATGCGCCAACAAAGAGCTTAGGGACAAGACTTAGGGACAAGACAATGGCATCGAGCATCCGCGTGCGCGCGATCCAGAACGGCGACGTCACGGACGTGCAGACCCTGATCCAGCATCCGATGGACACCGGCCTGATCAAGGACGCCAAGGGCGAGCTGATCCCCGCCCATTTCATCCAGCAGCTCACCTTCGAGCACAATGGCAAAACCGTGTTCCTCGCCGATTGGGGCACCGCGGTCTCCAAGGACCCTTACGTGAAATTCGCCTTCAAGGGCGGCGCCAAGGGCGACGATCTGAAGGTGAGCTGGGTCGACAACAAGGGCGCAACCGACAGCCTGACCGCGAAGATCCAGTAGACATGCGTATCCACTCCGCCCTTCCCTTCCTCGCCGCTGTGCTCGCGCTCGTTGCGCCGGCCGTCGCCGCGCCGGCCGCCGAGAAGCCGGATCCGGCGGCTGATGCAAAGGCGTTCCAGGATTTCTTCCGCAAGAAATTTCCGCAGGTGAAGTTCGAGGACTTCGTCAACGGGCCGTATTCGATGAACGAGGACATGCGGAAGCAGTGGGAGGAGAAGGAGCAGTTTCCGCCATACGAATTCGCGCTCGAGGCCGGCAAGGAGATGTTCGAGAAGCCGTTCAAGAACGGCAGGAGCTATGCGGATTGCTTTGCCAATGGCGGCATCGGCATCCGCCAGACCTATCCTTATTTCGACGACAAGGAAGGCAAGGTCGTCACGCTCGAGCTCGCGCTCAACCGCTGCCGCGAAGCCAATGACGAGGCGCCCTATTCCTACGTCAAGGATGAGATGGCCGCGCTCACGGCCTACATGGCCTCCACCTCGCGCGGCAAGCCGTTCGACATCAAGATCCCTGACGATCCGCGCGCGCTCGAGGCCTTTGAAAAGGGCAAGGAGTACTTCTACACCCGCCGCGGCCAGCTCAATTTCTCCTGCGCAAGCTGCCACGTCCAGAATCCCGGCGAGCGCATCCGCGCCGAGATCCTGGCGCCGGCGCTCGGCATCCTGAATGCGATGCCGATCTACCGCTCCGAATGGAGCGGCATGGGGACGATCAGCCGCCGCTTCACGACCTGCAACAGCCAGATCCGCGGCGTGCCGCTGGAGCCGCAATCCGAGGAATATCGCGACCTCGAATATTATCTCTCCTACGTCTCGAACGGCCTGCCGATCTCGGGACCAGGAGCAAGACCATGAGTCCGGCCATGAAGGCGATCATCGTCACCGTTATCCTGCTTGCCGCGGGTAGCGCCGCGCGCGCGAGCTCGGAAGCCGATTTCAAGACGGCGTTTGCCGCGGCCGATGCTGCCGAGAAGGAAGCCGGACGCCTGCGCAACCAATGGACGACGACGGAAGCCGCGCTTGCCACCGCCAAGAAGGCGGCCGAGGCCGGCAATTTCGATGAGGCCGTCAAGTCGGCCCAGGACGCGGAAGCGCTGGCAAAGGCCTCGATCTTCCAGGCGACCTCCGAGAAACAGCGCTGGAAGGCGATGGAGATCCGTTAGGTTGGCCAGAGCTACGGATGCAAGGCGATGAGTGTTCGGCGCCGGGATTTTTTGAAACTTGCGGGCGCCGCGCTTGCAACGCCGGCGTTGCTGCGCCCTGCGCATAGCGCCGAGACGGTCAGCCTCTACGATCTCGAACGCTTCGGCAATGTCCGCATCCTGCATCTCACCGACACGCATGCGCAGCTGAGGCCGGTCTATTTCCGCGAGCCCAGCGTCAATATCGGCATCGGTACGATGTGGGGCCAGCCGCCGCATCTGGTCGAACGCGCCTTCCTCGATCGCTACGGCATCC
The DNA here is from genome assembly GCF_051167795.1 of Bradyrhizobium sp. HKCCYLS1011. Lineage (NCBI taxonomy): Bacteria > Pseudomonadati > Pseudomonadota > Alphaproteobacteria > Hyphomicrobiales > Nitrobacteraceae > Bradyrhizobium > Bradyrhizobium sp. HKCCYLS1011. Next base: position 142,817 of record NZ_JBNPTT010000002.1, on the reverse strand, counting down.
GCCCTGATAGCGCCGAGGCCTACGCCTTCACCTCGTTCGAATTCGAGAAATCGGCGCCGCGCTTCGGCCGGCTCGGCGGCTTCGCGCATCTGAAGACCCTGGTCGACAAATTGCGCGGCGATGTCGGCGAGCATCGCTCGCTGCTCGTCGATGGCGGCGATCTCTGGCAGGGCAGCGGGCTCGCCAACACCATGCAGGGCACCGACATGGTCGAGGCCGCCAATCTGCTCGGCATCGAGGCGATGACCGGGCATTGGGAGTTCACCTATGGCGAGGCGGCCCTGCGCGACAACCTCGCCCGCTTCAAGGGCGAGTTCCTGGCCCAGAACGTGTTCCTGACCGAGGAAGCCGCCTTCAACGACGCCAAGGCGTTCGACCCGGTCTCGCGCCGCGTGTTCAAGCCCGCGACGATCAAGGAGATCGGCGGGTTTCGCATCGCCGTGATCGGCCAGGCGTTTCCTTACGTTCCGATTGCGCATCCGAAACGCTTCACGCCGGACTGGACCTTCGGCATCCACGAGGAGGAGCTGCAGGCGCTGGTCGGTGAGTTGCGCAAAGAGAAAGCGGATGCGGTGGTGCTGCTGTCGCACAACGGCATGGATGTCGACCTCAAGCTTGCCAGCCGCGTGACCGGCATCGATGTCATCCTCGGTGGCCATACCCATGATGCGGTGCCGCAGCCGGTCGTCGTCAAGAATGCCAACGGCACCACGCTGGTCACCAATGCGGGTTCGAACGGCAAGTTTCTGGCCGTGCTCGATCTCGAGATCGCCAAGGGCCATATTGCCGACGTGCGCTATAGACTGCTGCCGGTCTATTCCGAGCTCCTGAAGCCGGATCCGGCGATGCAGGCGCTGATCGACCAATTGCAGCAGCCGCAGGTGGCTGTCTGGAGCGACAAGGTCGCCACCGCCGAGCGTCTGCTCTACCGTCGCGGCAATTTCGAAGGCTCGACGGACGAATTGATCTGCGACGCCTTGCGCAACGAGCTCGATGCCGAAATCGCATTCTCGCCCGGCTTCCGCTGGGGCCCCACCATGCTCGCCGGCCAGTCCGTGACCATGGAGGACCTCCTGGCACAGACCGCCATCACCTATCCCGAAACCTACGTCCAGGAGATGACGGGGAGCGAGATCAAGGATGTGCTGGAGGATGTCTGCGACAACCTCTTCAACGCCGACCCTTATCTACAGCAGGGCGGCGACATGGTGCGGGTCGGCGGGCTGACCTATCGCTGCGCTCCGTCAGAGGCGATCGGCCGCCGCATCTCGGATCTCAAGCGGACCGGCGGCCAAGCGCTCGAAGCCAACCGGCGCTACAAAGTCGCGGGCTGGGCCTCGATGAACGCGCAGACCGGCAAACCGGTGTGGGAGGTGGTCGCAAGCCATCTCCGGTCGGCCGCGCCCTCGATCAGCGCGCACAGCGTCGTACTGAGCGGTGTCGACGGCAATCCGGGACTGGCGGATCCGTCCTGACGGTGTGAGCGCCGATCCGCCTTGAGCACGACCGCTGCAATCATGCCGCTGTGCAGGACCACGGGTCTTCAGCAGAATATTATTCCATCTTCAGATGGAAGAGGAGTATAAACGAGCTGTTCTGCCAGCTCGCCGCAGTCCTTTTCGCCTGTCTGGCTCCACAGGGACGAAGGTCCTCCCAGCGCACGTCCTGGCCCCTCGTGGAGATCAGGCGCGACCGCTCCGTCTCCGGACGATGCCTCGCATCACGAGGCCCTCAGTCCAAATTGCGAGGATACGCCGATGATCTTCCGCCAATTGTTCGACAGCGTCTCCGGCACGTATAGCTACATCCTGGCGAGCCGCACGGGCGGCGAGGCGCTGATCATCGATCCCGTGCTGGAGAAGGTCGATCGCTACTGCCAGCTGTTGCGCGAGCTCGACCTGAAGCTGGTCAAGGCCGTCGACACCCATCTGCACGCCGATCATGTCACCGGCCTCGGTGCTTTGCGCGACCGCACCCATTGCGTCACCATCATGGGCGAGCAGACCAAGGCCGACGTGGTGGCGATGCGAGTCGCGGATGGTGACAGAATCGGAATCGAGGGCCTCAGCCTCGACGTGATGTACACGCCGGGCCACACTGATGATTCCTACAGCTTCCTGACCGGCGACCGCGTCTTCACCGGAGACACGCTGCTGATCCGCGGCACCGGCCGCACCGATTTCCAGAACGGCGACGCGCGGGCGCAATATGACTCGATCTTCAATCGGCTCTTGCGGCTGCCCGACGAAACGCTGGTCTATCCCGCCCACGACTACAAGGGCGACACCGTCTCCACCATCGGCGAGGAGCGCCGCTACAATCCGCGCCTGCAGGTCCGCTCAGTCGACGACTACGTGAGCTTGATGGCTAACTTGAAACTGCCTAATCCGAAGATGATGGACGTGGCGGTGCCCGCCAATATGCGAGTCGGGCTGCATCAGGAAGAGTTGGCCAAGCAGGGGCTATCGCTGTCGGCGCGCCAGGCGATCGAATGCCTGGGCAGGCCGGACGTGCTGCTGGTGGATCTGCGCGAAGCCAGCGAACGCGCCAAGCACGGCACCCTGTCGGGCGCGCTGCACGCGCCCTATCCAGCCATCGAGGACAGTCTCAGACCCGGCGGCATGCTGCGCGAGGTGGCCGCCGCCACGGGCCGGCGCATCGTGTTCTTCTGCGCCTATGGCGAACGCTCCGCGATGGCGGTGAACGCTGCGCAAGAGGCCGGGCTCGCCAATGCCGCCCATATCGAGGGCGGACTGGATGCCTGGAAGAAAGCCGGCGGCCCGGTGGTGGCCGGACTCGCCTGATCCAGCGCTGCGGGAATGCTGCAGGGGATGATGGGTACGCGCGACCTCGTCCGCCGTCGTCTCGGGCAAGCCAGCACAGCGAGCGCGACCCGGGATCCATAAACACCGCCGGTCCTGCGCGAGCGCGCTGGAGCAACAGCCCGTCTCCAGACAAGTAGTTGTGGTCGTCTGGCCTCGCCCGACCCAGCGCGGCACCCAATGAGGGATGCGCGCGTCCGCCTCCGCTGTCGTCCCGGGCAAGCGAGCAAAGCGAGCGCGACCCGGGATCCATAAACACCGCTGATCCTGCGCGGGCGCACTGGAGCCACAGCGCGTCTCCACACAAATGCTTGTGGTTATGGGTCCCCGCGTTCGCGGGGACGACGCTATTTTTGCTGGGGCAGCATGCGTCTCATGTTTCCATCGTGCGGCCAGCGATCAGCAACGATACCGGGTATCCGGACGCCGCAGGCAACAGCCTCTGGGGCGCGCATGTGCCATGCGGCTGCGTTCATGGACAATGAACCGCAATCGCCGATAGTGTGGCGCATTGTCGCGCATGCTGCATTCCATGGCCGGTCTCCGTCTTGCGGTAATAGGACCCGAGTTCCATGCGCCGGGAAGGAAACGGGATAATTCATGGCTGACGTCCTCACCGCATCGCAACAGACCGAGCTCCCGACCAGGGCGGCATCGTCGGTGCGCACGCTGGTGCTGGTTTCGCTCGCGCATTGGGTCAGCCATTTCCACATGCTGGTGTTGCCGATGCTGTTCCCGTTCCTCAAGGAACAGCTCGGGGTCGGCTATGTCGAGCTCGGCTTGCCGTTGACCCTGTTCGCGGTGGTGTCGGCGTTGACCCAGGCCCCCGTCGGCTATCTGGTCGACCACGCCGGCGCCCGCCGGATCCTGTTGCTTGGCCTGACGCTGGGTGGCCTGTCGCTCGTAGCCCTGGGTCTCTATCTGAGCTACGCGAGCCTCATCGTCGCAGCCGTGCTGCTTGGCCTCGCCAACGCCGTCTATCATCCGTCCGACTACGCGCTGCTCTCGGCGCACATGGAAGAGAAGCGGATGGGGCGCGCCTTCGGCGTGCACACCTTCTCGGGCTATCTCGGCAGCGCGGTGGCGCCGGCGATCATGGCGGCACTCGTCGCCACCATCGGCGGCTTCGCCGCTCTGATCGTCGCGGGCCTGGTCGGTCCGATCACCGCGCTGTTGCTGCTGCTGGGCAATGTGCCGGAGGTCCCGCCGCATCCGCATCACGCCGATGGCGGCAAGGCCAAGCAGCCGAACCTGCTGACCCCGCTGCTGATCCTGCTCACCTTCTTCTTCATGCTGCTCAGCCTCTCGAATTCCGGCATCTCGAGCTTCGGCGTGGTGGCGCTGATGAGCGGCTATGGCATCTCCTTCTCGAGCGCCAACGTCGCGCTGACCGCCTTCCTCGGCGCCAGCGCCGTCGGCGTTCTCGCCGGCGGATATCTCGCGGACCGGATCCGCCATCATAACCTGGTGGCAGCCGTCGCCTACGCCATCAACACGGTGCTGGTGCTGGCGATCACGTTCTTCACCTTGCCGACCGTCCTTCTCACCGCCGTGATGCTGCTGGCCGGCTTCCTCAGCGGCGTGATCGCGCCCTCACGCGACATGCTGGTGCGCAACGCCGCGCCTCCGGGCGCCGCGGGGCGCGCGTTCGGCATCGTCTCCACCGGCTTTAATTTCGCAGGCGTCGTGAGCCCGCTGCTGTTCGGCTGGATCATGGACATGAACGCGCCGCGCTGGGTGTTCGGCGCCTCCGTGGTCTTCATGGTGCTGACGATCGTGCTGGCGTTCTTCACCGAGCCGAAGAAGGCGAAGGCGTAGTCTCCTAGGGCGCGCCCGTCGACGCACTCGGTTGGGTGAGGGGTATCTCTCCGCAAACGACGCGCGTGGAGGCATACCCCTCACCCGACCGAGCCTGCTGCTCCATTTGACATGCCCTCTCCCACAGGCGGAGAGGGCGCAGCCGCAGGCATCTCTCTGATCTTCGCGCTACGCTCGGAGTTGATCTCGGCGCGAGCTGCTTCGCCGCGCAACGCTGCTGTCTCTTCCAGTAGGTTGACATCATTCCGCATCAGCCGATGATATCCCGATAACAACAACATCCGGGGAAGAACGCCATGACCGCTCAACCAGATCTCGTGATCCGCGGCGGCACGATTGCGGATGGAACAGGTCGCGCGCTCTACGAAGCAGATGTCGCCATGAGCGGCGGGCGCATCACTGAGGTCGGGAAAGTTCAGGCGAAGGGCCGCGAAGAAATTGACGCCAAGGGCAAGCTGGTCACGCCCGGCTTCGTCGACGTGCACACGCATTATGACGGCCAGGTGACTTGGAGCCACGAGATCTCGCCGTCGTCACAGAATGGCGTGACCACCGCAATCATGGGCAATTGCGGCGTCGGCTTCGCGCCCTGCCGCCCGGCCGATCATCAGCGGCTGATCCAGCTGATGGAGGGCGTCGAGGACATCCCCGAGCCGGTGCTGTCGGCAGGGATACCCTGGGCCTGGGAAAGCTTTCCTGAGTATGTGAACTGGCTGTCCGAGCGTGACTTCGACATGGATATCGGCACGCAGCTGCCGCATGCGGCGCTGCGGGTCTATGTGATGGGCGAACGCGGCGCGCGGCGCGATCCCGCAACGGCGGACGACAACCGCGCGATGGCGGCGCTCGCGAGCGAGGCCGTGCGCGCCGGCGCACTCGGGTTTTCCACCTCGCGCACGCTCAATCATCGCACCTCGACCGGCGACTACACGCCGACGCTCAAGGCCGGCGAGGACGAACTGACGGCAATCGCCGGCGCGATGCAGAGCGCAGGCCGCAGCGTGCTGCAATTCGTGCTCGACATCTCCACCATCCACGAAGATCTGCGGATGATGCTGCGGGTCGCGGAGAGAACGCGCTGTCCGATTTCTTTCTCCGTGACGCAGAATGACCGCGCGCCGGAGCGCTGGCGGCAGACGCTGGCCGAGATCAACGCGGCCGCCGCGGGCGGCCTCTCCGTCACGACCCAGATCGCAGCCCGGCCGGTCGGATTGCTGCTCGGGCTGGAGCTGTCGCGCAACCCGCTGCAGACCCATCCGAGCTACAGGAAAATAGCCCATCTGCCGCTGGCCGAGCGCGTCGCCGAGATGCGCCGGCCCGAGCTGCGCGCGGCGATCCTGAGCGAACAGGCCACGGCGACCGACGACCCGCTGTTCTTCCGGCCGAACTACGACAAGATGTATCTGCTCGGCGATCCGCCGGACTATGAGCAGCCGCCGGAGAACGCACTCGGCGCGCAGGCGCGCGCGAGAGGCTGCCGGCCCGAAGAGCTCGCCTATGATGCGATGCTGTCGGACGACGGCCGCGGCATGCTCTACGTGCCGTTCCTCAACTACGCGGACGGCAATCTCGATGCGACCTACGAGATGCTGCGCGATCCGAGCGCGGTGCCGGGCCTGAGCGACGGCGGCGCGCATTGCGGCATCATCTGCGATGCGAGCTTTCCGACCTATCTGCTGACGCATTGGACCCGCGACCGCAAGCGCGGCGACAGGCTGTCGGTCCCGTTCGTGGTTGCCGCGCAATCCCGCAAGACGGCACTCTCGGTCGGGCTCAACGATCGCGGCCTGATCGCCGCCGGCTACAAGGCCGACGTCAATGTGATCGACTATGACCGGCTGCATCTGCATCCGCCCAAGGTGCATTACGACCTGCCGGTCGGCGGCCGCCGGCTGATGCAGCAGGTCGATGGTTACGAGGCGACGATCGTCTCCGGCGTGGTGACGCGGCGGAATGGCGAGGCCACCGGCGCACGCCCGGGACGGCTGATCAGGGGCACACAGGCAAGCGTGCAGTGAACTGCTAGCGCGCTTGGCTTCCATCGACAACGTCGTCATGCTCCGCGCAGGTGGGGCATCCAGTACGCCGAGACGGTAGTGATTAGCATCTAACGGCGGTGGAATACTGGGTCACCCGCCTTCGCGGGTGACGACGCGGAGTCATGGCACGGCCGACGTCACGCGGAGTGCCAGATCTTACGCAAACTCCGGCGCTGTTGCCTCCCGAGCCGCCTGCAAGCGCGCGCGCTCGGTGTCGGGCCAGAGCAGCGCGAGGCCAAGCAAGCCCGAGATCACCAGGACCACCGCATTGACCTGGAAGCCAAGCAGAAAGCCGTCGAGCGCATTGGCGGCGCCCTGCACCACTCTGCCCATCACATTCGGCGCGATGATGCCGGCCAGAGTGTAGACCGCGCCGTAGATCGAGATCGCAGCTCCGCGCTGTGCGACCGGCGTGAACTCGCCGATCATCAGCGGACAGACCACGTAGATCGCTCCGGACAGACCGGAGCCGACCACGATCAGGGCAATCTGAACAGCGGCCGTGCCGCCATAAGGCACCAGCGCCATCAGCAGTCCGCCGACAACAAGCGGCGCAGCTCCGAGCACGCCGCGGGCGATGCGCGTCGAATAGCCGCGCGCCATCAGCGTCTGTGACAGCAAGCCGGCGGTAATGACGACGGTCGCACCGAAGATCCATGGCAGCACTGAGATGATGCCGGCCTGCTCCTGGCTGAAGCCGAGGCCCTTGATGAGAAAGGACGTGAACCAGGTCAGTCCGAGCGACAGCGCCCAATAGGCGCTGAAGGCCGCGGCGATGCAGCCGATGAAGGTGCGCGACAGCAGGAGCCGTGCGTAGGGCACACGGACCTCGCGCGTCGCAACCGCTTCGATCGCAGCCAACGGACCTTCCTTGCCGAGCACGAACCAGGCGGCAACCCACACCAGCCCGACCACCCCGAGCGCGCCAAAGGCATAATGCCAGCCGTAACGGACAATGATGAAGTTCAAGGCGGGCACCGCGATGATCACGCCGAAGGCCGACCCTTGCGTCAGGATGGCAGTCGGCAGCGCGCGCTTCTCGTCCGGGAACCATTTGTAGATGGCGTGGATTGCGACCGAGGCAGCCGGACCTTCTCCGGCGCCGAGAATGACACGGCAGATCAGCAAGGTCGTGAAGCCGGCCGCGCCGACCATCGGTAGCTGCGCCAGCGCCCAGATCAGCGCGAGCACCAGCAGGACCCATCGCGTTGCGATGCGATTGACCAGGAAGCCGACCGCAATTGCGGAGATCGAGAACAGGAAAAAGAACGAAGACCCGAGCAGGCCGAACTTCTCGGGGGTGAGCTCGAGATCGGTCATGATCGGCACGCCGGCGAGCCCCACCACGATCTTGTCGGCGAAGTTAACCACCATGAACAGAAACAAGAGACATGTAATGGTCCAGGCGCCCTTCGGAGTTTCCCTGGGCGTCTGCATCCGTGTGGCTGCGGCCATATGTTCCTTCCCGTCGTACTTCATTCGCCCTGTTGGCCGGGCATGACGACATGCTAGCCGCGCGACTCAAGCCGGCGCAACCCCGCGGGTTTGCCGGCCCCCCAACACGATACCGGAGATCTGCGCGCTGCTGTGCAAACGAGACCGTGATCTTGCACGTGAGCCTTGCTATATGCCGTGACGCAAAATGGCAGTTGGTCGTGTTAAGCGTTCGAAACCTGTTCAAGACCTATCGGTCGGCCGGTGAGCCGATCAGCGTGCTGCGCGGCGTCGACCTCGACGTCGCCAGCGGCGAGCGCGTGGCGCTCACCGGCGAATCCGGCTCCGGCAAAAGCACGCTGTTGCACCTCATTGCGGGCCTCGATGCGGCGGATAGCGGCGACATTAAGCTCGAAGGCGCCTCGATCGGCGCGCTGGATGATGCCGAGCGAGCGGCGCTGCGGCGCGAGCGTCTTGGGCTGGTGTTTCAGCAATTCAACCTGGTGCCGAGTCTGTCGGTCTCCGACAATCTCAGCTTTCAGGCCCGGCTGGCCGGCCGGCATGATCCGGCCTGGCACGCCGAATTGGTGGAGCGTCTCGGCCTTGCCGCCGTCCTGCAGCGCTATCCCGAACAGCTGTCCGGCGGCCAGCAGCAGCGCGTCGCCATTGGCCGCGCCTTGGCGGTGAAGCCGCTGTTGCTGCTCGCCGACGAGCCGACCGGCAATCTGGACGAAACGACGGCCGACGAGGTGATGACGCTGACCGGCGACCTGGTCAGGCGCACCGGCTGCGGCTTTCTGATGGTGACGCACAGCATGCGGCTGTCGGCGATGCTCGACCGGCACGTCACGCTCCACGCCGGACGCGTGGCATGAGGCGCGTGCTCTGGATCCTCGCTGTCCTGCTCAGCCATTGGCGGCGCCATCCGATGCAGCTTGCCACGCTGCTGATCGGGCTGATCTCGGCCACGGCGCTGTGGAGCGGCGTGCAGGCCCTGAACCAGCAGGCACGCCAGTCCTATGATCGGGCAGCGGCAATCTTTGGCGGCGCGCGCACGCCGATGCTGGTGGCGCGCGACGGCAAGGCGTTTCCGCAGGCGCTGTTCGCCGAATTGCGCCGCGCCGGCTGGCCGGTGTCGCCGGTCGTCGAAGGGCGCGTGCAGATCGACGGCCATTCGGCCCGGCTGCTCGGCATCGAGCCGATCTCGCTGCCGGTCGAGGTCGGCAACGCGCCGACGCTCGGCCGCAACGATCTGGAAGCCTTCCTGATCCCGCCAGGACAGACCCTGGTCGCGCCCGAAACATTGGCCGATCTCGAATTGAAGCAGGGCGACACGCCGCGGCTCAGCAATGATGCCACGCTGCCGCCGCTCAAGCTGCAGCCGCAGTTCGCCCCTGGCGTGCTGGTGGTCGACATCGGCGCCGCGCAACAGCTGCTCGGCAAATCAGATCAAATCTCGCGGCTCCTGGTCGGCAACAGCCATGGACCGCGCAAGCCGCTGCAGCAGATCGTCGGCGACCGGCTGATGCAGGTCGAGCCCGATGCCGAGACGGATCTGGAGCGGTTGACCGACAGCTTCCACCTCAACCTCACGGCCTTCGGATTGCTGTCGTTCGTGGTCGGGCTCTTCATCGTCAACTCCGCCGTCGGTTTGGCCTTCGAGCAGCGGCTGCCGATGCTGCGAACCCTGCGCGCCTGCGGCGTCTCCGCGCGGCAGCTGAACGCGGTGCTGGTTGCCGAGCTCGTCGTGTTCGCGCTGGCAGCCGGTCTCGCCGGCCTGGTCTGCGGCTATGTCATTGCCGCCGCGCTGCTGCCGAACGTCGCCGCATCATTGCGCGGACTCTATGGCGCGCAGGTGCCGGGCGAATTGAGCCTGCAGCCGGAATGGTGGCTCGCGGGGCTCGGGATCAGCATCATCGGCGCGCTCGCAGCCGCCGCGACCAGCCTGATCAAGGCGCTGCGGCTGCCGATCCTCAGCTCAGCCCAAGCCTATGCCTGGCAGGACGCGCAGCGGCGCTGGCTGAAGCTGCAGAGCGCGCTGGCGCTCGCCTTCTTCGCGGTCGCGGCCCTGCTGTTATGGCTCGGTCAGTCGTTGCTCGCCGGCTTCGGTGTGCTCGCGGCCCTGATGCTCGGCGCGGCGCTGCTGTTGCCCTCCATCCTGGAATTCGCATTGCGGTTGGGCGAGCGCGGCGCGCGGCAGGCGCTGGTGCAATGGTTCTGGGCCGACGGCCGGCAGCAAATCTCGGGATTGTCGCTGGCGCTGATGGCGCTGCTGCTTGCGCTCGCAGTCAATGTCGGTGTCTCGACCATGGTCGAGACCTTCAACCGGACATTCCTGGTCTGGCTCGATGGCCGGCTCGCCGCCGACATCTATGTCAGCGCCGCCGATGAGGCCCAGGCGCGCGCGATCCAGAGCTGGCTGCGGTCACGTCCCGAGGTGGAGGCGGTGCTGCCAGGCGGCCGCGCCGAGATGCAACTGGCCGGCGCGCCGGTCGATGTTCTCGGCCTGCCGGATCACGCGACCTATCGCGACCATTGGCCACTGCTGCAATCGGCTTCCGATGCATGGAAGCGGCTGGTGCCCGGCGATGCCGGCTTCATCAGCGAGCAATTGTCGCGCCGGCTCAATCTGTCGGTCGGCGATCACATCGATATCCCCGCGCCCGGCGGCGACTGGGACGTCGAGATCGTCGGCATCTATGCCGACTACGGCAATCCCAAGGGGCAGATCGCGGTGAACGTGGCAGCATTGACCCGCCGCTTCCCGGCGACGCCGCTGACGCGGATGGCGGTGCGCACCGACCCGGCCAATGTGCCGACCTTGATCGCTGCGCTGTCCAATCAGTTCGGCCTCGATGGCCGCAATGTCGTGGACCAGGCCAGCATCAAGCGGGAATCGAAGCAGATCTTCAATCGCACCTTTGCGGTGACGGGCGCGCTGAACGCCTTCACGCTCGGCGTCGCCGGCGTGGCGCTGTTGACCAGCCTGCTGACGCTCGCCAATGCGCGGCTGCCGCAGCTCGCACCGTTGTGGGCGATCGGGTTGACGCGGCGGCGGCTTGCGCTGATCGAGCTGTTGAAGACGTTGTCGGTCGCGGCGATCACTGCGTTCCTCGCGTTGCCGCTCGGGCTGGTGGTGGCCTGGTGCCTGATCGCGATCGTCAATGTGAAAGCGTTCGGCTGGCGGCTGCCATTCGATGTGTTTCCGCTGCACTTGATCCGGCTGCTGATCGTGGCGCTGCTGGCGGCGGTGGCCGCATCCTTGCTGCCGGTGCTGCGGCTGGCGCGCATGCAGCCGGCCGATCTGGTCAGGGTGTTCACCATTGAGCGCTAGGCGCACCATCATCACACGGCGTGCCTTTGCCGGCGGCGCTGCGCTGCTCGGGCTGATGCGATCCGCCCGCGCACAGGGCTTTGCGGGCTTGAGCGAGGACGCCAACGGCTTTGCGCAGGTGCTGCCCGGCAAGGCGTTCGTCTTCCCCGCCGATCACGGGCCGCACCCCGATTTCCGCATCGAATGGTGGTACGTGACCGCGAACCTGACCGACGTCGCCGGCAACGCCTATGGCCTGCAGTGGACGTTGTTTCGCCAGGCGGCGCGACCGGGGCCGCAGGGCGAAGGTTTCGCCAATCAGCAGCTCTGGATGGCGCATGCGGCGGCGACGCGCGCCGACAGCCATCGCATGGCGGAGAAATTCGCGCGCGGCGGCGTCGGCCAGGCCGGCGTGGTGGCCAAGCCGTTCCAGGCCTGGATCGACGATTGGCAGATCGCGGGCTCGGATCGCACCGATGATGCATCGCTTGCGCCGATCGAGATCGCAGCGTCCGCGTCCAACTTCGCCTACGCGCTGTTGCTCGAGGCGGATCGTCCCGTGGTGCTGCAAGGCGATCATGGTTACAGCCGCAAATCCGAGCGCGGCCAGGCGTCATACTATTACAGCCAGCCGTTCTATCGCGCGCGCGGTCATCTCAGCTTCGACGACCACTCGGTCGAGGTTTCAGGATCAGCCTGGCTCGACCGCGAATGGAGCAGCCAGCCGCTCGCGTCCGACCAGAGCGGCTGGGACTGGTTCGCGCTGCATTTCGTCTCCGGCGAGAAGCTGATGCTGTACCGGATGCGTCAGAGCAGCGGCGACTACACGTTGGGAACATGGATCGGCGACGACGGCCAGGCCCGCCCGCTGGGGCCGGACGGGATCATGATGACGCCAACGCGAAACGTGGAGATCGGCAGCCACGAGCTTCCGGTGAGCTGGCACGTGGATATCCCGGCGCTGTCGATCGCACTCGAGACCATCCCGCTCAATTCGAAATCCTGGATGGCCACCAGCGTGCCCTATTGGGAGGGCCCGATCAGCTTCACCGGCAGCCATCAGGGGGTAGGCTATCTCGAACTGACGGGATATTGAGGCCGCGCGTTCAAGGGGAACCACGCTATGCATCACTTCACCGCACTGGTCACCGTGCTGGCCATCCTGCTCTATTTCTACACCAGCGTCCGCGTATCACAGGCGCGCAGCCGCTTCGGCGTCAAGGCGCCGGCGATCATCGGGAATGCCGATTTCGAGCGCGTCTTCCGCGTGCAGATGAACACGCTGGAATGGATGCCGATCTTCCTGCCGGGATTGTGGCTGTTTGCGATCTATGTCAGCGACGCGATCGCTGCCTTGATCGGGCTGGTCTGGATCGCGGGCCGCGTGCTCTACATGTTCGCCTATGCAGAGGCCGCCAACAAGCGCGGGCCCGGCTTCGCGATCCAGGCCAGCGCGAGTTTCGCGCTGCTGCTCGGCGCGCTGGTCGCGATCATCTGGCGGATCCTGCACGGCTGATCATCCGTCCACCGCTGTCGTCCGGGCCTCGCGCCGAGACGCATCATAACCGGCCCGTGTTGGTTGCGCGAACGTTCAACGCCCAGCCTGCCTCAAGGCAGATCACGCGGTATGGGTCCCGGGTCGGCGCCCGTTGACGCTTTGCGTCACCGGGCTTGCCCGGGACGACAGCTCAATTCTCTTCGCCAGCCTTGTTCTCCTCGCCAGCGTCATCTTCCGCTGTCGTCCCCGCGAACGCGGCGACCCATAACCACCGGCGATATTTGTTTTCGCAACCGGTTCGACGTGTAGGCCAGCCTCAAGACAGGTCGCGGTATGGGCCCCGGCTTTCGCCGGGGCCACATCGGTTGGTTTTGCGAGATCACTTCGTGAGCGGGCAGCCGCTCTCCTTGGCTGAGAAGAACGCCTTGTCGCCCGGCACGGTCGAGATCAGCTTGTAGTAGTCCCACGGCTTCTTCGACTCGGACGGCGCCTTGACCTCGAACAGATACATGTCGTGCACCATGCGGCCGTTGGCGAGCACCTTGCCTTGCGCGAACGCATCGTCGACCGGCAGCTCCTTGAGCTTGGCAACGACCGCATCCGAGTCCTTGGTCCCGGCGGCCTTGACCGCCTTCAGATAGGACAGCGTCGCCGAATAGGTGCCGGCATGGATCATGCTCGGCATCCGGCCGGTGCGCTTGAAGAAGCGCTCCGAAAAGGCGCGGGCCTTGTCGTCATGGTCCCAATAGAAGCCTTCGGTGAGGATCAGGCCCTGGGCCGCATCGAGCCCAAGACCATTCACCTCGGCGAGCGTCATCAGGAGGCCTGCCAGCTTCTGGCCGCCCTTGACGATGCCGAACTCGGCCGCCTGCTTGATCGAGTTGGTGGTGTCGAGGCCGGCATTGGCGAGCCCGATGATCTTGGCCTTCGAGCTCTGCGCCTGCAGCAGGAAGGACGAGAAATCGGAGGAATTGAGCGGGATGCGCACCGAGCCCAGCACCTTGCCGCCCTTGGCCTTGACGATGTCGCTGGTGTCCTTCTCCAGCGCGTAGCCGAAGGCATAATCGGCGGTCAGGAAGAACCAGCTGTCGCCGCCCGCCTCGACCAGCGCACCGCCCGTGCCCACCGCGAGCGCGTGGGTGTCGAAGGACCAATGGAAGCCGTAGGGCGTGCAGGCATCGCCGGTGATGCGCGAGGTCGCGGCGCCCACGACAATGTCGATCTTTTTCTTCTCCGCGGACAATTCCTGCACGGCGAGCGCGACCGAGGAGGTCGTCAGCTCCGTGATCATGTCGACACCTTCGGTGTCATACCAGCGCCGCGCGATCGAGGTGGCGAGATCGGGCTTGTTCTGGTGGTCGGCGCTGACCATCTCGACCTTCTGGCCCAAAACTTCGCCGCCGAAATCCTCGATCGCCATCTTCGCGGCCTCGACCGAATATTTGCCGCCATAGTCGGCATAGACGCCGGATTGGTCGTTGAGGATGCCGATCTTGACCTGAGCCGATGCTGGCGCGGCCATCAAAAGGGCTCCGACCGCGACAAAGGCCAACAAGCTCGATTTCATCAGTTTTCTCCCAGCCATTCTTGTTCTGAACGCCGTTCTGTTGTGAACGCGCTTCCGATGTTACGGCATAACCCCGGCGCCGCCCATCCCTTCCCTGTCGGCCAATAGTTGAGCCTTCAGTTGAGCGCTGGGTTCCAGTTGGCTAGACTTGTCGGCAAAGCACGAACGAGCCGTCCCGGGAGGACAGCGCGTGCGAGGAGAAAGGCTTCGCGTCTGGCAATCGGTCCGGACCGGGGCATCGGCGAGAACGCGCGGCTTGCGTTTGCGCCATTGGTCGCATCCTCGTCACCACGCCTCCGGGCTCACGGCCGGCACCCTCGGGAGGAACGATGTATACCGGCAAGCATGCCCGCCTGCGTCCGCTGCAGCCCGCCTTCATCATGGCATCGTCAGGCGAAGCCGTGACCTATCGCGAGCTCGAAGCCCGCAGCAACCGGCTGGCGCATCTGTTTCGCAAGCGCGGGCTGAAGCGGCTCGATCATTATGCGATCTTCATGGAGAACAACAGCCGCTATCTCGAGGCCTGTGGCGCCGGTGAGCGCTCCGGGCTCTATTTCACCTGCGTGAACTCGTTTCTCACGCCGGGTGAGCTCGCCTATATCCTCAACAACAGCCGGTCGCGCCTGCTGGTCACCTCAGTCGCAAAGCTCGACGTCGCGCGCGAGGCATTGAAGGAAGCCCCCAACGTCGAGCTCTGCGTGGTTGCCGATGGCCCGGGCGAGAGCGAGCGCATCGTTGGGTTGGACGAGGCCGTCGCCGGACTGCCGAAGACGCCGCTCCCCGACGAGTGCATCGGCACCGCGATGCTATATTCCTCCGGCACGACGGGCCGGCCCAAGGGCATCCTGCGTCCGCTGCCGGAGCAGCCGCCGGCGCAGCAGCTGCCGCTGTTCGATTTTCTCGAGAAGCTGTGGCGCTATCGCGAGGGCATGATCTATCTGTCGCCGGCACCGCTCTATCACTCGGCGCCGCAGGCAGCCGTCAACCTCACGATCCGCATGGGCGGCACCGCCATCATCATGGAGAGCTTCGATCCCGAGCGCTATCTGCAGCTGATCGAGCAATGGGGCATCACGCACAGCCAGCTGGTGCCGACGATGTTCTCGCGCATGCTGAAGCTGCCGGAGGAGGTGCGCACGAGATACGATATTTCCTCGCTCGAAGTCGCGATCCACGCCGCCGCGCCCTGCCCGGTGCAGGTCAAGGACGAGATGATCAAATGGTGGGGGCCGATCATCCACGAATATTACGGCGCGACCGAAGGCCTAGGCTTCACCGCTTGCGACAGCGAGCAGTGGCTGGCGCATCGCGGCACGGTCGGCAAGGTGCTGTTCGGCGAACTGCATATTCTCGACGCCAACATGCAGGAATGCGCGCCCGGCACGGCGGGCACCGTGTGGTTCAAGTCCGGCTCGGCGTTCGAATATTTCAACGACCGCGAACGCACCCAGGAGGCGCGCTCGCCCGACGGCAGCATGAGCACGGTCGGCGATGTCGGTTATGTCGATGCCGACGGCTACCTTTATCTCACTGACCGCGCCACCTTCATGATCATTTCCGGCGGGGTGAACATCTATCCGCAGGAATGCGAGAACCTGCTGATCACCCATCCCAAGGTCGCCGATGCCGCGGTGTTCGGCGTGCCCAATGCCGATCTCGGCGAGGAGGTGAAGGCGGTGATCCAGCCGATGGAGGGCATCATGCCCGGCCCCGCGCTGGAGGAGGAGTTGATCGCCTTCTGCCGCCAGTCGCTGGCGCGACAGAAGGTGCCGCGCTCGATCGATTTCGAGAAGGAGCTGCCGCGGCTGCCCACCGGCAAGCTTTACAAGCGCCTGCTGCGCGACCGTTACTGGGGCAACAAGACCTCGCGGATCGTATAAGCACGATAAGCGCGTCGACCACGGCCGCATTGCAGCATACGCAGGTTAAACCTGCCTGGCTTGATCCCCGTCAAGCCAGGCGAGGCGGCATTCGCTATCGATGACGTCCCATCAATCAGCCGAGATGAGAGTGGCCAAATGCGTGCCCATCAGATCATGAGCCGATCGGTCATCACGGTCACGCCCGGGACTCCGATCGTGGAAGCAGCCAAGGTCATGCTGCGCAATCACATCGGCGCCCTGCCGGTGGTGGATACAGGGGGAAAGCTGGTCGGCATCGTCACCGACGGCGATTTCATTCGCCGCGCCGAAATCGGCACCGCGCGCAAGCGCGGCCGCTGGCTCGGCCTGCTGGTCGGGCGTGGACGCATCAATGCCGATTTCATCCGCTCCCACGGCCGGGCGGTCTGCGAAATCATGACGCCGGATCCGGTGACCGTGAGCGAGAATGCGACGCTGCCCGAAATCGTCGGATTGATGGAAAGAAAGCACGTGAAGCGCCTGCCTGTGGTCAGCGGCAATCGGCTGGTCGGCATCGTGAGCTATCGCGACTTCGTCCAGGCCATCACGGATCTTGCCACCGAGCTTCCCGGCCCCACGCCGAGCGACGACATCCTGCGCGGCCGGATTCTCGATGCACTGGACCGGGCGGCCTGCTCGATCCGGCGCGTCAATGTCGTGGTGCGCGACAGCATCGCCTCGCTGAATGGTGCGGTCCGCGACGCCAAGGAACGGCAGGCGGCGGTGGTCGCGGCCAAGAGCGTGGCCGGCATCAAGGACGTCCGCGACTACATGTGGGTCTATCCGCCGCCGGAGGAGGATTTCGGCGGCGGCGACCTCGTCTCGCTGCAGGAGGAGCCGTCAACCGACGACGATCAGCCGCTGTGAGCGCGATGTCCAAGCCAGTGGCGGCTCTCGCGGTGATCGCCTCGCTTGCCCTGAACGGAGTAGCGACGGCTCAGCACCTCGATCACGGGTTGCGGCTCGCCGAGCGCTGGTGCGCCGCGTGTCACGCCGTCGCCGACAAACCGACCAAGTTCCGCCGCGCTCCGCCCTTTGTCGCGATCGCGACCAAGGACACTGTGAATCTCGAGACGCTGACCGCGTTTCTGTTGCTACCGCACGCGACCATGTCGAATGTACCGCTCAGTCGACAGGACGCCGCCGACCTTGCCGCCTATATCATCTCGTTGAAGAACTAAGCAGAGCAACCGGAGTCCCGATCGTCGCCGGGGCGGTTGCGCACCAAATCTCCTGTTCCACGGAACCTTGCCGCTCCCAATGCGTTTGGTGTCGGTTCACGGGAGGCGGCCGGCGCCTGCCCGTGATTTCGCGCCAGCAAACGACCGACGGAATCGGAGCACCAGCCGACGCTCGCTGCCGAAAATTAACGATGAACAACAGCAGACGGGACGCAGCGCCTTGCATTTGAGTACAAATGAGTCGTTACTCGTGGTAGCGGGATCCGCTGCGTTCTCTGATCCACCAAGGAGCCTGCGACGTGCACGGTAAGACCGGCGCCCCGTCCGCACTATCCCTCCCCGACCAATCCGCGGCCTATCTGGCTGCCATCGTGAACGCGTCCGCCGATGCCATCCTCGGCACCTCTTTGGATGGCGAGATCAAGAGCTGGAACGCTGCCTGCGAACGCCTGTTCGGCGCCTCTGCAACCGACATGGTCGGACGATCCGTTTTCGACATGGTTCCGCGTGAATTGCTGGCGGAAGAGAAAGCGCTTCGTGAACGCATCGCGGCCGGGGACTCCATCGAGATTTTGGAGACGGTCCGGCTGACCAAGGACGGCCGGCCGATCGAGGTCGCAATCACGCTCTCACCGATTTACGCGCCCGCCGGCGAGATCATCGGGATCTCCAGCATCATTCGCGACATCAGTCGGGCCAAGCAGGCCGAACGAAGCGCGGCGATGCTGGCGGCCATCGTTGCCTCCTCCTCGGACGGGGTCGTCAGCAAAACGCTGGAAGGCGTCGTGACCAGCTGGAACAGGAGCGCCGAGCGCATCTTCGGCTATTCGGAAGCCGAGATGCTGAACGAGTCGATCCGCCGCATCATTCCGCCTGAGCGTCAGATCGAAGAGGACCGCATCCTCGCCACCGTGGTGGCCGGAGAGGTGATCGACAGTTTCGAGACCGTTCGTGTCAGGAAAGACGGCACGCCGATCGATGTCTCCGTCACCGTGTCGCCGGTGCGGGATTCGGCCGGGCGCATCGTCGGCGCATCCAAGATCGTCCGCGACATCACAGAGACGCGGCAGACAAAGCAGCAACTTCACGTGCTGCTGGCCGAGGTCAATCATCGCAGCAAGAACCTGCTGTCGCTGGTGCAGGCGATCGCAAGGCAGATGACGCGCCATGGTCAGCAGCTCGACCTCGAGCGCTTCCTCGAACGTCTGCAGGCGATCGCAAGCAACCAGGACCTTCTGATCCAGAACGATTGGCGCTTTATTCGTTTGAGCGATCTGGTCCGCTCGCAGCTGCGCAGCTTCAGCGATCTCATCGGAAGCCGAATCTCGATCACGGGCCCCTATCTTGAGCTGCCCCCGGAAGCCGCGCAATCGATCGGCATGGCCGTTCATGAGCTTGCGACCAACGCCGCCAAATATGGTGCGCTCTCGGATGATCATGGCCGCATCGACGTGAGCTGGGCGAGCGAGGGCGGCATCTTCCGCATGAGCTGGGTCGAGACGGGAGGCCCCACCGTGTCGCCGCCTGCCCGCTCCGGTTTCGGCAGCAGGGTCATCTCCGACATGGTCAGGCTGAGCCTGGACGGCACGGTGGATGTCCTGTTCCCGCCGGAGGGACTGCGTTGGCAGATCGCCTGTCAATTGGAGCGTGTCAGCCGTGGCAGGCCCGATGCGCGCCAATGACAGAGCCCGTATCCTGATCGTCGAGGACGATCCGCTGATCGGCTTCGATCTTGCCGTCGAATTGGAGCATGCCGGCTTTGCGGTGGTCGGCGTCGCACCGAGCGTGGCCAAGGCGTTGACGCTGTTCGAACAGCACGGCTGCGACCTGGCGATTCTCGATGTCAATCTCGGGCGCGAGACGTCGGCTCCCATCGCCAGCATGCTGGCGGCCGCCCACGTCCCCTTCATCGGCGTGACCGGATATCTGGTCGATCAATGTCCGCCGGAATTTTCCGCCGTACCCCTGCTCTCGAAGCCGTTCCAGACGACGCGGCTGGTGGCCGAATTGAGACGACAGCTGTCCGCGCAGAGCTAAGGCTTTGGCGGCGCGGTTCAGGCATCGTCCGCCGTTTGTTCGACGTCGGCTTATGACAGCGCAGCGATCTCGATCACGATCCGCCCTGTCGTCACCTGCTCACCCTCGGTAACCTCGATCGCGGCAACCGTGCCGGCGATCCCGGATGCATGGACGTGCTCCATCTTCATGGCTTCGAGGGTCAGCACCGGTTGGCCAGCGGCGACGCGCTCGCCGGCCCTGACCAGCACGGCGACCACGCGGCCGTTCAGCGCGGCGCGCACCTTGCCATCGCCGCCGGCATTTGCGGCTGATTGCGGCGCGGCAAGGCTCGCATCGCGGACCGTCATCGTGGTGGCGCGACGCTGCACATAGAGCCTGTCGTCCGCGCGGAGAAAGACGGCACTGTCGGTCACGCCATCGGCGCGGAAGCGGATGAGCTCGCCGTCAAGCTCGTCGATCTCGACGCGATGCGTCTCGCCGTCACGATTGGCCAAATACGCGCCGTCACGTTCGCGCAGGAGCTCACACTCCTGCAACTGGCCGTCGATGTCGAAACGCAGCGGCGTCGGGAACGATGCGGCCAGCGAACGGCCGGCGCGCCACGCCCGCGCGCAAGCATGGCTCACATGAAGCAGCAGTGCGCAAAGGATGATATCCGCAAGTCTCGCGGCCGGCGCGACCAACTCGTTCCGATGCGTGCCGATGAAGGCGGTGGTCGCCGCCCCTCGTGCGAACGCCCGGTGACGCAGGCAGGCCATCAGGAACGCGCGGTTGGTGGTGACACCCAGCGCTACCGCCTGCTCCAGGCCGCAGATCAGCTTCGCGCGCGCCTCTTCTCGTGTTGCCCCATAGCCGATCAGCTTGGCGATCATCGAATCGTAATAGGGCGAAATCTCCGTGCCCGATTGCAGCGCGTGCTCCACGCGGACGCTGTCCGGCATCTGCCATAGCGCCATCCGGCCGGACTGCGGCATGAAATCGCGGCCGGCATCTTCAGCGCAAAGCCTCACCTCGATGGCGTGACCGGACCAGTGCACATCCTCCTGCCGGAGCGGCAGCGGCGCGCCCGCCGCGACGCGGAGCTGGAGCTCGACCAGGTCGAGGCCGGTGATCGCCTCGGTCACGGGATGCTCGACCTGCAGGCGGGTGTTCATCTCCATGAAATAGAACTGGCCGTCGGAATCGAGCAGGAATTCCAGTGTGCCCGCACCCTCATAACCGAGCGCCTTGACGGCCTGAACCGCAACGGCGCCCATCCGTGCCCGCAGCTCCGGCATCACCGCCGGCGAGGGCGCCTCTTCGACCAGCTTCTGATGCCGACGCTGCACCGAGCAGTCGCGCTCGCCGAGATGGATCGCGTTGCCATGGTGGTCACCGAACACCTGGATTTCGATGTGGCGTGGATTGTCGATCGCCTTTTCCAGGATGACGGTGCCATCGCCGAACGCCGCGGCCGCCTCGGAGCGCGCACTGCGCAGCATGTCGGGGAATGTCTTGATGTCGCGCACCAGCCGCATGCCGCGGCCGCCACCACCGGCGACCGCCTTGATCATCACGGGAAAGCCGAGCCGCTTGGCCTCGGCCAGCATGAGGTCGTCGCGCTGATCCTCGCCCTGATAGCCGGGGACGCAAGGCACGCCGGCCGCCTGCATCAGCGCCTTCGCACCGGCCTTGTTGCCCATGGATCTGATCGCGTCCGCCGACGGGCCGATGAACACGAGACCTGCGTCGTTGCAGGCCTGCGCAAACTCCGCATTCTCCGCCAGGAAGCCGTAGCCGGGATGCACGGCATCGGCGCCGGTCGCTTGCGCGGCCGCGATGATGGCCGCGATGTTCAGGTAGGATTGCGCCGGCGGCGCTTCGCCGATGCGCACGGCCTGATCGGCCTGCCGCACATGCAGCGCGTCGCGATCGGCCTCCGAATAGACCGCGACCACGCCAAACCCGAGCCGCCGCGCCGTCCTGATAATGCGCAGCGCGATCTCGCCGCGATTGGCGATCAGGATCTTGTGGAACGGCGTGCGCTGCATCGTCTTGCCTTCGCTCATGGCCGCGCCACCGAGAACTGCATGGCTTGCGGGGTTCGTGCCTCTGCCTCGCGGCAGATCGCAAGCACTTCGGCCAGCACCGCCCGGGTGTCGCGCGGATCGATAACACCATCGTCGAGCACGCGCGCCGAGGTCGCGAATACGTCCATTTGGCTGTCGAACACGCCCACGATCTGCGCCTTCAAGGCTTCGAGCTTCTCCCTCTCGACCGGTTTGCCGCGACGCGCCGCAGCCGCCTCGGTCACGATCGCCATCGTCTCCGCCGCCTGCTCGCCGCCCATCACCGCGGTCTTGGCGTTCGGCCAGGAAAAACAGAACCGCGGATGAAAGCCCCAGCCGCACATGCCGTAATTGCCGGCGCCGAACGAGGCGCCGCAATAGATCGTGATCTGCGGCACGGTCGCCGACGTCACCGCCTGGATCATCTTGGAGCCGTGCTTGATCATACCGGCTTCCTCATAAGCGCGGCCGACGATGTAGCCGGTGGTGTTGTTGAGATAGAGAATCGGCGTGCGGCTCTGGCAGCAGGCCTGGATGAAATGGGTGGCCTTGTTGGCGCCGGCCGGGTCGAGCGGGCCGTTGTTGGTGACGATTCCGATCGCGTGGCCGTCGATGCGAGCGTGGCCGCACACCGTGGCGGGACCGTAATTCGGTCCCATCTCGACGAAATCGGAATCATCGACGATCCGCGCGATCACCTGGCGCATGTCGACCGGGCGCTTGTGATCCATCGGCATGATGCCGAGCAGCTCCTCCTGATCATAGCGCGGCGGCCTTGCTTCCGATGTCTGTTGCGCCGGCCGATCCCATCGCAGCGCCGCCATGATCTCGCGCGCAATCCGCAACGCATCGCGATCGTCTTCGGCCAGGTAGTCACCAAGCCCCGAGATCGAGGTGTGCATCTCGGCGCCGCCGAGCTCCTCTTCGGTCGCGATCTCGCCGGTTGCAGCCTTCAAGAGCGGCGGCCCCGCCAGGAAGGCGCGGGTGCGGCCGCGGACCATCACGATGTAATCGGACAGGCCGGTCTGATAGGCGCCACCGGCGGTGGAAGAGCCATGCGTCACCGTGACGACGGGAAGCCCGGCCGCCGACAGCCGCGCCAGATTGCGGAAGATGTTGCCGCCGCGAATGAAATCCTCGACCCGGTAGCGCAGGAGGTTGGCGCCGGCGCTTTCGACCAGCTGCACGTAAGGCAGCTTGTTTTCGAGCGCGAGTTCCTGCACCCGCAAGGTCTTGTCGAGACCATATGGCTGCAGCGCGCCGGCATCGATGCCGGCATCATTGGCCGAGACCATGCATCGCACGCCCGAGACGAAGCCGATGCCGGCGATGAGCCCGCCGCCCGGCACGCTCTTGGCCGCATCCGGCACGTCGAACATGTAGCCGGCAAGCGTCGAGAGCTCCAGGAACGGCGCGCCGGGATCGAGCACCAGCGCAACGCGCTCGCGCGGCAACAGCTGGCCACGGGCATGGAAGCGCTCCTTCGCGCCGGCGGAGGCTTGGCGCGTGCGCGTTTCGAGCTCGCGGAGCCGCGCGATCAGGGCCAGCATGCCATCGCGATTGGACTGGAACGCGGCGCTGTGAGGGGAGACTGTGTTGTCGATGGTGGCCATATTACCTAGTCGCGAATACGCTCTGAAAGACGACGTCGTCATTGCGAGGAGCAAAGCGACGAAGCAATCCAGCCTTCCTTCTCGACCCTGGATTGCTTCGCTTCGCTCGCAATGACGGTGGCGATCAATTGATCGTCCCAAAAATCTGCCGCGCCTCGGCCGGTGTCGCGATCTCGCGGCCGGCGCGACGCGCCAGCGCGGCGATCGCCTCGATCAGCTGGCCGTTCGATGTCACTTTCGTGCCGTCGGCGAGATAGAACGCGTCCTCGAGCCCGGTGCGAAGATGGCCGCCACGCTCGGCGCAGCGCTGATGCAAGGGCCAGATCTCGGCACGGCCGATCGCCGTGACCTGCCAATGCGCCTCCGGCCGCTTCAGCTTGATGAGGATCGGCAGCAACTCTGGATCTGCGGGCATGCCGGAGGCGACGCCCATCACGAAATTATATTCGAGCGGCCCGGCATACATACCAGTCTGGTAGTACATCCCGACGCAGCGCACGATGCCGACATCGAAGCATTCGAACTCTGGAATCGTGTGCGCGTCCTTCATCGCATCGAGATAGTCCTGAATCTTCTCGACCGAATTGTCGAACATCATCGGCGGCCAGGCCCAGGCGTTGTCCGCCTTCACCTTCAGATAGTTCAGTGAGCCGGCGTTGCAGGCCGCGATCTCGGGCCGGGTCTCACGGATGCAGGCGAGCGCGCCTTCGTAGTGCGGCCCGGAGACGCCGGAGGTGTGATTGATGATGACGCCGGGGCAGGCCTCGCGGATCGCCTGCTGGATCTCGCGCGACACCGCAACGTCCCAGGACGGCAGATGCCCCTTGCCGGCCGCCTGCTGGCGCAGATGAATATGCATGATGCTGGCGCCGGCCTCGAAGGCGCGCCGGGCCTCCGCGGCCATTTCCTCCGGCGTGACCGGAACGTGGTGCTGCCTGGGATCGGTGAGCACGCCGTTCAGCGCGCAGGTGATGACGGCTTTGTCGCTCATGCCATGCCTTGAATGATTGTCGGAGGTCGCGAGCTACGACCGCCGGCATCATGCGAAGGCAACTACATCGCTGCTTGCGTCAACGCGCTGCCGCCAAATCGGCGGTCTCGCCGCTGCGATAGATCGCCAGATCACGGGAACCGGAAAAGATCGCGCGCGGCTTCAGACCGTAGAAGCGGCGGATCGAATGGCTGAAATGAGTCGAGTCGGGATAGCCGATGTCCTGCGCGAGATGCGCGAGGTTGAGGTCCTGATTGGCGAAGTTGAGCAGGTGCCGCGCGCGCTTCCAGGCGCGGAACGCGCGGAAGGAGATGTCGGTCTCCTCCTTGAACAGATGCAGGAAGCGCGAGGTGGAGAGGCCAACGGCCGCGGCACAGCTCTCGGCGGTGGCCGGCTCGCCCGAGAAGCGGTTGATCAGGGCGATCGCCTTGACAACGCGCGGATCGAGCTTGCGCTGCGGCAGGGCTTCGCCAAGGCACAGGCGGTCGAAGATGGCGCTGGTGACATCGCCGCTCAGCGGCCGCTGCACCAGCTCTTCATAGGCGGCGCGGATGCGACAGGCATAGGCCGCAGCATCCCTGGTGATCCGCATGGCCAATCGATCGAGCGTGCCGACCGGCACGCTCTCCGGCTCGATCGTGACCACGATGACGGTGCGGTAGTCGCTTTCGATGGTGTGCTGCTGGTTCGGCGCGACGACGAGCAGCTCGCCGCGCTGCTCCGCGGCCTGCTCGGGCATCAGCCGCAGGCCACCGTTCAGCGCAACATAGACGTGGAAAGCCCCGGAGCAGCGCTGCCGCGGGCGGCCAAGCAGCCCGGCATAGAAGACGCGATCAGGCGTGATCAGCATCAGATGGCCGGAGTCCCGGCGGGTCAAATCCATGGCATTCCTCCTGAGGACGCGGCTCTCTCGGCCGCTTCGATTGGGGAAGACCATAGCGCAAATCCCGCCGCTGTCATCGGCGGGAAATGTCAATTTTCGAGGCGGTTAATTGCCGGAATCACGATGCCCAAAAAGCCCGCATTCACGGCTTGATCCGCGGCTTCACGCCCTGCTCGATCCCGGCCCGCCGCTCGGCCTCGCGGGCGCGCTGGTAGCCGTCGCGCGCCTGCAGCCGCGCCCAGTAAGCCGCGACATGCGGGCCGAACTCCCCGGAAAGACCGATGCTATCGGCCAACCGCAAGGCGTAGCCGATCACGATGTCGGCCGCGGTGAAGCGCCCCGCGCATAAGGTTTCAGCATTGCCGGAAGCGGCCTCGACCGCGCGCAGGCGGCCCAGGAACCATTTGGCATAGTCGGTCACGACCTGCGGCGATCGCCGCTCCTCCGGCTCCAACTGGCTGTACCTGAGCACCAATGTCTGGGGGAAGGTCAGGGTCGCGTCGGAGAAATACATCCAGTTCAGGAATGCGCCGTAGGCCGGCTCGCCGGGATCGACCATCAGCGGCGTCGGGCCGTATTTGATGCCGAGATAGTGGCAGATGCCGGAGGACTCCGTCATCCTGGTCTCGCCGTCGATCATCAGCGGAATCGTGCCTAGCGGGTTGAGTGCCAGATACTCCTTCGCCAGCACCCGCGGCGGGAACGGCAGCATCTTCAACTCGTAAGCGAGGCCGAGCTCCTCCAGCATCCACAGCGGGCGAAACGAGCGGGCGCCGTCGCAATGGTACAGCGTGATCATCAGGCGTCCCCCCTTTTTGCGAGGCCCGGCAATGTGCCCATCATCTTGCACAGGATGGTCAGCATCACCTCGTCCGCGCCGCCGCCGATCGAGGTGAGGCGGGTGTCGCGATAGGCGCGACTGACCGGCGTCTCGTTCATGAAGCCCATGCCGCCCCAATATTGCAAGCAGGCGTCGGTGAGCTCGCGGCCGAGCCGGCCGGCCTTCAATTTCGCCATGGTCGCAAGACGCGTGACATCCTCGCCCGCGATCAGCGCCTCGGCAGCCCGATAGGTCAGCGCGCGCAACAGCTCCACCTCGGTCTGCATCTCCGCAAGCTTGAAATGGACGACCTGGTTGTCGAGGATGCTGCGGCCGAAGGCCTTGCGGTTGCGGGTATACTCAATCGTTTCGCCGATGATGAATTCATGCGCCTTCAGGCAGGCTGCCGCCGCCCACAGACGCTCCTCCTGGAACTGCATCATCTGATAGGTGAAGCCCTCGCCTTCCGCGCCGATGCGGTTGCGCTTCGGCACCCGGACGTCGTCGAAGAAGATCTGCGCGGTGTCGGAGGAGCGCATGCCCATCTTGTCGAGCTTGCGCGCGACCTGCACGCCCTTGGTCTTCATCGGCACGCAGATCAGCGACTTGTTGCGATGGACCGGGCCGTCGCTGGTGTTGGCGAGCAGGCAGATGAAATCCGCCTGTGCGCCGTTGGTGATCCACATCTTGCCGCCATTGATGACGTAGTCGTCGCCGTCCGAGCGCGCGGCGGTCTTGATCGAGGCGACGTCCGAGCCCGCGCCGGGCTCGGAGACGCCGATGCAGGCGACGTAATCGCCTGCGATTGCCGGCGCCAGGAATTCCTTGCGCACCTCGTCGGAGCCGAACCGCGCCAAGGCCGGCGTCGCCATGTCGGTCTGCACCCCGATCGCCATCGGGATCGCGCCGCATCGGATGGCACCGAGCTCCTCGGCCATCATCAGCGCGTAGGAATAATCCAGCCCCTGCCCACCATAGTCGACCGGCTTGTTGAGCCCGAGAAAGCCGAGACTCCCAAGCTTCTTGAACAGCTCATGCGCGGGAAAGATGCCGGCGTCCTCCCATTCATCGACGTGAGGATTGATCTCGGCGGCGATGAATTTCTGCAAGGCGCGGCGGGCTTCGTCGTGGTCGGCGGTGAAGAGCATGTTTCTTCCTTGTCATTCCGGGGCGCTCGCGACGGCGAGCGAACCCGGAATCTCGATGTGGTGGACTCACCTCTGGATTCCGGGTTCGCGTCTACGACGCGCCCCGGAATGACGGGTTACAATCACAATCCCATCTGGCGGCTGGCCAGATCCTTCATGATCTCCTCGGTGCCGCCGCCGATCGCGTTGACCTTGACCTCGCGGTAGATGCGCTCAACCTTGACGCCGCGCATATAGCCGGCGCCACCGAAGATCTGCACCGCCTCCGAGGCGCAATACGCCATGGTCTGCGTCGCCTGGTTCTTCATCATGCAGATCTCGGCCACCGGATTGTCGCCCTGCTCCAGCCGCCACGCCAGCATTTCCAGCATCGCCTGCGACGCTGTCACCCGCTGCGCCATATCGACCAGCTTATGCCTGATGACCTGATGTTGCGCGAGCGGCTTGCCGAAGGTCTGCCGCTCCTTGGCATAGGCGACCGCCTCGTCGAGGCAGACACGGGCAAAGGCGGTGCAGCTCGCCGCCATGCCCATCCGCTCGCTGTTGAAATTCTGCATGATCAGCTTGAAGCCCTGGCCCTCCTCGCCGATCAGGTTCTCCGCGGGCACGCGGCAGTCGTCGAAATGCAGCGTCGCGGTGTCCGACGCCCACCAGCCCATCTTGTCGAGCTTGGTCCGCGTCAGCCCTGGCGTGCGGCCGTCGATCAGCAGCAGGCTGACACCGGATGCGCCCTCTCCGCCGGTGCGCACCGCGACCGTCAGATAGTCGGCGCGCATGCCGGAGGTGATGAACGTCTTCTCGCCGCTGACGACGTAATGATCGCCGTCGCGGCGCGCTTTGGTGCGGAGATGGGCGACGTCGGAGCCTCCGCTCGGCTCGGTGATGGCGAGCGCGGAGATTTTCCGGCCCGACAAGATCTCCGGCAGCACGCGTGCCCTGACGTCGGGACGCGCCGCGCGCGCGATCGGCGGCGCGCCGATCGTATGGCTCATCAGGCTGGCGCTGACGCCGCCGCTTCCGGCGCGCGCCAGCTCCTGGGACGCCACGATCTTCATGAACTGATCGGCCGGCACGCCGCCGAATTCTTCGGGAAAGCCGAGCCCGAGCAGGCCGATCTCGGCCGCCTTCCCATAGAGCGCGCGCGGAAATTCGCCGGCCTCGTCCCAGGCATTGGCGAACGGCGCGATCTCCCTGTCGACGAAGCGCCTGACCACCTCGCGAAAGGCCTCGTGCTCGGCCGTATAGAACGGATTTTTCATGCGGGCGATTCCACGCTGCGTCGCGCAACAGAATGGCCGGAAGGCGCGTCCTCCACTTGCGTGGAGGCGCTGACCGCCAAACGCACTCATGCCTGCGCCCCGAGCAGGCGCGCATCAGCAACTGAACGCAAGACAAATTGCCGTCCACACCGCCCCACTTCCGGCGGGAGCGGCGCAGCTCGGCATCCGGCACCTCGATGGGCCAGATCGCGAGGACGCAGCGCACAAGAACAGCAGGGACGAAGCGGCATAAAGACCGCAGGATGCGAGGGAGGGAACCAGTGCCAGTACGGTATTACGACTGGGTTGCGCACCACGCACGGCGCACACCGGCCAAGACGGCGATGGTCGATCTCGGCAGCAACAGGCGGTTCACCTATGCGGAGTTCGACGCCCGTGTCGCGCGCCTTGCCGGCCATCTGCGTGCGCAGCTCGGCGTCGGCAAAGGCGACCGCGTCGCGGTTCTGGCGCTGAACGCGACCGACACGCTGGACGTCCAGTTCGCCTGCTTCCGGCTGGGCGCGATCTTCGTGCCGCTGAACACGCGCCTCACCGTGCCGGAGCTGCAATTCATCGTCGGCGACGCCGCACCTCGTGTCATGATCCACGACGATGATCTGGCCGAGATCGCCCTTGCGGTCAGCCAGCTCTGCAATGTCCCCCATACGCTCCGCTATGGAGCCGGCCAGTCCTATGAACAGGCGATCGCATCGGCCGCGCCGCTGACGGACGTCGAGCCGGTGATGCTCGATGACGTCTCAACGATCATGTACACCTCGGGTACGACCGGTCAGCCAAAGGGCGCGACCATCACCCATGGCATGACGTTCTACAATTGCGTCAATCTCGGCGGTATCGCCTACATCACCCCGTCCTCGGTGCTGCTGACGGTGCTGCCGCTGTTCCACACCGGCGGGCTCAATTGCTACACCAACCCGGTGCTTCACGCCGGCGGCACGGTCCTGATCATGCGCGCCTTCGATCCCGGTCTGACGCTGCAGCTGATCAGCGAGCCGGCACAGGGCATCAACGTCTTCTTCGGCGTGCCCTCGATCTATCAATTCCTGGCGCAGCACCCGGCGTTCGAGGCCGCCGATTTCAGCCGCCTTGTCATCGGGGGCGTCGGTGGCGCGCCGATGCCGGTGCCGCTGCTCAACACCTGGGAAGCCCGCGGCGTGGCGCTGCAGCAGGGTTACGGCATGACGGAGACCTCGCCTGCAGTGCTCGCACTCGACCGTGAGGACGCCGCGCGGAAGGCGGGCTCAGCCGGCAAGCCGGTGCTGCACACGGAAGTGAGAATCGTGCGGCCTGACGGCAGCGATGCCGCGATCGGCGAGCTCGGCGAATTGTGGGTGCGCGGCCCCAACGTGACACCCGGCTACTGGAACAGGCCAGATGCAAACCGATCGTCCTTCACCGACGGCTGGCTGCACACCGGCGATGCCACCCGGATCGACGAGGATGGCTTCTACTACATCGTCGACCGCTGGAAGGACATGTACATCTCGGGCGGCGAGAACGTCTATCCGGCCGAGGTCGAGAACGTGCTGCATCAGCTCGGCGCCGTCGCCGAGGCGGCCGTGATCGGCATTGCCGATCCGCAATGGGGCGAGACCGGCATGGCCATCGTCGCGGTGAAGGCGGGCCGCACCTTGAGCGAAGCCGAGGTCCACGCCCACTGCCAGGCCAATCTCGCCCGCTTCAAATGCCCGCGCGTCATCCGCTTCGTCGACGCATTGCCGCGCAACGCGACCGGCAAGATCCACAAGCCGACCTTGCGCAAGACCTTCTCGACCGCATCCGCCATCGATCTGGTGCAGAAGGCATCATGAGCCTGTCATGCGGAGCAGACGCTCCGCCTGCCGATATGACGATCATCAAGAGATAACGATCATCAAAAGAGGAAGCCCAGGGAATGCCGTCCAACACTGCCAGGACTCTGCTCTCGTTCGCGGCCGCAGCTGCGTTCACGGTGCTCGCGAGCCAAGCTGCGCTTGCGCAGAAGAAATACGATCCGGGTGTAACCGACACCGAGATCAAGATCGGCAATGTCGAGGCCTATAGCGGCCCGGCGTCGGCCTATGGCATCATCGGCAAGACCGAGGACGCCTATTTCAAGATGATCAACGATCAGGGCGGGATCAACGGGCGCAAGATCAACTTCGTCTCCTATGACGACGGCTACAGCCCGCCGAAAACCGTCGAGCAGATCCGCAAGCTGATCGAGAGCGACGAGGTGTTCCTGGTGTTCAACGCGCTGGGCACGCCGACCCAGACGGCCGTGCAGAAATATCACAACGCCAAGAAGGTGCCGCAGCTCTTCCTCGCCACCGGCGCCAGCAAGTGGAACGACCCGAAGGATTTCCCCTGGACCATGGGCTTTCAGCCGAGCTACCGGGTGGAGGCGCGGATCTTCGCCAAATACATCCTGAAGGCCAAGCCGGACGCGAAGGTCGCGATCTTCTATGCCAATGATGATTTCGGCAAGGACTACCTCGCCGGCATCAAGGAAGTGTTCGGCGACAAGGCCAAGAGCCTGATCGTCGCGGAAGAGAGCTACGAGACCACCGAGCCCTCGATCGATTCCCACATCGTCAAGCTCAAGGGCACCGGTGCCGACGTCTTCGTCAACATCTCGACTCCGAAATTCGCGGCACAGGCGATCAAGAGGATCGCCGAGCTCGAATGGAAGCCGATGCAGATCATGACCGACGTGTCGATCTCGATCGGCGCGGTCATGAAGCCGGCGGGGCTCGAAGCGTCCGAAGGCGTGCTGTCGGCGCAATATCTGAAGGATGCGTCGGATCCGCAATGGAAGGACGACGAGGGCATGAAAAAGTTCATGGCCTTCGTCGACAAATACATGCCCGGCGCCAACATTTCCGATTCCAACATCCCCTATGGCTACGCCGCGGCCCAGACCATGGTCCAGGTGCTGAAACAGTGCGGCGACGACCTGACGCGCGAGAACGTGATGAAGCAGGCCGCCAGCCTGAAGAATTTCGCGCCGGATACGCTGATTCCAGGCGTCACCATCACGACCGGCCCCAACGACTTCGCGCCGATCGAACAGCTCCGCATGATGCAGTTCAAGAACGGCAAGTGGGACTTCTTCGGCGACATCATCAGCGCCGAGGTGGGCGGCTAGGGAAGAACACGCTGCCGATGAGCCCACCGCTGTGGTCGTCCGCTACCCCGGTGCGGCCTTCCGGCCGGATGACAGTGCGATACAGCGCCCTCTCCCTTTCGGGAGAGGGCATCTCCGGCCCATCACCGCGCTCGATTTGGTGAGGGGTATCTATCCGCGAATGACCCGCGTGGAAGCATACCCCTCACCCGACCGAGCTTGCCGGGCTTCCCTACATGCCCTCTCCCGCAAGGGGAGAGGGCACATTCATGCGCACCGCGCTCCTCTTCCAATCTTCGAGCGCCGCGATGATGAGTCTAATGGTTGTCACAGATTACACAATCACGACACGCCCGGCATGAACAACGCGAACGGCTCCTCGACCGTCTTGCGCAGATGATCGCGATAGAGCGCATAGTTCGGATCGGTAGGGGCAACCCGACCCAAATTCGGCTCGGGCACATTGCGAAGCGGCAATAGCGCGATCGGCGCTGCAATCGGCGTCAGCAGCGAGCCCCGCCCGGCGAGCAGGGTCGTGATGATCCCATACATCTCGCCGGTGATGGTCGGGCGTGACACCGTGATCAGCCGGTGCTGGCCGTGACGGTTGGTGACGAGATAGATGAAGCCGGACTGGTTCGGCACCGCAACCTCACCGAACTGCGTGAACGCAGCATCCAGCCGGGCGGCTTCGCGAAACAGCAGTGATGACGCCGCCTCGTCCCAGGCGATATCGGTCCGATAGGCGTAGATCGCCTCCGTGTCGCCGAACGATGGCCGCAAGGTCACGTAGGTGCCTTCGATCCATTCGACCGCACGGCGCGAATAGGAGCCGAGGCTGTCCGGCGCGATGCCGTTTTCCGCGGGCGGCACTGCGGGCGGCGCGCTCGGCGCCTTGCGTAAGGCGACGCCGAGTGCCTGCTCGAGCCGGACGATCGTGGCCAACGTGAACGGACGCCGTCCGCCAAGCGCCTTCTCGAGCGTGGAGAGGCTGATCTTGGCCTGCTCGGCCAGCCCCTGGCGCGACATGCGCCGGCGTGCGATCTCCTCGCGAATCAGGTCTGCCACCTGCCGGCTCTGTTCGTCGGATAGTTCGCTCTCGGGTATCGACATCCTGCCCTCTGCTGCACGGCGCGGTCCTTTGTAGCAGACGCACATTCCCGGACAAACCCGCACAAAGCCGCCGGTCGGCGGGTTGCTATCGGACGGACCGGGACGGACCGCGGCCAAACAAGACCGATCATTCTGCTCGCGGTAAGGCAGGCTTCCGCACAGGTTTGCGCCCACGAATATTTCGTGCGGGAGCGACAGATGACGATGAATGACACAATCGATGGCGACCGGCCAAGCCGGCCTGTCATGCGGCAGATCGGGACGGTGCTGCTGTTTTTGCTGGTGCAGGCGGCAGCCGTGCTGCTGGTCGGCCTGACGGCCCTGTTCCTGAGCTTCACGCCGGGATGGTCGGCGGAGGGACCGATCGCCCCACTGTCAAAGCCCGGCGATGCCCGCTCGGGCTCGCTTCTGTTCAAGACCGATGACGGCTACAGCGATGCCCCGCGGCTCGGCATCGATGTCGACATCACGGTGTCCGGGCCGACCGCGCGTGCCCGCATCACCCAGCTGTTCCGCAATCCGACCGACCATTGGATGGAAGCGATCTACGTCTACCCGCTGCCGGCGGGCAGCGCGGTCGATACCTTGAAGATGGTGGTCGGCGACCGCGTCGTGGTCGGCAACATCAAGGAGCGCGAACAGGCCAAGGTCATCTACGAGCAGGCCAAGCGCGACGGCAAGACAGCTGCGCTGACCGAGCAGGAGCGACCGAACATCTTCACCAATTCGGTCGCCAATATCGGTCCGGGTGAGACCGTGCTGGTGCAGATCGAATACCAGGAGCCGGTGGCGCAGAACGGCAACGAGTTCTCGCTGCGCGTGCCGCTCGTGGTCGGACCGCGCTACAATCCGGCGCCGCTCGTGCAGAGCGTCGAGCTGCGTCCAGGCGGCAACGGCTGGGGCGCGGCCAGCAATGATCCCGTGCCAGACCGCGACCGCATCTCGCCGCCGGTGCTCGACCCCGCCGAGAACGCGCCGGTCAATCCGACCCGGATCACCGTGCGCCTGCAGGCCGGCTTTGCGCTCGGCGAGGTGAAGAGCCACCATCATCAGGTCAAGATCGAGAGCCCGGATGCGACCACGCGCGTGGTGACGCTCGCCGACGGCGTGGTGCCGGCAGATCGCGACTTCGAGCTGACCTGGAAACCTTCCGACGAGACGACACCTTCGGTCGGCCTGTTCCGCGAGCATGTCGGCGATGCCGACTATCTGCTCGCCTTCGTCACACCGCCGGCGGTGGCGCCGGCCGCACAACGGCCGCTGCCGCGTGACGTCATTTTCGTGATCGACAATTCCGGCTCGATGGGCGGCACCTCGATCCAGCAGGCCAAGGCCAGCCTGCTCTATGCGCTCGGCCGGCTGCAGCCCACCGATCGCTTCAACGTGATCCGGTTCGACGACACGATGACCGTCCTGTTCCCTTCTGCGGTGCCGGCGGACGCCGAGCATGTCGGCAGCGCCACGGGCTTCGTGAGCGGGCTCGAGGCGCGCGGCGGCACCGAGATGGTGCCGGCGATGCGCGCCGCGCTGACCGACGAAAGCAGCGAGGCCGATCATGTGCGCCAGGTCGTGTTCCTGACCGACGGCGCCATCGGCAATGAGCAGCAATTGTTCGAGACGATCACGGCGATGCGCGGCCGCTCGCGGATCTTCATGGTCGGCATCGGCTCGGCGCCGAACACCTATCTGATGACCCGCGCGGCCGAGCTCGGCCGCGGTGCCTTCACCCATATCGGCTCGGTCGAGCAGGTCGAGGAGCGCATGCGCGGCCTGTTCGCGAAGCTGGAAAATCCGGCCGTCACCGGTCTCACCGCGAGCTTCTCGGACGCCTCTGCCGATATCACGCCTGCGATCATTCCCGACGTGTATCGCGACGAGCCGCTGGTGCTAGTCACGAAGCTCGACAAGCTCGAAGGCTCCCTGCGTATCAAGGGCCGGATCGGCGGCCGTCCGTGGACCGTCACGCTGCCGCTCGCCAATGCCGCCGAGGGCAAGGGCCTGTCGAAGCTGTGGGCGCGGCGCAAGATCAGCGATGCGGAAGTCGCGCGGACCATGCGGCAGATCACGCCTGACGAGGCCGACAAGGCCATCCTCAAACTGGCGCTGGAGCATCAACTGGTGACGCGCCTGACCAGCCTCGTTGCGGTCGATCAGACGCCGCACCGGCCTGCGGGCGAGCCATTGAAGCTGAGCGAGTTGCCGATCAACCTTCCGGCCGGCTGGGATTTCGAGAAGGTGTTCGGCGAGCGCATGCGCGCGCCGGCCGCACCGGTCGAACGTCGCGCACAAGACGAGAGCCGTTTGCAGGTCGCATCGCTCAAGCGGCCGGTCGTGCCGCCGTCTCCGAACACGATCACGCTGCCCAAGACGGCCACCGATGCGGAGCTCAGCATGATGCTTGGCGCGGGGCTGCTGATGCTCAGTCTGGTCTTGTTGATTGCCTCACGGCGAAGCCCGGTAATGCGGTGACTGGAGGGCAAATATCGGCGTCATGCCCCGCGAAGGCGGGGCATCCAGTACGCCGCAGCACATCGATTCATCGCAAGCGCCTCTGGAATACTGGGTCACCCGCCTTCGCGGGTGACGACAGCAAGTAACCCGGGTGATGAGAGCGAGAAGAATGACTTGATTATGCCCCGCCTCCTCTCCCTGTTCTTCGCCGCCCTCGGCCTCATGCTATTCGGCCACGGCGCATATATCCACGCCAAGGCATCGCTTGCGCAAATCCTGTTGGAGCGGGCCTTCGCCGAGACCATCGCCACGGGAAAGGTGGTCAAACCGTGGTCCTGGGCGGACACCTACCCGGTGGCGCGGATCGAGGTGAAGCGCATCCACGCCAGCGCGATCGCGCTTGCAGGTTCGAGCGGCCAGGCGCTGGCCTTCGGTCCGGGGCACGTCGAACTGAGCGCGGAGCCCGGCGAGCGGGGCGTGGCGCTCTATGCCGCGCACCGCGACACCCATTTTCGTTTCCTGCGCGAGGTGAAAATTGGCGACGAGATTTCGGTGACGCGTCGCGACGGCCAGATTTTTCGCTACCGGGCGGATGCGACGGAGATCGTTCGATTCGATGCTGGCGGCATCGACGCTGCGAGCAACGACTACGAACTGATCCTGTCGACCTGCTGGCCGTTCGACTCGGTCACATCAGGACCGGAGCGCTATTTGCTGCATGCGACCATGATCGCCTCGGGCTCGTGACCGGCGGGGAGCGGCCACCGCCTGGAAGGAACACCGATATTCGCATTTGTCATCCCGCGGTCGGCGTGAGATGCTGGCTCCGCGCGCGCCGTATCAGGGTGACAAAAGTCCAAGCTCATGCATTCCCAGGCTCAATATCTACCGATCACGCCCGGACTATTTGCGGTCCTGGTGCTGATATTCGTCGTTCTCATCATCCTGATCCAGCTACGCATCCTGCGCTATGCCTATATGAAGCTTGGCGTCAGCTCGGGCACGGCGATGCTGTTGTTGTTCGGCTCGCTGGTCGGCAGCTATTTCAACATCCCGATCACCGTTCTTCCGGCCCAGGAGGTGCGGTCCGGCGAGATCATCGATTTCTTCGGGATGCAATATGTGGTGCCGCTGGTGCATCAGTGGCCGGGCACGGTGCTCGCCGTCAACGTCGGCGGCGCGGTGATCCCGACCATCATGTCGACTTACCTCGTGCTGCGCTATCAGCTCTGGCTGCGCGCGGCCATCGCCGTGGTTGCGATCGCCATCATCATCCATGCGATGGCAACGCCGGTGCGCGGCGTCGGCATTGCCGTGCCAGTGTTCGCCCCGGTGGTCGTCACTGCGATCCTCGCCTTCCTGCTGTCGCGCGAATATGCCGCGCCGCTTGCCTATATTGGCGGCTCGATGGGAACGCTGATCGGCGCCGACCTGATGAATCTCGACAAGATCGGCAGCCTCGGCGCGCCGGTGGCCTCGATCGGCGGCGCCGGAACCTTCGACGGCGTTTTCCTGACCGGCATCCTGGCGGTGCTGCTCGCCGGCATTGCGGCGCCGTCGCGACCGGGGCTCGCACGATGAAGCGTGATCGCGGCGACCTTTCCACCATCGCGGTTGGACGCTAAAATCGCCGCGATGTCATTCGGCAGTGACTGGCCGGCGATCCCAGGCTCACCATGCGCGCAACCAATCTTGTCATCGGCACCCTGACGCTTGCGGCCGTCGCCGCCGGCATCGGCGGCACGCTGATCACGCAGAAGCTGCGCGTCGCCCAGCAACGCAGTCCGCTGCGCGTGGTGTTCGACGGCGGCTCGGCGGCCGGCTTGCGCAAGGGCGGGCCGGTCAATTTCGACGGCGTTCTGGCCGGCCAGATCCTGTCGGTGACCTTGGAGAGCCCGCGCAAGATCGTGGCGCTGGTGACGCTCGACAAGAGCGCGCCGATCCGCAAGGACACCACCGCCGGCATCGAATTCCAGGGACTGACCGGGATCGCAGCCATCTCGCTGGTCGGCGGTGCGCCGACCGCACCGCCCGTGCCGCTGGACAAGGACGGCGTCCCGGTTCTGACCGCCGACCTGAAGGATCAGGAGACGATGGTCGAGACGGTGCACAATGTCGACAAGTTCATCGTCAGCAACGCGCCGATCGTGAAGGATGCACTACAGACATTCGAGTCCGAGACCGCCTCACTGAAGGACAAGAGCGACGCGATCGACGCTGCCATCGACCAGGCGGAGGACGCTTTCAAGGGGTTCGACAAGGTCGTGACCAGGATCGATGAGGCAATCCCAGGCTTCGGCCACGGGGATGCGCACGATCTGCTCGACAGGCTGAGGTCGCTCCGCGAGTTCGCCCAGGACTTTCGGCAAAAGTCAGCAAAGGTGATCGAGGAGAGCC
The DNA here is from genome assembly GCF_051167795.1 of Bradyrhizobium sp. HKCCYLS1011. Lineage (NCBI taxonomy): Bacteria > Pseudomonadati > Pseudomonadota > Alphaproteobacteria > Hyphomicrobiales > Nitrobacteraceae > Bradyrhizobium > Bradyrhizobium sp. HKCCYLS1011. The sequence continues at coordinate 105,375 of NZ_JBNPTT010000002.1, read as the reverse complement.
GGAAGACCCTGCTCGACGTCAGCGACGGCGCCAATGCGATGAGCGCGAAATTGGGCGGCCCGGCCGCGGCGCCGGCGCCCGCATCAGCGCCACGGCGAGTGCCGGCGGCGAGGTAGCAGGCACAATCGCCCTCCTCATTCCGACGTCGTCCCGGGCAAGCCTGGCAACGCGCAGCGTTGTCGGGCGCCGACCCGGGACCCATACTCCCAGCTCACCATGTGGCGGCACGCCGGAGCTACAGCTCGCCCCACAATACCCGATTGTGGTTATGGGTCCCCGCCTTCGCGGGGACGACAGCGGAGTTTGTCGCGCTGTCTGCAGGCCTCATCAACACCGCTGGTCTGAGATAAACGTCGTACCTCAATGGCTGATCATCCACGGCCTTGCGGTCGGAAATCCCTTGGCGCCGCTCTTCGACTTCGCCATCAGCCGCGGTGGCTTCTTCGGCGAGCAGCAGCCGCAGCCTGGGCCATGCTTGGCCTTGTATTCGGCGACCGTCTGCGGCGCGTGCCGGCTGCGCTCATTGGTCGCAAATGCCGCGCGACGGTCTGCCGGCATGCAGGCGAAATTCGGCGCGGTGAGGATCACGCGCGGCGCCATGTCAGCACATTGCGGACAAGCCTGGGGATCATCGCATTCCGACATCGGACGCATGTCGGTGAACGGACCGCAGGCGTCGCAGAGATACTCATAGACCGGCATCGTGATTGTCCCACGTTGTTCGTGTTCAGCTCAGAAGGTGACCGCGAGCGGATGCGGGGCGACGAAACAATGCCGTCCCGCATCCCAGTCGCCAGGGAGGAGAACTTACTTGTCCGGCGAGATCGGCATCTGGATGTCGCCGGTGATGTGCTTCACCGGACCAGCCGCCGACGGCATCACGTCGAAGTCGAAGATCTCGGTCGGCAACCATAGCGTGGCGCAGGCATTGGGCACGTCAACGACGCCCGAGATGTGCCCCTGCACCGGCGCGGTGCCGAGGATCGAATAGGCCTGCGCGCCGGAATAGCCGAACTTCTTGAGGTATTCGATCGCGTTCAGGCAGGCCTGGCGATAGGCGATGTGCACATCGAGATAATGCTGCTTGCCGGCTTCGTCGACGGAGATGCCCTCGAAGATCAGGTAGTCCTTGTAGTTCGGCGTGATCGGCGACGGCTTGAAGATCGGGTTCTTGATGCCGTATTTCGACACGCCGTCCTTGATGACATCGACTTTCAGATGCAGCCAGCCCGCCATCTCGATCGCGCCGCAGAAGGTGATCTCGCCGTCGCCCTGGCTGAAGTGCAGATCACCCATCGAGAGGCCGCCGCCGGGCACATAGACCGGGAAGTAGATCTTCGAGCCGCGCGACAGGTCCTTGATGTCGCAATTACCGCCATGCTCGCGCGGCGGCACGGTACGGGCGCCTTCGGCACCGACTTTCGCCTTGGCATCACCCTTGGCCTGTCCGGCGTGAGCCGTCGCCGCAAACGGCGGATTGGCGAGACCGGGCACACGCGTCGGATTGGTCGCGATCAACGCCGTCTCGCGCTCGTTCCAGGTCGCCAGCAGCTTCGGATCGGGCAGACAGCCAATCAGGCCGGGATGGATCAGGCCGGCGAAATTCACGCCGGGCACATGGCGCGAGGAGGTGTAGAGACCCTTGATGTCCCAAATCGACTTCTGCGCCAGCGGGAAGTGATCGGTCAGGAAGCCGCCGCCATTCTGCTTGGAGAAGAAGCCGTTGAAGCCCCACAGGCTCTCCTTCAGCGGGCCGACGTCGAGCAGGTCGACCACCAGGAGGTCGCCGGGCTCGGCGCCCTTGACCCCGATCGGCCCTGACAGGAAGTGCACGATCGAGAGATCGATGTCGCGCACGTCATCGGCAGAGTCGTTGTTCTTGATGAAGCCGCCGGTCCAGTCATAGGTCTCGATGATGAAATCGTCGCCAGGCTTGACCCAGGCCACCATCGGAATGTCCGGGTGCCAGCGGTTGTGCACCATGTCGTTCTCATAGGCCGATTTGGTGAGATCGACCTTGATCAGTGTCTCTGGCATCAATTGCTCCCCTTTGTTACTCGCCTTGACTGCTTGCGTGGACGGAGTGGTTAGACGGACAGATATTTCGAGACCTGTGCGGCATCGACCGAGTCACGCGGATCGTCGCGCACGATCTCGCCGTTCTCGATCACCAGCACGCGGTCGGCGATGTCGAGCGCGAAGCTCAGGACCTGCTCGGAGACGACGATCGACAGCCCCTTCTGATCGCGGATGCGCTTCAGGGTGCGCGCCATCTCCTTGATGATCGACGGCTGGATGCCTTCCGTCGGCTCGTCGAGCAGCAGCACTTTGGGTTTGGTCGCAAGCGCACGCGCGATCGCGAGCTGCTGCTGCTGTCCGCCGGAGAGATTGCCGCCGCGCCGATCCTTCATCTCCAGGAGCACCGGGAACAGCTCATAGATGTCGCCGGGCACTTCTGATTCACCGGAGACGACGAGACCAGTTTCGATGTTCTCCTTCACCGTCATGGTGGAGAAGATCATGCGGCCCTGCGGCACGTAAGCGAGGCCCTTGGCCACGCGCTCATAGCTCTTCAGGCCCGACAGTTCGGTGCCGCTCATATCGATCGAGCCGCTTTTCGCCGGCAGGATGCCCATCAGCGACTTCATCAGCGTGGTCTTGCCCATGCCGTTGCGGCCCATGATCGCGACGATCTCGTTCGGCGCGACCTTGACGTTGAGTCCATGCAGCACTTCGCTCTGGCCGTAGGCGACATGGAGATCGGAGATAGCGAGCATCACTGGGCTCCTTCGAAAGTGATGAGCAGGAATGACGCTGCTGCGGCATAGGCGCTGGTACTCCCTCCCCCCTTGCGGGGGATGGTTGGGGAGGGGGGTGCTCCACGCGACACCGCCGCTGTGGACCCCCACCCCCTACCCCTCCCCGCAAGGGGGAGGGGAGCACACCACGCCTGCCGCACGAGCGAATTCTTGAACATGCCCACCTCAATGCCCCAGATAGACTTCGATCACCTTCGGGTCGGTCTTGACCTTCTCCATGGTGCCCTCGGAGAGGATCTGACCCTGATGCAGCACGGTCACCTTGTGGGCGATGTCCTCGACGAACTTCATGTCGTGCTCGATCACCAGCACCGAGCGATCCTTGATGATACGGTTGAGCAGCTCGGCGGTCTTGGCGCGCTCGCTGACGCTCATGCCGGCGACCGGCTCGTCGAGCATCAGCAGATCCGGGTTCTGGATCAGCAGCATGCCGATCTCGAGCCATTGCTTCTGGCCATGGCTGAGTTCATCGGCATAGGTGTTGAGGCGATCCTTGAGGAAGATCATCTCGGCTACCTCCTCGACGCGCTCCTTGACCGCCGCGTCGCGCTGGAAGGTCAGCGAGCCGAACACGGTGCGGCCGCGCGGGTAGGAGATCTCAAGGTTCTCGAACACGGTGAGGTCTTCGAACACCGACGGCGTCTGGAATTTCCGCCCCACGCCGGCCTGGACGATCTCGTTCTCCTTGAGTCTCGTCAGCTCCTTGCCACGGAATTGAATCGAGCCCGAGGTCGCTTTGGTCTTGCCGCAGATCAGATCGAGCACGGTGGTCTTGCCGGCGCCGTTCGGACCGATGATGACGCGAATCTCGTTCTCCTCGACATAGAATGAGAGGTCGTTGACCGCCTTGAAGCCGTCGAAGGAGACGGTGAGCGCCTCGACCGCGAGCAGGAAGTCCTTGGGCTGGTGACCGATGAGCATTCGTCTCTCCTCACTCTGCGGGGGCGCCGTTGGCCACCAGGCCATTGCCGGCTTTCGGGCCGCGTGACGCCAACAGGCGGTCGATCCGGGGCTGAACGTAGTCGCCCCAGATGCCCGCGAGGCCGTTGGGGAAGGCCAGCACGACGGCGATGAACAGCGCGCCCAGACCGAACAGCCAGAGCTGCGGGAACGTCTCGGAGAGGCTTGTCTTGGCGAAGTTCACCAGGATAGTGCCGTAGATGGCGCCGAAGATCGATATGCGGCCGCCGACCGCGGTGTAGATCACCATTTCGATCGAAGGCACGATGCCGACGAAGGACGGCGACATGAAGCCGACCTCAAGCGTGAACATCGCGCCGCCGATCGCGGCGAACACCGCTGCGGCGCAGAACGCGAAGATCTTGAAGTTGGCCACGCTGTAACCGGAGAAGCGGACACGGTCCTCCTGCTCGCGCATCGCGACCAGGATGCGCCCGAGCTTGGTCAGGCGGATGAACTGCGCAATGATGACGCAGCCGAACAGCAGCGCGACCTCGACGAAGTACAGGATGTATTTGGCGTGATCGGTGCGGATGTCCCAGCCGAGCAGCGTGCGCAGATCGGTGATGCCGTTGACGCCGCCGGTGTAGCCTTGCTGGCCGATGATCAGGATGCCCAGGATCGCCGCGATCGCCTGGGTGATGATGGCAAAATAGACGCCGCCGACGCGGCGCTTGAACATCGCAGCGCCGACGATCAAGGCGAAGATGCCGGGCACCAGGATGATCGCGGCGAGCGTGAACGGGAAGCTGTGAAATGGTTTCCAGAAGAACGGCAGTGCGGTGAGCTGATTCCAGTCCATGAAGTCAGGGATGCCCGGGGTCGACTGGATCTTGGTATTCTCGACGCTCGACGCCTCGAGCTTCAGGAACATCGCCATGCAGTAGCCGCCGAGACCGAAGAACACGCCCTGCCCGAGACTCAGGATGCCGCCATAGCCCCAGCACATCACGAGCCCGATCGCGACGAACGCGTAAGTGAGATATTTGGCGACCAGGTTGAGGCGGAACACATCCAGCGCCAGTGGCAGGATGATCACGAGCAGGAGCAGCAGCGAGACGAAGCCGATCAGTTCGGAGCGGTTGAAAAAGCGCGAGTTGATGATCATGACGGTGCTTTCTTGTTATGGGCAGAACCCTGCATCGCCTATTTGCGGACCTTGAGGGCGAACAGGCCCTGCGGGCGCAGCATCAGGATCCCGACGATCGCAAGCAGCGTGATCACCTTGGCCATCGAGCCCGACATGAAGAACTCGAGCGTCGAGTCCGTCTGCGAGATCGTGAAGGCGGAGGCGATGGTGCCGAGCAGGCTGGCGGCGCCGCCGAACACCACGACGAGGAAGGTATCGACGATATAGAGCTGGCCGGCAGTCGGGCCGGTCGAGCCGATCATGGTGAAGGCCGAGCCCGCGATGCCGGCGATGCCGCAGCCGAGACCAAAGGTGTAGCGGTCGACCTTCTCGGTGTTGATGCCGACCGCGCCGGCCATCACCCGGTTCTGCACGACCGCGCGGACCTGCTTGCCCCAGCGCGACCAGAACAGCACATAGGCCACGACGATCGTGATCAGGATGGTCAGCCCCATTACGAACATGCCGTTGATCGGGATCTGGATCGAGTCCGTCGCCTGCCAGGAGCCCATCATCCATTCCGGCAGTTCGACGCCGACCTCGCGCGCACCGAACACCGAGCGATAGGTCTGCTGCAGGATCAGGCTGAGGCCCCAGGTCGCGAGCAGCGTATCCAGCGGCCGCTTGTAGAGATGGCGGATCAGCGCCCACTCGACCAGCATGCCGAGCGCGCCGGATGCGATGAAAGCCAGCGTCATCGCGACGAAAAAATAGCCGGGAAACAGCGCGGGCAGGAACTGCTGGAACGCGTTCGACGTCATCCAGGTGACGTAGGCGCCCAGGATCATGAACTCGCCATGCGCCATGTTGATGACGCCCATCTGGCCGAAGATGATGGCAAGGCCCAGCGCCATCAGCACATAGACCGAAAACAGGATGAGCCCCGCAAAGCCCTGCATGGCGAAGATCGCTGCGAGGTCGCCGAGTGAGTAGTCACCAAACATGATCCGTCCTCTCGGGCGAAGCGCCCGTGCTTGCCTGTGCTGGAAGGTCCCTTGGCTCGTGCAGCTGGCTGTCTCCGCGGCCGCAGTCGTTCCCTCCCCCCTTGTGGGGGAGGGTTAGGGAGGGGGGGGCACCCAGCAAAGGCCGTTCGTGGGATCTAGCCCTCCCCCACAAGGGGGAGGGAGCACACCTTCACTGGCGCGACAGCGTCGCCATCGAAGGCTGCGACAAGCAGCGCAGAGCAGTGCCCGCTGGCTGATCAGCGCCTTACTGATAGCCCTTCGGGAACGGATCAGGCTCGACCAGATCGGCGGTCTCGTAGATCAGCTCATACTGGCCGTCCGCCTTGGCCCGGCCGACGCGGGTCTTCGACCACAGATGGTGGTTCTCGTGGATACGGACATAACCTTCCGGCGCGCCCTTGAACTCGACGCCGGGCGAGGCCGCCGCGATCTTGTCAATGTCGAAGCTGCCGGCCTTTTCGACGGTCAGCTTCCACAGCCAGGGGCCGAGATAGGCGGCCTGGGTCACGTCGCCGATCACGGTCTTCTCGCCCCACATCTTCTTGAACGCGGCAACGAAGGCCTTGTTGTTCGGATTGTCGAGCGACTGGAAGTACTTCATGCAGGCATAGGCGCCGGCGATGTTCTCGCCGCCGATGCCATCGATCTCGTCCTCGGTGACGGAGATCGTAAGCAGCGTCTGCTTCGACATGTCGATGCCGGCGGCCTTGAGCTGCTTGTAGAAGGCGACGTTCGAGCCGCCGACGATAATCGCGTAGATCACGTCAGGCTTGGTCAGCTTGATCTTGTTGATGACCGAGTTGAACTGGGTGTGCCCCAGCGGGAAGTATTCTTCGCCGACCACCTTGCAGCCCTGCAGGTGGTTCTCGATGTGCTTGCGCGCGATCTTGTTGGAGGTGCGCGGCCAGATGTAGTCGGAGCCGAGCAGATAGAAGCTCTTCGCGCCCTTGGTCTTATTGACCCAGTCGAGCCCGGCGATGATCTGCTGGGTCGCCTCCTGGCCGGTATAGATGACGTTCTTGGACTGCTCGAGGCCTTCGTAGAAGGTCGGATAGTAGAGCATGCCGTTATACTGTTCGAACACCGGCAGCACCGCCTTGCGCGAGGCCGATGTCCAGCAGCCCATCACGGCCGCGCATTTGTCGTTCACCAGCAGCTTCTTGGCCTTCTCGGCGAAGGTCGGCCAGTCGCTGGCGCCGTCTTCCTGGATGAACTTGATCTTGCGGCCGAGCACGCCGCCCTGGGCGTTGATCTGCTCGATGGCGAGCTTCTCGGCTTCAACCGAGCCGGTTTCGGAGATCGCCATGGTGCCGGTCACCGAGTGCAGGATGCCGACGGTCACTTCGCTATCGGTGACTGCGAGCCCGGTCGTATTCACCGCGGAGGTTGCAGGAACGTCGGCCAATGATGGCCGCGGCAGCATGGTGAGGGCCGGGATCGCGGCCATTCCCATCAGCAACTGGCGCCTCAGCGGCGATTTCAGGCCTCTTTCGATATCGTCTGACATGACCACCCCATTTTTCGGATCGATGACGCTTGGGTCAGACGAAGGATGGCGCGGTTTGTGCACTGCACGGATACGCAAGATTGCGTATACTGCACCGCAAAAGCGCGACGTAGGCTTCAGACGGCGGTTGCGGGGGCGGGACGAACTCGGTGAAGACCGCTTCGGGTCAGGAGTTGGGGAGTGGCAGGGCGGCAGCGGATAGACCGCGTCAGGCGACAGTATAACCAGTGGGTCGCCAACCAGACGCTGGAGGACTACGCGCTCCGCTTTACGGCCAAGAGCGCGCGACGCTGGTCCGCCGCACGTGTGGCCAACACCGCGCTCGGTGCGATCTCCTTCCTGGCGCTGGAGGCGATCGGCGGCACGATCACGCTGAACTACGGCGTCACCAACGCGACCGCCGCGATCCTGGTCGTCAGTCTGATCATCTTCGGGTGCGGCCTGCCGATTGCCTATCATGCTGCGAAATGCGGCATCGACATCGACCTGCTGACGCGCGGCGCCGGCTTCGGCTATATCGGCTCGACCATCACCTCGCTGATCTACGCCAGCTTCACCTTCATCTTCTTCGCACTCGAGGCGGTGATCCTGGCCTCGGCGCTCGAAATGTGCTTCGGCATTCCGCGGCCGATCGGCTATCTCATCAGCGCCATCGTCATCATTCCACTAGTGACTCACGGCATCACGCTGATCAGCCGCTTCCAGCTCTGGACGCAGCCGCTCTGGATCGTGCTGCACGTCGTGCCCTTCGCCGCGATTGCCTATGCCAATCCGCGCGCGTTCACGACCTGGACGAAGTTTGCCGGCCTCCACGGTGATCCATCCGGTCAGCTCGATCTGCTGCTGTTCGGCACCGCCGCTTCCGTCGTGTTCTCCCTGGTGGCGCAGATCGGCGAACAGGTCGACTTCCTGCGTTTCCTGCCGCGCGATCGGCGGACCTCGAAAAAGGCCTGGTGGATCGCGCTGCTCGGCGCCGGCCCCGGTTGGATCGTGCTCGGCGCGCTGAAGCTGCTTGCCGGCTCATTTCTGGCCTATTTCGCGTTGGTCCATGGCGTGCCGACCGAGCACGCGGCCGAGCCTGCCAGCATGTACCTGGAGGCATTCCGTTATGTGCTGTCCCGGCCGGAGCTCGCGCTGGCCTTGACCGGCACCTTCGTGATCCTGTCGCAGCTCAAGATCAACGTCACCAACGCCTATGCCGGCTCGATCGCCTGGTCGAACTTCTTCTCGCGCCTGACCCACAGTCATCCCGGCCGCGTGGTGTGGCTGGTGTTCAATGTCGTCGTCGCACTGCTCCTGATGGAGATTGGTGTCTACAAGGCGCTGGAGCAGACGCTCGCGCTCTACTCCAACGTCGCGATCGCCTGGATGGGTGCGCTGGTCGCCGATCTCGTCGTCAACCGACCACTCGGCCTGCGCCCGCAACACATGGAGTTCAAGCGCGCGCATCTCTACGACGTCAACCCGGTCGGCGTCGGCGCCATGACCATCGCGACCATCGTGTCGATCAGCGCCTTCTACGGCCTGTTCGGGCCGACGGCGAAGGCACTCTCCGCCTTCGTGGCGCTGGCGACGGCTTTCATTGTGGCACCCGCGATCGCCTATGCGACCGATGGCAAATATTACATCGCCCGCAAACCGAAGCGGAGCTGGCAGAACATCGAGCAGATCCAGTGCTGCATCTGTGAGCATCACTTCGAGCCGGAGGACACCACCTCCTGCCCGGCCTATGCCGGCCCGATCTGCTCGCTTTGCTGCTCACTGGATGCGCGCTGCCACGACCTTTGCAAGCCGCATGCGCGGGTGCAGGCCCAGGTCGCGGCCGCGCTGGGCGGCATGCTGCCGCAACAAATCCTGGCCAGGATCAATTCGCAGCTCGGCCATTATCTCGGCGTGTTCGTGACCTCGGCCGGCCTGGTCGCACTCACGCTCGGCATGATCTATCTGGAGACCACGACAGCGCAACCTGCGGACAGGCTCGTCGTCTCCGACGTCTTGTGGAAGGTGTTCTTCGCGCTCTCCATCATCATCGGCGTCGTTGCGTGGCTGTTCGTGCTGGCGCAGCAGAGTCGCCGGGCTGCCGAGGCCGAGACGCGGCGACAGACCCAGCTCCTGATCGCGGAGATCGAGGCGCATAAGCGCACCGATGCTGAATTGCAGCGCGCCAAGGAGGTGGCGGAATCTGCCAACCTGGCCAAGAGCCGCTACGTCGTCGGGCTGAGCCATGAGCTGCGTTCGCCGCTCAATGCGATTTCGGGCTATGCCCAGCTGCTCGAACAGGATTCCAGTCTGTCATCCAAGCCGCGCGATCAGGTGCGCGTGGTCCGGCGCAGCGCCGATCATCTCTCCGGGCTGATCGACGGCATCCTCGACATCTCCAAGATCGAGGCTGGGCGGCTTTACCTGTCGCGTGACGAGGTGCGCCTGAGCGAATTCCTTGACCAGCTGGTCGGCATGTTCCGGCTGCAGGCCTCCGCCAAAGGCGTCGATTTCGTGTTCAAGCGGCCGACCGTATTGCCGCTCGTGGTCTATGCCGACGAGAAGCGGCTGCGCCAAATCCTGATCAACCTGCTCTCCAACGCGATCAAGTTCACGCAAACTGGCAGCGTCCAATTCGTGGTGCATTATCGCAGCCCCGTCGCCGAATTCGAGGTGATCGACACGGGCCCGGGCATCCGGCCCGACGACCTCGAGCGCATCTTCGCACCGTTCGAGCGCGGCGCGCTCGGCGCCTCGCAGCCCCACACCGGCACCGGCCTCGGACTCACCATCAGCCGATTGCTGGCCGGCGTCATGGGCGGCGACATCAAGGTGACCAGCCAGGTCGGCACCGGCAGCACCTTCCGGGTCAAGATCCTGCTCTCGGAGGTCATCAATCCGACGCGGCACGCACCGGTGAAGGCGCCCGTCGCCGGTTATCAAGGGCCGCGCAAGACCATCCTGGTCACCGACGATGATCCCGTCCATCGCGATCTGCTGCGCGAGGTGCTGACGCCGCTCGGTTTCATCTTGTTGAGTGCACCGGACGGCCCGTCATGCCTTGCGCTCGCACAGCACTGCCAGCCCGATCTCTTCATCCTCGATATCTCGATGCCCGGCATGGATGGCTGGACCGTCGCCGAGACCCTGCGCAAGGGCGGTCATCACCAGGCCCGTATCCTGATGACCTCGGCGAGCGCGCTGGAAGCGCATGGCCGGCCGCTGGCCCAGCCGTTCCACGACAGCTATCTGATGAAGCCGATCGACATCCCGCGGCTGTTGGAAACGATTCGGCAGCTGCTCAAGCTGGAATGGACCTACGAAGCCGACTTGATTGCCGTTCCATATTGGCGTCCGGAGACCGGTTCGCGGCCGCCACTCAAATACCTCGAAGAGCTGATCAATCTCGGTCGGATCGGCTATATCCGCGCCATCCAGCTCAAGCTCGATGAAATCGGCACCGAACACCCTGAGCACGCCGACTTCGTGATGCAAATGCGCGCGCTGATCGATCGTTTTGATCTCGATCAGTACATGGCAACCCTGAAGACCCTGCACGCATATGAACACTGACAGAAAACGCGACGTCGCGCTGGTGGTCGACGACTCGCCGGAGACGCTGCGGCTCTTGACCGACGCGCTCGACGGCATCGGCATGACCGTGATGGTCGCGCTCGACGGCGCCGCGGCGATGCGCATCGTCGACCAGATCACGCCCGACATCATCCTGCTCGACGCCGTCATGCCCGGCATGGATGGCTTCGAGGCCTGCCGAAGGCTCAAGCGCGACGCCGGCTTGAGCAACGTGCCGGTCATCTTCATGACGGGATTAGCCGACACCGAGCACATCGTGCAGGGCCTTGAGGCCGGCGGGGTCGATTATGTCACCAAGCCGATCGTGGTCGAGGAGATGCTGGCACGCATCCGCGTGCATCTGGCGAACGCGCGCATGACCCAGAGCGCACGCGCCGCGCTCGACGTATCCGGGCGTTTCCTGCTCGCGGTCGACCGCGACGGCCAGCTGATGTGGGCGACACCCCAGGCGCAGAAGCTCCTGACGGACAGCTTCGGCGCCACCGATGCGCTGGTGCTGCCGGAGGCGCTGCGCCATTGGCTCGATCAGGCGCAAATGGGCAAGGGCGGAGGAAAGCCGGCGGCCTCGATTCCAGAACGGCCCGAGCTCAAGCTCCACTATATGGGCAACGCCGGAGCGAATGAGTTTCTGCTCCGCCTCTCCAAGGAATCCACCAACACGTTCCCTGCGGAGTTCTCCAGCGCGTTCGGGCTCACTACGCGCGAAGGCGAGGTGCTGTCCTGGCTCTCCAAGGGCAAGACCAATCGCGACATCGCGCAGATCCTGGGCCTAAGCCCGCGCACGGTCGACAAGCATCTGGAGCAGATCTACGCCAAGCTCGGCGTCGAGAATCGTACCGCGGCCGCGGCGATCGCGACCGGCGCGACCCGGCGAGAGACGTGACTTCGCGATTGCCCTGATTGGGGTGCGACAAACAGTGGTGTCGTCGTTCAATGTCGCCGCCGCACGGCTTAACCGTTTGTTAGATATGACGACATCAACATTCGATAGGCCGATGCACCGGTAAGACATCGTCCAGCAGGTTCGGACGAAGCTTCGGTAGGAAAAACGCACCGACCACCCATTCATTGCATCCTCCGGGCCCTAAAACGCAGCCCCAACGTAGTCCCATGACAGCGGCTTCAACTGCAGCATCCCGTCAGCAGCGCGATGTCCGATTGTTCCTGATTCTTCTGATTGCGCTCTGCGGTTACAACGGCCTGTATCTCGTCCGTTGGTGGCTGGCATCGCCGCAGCCGGCCTTCGGCGACTTTTTCGGCTTCTGGTCGTTCGGCAAGTTCGCGGCAAGCTCCGGCACTGCCATCTACGATCCTTTTGCGCTGGCGGACTATCAGCACAGTCTCGACCCGGCGCTGGATGGCGGCTTCCCTTATCCATACCCGCCGACCTTTCTGCTGGTCCTCATCCCCCTGGGAATGATGACGCTGCCGTTCGCCTATCTCTGCTGGGTTCTGGGCACCTTTGCGCTTTATGTCCTGGCAACGTTGGGACGGAGCTGGCGGTCGATCTTCGGCCTCGCCCTGCTCGCGGCGCCGACGACGCTGATCGTCGCCATTTCGGGACAGAACGGCTTCCTGTCGGCGGCGCTGCTGATCGGAGGATTGCGCCAGCTGACAAGCAGCCCGATCCTCGGTGGCGCCTTGCTGGGCCTGTTGACCTACAAGCCGCAATTCGTGCTGCTGCTGCCGGTCGTTCTGATCGCGTCGCGGAATCTTGCGGCCATCCTGTCTGCCGTTGCGACGGCACTGCTCATTCTCGTCTTAACGAGCGCGACGTTGGACTGGTCGATCTGGCAGCAGTGGATCGCGCGCTTTCCGAGCTATCAGTCACTGCTGCGTGACAATCAGGCCAGCCTTGACCATCTGATGCCGACCATGGTTGCAGGGATGCATGCAATCGGGGCGCCGGTCATTATCGGCTATACGGTCCAGCTGCTGTTTTCCTGCGTCGTCATTGCGCTGACGTGGCGCGCCTGCCGGCAGGGCATGACCGACAGGGCCATCGCGATGGCCGCCATCGGCAGCGTCATCGCGACACCCTACGCGATGATCTACGACATGCCGATGGTTACCGCGGCAATCGCGATCCGCTGGAAGGCGCGTGCCGACGCCGGCGAGCCGACCCCGGCTCTGGAGGTCGCACTTGTGATCGCCTTGTTCGCCTGCGCTCTCGTCATGATCGGACACTCCGTGCCCTTCGCCGCCGCGACCATGGCGTTCCTTCTGTTCCTGCGCATCGCTCGCTCGCCTAGCGATGCACTCAGCGCCGATCACCGCCCGTTGCCTGCACTGAACGTTGCGCCGCCTGCTGCAAGGTGATTGCTCTCGGTGCAATCTTTCGCATGACGTCGGGCGGCGATCCACGCTACGGCTTGGCAGTCGCCCCCTAATCGAGATGATCATGCCACTGCCCTCCTCCCTGCTCACCTTCGCTTTTGTCTCGCTCGGCATGGTGCTGACACCAGGGCCGAACATGATCTACCTGGTCTCGCGCTCGATCACGCAGGGACGCGCAGCCGGGCTGGTCTCGCTCGGCGGCGTGGCACTCGGCTTCGTGGTCTACATGCTGTCAGCGGCGTTCGGCATCACCGCGCTGCTATCAGCAGTGCCCTTCGCCTATGACGCGCTGAGGTTGGCGGGTGCGGCCTATCTGTTCTATCTGGCCTGGCAGGCGGTGAAGCCCGGCGGACGCTCGCCGTTCCAGGTGCGCAAGCTTGCCGCCGACAGCCCGCACAAGCTGTTCATCATGGGCTTCGTCACCAACCTGCTGAACCCGAAGATCGCGATGCTGTATCTGGCGCTGTTGCCGCAGTTCATCGATCCCGCGGCCGGCAGCGTGCTGACGCAATCGCTCGTGCTGGGTGCAATCCAGATCGCGATCAGCATCAGCATCAACGCTGCCATCGCGATGGCGGCAGGCACGATCGCGCTGTTCCTCGCAACGCGACCGAGCTGGGCGCTGGTGCAGCGCTATCTGATGGGCCCGGTGCTCGCCGGGCTTGCGATGCGCATGGCGTTCGAGGCGAGAAGGGGATAGTTGACCAACATCTCACGCCGCATTCAGTGTGCCCTCTCCCACAAGGGGAGAGGGTGCACCGACCTTGCGGCGTGCACCCCGACTGAATTTGCGCGAGATCTGCGCACGACCTTGACCTGAGTGAAAGAGTTCACAGTGCTCGCCGCACCCAATCCAGCTTCGCCTCCATGCCGCGCTTGACCGCTGGCCGTGCCATCAACGCCTCGTACCAGCGCTTGACGTTGGGAAAATCGGCGAGATCTACCTTATGGCGTGGGTGACGCCAGGCCCAACCGAGGATAGCGAAATCGGCCACCGAGAGCTCGCCCGCGACGAATTCGTGAGCGGCGAGCCGGCGATCCAGCACCCCATACAGCCTGCGCGTCTCGGCCATGTAGCGCTTGAGCCCGTAAGCGCGGTCCTGCTCGTTTTCGAGCGCGATGAAATGGTGCACCTGGCCCGGTATCGGGCCGAAGCCGCCCATCTGCCACATCAGCCATTCGTAGACCGGGATCCGCCCGGCCAGCGGTTTCGGTAGGAATTTGCCGGTCTTCTCGCCGAGATAAAGCAGGATCGCGCCGGATTCGAAGATCGACACCGGCTTGCCCTCGGGGCCATCGGGATCGACGATCGCCGGGATCTTGTTGTTCGGGCTGATGGCCAGGAACGCCGGCGCCATCTGCTCGCCCTTGGTAATGTCGACCGGGATGACTTTGTAAGCCAGCTCCATTTCCTCCAGGGCGACGGAGATCTTGCGGCCGTTCGGCGTGTTCCAGGTGTAAAGCTCGATGGTCATCCGCGCCTCTTCAGCTCTTGTTCAGGCAAGGTCTGTAGCATCGGTAAGATCGCGCGGCAAAACGGCTGATTTGTTCGCTATTGCCGGTGGCGGAACGCCCTGCGTGCACCGCCTCGCCGCTGTTGACGGCCCGCTTGTCCGCTGGCATGTGCGTCACGCCGCCGATAAATTGCGAATGTTTGAACCCTAACAATCGGGATCAGAGACCGTGTCCAAATCCGCCTCGCGTGCCCGCCTCCTCGAGATCATTCGCAGGCGCTCGTTCGGCCGTGGCGAAGTCACGCTGGCCTCGGGCCGCAAGAGCGATTTCTATTTCAACCTGAAGCCGACCATGATGGACCCGGAGGGCGCCACCCTGCTCGCCGAGCTCACCTATGAAGCGCTGAAGGACGAGCATTACGACTACATCGGCGGGCTCGAGATGGGCGCGGTGCCGCTGGCCGGCGCGATCGCGCAGATCTCCTGGATCAAGGGCCATCCGATCGCGGCCTTCTTCGTCCGCAAGAAGCCGAAGGAACATGGCGCCCGGCTTGCGATCGAAGGACTCGCCAAGGACGAGACCTTGGCGGGCAAGCGCATCGTCGTGGTCGAGGACGTCACCACCACCGGCGGCTCGGCGATGAAGGCGGTCGAGACCCTGCGCGAGACCGGCGCCGACGTGGCGCTCGTGTTCACGATGGTTGATCGCGAGGAAGGCGCGGCCGAGGCTTTTGCGCAGGCCGGCCTGCCGTTCCAGGCGCTCTATAAAGCCAGCGAATTCTTGTGAGCCGGCCGCAAAGCATACCGCTCATTTACCATCCGCCATTAGGGTTACCGCAAAGCTGACGGGCTGCCACAAGGATGGCTTGTTTGTGGCGGCATGATCTTGGGGCAAACGCATCCGCGTTTGGGATGGTCCTTGTTGCGGATGGGAGTGAGCGTTGCGTAACGGGTTCTCGTCTTTGCAGGTCTCGCCGCGGCGCCTGATCCTGACGGTCGCGATGGCGCTGGCCGCAGCGGTCGCCGCGACGCCGAATCGGGCCGCGGCTGAGAACTTCTTCGATTTCCTGTTCGGCGGCTTCACCAAGCCGCAGCGGCAGCAGGAGGGCTTCTTTGCCGATCCGTTCGGCACCAATCCGCAAGCCCCGCCGCAACCGCGCGCAGTCGTCTCCGGCGGCTCGGGACCGGCGTTCTGCGTGCGAAGCTGCGACGGCCGCTATTTTCCGCTGATGCGCGGGCTCGCCTCGCCGGCTCAGATGTGTCAGGCCTTCTGTCCGGCCAGCGCGACCAAGGTCTATTTCGGCTCCAGCATCGATTATGCGACCGCCGCAACCGGCGAGCGCTATGCCGACAGCGAGAATGCATTCGCCTATCGCAAGGCCCTGCGCGCGGACTGCACCTGCAACGGCCGTGATCCCGCGGGCCTGGCTCCGGTCGACCTTGCGCTCGACAATTCGTTGCGCCCCGGCGACGTGGTGGCCACCACCGATGGGCTGGTCGCCTATACCGGCCCGCGCGGCGGCGGCACCGCCCAGACCTCCGAGTTCACGCCGGTCGCGTCCTATCCGGGCCTGACCAACGAGGTGCGCGCCCGTTTGACCGAGATGAAGGTGGCGCCCGTGCGCGCCGACATGGTCGCGACCGACGCCATCCCGGCCGACGTCACCGCGAGCGTGCCCAGTGCGGCGCCGCCGATGAGCATCGCGCCAAAGCCGGCGGCAGGCCGTGACAAGCGCGCTGAGATGAATTGATTCCGAAGCGCTATTCCGCGGCAGGGCCGCGCAATACGCGAGAATGGCGCATTCACTTCGAGGTCGCGGGTCCGGTGCTTCGCGCCATCCCGGAACGACTTGCAGACATCACCGCCCGACGATCACGCCGATCACGTTCGGTGCGTTGAGATATTTTTCCTCGATCGCCGCCCGCGCCGCGGCGCGGTTCTCCGGCGTCAACAGACCGCGCTTCTCGGCCAGGATCAACCAGCAGAAGCCCCACCAGTCCGTCAGCATGCCCTCGTCGTCCACGAGGTCATAGCCCTGCTCGGCCGCAAAGATGCGCGCACGTGCCTCGTCCAGACCGTCGAGGAAAGTGTGATCGGTGTCCGAGAACAGGTCGTCGGACAGGTCATCGGTCGTATAGCCCCAGATTGACAGGCAGACCGCATTGAACTCGCGGTCGATCTGGTCGTCGTCGATCGGCCGCCGCCGCGCCGCCTGGTGCAGCCGCGATAGCGTGCGGGCGAAATCGGCAATGCGGGTGAGAGCCAAGGGATCGAAGGCGGTACCGGACATGGTGTCCTCGCTGGAAACGCTGATGCCTTTGTGGAGCGGCGCCGATGGCACCGAATGGGAGCCTATATCAGCGCTTGCTAAATTGTTCTTAATTTGTTCTTGTCGATTTGGGAAGCTTGAAATCCGTGTCTTCCCGACGAAAGCCCGGTCCAGGCTCGCCGCTCCGCTCACAAATCGTTGAGATCGAGCCCCCGCTGCGCCACATAGGCGGTCCGCAACCCCGGCTTGAAGCCGCAGCTCTGGTAAAAGCGGTGCACCCCCGGGTCGGCTCGGCCACTCTGCAGCAGCACGTGATGACACTCCTGCCGCCAGGCTTCCTGCAACGCGGCGAGGACGACGGCACGTCCATGTCCTCGCCCGCGATGGTCGGGATGCGTGACGACATTTTCGAGAAAACCATGCTGGCGCCCCGCTCGCAGCAGATTGGGCGCGGTGATCGGCATGCAGGTTGCGACCACTGTTGCGTCGACCTCCGAGACGAAAACCGTCAGGCCTTCCCGCGACAGCATTTGCGCCCAAACTCGCGCCGCCCGCTCGCGTGGGGCCGCGACCGCGCTGACTTCGGAAGTCTCGAAAAGCGCAATTAGCCCATCCAAATCACCCGCCTGCGCCAATCTTGCTTCAGGCATTAAATCCGCCCTTCGCAATCATCTGATTCCAGCGCGCCCCCCGAGCAAAATCGCTTGGTGCATCGCAACTGTCCGCGCTTTGAAGAGTCCATTCTGCATGCTCAATTGATCGGGAACCCGGCCTGAACTTTGCATAAATTATCATCATTCCTGGGGGCCCGGCCCCCTCCGGGTTTCGAAGGCCGCCCATCCGGCGTATGCTTTTCATAGGACTGACACGCAGCATCACGAGCATCACAGGTTCCAAGGTGACAGATCAACCGCCCCAGCGCAGCTTCGTAAGCACCGGCCAGCCCGTCGACGAATTGGCGGTGGCGGAAATCAAGAGCGACATCTTGGCCAAGCTGCGGCTCGCGATCGGCAAGGAAGCAAGCCAGGCGACCCCGCACGATTGGTACGCTGCCGCGGCGCTGACCTTGCGCGACCGCATCGTCCATCGCTGGCTGACCGCTGATAAGGAGAGCTACGACGCCGGCCGCAAGCGGGTCTATTATCTCAGCCTCGAATTCCTGATCGGCCGGCTCTTCACCGACGCGCTCAACAACATGGGCCTGATGAAAGTGTTCGAGACCGCGCTCGGCGATCTCGGTGTCGGCCTGTCCGATCTTCGCAAGTGCGAGCCCGACGCCGCGCTCGGCAATGGCGGCCTGGGGCGGCTCGCTGCATGCTTCATGGAAAGCATGTCGACCCTGCAGATCCCGGCGATCGGCTACGGCATCCGCTACGATTTCGGGCTATTCCGGCAGGTGATCGTCGACGGCTGGCAGCAGGAATATCCGGACGTCTGGCTGTCGTTCGGCAACCCCTGGGAATTCCAGCGGCCGGAGATCGTCTACCATGTCCATTTCGGCGGTGGCGTCGAGCATGTCGACGACAAGGGCCGCGACCGCGCCATCTGGCATCCCGGCGAGACCGTGCAGGCGATGGCCTATGACACGCCGATCGTCGGCTGGCGTGGCCATCACGTGAATGCCTTGCGGCTGTGGTCGGCGCGCTCGCCGGATCCGCTCAAGCTCGACGTCTTCAACACCGGCGACTATCTCGGCGCCTCGGCCGAGGAGGCGCGCGCCGAATCGATCTGCAAGTTCCTGTATCCGAACGACGAGAGCCCTGCCGGGCGCGAGCTGCGGCTGCGGCAGGAATATTTCTTTGTTTCCGCGTCGCTCCAGGACCTGGTCAAGCGGCATCTCGGCTCCGACGGACAGTTGCGGAGTCTGTCGCAGAAGGCCGCGGTGCAGCTCAACGACACCCATCCGTCGCTCGCGGTGGCCGAGCTGATGCGCATCCTGATCGACCTGCACAATTTCCGCTGGGACGAGGCCTGGAAGATCACGGTCGCGACCCTGTCCTACACCAATCACACGCTGCTGCCGGAAGCGCTCGAAACCTGGCCGGTCGAGCTGTTCGAGCGGCTGCTGCCGCGGCATCTCGAGATCATCTACCGCATCAACGCGCAGCATCTGGCGCTGGCGGACGAGCGTGCCCCCGGCGATATCGACTATCGCGCCTCCGTCTCGCTGATCGACGAGAAGAGCGGGCGCCGCGTGCGCATGGGTCAGCTCGCCTTCGTCGGCTCGCATCGCATCAACGGCGTCTCGGCGATGCATTCGGACCTGATGAAGGAGACCGTGTTCCACGATCTCAACCATCTCTATCCCGGCCGCATCACCAACAAGACCAACGGCATCACCTTCCGCCGCTGGCTGATGCTGGCCAATCCAAAGCTGACCGACCTGTTGCGCGAATCCTGCGGCGATGCCGTCGTCGATGATTTCACCTTGCTTTCGAGCCTGGAAAGCTATGTCAGCGACAGTGCCTTCCACCAGAAATTCCGCAGCGTGAAGCACCACAACAAGATCCAGCTGGCGCGACTGATCGGCGAGCGCATGAACATCCGGCTCGACCCGGCCGCCTTGTTCGACGTGCAGATCAAGCGCATCCACGAGTACAAGCGCCAGCTGCTGAACATCCTCGAGGCGATCGCGCTCTATCAGGCGATGAAGGACGAGCCGCAGCGCGACTGGGTGCCACGGGTGAAGATCTTCGCCGGCAAGGCGGCGGCGAGCTACCGCTATGCCAAGCTCGTGATCAAGCTGATCAACGACGTCGCCGACGTCGTCAACAGCGATCCCGCGATCGGGGGCCGGCTCAAGATCGTGTTCCTCGCCGACTACAACGTCAGCCTGGCGGAATCCATCATTCCCGCCGCTGACCTGTCCGAGCAGATCTCGACCGCGGGCATGGAGGCCTCGGGCACCGGCAACATGAAGCTGGCGCTGAACGGCGCCATCACCATCGGCACGCTCGACGGCGCCAATATCGAGATCCGCGACAATGTGGGGGCCGAGAACATCGCGATCTTCGGCATGGAGGCGATGGAAGTGGTGGCGCGGCGGCAGCAGGGGCTAGATGCCTCCGACATCATCAGCCGCTCGCCGCGGCTGGCGCGGGCCATCAACGCCGTCGGGTCCGGTGAATTCTCGCCGGACGATCACGCCCGCTTCGAACCGATCGCGCATGCGCTGCGCCATCTCGACCACTACATGGTCTCAGCCGATTTCGATTCCTACTACGAGGCGCAGCGCGGTATCGACGCGCGCTGGCAGGTGATGCCGGCCTGGACCCGCGCGTCCATCCTCAACGTGGCCCGGATGTCGTGGTTCTCCTCCGACCGCACGATCCGGGAATATGCTGCCGATATCTGGAACGTACCGGTGGGGGCCGCGGCGGCGCTCGAACCGCAGGCCCAACGCGGCGTGACGGGGTAGATCCGCTCGGTGCATGCATGCCGGCGATGACCTTCGAGGTCATTGCGCTTGGCCTGACGACCATCATACGATGCGCGTTGCGAGAAACGCATACGCAGCACAATGATGGATCACCTTTTCGACCAAGCCACCCGTGTCACCGCCGGCGACAGTTGCTGGCAGGGCCGGACCAGCCCGGATTACTGGGCCTTTGTCGGTCCGTTCGGCGGCACGACCGCGGCCACCGTGCTGCGCGCGCTGATCGAACATCCGCAAGCCTCCGGCGATCCGCTGGCGCTGACGGTCAACTATTGCGCGCCGATCGCAGAAGGGCCGTTCGATTTGGATGTCCGGTTGGTCAAGGCCAACCGCTCCTCGCAGCATTGGTGTGTCGAGCTGAGCCAGGCGGGCGGTGATCCCGCCACGCTCGCGACCGCGGTGTTCGCCGAGCGCCGCCCATCCTGGTCGCACCAGCCGGCGCAGATGCCCGAGGCGCCGCCGTTCGATCAGGTGAAGCGCTATCCCGGTGGCGGTGCCTCCTGGGTTGCGCAATATGATTTCCGTTTCCTGGAAGGCCAGCCCGGTTTTGCCGGCAGCGGCAAGACCGAGCCGCAGAGCGCCTATTCGAAGCTCTGGATCTCCGACCGCAAGCCGCGGAAGCTTGATTTTCTGTCGCTGATGGCGATGTCGGATGCGTTCTTCGGCCGCGTCTTCCACGCCCGCGGTGAGCTCGTCCCGTTCGGCACGGTGTCGCTGACGACTTATTTCCACGTCAGTCGCGACGATCTCGCGGCTGAAGACATCACGCATGTGCTGGCGACTGCCGACGCCAGGGTGTTCAACAGAAGCTATCAGGACCAGCACGGCGAATTGTGGTCGCCCTCGGGCCGGCTGCTCGCGACGACAACGCAGATCGCGTATTTCAAGGCGTGAAAGCTGTTCCCAAGGCTTGAGGCCGCAGCGCCTCAACATATCAGGTGTCGTCCCGTCGAACGACGGGATCCATACTCACCGTCGTGAGTTCGGCGAAGGCTGGAGCGCCTGCTTGCCTCAACCGCAGCATCCTGTGGTTATGGGTCCCGGCGTTCGCCGGGACGACAGCTGTGGGTGAGGCGAGACCTCGACCATTTCATGCGCCGGTCGAGACAGAGCAGCAAGCCGCTTCGCGATCGGCCGCGCCCGAAGGGCGTTGCGGTCCTACTCCGCCGCGAGCTTCAGATCCGGAGCGGCGGCGCGGACTTCGGCATCGACCTGGGCTTCGAACTTGGCAAAGTTCTTCTGGAACATGCCGACCAGCGCGCGGGCGGTCTTGTCGAACTCGGCCTTGTCTTTCCAGGTGTTGACGGGATCGAGGATCTCGCTCGGAACGCCCGGCAGCGCAGTCGGCACCGCAAAGCCGAAATATTTGTCGGTGCGGAATTCGACATTGCGCAAGCTGCCGTCGAGCGCCGCGGTCAGCAGCGCGCGCGTCACCTTGATCGGCATCCGGCTGCCGACGCCGTATTTGCCTCCGGTCCAGCCGGTGTTGACCAGCCAGCAATCGACGTTGTGCTCGGCGATCAGCTCGCGCAGCATGTTGCCGTAGACGGAAGGGTCCAGCGGCAGGAACGGCGAGCCGAAGCAGGTCGAGAATTCCGGCTGCGGCTCATTGCCGAGGCCGCGTTCGGTGCCCGCGACCTTGGCCGTGTAGCCCGACAGAAAGTGGTACATCGCCTGGGCCGGCGAGAGCTTGGCGATCGGCGGCAGCACGCCGAAGGCATCGGCCGCCAGCATCACCACGTTCTTCGGATGCGGCGCGCGTCCGGTGCGCGACGCATTCGGGATGGAGTCCAGCGGATAGGCCGAGCGCGTGTTCTCGGTCTTTGATCCGTCGTTGAAGTCGGGAACGCGGCTGTCCTCATCGAGCACCACGTTCTCCAGCACCGCACCGAAGCGGCTGGACGCGGCGAAGATCTGCGGCTCCGCCTCCTGCGACAGCTTGATGCACTTCGCATAGCAGCCGCCTTCGAAGTTGAACACGCCGGCCGGCCCCCAACCATGCTCGTCGTCGCCGATCAGAGTGCGGTTCGGATCGGCCGAGAGCGTGGTTTTGCCGGTGCCGGACAGGCCGAAGAAGATCGCGGTGTCGCCCTTCGGCCCGACATTGGCCGAGCAGTGCATCGGCATCACGCCGCGCTCGGGCAAGTAGTAGTTCAGCGTGGTGAAGACGCTCTTCTTCATCTCGCCGGCATAGTAGGACCCACCGATCAGCACGATCTTGCGGACGAAATCGATCGCGA
Source organism: Bradyrhizobium sp. HKCCYLS1011 (assembly GCF_051167795.1). NCBI lineage: Bacteria > Pseudomonadati > Pseudomonadota > Alphaproteobacteria > Hyphomicrobiales > Nitrobacteraceae > Bradyrhizobium > Bradyrhizobium sp. HKCCYLS1011. The sequence continues at coordinate 82,685 of NZ_JBNPTT010000002.1, read as the reverse complement.
CGACGTTCTCCGAGCGCACGCCGTGGCGTTTCGGATCGGCGCGGAAGCTCGGCATGTCGATGATCGTCAGCTCCGGCACGAAAGTGTCGAGCTCGATCTTCTCAGGGCGGATCAGCAGCGTGCGGATGAACAGCGAGTGCCAGGCAAGCTCGGTGAAGACGCGGGTCTTGATCCGGAAGCTCGGGTCCGCACCGCCATAGAGATCCTGCGCGAACAGGGTCTTGCCTGCGGCGTGTTTGAGGAAATCCTGATACAGCGCCTCGAACTGCTCGGACGTAATCGACTGGTTGCCAGCCCACCACATCTTCTTGTCGGTGGAGGCGTCACGAACCGTGAATTTGTCTTTCGGGCTACGACCGGTGAATTCACCGGTATCCGCGCACAAGGCTCCATCTGCCGACAACACCGCTTCACCGGCGGCGAGCGAATATTGATAGAGCTGTGGCGCGCCGAGATTCCAATGCACCTGCTTCAGATTCTTCAAGCCGAATTTATCGGCCCCGAAGGCGCCGTTGCGAATACCCGTCTCTTGCACGAAAGTCCCCTCCTCAGAGCCCGCGTCAGTTTTGCGCGAAGGATTGAAAGCGCGTGTTGCGCGGTGACCGTTACCGTTACGTATCGCCCGTCAAGCCCGGTCCTGGACCTAATACTGTTCAACGCCCGGCTTGCCAAGATGATCCGCATGAATTGGTTATTGCAGCGCGGATCGCCTTGATGCACCTCAACATGTGATATGTTGCAGGAGTCATAGCGACAAAGCGACGCGAGGCGCAATTCCACGTGCTGCATCGCAATAATCATCATACTAATGGGCTACATCTTCGCCGATTGGATTTGCAACAGCTACCAGGCAAGCCGGAACGCGTACTTGCCGATTGTAAAGGTTGCCGATTGTAAAGGCAGCGCAGATACAGCGCGGCGAAATTGTTGAGCACCGGCACGATCTCGATGCTGTCGAGACCAAGCGTCTGCTTTAACGAGAATACGCCGTGGTAGAGCGGCTCCGCTTGGCCCGCGCCGCCGAGCCAACGTCAAGCTGACGAGACCGTTGAGCGCGAGAGTTCGCGCCTGTTGCAGTCAACTCCACCCCGGCCAATCGCGGCCTGCGCGAGCACCAAGGCCTATCCCGTATTTGCCGGCGCAGGTCAGCGTGATGACCTCCTCCGCTGTGCGCGGCAAGATCGGTCTTCTGCGTGGATGGGATTGCCGACACGTCGATGCCGGCGGCTATCGCCGGCAGCGTGATTGCCAATCGTGTGAGCGCCTACTCGGACTCACAACAAGCACCATTTGCATCGGTCGCGACAGTGATTCACACCGTTCAAGCGCGAGGCTTGGCCCGGGCCTCATCGGCGAGCCGCACCAGCATCTTGCGCAACGCGTCGGGCGAAGTGACCCGTTCCGGAAAATCCAGCCGCAAGGTCTTCCCATCGGCCGCCAGGTCGAGGCCGTCTGGGTCGCATCCGGTGCAGCGCCAGTCGGCCTGCTCGGCCGCGAGCAGCCGGGTAGCATAGAGCCCAAGCGCGTCGCGGTGATCGGCGTTCATGTGATCGATCGCGCCCTGCTCTGCCTCCAGCAGGCCGTCGGCATCGGAAACGTCGGTCAGGAACTGCTCCGCCTTCAGATCGACGATGCGCCCGAATCCAGCCACGAGGTGCAGTCCCGACGGGCGGATCAGAAAGAACGAGAAATCCGCAAAATCGGCATAATTTTCGGCCGAAGGGTGAGCATTCAGATACCGTCTGCGCAAAACCTTGCGCTGCTCCGTCCCTGCCTCCTCCGCCTTTCCCAACAGCATGATCCGAGCGCCTTCCAGCGGATCACCGGGCGCGCGTTCGTCGAGCATCAGCGAGACTCTTGGATCGGCCACCACGTTCTTGGTGTGCACGGCGAGCCTTGAAATCAAGAGGATCGGCGAGCCGTCGACATCGCTCGCAATATTGACCAGCGAGCAATAGGGATCGCCGGAGTCGACCATCAAAGTCGCCAACGCCCCCTGACGACTGCGCCGCAATAGCGATTTGGCAAGGTGCGATGGGTTAAAATTAGAAGTCGGTTGCATGGTTATATCTCGCTCATCCTGTTGCAATGAGGGTCTTTTTTCGGCTAAAGGGGCCTTGTTTGGGGTCGCGACGCATCACTTCGCCATGCGTTTTGCGGAACTCGGTCACACTTCAGCCCAGCTTGCATTGCTCGTTGACCAGGTTCGAAGCCCATTTATGCGGCGCCTAGCTGGATTGCTCGCCGTTTCAGCTAACCAGACTGTGAAAGCAGGCTCATGCCCACAATCGCCTTGGTCGATGACGACCGCAACATCCTGACCTCCGTTTCGATTGCACTCGAGGCCGAAGGTTATCGCATCATGACCTACACCGATGGCGCGTCAGCCCTCGATGGCTTCCGCACCAGCCAGCCCGACCTTGCGATCCTCGACATCAAGATGCCGCGCATGGACGGCATGGAGACGTTGCGTCGGCTGCGGCAGAAATCCGATCTGCCGGTGATCTTCCTGACTTCCAAGGACGAAGAGATCGACGAATTGTTCGGCCTCAAGATGGGGGCCGACGATTTCATCCGCAAACCGTTCTCGCAGCGCCTCCTGGTCGAGCGCGTGAAAGCAGTGTTGCGGCGCTCGCAGCCGAAGGATCCGACGGCGCTGCCGAAGGAGAACGACGCCAAGGCGCTGGATCGCGGCCTGCTGCGGATGGATCCGGAGCGACACACCTGCACCTGGAAGAACGAGCCGGTGACCCTGACGGTGACGGAATTTCTGATCCTGCAGGCGCTGGCCCAGCGTCCGGGCGTCGTGAAGAGCCGCAACGCGCTGATGGACGCGGCCTATGACGACCAGGTCTATGTCGACGACCGTACCATCGACAGCCACATCAAGCGGCTGCGCAAGAAGTTCAAGATGGTCGACGAGGATTTCGAGATGATCGAAACCCTTTACGGCGTCGGCTATCGCTTCAAGGAAACCTGAGGCCGCGGGGAGTCGCAGCGCGCCAATAGCGCGCTGACGGCCTGGCCTCATTGAGGTAGACTGCGTTGGGGTGGACTTGCGTCTGAGGGCACTGCCGGGCGCAGGGACGCCGGAAACGGGGCATCAGCCATTGCTCGATCGAACGCATCCTGACTCGGGCCTGAATACGGATGGCCCATCGGCCGCTGTCGTGATCGACAGCGCCCCTGAGGAGACGCCTGCGATCTCGGGTTGGCAACGGCCGCTGAGCTGGCTGCGGCGCGCCGGCCAGTTCCTGTTCGCGCTGTCGTTCTCCAGCCTCACCCGGCGCATCGTCTCGCTGAACATCGCGGGCCTGTTGGCGCTCGTGGCGAGCATTCTCTACCTCTCGCAATTCCGCGCCGGCCTGATCGATGCCCGCGCGCAGAGCCTGCTGGTGCAGGCCGAGATCATCGCCGGAGCCATCGCGGCGTCTGCCACCGTGCAGACCAACACCATCACCATCGATCCGGAACGGCTGCTCGACCTCAAGCCGGGCGAAAGCTACGGCGCGCCGGACGAATATTCCCCGCTCGACTTTCCGATCAATCCCGAGCGCGTGGCGCCCGTATTGCGCACCCTGATCTCGCCGACCAAGACGCGGGCGCGCATCTACGATCCCAATGGCGGGCTATTGCTCGACAGCCGCAACCTCGAAAACGTGCTGCGCTTCGAGCTGCCGCCGCCCTCCTCCGAAAAGCCGGGCCTGGTCGAGCGCGCGCTGATCTCGGTGCGCACCTGGCTCAATCGCGGCGACCTGCCGCTCTATCGCGAGCACGGACCCGAGAACGGCAACGCCTATGAGGAGGTTGCCGATGCATTGCGCGGCCAGAAGCGCAGCATGGTGCGCGTCAATGTCCGCGGCGAGGTGATCGTCTCGGTTGCCGTTCCCGTGCAGCGCTCGCGCACTATCCATGGCGCCTTGATGCTGTCGACCCAAGGCGACGACATCGACCAGATGGTGACCGCCGAGCGGCTCGCGATTCTGAAAGTGGGCGGCGTCGCGTCCGCGGTCATGATCGTGCTGTCGCTGCTGTTGGCCAGCACGATCGCAGGGCCCGTGCGGCGGCTGGCCGACAGTGCGGAGCGGGTCCGCCGCCGCATCAAGACCCGCATCGAGATCCCGGACTTCACCCGCCGCCGTGACGAGATCGGCCACCTCTCCGGCGCGCTGCGCGACATGACGGATGCGCTCTACAACCGGATCGAGGCGATCGAGATGTTCGCCGCCGACGTCGCGCACGAGCTGAAGAATCCGCTGACCTCGCTGCGTTCCGCGGTCGAGACCTTGCCGCTGGCGCGCAACGACAACAGCCGCGGCCGGCTGCTCGCGGTGATCGAGCACGACGTCAGGCGGCTCGACCGGCTGATCTCCGATATCTCCGATGCGAGCCGGCTCGATGCCGAGCTGCAGCGCCAGGACATGACCCTGGTCGACGTGCGGCGGCTGTTGACCACGCTGACCTCGGTCGCCAATGAGACAAAGCTCGGTCATGACATCGGCGTCGAAGTCCGGTTCGAGGGCCGCGGTGCCAACGACACCTTCTCCGTCCCCGGGCATGATTCGCGGCTCGGCCAGGTCATCTCGAACCTGCTGTCGAACGCGCAGTCCTTCTCCAGCGCTGGCGGCAAGGTTCGCATCACCTGCCGCCGTGTGCGCTCCGAGATCGAGATTGTGGTCGATGACGACGGTCCCGGCATCCGCGAGGACGCGCTACAGCGGATCTTCGAGCGCTTCTATACCGACCGCCCGCATCAGGGCTTTGGCCAGAACTCCGGCCTCGGCCTGTCGATCTCGAAGCAGATCATCGAGGCCCATAGCGGGCGCATCTGGGCCGAGAACCGGCCGGGTCCGGCAGACGACGAGGGCTTGCCCACGGTCTCCGGAGCCCGCTTCACCGTGCGGCTGCCCGCGCCATGACGGCGGCGGGGCCTAGCGTCCACGCCTCAGCCGTCAAGGTCGGAGACCAGGCTGTTCTGATTCGCGGTCCATCCGGATCCGGCAAATCGCGTCTCGCCTTCGACCTCATCCTGGCGGGTCGGGCGGGACAGATTCCTCCCGCGACCCTGGTCGGTGACGACCGTGTTCATCTCGCCACAGCCGGCAAAGAAATATGGGTCAGCCCGGCCCCGGCGCTGGCTGGCCTGATCGAGATTCGCGGTCTCGGGATCCGGAAATGCGACTTTGTGTCCGAGGCCAGGGTCGGACTCGTTGTCGATTTGATGGCGGACGACGCGGCGAGACTCCCGGCGCCGGAATCCCTTCAATGCGAGCTTTACGGTGTTGTGTTACCAAGAATACCGGTCGGAGCTGGATTTTTACCCCTCCCTCTGGTTGCAGCGAATCTCATTACTACTGAAACTTCATGTTCCAGTAATCTTTCGGCCAATTGTGTGAAGGGAATTGGTAACCATATCACCGGCACTATCGCGTCCGACTAGACCGCGCAGTGCCTGCCATTCCGCAACTCAGATTCCGGGAGACTGGTACACATCCCCTCTTGCGTAGGGGCTCTGGATGGTCAAAGTGGCGCGTTCGTGCGGTGCACCCAAGGCGCCCGCGAGGAGTATCCAATGATTGGCCTGGTACTGGTGACCCATGGGCGCCTCGCCGACGAATTCAGAGCGGCGCTCGAACATGTCATGGGTCCTCAAAAACAAATAGAAGCCGTGACGATTGGTGCAGACGACGACTCTGATCTCTGTCGCAGCGACATCATCGAAGCCGTGAACCGTGTCGACACCGGCGACGGCGTCGCCATCCTGACCGACATGTTCGGCGGCACGCCATCGAATCTCGCCATTTCCTGCATGAGCCGGCCCAAGGTCGAAGTGCTCGCAGGCATCAACCTTCCCATGCTGGTCAAGCTTGCCAAGGTCCGCGAGGAGCGCTCGCTGCCCGACGCGATCGCGATGGCCCAGGAAGCCGGCCGCAAATACGTCACGATCGCCAGCCGCGTGCTCGCCGGCAAATGAGTGATGAGGACGCCCCCCAGGACCATGTAGCTGGGCCGGGGGTGCCCGCAGATGCATTGTCCCGGGAGCTCCTGATCACCAACAAGCGCGGCCTGCACGCCCGCGCCTCAGCAAAATTCGTCCAGACCGTCGAGCGCTTTCAGGCTGAAATCTGGGTCACCCGCGGCGGTGAGACGGTTGGCGGACGCTCGATCATGGGCCTCATGATGCTGGCCGCAGCGCCCGGGACCACGATCCTGGTCTCGGCTGCGGGGCCTGAGGCCGAGGCGGCTCTTGCGGCGATTACCGAGCTCGTCAACGACAAGTTCCACGAAGAAGGCGTATGAGCGCCTGACGCCGTCATTCCGGGGCGCGCGAAGCGCGAACCCGGAAGCTCGTAACGAAATGCGCCCTCGCAGATGAGCTCAAGATTCCGGGCTCGCCGCTGGCGCGGCGCCCCGGAATGACGTGCGCTGGACTAGCTCCCCGGCGGCTGGATGAATACCTTCCACTCGATCGCCGGGCCCGGCTGGCCCCGGAAAAAGCGTTGTGTGGTCATCACCAGCTTCTCGGCCTTGGGTGCATTCTGGGCCATCCAGGCCTCGCAGGATGCGATCCGGTTGTCTGTCGTGTCGCACACCCCGACGAAGCCGTCGCGCTTCAGCTCCTCCAGCGAGATCAGGCCTGATCCCCAGGTCTCGTCCGCCGTATAGGGCACCGTGAACGGCCGCGGGTGATCGGGGCTGTAGAACGTCATCGGCGTGTTCATTTCCGAGTAGCCGGCCACCGCCGGCCAGGCCGAACCAAACCGGCCACGCCAGACCTCGGTCAGCTCGCGGGCCAATTGCGACCGCGCGCCATAGCCCGTCGTGCCGTTCGGGTTGGCCTTCATCTCGCGCAAAGCGATCGAGGGCGAGGCGACCAGGGTGATCAGCGAGAGCACGAGCCAGAGCGTCGCCAGTCGCGCCAAGGCGGCCTTTCGGACCCGCAAGCGCGGGATCGCGACCAGCGCCAGCGGCACCAGGAAGAACAGCGAGATGCCCCAATCGGTTTTCATGTAGATCGTGAAAGCGAGCGCACCGAGCGGCGGCCCGATCGCAACGATCGCCTGCACCATCCAGACGTTCAGCGCCTGGCTCAGATTGACACCGGGATTGGGACCCGGCTTCCAGATCCGGAAAGCCCAGCGCGGCGGCCACGCCAGGACCAGCAGCGCGAGCATGATCGGCAGCGCGAGCAGCGCCAGATTGTGCCCGGCATAACCGAGCACCAGCTGCGCGACCCTCCCGCGGTCGGAGAGCGTGTAGACGTCGCCGGCATAGGTCAGCGGCACGAAATCGACATCCCACAGCCAGATGAGATGCGGGATCATCGCGACGAGCAGCGTCGCGATGCCGACCCAGGGGGCGGGCGAAGCCAGGAATCTCAGCCTCTCGGGATGGATCAGCGCTGCCAGCCCGATCGCACCGATCATGGTCAGCACCCAGTATTTCGTCATCAGGGCGGCTGCGCCGGCAAGACCGAGCCAGATGCCCGAAACCACGCTCCGCTTCTCGAACGCGTTGAGATAGGCCAGCATCACGAGCGGCAGCGTGACGAGCTGCAGCAGGTCCGGATTGTATTTGAAGCCCTTGAAATTGAAGATCGGATAGAGCGCGAGCATGACGACGACGAAAAAGGCCCGCCGCCGGTCGACCACCTTGAGGCTGACGAACCAGCAGATGACGAGGCCGACGCTCACCGTGGTCATGGCAAGCGCGTAAGTCGCCCAATCCTTGGCTGGAAAGACCATGAACCAGAGGCCGGCGATCCAGCCCGACAGCGGCGGATGCTTGCCATAGCCGAGCTGGAACTTGGTGCCCCAGGCATAGGCTTCCGCGACATCCATATGGATGTCCTGCGCTGCCTTCAGATTGGTCAGGATCACGGTCCAGAGCACCGCGTGCAGAATTGCAAGCGTCACCACCAACCAGAGGCTGGTTGCGGGATCGCTGGCGCGTGCGGCCACCCAGGCGGACAGCCGCGCGATGGGGGAGCGGCCACGCGCGCGCGCCGTGGCAGGGAGAAAAGACGTGCTCGACATGGCCTTGTCCGTAGCGCGTTTCCGAGACCAGTGAAATCAGCTTGCCGTGAAGAAAGCCCCTGGAAATTCAGCAATATGGTTGCTGCTTTGGGGCCTGAATGCTATTGGCGCGGCCCATGACGACCGTCCCCATTCCCAACATCCGCAACTTCTCCATCGTCGCCCATATCGACCATGGAAAATCGACCTTGGCCGACCGCCTGATCCAGATGACGGGCGGCCTGTCGGATCGCGAAATGGCGGGCAAGGAGCAGGTGCTCGATTCGATGGATATCGAGCGCGAGCGCGGCATCACCATCAAGGCGCAGACGGTGCGCCTGCAATACCGCGCCAAGGACGGCAAGGATTACATCTTCAACCTGATGGACACGCCCGGCCATGTCGACTTCGCCTACGAGGTCTCGCGGTCGCTGGCGGCCTGTGAGGGCTCGCTGCTGGTGGTCGACGCCAGCCAGGGCGTCGAGGCGCAGACCCTCGCCAATGTCTATCAGGCGCTCGACAACAACCACGAGATCGTTCCGGTCCTCAACAAGATCGACCTGCCCGCCGCCGAGCCCGACAAGGTCAAGCAGCAGATCGAGGACGTGATCGGCATCGACGCCTCCGACGCAGTGATGATCTCGGCCAAGACAGGCCTCGGGATCCCTGACGTCCTGGAGGCGATCGTCACCCGGCTGCCGCCGCCGAAGGGCGATCGCGATGCGACCCTGAAGGCCCTGCTGGTCGACAGCTGGTACGACGTCTATCTCGGCGTGGTCGTTTTGGTGCGCATCGTCGACGGCGTGATGAAGAAGGGTCAACGCATCCGCATGATGGGCACATCAGCGGCCTATGATGTTGAGCGCGTCGGCTTTTTCACCCCGAAGATGCAACAGGTCGAGGAGCTCGGCCCCGGCGAGATCGGCTTCATCACCGCCGCCATCAAGGAAGTCGCTGACACCCGAGTCGGCGACACCATCACCGATGACCGCAAGCCGGTCGCGGAGATGCTGCCGGGCTTCAAGCCGGCCGTGCCCGTGGTGTTCTGCGGCCTGTTCCCGGTCGATGCCGACGATTTCGAAACCCTGCGCGCAGCGATGGGCAAGCTCCGCCTCAACGACGCCAGCTTCTCCTTCGAGATGGAGACCTCGGCCGCACTCGGCTTCGGCTTCCGCTGCGGATTCCTGGGGTTGCTGCATCTGGAGATCATCCAGGAACGGCTGAGCCGCGAATTCGATCTCAATCTGATCGCGACGGCACCGAGCGTCATCTACAAGATGAAGCTGACGGATGGCTCGGAGATCGAGATCCACAATCCCGTCGACATGCCCGACGTGGTCAAGATCGCCGAGATAGAGGAGCCCTGGATCGAGGCGACGATCCTGACCCCGGACGAATATCTCGGCAGCGTCTTGAAGCTTTGCCAGGACCGCCGCGGCAATCAGAAGGAGCTCACCTACGTCGGCAGTCGTGCCATGGTCAAATATGACCTGCCGCTCAACGAGGTGGTGTTCGATTTCTACGACCGGCTGAAATCGGTCTCGAAGGGCTACGCCTCGTTCGACTATCACCTGACCGACTACAAACCGGCTGATCTGGTGAAGATGCAGATCCTGGTCAACAACGAGCCGGTCGACGCGCTGTCGATGCTGGTGCACCGGACCCGCGCGGAAGGGCGCGGCCGCGCCATGGTCGAGAAGATGAAGGAGCTGATCCCGCCGCACATGTTCCAGATCCCGATCCAGGCGGCGATCGGCGGCAAGGTGATCGCGCGCGAGACCGTGCGCGCGCTGCGCAAGGACGTCACCGCGAAGTGCTATGGCGGCGACATTACGCGCAAAAGAAAACTTCTTGAGAAGCAGAAGGAAGGCAAGAAGAAGATGCGGCAGTTCGGCAAGGTCGACATCCCGCAGGAAGCCTTCATCGCCGCGCTCAAGGTCGACAGCTGATCGCTTCACGCCGTTGCGGCTCCCCCGGACACGATCTTCCGGACCCTGGCTCCACTTGCGGCAGGCTCGGTTCGGTAGCGCCGGCCGTTTTCCGATCCTTCGCCTGATTCCGCCTCACCCTGCGTTGAACCTCCGTCTGCAAAACGGAGCGGAATGCGGTTGTGGCTGCGCTGGATCTGATGCTGCGCGAGGCAGCCCAACATTACAATTCCGGCCGGTCTGATTCGGCCGACACGCTGTGCGGCGAAATCCTGGAGCTGAGGCCAAACTATCTTCCCGCGCTCCATCTGGCCGCGGTTCTCGCATTGTCCGCGGGACGCATCGCCCAGGGGACGGACCTGCTTGGACGCGTGTTCAGCCTCGATCCAGACCATGTGCCCGCACTGGTGACGCTGGGCGATGCGCTTGCGGTGCAGGGTCAGCGCGATGGCGCGGTGGCGGCGTTCCGACGCGCTGTCATGCTCCGCCCGCTGGATGTTGCGCTTCAAGCCAAACTTGGTGCTGCCCTGGTCGACGCGGCGCGATTCGCCGACGCGGCTGCGACCTATCTAGCTGCGCTCGCGCGCGATCCCGCCCAGGTGCAGATGCGCTTCAACCTTGCCCTCTGTCTTGCTGCTGATGGCCGTCTCGCCGAGGCAGAGCAAGCCTATCGGACCGTGGTTGCGCGCGATCCAGCCCACAAGGCCGCCTGGCTCAGACTCGGCAATCTGCTTGCCGACCGTCACGACATGGATGCAGCGATCGCAATCTACCATGAAGGTCTGAGCGCCAACCCGAATGAGCCGAGCCTCCATGTCGCGATGGCCGCTTGCCTCCATCGTTGCGGCAGGCGGGACGATGCGATCGGCCACTATCGCAAGGTGACCGAGCTCGCGCCGGAGGATGCAGCGACGCTGCGAAAGCTGGGCCTGCTCTTGCACGAGGCGGGCCGCACGAAGGACGCGGTTGATATCTATCGGCGATGCGCCGCCCTCAATTTCACCGACGCGGAGATCCACAACCATCTTTGCGTCTGCCTGACCGAGCTCGGGCAACTCGATGAGGCACGCGCGTCCGCCGAACGCGCGCTGCAGATCAACCCTGGCTACGCCAAGGCGCACAACAATCTCGGCATCGTGCTCAAACGTCAGGACAAGATCGAGGCTGCGATTGCCTTCCATCGGCACGCGATCGCCGCCGATCCTGACGATGCCGACGGCTATGCCAACCTCGCGGTGGCGCTGCATCAGAAGGGCGAGCTCGATGAGGCACTGACAGCTGCCCGTCACGCAGTCTCGCGCGCGCCGGAGCACCCGCTCGTCCACGCCAACCTCGCCGGCCTCCTTCACAGCAGGGGTGACCTCGATGGCGCGCTCGCCGCGTCGCATCATGCCATCGCACTCGCGCCGGAGAACCCGATTCTTCACACCAATCTGGCCGGACTGCTGCACAGCAAGGGAGACATCGACGCGGCGCTCGCGACCTCGCGTCACGCCGTCGCGCTCGGACCGGAGCACCCGCTGGTCCGCTACAATCATTCACATCTGCTGCTGTTGTGCGGCGACCTCCAGAACGGCTTCGCGGACTATCGGTGGCGGAGCAGATGCGCCGAACATTCCGTCGCGGTCACGGGGCCGGAATGGCAGGGCGAGCCATTCGCCGGCCGAACGCTGCTGATCTTCGCGGAACAGGGACTCGGAGACACCCTGCAATTCATCCGCTATCTGCCGATGGTTGCCGCAAAGGGCGGAGCGGTCGTGCTGCAGGTTCAGCCGCCGCTGGTGCCACTGCTCCGCGCGTTGCCAGGCGTCATGGTCGTTGCGCAAGGCGCACCGTTGCCGCCGGTCGATCTTCAGGTGGCGCTGATGGATCTGGCCCACGTGTTCCGCACCACGCTCGACTCCATCCCGGCTGATATCCCGTATCTGAAGGCTGACCCAGACAAGGTGGAGACGTTGCGGCGCGCCGTCGGTGACGTCGCCGGCCTGAAGGTCGGTGTGGTCTGGGCCGGAAGCACCGTGCACAAGAGCGACCGTTACCGTTCGCTTGCCGCACAGGCGCTGCTGCCGCGTCTGGTGATGCCGGGCGTGCAGCTCTACAGTTTGCAGAAGGAGCCGCGCTCTGCGGATCTGCCGGTTCTGGCTACGCTCGGGTCCGCCGTCATCGATCTCGCGCCGGGGCTCAACGACTTTTCCGACACGGCTGCCGCCGTGGCCACGCTCGACCTCGTGATCTCCGTCGATACGTCGCTAGCACATCTGGCGGGCGCCATGGGCCGACTGGCCTGGGTGCTCTTGCCCTATGCGCAGGATTGGCGCTGGCTGCGCGACCGCGAGGATAGCCCCTGGTACCCTAGCCTGCGGCTGTTCCGACAGAAGCGGCCGCTGATCTGGGACGACGTCCTGCCGCGCGTCACCACAGAGCTCCAGCGCCTGGCGACCACGCCAAACGCCGAGAGCTGAATTTCAGTAAGTTTCGAAAGATCGAGAACCATCGATAAAGACTTTTCTGCAATTTTCTCGAAAATGCTTTTTTCACCACCATTTCGGATTGTGTGATGATTCAGCTTCGGTCGATTTCGGCACGTTTGATCCTGGCCATCGCACTCACGGTCGCCTCCGCCTGCGCGGTGCTCGGGACCTTTTCCGTTCTGCAGCAGCGTTCATTGACCAAATTGGCCCTCGAGCAGCAGCTCAAGCTGCAATATGACAGCATCATCGCCGCGATCGACTATGAGGGGCGCGCCGCGCTCGCGGTCTCCTCGACCATTGCAGGGCTTCCGCCGGTTGCCGACGCGATCGCCAAGGGCGACCGTGACGGGCTGCAGGCGCTCTTGGTCGGCGCCCAGAAAGCGCTCAATGACCAGGGCATTCCCCTGATCACTTTCCAGACCCCGCCGGCGCTCGTATTCGCCCGGATCCATGCGCCCAAAACCTTCGGCGACGACATCTCGGGCCGGCGCAAAACGGTGGTCGAAGCCCTCAAGACCGGCAAGCAGATCGTTGGCGTCGAGCCGGGACGCGAAGCGCTGAGCATCTTCGGCATGACGCCGGTCATGCGCGACGGCAAGTACTTCGCCAATGTCGATGTCGGCGCCGCCTTCGGCAAGGAATTCGTCGACCGCGCCAAAGCGCGCTTCGGCATCGATCTCGCCGTGCACTCCTTCGACGGCACTGCCTTCAAACGCTTATCCGCGACGTTCGGCGAGCAGATAATCGCGAGCGCCGAGGAAATGAAGGACGCCATCGGCGGCAAGCCGCTGCACCGCGAGGCCGTGCTGGGCGGTCATCCGGCGGCGCTCTATGTCGGCCCGATCAGGAACTATGCCGGTGAACCGGTCGGCGTGCTCGAGCTGATCAAGGACACGACCGAGTACGAAGCGGCCGCGAGCAGCGCACAACGCGCCCTCCTGCTTGGCACGGTGGTGATCCTGGCACTCGCCGTCGTGATCGCGTTCCTGATTGGCCGCGGGATCTCCCGCCCCCTGATTGCGATCACTGCGGTCATGCACCGGCTGTCGAGCGGCGACACCGGCGTCACGATTCCGGGCGGCGATCGCAAGGACGAACTCGGGACCATGGCGCAGGCGGTCGACGTGTTCCGCCACAACATGATCGAGACGGTGGCGCTGCGCGACGCTCAGGAGGCAGCTCAGCACAAGGCCGAGCAGGAGAAGCAGACCCTGCAGCGGCAGATGGCCGACCGTTTCGAGGCCGAGGTAAAGGGCGTGGTTGCAGCCGTCGCCAAGGCCACCAAGGACATGGAGCGTGTGGCTGGCGAAATCGCGACCAGCATCAGCGGAACGTCCGGCCAGGCTGCGGCCGCCGCAGCGGCATCCGAGGGGGCTTCCGCCAGCGTCTCAACGGTCGCGGCCGCCACGGAAGAACTTGCTTCCTCGGTGACCGAGATCGGCCGCCAGGTCAGCCACTCGTCGCAGGTCGCGGATGCGGCCGTGCTCAAGGCCCGGCAGACCACCGAGATGGTCGGCAGCCTCGCGGCCGCCGCGGAGAAGATCGACGACGTGCTCCGCCTGATCGATGCGATCGCGAGCCAGACCAACCTCCTGGCGCTCAATGCCACGATCGAAGCCGCGCGCGCCGGCGAGGCCGGGCGAGGCTTCGCGGTGGTGGCGGCGGAGGTCAAGGAGCTGGCCGGGCAGACCGCAAAGGCCACCGAAGAGATCGCGGGCCAGGTCAGTTCGATCCAGGCTGCGACCGGCGACTGCGTCAAGGCGATCGAGGGCATCAGCCAGACGATTCGCGAGATCTCTGCCGTCGCAACCACGATCGCGGCCGCGGTCGAGCAGCAGAACTCGGCGACACGCGAGATCGCGCGCAGCGTCCAGCAGGCTGCCGCGGGTACCAGCGAGGTTTCGCAGAACGTGACCGGCGCAAGCCAGGCCGCCGAACAATCGCGCAAGCTGGCAAACACCGTATCGGCTGCCGCCGGAGAGCTCGGCACGCACGCGACCGAGCTGTTCAGAAGCGTCGACAGTTTCGTCGCACGGCTGCGCGAAGCTGCCTGACAGGTCGAGCGGCCAGCACTGCCGGTTCCGGGCGACGGGCGCAAATGGAATGGAGGTGGCGGAGCAGGTTCCCGTAAATTTACGGTAGCCGTTCGTTAATGAATGTTTGGGACCTTCCTACCGCACTAAGGAATGTCCCATGTTCAGACTTCGGTCGATTTCTGCCCGTCTCATTCTCGCGCTTTCTCTCACCGTCGCCATCGCCTGCGCCATCCTCGGGACGTTCTCGGTCCTGCAGCAGCGCGCATTGACGCGGCTCGCCCTGGAGCAGCAGCTCAAGCTGCAATTCGACAGCGTGATCGCCGGCGTCGATTATGAAGCGCGCGCGGCGCTTGCGGTCAGCGCGACCATCGCCGGACTGCCGCCGGTGGCTGACGCCTTCGTCAAGGGTGACCGAGACGCATTGGGGACTTTGCTGGGCGGCGCGATGACATCGCTGAAGGCGCTGGGCATGCCGCTGGTTAATGTGTGGACACCGCCGGCGACCAATTTTTATCGTGTCCACGAGCCGAAAATATTCGGCGACGATACGTCCAAGCGGCGCATCACCGTGGTTCAGGCCAACCAGACCGGCCGGCAGATCGCCGGTGTCGAGCAGAGCCGACTGTCGCTCGGGATCTTCGGCATGACGCCGATCATGCGCGACGGCAAGATCATCGCCACCGCCGATGTCGGCGCCGCCTTCGGCAAGGAATTCGTCGACCGCGCCAAGCAGCGCTTCGGCATCGATCTCGCGGTGTATTGGCGCGACAATGGTCAGTTCAAACGGCTGTCTTCGACCTTCGGCGATGAAGTCGTGACCAGTCAGGATGAATTGAACGCCGTGTTCAACGGCGCTGCTTTGCAGCGAAGCGCGACGCTCGGCGGGCGGCCGGCCGCAGTCTATGTCGGCCAGATCAAGAACTATGTGGGCGAGCCGGTTGCTGTCCTCGAAGTCATCAAGGACACCACCGATTATGAGGCCGCCGCGGCAGGCGCGCAGCGCGAGTTGATCCTGGGAGCGGTGGCAATCCTGGTGGTCGCCGTGCTGATCGCGCTGTTTGTCGCACGCGGCATTTCGCGTCCGCTGGTGTCGATCACCGCCGTCATGCACCGGCTCTCGAGCGGCGATGTCAGCGTGGCTATCCCGGGCGGTGACCGCAAGGACGAGCTCGGCACCATGGCCCAGGCGGTCGATGTGTTCCGTCGCAACATGATCGAGACGCAATCGCTCCGCGAGGCCCAGGAAGCGGCGCAGGTCAAGGCCGAGCAGGAGAAGCAGGCACTGCAGCGCCAAATGGCCGACCGATTCGAGGCCGACGTGAAGGGCGTGGTCGCCGCCGTGGCCAAGGCGACCGGCGAGATGGAGCGCGTGGTTGGCGAGATCACGGCTAGCGTCAACGGGACCTCCCAGCGCGCAGCGGCGGCGGCGGCGGCGTCAGAAGAGGCCTCCAGCGGCGTCTCGACCGTGGCGGCGGCCTCCGAGGAGCTCGCTTCCTCGGTGACCGAGATCGGCCGCCAGGTGGCGCATTCGAGCAATGTCGCCGGCTCTGCCGTCGTCAAAGCCAAGCAGACCACCGAGATGGTCGGCAGCCTGGCCTCGGCCGCGGAGAAGATCGGCGACGTGCTGCGCCTGATCGACGCGATCGCCAGCCAAACCAACCTGCTCGCGCTCAATGCGACGATCGAGGCTGCGCGCGCCGGCGAAGCGGGGCGCGGCTTTGCCGTGGTCGCTGCCGAGGTGAAGGAATTGGCCGGCCAGACCGCCAAGGCCACCGAGGAGATCGCGGGCCAGGTCACCTCGATCCAGGCGGCGACCTCCGATTGCGTCACCGCGATCGGCGGCATCAGCGGCACGATCCAGGAGATCAGCGGCATCGCCGCCGCGATTGCCTCCGCCGTCGAGGAGCAAGGCTCCGCCACCCGCGAGATCGCCCGCAGCGTGCAGCAGGCCGCAGCGGGCACCAACGAGGTCTCGCAGAACGTGACTGGCGCCAGCAATGCCGCCCAGCAATCGCGACAGCTCGCCGAAAGCGTGGCGGTGGCCGCACGCGATCTCGGCCGGCACGCCAATGATCTGTTCAAGAGCGTCGATTCGTTCCTGGAGGGCTTGCGGAAGGCAGCCTGAGGTTTTGGGAATGGCTGATAGTGAAGCCCGCCACGATTTGCCCCTGCTCGCGTCGGCTCGCGAGCCTGGCCGCAGTCACGATCCTGCATTAGTCTGCCACCGCTGACATTCGGAGGCGGCTATGGCGGTAGCAGCTCATCGCACCAGGCGGCCTCGACCGCCCGCGTTTTCGGCTGCACCACCTGCCGTGGCAGCGATCTTCGCGACCTATCCGCCGCCGCTGCGCCGGCGGCTTGAGGCACTGCGGCGATTGATCCTCGATACGGCGAGGACGACGCCCGGCGTCGGTGCGCTTGAAGAAACCCTCAAATGGGGGCAACCGAGCTACCTGACGACCGAGAGCGGCAGCGGCAGCACCATCCGGATCGACCGGATCAAGTCGGAGCCCGACCGCTACGCGCTCTATGTCCACTGCCAGACCGATCTCATCGCGATCTTTCGCGAGCTCTACCCGGAGCTGACCTATGGCGGCAAGCGATGCATCGTGCTCGATGCGTCCGACGATCTGCCGGAGCAGGCGCTGCGGAACTGCATCGCTCTGGCGCTCACCTATCATCACACCAAGCGCAAGGCGCAGCTTTGACTGATCATCCCGTCACGCCACGCGCGCACCGCGATCGGCCGCATCCGCACCGCATTGCGCATTCAGCAGCGCAACGATCTCGGCGTTGGGCCGCGGCCGGCTGAACAGATAACCCTGCCCTTCGTGGCAACCCTCTCCGCGCAGGCATCGCAGCTCGGCCTCGGTTTCCACGCCCTCCGCCGTGATGATGACGCCAAGACCCCTGCCGAGGCTGACGATGGAACGAACGATCGCCTGCGCCTCGCGGTTGGCCGCAAGATCGCGGATGAAGGACTGATCGATCTTGATCTTGTCGAACGGAAAGCTGCGCAGATAGCTCAAGCTGGAATAGCCGGTGCCGAAATCATCCATCGAGATGCGGACCCCGAGCGCGCGTAGCGCATGCAAGGTCGCGAGCACCTGGCCGCTTTTTTCCAGCACCAGGGTTTCGGTGATCTCGAGCTCGAGCCGGGTCGGCGGCAGGCCGGACTGCTTCAGCACGTCCATGACCTGCGACAGCACGTTGCTGACCCGGAACTGCAGCGGTGACAGATTGACCGCGACTCGGACGTCGTCGGGCCAAGCCGCCGCATCGTGACAGGCCTGGCGCAGCATCAGCCGCCCGAGCGCGGAGATCAGCCCGGTCTCCTCGGCGATCGGGATGAATTCTGAGGGCGGGATCATGCCGCGCTCCGGATGCGGCCAGCGCGCCAGCGCTTCAAAGCCGGTGATGCGCCCGGTCGAGAGGTCGATCAGCGGCTGATAGTATGGTTGCAGCGCTTCGCGCCGGATCGCCTCACGCAGCTCGATTTCCATCCTGCGCCGGCTCTGGGCACGCGCATCCATCCCCGCCTCGAAAAAGCTGAACGTGCCGCGCGTCTCGGTCTTGGCGCGGGACAGCGCCATATCGGCATTCTTCAACAGCTTCTCGGCATCGTCGCCGTCGATCGGCGCCATGGCGATGCCGACGGTCGCGCCGATGACGATGGAATGACTATCGAGCAGATAGGTATCGGCGATCGCCTGCAACAGCCGCCGGCACAGCTGCGCCGCATCCTCCGGTCGTGCCAGACCGCCCTGGACCACCGCGAACTCGTCGGAATCCAGACGCGCCACGATGTCCTCCTCGCGCAGGACCGAGCGCAACCGTTTGGCCACGCCGCGCAGAAGCTTGTCGCCGACACCATGGCCGAGTGCGTCGTTGATCGATTTGAAATTGTCGAGCCCGAGCACCAGCACCGCCATCTTGTCGGAACCGCGCCGCATGTGCACCAGCATCTCGTCCATCTGCTGGCGCAGCAGGTTGCGATTGGGCAGGCCGGTCAGTGCGTCGTGCTGGGCCAGGAACGCCAGCCGCGCCTCCGCACGTTTGCGTTCGGTGATGTCCATCAGCGCCAGCAGCACCGCGGGTTTCTCTTCATAGGCGAGGTGACGCGAATAGATGGCGAGATCGATCAGGGTGCCATCGGCGCGAACGTGCTTCCAGGTCCGGGCCGCCTGCTCCTCGCTCTCGCGCTCGTCGGCCCAGGGCGGATCGCTGTCGAACGCCTGCAGGCTGCGGATGCTGAGTTGCTTGAACTCGGCCCGGCTGTAGCCATAGTGCCCGGCGGCCGCATCGTTGACCCCAAGGATCTTTCCGTCGTCCAGCGCACAGACGATCATCGGCACCGGATTGCTGTCGAACAAGAGGCGAAAGGATTCCTCGCGCTGCTTTCGTGCGGTGATGTCGACGCGCAGCCCGATGAGGCCGCCATCGTCGGTGAGACGCTCCTCGATCAGGATGACGCGGCCGTCTGACAGCTTCTGCTCATGAGATCCGCTCGGATGGAAGAGCTTGGCGAGTCGCTCGGCGATCCATTCCTCCTCCCGCCCGATCGCTTCGGGATAGTCACCGCGCGCGACGCCGATCCGGATCGTATCCTGCAGGCGCGCCCCCGGCACAAACTGGTCGGAACTGCGATTGTAGATCTCGGCGTATTTCTTGTTCCAGAGGATGTAGCGTCCTTCTGAATCCAGGAAGACGATGCCCTGAGGCAGAATGTCGATCGCCTCCACCAAGCGCTCGTGTGCCTTCTGTGCCTCGGCTATGGCCGTCGCGGCCTCGGCCCGGGTGCGGGTGATCTCATCGGCATTGGACGGGAGCGAGGTCTGGGACGCTGGCAGCCGAGGACGAGGCTTTGTGGGACGGAACGCTGCGCGAACCTTGGGCACGCGCATCAGTTTCTTTCGCTTGCTTGGCCGAACGGGCCGCATTGACGCCTCACTTACCTGTCTCGACCGCGATTTGTCGGCCAAGTCTCTGAAAAAATGGTATCTTGATCCGCGGACTGAGGTGGTGCGCAACCTATGGGCGTTACTTCGGAGGGATGTGAGCGCGCGGCACGAATCAGGTGCAACCGCGATAAATCACATCTAAAAATTGCATAATGAAACGCCGGGTGGCAAAAATCCCGTATGCCGTGTAGCGAGGCGGATGAACACGACCTCTGCCACAGCCGTTACGCGTATTCCCGGCACATGCAAGAAAATGGGCTTATTCCTGGTTTAAGGTTGCCAGGCGCTTAAATCGAGGGCCGCAGCTTTTGCGATGGATGCGAAATGGCTCGCCTGCCGCCCGATCGAGCGCGTTCACCAATTGTCGTCAGAAACGCGAGTCCGGTGACGTAGCCGACAAGACGCTGGGTTCGCTTGGGCGAGGGTTGCAGCCCGTGTTATCTTACAGGAGATAGAGTGACCCGATGCAAGCTCGCCCTCCTCTGATCGCGCTTTTCCTCGTCATCAGCGCCCTGAATGCGTCGCCTGTGCTGGCGCAGGACAAGGGCAGCATCGATCCGCCGCCGCTGCCACCGCTGGCGCAACCGGACGATCCCGACACGCCTGCGAAGGAACTGTTCGCGCGCAAACTGCTGCCTGCGGCGCTGCCGACCAAGGTGATCGGCACTTACAACCGGGGCTGTATTGCCGGAGCCGAGCCGATGCCGATCAACGGCGACACATGGCAGGTCATGCGGCTATCGCGCAATCGCAACTGGGGGCACCCGCAACTGATTGCGCTATTGAAGCGGCTGGCGGCCAAAGCGCACAAGGACGCCGGCTGGCCCGGCATTCTGGTCGGCGACATCGGCCAGCCGCGCGGCGGGCCAGCCCTGAGCGGCCATGCCAGCCATCAGATCGGGCTGGATGCCGACATCTGGCTGACTCCGATGCCCGATCACCGGCTGTCGCGCAACGAGCGCGAGGAGATGTCGGCTGTCATGATGGTGCGCGAGGACCGGCTGGACGTCGATCCGCGCGTGTTCACGCCCGGACATCTTGCCGTGATCCGCGACGCAGCCAAAGAACCGGCAGTGCAGCGCATCTTCGTCAATGCCGCGATCAAGAAGGCGCTGTGCCGACAGGCCAAGGGCGACCGCAGCTGGCTCACCAAGGTGCGCCCCTGGTGGGGCCACGACTATCATTTCCATATCCGGATGACCTGTCCGGAGGGTGATGCGGAGTGCCATGGCCAGCGCGACCAGGAGGGCGGCGACGGGTGCAGCCACGCCGATCTGTCCTACTGGTTTCAGGACTCCGTGCTGCATCCGCCGCCGAAGGAGCCGCCCAAGCCGGTGCCGCCGATCACGATGGCGCAATTGCCGTCGGAGTGTCGCGCCGTGTTGCTTGCACCGGACGCAAAGATCGATGCCGGACTCGCTAACAGGATTGGGATCACCTCGTCCGGCAAAATCCGCTAGTCTCATCGGCGCGCCGTAAGCGCTTCCATCACCCGGGATGACAGTCCCGCCCGCTGTTCTCAATCGAAAGCCCTCGCCTGCCGCGCGGCGGGTTGCTTGGTGTTGTCATGGTCTCACTGCCTTCACGTGCCTCCCTCACGCTCATCTTCGTCCTGATCGGTCCGTTGGCCGCGCTCGCCCAGGAGCCGAGCGGCTGCGACAAGTTCAAATGGCCGATCGATCGCGAACGCAGCGCGCTCACGGCGCCCGACCGAATCAAGCTCGTGTCGGGAGGCGAGCTGGCCACCATGCCAACATCGGGTCTGACGCTTGGCCTGGTTACGCCTGCGGAGGCAAAACTGCCCTCGCCGCCCGAGCGCGCGCCGAAGGAGGGCACCTTTGCCGGTTTTGCGAAAATCACGACCGCACCGAAGGCCGGCGTCTACACCATCAGCCTCTCGACCGGAGGCTGGATCGATGTGGTGCAGAACGGCCATCTCCTGAAGCCGATTGCCTTCAGCGGCGCCACCGACTGCGACGGCATCCGCAAGACCATGAAATACGAACTCGCAGCCCACCCCTTCGTGCTCCAGATCAGCGGCACCAAGGAGCAGGCGATTTCGATCGCGATCCTGCCGGCGGAGTGAAATAGGCCGCCCCTCATTGCGAGCAAAGCAAAGCAATCCAGGGCAACAAGGAAGTCTGGATTGCTTTGTCGCAGAGCCGGTCGTCGGATCGCGCTTCGCGCGGACCCGTTGGCTCCCCGCAATGACGGACTTTCAGACTCCCGCCACCGAAGCCCAGACATCCGCGAGCTTGCGCTTGAGCTGCTCGGACCGCGTCAGTACTGGTGCGACCTCTTCTTCCTCCGGCAGGCGCAGACCGACGACATTGACCCGCCCGCCGGAGATCGAGCGCGCCACCAGCACGATCGTGTCGAGCGTAAGCGTCGCCCCCTCCTTCGGCGCATTGTCGAGATGGACGTCGAAATAGTCGGCCAGCGTCAACTTGGCCTCGCCCTCTTCCACCTTGACGCCGTAGATCTCGGTGAGCTCTTCGAGCGTATGCTCGCCTGACACCATGAAATCGCCGAGCAAATGCGGATCCGGCGCGGAGGACGGCGCCATATCGACGAAGAAGCGGTCCAACGACTCGGCCTTCTCCGGCGGCGCCAGCAGATAAAGATAGTCGCCGGGCGCGATCGGCTCCGCCTCCGCGGGCGACAGGATCTGTTGATTGCGGATCACCAGCGTCGGCTTCGACCAGGACGGAATGAGACCGCGGCGATAGAATAGGCTCTTTGACCGGATCGAATAGCCGACCAGCTGCTGCTCGAGCTGGCCCGGCAGATCGAGCTCGACGCGGCGGGGGCCGCGATCGGTGCGCGGCAGCGCCACGTGCAGCCGGCGCGCCGCCGTGCCGAGCGTCCAGCCCTGGGCAATCAGCGAGATGATGACGACGACGAAGGCGACGTCGAAATAGAGATAGGCCTTCGACAGGCCGACCAGCATCGGGATCGAGGCCAGGAAGATTGCGACCGCGCCGCGCAGGCCTGTCCAGGCGATGAAGACCTTTTCCCGCCAGTTGAAGCGGAACGGCGCCAGACACGCGAACACCGCAAGCGGCCGCGCCACGAACATCAGCACCAGCGCGACCGCCACCGCAGGCACGACGCTGTCGACCAGCCGCTGCGGCGACACCAGAAGTCCGAGCAGCACGAACATGACGATCTGGGCGAGCCAGGTCGCAGCATCGAGGAACGTCACGACGGTGTTGTGCGCCCGTGTCGGCCGGTTGCCGATGATGATGCCGGCGAGATAAACGGCGAGAAAGCCGGAGGCGTGGGAAATCTGTGCCGCACCGAAGATGACCAGCGCAGCCGTGGCGACGAAGGGCGCGTGCAGCCCCTGCGGCAGCGCCACCTTGTTCAGCGCAATCACCACACAGCGTCCGCCGACGACGCCGAACACCGCCCCCAGAATCGCCTCCCGTGCAAGCTCGACTAGCGCATGATCGAACGAGCCGTGGCCGACCGAGATCAGTTCCACCAGTGTGAGTGTCAGGAACACCGCGAACGGATCGTTGCTGCCGGATTCCGCCTCCAGCGTGGCACCGACGCGCGGCCGCAGCCGCAGGCCCTGAGCATGCACCAGCAGAAACACGGCCGCCGCATCGGTCGATGCGATCACAGCGCCGACCAGCAGCGCCTCCGTCCAGTTGAGGTCGAGCGCGTATTTCGCGACCGGCGCGGTGACGAAGGCGGTCAGCAGCACGCCGACCGTCGCCAGCACCATCGACGGCGCCAGCACGGCGCGGATGCTTTGGAAGCGGGTCCGCAATCCGCCGTCGAACAGGATCAGCGCGAGCGCGACCGATCCCACCAGATAGGTGGTCCGTACATCCTGGAATTCGATATGCCCAGGGCCGGAATCGCCAGCCAGCATGCCGATGACCAGAAAGGCCAAAAGCAGCGGCGCGCCGAACCGCAGCGCAAGCAGGCTCGACAGGATGCCGGCCATGACAAGGACCGCGCCGAGAAGAATGGCAATGCTGACGGCGTCGAGAGAGGACATCAAAAGTGCAACTGAATCCGATCGTTACATCCTTATCGTCGCCATACTTGCGCGCCAACCGGATTTGCGCAAATCGCGGCGATATGTCCATTTTTCGGCTCTTGCGTGCATTCGCGGGTATATTGCTATTGCGGGCACCTCCGGTCCGCGCGCGACCCAATCCACCGAATTCCCGAATCAGGTCGATCCGGGCTCCATTCCAATTTGAGAATTCCGATGGACTTCGATCTCCAAGACGTTCTGACTGCGCTCCAGACGGTTGCCCGCTCGGTCGGCGCTGAAGTCACCTCGCCCTGGTTCTACCTGCAGTTCGGCTTGGTGCTGGCCGGCGCCGGAATCGCCTCGGTCGCCAGCGCCGCGATCCGCTCCCGCATCGATGTGAGCTCGCTGGCGATGCGCTGGCCCGGCCCGCTGCGACAGTTTCTGCGCGTTCTCGTCGAAAGCGTGACGACGGTCGTCTTCGTGATCCTGATGCGGATCGCGCGGACCGTGATGGTGCTGTGGACCTGGCCGAGCCGCAGCTATCTGCTCGCAATCGCCTTGAAGCTGGCAGTGGCCTGGCTGGTGATCCGCCTCGTCGCCTCGGTGATCCGCAACACCTTTCTGGTGCGCGTGGTGTCGATCTCGGCCTGGCTGGTCGCGGCGCTCAGCATCATCGGCCAGCTCGATGCCGTGCTCGATGCGCTCGACTCGGTGTCGGTGGTGCTGGGCGGCCTGCGGTTGACGCCGCTGCTGGTGATCAAGCTCGGCGTTCTCCTGATCGCGGCGTTGTGGCTGACCAACATCGCCAGCAATTTCGTCGAAGGCCGGATCACCCGCTCCACCGACCTCACGCCATCGATCCAGGTGCTCCTGATCAAGATGGTGCGCATGGGCCTGATGGTCCTCGCCATCACCATCGCGCTCAGTGCAGTCGGCATCAACCTGTCGGCGCTCGCGATCTTCTCGGGTGCGGCCGGCGTCGGCATCGGCTTCGGCCTGCAGAAGATCGTGGCCAATTTCATCAGCGGCATCATCCTGCTCGCCGACAAATCGGTGAAGCCCGGCGATCTCGTCACCATCGGCGACAGTTCCGGACGCATCAGCGCCATGAACACCCGCTACATTTCAGTGGCTGCAGGTGACGGCCGCGAATTCCTGATCCCCAATGAAGATCTCGTGACCCAGAAGGTGACCAATTGGACCTATACCGACAAGAACACGCTGGTGAAGGTCAATTTCGGCACCAATTACGACGCCGATCCCCGGCTGGTCTGCAAGCTCGCGGTCCAGATCGCCGCGAGCACGCAGCGCACCCTGAAGTCGAAATCGCCGAACTGCCTGCTCACTGAATTCACCGAAGCCGGCATGAAATTCTCGCTGACCGCCTGGATTTCCGATCCCGGCGACATGGACAGCGTCAAGAGCGAGATCATGCTGTCGCTCTGGGATGCCTTCAAGCGCGAGGGCATCCGCGTGCCATACCCAGTCCGCGAGATCCGCGTTCGCGGCGGCGCGCTCCCGGTGGAAACCACCGTAGAAGTGCCGACCGGCTGACCCGGTCCCGACCATCACGACCGTCGCAAGCACGCTTGCACGGGACGCCACGATCATTAAATTAGGCCCTTAAACCTGTGATGTCCCGAGGAACAAACCGCGCCCATGAGCTACATCGAAGCGACCGATACCGCATTGCGTAAGACCGGCCAGATCAAGCTGCACGGCGCTGCCGGTTTTGCCGGGATGCGCAAGGCCGGCCGGCTGGTGTCCAAATGCCTCGATGAGCTCACCGACATCGTCAAGCCGGGCATCCCGACCTCGCGCATCGACGAATTCGTCCGCGACTTCGCCTTCAGCCATGGCGCCTATCCCGCCACGCTGATGTATCGCGGCTACCGCTATTCCACCTGCACCTCGATCAACCATGTGGTCTGCCATGGCATGCCCGGCGACCGCCCGATGAAGGAAGGCGACATCATCAATATCGACGTCACCTTCATCGTCGACGGCTGGTATGGCGACTCGAGCCGCATGTATGCGATCGGCGCCATCTCGCGCAAAGCGGAGCGGCTGATCGAGGTCACCTATGAATCGATGATGCGCGGTATCGCCGCGGTCCGCCCCGGTGCCACCACCGGCGACATCGGGCATGCGATCCAGAGCTTTGTCGAGCCGCAGGGCATGAGCGTGGTGCGCGATTTCTGCGGCCACGGTCTCGGCCGGCTGTTCCACGATGAGCCGAACATCATCCATGTCGGCCGGCCCGGCGAAGGCGTGTTGCTCAAGCCCGGCATGTTCTTCACGATCGAGCCGATGATCAATCTCGGCAAGCCGCATGTGAAGATCCTCTCGGACGGCTGGACCGCAGTGACCCGCGACCGCTCGCTCTCGGCGCAATTCGAGCACTCGGTTGGCGTGACCAATGACGGCGTCGAGATCTTCACGCTGTCCGAGCGCCATGGCGAGAAGCCGTTGGTCCAGGTCTGACCGGCCACACGGATTCGTCAAACCGCCGGTCCGATTGTTGCCATTCCGCGCTGCTGGAGTGTTGAAGCTCCATTGCCGAGGGAGGCACGCTTGAACGACGCAACACGCCGGAGATTTCTCGGCCTCGCCTCTGCCGGGGCAGCGAGCCTGCTGCCGTCCGCCCCCGGGCGCGCCGATGCGCCGGCTATGGCCGAGCCGGGCGCCGGCGACGCCTGCATCCTGACCCCGCAATCGGAAGAGGGCCCCTATTATCTCGATCCCAAGCTGGTGCGCGCCGATATTACCGAAGGTCGGCCCGGGGTGCCGCTGTCGTTTCGGTTGCGCGTGATCGAGGCCGGCGCCTGCACGCCGATCGCCGGCGCGCGGGTCGACATCTGGCACTGCGACGCGCGGGGACTTTATTCGGCCTTTCGCGACCAGGGCGACGGCCACAATATCGACCAGACCGGCAAGACATTTCTGCGCGGCACTCAGCGCGCCGATCAATCCGGCTGGGCTGCATTCAACACGATCTATCCCGGCTGGTATGCCGGCCGCGCCACCCATGTCCACTTCAAGGTGTTTCTCGAGGACAGGACGGTGTTGACCGGACAGACGTTCTTTCCGGAAGCATTGAACGAATTCATCTACAACAATGTCCCCGACTACACCGGACGGCCGAAACAGCGGCTGGTGATCAACGTCAATGACCGCGTGGCGACGGAGGCTGATCCGGACCACCGCGCCTACTGCGCAGTGAAAGAAGAGCGTGACCGCTATGTCGCGATGCTGACGCTCGCCGTCGACCGCAATGGCAAGCCAAACGCCGAGATCATGCCGAGCGGCCCGCCATCGCGCGCGCCGTGGATCAAGGATCGGCTGGCCGCCCTGGTGCCAGGATTGAAGCGCAGCCCATTCTGACGCACAATTCGGCCTCGGCGCGCCCGGACGTCGGAAGACAGATTCCTCTGTCAGTTCACATTGCGATGCCGCTCACGTGACAGAGTGACGCCTCGACTCGCCAGCCGGCGGCAATTGTGTAGTTGCCCCGCGGGTCGTTGGAGCGCCACATTCTGCCCGTCGCCGGTTACAGCAGTAGCTATCCGCCCCCCGATCGAAATTCTTCGGTAGCCCGAATTGCCGAGCTTCGTGGCACTCGGGCCACGTGCGTTCTGCGTTTCGGGCGCAGCACGTTGCACGGGATCATCCGCCTGGCAATCACGGAGCCGATCCATCGTGCCGTACAATTTCCTGCTCATATCCTGGGGAACTTCAGGCAACCTGAATCCGCTGCTTACCGCCGGCCGTCAGCTCCGCCAGCACGGTCATGATGTAAGGGTCATGGCCGATCCCGCGATGCGCGACGAGGTCGTGGCCGCCGGTTTTGATTTCGTGACTTGGCGTCGAGGGCCCACCGGGCTTGCGGCCGATCCCACCGATTTCAGCGACATGGCGGATTGGCTTCGCCGCGCGCTGTTCAATCCCGCCGCCGCCTATGCCGCCGACGTCAGAGACGAACTCAGCAGATCTGCGACCGACGCCGTGCTCTGCCTCGACGTTCTGTTCGGTGCAGTGATCGGCGCCGATGCAGCCGGCGTCCCGGTCGCGATGCTGTCGCCTCACATCAGCATTCGCCCCCTGGCAGGCGTGCCGACCGCCACCAGCGGCCTTCAGGCGCCGAGAACGGCCGCACAGCGGGCCGAGGTCCAGGCGGCCAATGAGCAATTCGCGAACTTCATGAACGGCTTCCTGCCGGAGCTGAACGCAGCCTGCGCCAGGCTCGGCGTGCCCGGCGTGTCGCATGTGCTGGACATCTTCGACCGGCCCGCGCGGGTGTTGATGGGCGTGAGCGAGGCCTTCGATTTCAAAGCCGATTGGCTGCCGGACAATGTTCGCTATATCGGGCCGCTGCTCGACCAGCCGAGCTGGTCCGAGCCGTGGCAGGCACCATGGCGATCTGAGCGACCGCGGGTGTTGGTGGCGTGCAGCACCGGCGCACAGGGTCAGGGCGAACTGGTTCAACGCGTCCTCGACGCGGTGAGCGCGCTCGACATTGAGGTTGTCGCCACCGCCGGCCCCAATCTGGCGGTCCACACGCTCAGCGCTCCGGACAATGTGCATCTGTTGCGCAGCGCTCCTCACAACGCCGTCATGCCCGAGGTCTCGGCTGTGATCACTCAAGGTGGACATGGCACCGTCAACCGCGCCCTGATCAATGGGCGGCCGCTGCTGGTGCTCCCGATGGGCCGCGACCAGGGCGGCAATGCCGCCCGTATCGAAGCCAATGGCGCCGGTCTTCGGCTGCCGCCGACCGCCTCGGCGGCGGAGATTGCCACCGCGGTCAGCCGCCTGATCGAGGAGCCGCACTTCCGCGCAGCCGCAACCCAGCTGGGCAACGCCATCAAGGCCGACATCGATGACGGCCGACTGGTGCAGGAGATGATGGCGGTCGTGCAAGCGCAGGCGGGGCAGCGATCGGCAGCAGCCCGCACCAGACGCGGCGAGAGCCGTCGCGTCGCGTTCTAGCGAACGAAATTGGCTTGGCGGGATCGGCCGAGGGCAAGCGCGCCACCTGCCCGCCATGACCAACACTTCCCGGTTGCAAAAACCGGTGATCACGGCACATTTGGGCCATGGATGACAAAAGCACCCAGCCCAAGACGCCGCCGGCGGCGCAGGAGCCGCCGCACTATCACGGCCACCGGCAGCGGCTGCGCGAGCGCTTCCATGCCGCGGGTCCCGACGCACTGAGCGACTATGAGCTGCTCGAGATGATCCTGTTCGCGGCGCAGCCGCGGCGCGACATGAAGCCGCTTGCAAAAGCGCTGTTGAAGAAGTTCGGCTCGTTCGCCGAGGTGATCCACGCACCCGAACTGCTGCTCCGCGAGGTCGACGGCGTCGGCGACGCCGTGGTCACCCAGCTCAAGCTGATCGCGGCCGCTGCAAGCCGGATCGCCAAGGGCGAGCTGAAGCAGCGTCACGCGCTGTCATCATGGCAGGACGTCATCACCTATTGCCGCACCAGCATGGCCTTTGCGGAGAAGGAGCAGTTCCGGCTCTTGTTTCTCGACAAGCGCAACCAGCTGATCGCCGACGAGGTGCAGCAGACGGGCACGGTCGATCATACCCCTGTCTATCCACGTGAGGTCATCAAGCGCGCGCTCGAACTTTCCGCGACCGCAATCATCCTGGTGCACAACCATCCCAGCGGCGATCCGAGCCCGTCGCAGGCCGACATCCGTATGACCAAGGCGATCGTCGACATTGCCAAGCCGCTCGGGATCACCGTGCACGACCACATCATCGTCGGCAAAAACGGACACGCGAGTCTGAAAGGCTTGCAGCTGATCTAGGATTGCAACGACGCGATCCGGTCGAGCTGTGCGAGGTCATGGAAGACGAGCATGCCATCGCTGAGCGTGAGCAGGCCTCGATCGCGAAACGAGGTCAGCACCCGACTGACATGAACGGGCGTAAGCCCCACCGCGTCCGCTACATGCTGCTGCCGCAGCGGAAATGGATATCGTCGGTCGACGGCCAGAGCCTGCTGACTCACCCGTCGCATTAGGCTGAGCAGCAGATGCGCGATGCGCCCCTCCGCGGCATGCTGACCAAGGACGGTTACAAGCTCGTAGGCGGTGCGGACATCCTCCGTAAGCATTTGGAGCAGCGTCTGCGCCGCGATCTCATAAGAACGGCATTTTTCGCGCAGTTCTCCTGCCGAGAAGCTGCACAGCTGGATGTCTGTCAAGGCCTTCGCGGAGTAGCTCGGGTGGGACGCCTCCGCCTGCGAAAGCAAAGTCTCGCTGAAAACGACGTCGCCGGGGAACAGAAACTTGAGGATCTGTCTGCCACCGTTTGAGAGCTGGACGTGGCGGAATGCCCATCCGCTACAGAGCACGAGCAATTCGTCTCCTGATTTGCTGCGGGGCCGGATTTCGCGTCCAGCAGCGACTGTGAAGAAGATCTGACCAAGTGCGCTCAAGTCGCCTTGGTTACTACAAGTGGAAAAGAGAGCTCCGCAAAATCCAACGTCGTTACAAGGACAGCCGACGCATCTCGGCGACAGCATTTTATGTGATCGTGCGGTCACCACTCATACGGTTCCATGAGCGTGCCGCTTCGTATGACGATCGACACGCCATCAATCTAAGCCCAATGGATTTCGATAACAATTATCAACGTCACCCTGCGAAACGTTAAGAACGCTCCGTTACATATGACGCCAACAGTTTAAGTCAATTGCCAGAGATTCTTCGCGGCAAGGCATCTGCACTTCATGAACAGCAGTCGCTCCGTGGCTTGATTGGCGCGAGACGCCGGCGGGTTCAAAAGCACGATCGCACCACGTGTCGACACAGTCAGGGTCAGTCCGACTGCAGTCTGGAGGACATTCTTGATGTTTGCCTTGAAGCCAAAGGGAGAGGCCGAAGCTCAGTTGTCGGCAATCGGTCGTTCGCAGGCCGTGATCGAGTTTGATTTGAGCGGTATGATCATAGCCGCCAACAAGAACTTCCTTGATGCATTCGGGTACCGCTTGGAGGACGTAAAGGGCAAGCACCATTCCATGTTTGTGCCCGTCGACGACCGCGATACGCCCGAGTATCGCGCGCTCTGGGCGTCCTTGAATCGGGGTGAGTTTCGCGCTGGCGAGTTCCGCCGACTCGGCAAAGACGGCAGAGAAGTCTGGATCGAGGCCTCTTACAATCCAGTGCTGGACAGCAGCGGCAAGCCGTTCAAGGTGGTCAAGCTCGCCACGGATATAAGCGCGAAGAAGCTGCAGAATCTAAAGGACACGGGAAAGATCGCCGCGATCGACCGTTCGCAAGCGGTGATCGAATTCAACATGGACGGCACGATCGTCACGGCGAACGACAATTTCCTGAACACGATGGGCTACGCCTTGCACGAAATTGTAGGCAAGCATCACGTCATGTTCGTCGACCCCTCCGAACGCAGCAGCGCCGCGTACCGGGAATTCTGGGCCGCGTTGAATCGCGGGGAATATCAGACTGCCGAGTACAAACGGATCGGCAAGGGCGGCAAGGAGGTCTGGATTCTCGCCTCCTACAATCCGGTCCTGGACGAGAAGGGCAAGCCGTTCGCCGTGGTGAAGTTCGCCACCGACGTCACCGCGCAAAAGCTGAAGAACGCCGATCTCGCGGGCCAGATCGATGCCATCGGCAAGTCGCAGGCCGTGATCGAGTTCAACATGGACGGAACGATCATCACGGCGAACGCAAACTTCCTGAACACGCTGGGCTACGCCCTGAATGAGATTCAGGGCAAGCATCACAGCATGTTTGTCGAGCCGGCGGAGCGCGACGGCTCGGCCTATCGCGAGTTCTGGGCCCGGCTCGATCGCGGGGAATATCAGGCGGCCGAATACAAACGGATCGGAAAGGGCGGCAAGGAGGTCTACATCCAGGCCTCCTACAATCCTATTCTCGATCTGAACGGCAAGCCGTTCAAGGTCGTGAAATATGCCACCGATGTCACCAGGCAGGTTCTGGTCCGGATGGGCAACGAACGCGTCCGCAGCATGATGGATTCGGTTGCGGCCGGCGCCGAGGAGCTCAACACGTCCGTGCGGGAAATCTCCGAAGCCATGACCAAGTCACGGGAGACGGCCTCCGGGGCCGTCGAACGCGTCGCCTCGGCAGATGCGCGGGCACAACGGCTTTCCGAAGCCGCTCAGGCGATGAGCGGCATCGTCGACCTCATCAACAACATCACCGGCCAGATCAACCTGCTTGCGCTCAACGCCACGATCGAGTCGGCCCGTGCGGGCGAGGCCGGACGGGGCTTTGCGGTGGTTGCCTCGGAGGTCAAGAGCCTCGCCAACCAGGCCAAGCAGGCCACCGACAAGATCGGCCAGGAGATCGGAAGCCTCAACGTCATATCAGGCGACGTGGTCACCGCTCTCGGTGAGATCAAGCAGGCCATCGATCATGTGAGCGAGTACGTCACCTCGACCGCCGCTGCGGTGGAAGAACAGAGTACGGTCACCAGCGAGATGTCCACCAGCATGCAACGCGCTGCGGCGGAGGCTGCCAAGATCGCAGCCGGTTGACGATCCGTCGCAGGCCGCATTGCACGGGCCGTCATCGCGATCAACTCGCAATTGCAGAACGACTCCAATCCGCGCCCGGTCCGACAGGTCAGTTGTCAGCGGCGCGCATCGCCGCTATACAATTTGAAGATGTATTTATGAATTTTGTCCGGCGGCGACGCGCCCCGTGGATTGACGTGCGCGCCCGAAGACGAGGTATTTGCCATGCGCCGCAGCGCTTCATTTGACGCTTTCGCTTTCTCGGCCCTGATCTTATCCAGCCTGTCAGTATTTGCGGGGCCGCTGCTCGCCGGCGAGCTACCTGCACCGCCCGTCCTTGCGGCCAAGAAGGGGCCGCTCGAGATCCTGCTGGTTGCGCGCGAGCAGCAGTTGAAGGAGTTGCCGGGTTCTCCGGTCGGCTGGGTCTACGAAGCGTGCCTGCAAAAGGACGCCGGGAAAAATGCTCGGCGGTGCCCCGGTCCGAACGTCACCAGTGACAATCGAACGACGTGCCCGACTGCCGCCGATGCTGCGGTCAGTCCTTACGGCGGTGTCCGGTTGCAGCTTGCGCGAACGCAGCGGCTGAAAATCCGCTTCGTGAATTGCTTGCCGGCGGTCACGAACAACGTGCCTCCCGGCGAGTTCAAGCATGTCGGTGAGAACGGCGAGACTTTGTTGCAATACAATCCGACCAATCTGCATACCCATGGGCTCATCGTCGAGCCACGTCGGGCTGACGATCCGGGTGACAGCTACGGCGATTATATCTTCGTGCTCGGAATCAATCCGGCCAATCACCCGCCGCGCGAACTCGCCCACAGGGCGGCCGCATCAGACGCGTCAATGCATCATGGCGGCGACCATGCCAGCCAATTCGACATCACCCCGGACGGCGTGATCAATTACGACATCGACCTCATCAACCATCCCGAGGGCTTGTTCTGGTTTCATCCGCATGCCCATGGACTGGCGCTCAACCAGATCACAGCCGGCCTTGCCGGCATCATCACGGTCGGCGATATCTCGCAATATCGCTGCGGCGCCAAGCCCTGCGACGCGGACAAGGTGAAGGTTCGCCATCTGGTGTTCAAGGATACCCAGCTCCGCGCCGACGGCACGTTGAAGCTGCAGGAAGACACGCAGTTCTGTGGCAGCCTCGATCCGCAGTCCACCGCGGTGCTCGGCAAGGGCTTCTGCAGTGGCGCCCAGCAGCCGACCGATTATAGCGGCGGCAAATGGTTCTTCACGATCAACGGTGCCATCGATCCCACGCTGTCGGTCGACCCGTCCGGCGAGATCTGGCGGATCGCAAATACATCGGGCAGCGCAACCTATCTGCTTGGATTGCAGGATGACGCCAGCAGTCGCGACCTTCAGTTTCAGATCCTGTCGATCGACGGCGTCAGCACCGATATCAGCCCGCAGATGCCGGCCGCGCGGCTGCAGTCGCTGTTTGCCGGCAAGCTGAGGATCGCCGAATGCAGCACGTCGGCTGAGACGCCGACGGTCGGCACGCAGAGCAAGCCGGTGTGTGCCGATCGGATCCGAATGATGCCGAGCTCGCGGGTCGATGTGTGGGTCTCGCGCAAGAGCACGGGTATCGGCACCGGGACAGCCAGCGCGGCCTTGCGGACATTCAACTTCAATACCGGCGACAAGGGCGACACCTGGCCCGGTGTCGAGCTCGCCCATGTTGATTTTGCGCCGGCCATGGCCAGCAAAAGCCCCTCGCCCTATCTCGGGATCGAGGGACAGGCAAAGACGATGTTTGCCCCCGCAGGCGCGTTGGGACAGACCGCGAAGACCCGCGTCAGCGGGA
Organism: Bradyrhizobium sp. HKCCYLS1011; assembly: GCF_051167795.1. NCBI lineage: Bacteria > Pseudomonadati > Pseudomonadota > Alphaproteobacteria > Hyphomicrobiales > Nitrobacteraceae > Bradyrhizobium > Bradyrhizobium sp. HKCCYLS1011. The sequence continues at coordinate 48,946 of NZ_JBNPTT010000002.1, read as the reverse complement.
TCGAGGAGCCGATGCCGATTTCACATCTGGCTGAGCCACCCGGCGGCACGTCACAGAAGGCGGCGTTCGCAGCACGCCTGGCCGAACTCAGCATGCCCCGAAAATATGGACCATGTTCGGCCCTTGCAGCCGATCGGGTGCGGCAAGTGGTGTTCGGGCTCCCGAACGAAGATCCGAACAGCGCGTCCTTTGGATTGGGCTATCGCGAGGCCGCGAAAGATCAGCCGTTGGCGCCGCCGGCCGACGATCTCAAGATCAAGGTGTTCGATCACGCCGCGCCTCCGACCGTGTGCCTGCCGCTGGGAGACCACGGCAAGGGCGTGACCGAGCGTTGGGAGCTCATCAATATCGCCGGCGAGGATCATAATTTCCACGTCCACCAGAGCCGCTTCGCCGTGATCGCAACGCAGCCGCCGGGCCAGACTGATCAGCCCGCAAACTCTGGCGCGTCCCCATCTGCCGGGCCGGCGGTCCTGCACGACAATGTCCCGCTGCCGAGCGGCGCCGGCTGCGACGGCACCGTCAAGGCCTGGAAGGAGGGCAGCTGCCGGCCGAGCCGCGTGATCGTCGAGATCACCTTCAAAGAGGCTGGCGACTTCGTCTTCCACTGCCACATTCTCGAGCATGAGGATGGGGGCATGATGGCCAAGATCAGCGTCGTGCCGCCATCGCACTGAAGCGCGCGGCCGAAGACGGAGTCAGCGCGAGCGATTTGAACCAGGCACGCTCCTGCCGCAACCTAGCTTCCGTGGCGCGAATCGCGCACGGAGATCTCGGATGCAAGTTAAGTTGATCGGTCTGGCCTTGATCCTGAACCTGGGTGCGGCACTCGCAGCAGTCTCGGCTTCGGCCGAGACCGCGAACCCGAACGACTGTCTTGGCGTCGACTGGGATGACAAGCGCCCGCTCACGGTGGCAAAGGTCATCGCGCAGCCGCGGGTCAACTTCATCAAGTCTCCTTATGACGACGACTTCAAGGCGACGACCTGCCCTGCCGCCACGGAGGCGTGCCGGAGGACGGCCTATCTCGTCACCAATGATCTCGTGCTGGTCGGCAAGACCTCCGGCGATTTCACCTGCGTCATCTATCAATCGCCAACAGCGAAAAAGCAGATCTGGGCCAGAGGCTGGCTGCCAAGCGCGGCGCTGAGCAGGGTCGAGCCGATGACCGCGCCGGCGCCGTCGGAGTGGCTCGGCAGTTGGGAGCACCCTGGCGGCGGCATGACGATCGCCAAGGGCGAGGGCGGCAAGTTGAAGATCGACGGCGAGCAGGTCGTGCCGGCCGGACGAGACTTCCACAACGGCGCCATCGAAGCGATCGCCACACCGAAAGACGGCACCATTGCGTTCGTAAACGACGGCAGCACACCGTTTGAGCGCCCCAACGAAGGGGACGAATGCCGCGTCCGCATGCAGCGGATCGGCCCCTGGCTACTGGTCGAGGACAATAATGATTGCGGCGGCTCCGGCGTCACCTTCAGCGGCCTCTATCACCGCAAATAGCCGCCCAGCCAGCACCTCTGAGAGCGGAGCGCTCCATCCGCTACAGGTGTAACCATCTCAGCCGCTCTCGTCATCACGTCGAAACTTCGCGTGCTCATCACCTTGAGCTTCGCAAGCGCCGTCGCGGTGCAGGCGCGACTTGAGGAGGACGAGATGGTTGCAGCACAGTCCATGACGGCGCGCAGGCTTGATGCGCGCGGATCGACCGAAACCACTTCCCACGACGCGGCGCAGCTGCTCGCAGCCATCCGCGATCTCGCACCAAGCTTCGCCGCACGCTCCGATGAAATCGAATCGGCACGTCGGGTTCCTGGCGACATCATCGACAGCCTCAGACGAATTGGCCTGTTCAAATCGCTGGTCCCGCGCAGCCATGGCGGCCTGGAGCTGAGCGTTCCCGACGTCGTCACTGCGATCGAGCTCCTATCGGCGGCGGACAGTTCGGTCGGCTGGGTTGCCATGATCGCCACAGGCTCGCAGCTGTTCTGCACGCGCCTTGCGCCGGAGATCTACGGCCGTGTCTTTGCGGACGGCGCCGATCCGATGGTGGTTGGCGTCGGGACGCCGGCGGGCCGCGCGGAAATGACGGACGGCGGGTTCCGCGTCAGTGGCCGCTGGCCTTTTTCCAGCGGCTGTCAGAATGCACAATGGATCGTCGGTCACTGCGTGATCACCCGAGATGGCGAGCCGGTCATGACCGATCATGGTCCGCTGACCCGATTCGTGATCCTGCCTGCAGAGCGCTGGCGGATCGAAGAGACGTGGCAGGCCTCGGGCTTGACCGGCACCGGCAGCCATCATGTCGTGCTCGAACATGCCCTGGTACCGGCTGAAATGGTCTTTGATGCGCTGACCGGGCCGTCGAATGTGGCCGGACCGTTCGAAGCTGCGCTGGCACCTTTCGTTTCCAGTCTGCACGGAGCGGTCGCTGTCGGCATCGCGTCCGCTGCTGTCGAGGATCTTGCCGCGCTTGCCAAACAGGGCCGGCGCCAGCTGTTCGCAAACGCCGACCTGAAAGATGCGCCTGTGTTCCAGCACGCCTTCGGCAGGCTCGGCGCATCACTGCGTGCGGCGCGGGCGTTGCTGCGGGTCCAGGTCGTCGATCAATGGGTCCGCGCGCTGGCGGGACAATTGGACGCCGAGGCCGACTTCGTGGAAGGCCTTCAGGGCAGCGCCTGGATCCACGCCACCTGCAGCGACGTCGTCAGCGGCTGTTACACGCTGGGAGGTGCGAGCGTCATTTTCAGCAGCTCACCCCTGCAGCGCCGTCTGCGCGACATCCACGCCGCGCGTCAGCACGTCTTCGCCCAGGAGCGATTCTATACGCAGGCCGGCGCGATTGCGCTCGGCTTCCCGCCGGTCAATCCGTTCTTCGGTCACTGATCTTGGGGCCACTGATTTTGGGTCACTGACCGCAGCAGGCGGAGCATGCGTTCGCGAGCTCCGCCTGACACACCTCACTCTGAGCCGCGAAAAATCAGACGCGCGAGGAGACTTGATCAGTAGCAGTAGCGCGGATGGACACGGACCCAGGCGCCGTCACCGCGCTGCAGATAGCAGCCATTGTGATAGTAGTAATAGCCGGCGCGACGGCGCTCGCCTTCCGCTGCAATCGCAGCTCCAGTGCCGGCGCCAAGCACGGCGCCGATGGCAGCGCCGCGGCCGCCGCCAAGAGCGCCACCGATGATTGCGCCGCCGGCGCCACCGAGGATGGCGCCTCCCAGCGCATCCTGTGCCGCGGCCTCATGAAGCGGCGCGGCGAGTGCGAGCCCCAGCACAGCCAGAGTCCCGAAGCGACTTGCGATTGATCGGATCATGTTACCCCTCCATTTTCATTCGGCTTGCGGCTTGCTACACTGCCCATGGCCGCGGTTCTTTGGCGCAGATCAAGGCAGGTTCAAGGCACCCGCCGCAAGCCGCGGCTCGATCATCATTGCCGCAGCATCATCAGCGGATTGGCACTGTCGGGAACCAGGCGCCACTGCGCATTGTCGTCGGCCTCGAAGCGCCAGGCCTCGCCGCGATCCGACATCAGGATCATCTGGCCATGCTCTAGTCGCCATTGCGTCGGCGCAAAAGCCGTGACGCTGGCATCGCATTTCGGCTTGAGAAACACCTGGAAATTATCGTTGCCGGCGTCGTTGTTGGTGAGGGTGAGGCCGCAGATCGTGTCGCCGTTGCCGCGGACCATCGCCCAGTCACCGATCATCTGATCCATCGACTTTGCCAGCGAACGGGCCGCAGCGAGATTCTGCAGGATGTAGACACCCTCGCCCTGCCGCAGCCCTTCGAAAATACCGGTCTCGACCTCGGTGAAGTCGATCACGGCTTCACCGGTCGCATCCTGCAGCCGCACGATGTCGAGCCCCTTTACGTTCCAGCCCACGATATCCTTGGTGAAGGGTAGCGCCGCGGCGCAATTCGGCTCGAGTTCGAGCTTCAGCCCGCGCGGCGAGGAATCAGGCTTCATCGTCACAACGCAGGTCTTGCTGCGATCGGTGGTCGCAAGCTCCCATTGTCCCACCATCGCCTTCTTCAGGCTGGCGGCATCCTGCGCCGCGACGGGCGCGGCCGCCGCGCAGCCGACCAGCAGCGCGACCGACAACAGGAGATGACGAATCATCAGCGACCTTTCACGGGCGTTTCCGCAACGGGCGTCAGCGGCGGCTTGCCGGCAAACCAGGCCGTCAGATTGTCGACCACGAGCTGATCCATCGCGTTGCGGGTTACGATGGCGGCCGAGCCGATGTGTGGCAGCAGCACGACATTTTGCATGCTCTTCAGTTCGTCCGGAACGTTCGGCTCCTTCTCGAACACATCGAGGCCTGCAGCCAGGATGCCGCCGGACTTCAAGGCCGCGATCAGCGCCTGCTCGTCGATCACAGAACCGCGTGCGACGTTGACGACGACGCCACGCGGACCCAGCGCCTGCAGCACCTCGGCATTGATCATCTTGTTGGTGCCGGCGCCGCCGGGCACGATGACGACCAGCGTGTCCACGGCCTTCGCCATTTCGATCAGGTCCGGATAGTGCTGATAGGCGACGCCGGCCGCCGGCCTGCGCGAGTGATAGACCACCGGCACCTTGGACGCGTCAAGCCGGCGCGCGATCGCCTGGCCGATGCGGCCCATGCCGATCATGCCTACGGTGCGGTCGCGCAGCGAGCCGACGGACAGCGGATAGGGCTGCGTCTGCCACTGGCCGGACCGGACGTAGCGATCGGCCTTGATGAATTCGCGCAAGGTGGCGATGAGCAGGCCAAGCGCGACGTCCGCGACCTCCTCGCTCAGCACGTCGGGGGTGTTGGTGACGATAATCCCGTTCTGGCCGGCATGCGCCGCGGCGATGTTGTCGTAGCCGACGCCGAAGCTCGCGATGATCTCGAGCTCCGGAAAGCGCGCCATGACCGCAGCATCGGCCGCGACCGTATGGAAAGTCATGGCGATGCCGCGGATCGATTCCATGACGCTGGCCGGCAGCCGTTCGAGATCGCCGCGCGTCTCGGCGAAGTGCAGATTGAAATTGTCCGGAAAGCCCTTTTCGAGGATCGGCCGCAGCGGCCCGTAGATCAGCAAATCGATCTTGTCAGACGAAACAGCCGCCATCAGGTGTCCTTTCCAAGCGCGCTTTCATGCCAGCGCCGCAACACGAGGTACGAAAATAACGCCAGCACGGCGTAGATGACAATCCCGGCCACCGACAACAGCAACAGCGCGGCGAACATGCGGGGTATGTTGAGACGATAGCCGGATTCCGCAATGCGATAAGCCAGTCCCGAGCCGGCGCCGGCGCTGCCCGCCGCGATTTCCGCGACCACGGCGCCGATCAGCGACAGGCCGCCGGCAATGCGCAGACCACCGAGGATATAGGGCAACGCCGCGGGCAGCTTCAGATAACGCAAGGTCTGCAGCTTCGAGGCACGATAGAGCTGGAACAGGCCGAGCAGATTGCGATCGACCGACTTCAGGCCCAGCGCCGTGTTCGACAACACCGGAAAGAAGCCGACGATCCAGGCGCAGACGACCACTGCCGTCTGCTGCGGCAGATAGATCAGAAGCAAGGGCGCAATCGCAATGACGGGTGTGACCTGCAGCACGATGGCATAGGGGAACAAAGCGTATTCCAGCCATTTCGACTGGTTGAACACCAGCGCCAGCGCGACGCCGCCGAACGCCGCGGCGACAAAGCCTTCCGCGGTCGTGATCAGCGTGGTGAGCAGCGATTGCGACAGTACGTCCCAATCAGAAAACAGCGTCTCCAGCACCAGCACCGGGCCAGGCAGGACGTAAGGCGGGATGGCGTTGAGTTGCACCACCAGTTCCCACACGCCAAGACCGGCCGCCAGCACCAGCACCGGCAGCACAAGTCTGAGCGCCGGCCGCGTTTCCGGTCGCGCAGGGACGGAAACTTTCTGGCGACCCGACGTGCTCACAGGGCCGACGCTCCCGCATAGGCCGGCGCCAGCGCATCCGACACGCGGCGGCAATAATCGGCATAGGCGATCGAGGTCCGGAACGCTTCGCCACGCGGCTCTTCGGTCTCGACGCGGATCTCCGCGCTCAAGCGCCCTGGTCGCGCCGTCATCACCAGCACGCGTTGGGAGAGATAGACGGACTCGAAAACCGAATGAGTGACGAAGATGACGGTCATGCGCAAGCTGCGCCACAGCTCCAACAGATCGTTGTTGAGGCGGAAGCGGGTGATCTCGTCGAGCGCCGCGAACGGCTCGTCCATCAGGAGGATGTCCGGGCTCGTCACCAGCGCGCGCGCCAGCGATACCCGCATCTTCATGCCGCCGGACAGTTCACGCGGAAAGCGCTCGGCAAAATCGGACAGGCCGACCTGCGCCAGCGCCGCATCGATCTTGGTTTGCGCCTCGGCCGCAGGTATGTGCGCCAGCTTCAGCGGCAATCCGACATTCTCACGCACGCTGGTCCAGGGCATCAGGGTCGGCTCCTGGAACACGAAGCCGATGCGGTGATCCGAGCGCGACACGCCTGTGCTCTGCGCCACGGCAATACTGCCGCTGGTCGGCGCAGCCAGCCCGGCGATCAATCGCAGCACTGTCGACTTGCCGCAGCCTGAGGGCCCAAGCAGCGAAATGAACTCGCCCCGCGCGACATCAAGGTCGAGCGGTCCCACCGCCGTCACGCCGCTGTCATAGATCTTGGTGACGCCATCGAGCGTCACGGCCGCATCGGGCGCAGCACTGGACAGATCGGACAAAACGGAATCGACCATGTCTGGTTCGGCTTCTTGCGCCCGTCAGTTCTTCGGCCGCAGATCAAGTCCGACGCCCTTGTTCACAAAGCGCAGCGTATAGGACTTGCGATAGTCGATACTGGGCTTGACCACGCCGGCCCGCACCATCTTGTCGAAGAAGCTGGTGACGCGCTCGTCGCTCATCGCGCCGATTCCATCGCGCAAGGAATCTCCGGAATCGACGATCCCATATTCCTTCATCTTGGCCACCGAATAGGCCAGGAGATCGTCGGTCATCTCGGGGTTGAGCTTCTTGATCATCGCATTCCCAGCGGAATTGTCGCCGTAGATATAATGATACCAGCCGACGATCGAGGCGTCGACGAAGCGCTGCACCAGATCAGGCTTCTTCTCGATCAGGTCGCGGCGGGTCTCGATCAGGGTCGAATAGGTATTGAAACCGTAGTCGGCGAGCAGGATCACGCCGGGCTTGAAGCCGGCGGCGCGCTCGACCGCGAACGGCTCGGACGTCACATAGCCCTGCATCGCGCTTTGCGGCGTGGCGACGAAGGGCTGGGAGTTGAACGTGTAGGGACGGACATTCTTTTCGGAGAAGCCGTATTCGCTCTTGAGCCATTGATAATAGCTCGAGATCCCCTCCTTGGAGACGAACAGGGTCAGCGGCTTCAGGTCTTCGAGCTTGGCGACCTTCTGCTCCGGGTGGGTCAGGAACACCTGCGGATCCTTCTGGAACATCGCCGCGACCGACACGACGGGCACGTTGTTGGCGACCGCATCGAACGACATCAGCGTGTTCGCGGCCATGAAGAAATCGAGCTTGCCCGCGATCAAAAGCATGCGATTGTTATCGTTAGGCCCACCCGGCACGATGGTGACGTCGAGCCCATATTGCTTGTAGGTGCCGTCGGCGAGCGCCTGGAAGAAGCCGCCATGCTCGGCTTCGGCCACCCAATTGGTGCCGAACGACACCTTGTCGAGCGTCTGGGCGCTCGCAGGCGCAAACGCGACGGTAACGGCCAGCCAAGCCGCCGTTAACATTCGCAACAGAAGCGCCTGCGTCATGATTGGACTCCCGCTCATTCTGGCCCATGATGGTTGGAGAGATTACTAACCCGACCTCCGGCCGAAAGAAACCACGCTTGCGATGACCATCCCGCCCCGCGACTGGACCTCCATTTGCTGGCCCGAGCTCGACACGTCCGATGCAGGCGGCTGGATCGCCGTGCTGCCGCTGGCGGCCACCGAGCAGCATGGGCCGCATCTGCCTCTCGGCACCGATGTGCTGATTGCGGAGGCCTATCTCGCTGCGGTCCGCGCGCTCCTGCCCGACCATCTGCCGGTGACATTTCTGCCGGTGCAGCCGATCGGGATTTCGACCGAGCATGTCGATTTCCCGGGTACGCTGACCTTGCCGACTGAGGTCGCGCTGAAAAGCTGGTTCGCCATCAGCGAAAGCGTGGCGCGGGCCGGCATCAGGAAGCTCGTGATCGTCACCAGCCATGGTGGCAACAGCGCCGCGATGACCCTGGTGGCGCAGGATCTCCGTGCCACCTTCGGCATGCTTGTCGTCACCACGTCGTGGTCGCGCTTCGGCACGCCGGGCGGCCTGTTTGCCGAGGACGAATTGCGCCACGGCATTCATGGCGGTGCGGTCGAAACCTCGATCATGCTGGCGCGCTACCCGGATCTTGTGCGCATGGACGCGGCAGCCAATTTTGCATCCGCAGGCGCCGAGATGGAATCCCGCTATCGCTGGCTGTCGACGCAACGGCCGGCGCCGCTGGCGTGGCAGACACAGGATCTCAATGCGAGCGGTGCCGTAGGCGACGCGACGCAAGCAAGCGCTGAGAAGGGCGAGCGGCTGATCGCCCACGGCGCACATGCGTTCTGCGAGCTGCTCGAGGACGTCGATAAATTCGACGTGAAGACGCTCGGCAATGGCCCTGGCGCGCGTCGCTGAATCGATCATAACGCTCTGCGCGTTAACGCTATTTTAGTAGCGCGTAGCTCTCCGAAACATCGATTCGAACCGCTTTCGAAAAGGCCCCGTCCAACTTGGCAAGCGGCCACGACAGGCCGCCGCAAATCCAAGAGGAGCCTTCACCGTGTCCATCAAGACCAAGCTTGCCGCCATTACCCTTGCTGCGCTCGCCGTCACCGGGAGCATCGCCGCGACCGCCACGCCCGCCGAAGCCCATGGCTTCCATCATCACTGGGGCTGGGGCGTCGGGGCCGGCCTGATTGGCGCGGCTGTCGTCGGCAGCGCGATCGCCGCCGAAGATGGCTACTACTACACCGGCTACCGCCACTGCCGCTGGGTGCCGCAGTATGATGCGTTCGGCCGCTACATCGGCCGGGTCCGCGCCTGCGCCTACTGAGCCGCATCCGCTCCGCTGACGCATGCGCTGGCATGCGTGCGAGAACCGATTCAGGCGTTCGATGCGCGCTGCCCCTCATCCGCGCAAGCGCGTGTCGCACCAACCCGCCCGGTCCCATCCCAACCGGGCGGGTTCAGTTTATGCGGCTATGGCATGAGCGCCATGTTGCACGGACGTCACAGAACCATGCCAACCACGCACCTGCGGCGTTCTGCGTGTTGAACTTGCGAATTATTCGCAATAACAGTTTCAAGCGCGCGTGGCGTGGTGCTGGGATCGGATGTGCATATCCGGCAGAGAAACGAGCGGGACTCGTTTTCCTGGTGACAGGGTACGGGCAAATCAGCTGTGACTGAAATCGCTATTTTAATGCCCGCCCTGATGCATCGCTTGGACCAGTCCGCTCAATGATCCGTTGGCCCACAAGGGACTTCACCATGGCTTGTGCCGCGCTCGGCACAATCATGCTGGCGGATTCGGCGCTTGCCGCCGATCTGCCGCTGAAGGCCAGAGCAGCGGCGCTCAAGACCGCCTATGACTGGACCGGCTTCTATGTCGGCGGTCAATTCGGCTATGGCGGCGGCAGACTCGGGGCAGGTAGCAATCCCATTCCCTTGCAGGGCGCGCTGCTTCCGCACAGCACGACCGGCCTGATCGGCGGCTATCAGGTCGGCTACAATCATGAGCTGGCCAATCGGATTGTCCTTGGTGTCGAAGCGGACGCGACATTCCCGAGCCCGATCGACCAAACCGCGGTTGCGCGGTTCGCGCCGACCCCGTTCAACACGACCATCGATTACGTCGGTACGCTGCGCGGCCGCCTCGGCTACGCTTTCGACCGCTGGATGCCTTATGTGACCGGCGGCTTCGCCTGGGGCCACCCGCATGTCGACATCAACGACGGCAGTGGCGCGGTCGTCTCACACTATCAAGCCGGCTGGACGGCAGGTGTCGGCCTCGAATTCGCGGTGAGCGGCAATTGGACCGCCAAGCTCGAATATGACTATGTCGACCTGGCGCGCCGCAGCTATGATCTCTCGGGCTTCCGCCTGGCGCCGGTCACGGTCGACCCGCAGCTGCACCTCGTCAAGCTCGGCCTGAACTATCAATTCGGTGACAGCCTTTGGTCGCCGAAGGCTTCCACGACCCCCAAGCTGCCAGAGTCCGACAACTGGAACGTCCACGCACAGACGACCTTCCTGCCGCAGGGTTATCCCAGCTTCTCATCGCCCTATAGCGGCGCGAACAGCCTGCCCGGCCGCGGCCAGGTGCAGGCGACCTGGACCACGACCGCGTTCGTCGGCGCGCGGCTCTGGGACGGCGGCGAGTTCTATTTGAACCCGGAGCTAGCGCAGGGTTTCGGCCTCAACGGAACGCTCGGCATTGCCGGCTTCCCCAATGGCGAGGCGCAGAAGGCCGGAGCGGCCTATCCGCGCATCCGCGCGCAGCGCTATTACTTCAAGCAGACCTTCGGCCTCGGTGGCGAGCAGGAGGAGGTCGCCGATGGTCCCAATCAGCTGCCCGGCAAGCGCGACATCGACCGCGTGACCGTGATCGTCGGCCGCTTTGCCGTCGGTGATTTCTTCGACAACAACGCCTATGCCCACGACCCGCGCGCCGATTTCATGAACTGGGCGCTGTGGGAATCTGCCGCCTATGACTTCCCGGCCGATCTGCCGGGCTATACCCGCGGCGCCGTGGTCGAGCTCAACCGCAAGGACTGGGCGATCCGCGGCGCCGTGCTGCAGGTGCCGACACAGCCGAACAGCGACAAGCTCAGCCTCAAGGGCGGCGGCGCCGTCGTGGAGTTCGAGGAGCGCCACAACATCTTCAGCCAGCCCGGCAAACTGCGCATCGGTGCGTTCGGCAATCAGGGCATCACCGGCAACTATCGCCAGGCGCTGGCGATCGAGGCGGCCGACCCGACGCTCGACATCAACAACGTCATGGCGAGCATCCGTCACGTCAATCCGAAATACGGCTTCTACGCCAATCTCGAGCAGCAGGTCGTTCCAGATGTCGGCGTGTTCGCGCGGCTGAGCTGGAACGACGGCCAGAACGAGATCCTGTCATTCACCGATATCGATCGCAGCGCCTCCGGCGGCGTCTCGATCAAGGGCAGCTTCTGGGGCCGCGCGAACGATACGGTCGGCATCGGCGGCGCCGTCAACGGGCTGTCATCGGCGCATCGCGACTTCCTCGCCGCCGGCGGCACCGGACTGCTGATCGGCGATGGCCGGCTCAATTATCGGCCTGAGCAGATTTTCGAGGCCTATTACGCCTATCAGGTCACCAAGAACTTCACCGCCACGGCCGACTACCAGTTCATCGCCAACCCCGCCTACAACGCCGATCGCGGGCCGGTGTCGATCTTCTCCGCCCGCCTGCACGCGGAATTCTGATCCGATCGCGACTTGGCCGCGGATGAGCCAGCCCGCGCAGTCTTCGGTCCCGGGCATTTGGGAGCGAAGCGGCGTCTGCGATCTTATATAAGGGAGCTCGTATCCATTCCTGCCCTCCGGCGCAACACAGGCCCATATGCTCTCGGTTGAACTTGCGATCGTCCTCGTCCTGATCGTTGTAAACGGCCTGCTGTCGATGTCGGAGCTGGCGATCGTCTCATCGCGCCCGGCGCGGCTGGCCCTGCTGGCCGAAAAAGGCGTCGGAGGTGCGCGCAGCGCGCTCGCGCTGGCCTCCGACCCCGGCAAGTTCCTGTCCACTGTCCAGATCGGCATCACGCTGGTCGGCGTGCTCTCGGGCGCTTTTTCGGGAGCGACGCTCGGCCAGCGCCTGACGCAATGGCTGCTGGATCTCGGCCTCTCGCCTTCGATTGCCGACTTCGCCGGGGTCGGCCTCGTCGTGACCGCAATCACCTATGCGACGTTGATCGTCGGCGAACTGGTGCCGAAGCAGCTCGCGTTGCGCGACCCCGAAGCCGTGGCTGTCAAGGTCGCGCCTTCGATGCAGCTGCTCGCGAAGATCTCGCTGCCGCTGGTCATGCTGCTCGATATCTCCGGCAAACTGATCCTCCGCCTGCTGGGCCGGGGCGGCGACGCCGAAGGCAAGGTGTCGGAAGAAGAGATCCATCACCTGGTGCGGGAGGCGGAAACTGCTGGTGTGCTCGAGCCCGGCGAGAAGGAGATGATTGCCGGCGTGATGCGGCTTGGCGACCGCCCCGTGGGCGCGATCATGACGCCGCGCCCCGAAGTCGACGTCATCGATCTCAACGACGATCCCAAGGCGATCCGCGAGCTACTGGCGAAAAGCCCGCATTCGCGGCTGCCGGTCTCCGACGGCGAACGCGATCGCCCGATCGGCGTGCTGCAGGCCAAGGATTTGCTCGCCGCCTATCTGCGCGACGAAACACCCGATCTGCGCAGCCTGGTGCGCGAGGTGCCGATCATTCCTTCCAGCGTCGATGCCCGTGACGTGATCGCGATCCTGAAGGGCTCGCCGGTGCATATGGGACTGGTGCATGACGAATACGGTGCGTTCGAAGGTGTCGTGAGCGCGGCCGACATTCTGGAATCGATCGTCGGCGCGTTCACCTCCGAAGCGGGACCACCGGAACCCGCCTATGTCCGCCGCGCCGACGACTCCTATTTGATCTCGGGCTGGATGCCGCTCGACGAATTCGCCGACCTGCTGTCGATCGAGATCCCGCCGCATCGCTTCTATCACACCGTGGCCGGCCTCGTGCTGCAGCATTTCGGCAGCGTTCCAGACGTTGGACAGAGCTTCGATCTCAATGGCTGGCGCTTCGAGATCGTCGACCTCGACGGCCGCCGCATCGACAAGATCCTGGCGATGCGGCTGGCGCAGGACGAGGACGCCGGACCGGCGGGCTGAAGCGCGCGCCGCGCCTACTCCGCCGGCTCGACCTTCAGCACGCCGCGCCGGATCTGATCCTCCTCGATCGATTCAAACAGCGCCTTGAAATTGCCCTCGCCGAAGCCGTCGTCGCCCTTGCGCTGGATGAACTCGAAGAAGATCGGCCCGATCGCGTTTGCCGAGAAGATCTGCAGGAGCACCTTGGTGTGGCCGCCGTCCACCACGCCTTCGCCGTCGATCAGGATGCCATTCTTCTGCAGGCGCGCGAGATCCTCGCCATGCTTCGGCAGACGCGCGTCGATCTTCTCGAAATAAGTATCGGGCGGTGACGGCATGAACGGCAGGCCGGCTGCGCGCAGATCTTCGACCGTGCCATAGATATCACGCGCACCACAGGCGATGTGCTGGATGCCCTCGCCGTGGTAGAGCTTCAGATATTCCTCGATCTGCCCGGAATCGCCGGCATCCTCGTTGATCGGAATCCGGATCTTGCCGTCAGGACTGGTCAGCGCGCGCGAGAACAGGCCGGACGCGCGGCCCTCGATGTCGAAGAAACGGATCTGGCGGAAGTTGAACAGCTTCTCATAGAAGCCCGCCCACACATCCATGCGGCCGCGATGCACGTTGTGAGTGAGGTGATCGATATAATAGAGGCCTGATCCCGCTGGCTGCGGGTTGCGCGCGCCGAGCCAGTCGAATTCGAGATCGTAAGCCGAGCCCTTGGCGCCGTAGCGATCGACGAAATACAAGAGGCTTCCACCGATGCCCTTGATGGCGGGCACGTCGAGCGTCTTCTGACGAGACGGCAGATCGGCCGGCTCGGCGCCGAGCGAGATCGCGCGCGCATAGGTTGCCTCAGCGTCGACCACCCGGAACGCCATCGACGGCGCGCATGGACCGTGTTCGGCGACGAAGCTATGGCCGTGGCTCCCCGGCTCCTCGTTGACGAGGTAGTTGATATCGCCCTGGCGGTAGAGCGTGATCGCCTTGGTCTTGTGCAGCGCGACCGCGGAAAATCCCATCAGCGCGAACAGCGCGTGCAGCTTTTCCGGCTCCGGATGCGCATACTCGACGAACTCGAATCCATCCGTGCCCATCGGATTGTCGGCTGAGACGGTGGCGGGCGGCGCATCATGCGGAAACGGACCCATCGGCGATTCTCCCAGATCATGTCCGTCGATCCTCGCTCATGCGGCCTGCACGGGGCATGCAAATGATTGCCATTTCCGGCCGGATGTGCACGATCCGTGCATCGAATATGGATTTCATGCATGATTTCAGTCGACGCCTTCGACCTCAAGATCCTGGCCGCCCTGCAGGACGACGGCCGCCTCACCAACCAGGAGCTGGCCGACATCGCCGGCCTCTCCGCCTCGCAATGCTCGCGACGGCGGATGCGGCTGGAGGAGGAGGGCGTGATTGCGGGCTACCGTGCCGAGCTCGCCGGCGCTGCGCTCGGCTTCGAGCTGATCGCCTTCATCCAGATCACGCTGGCTACGCATTCGCCCGACAATGCCAAGAAATTCCGCGCACTGGTCACCCGCGTCGAAGAGATCCAGGAAGCCTATGCGCTCACAGGGGACGCGGATTACCTGCTCAAGGCCGTGCTGCGCGACCTCAAGAGCCTGTCGGACATCGTCAACAATGTGCTGATGCCGCATCAGAGCGTGGCGCATGTGCGCTCATCGATCGTGCTCGACCGGCTGAAGGAAAGCGCGAAACTGCCGCTGCGGTCGATCGCGCGTTGACCGCGCGCATCCGCGGCAAGCTACTTCCTTCGTCATTCCGGGCTCACTCGCTTCGCGAGTGCCCCGGAATGAAGCGTCTATTGGCGTTTATTCTGCCGCCAGAATCGTCCCCTCGACCTTGCCGAAGCCGATGCGATAACCGCTGCCTTGGCACCAGCCGCGAATGGCGAGCGAGTCGCCATCCTCCAGGAAGGAGCGCTTAACACCGTCCGCAAGCTCGACCGGCTCCGTTCCGTTCCAGCTCAGCTCCAGCAGGCTCCCACGCTGATGCGTCTCGGGACCGGAAATCGTGCCGGACCCCAGGAGATCACCAACGCTCATCGCGCATCCGGATGAGGCATGGTGCATCAGCTGCTGGACACTCGACCAGTACATGTATTTGAAATTTGTCCGGGAGATCGTCTGCGCTGCATCCGCGCCATGCGCACGCAACGACACATCGAGCTCGATGTCGTAGTTCTGGACGCCCTTCTGCTGCAGATAAGCCAGCGGCACCGGCTGCTGCTCCGGACCCCGCACGCGAAACGGCTCCAGCGCCTCTCGGGTGACGACCCACGGGCTGATCGACGTCGCAAAGGCCTTGGCCTGGAATGGCCCGAGCGGCACATACTCCCATTGCTGGATATCGCGCGCGCTCCAGTCGTTGAGCAGCACGAAACCGAAGATCATGGTCTCGGCCTGCGCCTCGGTCAGCATCTCGCCCATTGCCGAGGGTTGACCGATGACGACGCCCATCTCCAGCTCGAAGTCGAGCCGCTGACACGGACCGAAGCTCGGCGTGTCCACATTCAGCGGCTTCAATTGACCGCGCGGCCGCCGCACCTCGGTGCCCGACACCACAACGGTCGAGGCGCGGCCGTTATAACCGATCGGCATGTGCAGCCAGTTCGGCTGCAGCGCATTGTCCTTGCCGCGGAACATGACGCCGACATTGGTGGCGTGCTCTTTCGATGAGTAGAAGTCGGTGTAACCTGCGACGCGAAACGGGAGGTGCAGCGTCACGTCGGCCCGCGGCAGCAGCGCGCGGCTGCGCAGCGCCTTGTTGTCGCGGAGCTCCGGATTGTCATGGCGCAACAGCTCACTGATGCGGGCGCGGGTCTTCGACCAGATGTGTGGTCCGAGCGCCATGAAGGTGTTGAGCGAGGCTTGCGCGAACACCTCGTAGGCCAGTGCGAGATCGAGCAAGCCCTCGCTTTCGAGCACGGCGAGGTCGACGACGACATCGCCGATCGCGACGCCGACACGGAGTTGCGGCGAATCGGTTGCGGAGAACACACCATAAGGCAGGTTCTGGATCGGAAAGTCGGAAGCCGGATCGACCGGGATGAAGGAGCGGAGCGAGGGATCGTTGGGGTGGGGCAATATCTTTATCCTATCGACACTCTCTCCTCCGTCATTCCGGGATGGCCCGACAGGGCCAGGCCCGGAATCCATACTCACGATTGTGGTTATGGATTCCGGGGCTCGCCGCGGACGCGGCGCCCCGGAATGACGGCGAGAGTTCTAATTACGGCCTATTCGGATCGAACCGCTTCTCCAGGCCGTTCCAGCAGTCGGCATAATCCTGCTGCATCGTCCCTGACTCCGCGGCGTGCTTGGTGATCCGTTGCGGAAAGCGCGTCTCGAACATGAAGGCCATGGTGCCCGTCAGCTTGACCGGCTTGAGTTCGCCATTGCTGGCATGGTCGAACGCCTCGCGATCCGGCCCATGCGGCAGCATGCAATTGTGCAGGCTCATGCCGCCAGGCACGAAGCCCTGCGGCTTGGCGTCATAGACGCCGTAGATGAGGCCCATGAACTCCGACATGATGTTCATGTGGTACCAGGGCGGACGGAAGGTATTGTCCGCCACCATCCAGCGCTCCGGGAAGATGACGAAGTCGATGTTGGCCGTACCCGCCGTCTCCGATGGCGAGGTCAGCACGGTGAAGATCGACGGATCGGGATGATCGAAGCCGATCGCGCCGACCGGCGAGAAGGTGCGCAGATCATATTTGTACGGTGCATAGTTGCCGTGCCAGGCCACCACGTCGATCGGCGAATAGGGCAGGTCAGTCTTGAACAGCGCCCCGCCCCATTTGACGTAGAGCTCGGTCGGCGTGTCCTTGTCCTCATAGGACGCCACGGGTGTCAGGAAGTCGCGCGCGTTGGCGAGGCAATTGGCCCCGATCGGTCCGCGCTCCGGCAGAGTGAAGGCGCCACCATAGTTCTCACAGAGATAGCCGCGTGCCGGGCCTGATGCTAGTTCGACTCTGAACTTGACCCCGCGCGGGATCACCACGATCTCGCCCGGCTCGGCGTCGATGCGGCCGAACTCGGTGACGAACAGGAGATTGCCCTGCTGCAGGACGAACATCATCTCGCCGTCAGCATTGTAGAAATGCTGATCAACCATCGATTTGGTGATGAGATAGATATGTGCGGCCATGCCGGCTTGCGTGGCTGCGTCGCCGGCGGTGGTCATGGTCTGCACGCCCTGCAGGAAGGTCACCTCGCCAGAAGGAAGCGGCGTCGGATCCCAGCGCAGCTGCTGCACCGTGATTTCCTGCTCATGACAGGGCGCGGTGCGCCACAGCCCGGCATCGACGCGGGCGAAGCGGCCGGAGTGCTTCACCGACGGACGGATGCGATAGAGCCAGGAGCGCTCATTGGAGCCGCGCGGCGCCGTGAAGGGCGAGCCGGACAGCTGCTCGGCATAGAGGCCATAGGCGCAGCGTTGCGGGGAGTTTCGGCCGATTGGCAGCGCGCCGGGCAATGCCTCGGTCTCGAACGAATTACGAAATCCGGACATGTAGCCCGGCGTGACCTGCGACGAAGCCCGGTTCAGTCTGTCAGGCGCGGTGTTGATGTTCATGATGCTTCTCCTTGCAGGCGGGCCCACATCTCGCGATCGCGCTCCGCCGTCCAGATCACGGGCTCGTCGATGCCGCTGGCCTCGTCATAGGCGCGCGACACGTTGAACGGCAGGCAGTGCTCGTAGATCGCGAAGCTCGAAAATTTCGGATCCATCACCTCGCGCGTCGCGGCCATCGACTCCTTCAGGCTGTGTCCCTTGGCCACCGACATCTCCGCGGCGCCATAGAGCGAGCCGACGAAGTCGCGCGTCATCGCGATCGCCTCGCGCACGGTGGAGGTGCCCTTGAGCGCATCGCCGCGGCCCGGCGCGATCGCCTTCGGATTGAACGACAGGATCTCGTTCAAGGTCGACGGCCATTCGCGAAGATACGCGTCGCCGCAATAGCAGGCCGAGTGGTATTCGATCAGGTCGCCCGAGAACATCACCTCGGCATCCGGGACCCAGGCGACGATGTCACCCGACGTATGCCCGGCGCCGATCTGGATCAGCTGAACCTCGCGCTTGCCGAGATAGATCGACATCTCGCCTTCGAAGGTCAGGGTCGGCCAGGTCAGGCCGGGGATGCTTTGGGCGTCCTGGAACAGGCGGGGAAACCGGCCATATTCGGAATCCCAGTCCTGCTGGCCACGCTCGACGATCAACCGATGCGTCTCCTGCGAGGCGACAATGCCTTGCGCGTGATAGGCCGAAGCGCCGAGCACGCGGACCGCGTGATAATGCGACAGCACGACATATTTGATCGGCTTGTCGGTCACGGCCTTGACGCGCTCGATCACCTTGTTCGCCATCGCCGGCGTTGCCTGCGCGTCGAACACGATGCAGCCGTCGTCGCCAACGATGACGGCCGAGTTCGGATCGCCTTCGGCGGTGAAGGCGTAGAGATCGGGACCGATCTCGGAGAAGGTGACCTTTTTCTCCGCGAGGTCCCCAGTTGACGCAAAACCTTTCGCCATCGTGCATTCCCTATTTTTGCAGGCCTGAAGCAGCCGTCTGCTGCTGATGAGCTTCCATCATGCGCCGTTTGGCGAGCGCAATCGCGTCGCGCAACACATCGATGTCGCCGACGTGATTGGCGAGGATGAGCACCAGCGCCGCGTCGAGATCGGCGCTCTCGAGGTCCGACAGCCCGCGATGCGCTTCCACGATGGCGCGAAAGGCATCGTCGGGCTTGCTGAAATTCGAACTGGTCGACAGCGTCATGGCACTCACTCAGTTCAACCCGGCGGCGCGCGCCATTGCGGCCTCGATCGCAGCCCGCGTCGGATGCCGGAAGCGGGCCGCCACGTAGCCGTCGGGCCGCAGCAGGTAGGACGTGCCGGGCTCGGCGCCATAGCGTAGATGCGCGAGGCCTTCGGCATCGGCCAGGCCGTGTTCGCCCCCGATCCTGATCATCCCGACGCCGTCGGGCATATCGGGCGCCGCTCCATTCTCGAATGACAGCAGCGTGAAGCACTTGCCTTGCGCGGCGAATGCGTCGGTCAAAAACTGCGCCCCGCCATCGCGCTTCAGCAGCGGCGCATCCGGCATCGAGGTCCCCGGACATGGCCCGCTCTGCCAGGTCTCGGCGTCGGTCGTGGACAGCGGCGTAGCGTAGACCGATGGCACCGAAAGCCGGCCACCATTGACCATGCGCTTTGCGAATTCGGTCTCCTTTGCCAGCGCCAGCACCACCTTGCGCAGCCGCGCTTCCTGATGCGAGTTCGGCGCCATGAAGTCGGTAGCGCGGGTGGATTCGCGGATGTTCTCGTCTGCCGCCGCGCTTCGCTCCAAATCATAGGTTTCGAGCAGAGCCGCCGGCGACGCGCCGCGCAGCACGCGATCGAGTTTCCAGGCCAGATTCTCGGCGTCCTCCAGGCCCGAATTCGCACCGCGCGCCCCGAACGGCGAGACCTGGTGCGCGGCGTCGCCCGCGAAGATGACCCGGCCATGGATGAACCGTTCCATCCGCCGGCACTGGAATTTGTAGAGCGAGATCCACTCGAACTCGAACTGATCATGGCCGAGCATGCGCGCGATCCGCGGCCGCACGTTGTCCGGCTGCTTTTCGACATTGGGATCGGCGTAGCGGCTGAGCTGCAGATCGATGCGCCAGACGTCGTCCGGCTGGCGGTGCAACAGCGCCGAGCGCCCCGCATGAAACGGCGGATCGAACCAGAACCAGCGCTCGGTCGGAAAATCGGCCGCCATCTTGACGTCGGCGATCAGGAACTGATCCTCGAACACCTTGCCGGAAAAATCCGCGCCGACCATCTGGCGCAGCGTCGAACGCGCGCCGTCGCAGGCAATCACGTATTGCGCCGACAGCCTGTATGGACCGTCCGGCGTCTCGATGGTCAGCAGCACGCGATCGTTGCGCTGCTCGAGCGCGGTGACCTTGTTGCGCCAGCGCAGCGAGATGGCTGGCAGCTCGTCGACGCAATCGACCAGATAGGCTTCCGCGTAGAACTGCTGCAGATTGATGAAGGCTGGACGCTTGTGGCCCGGTTCGGGCAGCAGATTGAACTGATACAGTTCGGCGGGACCGTGGAAAATGCGGCCCACGTTCCACACCACGCCCTTCGCGACCATGCGGTCGCCGACGCCGAGCCGATCCCAATATTCCAGCGCCCGCTTGGAAAAGCAGATCGCGCGCGAGCCCTCGCCGATGCGATCGGCATCGTCGAGCAGCACCACGGCATGGCCGCGCTGCGCGAGATCAATGGCAAAGGACAACCCCACCGGCCCCGCGCCGACCACCACGACCGGATGCTCGGTCGGCTCAGGACGCTCCTGGTCCGGATGGCGACAATAGCCGAACTGAACCTTGGCCCTGCTCGTGGTCTCTGCCGGATTGGCCTGCACCATGGCTTGCCCTGCTTGTTTCATGTCCCGCTGCTGCGGTTCGTTGTTGGCGTTTCCCACCGATGCGCAATCGGCATCTTGCCAGATAGTCGCATCTGCAACTATCTTACACCCGACGGCCTCGGCCGCGTCAACTCAAAAATCGGAGCCCCGCCTTGGCACCTGTCCTGGCAAACATGTCCGCGACCGCCATCCGCCGACAGGCGAAAGCTGGCCAGAGCGCACGGGAGATCGCGGCGCCGCAACAAGCGGAACGGCTCGACCTGTTCAAATTCACGCCGTTCCGGCTCAACCGGCTGGCGGCCGAGGTCAGCGCAGCGCTCGCATCCGAATATCGCGAGCGCTACGGCCTCGACATTCCGGAATGGCGCGTGCTGGCGACGCTCGGCTTTCGCCGCGACGCCTGCAGCGCGCAATATGTCGCCCACTGCACACGCACGCATAAGTCGACGATCAGTCGCGCCGTCACCACATTGCTGGAACGACGACTGATCGAGCGGGTCGAGAATGCGGACGACCGCCGCGAGTTCCGGCTACGGCTGACCCGCAAGGGCAAGACACTGTATGAGGAACTCATCCCGCGCCTGCAGCATAAGGAACGCGAGATCATGTCATGCCTGTCGGATCAGGAGCGCAAGACCTTCGATCGCCTGGTCGGCAAGATCGAAGCCGGCCTCGGCCTGATCCGGACCAGCGAAGAGGCCGACGCGAAGGAGGCGTATTGAGCCTATCTTCATCACGAGGCCAGGTTTCGCTGGGTGTGGGGTCGGTCGAATTTACCGGTTGAACAGGCGCCGCAGCACATCATTCATAGGCTGACTATCCTGCGCATCGTCATGCGACACATCCGGCATGGCGTCTTGGCCCTGAGGGACTTGTGCCGCTGGAGGCTGAACGGACGGATTGGCTGGCTGCGGCGGCGCAATGGCGCGCCCGCGGCTGTTCAGCCCCTGCTGCAGCCCTTGCTGGATCAGATTGCCGAGAGTGGCACCAAGCTCACCACCGAGCGCATCCGATGGTCTCGGCGAATCCGGCGCAGAGGGCGAATTCCCTTGTCCATCCGGCGCACTGGAGGTCGCGTGACCGATCAGGCCACCGATGCCGTTGATCAGGTCGCCCAGACCGGCACCGTCCCTGCCGAACAGCCCCTGCCCCATCTGCTTCAGCTTCGCGTAGGCGGCGTCGGGGTTATCGAGGATTCCAGTGACATCGGGATAGATCCGCGGCTGGCTCCAGGAGCCATCGATCACCACGGGTATGCCGAGGCCGACCGGATCCGACCTGCGCCCCTGTCCCTCGGTGGTCATGACGAGCTTCGGCTCGACCCGCAGTGCCAAGGACTTGTTGCCGATATCGATCGTGCCAGCACCGGTGACCTTGACCAGCGGCCCGATCAGGTTGAGGTCGCCGGTGGTGGCCTGCCCACGCTCGACGTTGAACGATGCCGAAAGCTGGCTCAGATCCGTCGACAACTCCTTCGAATCCTGCCAGCCCGCGAGCGGATTCGAGGTGAGCGAGCGGATCATCTGCGCGACATTGATGCCGCGGATCGCGCCATCCTGAAACACCAGGAATGCCGAACCCGCGACGTTCGACAGGATCGCCTGCTGGCTGGCGCCGCTCGACCGCAGTGCAAGCTTCGCCTGCATCCTGGCATCGATCTTGTCGAAATCGACCAGGTTCTGCAGCAGCGGCAGCGCCCGCGCACCGACGATATCCCAATGCATAGCATAGGCCGGATGGTCGCCGGACGCATCGACGATGAGTTCGCCGTTGGCCTGTCCATCGTAGAGCGAGAGCTTGTCGACGGTCGCCTTCAGCACGCCCCCGGCGAGCGAGGCGTCGACCGCGGCCGGCCCGAGCCGCGCGCCGGCAACATCGAGCTCGGTGACGGAGAGCTTGGCCTGGACATCGATGTAGTTCAGTCCCCTGAAGTCGATCGAGGCCGTGCTCCACCCCTGCTGGGGGACCACCGCTGTCCTGTTCGAATCCGCGATCGCAAGCCGCTGCAGGTCGAGATCGAGCTTCACGAGCGGCTTGCTGGCGATGTCGATCGAGGTCCAGCCATTGAAGGCACCGTCGTCGAGCGTGCCGCCGACGTTGCTGATCGTCACGAGCTTTCCGTTTAGCCGCACCTCTGCGCGGCCCGATAGTGGCGAGCGTAGAACACCTGGCACCTCGATCTTGAAATCGACCGGAACCGCCTGGCGATCGATCGGCGTCGGGTGCGCGTCCGCCGCGACGTCAAACGTCAGCGGATGCTCGCCCGCCCGTGCACGGCCGATGATTGTCATCTTGTTGTCGGCTGATATCGCCGCTGTTGCCTGGATGGCGTCGATGCGCTGTTCCACCCGGTCGCGCACATTGGATAGAACGACCGCGCCATCACTCACCGTGACCTTGTCGATCAGGATCGGATTGGCCGTGGCGGAGCTTGCGGGTCCAGCATTGCGCGACGGAGCATCGCGCAGCCGCTCCCGCAGCAAGGGCAGATAGAGCGTAGGATTTTCGATGGTGAGGCCGCTGAGCTCCGGTCGGTCCGACCATAGGCTCGACCATGCCGCCTCGGCCTCCACCTTACCGATCGTCAGCCGGTTGTTGCCGTCCCGATCCTTGGGATCCTGCAGCGTGATCTCGGTCAAACTGGCCTTGAACCTTGGCCACAGAGTGATCCTGCCGGCTCCCGCACTGCTCAGCCGATAGCCGGTCTCGCGCTCGACCCGATCCCGGATGGCCGGCATAAGCACGCTCGCCGGCACGCCGAACGCGAGCAAAGCCGCGAGGATCACAACAAAGAGACCAATCGCGGCACTCGCGATTTTCAATGCTTTCATGCCGATATCTCACTGCACGCGCGGGCGAGACAGAACAGCTCCGGTCCAACAAGAGGACCGCCTACTCCAATTCAAGCCAACGACTGACTTCGCCAAGACGCTCGTCAAGAGCGCCGAAAATAATAAGGATCGGCCGCAACTTTATGTGACCCATGACACACTTCCGCCGAAGCGGCTTCAGTAACTGGTGCTTTCAAGCTGTTTGCAAAGGTATAGTGATGAGCAAGCAGGCCGAATTTGCGATCATCCTGAAAACGAACCCCATGTTCGCGGATCTCGGGACCGACGAACTGCAGCGTCTTTCCAATTTATATCATACCCAGCATCTCGCAGCCGGCGAGATGCTGTTCCAGAAAGGCGATCCCGGCAATGCCTTGTTCGGGGTCCGGCACGGCCAGATCCGCATCGAGACCGGCGCGACCGACGGCACACGGTCGACCCCGAACTTCATGGGGCCGGGCGACCTGTTCGGAGAGGACGCCGTGCTCGATGGTCAGGAGCGGATCGCCGACGCTGCGGCAGGAGAAGCGACCGAATTGTTCGTGCTCCGGCGCGAGGAGTTCCTCAATTTCCTGGAACGCGAGCCCAAAGTGGCAATCAAGCTCATTCAGCTGCTCTGCCGGCGTATCCGCTGGCAGAGCGAACGGATGGAAGAATCCGTGCTGCAGCCGCTGCCGATCCGGCTGGCGCGGCGGCTCTGCGCCTTGGCCGACGATTTCGGCTCGGAGGTGCACATCTCGCAGGAGCAGCTCGGCATTTTCATTGGGGCGGCGCGAGAAAGCGTCAACCGGCAGCTGCAGGCCTGGCGCCGGAATGGCATTCTCGATCTGCAGCGTGGCCGTATCCTGCTCCAGGATATGACCAAGCTCAACGCGATCGCCCGCAACGATTAGCAACACAGACAACCACTTGGCTGACGCCAAGGTGCCGCGATTTCTTCAAGCTTTGGACAGTGCTGCGCGCGAATGGAGCGCCTTTTGCTTCCACAGCCGCGCAAATCGGCCTTTTCCAAGTCGCCGAGGTGACCCAAAGCGTCCAACGCGCATCATTTCGTATCTAGGCCGACCAAACATGATCGCAATTGGGCCACTACTCCTCACAATTTGCGACATGAACTCTTTTTAATGGTTCTAAAGAAGTAATCCGGCAGCGGTGATGTCCTTCTCCCGCGTGTGCATGCGCGTGGGTCGGGCTTCGTGCGCCCTGCCATAACGGCGAGTAACCAGTGCGATGTGTGTTGGGTTGTCGGCGATCGTGGTGCGTTCGGAATATGGCCATCGCGCCTGGTCCTCGGGAACGACCTGGCGAGGAGCATTTCTGCTCTGGATAGACGGCGTCGAAGAAGGATGGGGCATTCCGCTCCTGATCGCGGGTCTTGTCGCGCTCTCCATGGCCTATTTCGCGGTGGCGTACATCCAGGGCGATCTGCATCAGGACGTGATCGAGACATGGTCGCTCGGCCGAAGCTTCGAGTGGGGCTCGTCCAAACATCCGCCGCTCATGGCCTGGGCTGCGCGGGCCTGGACCACGGTGTTTCCGCTCACAAACTGGTCGTTCAACCTGCTGGCGATGACCAACTCCGCGATCGGGCTGTGGTTCACCGATCGCATCGCGCGCCAATTCGTGCGCGGCGACAAGCGGCTGACTGTCTTATTGCTGCTGCTGGTCCTGCCGATCTATCAGCTGCATGCGCAGCGCTTCAATGCCAACGCGGTGCTGCTGTCGACATGGCCGTTGGCCACCTTCTGCTTCCTGCGCTCGTTCCAGACGCGTCGTACGCGTTGGGCCATAGCCGCCGGCGCGACCGCAGCGCTCGCCATGCTGGGCAAGTACTATTCGATCTTCTTGATCGGAAGCTTCGCCGTGGCTGCCCTATGCCATGGGCAGCGTAAGGATTACTTCTCCTCGCGAGCCCCGTGGATCGCGGCGGCGACGGGTCTCGCCGTGTTGACCCCCCATATCTATTGGCTGGCAACGACCGGCGCACAGCCGTTCTCCTATGCGCTCGAGCGACATTCCGGGAAAGCGCCCGTGGCGGCGCTGGTCGAGGCGATCGGCTTCGTTCTCGCGATGGGCGGTCTCATTGCGATTCCGGGTCTGATTTGGCTGATGATGGCTCGGCCTCGTCCGAGCCGGTTGCTGGACGACATCTTCGGCCTCGACGCCAGATTGCGGCTGCTGCTCAGCATCGGTATCGGAACCGTCGCCTTTCCCGCCCTGACCTCGGCCATCTTTGGCACGGACATGCCGCCGCTCTGGGGCCTGCAGGGCATATTCCTGTTCGTGATCGTGATCGTATGCGGCGCAACCTACCGGGTTCCGCGCGAACGGACAGTCAATCTCGCCGCGACCGTCGTCGCTATAGGAGCGCTCGCCACATTGGTGGTCGCGCCGCTGCATGCTGTGTACCGCAACTCCTTTCCTCTGCATGAAGGCCGCAATTTCTACCAGCCAGCCGTCGCGGAGCTGACCCGGCAATGGCATGCGACATCGGATACTGCCCTGCCCGCGGTCGGCGGCGACGAAGGACTGGCCTTTGCTGCCGCGTTCTATAGTCCCGACCATCCGGTCTTTCAGACGGAGCTGGTGCATCCCAACGAACTGAAGCTGCCGGACGGTGCAGGCTTCAGCGAGGGGTGGGCTGCTCTTTGCTACGACAATGACGCGTCGTGCATCTCTGGCATGGACGCGGCTGCAGCGCGGACGAAGCATGCGATCCGTTCGACATTCTCGCTGACCACCAGTCTGTTCGGCTGGGAGGGCGCAAGCCAGGGCTTCGTCGCGCTGATCGTGCCTCCGGCAACGGACGAGGCACCTCAGCCTGAGGCGAGCCACGGCATTGCGGAGGATCTCAGCTCTCAGCGTCGAAGCCGGCCCATGCTCAACTGATCGACCTGTTCACACGGACCTCACTCGGCCGCCGGCGAGATTCGCGTCGGCGGCTTCTTAGTCTGTGTACCGTTCGATTGACGTCCTGACGCAGCATCCCCAGCCGCGTCATCCGCCGCTGACGAGACAATCAGCCGCCGGCCCATGCGCCAGAACAGCGCGCCGATGTCGTCCATGACCATGAACATCGCCGGCACGAAGACTAGCGACAGCACGGTCGAGAAGATCAAACCGCCAATCACGGCGAGCGCCATCGGCGAGCGAAACTCGCCGCCGGCCCCGACCGCGAGCGCACTCGGCATCATGCCGGCCACCATCGCGATCGTCGTCATCACGATCGGCCGCGCCCGCTTCATGCCGGCGTCGATCATCGCCTCCTCGCGCTGACGGCCTGCATGGATCGATTCGATGGCAAATTCCACCAGCATGATCGCGTTCTTGGTGACGATGCCCATCAGCATCAGGATGCCAATCCAGACCGGCGTCGTCAGCTGCTTGCCGGTCAGAAGCAGCGCAGCGATTGCACCACCGATCGACAGCGGCAGCGAGAACAGGATCGTGATCGGCTGCAGAAAGGTGCCGAACAACAACACCAGCACCGCATAGACCATCATCAGGCCCGAGGTGATCGCAGTGGCGAAGCCCTCGGACAGCTCGTTGAGACTTTCGGCATCGCCCGACGGACTGACCCTGACGATCTTCGGCAGCGTCTTCATGACCGGCAGCTCGTTGATCTGCCGGGTCGCATCGCCAAGCGCCGCGAAGCCAACGAGGTCGGCCGCCACCGTCGCCTGCCGCTCGCGGTCATAGCGGTTGATGCTGGTTGGCCCTTGATCGAGCTTGATGTCGGCGACCACCGAGAGCGGCACGCCACCTTTCTCGCCGTGCATTCCGAGCGGTACGCGCAGCTGCTCCAATGTCTGCACATTGCCGCGCGCGCCGTCCTCGAGCTGGACCCGGATCGGAATCAGGCGATCACCGGCGTCGAATTTTGCGAGCGCCGGCCCGACATCGCCGATCGTCGCAACGCGAATGGTCTGGGACAGGCTTTCAGTCGAGACGCCAAGCCGGGCGGCAAGATCGGCACGCGGCTGAATCCGCAGTTCCGGCCGGTCGAGCGCAGTTTCCGAGACGACGTTGGAGATGATTGGGATGCGCTTCATCTGCGAGGCGAGCTCGCTTGCGACATTGTCGACGATCTTGCTGTCTGAGCCGGTTACGACCAGCGAGATCGCGCGCAGGCCGTTTTCGTCCAGGAACCAGAAGCGGATGTCGGGGACGCCGTGGAGCTCCTCGCTGATGTCGCGCTCGAGCTCCTTCTGGGTGATCTTCCGCTCCGTCTTCGGCGTATAATTGATGATCAGCGCGGCACGGCGCACCTCCATGATGCCTGGCGGCGAGCGGCCGCCATCCACGAACACGCTGCGGACCTCCGGCCGTTTGCGCAGCCGCGCGACGATGCCTTCGGTGACCTGCTCGGTGAAGGCGAGCTGCGAGCCGGGCGGCAGCTCCATTGCCAACAGCGAGCGCGCGGTGTCCTGCGCGGGCAAGAAGCCCTGCGGCAGCAGCTTGATACTCAAGATCGAGGCCGCAAAAACCGCGAGACCGATGACGACGGTGATGAAATAGTGTTTCACCGACCAGCTGACGACCCGATGATAGGCGCGCAGAATGCGGCCGGGCGGCGGCTCCTCATGCGCCTGGTGCCTGAGAAAATAGGCCGCCAGCATCGGGGTCACAAAACGCGCGGCCAGCAGCGAGAAGAACACCTGCACCGAAACGGTGATGCCGAACTGCTTGAAGAACTGCCCGGCCACGCCCGACATGAAGCTTGCCGGCGTGAAGATCGCGATGATGGTGAGGCTGATCGCGATCACGGCGAGCCCGATCTCGTCAGCCGCCTCCAGCGCCGCGCGATAGGGCGTCTTCCCCATGCGCATGTGGCGCACGATGTTCTCGATCTCGACGATGGCGTCGTCGACGAGAATGCCGGTCGACAGCGTGATCGCCAGGAACGAGACGAGATTGAGCGAGAAGCCGAGGATATCCATCGCCCAGAACGCGGGGAAAATCGAGAGCGGCAGCGAGATCGCCGCGATCACGGTGGCCCTGATATCGCGCAGGAACAAGAGCACGATGACCACGGCGAGAATCGCGCCCTCGAACAGGGTCGAGATCGCGGCCTCATAATTTCCCTTGGTGAAATCGACCGAGGTGTCGATCAGCTTCAGGTCGACGTCGGGATAGGCGAGTTTCAGCGCATCGATCCGCTTCTGCACGGCGGCAGCGACCACGACGTCGCTCGCGCCCTTGGCCCGCCTGATACCGAGCGCCACCACCGGGTCGCCGTTGAAGCGCGCGAAGGTCCGCCGGTCCGCGATCGTGTCCGTGACGGTGCCGAGGTCGTCGAGCCGGACCTCACCGCCGCCGAACAAAGGGATCATGGTGCCGGCGAGATCGTTCAGCGTCTTGGCGCCGGCCAGCGTGCGGATCGCCTGATCGTTCTTGCCGATCTCGGCGCGGCCGCCGGCGAGATCGACATTGGTTCCGCGCAGACTCTGGCTGACATTGACTGCGGTCAGCCCCATTGCTTGCAGCCGGTCCGGATCGAGCGAGACCAGGATCTCGCGCTCGACACCGCCGATACGCTCGACCTGGCTGACACCGCGCACACCCTGCAGCGCGCGCTTGACCACGTCGTCAACGAAGAAGGACAGCTGCTCCGGGGTCTTGCCTGGCGAAATCGCCGCATAGGTCAGGATCGGCAAGCCGATCACGTCGACACGCTGGATCAAGGGCTCGGTGACGTTCTGCGGCAGGTTCGCACGCACACGTGTCACTGCGTCCTTGACGTCGTTGAGCGCGCGGTCGGTGTTGGTCTCCAGCGCGAACTGGATGGTGGTCACCGACAATCCGTCGGTGATCGACGAGGAGATGTGGCGGACACCTTCGACGCCGGAGACGCCATCCTCGATGGTCTTGGCGACCTGCGATTCGAGCTCCGCGGGCGCCGCGCCGAACTGCGAGACCGCAACCGAGATCACGGGAATGTCGGCGTTCGGCAGCCGCGTCACCGCAAGTTTGGTGAAGCTGATCCAGCCCAGCAGCAGCAGGATGATGGAGAAGACGACTGACGGCAGCGGGTGCCGGATCGACCATGCGGAGATGTTAAGAGCCATCAGCGTACCCGCGTGCGATCGAGATCGTCGGCGAACATGGTCTTGATCTGGTCGCCGTCATGTAGCGAGCTGCCGGCGTCAGCCACCACGATCTCGTCGACGTCGAGCCCCTCCAGGATCTCGGTTTGGGAGTCCGACACCAGCCCAACGCGGACCCTGCGGGTCTCGATCGTGTTGCCCTTGACCACCTGGATGGTGAGATGATCGATCGCCGTGTTGGGAACGGCGACGCCGCAGCTGCGCTTGGCGTCGATGCTGGCGCGCGCGAACATTCCGACCCTTACGGACGGATTGCCGGTCAGCGCGATCCTGACACGGCCGAGCTGAGTGGTTCGATCGATCTGCGGCGAGACGGTCCGCACGAGCCCGATAATATCGGGCTGGTCGTCGCGGCTGATCCGAACGGTTGCCCCGGGGTTGAGCTTCAGGAGATGCACGCCCGGCACCTCGGCCTCGAGCTCGAGCTCGTTCTTGACGGCGATGCGGAACATCGGTCCGGCCTGCGGCGAGGCGGGCGCGCCGACCATGGTGCGAACCTCGGTGACGAGGCCGGCCGCCGGCGCCCGCAGCGACACCGGCCGGCCGGCGTTCGCAGCCGGCGCACCCGGCTGTGGCGGTGGCGGCGTCAGCCGCGCAAGCTCCTGGTTCTCGGTGACGACATCACCTTCCTTGACCAGCACATCGGTCACCCGCGAGCCTTCCTGATCGACGCCGACCACGGCTTCGCGGCGGGGCACGACAAAGCCGGTGACCCGTACCAGGTCGGAAAAGCAGGCATTGGCCGCTTTGGTGACGACCACTTGCGCCTGCATGCGCGGCTCCTCTTCGACCCGGTGTGAGCGATGTTCGAACCAGTAATAGCCGCCCAACAGAGCGGCGACGAGCACGGCGCCAGCCACGGGCTTGGTCAACTCAGAAAGCTTCATCAATGGCTCAATCGCCTCATGGCACGCGTTCCGCCGCCGGACACTATTTCGCCGCGGTCGTCTTGCTCTCCGTGTTCACGACCTGCACGCGGCGGTTCACGCCGGACAGCGGCTGGCCCGGATCCTTCAGCTTGCTCTTGCCGTAGCCGACGGTCACCAGCTCCGCGCCGGCAATGCCGAATTTTCCGACCAGATACTGCTTGATCGCTTCGGCGCGCCGTTCCGACAGGTCCTGGTTATAGGCGTCGGTACCGGCGGCGTCGGTATGACCGGCCAGCACAAAGGTAGACCCCTTCAGATCCGCGCTGGTCAGCGCGCGGCCGAGCGCCTGCACGGAAGCCAGCGACTTCTGGCTGATAATGGCCGAGTTGTAGTCGAAATTGATCTCGAGATCGATGTTCGGCTTCGTCTGAGCGATCGTTGCAATCTCGTCGCGCTCCACCCTGGACAGCGAACGGGCGGTCCGGCCGCGAACGCTCTGCAGGAACTTGGCCTGCTCGGGCGAGGCTGCCGGCGCTTCCTCCTGCGGGGGCGCCATCGACAGGCCGCGGGTCAAGGGCTTCTTCGGCCCGGCCAGTGCGCGGACGATCTGATCCTCGGTGACGTCGTCGGCCAAAGCCCGGGTGAGCCCGAACGACAATGCCCCTGTGATCGCGACCATCGCGAGCATCGTCGTCATAAGAGTTGGTCTCGTCATCTGGCAATCCTCCTGGCAAGACGCGCGGCGCTGGGGCTGTCGGTCAGCCGCCTGTCCCACCCGCTGTCATGGCTGTTCGCCTTTTTGTCATTCCAGGCCATCCGCGGGTTCGAACGCGCCGGTGTGGCGATTGCGAAATCCCGCTAGCGGACGCCGTAGTTGTCGAATTCCTGGACGATATTGGGGTCCATGGCCTTGGCATTGGCGATATCGAGCGCGCCATCCTGAGCTGCGCCGTTGCGCTGCTTGGCGAGCCCGCGCCCGTACAGCGATGAGGTCAGCCGCGGATTGATCTTCAGCGCCGCGTCAAAATCGGCGATCGCGTTCTTGTTGGCACCACTCTTGAGATTGAGAAGGCCGCGACTGTCGAGCGCGTCGACGAAAGTCGGCCGCAGCCGCAGCGCCTCGTTGCAATCCCGCAGCGCCGCCTGCAACTCGCCGATCACGGTGCGCGCCCAGCAGCGGTTGTTCAGCGCCTCGACATCCTTCGGATTGATCCGGATGGTGTCGTCGAAATCCTTGATCGCGAGGCTGTAGGCGCCCTTGCTGGCATAGACCTGGCCGCGGCGATACAGCGCACTGGCATCATCCGGATTGGCCGCGATCTTGGCGCTCAAGCTCTTGATGTTCGGATCATCGGCAAGCGCGATCTGGGTGTTTGCTTGGGTGTTTGCCTGCGTACTTGTCTGGGTGCCGGCCGGCGCGCCGAGCTTGGCCGCCGGGCTCGGGTCGGGACCGGGCGGGTTGCCGGCCGCAGCCGGCGACGCTGTCGGCGCAGGCGATACAGCTTTCGGCGCCGCGGCGGGTGTCGGTGTCGCTGCCGGCGCAGGCGTCTCGACCTTCTGCACTGGAGCAGGCACCGGGCTCGGCGACGGCGGAGCGGATGGCGCGGGGGACGGAGCCGGCGGCGCCACCGCGACATGCGTTGGGCTTGGGGCCGGTGCCGGGGCGGGCGGCGGCGTCACATTGCTCTCGGTCGCGTTGCCGGCCGGGCGGTTCGCTGCAGGACCTGACACGAAGGTGAAGTCCTCGGCGAGCGAGGACGAGATCCACGGCACCTGCTCGTTGCGCGAGGCGCGGGTGACACCGACCCGGGTATGATTCAGCGTCTCCTCCGCGGAGAGATCGGGAACCCGAATCTCCTTCAACAGCTCCTGCACGAACAGGCTATGGTCGCGCCCGCTGTCCGACACGACCGAGGACAATGCGGCCGAATACATCACCAGCGTCCCGGTCGGTGCGATGACAGGCGCGAGCCCGGCGGAAGCGGTCCGGAACCGTCGCTCATAAGGATTGCGGCGCGACGCGTCGATCAGCGCGATCTTGACGCCGGCGCCGCGGCTGTTCATCTCGCCCAGCACGGTTTCCAGGCTGAAACCGTCGCGCCGCACGTCGGCCTCCTGCCAGATCTGCGCGTCGACCGGCATCAGATAGCTCTGCCGGTTCGACTGGATGCCGTAGCCCGAGAAGAACACCAGCGCCACCGTGCCAGGCTTCACCTTGCCATACAGGCGCTCCAGCGCGCGGCGCATCGCCTCCCCGCTCGCGTTCTCCAGAATATCGACGCTGAAACCGTCGCGCTTCAGCTCGTCGGCAACGTCGCGCGCATCATTGACCGGCTCCTTGAGCGGCACATCGGCGTCGGGATATTTGGCATTGCCGATCACGAGCGCGACGCGGTCAGTGGCGGCGAGGCACGGCACCGAGGCAGCGACAGACACGATCAAGCCGAGCAGAAAGAGCAGGCGAAGCATCATCACTATGGCGGTCCAGAACTGTGTCGGTCCAGACTTTGGGCGGTCCAGAGGGCAGCAGAAGGCGCGATACCCCACTTGCGCCGCAAGCGACCTTACCCCACGCAACACGCATTATCAAATCGCGGTGAGCATACGTCAACCGCTTGGCGCATCAGCAGAAACGTCACGATCAGCGTGTCGCGCAAGCTGACATCTGCCTCCTGCATCGAGACCTCTCCTGCAATCCTGTCGCATGAGCCCGCGTCCACCATGCCGGCTTGGCGCGATAACGGATGGGACCGGTCGCAGATCGCGACGAGCCTGGCGACGAGCCCGCGGCTTGCGAGCGGTATGATTGACGTCGGCCGCCGGTAATGGCTTGCTCGGCCGCGACCGAAACCATCAAGACAAGAGAGACGACAGCATGGGGAACGCCTACCAGATTTACGCCTTGCGCTACGCGACGATGTCGCCGCGCACGCCGCAGATGAACTATCTGCAGCCGGATCCGCACGAGACCACGGCGCAGGACCTCGACTATTTCGTCTGGCTGATCCGCGGTGACGGCCGCGACATCCTGGTCGACACCGGGTTCAACGCCGAGGAGGCGCGGCTTCGCAACCGCCGGCTGACGCGCGATCCGGTCGAGGCACTGGCCGGCTTCGGCGTGGCGGCTGCGCAGATTCGCGATGTCATCGTCACCCATCTGCACTATGACCATGCCGGCAACCTCGATCGCTTTCCGCATGCGCGCTTCCATCTGCAGGAGCGCGAGATGAGCTATGCCACCGGCCGCTGCATGTGCAACGGGCTGTTGCGCCATCCGTTCTCGGTCGACCACGTCACGACCATGGTGCGGCACGTCTACAGCGAGCGTGTCAGCTTCCATTCGGGCGAGGGCGAGATCGCACCGGGTGTCACGGCTCACAGGGTCGGCGGACATTCCGACGGGTTGCAGGTGGTGCGGGTGGAGACCGCGCGCGGTCCGGTCGTGCTCGCCTCGGACGCCGCGCATTACTACGCCAATCTGCACAAGCGCAGCCCGTTTCCGATCGTCTACAATATCGGCGACATGGCGCAGGGCTGGGAGACCGTGGAGCGGCTGGCCGGTCATCCCGATCGCGTCATCCCCGGCCATGATCCGATCGTCGCCGAGCTCTATCCGCGCGTGCCCGAGGCGGTGGATGTGTTCGCCCTTCACCTGGCACCATCGCGCTCGTTTGCGAGATAGAGGCTGCAGCTTTTCGACGGTGGTGACGGCGTGTCCCATATTGCTCTCGGCTGCGCCATTGCGTCGCGCATTCTCGCACCTCTGTCATCGCCCGGCTCGACCGGGCGATCCAGTATTCCGAAGCGGTTCGGTTCAATCACGGCGGCTGCGGCGTACTGGATGCCCCGCCTGCGCGGGGCATGACGACACATCGCGTTCTCGCGGCGTATGAGGCGCCCGAGCTATGCTGATCGCTTGCCCTCGACAAACGAGAGGGCGCCGGGAAGGCCGGACCTCGACTGAGGCCCGTGGCCCGCCTGCGAAAAAAAATGCAGGCGGCAGGTACCACAGGTCCAGCCGGACGACCCGGCCTTCCCCGCGCGATGGTTTTAACGGCTGCTTCGCGATCTCCCCGGTGCGCCGGGCTTTCTGGCCACCGTCACCCGCGTGATGCGAAATGCATCATCGCAAGCTTGATACTAGCGTCGGAGTATCAGGACCACGCGACTTGACCGTCCGCGCCGGAGTTGTACGTCGGCTCTGCACATGCAAAGCCCCAACCCCAACGCGTCCACCGCTCCCCGCTGCTACGCCTCGTGACGATCGGCCGAAACGCCCCTCTTCATCGCGAACGGGATGGCCGAGATCATCGTTGTGATTTGCCCGACGAGGCAAGCCGACAGGCGTGCGACAGAGTGGCACGACGGGCAATTGGTGCATGACGGGGTTGCGGGGGCTGCCCGTCGGGTGCACGGCGCCTTCCTGAGCCATCGGAGTTCGCGGCAGCTACTTGCCCGTGCGATCCGCAGCCGCAGCATGATTTCGGAACGATAGCCGGCATTGCCGGTTATCTTGAATGCGCGAAGTTGAAATCACAGAACCGCTCGTTCGAGCGATGAAGATCTATCGCCGCGTGGCCAGACACGATCTGGACCAGGGAACGCGGCGCGAGCTCGCGCGGCATATTCGTGGTCTGGCTGAGCAAGGAGTGCGGGATCCCGGCCGACTGACCGTGTGCGGCCTCAGCTACCTGCGCCAATTGGAACGACAGCGGGCGCCCGAACGATCCTAGTTGCGTAGCTCGTAGGTCGGGTTCGTCCTACTTGTGGAGTGCTGGATTGCTTCGCGGAGCCTGTTATCCGGCCGCGCTTCGCGCGAACCGCGTGGCTCGCAATGACGGATGAGACGCGATCTCGTCTCATCACGTCGAGATTCCGGGTTCGGTCGCTTTGCGACCGCCCCGGAATGACGGAGTGCGACGAGAGAATCCGCGTTCAATGCAGCTCGACGGTGGCGCGCTTCTTGATGTGATCGCCGAGGAAGCGGGCATCCCAATTGGTCAGGCGGATGCAGCCGTGCGATTCGGTCTTGCCGACCTTCGAGGGCTCAGGCGTGCCGTGAATGCCGTAACCCTGGCCAACGGATAGCTCGATCCAATAGGAGCCGACCGGATTGTTCGGCCCGGGTTTGATCGTGAACGGCTTTCGCGCCTTCACGCCCTTGAATTCATAATCCGGATTGTAGCGATAGGTCGGATCGGGATCGGCCGAGGTGACCTTGAAACTGCCGACCGGCGTCGGCTTCTCCTCGCTGCCGACGGTGGCTGGGAAGACCGCGACCAGATGATTGTCCGCGTCAAACGCCTGCACCGAGCCTTCATCCTTGTTGATATCGAGCTTGACGATCGGCGGCACCTTCTCGTCCGGCTTTAGTACATTGGCGACGAAAATTTCGTCGTCAGCCTTGTCGAAGGATTTGCCGGGATTGAGCCCGGCGAGCAGACCCTCGCTCATGTGGAATTTCTCGGCCACCTCTTCGCGCGGCGAGGTGTAGCCGAGCGCCGGCAGATCCTTCATGTCCTCCATCTTCTTCGGCAGCTTTTTGAGGAAGGGACCTTTCAAATCCTGCTTGCTGATCTTGTAGGTCACGATGGCTGGCGCCTGATCCTGTTGCATCAGCGCGGCCCAGAGCTCCGGGGTCAGCTTCGCGCCGCTGGTCAGCCCCTTCGACACCGCAAACGCCGCGAGCGCCTGCTTTGCATTGTCGCCGAACCTGCCGTCGATTTCGCCGGGCGAGAAATGCGCGCGGTCGAGAATGATCTGGGCCCGGATCGCGACCGGGTCCATCCGGTCCTCGCCCGGCGCGCGCTTGCGCAACTCGGCGGAATTGACGTCATCGGGCTTGAGCCTGGCGGCGCCCGCAGGCGCGACCGCACCGATGGCAAGAACAAGCGCGATCCAAAACCGAACCATCAGGTGCATCCGTGAAAGGGAAACTCAAAGCCGCTGTCACGGCTTCAACGTGATCATGGCCGGAAAGTTCGGCATTTCTCTGCCGCGGGCTGAACGTTGCGCGCGAGCGACGCGACTGAGCACTACGGGACGGCGCGGCTGGCCCTATCAACGCACCTCTGCTATCGGTCGGCAGCGACGACGGGATCAAGGACGGATGAACCTTTTGCGCATGTCTTCGATAGTGGTCAGCC
Organism: Bradyrhizobium sp. HKCCYLS1011; assembly: GCF_051167795.1. NCBI lineage: Bacteria > Pseudomonadati > Pseudomonadota > Alphaproteobacteria > Hyphomicrobiales > Nitrobacteraceae > Bradyrhizobium > Bradyrhizobium sp. HKCCYLS1011. The sequence continues at coordinate 12,608 of NZ_JBNPTT010000002.1, read as the reverse complement.
GGGCGGCGGGCGCGGTGCGCCGCGCCATGGTCCGCCCTGCCCGCGTGCTCGTCGCCATCGGCCTGTTCGCGGCGCCCGCTTCCGCCTGGGCCGAGGCAAGCGATGCGCCAAAGGGCGCGGCCGTCACCGTGTTGAAAGCCACCAAATCCTGCTTCGACGATACCGTCGAGGTCTCGGGCCTGATCCTCGCCCGCGATGAGACCGCCGTGCGACCGGATCGGCCCGGCCTCAAGGTCGCCGAGGTGCTGGTCGACCCCGGCGACGCGGTCAAGGCCGGTCAGAACCTCGCCCGGCTCAATTTGCCCGAGGGCGGCTCGACCATGATCCAGGCGCCGGTTGCCGGCACCATCGCCTCTTCCAGCGCGACCATCGGCGCCTTCGCCTCGGGCCGCGGCGAAGCCTTGTTCACGATCATCGCCCGCAACGAATATGACCTGGTCGGACTGGTGCCGAGCGCCGAGATCGGCAAGCTCGCGGCCAACCAGAGCGCCCGGATTCACGTCGTCGGCGCCGGCGATTTCGACGGCGGCATCCGCCGCGTCGCGCCGACGGTCGAGCCCAACAGCCAGCTCGGCCAGGCCTTCATCGGCATTCACGGTGACCACAGACTGCTGATCAATTCGTTCGGCCGCGCGGTGATCAAGATCGGACAGAGCTGCGGCGTCGCGGTGCCCTTGACTGCGGTGCTCTATGATCCCGCGGGCACCGTGGTGCAGGTGGTCAGGCAGCAGCGCGTCGAAACCAAGCGGGTCGAGATCGGGCTGATGTCCGGCGGACTGATCGAAATCCGCGGCGGGCTCAACGAGGGTGACGCCGTGGTCGCGCGCGCCGGCGCGCTGTTGCGCGAGGGTGATCCGGTCAGGCCGGTGATGGCGAGCACGGATACCCCGGCGACGAAATAAGCGGGCCTGCTCGCACCCCGCCCCGGATCGTGATCAGGCCGCGCGCACCGAATTCAGGAAGCTGCCGACCTCCTGCTTGAGCCGGCCGCTGTCGTGCGACAGCGATTTGGCCGCCGACAGCACCTCGGAGGAGGCCGTGCCGGTCTTCGCCGCATCCTGTTGCACATCGCTGATGTTGCTGGACACCTGGTGCGTGCCTTCGGCGGCCTGCTGCACATTGCGCGAGATCTCTTGCGTCGCGGCGCCCTGCTGCTCGACCGCCGCGGCAATGGTGGACGAGATCTCCGACAGCCGCTCGATGGTGCCGGTGATGGCCCGGATGGCGCCGACCGACTCCTGGGTTGCGGCCTGGATGCCCGCGATCTGCTGGCTGATGTCGCCGGTGGCTTTCGCGGTCTGCTCGGCCAGCGCCTTGACCTCGGTTGCGACCACGGCAAAGCCGCGCCCGGCCTCGCCGGCGCGCGCCGCCTCGATGGTCGCATTCAGCGCCAGCAGATTGGTCTGGCCGGCGATGCTGCTGATCAGTTCGACGACGTCGCCGATCCGCGCAGCGGCCTGCGACAGCTCGCCCACCCGATCATTGGTCCGGCGCGCCTGATCGACGGCTTCGCCCGACATCCGTGCCGATTCCTGCACCTGGCGGCTGATCTCGTTGACGGAGGTCGACAGCTCTTCGCTCGCGGACGCGACCGACTGCACATTGGCGGACGCCTCTTCCGACGATGCCGCCACCACGCGGGTCAATTGCTGCGAGCGGCCGGCGGTCTCATTGAGCACGCCGGCGGAGGCCTCGAGCTGGCCCGCCGCTGAAGACACGGTATTGACGATCTCGCCAACCGCGGCCTCGAACTGATCGGCCAGCTGCTGCATGTCGGCGCGGCGCTGCGATGCGACGCGGCGGTCGTTCTCGGCCGCGGCGTCGCGGTCGGCGGCAAGCTTCGCCTGCATGGCCTGCACCCCGCGGGTGAGCTGCCCGAGCTCGTCGTCACGCATGACCTCGATGCGATTGTCGAAGATGCCACCGCCGATCTTCTCCATCACAGCGTTGAGCAGATTGATGGGCCCGGTGACGGCGCGGATCGCAGAGAAGCTCATGACCGCGCCCAGCGCAATGCCGGCCGCCAGCAGCAGGCAAACGGCGATCAGCACGACCGTGTAGCGATGTTCAGCCGTCTCGTGAAGATTGTTGGCCTCGGTAAGCTGAATCTTGATCAAGCTGTCGAGGTGCTTCTTGATATCGGCCAGGGTCTGCCTGCCCGAGCCGAGGATGATCTGGGCTGCCGCGTCCGACTTTTGCTCGTCGATAAGTTTCAATGACGGCCGGATCACCTGATCGCGCAATTCATTCCTGAAACGCTGGAAGTTGTCGGCGGCGACTTTTTCCTCTGACGTGAGATATGTCGAGATGTAGTCGGCCCAGACCTTGTCGATCGCCGCGACATTGGCTTCGACCCGCCCGCGAATCTGCGCAAGCGATTGCCCTGCGCGGGCGAGGTGACCCGCTTCCAGGATCGCCGCGACATTGTCCTTCAGGCGCTCGTTGATCTCGAACAGCTGGCCGAGACAGACCACGCGATCCTCATACATGGATCGCATCGAGGAATTGCTGTCGCGTGTTGCCAGCAGGCCGGCAACACCGATCACGAGCATCGCGACCAGCAGGGTTGCCGCCAAGGTGATCAGGCGTGCGCGCACCGTCCCGGTGAAGATGGAAAGCAGACTTGATGAGGACGCGTTGCGGGGCGCGTCAGCGCGATGGGTCGAAGCAATGTGGGCCATGCTGGAACACTTTCAGAATATGCGCGACAACGGCTTCTATGGGCACGGAGAAGCTAGGCGTCGTTGGCCAGCTGCGCGCGAGCGGCACGTCGCACGAGATGTCAAACGGCACTCAGAACAATTCGTCGTGGGTGCAGACAAATCGCCCACGCTCTTTGCACAAGGTTTCAGCAAAGTCAGAACGAGACGTTAATCACTGAGACGAAGCTTCTGCTCATTAGCTCGGCAGCCTGATCAATCAGGACGCTGCGCGAACTCACAAAATGAATCGAGGCGCGCTTTTCCGCGATTTCCCGCCACTTTTTCGGAGTCCGTCGGGAGACGCGAATATGCGACGCCGAAAATCCCGTATGATTCCGGAGTTGTTAGAAAATTTGTCGAAACGCGCCCGGAGAGGCTCGCCGAACTACAAGAATACCAAGATGGATTGGGAATTGCGCTTGCTGATCAGCACATGAGAACTATTAGCAGGCGCTTAGGTGCCGGCGTCCGGATCGGTCCCCAAGCGGACCTCTTCGAGCAGCGAGGAGGAAACCGAGGGCACCTGTTCGCCATCGGAAACCCGGGAGACCGCAACGCGGGTCTTGTTGAACACGGCCTCTGCTCCGGCGGACGAGCCATCAAGGTTGGACAGCAGCTCGGTGATCAGCACACTGTTCTGCCCGTTGGAATCATCAACCACCTTGCCGGGCGTCGCCGACGACAGGACCAGCGCATTGGCCGGCGCACTGATCGGCGCTAGACCGTGGGAGTAGGCGCGGAAGCGGCGCTCATAGGGATTGCGGCGGGAGGCATCGATCACGGCGAGCTTGGCGCGCGCGCCCCGCTCGGCCATGGTGTCGAGCACCTTCTCGATGCTGACGCCTTCGCGCCGCACGTCCCGCTCGTTCCAGATCTTGGCGTCGACCGGGATCATGTAGCTCTCGCGGCCGGCCTGGATGGCGTAGCCGCCGAAGAACAGCATCACCACCGCATCCGGCTTGATCCTGGCCTTCAACCGCTCGACGGCGCGACCCAGATCGTCCTTGTTGGCGTCCTCGATCACGTCGACATCGAAGCCGTCGCGGCGCAACGCGTGAGTGAGCGCACGCGCGTCGTTGATCGACTGCGTCAAGGGGGCGTTGGCGTCGGGATAATGACCGTTGCCGATGACGAGGGCGAGCCGCGTCCCCTTGCTGACGGACTCCACAGGCTCGGTCACGGCCGACTTGGCCTCCAGTGGCCGCATATTCAGGGCAGCGTGCGCGCCGATCGCGAGCGACACCGTGCCGGCAAGCACGGCGGCAATCGCGATCGAACGGCGAGAGAAGGAAGGCTGCCTTGCTGTCATCACGTCTTTCCTGGTCAGGGCCGACTCGGCCGGCGGCAAACCCGATCGGTACCAATGGTGCGCACGCATTGGTCGCGCCAAGTCCATCGAGGTTTATGAGGTTGCGGGACGATGTGTCGTCGGATTGCGCGCAATTTGCGGCGCCGCAGCGAGGACAGCCTTAGCTGGATCGGTCCGCGCCGGCAACCTGCAATTCCCCTTGATTTTACAACTAGTTGAAAGTTCATGAGAAATTAACCATCTTCGCACCTCTGCCGCGCCCTCCCGAGGATGCTTGCGGTGCCATGCTGCCGCCCAACCCTCGGCCTCGAATGTGACATTCATCACATTTGTTTTTCCGTCGGGGCCGTGTCAGGCTCGCGCCATGCGTTCCGGCCGACGGACTGATTCTGCGGATGGCCTGTCCACCCGACGGCCAGCCCCAGAAGAAGCCCATAATGAACCTGCACGCCTTCGCCGGTGCCGCCTATCGCGCCCTGACGGCCCGCAAGGACGGGCCATCGCTCTATGAGGTCTGCGACCCCATTCTGAACCAGCCGCAACGCGGCAATCCGCACATCGCGAACTTCTACCGCACAGCACTCGGCAATCCGGCGCTGCGCACGCTGTTGCGACGCGCCGGCCTGCCTGAACTGAACGACTCAACGCGCCTCAATGCGCTACGCCAGGCATTGTTTCAGGCCCGCGACGATGCGTCGCCGGATTGGGAGGCGATCGGCCGGCCGGTGGCCGCCCTGATCGACAGTTTCGCGCTGCGCCATCCGCAGCCCGCGCCCGCGCCGCTCCCGCGGCGGCCGCCTGCCTTGGCCGACATCGCCCGCGTGATCCGCGCCTGCGGCGCCGATCTGCTCGGCTCGTTCGCCCGCAACGGCTTCATCCCGACCTACGCCGCGTTCAACCTGATCGGCGATCCCGACCTCACGGGCCGCGAATTCCTGATGGCACTGACCGGCCTCAACTCGCGCGGCTACAAGAACTCGACGCTGCTGTTCAACCTCGCCCGCGTCTTCATCGCCCGCTCCCCGGCCGCCGGCATCGTCAATCCGTCCTGGAGCGGGATTGCCGAGCCTATGTGGGCGCCGGTGCAGATCCGCCACCGCTCGGCCTATTACGATGCGTTCTTCATCGAGGCCCTGCTCGCCTTCGTCGAGACCGGGCTGGCCTCGCCGGGGGAGACGACCGCCGCGCGCGGCGCCATCTCGGCCATGGTGGAGTTCTGCCTGAAAACCAGCCGAGAACAGGTCCGCGGCGCCGATGGAACGGTCTACAATGTCGTAACGGCGCTCGCGCCGGCGCCGCATCCGCGCTTCTCCCGCTTCTTCGCGCAGATCAAGCAGGATCTCGGCTTCGGCATCTATGTGCCGGATTGCGACACGACGGCCTGCTCATTCTCGGCGGCAACGCAGGCCGGCGCCGACGATCCGATGCTCGATCAGCCGCTGGTCGATTTCTACGCTGGCTATCAGGTGCGCGCAGGCGTCAACGAGCCGCGCGTCACCGTGCCGATCAACGACAATATCGATTATGAAGGTGGCATCGCCACCTGGATCGACAGCCTGGCCGGCGAGCGCCCGTTCGGCAATGATCTCGACCCTACCCTCAATCTCGACGTCCTCGAGGTCTCGTTCCGCAATCTGTCGCGCTGGAAGATTCTGGAGACGCGCGAGCGGCTCGAGACCATCAAGCAGATCATCGCCTTCCAGCTGCGCCTCGCCGTCAGTGGCGCCTTCGCCGATCCGCGCTCGCATATCTACTATCTGCCGGAGCTCTATTGCGCCTATTTCGGCCGCTGCTACGCCGCGTTCATGGCATTGCCGCCGCCGGCGCGCGAAGCCATCGATCCTGGCGGCGCTTTCGGCCGGATCCGCGCGCGGGTGCTCGCCTTTGTCGAGGATGACCTGATCAGCCGCGAGATGAACGTATTCGACGCGGCGCTGGCGCTGATCGCACTCGGCCATCTCGGCGGCGAGACCGCGAGCTTCATCCCCGCTTTGCACTGCATCGTCACCCGGTTCGGCGAAGGTGGCCGGCGCCACCCCTATTGCGCCTATGAGTGGAATAAGATGAAGACGCCGACCCGGATCCTGGTCGGCGGCCCGGAGGTGACCTCGGCCTTCGTGCTGATGGGGCTCGCTTTGGCGCGGCGCGCAATGGCGCGGTGACGGCCCCCCGGCGATCCAGCATCGCGCGAAGTTGAGGGGCGGCGCCGACAACAGGCTGGTGTACCGGGCGGAACCGCATCACAATTGGGGCTCCGCAAGACCATTCAGGATGCACGGCGCCCGTTCATGTTGATGAAGACCATTATTGCTTTGCTGCTTGTTCTATTTCCCTCGCTGGCCATCGCCGCCGATATCACCGGCGTGCCAAAGATCCGCCAGGCCGACCTGGTCCAGATCGGCAATACCCGCATCCGTCTCGGCGGCATCGACGCCCCCTCCGTCGATCAGCTCTGCATCAACACCCATAGCGAGCGCTGGACCTGTGGCGCTGCCGCCCGCGACGAGCTGATCAAGCATGTCGGCGACAAGAGCTGGACCTGCCATCCGCGCTCGATCGACCGCCGGGGACGCCAGATCGCGCGTTGCGAGGTCGACGGCGAGGATATCCAGAAATGGCTGGTCGCGAACGGCTGGGCGCTGGCCTATGCGCGCCTTTCCAAGGACTATGAGGCGGACGAGCAGGCCGCGCGCGAGGCCAAGGCCGGCATGTGGCAGGGCGCCTTCATCGCGCCTTGGGACTGGCGCGTACGCAACAAGAAGACGACCATCCTCGGTGCCACCAAGCCGCCGGAAAATGCCAGCGCCGTGTTGCTCGCCTCCGCCTCCGGGCCTGTCGCGCCGTCGCCCGACTGCACCATCAAGGGCAATGTCAACAGCGCCGGCGAATGCATCTATCACACGCCGACGAGTCGCTGGTATTCGCAGATCAAGATGCGGATCGCCAAGGGCACGCGCTGGTTCTGCTCGGTCGAGGAGGCGGAAGCCGCCGGTTGCCGCGAGACGCGGCGCTAGCGCGCGATCGAATGCCAGCCCCCCGGCATCTCCGGCTTTTCTTGGCGCGCTGCACCACGTAAAACCCTCCCGGCCCTGCCGGGTTTGAAGGGCCCTACAGATCCGTCACCAAAGTTCCAAGGACACTCGCAATGACCGTTCGCGCGGGCCGGGAGTTTCTGGCCATCCCCGGACCCACCACGATGCCCGACGAGGTGCTGCAGGCCATGCACCGTCCGGCGCTCGACATCTATTCGAAGCAGATGGTCGATCTGACCGACAGCCTGATGGCTGATCTGGGAAAACTGTTCGCCACCAAGGGCAAGACCTACATCTACATCGCCAACGGCCACGGCGCCTGGGAGGCGGTGCTCTCCAACGTGCTGTCGCGGGGCGACAAGCTCCTGGTGCTGGAGAGCGGCCGCTTTGCGATCGGCTGGGGCCAGGCGGCGCGCGCCATGGGCGCCAAGGTCGAAGTGCTGCGCGGTGACTGGCGGCGCGCGGTGCGGCCCGCCGAAGTGGAAGCGCGGCTGCGCGCCGACCGCGAGCACACCATCAAGGCGATCGTGGTCGCGCAGGTCGACACCGCCTCGGGCGTCGCCAATGACATCGAGGCGATCGGCAAGGCGATCAAGGCGACCGGCCATCCGGCGCTGTACATGGTGGATACGGTGGCGTCGCTCGGCTGCATGCCGTTCGAGATGGACAAATGGGGCATCGACGTCGCGATGTCCGGTTCGCAGAAGGGGCTGATGACGCCGCCGGGCCTCGGCTTCGTCGCCGCCAACGCCCGCGCGCTCGAAGCGCACAAAACGGCCGGCCTGCGCACGCCCTATTGGGACTGGAGCGAGCGCGAGGGTGTCGAGCATTACCGCAAATATGGCGGCACCGCGCCGGTGCATCTGTTGTTCGCGCTGCGCCAGGCGATCGACATGTTGTTTGCCGAAGGGCTGGAACATGCGTTCCGCCGCCACCGCCTGCTCGGCGAAGCCGTGCGGCGCGCCGTCAATGTCTGGAGCGAAGGCCAGGTGCTGGGCTTCAATATCGCCGAACCCTCCGAGCGGTCCAATACCGTGACCACTGTGCTGGTCGGCGGCGGCCATGATCCCGCGGTGCTGCAGCGCTATTGCAAGGAACAGTGCGGCGTCGTGCTCGGTGTCGGCATCGGTGACCTGCAGGGGAAGGCCTTCCGCATCGCCCATATGGGTCATGTCAACGCGCCGATGGTGTTGGGAACGCTCGGCGTGATCGAAATGGCGCTGATCGCGTTGAAGATGCCGCATGGCAGAGGCGGCCTCGATGCCGCGATCCAATGGCTCGGCGAAAATGTCGGCCCGTCGGACGAAAGCCCGCTGTAAAGGGAACAGATGAGCACCAAGACCGAACAGGCGCCGGTGGCGCCACGCCGCCCGCATTCCTTCACCCGCCACGGCATCACCGTCCAGGATGACTATGCCTGGCTGAAGGACGAGAACTGGCAGGAGGTGCTGCACGATCCTTCGAAGCTCGATGCTGATATCCGCAGCTATCTCGAGGCGGAAAACGCCTATGCGGAGGGCGTGCTCGGTCACACCGCGGCGTTGCAAAAGACGCTGGTCGCGGAGATGCGCGGCCGCATCAAGGAGGACGACTCCTCGGTGCCGTCGCCCGATGGCGCTTACGCCTATTTCCGTAAATACCGCGAAGGCGGCCAGCACGAATTGTTCTGCCGCATGCCGCGCAATGGCGGGACAGAGACGATCGGGCTCGACGGCGATGAGCTCGCCAAGGGCCACGACTATTTCAAATTCGGCGGCAGCCGCCACTCCTATGACCACAAGCTCGTGGCCTGGAGCGCGGACACCAAGGGCTCGGAATATTTTGCGATCCGGATCCGCGACTGGGAGTCGGCCACGGATCACAAAGACATCGTCGAGGAGACCGATGGCGGCGTGGTCTGGGCGCTGGACTGCAAGAGCTTCTTCTACGTCAAGCTCGACGACAATCATCGTCCGATGCAGGTATGGCGCCATCGGCTCGGCACGCCGCAGGACCAGGACGTTCTCGTCTATGAGGAGCACGACACCGGCTGGTTCACCCATGTGCATGAATCGACCTCCGGCCGTTTCTGCGTGATCGCCGGCGGCGATCACGAGACCTCCGAGCAGCGGCTGATCGATCTTGCCAACCCCGATGCGCCGCCGCGCCTGATCGCCGCGCGCCAGGACGGCGTGCAATATTCGATCGCCGATCGCGGCGACGAGCTGTTCATCCTGACCAATGCCGACGATGCGATCGACTTCAAGATCGTCACGGCGCCGCTTGCCTCGCCCGAGCGGAGCAACTGGCGTGACCTGATCCCGCATCGCGCCGGCGTCTACGTGCTCGATCACGATCTTTATGCCGGACATCTGGTGCGGCTGGAGCGGGCCAACGCGCTGCCGTCGATCGTGATCCGCGATCTCACAAGCGGCGAGGAGCACGCGATCGCCTTCGATGAAGCGGCCTATTCGCTCGATGCGATGGGCTCCTACGAGTTCGACACCACCACGCTCCGCTTCTCCTATTCGTCGATGACGACGCCGTCGGAGGTCTACGACTATGACATGGTCACGCGCGAGCGCAGCTTGCGCAAGCGCCAGGAGATCCCGTCGGGGCACAATCCGGCCAACTACGTCACCACGCGGATCATGGCGAAGGCGCCTGACGGCGCCGAAGTGCCGATCTCGCTGTTGCATCGGCGCGATTTCGTGCAGGACGGCAAGGCGCCGCTGCTGCTGTACGGCTACGGCTCCTATGGCCACGCGATTCCGGCATCCTTCAATGCCAACCGTCTCTCGCTGGTCGATCGCGGCTTCGTCTATGCGATTGCCCACATCCGCGGCGGCACCGACAAGGGCTGGGGCTGGTATCTCGACGGCAAGCGCGAGAAGAAGACCAACAGCTTCGACGATTTTGCCGCCTGTGCCCGCGCGCTGATCGCAACAAATTACACCGGCGAGAAGCGCATCGTCGGCCATGGCGGCAGCGCTGGCGGCATGCTGATGGGCGCGGTCGCCAACCGCGCCGGCGAGCTGTTCGCCGGCATCGTCGCCGAGGTGCCGTTCGTCGACGTGCTCAACACCATGCTCGACGACACCCTGCCGCTGACCCCGCCCGAATGGCCGGAATGGGGCAACCCGATCGAGAGCGAACAGGACTTCCGCACCATCCTGTCCTATTCGCCTTACGACAAGGTCGCCGCAAAACCTTATCCCGCCATTCTCGCCATGGCCGGCCTCACCGATCCCCGCGTCACCTATTGGGAGCCGGCGAAATGGATCGCGCGATTGCGCGCCAACATGACATCAGGCGGCCCGGTGCTGTTGCGCACCAATATGGGTGCCGGTCATGGCGGCGCGTCCGGCCGCTTCAACCGGCTCGATGAGGTCGCGATCGTCTACGCTTTCGCATTGTGGGCGGTGGGATTGACCGACCGCAACGCCTGACGCGCGGAGGGACCATGGACATCCGCATCGACAGCCTGCTTGGCGGTGCCGAACGCGCGCAAGGTGCTGTCATCATCATCGACGTGTTCCGCGCCTTCACCACGGCTGCCGTGGCGCTGGCGCGAGGCGCTGCGAAGATCATCATGGTCGGTACCGTCGAGGAAGCGCTCAGGTTACGCGACGCCGGCCTCGGCCAGATCTGCATGGGCGAAGTCGGTGGCCATAAGCCCGACGGCTTCGATCTCGGCAATTCACCGTTCGATGCCTCGCAGGCGCTGCTCGATGGAACAACAGTCATCCAGCGCACCAGTGCCGGCACGCAAGGAATCGTCGCGGCCCGGCAGGCGACGCAGCTCTATGCGGGATCATTGGTCACGGCGAAGGCAACCGCGCGAGCCGTCTCGAAACATACGCCGGCGCAAGTCTCGCTGGTGGCAATGGGCCTGAACGGCGAGACCCGGACCGACGAGGACGAGCTCTGCGCCATCCATCTGCGCAACCTGCTGCTGGGCAGGCCAGGCTGCATCGCCGGCACGCGCAATGTCATTCTGGCGGGCCCGCAGATCCCGGACTTTCGCGATCCGTCCAAGCCGCACCTGCATCCCGAAGATCTCGACATCGCCATCGACATCGACCGCTACGATTTCGCGGTGCGCATCACGAAGGAAGACGGCCGGCTGGTGGCGCGGAGAGAACTTTCACACTCAGCAGGTTGATGAGGTTTTCGCTGCCTGCGGAGGGTTGAGGCGCGAAAAATAGATCGCATGTCGCCCTATCGCAAAGCTGATTTCCCAGTTCACAATGTGCGGCGCTTCCTCGAGCCCGGACCGATCGTGCTGGTCAGTTCGGCCCATAGGGAGCAGATCAACATCATGACCATGGGCTGGCACATGATGATGGAATTTCAACCGTCACTGATCGGCTGCTGCATTTCGTCGGCCAATTACAGCTTTGACCTTGTGCGCAAGAGCCGGCAATGCGTAATCAACCTGCCGACGACCGATCTTGCCGAGAAGGTTGTCCGCATCGGCAATTCGTCCGGCCGAGACATCGACAAGTTCACTGCGTTCGATTTGACCGCCGAGCGCGCTCAGACGGTCGCCGCACCGCTGATCGCGGAATGCTACGCCAATTTCGAATGCCGATTGGTCGATACGAGCTGGGTCACGAAGTACAATGTCTTCGTGTTCGAGGTGGTGAAGGCGCATGTCGCGACCAAGCCCAAAACGCCGAAGACGATCCACTATCGCGGCGACGGCGAGTTCATGATCTCGGGCAAGGAGACGCGGAAGTTCCGCAAGCTGTTCCGACCGGAGATGTTGTGAGCGACGCCGGGTGCGCCCAAGTTAATACCAGCACCGCTGTCGTCCCCGCGAAAGCGGGGACCCATAACCACCGTCGGCGATGGTTGAGCGAGATGGAGCGACGCTCTTCGCGACAAAGAGGTCCTGTGGTTATGGGTCCCGGGTCTGCGCGCGCAAGGGCGCGCTTGCCCGGGACGACAGGGAACGTGTGGCGAGCTATCGTCCGTTCTTCTTCCGCCACGCTGCAAAGTCAGTCGGCGTCTGCGGACCGCCGGAGATGTTGTGAGCGCACTGCTGGGGCGCACCCAAGCCAACACCAGCAGCGCTGTCGTCCCCGCGAAAGCGGGGACCCATAACCACCGTCGGCTGTGATTGAGCGAGATGGAGCGGCGTTCTTCGCAACAACAAAGTCCCGTGGTTATGGGTCCCGGGTCTGCGCGCGCAAGAGCGCGCTTGCCCGGGACGACGGTGGAATGTGTGGCGAGCTACGGACCTTCTTCTTCCGCCACTGCTGGGGCGCACCCAAGCTAACACCAGCACCGCTGTCGTCCCCGCGAAAGCGGGGACCCATAGCCACCGTCGGCTGTGATTGAGCGAGATGGAGCGACGTTCTTCGCAACAACAAAGTCCTGTGGTTATGGGTCCCGGGTCTGCGCGCGCAAGGGCGCGCTTGCCCGGGACGACAGGGAATGTTTGGCGAGCTACGGACCTTCTTCTTCCGCCACTGCTGGGGCGCACCCAAGCTAACACCAGCAGCGCTGTCGTCCCCGCGAAAGCGGGGACCCATAGCCACCGTCGGCTGTGATTGAGCGAGATGGAGCGACGTTCTTCGC